>JBCBPY010000023.1:0-114352 GCA_039820525.1 Cyanobacteria bacterium J06634_5
TGAAGTTGTTCGAAGCTACATACTCCGAATATAAGCTTCAGCCTTTTTTCTTGCAGAATTATCCGTCGAACTCACGTTTGAACAAATTCATCGACACGGGCTAACACGTTCTCGACTAGCGCCAGATCGCCTACAGTAAACCACTCAATTTGAGCCTCCTTACGAAACCAAGTCCGCTGGCGTTTGGCAAACTGACAGGTGTGCTGCACAGTGAGGTCTATGGCTGCGTCTAAAGAAAGATCACCTGACAAATGCTGCTGCATTTCGGCATAGCCCAGGGTCTTGAGCAGCGGCAGATCTGCGCCGTACTTTTCGATTAGGCCTTGGACTTCAGTCACCAGTCCGGCCTCAACCATGTGATGAACGCGCTGGGTGATGCGAGATCGCAACACATCCACATCACAGTCCAACCCTATATATAGGATCGGATAGCTTGGCGGGTCCTCTCCCTGCTGGCTTGAAATTGTTCGGCCCGTGACGTAGTACACCTCAAGCGCACGAAGGGTTCTGACCTGATCGTTGGGGTGAATGCGAGCGGTCGCTTCTAGGTCCACTTGCTTTAGCAGGCAGTAACAGTAGCGCTGGCCCAAGCTCGTCAGCTGACGTCGCAAGTGAGCATTGGGCGGTACGCGAGGTATTTTTAAGCCCTTAGTGATCGCATTAATATACAGCCCAGTCCCACCAGCTAATAGTGGAATACAGTCTTGTGACTGATGTATTTGAGCGATCGCAGCCTGCGCCTGCTGCTGATACTCTGCAACCGTTAGCACCTCAGTCGGCTCACAGATATCTACAAAACGATGAGGCACCCGCTGCCGCTCGGCCACAGACGGCTTAGCTGTTCCAATATCGAACTCTTTATATACCTGCCGCGAATCAGCATTCAAAATGACAACGGGCTTTGGCAAAATGCCTTGGCCTGCGATCGTCATCGCCAATCTAGATTTGCCCGAAGCGGTCGGACCAACCACTACAATGAGATAGGGTACAAACGAACTATTTTGCAATCCAGTTAAGTCCAGCGTGAGTCAGGGTGGATACGAACAAGGTGATACGAGCCAATAGCAGACACGAAAAGTTAACTTTTAAGGCAGGTTCTCAGACAACCCTTTGAGGTCGCAAAAACGATCCCAGCAATAAAGACTATCATCCCATTTTTATAAGTTCGCTGAGAGCGCTCTAAAATCGCTTTTAACCCCTTTGTGCTAGAATCCGTTACACATTATCATTTTACCGATTCAAAACGGCCTTATAGAGGCTAATAAAAGGCACCCTCCAAATCAGTCGAGACTGCCCCTTTTCACTCCAGCATCCACAAGGCCCCGCCGAATAAAAAAAGACCCATCCCACGAGACCAGACTCAGGAGAACACGCATGGCGAATGACAATAACTACGGCGCACAACAGATTCAGGTCCTAGAAGGGCTTGAACCTGTTCGTAAGCGTCCGGGGATGTACATCGGTAGTACAGGCCCACGCGGCCTGCACCATCTGGTATACGAAGTTATTGATAACTCCGTCGATGAAGCCTTGGCAGGGCACTGTAAGCACATCACCGCAGCGCTCAATCCAGATGGCTCAGTCACTGTGACTGACGACGGTCGCGGCATTCCTACAGACGTTCACCCCAAAACGGGGAAGTCAGCCCTAGAAACAGTTCTCACGGTGCTCCACGCTGGCGGTAAGTTTGGTGGCGACAGTGGCTATAAGGTCTCTGGCGGGCTTCACGGCGTTGGCGTTTCGGTCGTCAATGCACTCTCGGACTGGGTAGAAGTCACCGTATGGCGCAACGGTAACGTGCACACTCAGCGCTTTGAACGGGGCGTTCCTATCGGCACGCTCAAAACTGAAAAAGGCTCGAATAAAACCGGCACCCAGGTCATCTTTAAGCCAGATGAAACCATCTTTACGCACACCACAGAATTCGACTACGACACCCTGGCCAGACGCCTGCGTGAGCTAGCCTACCTGAATGCGGGCGTAGATATCACCTTTACCGACCACCGCCTAGAACTGATAAAAGCTGACCAGCCCCGTAAGTCTCGCTTCCATTACGAAGGCGGCATTAAAGAATACGTTGCCTATATTAATGATGGCAAAGACCCGCTGCACCCTGACATTATTTACGTCAACTCCGACAAAAACGGTGTTCAGGTAGAAGCAGCTTTACAGTGGTGCGGCGATGTTTTCTCTGACAACCTACTCGGGTTTGCCAACAACATTCGCACCATTGATGGCGGTACTCACTTAGAAGGCCTTAAAACCGTCCTCACTCGCACGCTCAATGTGTTTGCCCGAAAGCGCAAAAAGCGCAAAGATGGTGAATCTAACATGGCTGGTGAGAACATTCGCGAAGGACTCACCGCCGTTGTATCGGTTAAGGTACCAGAGCCTGAATTTGAAGGGCAAACCAAAACAAAGCTGGGAAATACCGAAGTTCGAGGTATTGTAGATTCCTTGGTCGGTGAGGCGCTCACTGAATATCTGGACTTTAATCCCAACGTAGCCGATGCCATTTTGTCCAAGGCCATTCAGGCATTTAATGCCGCAGAAGCTGCGAAGAAAGCGCGTGACTTGGTTCGTCGTAAGTCTGTCTTAGAATCGTCTACCTTGCCAGGTAAGCTCTCTGACTGTAGCTCTCGCGATCCGTCCGAATCAGAGATCTTCATTGTAGAGGGGGATTCTGCGGGAGGTAGTGCAAAACAGGGACGCGATCGCCGTTTCCAAGCGATTTTGCCGTTGCGCGGTAAAATTCTCAACATTGAAAAAACCGACGACGCCAAAATCTACAAAAACAACGAAGTCCAGTCGTTGATTACGGCCCTAGGGCTAGGGATCAAAGGCGCTGAATTTGACCCGGCAAACCTTCGTTACCACCGCATTTGCCTAATGACAGACGCGGACGTAGACGGCTCGCACATTCGCACGCTGCTGCTGACCTTCTTTTATCGGTATCAGCGCGACTTAGTAGACCAGGGCTACATTTACATCGCCTGCCCACCACTGTACAAGCTAGAGCGAGGCAAAAACCACACCTACTGCTATAGCGAAAAAGATCTGTCCGACGGCATCGCAGCCCTACCGGACAATGCCAAGTACAACGTGCAGCGCTTTAAGGGATTAGGTGAGATGATGCCGCAGCAGCTGTGGGATACCACCATGAATCCCGAGTCACGCACCCTAAAGCGAATTGAGATTGAAGATGCCGCCGAGGCCGATCGAATCTTTACCGTATTGATGGGCGATCGCGTCGCCCCTCGCCGCGAATTCATTGAAACCCACGGGCCACGGCTTAACATGACCGATCTCGACATCTAAGACGTCAGCTCAAGATTTCAGATATCGTAAAATAACAGATAGTAAAATACAGATACAGGGTGAGAATATGCCTGCCAGGAGGCCGCTATACGGTGCTATCTCCGAGCGGGCAATTCTTACAGGGTAAAGTGGGGATTCAGTTTTTGTATCAGGCAACATGAAAAAATGTTGCGAAATCTTTCTAAGGATAGAGCTACCCCTCTAAGCTTTAAGGTAAGGCAGTCCTGCTTCCAACTTCTATAGCCATATAAACGCATAAAAACACATGAGCAACAATTTAGCGACCCAGCTCCGAGAGGGCACTAAAAAAGCTCACACTATGGCAGAAAACGTCGGCTTTGTTCGATGCTTCTTGCGTGGTGTGGTTGAGAAAAAGTCTTACCGCAAGCTCGTTGGTAACTTCTACTTCATCTACTGCGCGATGGAAGAAGAACTCGAAAAGCACAAAAACCACCCCATCGTCTCCAAGGTGTACTTCCCTGAGCTAAACCGAAAAGCTAGCTTAGAAGAAGATTTGGCCTTTTACTACGGTCCCAGCTGGAGAGATGAAATCGTTCTTTCTAAAGGCGGCAAGAAATACGTAGAGCGCATTCGAAAAATTTCTGAGACTCAGCCTGAGCTGCTGGTAGGCCACTCCTACACTCGCTACTTGGGCGATCTGTCCGGCGGCCAAATCCTCAAAAACATCTCTCAGCGAGCAATGAACCTCGCCGGTAGCGATGGCGTTGCCTTCTATGAGTTTCCCACCATCAAAGATGAGAAAGCCTTTAAGGATAACTATCGCGCATCTTTGAGCGAAGCCCCTGTGGATGATGCTACTGCCGATGCGATTGTAGAAGAAGCTAACGATGCTTTTGGCATCAACATGGAGCTATTCCAAGAGCTAGAAGGCAATCTTGTCAAAGCCATTGGTGTCATGCTCTTCAACAGCCTCACAGGCGGTCGCCGTCGCGGCAGCACTGAGCTAGCCACTGAAGGCTAGGGCCTTTTCTGCGCGAAGGCATTCACTAGATCAACTGTAAAAAGGGCCTGTCTTCAATAGACAGGCCCTTTTTGTTTTTGCACAGCGGTTTACGGGTTAGTTGGTTAATTGTAAGCGGCTTTGCAACTAAAAAAAGTCAGCACCCGCTCCAAGCTTTCAGAAGAAAGAGTATCGACGTAGGTATGAATTTTGGCTCGAATCTGTGTAGGGTCCATAACCGAGAAGTCGCGACCAATGGCTGCACTTACTACTATCTATATCACTAGCTTATGAGCCTTTAACCTGAGTTGGCCTTAACCGGTTAATAAGTCTTCTTCAGGGTAGTGAATTCTGGTGGGGCTAGGGTCACCTAGCAATGCTGACATCAGTAGCAAAATGCCGACTCGCCCAATGTACATAGTTGCGATGATGAACAGCTGACCGAGCGTGGATAAATCAGCAGTGATGCCAGTAGAGAGGCCAACGGTGGCAAAGGCTGAGACAGCCTCGAACAAGATTTTAATAAAGGGCAAGGTCGGATCGCTAAGGGAGATGCAGGTGGTGATAATGACGACGCTGATAACGGAAGCAACCACGACAGAGAGCGCTTTGAGTACACGCGCCATGGGAATTTGACGCTGGTAAAAGTTCACTTCATCTTTGCCACGCAAAGCAGTGTAGGTGCTCACCAGCAGAATGCGAACGGTGGTGGTTTTGATGCCGCCGCCCGTGCTACCGGGGCTAGCGCCGACAAACATCAGTGCGATCGCCATAAACAACGCACTGGTCTCCATCGCGCCAATATCAATAGAGTTAAAGCCAGCGGTACGCATCACAACCGATTGAAACCCAGCTAGCAGAAATTTCACACCAAAGCTTTTACCCGCCAGTGTGGAGTTATCGTACTCAATCAGGAAGAAGGCAACGGTCCCTAAGATGAGTAACATGAGCGTGGTACTGGTAACCGTTTTGAAGTGAAGGGAGAACACGGTTCGCATTTTGCTGCGTCCTAGGGTGCTACGAGCCCACATAAACGCCTCCATAATCACCTGATAGCCAATCCCACCAATCACAATCAGCGCTGAAATCACCGCCATCGGCCAGGCATCTTCGGCATAGCCCACTAGGCTATCGGGGAACAGGCTAAAGCCCGCATTGTTAAACGCGCTGATGCTGTGAAAAACAGAGAGCCAGAGCGATCGCCCCGTACCGAACGTTTCGGTAAAGGTCGGCATGAGGCAAAACGCGCCCGTCAGCTCAAAAATCAGCGTCATTGAAATAATCGAAATCAGCAGCGTCTTTACATTTGCCAGCTCAGCCGTCTCCATCGCCTGCTGAATCGCCAGCTTATCTTTGAGCCCTAACCGCCGCCCCAGGAGCAATAGCAGCAGCGTCGTCGCAGACATATAGCCCAGCCCGCCGAGCTGAATCAGCGTGAGCACGACTCCCTGGCCAAACGAAGAAAAGTACGTGCCCGTATCCACGACGATCAGCCCCGTCACACAGACCGCAGAGGTTGCGGTAAACAAAGCGGTGAGTGGACTATTCCACTCACCGCTGGCCAAAGAAACAGGCAGCATTAACAGCAGCGTGCCCACCACAATTAAGGCTAAAAAGCCAATGCAGATAGTTCTAGAAACGGTCATAGCATTACGTTATGGCAGGGAGGGCATAGCACATCCTTCCATTAAGACACCTAACGCCGCAAGCCCCAATCGAAGTGAGCTTTCTTACACTGTAGAAACGACACTCGCGACCAAAGAGGCTGCTGTAGGAATAATGAGCACGACACTAACCGAAAAAATTCAGCAGTTTTATGATGAGTCTTCACCGCTGTGGGAACGCACCTGGGGCGAGCATATGCACCACGGCTATTATGGCCACAGCGGCCACCATCGAAAAGACCGCCGGCAGGCACAAATCGACTTAATTGAGCAGCTGCTGAAATGGGCCAATGTTACCGAAGCACACACGATTTTGGATGTGGGCTGTGGGATTGGCGGCAGTACGCTGTATCTCGCTGATAAGTACCAGGCACAGGCCGTCGGCATCACCCTGAGCCCGGTACAGGCAAAGCGCGCAGGCGAACGGGCCCAGGAAAAAGGCATTGCCTTGCACACCTGGGAAAATTTTGCCGATGTCGGATCGCCAGCGGTTCAGTTTCAGGTGGCCGACGCGCTGGCGACCCCTTTTGAGGACAATTCCTTTGACTTCATTTGGTCAATGGAAAGTGGCGAGCACATGCCCGACAAGCAAAAATTTTTACAGGAGTGCTACCGCCTGCTGAAACCCGGCGGCACCTTTTTAATGGCCACCTGGTGTCACAGGCCAATAGACAACCTCGCAGGGCCGCTCACCCAAAGTGAAGAGAACCATCTAGATCAGCTATATAAGCTGTATCACTTACCCTACGTCATTTCGCTGAAAACCTATCAGGAGCTGGCCGCGTCGGTGGGCTTCCAGGACTTATCTGGGGCAGACTGGTCGCAGCAAGTGGAGTTTTTCTGGCAGGATGTGGTGCTCTCGGCGATGAATCCTCGGGTGATTGCGGGCATTTTTGAGGCGGGTAAGGAGACCATCCGAGGGACCGCTGCGATCGCACTGATGACCACAGGCTTCAACCGAGGACTCATCCGCTACGGCATCCTACGCGGCACCAAGTAGAGTAACGGCTGCTTAACAGGCTTTAGGTGAAAAACAGCAGCTGAACGCGAGACTGCCTATAAAAAGCCCCTGACTAACGCTTGTTAGTCAGGGGCTTAAGAGTAGGTTCACTCACACTCAACTTTTATTAGCCAACTTGACTCATAAGAGTCAAGTTGGCTTTCTGCAGACCGTCTTTTACTGGCCTGCCTTCTACGAGCCCGCGATTTGAGAGCAGTCGAGCAAACGCACCATCGCCGCCGCCGCATAGTTGCGCTTTGCTTCTTGGTCAGGATAGAAGCTAGTACCCGTCTCATTCAGCGCGGTGGCAACGCCACAGTAAGTAGAGAGCGTGCTGATTTTGTCTGCCGCCCAGTGACCGCCAACATCAGCGAAGGTAGCGCCCGTTTGGTTCGCGGCTAGCGCTGCGCCACCGCTCTTGTACATCGCCGCTTTTTCTACAATAGAAATCAGCTCAGCGCGTGTCACCGGCTGCTCTGGGCGGAAGGTCCCATTTTGATAGCCCACGACCAAACCCAATTCCTGGGCCTTTTGAATCTTCGCGGCACTCCAGCGGTCAGCAGGTACATCGGAGAAAGGATTGCTGGCCACACTGGCAGGGGGCGCAATGCTGAGGCCGTCTATCGCCATCGAAACCACTTGCTCACGAGTCAACGTCGCCTGTGGGCGGAAGGTGTTGTCTTCGGCAAAGCCCGCGATAAAGCCGAGCTGAACCGCACGGTTGATTTCGTTCGCGTAGGTGTCGCCAGCGACATCAGGGAAGCTTGCGGTAGGCGCAGGCGTGCCGCCACCAGGAAGCGTGACGCCGCCGCCAGACTGATCGCCACCGCCGGGCTCAATAACAACTTCTTGACCGGTAATTTCAGCAACGGTGAGGTCGTTAGTGAGATAAAGCAGACCCTTTTGAGCACCGTCTACCGTTTTACGGGTGAGACGCCAGCCAGGCTTTAGGAAGATTTGAGTGTAGCCGTTGGCCGCAATACCGTCGGTTTGACCGATGATGAACTTTTCAGCACCGCGCAAGAAAGCGCTGGGCTTAGCATACAAAACCAGTACGCCATCTTCGTTTTCCAAAACGGGGTCGTAGCGAACTTGAGAGCCACCGGCGCGAATAGCATAGCCGTTGGTATCTGTACTGCGACCACACTTACCGCTAAAGTCTGCCATTTGCGCGAGCAGCGGATTCACCTGCGTAGGGCTAGAACCGGTGGTGCTAAAGCAAGGCTCAGTGGTGCTCTTTTGCTCAATAATCATCAGACCGTAGCGCTGATTGCCACCAAAGTTACTGGTAGGGTTGGTGGACAAAATAAACTTGCTCTGGTCAATTTCTGCGGCACCGATGCCTGTAGCCTGCTTGTTCTGCACAGTGAGCGTTGGTGACTCTTTAGCGCCAGCATCTAACGCATTTTGGGCTCTGACGGAAGGGGCAGCACTGGCGGAGATTGCGATCGCAGCAGTTGCCAAAGCAGCGATAGTCAGGCGAAATGATTTCATGGTTGGGGGTCCTTTAGTAGATTTCACAATGTGGTTGGTGGCAGCGCAAGCTGAAGCACCTGATACGAGAGATTTTTCAAACTTAAATAGGAAGTTGGCTAGGATTAGCACCTACCTGTATTTGCCTAATAGTTTGACTTTTATTGATTTAACTAATTCACAGAATACCCGTGAAATTGTCTAAATCACCTTTAAACAAGTTTGCGAAAGCATCCGTAAAACAACGACTTAATCAGGGTGATGGCGATGGCCATGACGCTAAAACTCAGCCGAGATGACGTCTTATGAGGCCGGGATGTTTCTCAAGTGATTCCTCCGGAAACATAAAAAGTAAAACTGTACTGTTTTATCAGTAGTTTCATAGGGGCTCTTGCCACTCTCCTATGGCATCTGACACCATAAGGAAAAGTCTTGGAGTTGCCCGCTCGTCATGTATATAGGAATAATGGATTTGATTCGTAAGTGCGATCACGCAAGGGTCGCTTTCGCGTTCGGCACACTTCTAAGCGGCGTAATGGTAGTGAGCCCTGGGATGGTAGACGGCGCGATCGCTGCCAAAGAGAACGATATTACAAGACTGATTGAAACGAATGAATGCAAAGGTTGCGACCTGCACGAAGCAGATTTGCGGCGGCTGGATCTTTCCGGCGCCGACCTCTCCGGCGCGGACCTGGAAGGGGCCAACTTTTACTATGCCAATCTGGACGGTGCCCAGCTTACAGACGCTAACCTAATTGACGTAAACCTTGGCTACGCCAGCGCTAAAGGCACCTTATTTAATGGGTCCGATTTGCGGTTTGCCATTTTTGACCATACCGACTTTACGGGCGCGTCGCTGATCAATACTGACCTCCGTGAAGCCTACATTGACGATACTGACTTTACAGGCACCATTTTGAACGGGGCAGATATGCGCGACACGCTGGTGTTCAACGCAGACTTTTCTCAGGCTAGTTTGTGTGGTGCCATCACCTGGGCAGGCACTGAGTATCGTAGCGGTTGCAATGTTGCGGTTCCTGAGCAGCTCGACGATGAGTTTGGCCGATAGATGACTCTGGCTGATAGATGACTCTGGCTGATAGATGACTTCAACTGAATAATGGCTAAAAGCGATCGCGCCTAAGCCATTAGACCGTTAATCAAAAAGGACCGCCCGTAGCACACTGTCTGTAGTGCCACGGGCGGTCCTTTTTTCGCTGGATTGATACCAATACCTGCTATAGCGCCAGCTAGGTGAATGCAGGACTACCCAGCTTTTCGACCCGCTGACCTTGCAGCAACGTCTCACTCTCCTTCTCAGGGCATTTTTCACTCAACGGCGGTATCGCAACAGGCTGATGAGCCTTCTCAGCCCCGGTCGGCAATGAAGTAGGCGTTGTAGTGGGTAGTGTGGAAGAGGCTTGAGTCTGTGCCTTATCCATATGTTGGGCATCCATCTGCTTGGCGTCTATCCGCTTGGTATGCCACCAGTCCTTACGCTCAGCACTCAGGGTCTCGGTATATAGCGTCATGACCACCGGGTCGCTACGATAGCTTTGCCCCACAATTTCCACACAGTAAGAAGGATGCTTGCGGGTCGCCATATCCGTAATAAACCTGCGGCCAATTCGCCGCCAGCTGGGCTCTTTGCTGTGCCACTGAATCCGGCAAGACGGCCAAGGGAGCTGCTCGCGGTCGTACAGGCGGCAGCAAGGACCCACCACCCGGTACGTGAGATGTGCGCCTGGGCTCTGAAAAATGTGACCCGTAGGCCAAGGATGTGCCACCAAGTGACTCGGCAGCGGTGTGCGATCGCGAGCATCGGACGAGGAACAGGCATTCATAAAAGAAGCGATAGTATCCATGATGGAGAGAGAGAAGGATGGCAAGGACGCTAACGCTAGCCAACCAACTGCTGGAATTGTATAGCACTCTGTCCGAACTCTGTCCGATACGTTTGGTAAATTGTGCATGCCTTACGTTGAGTATCCAATGCATCTCAAAACGGACCTCTGCTCAAATCTGTAGATTGCGCAAAGGTTATGATGAGATTATCAACGTACGCCTTATCTGAGTGGCCCCAAAGCACATGTCCCAAGCAGCAAAGAAATCAGAAAAAATTACGGCTCAGGTGAGCGATCGCATCTGCAAGCACATGAACAAAGATCATGGCGAGGCTGTACTCAAGTACGCCCATAAATACGGCAATCAAACTGACGCAACAGCGGCTACTCTCACGGCGATTGACCACCACGGCATGGACCTCACCGCAGAAGTGAACGGCCAAACCCTGCCTGTGCGAGTGACCTTTGACCATGAGCTAGCAGACGCCGCAGACGCTCATCACACCCTAGTTGCCATGCTGAAGGCGTAGATTTAATTCATTCACAAACGGTGTCGATAGTGACAGTTAAAGTTCGTTTTATGCCCGATGGTGTAAATACCACGGCAAAAGCAGGCGAGCCCTTACTCACCGTGGCAGCTCGCGCAGGTGTTCATATTTCCACCGGGTGCCTCGCCGGGGCCTGCCATGCCTGTGAAGTAGAAATTACAGGAGAAGAAGAACCCACCCTTGCCTGCCTAAGATCCATCCCCGAGGGTGTAGAGGCCCTAGAAATTACGATGTTTGACGATCCAACTTGGTAAGTCAGTTCTAGTCACTGTTCGGCTTAATAACTAACTTTTTGGCTCAGCAGCAGCCTACGAATGCTCACTTGTAAGGCGAGTGCCGCACCAAGGTTCGGTTTTAACCCATAGTCGCAGGTAAACTGGCTTGTTACATTGTGGATGTCGAGTTTAAGCCTCCTATTTAGCTTAAAAAGCCCCAGCTTAGAAAGCGAAGAGGAAACACATCGACATCTTCTTAAACACAGCAGCAGCGAACCCCATATAGAATCGCGTTCTATACAGCACCCACACAGATCAGGTGAAGGTATAAACATGGACGATATAACCGGGAAACTTCCAGAATTTATGGACTCTAAATCTTCCAACGAAAATGCTTTGCTCAGCTACGTGAAAACGATGGACCAGGACACCATTACCCAGCTGTCTCGTCCGGCCTCATCCGAAGTAATGCAGGTTATGGAGCACAACGTCATTGGGCTGCTCGGTGGATTGCCTTCACAGCACTTTGATGTGTCTGTTACGACTAACCGTGAGAACTTGGGCAGATTGCTCGCCTCAGCGATGATGAGTGGTTACTTCCTACGTGGCGCAGAGCAGCGCTTAGCCTTTGAAGAGCAGTTCACAGACTCTTTTAACAGCGATAGCTTTATGGGCAGTAGCGCTGACGATAGCCAAAGTAAAGCCAGCCAAGACGACGCATAGTCTTCCATGGCAGGTCGGCAAGCTTCTGCAAAACGCAAGCAACATAACGCTTCAAACTCGGCAGGCGCTCTCCTGTCGAGTTTTGTTGTGTCTGAAGTGCTAAGCCGTGAAACGATTTTAGAGTTACGACAGGGATTATTGCAGTGGTATGCCACGCAAGGGAGAGATTTGCCTTGGCGGCGATCGCGCGATCCTTACAGCATTTGGGTCTCCGAAATCATGCTGCAACAAACCCAAGTAAAGACGGTAATCCCCTACTACGAACGCTGGCTCAAAAAATTTCCGACCGTAGAGGCCTTAGCCGCCGCCGAACAACAAACCGTGCTCAAACTGTGGGAAGGACTAGGCTACTACGCCAGAGCCCGTAACTTACACAAAGCCGCACAACAAGTCGTCAGCGAATTCGACGGTGAGTTTCCCAAAACCTTGGCAGAAGCTATCTCTCTTAAAGGCATCGGGAGAACCACCGCAGGCGGCATCCTTAGCGCCGCCTTCGACACGCCCGTCGCCATCCTAGACGGCAACGTAAAACGCGTGCTTTCTCGAATAGTGGCCTTCCCCGCTGTGCCCAATAAAGCCCTGGGCCCACTGTGGGAAATCTCTGAGCAGGTGCTAGATCCTGAGCATCCTAGAGACTTTAACCAGGCGATTATGGACTTGGGCGCAACCCTGTGTACCCGGCACAATCCAGCCTGCTTAATCTGTCCGTGGCAACCTCACTGCACAGCGTACAATCAAAATGCAGTGACTGACTTCCCCATGACTCAATCTCGAAAGCCCCTTCCCCACAAGCAAATTGGCGTTGCCGTCATCACCGACCCGCAAGGCAAAATTTTAATTGACCGTCGCAAGCAAGAAGGATTACTCGGTGGCCTATGGGAATTTCCGGGAGGCAAAATCGAACCCGGCGAAAGCTTTGAAGAGTGTGTAGTCAGAGAGATTAAAGAAGAACTAGGCATTGATATTAAAGTGAACGATAAGCTCATCACTATCGACCACGCTTACACCCACTTTAAAGTCACGCTAAACGTATTTAACTGCACTCACCTCAGCGGCGAACCGCAAACGATTGAATGCGATGAGGTCAAGTGGGTAACCCTAAATGAAATTGATCAGTATCCATTTCCAAAAGCAAATGGTCAGATTATTGAGGCGATAAAGACGCAAGCAGAAAATTCAAAATAGTGGATGAGCAAAACCGTTTCGCGGTGTCGCCTTTACTAAATCAATCCGCCAAGATGTAGTAATAAGCCAATAGCACCGCCGGCAAGGACGAGCCAGGCCGAATTTATTTTGAAGCGGAATACGGCGATCGCACTCAAAATCGCCAGAACCACCGTAAAGCCATCCACCAAAGCCGCTCGGCTCAGCGTATACGTGACCCCTGCCATCAGCCCCAGAGCACCGGCATTAACACCATCTAAAAAGCTGCTGGCCCAGGGCGAGCGCCGTATCTTAGGCACCCAAGGATTCACCAGTCCTACGAGGAGAAAAGCGGGTAAAAAGATACCGATGGTGCCTGCCAGCGCGCCTGCATTACCGGCCAGTAAGTAGCCAACAAAGGTAGCCGTTGTAAAAACAGGACCCGGTGTGATTTGACCGATAGCGATCGCATCTAAAAGTTGTTGTGAGGTGAGCCACCCCTGTTGTTCGACCAAGTCTCGCTGAAGAAAAGCTAACAACACATAGCCACTGCCATACAGCACACAGCCAATTTTTAGAAAGAACAAAAAGACACTGGCCCACCCCAATGAGGTAACTGTTGTCGCAGCCGTTGCTGTTGTTCCCGCCTGGGCAACGCTCCCCGACAATGGCAACAGAATCGCACCAACTGTTGTATTTCGAGACTGCCAGTTTTTTATCAGCATGACGCTGATGCCTGCAACAAACAGCAGCAGCACTTCGTTGAGGCCGGTGAAGTAAGCTGCGATCGCCAACAGGCCAACCACCGTCGTCGGCCTATCCTTTGCCGCTTTTTTGCCCAGTTTCCACAGCGCTTGGAGCACCACCGCAATAATCACCGGCTTAATGCCGTACAGCAGCCAGCCCATCTGCGGCACCGTTTGATAACGCACATACAGCGCAGCAAGCAGCCAAACGAGCACCATCGCCGGCAAAATAAAGCTCGCACCGGCAACAAAAAGACCGCGCCACCGAGCCCTTTCGTAGCCAATGTGAATGGCTAACTCAGTAGAGTTTGGCCCAGGCAGCAGGTTGGTGACCCCCATCAAATCCAGCAGGCCCTCCCGGCTCATCCACTGCCGCCGTTTTACAACCTCATCATCCATCATGGCGATGTGGGCCGCCGGTCCACCAAACGCCACCGTTCCCAATCGAAAAAACACGGTTGCTAGCTCACGCAGCCGGTGGTGCTGCTGCTCTGGCGGAAGCTGTGCATAAGCTATCGTTTCGACTGAACGCTCTTCGATATTTGGGACCATGTTTGCTGTAGCCGTTAAGCAGCCATTGAGTACCTATACTTTTAAGATAATGGCTATTGCATGAATCGCTGCACAACACTTTTCATCGTACTTAAGTTTGTATCGCTTGATGCTTTTGTGACGACCACCCAGCAAAAACGCCGCTGACAACAAACATCAGTAAAGAATAAATGGCCGCAGGAATCGCCATGCTAGGCGTGTTGAGAAAGGTGGGCGCGCTGGCAATCGCGATCGCCAACGTCCCATTCTGAATACCCACTTCAACCGTGATGGCGGTGGCCTCTTTTGGGGTTAGCTTTGCTAACGTTGCGATCGCATAGCCCAGCGCCATCGTCAGCACCATCAGCGTCAAGGTCACCCAACCCACCTGAACAAAAAAGCTCGCGACCTGAGCGCGCTCTTTCAGCAATAGGCCAACAATAATCAATCCTAAGAAAAATAGCGATAGCCACTTTACTCCCTTTTCAACACTTGCGGCGAACTTAGGCGCTTTATTGTGCAAGAGCATACCTAATGTCACGGGAATCAAGGTAATGACCGCAATTCGAATCATCGTGGTTAACAGCGGCAGCTGTAGCGCCGATCCAGCGCCCATAAACCGCTCCATCGCAAAATTAACCACGAGGGGAATGGTAAATACGGTAATCAGGCTTGAAATTGCCGTCAGCGTAATGGACAAAGCGACATTGCCCTTGGCCAGGTACGTCATCAGATTAGACGTAGAGCCACCGGGACAAGCAGACAAAATCATCACACCAACGGCCAGTTCTGGGCTGAGAGGAAAAAGGCCCGCCAAGATAAAACCGACAACAGGTAACAGAATGAGCTGTGCCACTAGGCCCAGAATGACGGCCTTAGGCGCGACTAAAATTCGCTTAAAGTCATCTACTGTAAGCCCTAGTCCCATGCCTAGCATGATGATAAACAGCGCCAGCGGTAGAAAAACTGCGGTTAAGACACTTGATTCCATCAGATGGTCCCTCAGGAGAGCGAATACATTATCGCATCACAGCGGGTGTCGCCGAGCCCCTGCTGCGCCTGCGGTGGCTTGGGCGATGTTCTCAAGTGCTCAGGTCATATTCACCACAGGACAACTGAAGCAGTACTCATTTCCCCCGAAAGTTCGCCGAGCGCCCTCATTGAATTGTGCCAGTTGAGTAGCGTGAACCATCAGCTCAATCCCTTGCAGGGAAAAGCTTTCACAGTTTTCAGCCGAATTAGAAGCCCAGACCGCACACCCTCAATGTGACGCCCAAAAATTGTGAGCTACGCTAATATTGACATTTATTCGTCAGGGTTTGTTCATCAGGGTTTGGCTAAGCCTTATTTAACCTTATATAACAGCGCTTTGAGGCTATAGCACTTTGCTAAAAGTGCCTCCTTGAAAGTGACTTATAACAACAGGGCACTCTTGTATAAACAACAACATCTATCGCCAAGATTAATTCTATAAGTATTGCACCGGCTAACGCTGGGAAAAACTATGAGCACTAGACTCAGTCGTCGTTCCGTCATTTTTTTATTGTTCGCTTTATCGAGCCTGACGCTAGCAGCGACAGGGAAACGCTTCCTCACTCAACTGCGCGCCGCCTCATATTGGTTTAGTCAAAACGTTCTCTTTAAGTTCGCTAAAAAAATAACTTTTGAAACGGCCACGCCAGAGAGCTTTGACATCAGCAGCGCACAACTCAATCAGTTGACAACAGCCTTAAAAGCCAAAAACACCCATTCATTCATTGTCGTTAAGAACGACAAAATAATACACGAATGGTATGGAGATAAAGATGGCATGCACGACAAACATCGTATAGCTTCGGGCGCAAAAGCTATCGTAGGGGGGTTTGCCTTGGCCATTGCACTCAACGATCAATTGATTGACATACAGGAGTTCGCAGCGACTTACGTTCCACAGTGGGAAAGTCACCCTCAAAAATCCAAAATTACGATTGAGCAGTTAGCAAGGCATAGCTCTGGGCTAGAAAATGCAGAAGAGAACGGACAGTATGGTCCGCAGCTAGAAGGATGGAAAGGAAACTACTGGCGAAACAGGGAAAACCGCTGGAAAATTTCTATTGACCAAGCGCCCCTTATTTTCTCCCCTGGCACAGGCTATACCTATAGCAATCCTGGGACATCTGCGCTGTCATACATTTTTGCCCGGATATTTAGCACAACCTCCCTTGCCAATGTGAAGCAAGCACTTCAAACCAAGGTTATGAAGCCTTTGGGCATTCCTGACTATGCCTGGTCGATTAACTATGGAGGAGAACCGTTTCGAGCCAACGATATGGATCTTTACTACATCGATGGAGGGGCGGCTTTTACCGCCAGAGCACTTGCCCGGCTAGGCGAGGTTATGTTGAATAAGGGAAAATGGCAGGGGAAAACCATCCTGACAGAAGAGGTGGTTTCAACGCTGGTCGATTACAACGGCAGACCGTCACCGGACACGTTATCAAACTTCCCCTCGCCAGGATTGCTATGGCATACCAATGCCAACAACACGTTTCCTAGCCTGCCAAAAGATGCTTTCATCGCAGCAGGTGCCTCTCACCAAATTTTATGCATTATTCCAAGTTTAGATATTGTCATTGTCCGTATGGGCGATGAGTTAGGCCCAGCACAATGGTACGAAGAGTACTGGCAAGATCTTGAAAGTCTCTTATTTCAGCCCATTATGTCAGCAGTCAACAACCTCTCAAACACTGATTAGTTACAACTGTTACGACCCTATCACTCCCTGACTAGCCGGTAGCCAAACCTAAGCTTCGTGGTCAATTTCACGTTTCATCACTTTATTTTGAAGCAACTATTGAGCAGCTCACGTGGGAATCCTGAGTAGGCCAACCTCATACGACTTGGTTAACAAGAGTCGTTATTTGCTGTGATCTTTCTGTCCAAGCCCCATCGGCACTCAAAATGCCGCTCGCACCTGGTTTGCCTATCAATGGCGGCACTTTGGTGGGCTGTCGGCATAGACGGGTTGACCCAAAGATGGGATGACTCCAACAACATGGCTCATCAGCTTGCGCAGGCAAATAGTCAGCCAGCTGCAACTCAAACCTTCACACCAGACGAAACTCCAGACATTGGCATCTTAGTTATTCACTCCTACAACTTAGATTTTAATTGGACGCATAAGCAAAAACTGGGCATCGATCAAAAGTTTCAGCAAGACCATCCAGACGTTACGGTCCATCACGAGTTTTTGGACGGAAAGCGCTACCCTGACCTCCAGCATGGCCAGGCTTTTTTGAGCTATATTCAAAAAAAGTATAAAGACACGCCGTTACAGGCGGTGATGATCTCAGATGATCCGGGCTTAAATTTGATCTTGGAGAATCGAGATCAGTATTTTCCAGACTTGCCGGTTGTCTTTATGGGCATTAACAAAGTAAGACCAGAGATATTGGAAATCCCCTGGTTAACGGGAGCCTTTGAAGCGCGCAGCCCGATGCAAACGGTGATAGAAGCCAAGCGACAAACAGGGTCTGATCACATTATTTTGATTACGGATTCTTCTGCAACCGGGCAGGCCAATTTGAAGCTGTTGGATGATATTTCCTCCACAGAAGGGGCCCCTCAAACAGTGGTGCTTGTGCAAGATTTAACGGCTGATGCGATCGCTACAAAAGTGGGCATTTATCCTGATGCTTGGCCCATTTTTATGACCGGCCAGCTCCGACAAAACACCGCAGACGGGCCGCTGATGAACTTGGGGAAAGACGTTGAACTTTTGCGAGCACAAGTCTCTAATCCCATTTATACCGATACCGCCCCTCGACTTGGCAACGGCGCTATCGGCGGCCAAGTGCTCGATGGAACTTACCATGCACAGCAAGCAGTTCAGCTAGTCGAGCAATTGCTCAGCGGCACGCCAATTGATGAGATTGAACCCCTCATTCAAAGTGAGAACAAGTGGATCTTTGATGCTGAAGAACTTAAGCGCGCTCGCATCAGTAAACAACAGCTGCCTAAGGGCAGTGTGCTCATTAACGAAACGCCTTCCTTTTATGAGCAGTACAAATCTTTGGTATGGCTCACGCTCACAGGGTTCTCTTTGGGGCTCCTCACCATTATTGTGCTCAGCGGTGCCATCCGCCGTCAAAAAAGAGCCGAAAAGCAATTAAAAGAACATGAAAAAGAACTAGAACAACGGGTACTAAATCGCACGGCTGAACTCAGTACAACCCTAGGCGAACTCCAACATACTCAGGCCCAGCTCATTCAAACTGAAAAACTCTCTAGCTTAGGGCAGCTCGTCGGTGGGATTGCGCACGAGTTTAACAATCCGCTGAGTTTTATTTACAGCAACCTCAATCATCTACAAGACTATATCGAGAGTCTTTTGAGCCTGGTTAATTTGTACCAAGACCCAACAGCTAAGCCACAGAAGATTGAAGAAACAGTAGATGAGATTGACTTGGAGTATATTCAACAAGACGCGCCCAAGCTTGTTGAAAGCACAAAGCGAGGCACAAACCGCATTCAAAAGATTGTCAGCACCCTGCAAAACTTCTCACGCGCAGATGAGCAAGGCATTAAACCAACCGACTTAAACCAAAGCTTAGATAGCACGCTGCTCATCCTCAATACAGAAATTTCCAAAGGGATTGATATCGTCAAAAAATACGACACGTTGCCGTTAGTGCGCTGTCAGCCCAGCGACCTAAACCAGGTCTTTATGAATATTTTGCTCAATGCGATCGCGGCTCTAGAAGAGTGCGCCACTAAACAAATTACGATTCAGACGCTGGCACTGGAGAACGAACAAGTACAAATCACAATCAGAGATAGCGGCCCCGGTATTCCAACAGAGATTCAAGGTAAGGTTTTTGATCCTTTTTTCACCACTAAGCCTGTTGGCAAGGGGACTGGCTTAGGGCTGGCGTTGTCTTACCAAACGATTCAACAACACCATGGCCAGCTCAGGCTACACTCAACCCCGCACCAAGGAACAACCCTTTTGATTCAGCTACCCGTTCATTAACCGTTCGCACACCGCGCGTGTTGCCAGTGCGCGTGCCCTTAGCTGGCCTTAGCCTCTAAGCTCGCACTTTTGAGATCTAACCTTTGAGATCTAACCTTTGAGAATCTAACCTTTGAGACAGCGAACGGCCTCTAGCATGCCTTTGGCCTTATTCAAGGTCTCTTGATATTCACTCTCAGGGACTGAGTCTGCCACGAGGCCAGCGCCTGCCTGCACACTAATGGTTTGACTACCATCTTCGCCTGCCTGTACGACCATGGTGCGAATAGTGATGGCGCTGTTCAACTGACCTTCAAAATCGTAGTAGCCATACACGCCAGAATAGGGACCGCGACGATCCGGCTCTAGCTCGTTGATGATTTGCATGGCGCGGATTTTGGGCGCGCCGCTGACGGTGCCAGCCGGGAAGCTGGCCGTTAACAAATCCCAGGCCGTTTTATCGGGGGCCAAATCGCCCACCACATTGCTAACGATGTGCATGACGTGAGAGTAGTTTTCAATCACCATTAGCTCATCGACCACAACACTGCCGCTGGTACACACCCGGCCCAAATCATTGCGGCCTAAGTCCACCAGCATGACGTGCTCGGCGACTTCTTTAGGATCAGCAAGGAGGTCAGCAGCGTATTCGGCATCTTCAGCAGCCGTTTTGCCACGGGGCCGGGTGCCTGCAATCGGGCGCAGGGTGGCTTCCATCGTGCTGCCGTTGTCACTGGGCTTTGGCTTAGTAGTGGCTTTTACCATGACCTCTGGGCTAGAGCCAATTAGCTGCCAGCCATTGAAGTTGAAGTAGCTCATGTAGGGTGAGGGATTGACCAGTCGCAATGAGCGATACAAATCAAACGGCGCACCGCTGTAGCTAGCCTGAAGACGCTGTGAGGCAACAACCTGAAAAATGTCTCCGGCGCGGATATACTCCTTGGCTTTTTCCACACAGGCACAGAATTCTTCGGGGGTACGATTGCTGGTGTACTCCAACGGAGGTGCCGTGCTCGCTTCCGGAGACGTCCACTCCAAGAGCGTGTCTTGTTCAGACAACGGAAGGCGAAGCTTCGTGATGAGATTGCTGGCGCGATCGCACGCATCTTTATAAGCAGCGTGAAGATCAACAGCCGGATCGCCTTCATTTTGCCGGAGGTCCGCATAGGCAATTGCCCAGACCTTGCGCTTCACCTGATCAAAAATCAGCAGATTATCCACCTGCATCCATAGGCCATCTGGCAGGTCATTAGTCTGCTCATTGGCACCGCGCGGATAGGTGGTTACCGTGGGCTCAATCCAGTTGATCAGCTCGTAGCCCCAAAAGCCAAACAGTCCCCCAATACCCGGCGGCAGCTGCGGTAAGCGCACTGGTTTGAGTGGCTCCAAGCAGTCCTGCAAAATTTCAAACGGATTGCCTTCAATGACGTTTTCAGTGCCATCGCGCAGCGTTTGGGTAATGCTGGCCCCGTTGGCCTCTAACACCCACATGGGGTCACAGCCTAGAAAGCTGTAGCGTCCTAACGTTTCACCACCTTCTACAGATTCCAACAAAAAGCTATAGGGCTGCTGCGAACAAACCTTATACCATGCCGAAACAGGGGTATCTAAGTCAGCGACCCACTCCTGATAAACCGGGACAAAGTTGCCTTGCGTTGCGAGGCTTTCAAAGGTTTTAAAGTCTGGAAAAATCATGGCGCTGGAAAGGTACCCATTTGAACTCAATTGTAGAGGCGAACTGGCCGACACACTAAGTTGTTCGACACGCCAGCTGACACAGTCGCTGATAAAGCATGCTGACAAAGTATAAGGCCGAAGGTGCCAAAGCAAACGAGACCAAAACGCAAAACGCAAAAACGAAAGGGCGACTGCTAGAGTCACCCTTTCATTTGAGTTTAGTTTTGCTGCGGAGACATGAATTAACAACGCCGCTTAAGAAAATTCTCTTACAACAAAGAGACATATCTCATGCTAAATCGTCGAAAAATCGTCTTCTTTAAAAATCAGACCTTAGCGAAAGATCTAGACTTCGTAAGTTTCCTTACCACCGAACTTAATCGTCGCTGGGTTAGGATTTTCGCCGATGCGACGATCCTTTTTACCTGCGAAGTCACGGCCTTCGTTGACCTTTTCAGGGAAGACACCATCAGCAGGGTGCAACAGCGTTGTCTCACCGCTGGGCAGGATGCGATAAATCTTGTAATCGTCCATTTTGGGTTTGAACTTAGTTCTGAGCTGCTTGCCCAAAGCCAAGCACTGCTCTTTGCGAGCTAACTCTAACAAGTTTTCGCCTTCGTTCATTGTGGCTGCGCCACCGGTTGGCATTTCAAAAACTTGCTTTTTGCTGGATGTCCAGGTGATTGCGTACTTTTCTTCAACAAAGGCCTTGGTGAGGAGACCGCCGGTGCTGCCTCCGAACTCAGGCGTCGAACCAGATAGTGCCATGGATGATATCTCTCAAGCTTAGCTGATTGGGATCGTAACATCGCCCCGTGAGCACTTTTACAAGGGCGATACGAAGCGTAATAGTTCTTTAACCTTACTCAAGGGGAATCTGCGTTAGGCACAGTTTTAGCCTTTAGAACGGCCCGTTTTTGCACTACTTTTTGTACCGCTTTTTGAGCTGCTTTTTGAGCTGGCGTTGGGAGAGGGGATCGCAGTTGACTGAGTGCTCGCTTTATTTTTTTGGGCGGCATTCGCCGGCTTGCCGACTGAAGCGCTAGCAGCGGTCGTACCCGACACCCGCTTTTTCTTTGCCGCCCCTTTCCCTTTGGCAGCACGTTTCGTCGAGGGGAGCTTTTGCCCTTTCACGTAGCGCCCCGCTTTTTTAACCGAGGGTAGGGTGAAGTGAATTTGAGTGCCCTGATTTTTACCGGCTGAGGTCGCCCAAACTTTACCGTTGAGCCCTTCTATAACTTGCTGGCAGATGGCCAAGCCCAGGCCCACGCCACCGACAGAGCGCCGCAGTGCGCCTTCTTCTTGGTAAAAGCGCTCAAACACGGTTTCTAAGCGATCGCTCTCAATCCCACGGCCCGTATCGGCCACCACCACTTCCACCGTTTTCTTATCTACAACATGGGCACTAATGGTCACCTGACCGTTAGCCTGCGTAAACTTGCAGGCATTGTCGAGCAGCTTAGAGAGCACTTCTACAATCCATTCGCCATCTGCACGAATAAAGGGCAGCTTATCGGGTAAATCGGTCTCTATGCGCATAGCCGGGGCCGCATTGGAGGAATTTTGCCAACGCAAACTGCTCAAGGCCAGGTCAACACACTCTTGCAGCGAGAGTGATTCTAAGTTCCACTCCACCCGGCGACTCTCCAGCCGCGACAGGGTCAAAAAGTCTTGCACCAGCTTACGCATCCGCTCGGCATCGGTGAGGGCCGTATCGAGCATGATCTCGCGCATCGCCGCCGCCATGTCGGGCTCGGTGAGCAGGCTTTCTAGGCACACGCGAATTGTGGAAAGTGGGGTGCGTAGCTCGTGCCCTGTAATCGCGATGAGGTTACTGCGGGTGCGCTCTAAATCGGCCAGCTGCTGGTTAAGATCTTCTAAGTTGGCATAGGCTTCAGCCTGGATGAGAGCAACGCTGAGCTGATTGGCGATCGCCTCGCTCAAGGCAATTTCATCGTCATTCCAGCGATGGCTAGCACTGTCATCTAGGTGCAGCTCAATCATGCCGAGTAAGCGACTTTTGTGGACCAGCGGCACCAGCAGGCAGCTTCGAATTTGCCAGCGCCGAATGCGCGAGAGGACAGTCGATAAATCAATGTCCCGCTCGGTTTCACCGTTCACATCATCAATGGTAAGGGTGGCCTGCTTGCTTTTCACCCACTGATACAGCGGGTTGTTCTTTAAAGGCCAAGCGGTACCTTCTAGAGAATTAATGTGGGCCTGACGGTACTCATGCTTGATTAGAGCGTCGGCATCCGCATCGGTACAGCGGTAGATGATGCACCGGCTCACATCGAGAACGTTGCCCAGTTCTTTAACGGCAATCGCAAAAATCTCAGCTGGGTTCAGCGACTGACGAATCGCAGCGGTAATCGAGTTAATCAACCGTTCACGCTGCTCTTGAACAGCGATCGCCCGGTACGCCTTCAGCTGCTTGTACTGTCCGGCTTGCAGGTAGGTAATCAACCGCTGCGCAAACGGATCGGCTTCTACGGCCAAATCACTGCTCAGCACCTTGGGAATAAAGCGATCGCGCGCCTTCGCGATCTTCTGCTTTAGCTCTGGCCGATAGGCCTTAATCCGCTCTAGCAACAGCGAGGCTGCCCGCAGGCTCACCTGCCGGTCCAACGTCCAAATCCCTTCAAATCGGCGAGTTTGATCTAAGTGCGGGACCGCCGCCGCTTTCGCCAGTGGCAGCGGCGCAACCTTCTGAGCCGCCGGGTCACTGTGATGCTCCCGACAAATCAACGCCGCACAGTACTGCTCGCCGACCACCACCAAATGCCACTCTTCTGTCAGGGCATCTTCCCCATCAAAATCAATCTTTTCGTAGCCATCAACCGTTTCACGAAACTGTGTTTCCGCCGCCGACAGCACATACACCTGATCGCTAATACCGCCGATGCGCTCGTAGCGATGCGCTTCTTGGCGATAAAACCGTTCCTGCTGAAAACTAGCAATAATTAACGGCTGCTGCTCAGAACCCGCCAGCACCTGATCTTCCATGGCATGGGAGAGCGCCGTCAGCGATGTTTTGAAATACATTTGAGAGCGCAGGGTTGGCAGCGCCTCAAACATTTCTTCCACGATGGAAGTTGGATTACCCATGCGACGTGTGTTGTCCTAAAAGCTTTTTACGAACTCATCGGTTGGGCCCAAAGCAGCCCGAAACCGGTAGGAAAGCAATGATTTTATAGACACTTCTTATATCCGACTCTAACGACCAGAGCTGGGAGCTGGAGCCAACGCCCACACTGTTAGAAAGGTCAACAGAGGCAAGATCAACAGAAGTTTTTAGCGGCTTATTTTGGGACCTTAGTGTAAAGGCCTAAGTGTAGGAGCCTAATTTTTATAGTGTTTTAATAAGTACCGATAGGATAACAGGCCACCTAGGGGTGTCCGACCACAAGTTAATCAAAGGTAAAACACAGCGATCGCACCGCACTAAAAAAGCGACGTAAGCCAAGGCCAAGACCTCACCTACGCCGCTTTTATCAGGTCAAACAGTTGACCGACAAGCGAAACCAGCTTTCTAGAACTGCGCTACAAGATAGCCGCTAGTCAGACAGCGGCCATAGAAACGCACCTAAATAATGCCGCCCATGTCGCTCGTATCTTTGAGGAAACCGCTGTAAGCTTCCATGCCGTGCTCGCCGATATCCAAGCCCTTCAGCTCTTCTTCAGAAGAAACACGAATACCAATGAGGGACTTAATCACCACCCATAGGATAGACGTCACGATTACGGTAAACAGGCCAATCGCCACAATCCCGATGAACTGAGCAATCAGCTGCTGAATGCCGCCGCCGTAAAAGAGACCCGCTTCTTGATCAAACAGCCCCACTGCCAAGGTGCCCCAAATACCACACACCAAGTGAACGGAGGTTGCGCCTACAGGGTCATCAATTTTGATGCTGTCAAAGAAACCAACAGAGAAGACAACGATGATGCCCGCAATCAGGCCCACAATCACCGCGCCCCAGTATCCAATGCCACCACAGCCCGCAGTAATACCCACCAAACCGGCCAAAATACCGTTGATGACCATGGAAAGATCAGGCTTTCCGCTTAGCGCCCAAGCAGTGAAGGTTGCCGCTACACCACCAGCGGCGGCTGCGAGGTTAGTCACCAAGGCAATTTGAGGTACGGCCAAGTCAGCCGCTAGTTCAGAACCGGGGTTAAAGCCAAACCAGCCAATCCACAAAATCAGGCAACCTAGGGTTGCGATACTCATGTTGTGGCCAGGAATCGCGTTCACACCACCGTTTTGATACTTACCAATGCGGGGGCCGAGGAAAATAGCACCCATAAGTGCCGCCCAGCCGCCGACCGAGTGAACCACGGTAGAACCGGCAAAGTCGCTAAAGGCAACGCCTTCACCGATAAAGCTCATATCAGAGAGCCAGCCACCACCCCAGACCCAGTGAGCCGTGATGGGGTAAGAAATCGCCGTGAGCAAGATGCTGAAAATAATAAAGCTAGAGAACTTGACGCGCTCAGCAACCGCACCTGAAACAATCGTTGCAGCCGTTCCAGCAAAAGCAGCTTGGAACAGGAAGAATACAGGGACCGTCAGCGTGAGACCGTCTACCAGGGTATCGGGCTCAAAGCCAGACAAGAAAAACCCAGTCAGTCCAAAGAAGGCATTACCCGTACCAAAGGCCAATGCATAGCCCAACGCCCAAAAGGACAGGGTTGCTAGGGCAAATACGATTAGGTTCTTCGTCAAAATGTTGACGGCATTTTTTTGACGGCAAAAGCCCGTCTCTAACATGCCGAAGCCCGCATTCATGAAAATCACGAGAACGGAGGCGACGACAATCCATATGTTGTCCAAGACGATTTGCACATCGCTAGCAACAACTTCGTCTTGAGCGTGAGCCGCAAAGCCCCAAGTAGCAACAATGACAAACGCTAAGGGAATGCAGGCAAGCCAACCCCAAGCAAACTTACGACCAAACGCGCCGTTTAAAGCGCGCTTAGCCATTTCCGTAAACGGCGGAACATTGGCATCCCAGGGCGATGCAGATCGCCTGGAGTGCTTTCTTCTTTTCAGCGTAATATTAGACATTTTTGGTCTCTAGCGTTCCTAACGCAATTTAGACAGTAATCAATGACGTCATAGACTGCTCACATCACCTCTCGCTTCTCTATCGCAAAGGCAATGTTGCAAAGGCGATGTGCTGGCCATATGCCGGTCTTTGGTCAAACTGATGGTGTTATTCCACCAAGTCTGAGCAAGTGATTCTGTATCGTCTGATACTTTTAATAAAGGAGTGGGTACCCCGGGGATTCTTTTTTGAACAGGTTTTAGGGAAAGTTAACAAAGCGTGTTGTTTTTCGCGAGCTAAAGACAGCTTTGTATCTTTTTCGCAACATTGATTTTTGTTGATATAACAAGCTTCTAGCGCACTTGGTGGCCGCTTGAGATCTGTTCAGGCACCCTCAATATTAGAGACGATCTCACGTAATTTTTGACCCGATGCAACCATCCAACAAAGGCCTTTCTGCCTTCAACCTTCGGTATAAATAGGCAGCGATCGCACCCAGTTCAAACCCCAGACCCTCTGCGTATTCACGGAGACTTTAATGGGTTCTATGTGTTGATCATGTGCTTGAGGTACTGACGTGCCCCGAGGGCCGCAAGCTGATTTTGCTTATCACTCACCATTGTTTTGAGCTGCTGTCGGTAGGTGAGGATTTTTTCAGTCAGGGTAGGATCATGCGCCGCCAGCATTTGCACCGCCAGTAAGCCAGCATTCTTAGCATTGCCAATGGCAACGGTGGCGACCGGAATGCCACCAGGCATTTGCACAATCGAATACAGTGAGTCTACGCCAGAGAGGGTGCTGGTTTTGACCGGGACTCCAATCACAGGTAAGGGGGAGAGCGCCGCCACCATGCCAGGCAGGTGTGCCGCACCACCTGCGCCTGCAATAATGACCTTGAGCCCTCGAGTGTGGGCCGTTTCGGCATAGGCGACCATCCGTTCTGGGGTGCGATGGGCCGATACGATGGCGACTTCGTGGGCGATATCGAACTTTTCGCAAATGGCGATCGCACCCATCATGGTCGGCAGATCCGAATCGCTGCCCATAATGATTCCAACTTCAACGGGTCCACTGGCCTGGGGAGTTGTCATAGCCCTGGTATGAATAATGTGTCAATAAATCCATGTTTGATAGTACTGTCATTCGCAATGCTCGCTTGCTCCAAAAGCCAGGACTGTATCAAATCTCGATAGAAGGCCATCAGGTCAAACACATTTCACCTGAAACCAGCACGCCTGTCAGACCCTCCAGCATCGATATTGCAGGTGACTGGCTCTCCCTCGGCGCGGTAGACCTACAAATCAATGGGGCTTTAGGACTTGCCTTCCCAGACCTGCGCCTCACCGACCTGGGCCCGCTACAAACCATCTGCGACTTGTTGTGGCATCAGGGCATCGATAGCTTTTGCCCAACAATTGTGACCACATCGCTAGAAAATTTTCACGGTAGCTTGGCTGCGATTCAAGCTTTTAAAGAGCAACAGCAGAACCACCTAAAACAACAAAACCAGCTGAAACAGGGCCAGCTAAAAAAGGGCCAGCCAAAACGAACCGGTGCCCAGGTGCTGGGCGCTCATTTAGAAGGTCCTTTTTTAAACGCAGCCAAGCGCGGCGCACATCCGGCGGAGTATTTACAGCCGCTCACGCTAGACAATGCCAAAACTGTGATCGCCGACTTTGCCGAGGTCATCAGCATTGTCACGCTCGCGCCTGAACAAGCTGTAGAAGCTGGGGTGATTTCCTGGCTGACAGGGCAGGGAATTACCGTGAGCTTAGGCCACTCCCTTGCAACAGCTCAGCAAGCGATCGCAGCCTTTGAGCAAGGCGCAACCATGGTGACCCATGCCTTCAACGCCATGCCAGGACTTCACCACCGAGAGCCTGGATTGCTGGGCGCAGCCCTCATAGACTCGCGTGTGCACTGCGGATTCATTGCCGACGGCCAGCACATTTGCCCTACCATGCTGGACTTACTGCTGCGAGCAGGGCGTGGCAGGGCCGACACACGCGCCAACAGGCCGCTACTGGATGGACTGTTTTTAGTGAGCGATGCTCTGTCCCCACTGGGCTTACCCGACGGCACCTATCCGTGGGACTCCCGGCAAATCGAGGTCGTCAATGGCACGGCACGTTTAGCAGACGGCACGCTTTCTGGAACAACACTGCCGCTGATTGACGGGGCGCTGAATTTGGTGAAGTGGGGACTGTGCTCTGCAGAAGAGGCGATCGCACTTGTCACTCAAGCGCCACGCATGGCCATGGACATCACCAGCCTCACGATAGGGAGCCGAGCCCAATTCCTTCGATGGCAGCAAACTGCCCACAGAAAGCTTACCTGGCAGCGATTAGCCCCTGGAATCAAGGCCTAAGGTTAGGCCCTGACCGGTCCATAGACAGTTCATGCGAATTCCACCCTTAACGAGTGCACTTGTTGAGGGTGGAGGTGCTAACAGTACACTCGTCAAGGGTGACCTTGAGTAGCGTAAACAGCTGAAAATTCGACATTCTCCAAAGGGATGTAACGAATAATATCAATAGAGGACTCTTCATCCGCCAAATAATTCGTTCAGGCGTCTGTGCGTGTATACTTCAGACAGATGTAACACCGCAAGCAAAGAAAGCTATTGGCAGAGAAGGAATCAGCCCAAAATGGTTGTGTAGCGCTTTGCAAAGCGGCTTCTTTTAATTGTCATTGTGGTTAATCGTCATTGTAAGTGCCAGAGGTCCTACAGGCCTAGACGCTCCTTTTAGTATCAGCTTTCTCTATAAAATTCCCCCGATTAAAAACTATGCAGCTTATTTTTTTGGGCCCACCTGGCGCAGGGAAAGGGACGCAGGCGATCGCACTCTCCCAACGGTTGGAAGTCCCTCACATTTCTACGGGGGATATTTTACGTCAGGCATTTGCCCGCCGCACCTCCCTCGGTCTTCAGGCGCAAAGCTATGTAGAAGCCGGCGAACTCGTCCCTGATACGCTCATCCTGGCCATGCTTCGTGAGCGACTCAGCAAACCGGATGTCTCAAAAGGATGGATTTTAGATGGCTTTCCCCGCACCTTAAACCAGGCCAAAGCACTCGATGAACTGCTAACCATCCTCAGCCAACCCTATCCAAAGGTGATTTACTTCGAGGCCACCAGCGGACGCCTCATTGATCGGCTCATGCAGATGAATCGTCCCGACGATACCGCCTCTACGATTCGGCGACGGCTAGAAATATACGATGAACAAACCACACCTTTAATCGACCATTACCAACGACGCCTGTGTTTAACCACAATCAACGCTAATCGCTCCGCCGCTGAGGTCGCCAGCGAACTCTCCCAGCTCGGTATTGATGAAACAGGCATGGCTAGCTTCATTCAAGACGAAGCCGAATTCAATACGCTGCTTGCCAAGAGCGCACCGCTGGTTGTCGATTGCACCGCGTCATGGTGCGGGCCTTGCAAACTGGTGGCACCTCTGATGGATAAGCTCGCAGCCGAGTACAGCGATCGCATTAACGTTTTCAAGCTAGATCTCGATAAAAACAAAGCGATCGCTAGCCGATTCGGGGTCAAAAGCATTCCCGCCGTGATGTTCTTTCAAGGCGGTGAGCTAAAAGAGATCTTGGCAGGCGTCAAACCCTACGACACATTCAGTACTACAGCAGCGAGGTTTTTGTAATGGGCACAGCACTATCGATTCCATCAGAACCGGGTTCTCAGGCAGACCCTCCTCCCACGGCGATTGTTAGAACCATTCAAACAGTTCACTGCCCAACCTGTGGCAGCCCCGCTGAACGTAGCCTGCGAAGAGAACCTCAAACCTCAAACGGTGAATATTCTATTCAAACAGCCTGCCCTTCCTGTGACTATCTTATGGTCATCAGTTCGCTCACCAGCAGAGTGATAGAAGCCTATGCCCCAGGGCAAATGAGCGCCTAGTGTCGGCCCAAATGTCTAGAGTTGCTTAGCGTTGCCCCAGATACTGTCATCTCGCCAGGCGCTTTTTAGCCCAGTTCTAGCCCAGTTTTTTAAATCTTTCAAAACACACACCTATATCACTATGAAAGCTTCAGACATCATGACGAAAGACGTCGTCACGATTAGCGGTTCTGCAACCGTTGCAGATGCCGTCAAACTTCTCAAAGACAAAGGACTTAGAGCACTCATTGTTGAACCCAGACATAGCGGCGATCCCTATGGCATGGTTTCTGAAACAGACGTCATTTACAAAGTGGCCGCGCATGGACACGATCCTAAGGCGATGCGTGTTTATGAAATCATGACTAAGCCTTGCATTGTGATTACCCCAGACTTAGGCGTTGAATACATTGCGCGGTTGTTCTCTCAATCTCGCATTCGCCGAGCCCCTGTGATTCAAGGCAAGTTACTTGGGGTCGTTTCTGCGAGCGACATTCTTCGTAAAGGAGACTTTGTAGAAAAGCCCAAGCAGCTATTCATTGAAGATCGCATAGACGTTGCCAGGGAAGAAGCGCGCGCTGTCTGCAAAGCGACAGGAGACACATCTCCCGATTGTGCAGCCGCCTGGGATGTGGTTGAAGAACTCAAAATGGCCGCCGCCGATCAGCGTAGCCAGAAGAAAGAGACTAACAAGAAATCGTCTTTTGAGGTGTACTGCGAGGACAACCCCAATGCAAAAGAATGCCGAATTCATGACGACTGAGCGGTTGACGGCTCCGGGCTAAATGACGGCGCGATTACTTAAATTTTGAAGCGCGACTAAAAAATACCACAAGACAATAAAAAGGAGATAAATACCATGATGCAAGCCAAAGAGATCATGACTAAAAATGTCGTGACAGTCAGCGGCTCAGCAACCGTGGCAGAGGCTGTGGCGCTGCTGAAAGACAAGGGGCTACGGGCTCTCATCGTAGAACCCAGGTACGATGGCGATCCGTATGGCATGGTGACAGAAACCGACATTGTATACAAGGTTGCCGCCCACGGCCATGACCCTAAAAAGATGCACGTTTACGAGATTATGACCAAGCCTTGTATTGTGGTGAATCCCGAACTGGGTGCGGAGTACGTGGCTCGGCTATTTGCCAACACCCGGATTCGTCGTGCACCCGTGATTCAGAATGGGCTGCTAGGGATTATTTCTATTAGCGATATCTTAAAAAAGAGCGACTTTGTTGAAAAGCCCAAAAGCGATTTTGACCGCTACTGCGAAGAGAATCCCAGCTCACGAGAAGCTCGTATGTACGACTAAATCAGCTTGAGATTCGGCCTCTCAGCGTCTGCTGGCAATGTCTCTTTGACCTGCTGGATTAGTTGAGCGGCCTGTTGCAGCTGCGGTAAATGAACTGAATGAAGGTGAGGGTTTTTAGAGACGCTCTCAATAGAGTCCACAACCTGGGTGAGCAATGCCAGTAGCGAATGGTTTTCTCCAACATCAGGCATAGAGCCATCAGGCACAGAACCTTGAGTACCCAACAGCTGAGGCTGAGCGCTATTGCCTGACCCCGTTTTTACGCTCAGCTGCTTAACCGTTTGCTGCAAGCTATCGATAATACTGCACATCTCAATCGGATCGAACACACGCAGCAAGCTAGTCTGGGTAATAATGCCAATGCCTTTACCCCAATTCCAAGACACCACTAGCCGCCTAACCTTACGCGCTTTCATCGCCTCGTGCGCAGCCCACAACGAATCTTGAGGGTCGAGCAAAAAAAGAGGACTACTCATCACTTCTCTAGCAGACTGCTCTTGAAGATCGAGCCCCAACGCTTGAAACTGAACAATGTCTCGCTCGGTCACAATCCCGATAGGCGGATTAATCGCAGGTTCGCCATCTTCTTCGAGCACAACAGTCTCTACAATCACCACGCAGCTAACGCGATGATTAGCCATAAGCTGAGCTAAAAAGATAACGGGCACATCAGCCGGGGCCTGCACAACCTCTTCGGTCATAATATCTGCAACCCGTCGTATCTTCAGTAGGTTCGCAGGTTTTAACACTTGGCGAATACTAGCAGGAGTCACAACACCTATAAGCTGCCCGCTCAAACCAACAATCGGCAAATGCCGAATGCGATAGCGTCGAAACAAGAACAATACGGCAAAAATGTCTTGAAAGGCCTCCACCTCCAGCGTTTTAACCGGCGTCGTCATAATGGTACTAACCAAAATATCCTCAAGAGGCTGCACTGCGATCGCCTGAGATGCTGCCTGAGAGGCTGTAAGCCCAACAATATCTCGCTCCGTCACGATACCAATGACCGTATCAGCCCCATCCACCACAATGGCGCAGCTGGTTCGCCGGTCTCCAGCCTTGCTGCTCATGCGACTAATCACCTCAGCGACAGAAATATCTGGAGAGACCTTGAGGACTTCTCGATTGATGGCGCTCGTGGTAGACGCTGTTACCGTCAGAGGCGATTGAGAGGCCATATTTCTGAAGCAATATAGTGCTGAGGCTGTCTGTTAAAGCTAGAGTATTCAGCGCGCGTTGGGCTGCCGCGCTAGTGGTCATTAGCTGTTGGGAGTGCTTTTATTTGGAGCACTTGCATTAGAGATTTTTGGATTTTTGCCGTACAGGCGATCGAGTACCCGCTTAACAGAAATACGCTTCCACTGTTGACCGCGCTTTGTGGTGTAGCCATTTTCATTGAGCCAGTCAGCCACTTTTTGCAGAGATTTCCCCGATTTATGATGGCGGCGGATTATCTCAATAATTTCCTGCTCCCGACTGTCTTTGACCAACTGACCATCGACAGTGCGTTCTCCAAACGCCGGAGAGCCATAGCCTGCATATCCGCCTTTGGCAGCCTTGGCTTGTCTGCCAGCCTCTAATCTTTGCCAGATCGGATCAGAAGAGGTTGCGGTGGAATCAGCACTCATAACATCCTCTTAAAAAAACAGCAATACCTACACAAAGGTAGCCACCACGGCATCAACCGCACTATCGTCAAGTATTGGCCATATTATTGGCCCGTTGTATTACCAGTTTATCAAAAGCCTGAAGTAACACAGATGAACCTACGCTTTATCGTTACATCCCACAGCTTACATTGAGTTGTTTGCACAAGCCCCCCACTACTTTCAGTCAGGGAATAATGACATCAAAGCAATGGCTCTAGAGGTGATCGCGCTAGTGCTCAATTCTCAAGTACCGTGATGTTCCATTCTCGTCTGCCATCGACAGGACTCGAATCGGAAGTAGTGAAGACCACACTCTGTTTTCATCACTTTATCGATTAAAGTTCTCCACGCGTTTACGAAATTTCTACACAAAAATCTGACAGTATTGATAACGCCAATCTGACGTCCAACGTCAACTCGAAGGCAAAGGCTCTAGTCATTCGCCTGGAATTGCCTCATCGCCAAAAAGTAGACCTATACTTTCTTGGTTGGATACTACCGCAAGTAAAACAGAATAAACAGAAAATTGTCTTTAAGCATCTTGAGATGAACAATATGGCCTGCCTCAAGTGATGTGGCCTGCCTCATATGCTTGCGATCGCCTGGATGGTTTAAATGGGACAGAGAAACTCGTCCGAGGCGACCGAGAAACTTGCCAATAGGGATTCGAAGGGATTCGCATTAAACTCTGTCAAACTACGCAGCATACGAGCCTTGTTTTCCCAACATAGCATCGCATACTCATTAAATGAGCGATCGTTCGACGAATATTTTACCGAAATTGATAATTTCTGATGAAGTCTATTGAATAAATCAAAAGCATCCGCTAATGTCTAGCCAGGTTCCATACTGCGCCATTCTTTAGAATTTTAATGGATTAATTACCCCACTAAACAAGAAGTTTTTTATGACCAGCAATAATTATGAGTCACTGAATCTCACTCAAAAGGTCAGCGAGAAAGATTCGTTCACTGAAGAGCGCTACAAGCAATTCTATCAATTTTTCCCTAAGACAGCTTCTACAGCGTTGGATATTGGCTGTAACACGGGTCGAGGTGGTCGAGTTTTAAAACAACAGGATAGCAATATCGAAATTTTTGGACTTGACTGCGTTCAATCTCGATTAGACAGACTATCCAAGGATATTTACAAGTCAGGAATATATGGCTTATCGACTGACATTCCTTGTGAAGACAACAGTTTCGATGTAGTTGTTGCGGGTGAGTTAATCGAGCATCTTTATCCTGCTGATGTGGATAAAACGCTAACCGAGATATTTCGCGTTCTCAAGCTCAATGGGAAACTACTCTTGACGACACCGAATCCTTTAGATATTAAAAAACAAATCCAGGGGAGAACTGTATTAGGCGGTGCTCACCTATCCCAACACTTTCCAGATGCTTTGGCTTTGAAACTTAGAATGTTTGGCTTTTCATCGGTTCGCATTTTTGGCAGCGGCAAGGTGTCACGCTACCTGGGCTACCATTTTCCGTTCCAGCGTATATATGGCAGCTATTTAGCAACGGGTACAAAATTTTAAGCATTTAGGCACCTCCGCAGACGCAAAGGGAACAAACGTTAACTGCACATAGATTTAAACACTTGAAAATTCTCGAGAGGTCTCTCAGATGTTCTCATCTGGATAGCTGACAACCCAAAAGTCAGTCTTCATCAAGACAAACAACAGACTGTGTCCACGACATCATCGGCAAGATTGGTCGAACTGTACGCCTACATCCAGAGTATTCTATGATTGAGGAATGCAGAGTAGAAACCATGAACCAACGATTAGTGGACTCAGTAGCTCAAATCATTTCTGACATGTCTGACGAAGAACGACAGCTGTTAGAGGAAAAAGTTCGGTTGGCCGAGCGTTCTCAACGGCCTGTAGAAGAAGCCAAGACCTTTAAAATTGCGGAAATAGCTCAAGATATTCAGTCATTTGAGAAAAGATACAACTCTGCGCCAAGACCTTCTGAACATTGTCTTATAGGTAAGAATTCGACCAGCGATGTAGACTCCTTAGAAGAGTTTCTTCTGAACAACTCATTTTTATAGGTTGCAAAATCTCTTCACGTAGCAGGCCCAAAAGGCTGGTCTGTGAATATCAATCATTATCTGTAAATGGTTTGCGTAAGTAAGATACCTAAATCAGATGTTTACTTTTTGAGGCATTCTCTCGGATTATTTTTTCAGCTTGACTGCTGACATACATTTTGAGAAAGCAGGATTTCAGGCTTTGCTCTGAGAAGATCCTCTTTGAATGCTTTGCTTATTCAACGCTGCCTCAAGATTCCAAAACGTAATAGAATCGTAACCGCGCAGGCATTTTTATAAGTATTTATCACTAGCGGCTATGACGAATTCCACCATTGACGATAAAAAGGTTGTTCGCGAGTACTTCAACGCCACGGGCTTCGACCGCTGGCAGCGAATTTACGGCGATGGTGAGGTGAATAAAGTACAGGTCAATATCCGCGCAGGCCACCAAAAGACGATTGACAATGTGCTCGAATGGCTAGCAGAAGACGAAAGCCTTTCTGACATCACGGTGTGTGACGCAGGCTGTGGCGTCGGTAGTCTCGCTATTCCTTTGGCAAAGATGGGCGCTAAGGTTTACGCCAGCGACATTTCTGAAAAAATGGCGGGTGAGGGCGACGTGCGGGCCAAGGCAGCCCTCGCCGATGAACTTGCGCCTGAAAAAATGCCTGAGTTTGAGGCAAAGGACTTAGAAGAGATTGACGGTAGCTATCACACGGTAGTTTGCCTAGATGTGTTGATTCACTATCCGCAGGAGAAGGCGGACGCGATGATTGCCCACCTCAGCTCACTGGCCACTGACCGGGTGATTTTGAGCTTTGCGCCCAAAACTTGCTTCTATGCCACCTTGAAAAAGGTGGGCGATTTTTTCCCTGGCCCAAGCAAAGCAACTCGAGCTTACCTTCACAGAGAGTCCGATGTGGTGAAGGCACTGGAGGCCAACGGCTGGGAAATTCAGCGCAGGGCACTCAACAAAGCCCCCTTTTACTTTTCTAGATTGCTAGAAGCAACGCGCACCAAGGCAGAGACTGAAAGCTAACCATTCTTTTTTCTGTCCACTCTTACGTCAGGAGCAACGTCTGCCGACGATAGCGTAAGTCTGTTCACACTCATCAAGTCAGCTTGAAATGTGGGCATATTGAATTGTGCGTCATACTTTTCTTCAAACCCTTCTAAAGGGACTCAATTAAGGTCATGGCTTCTGGATGGATCAGCTGAAAAAAATTTCAGGCTATTTTTTGGGGTTTATCGGTGTTGTTGGGCTGGTGTCCGGTTTGACGACGCCCTTCGACGAGCTGCCTGCGGGCCAAAAGGTCCAAAAAATGGTCACTGACTTTGTGTATGGCGGCTGCTTTGCAGCTGGCGGCGCAGCGTTGGTGTGGTCTAGCCAAGCAAAAAATAGGCAGGCCAAGTTAGAGGCCATAAAAGCTCAACAGGCTCAGCTACAGGGGGTGCTTTATCCACTCATTGAGCGGACGAATGGGCAATTTAGTTTGGTGGATTTTGCGATCGCAGCAAACATCCCAGCCGAGGAAGCCAGAGCATATCTAGAGCATCAGGCGACCGTCTTTGGCGCCAACTTTGATGTGAGCGAGCAAGGGGTCGTAATCTATCAGTTTCCTGTTAGCTAAGCGGCTTTGAAAAAAAGACAAACGTTTAAGTGCACGTAATTTTGTAAGCAGTTGTAAAAGGCAGTCATGGCTTCTTCAAAACGGATTTTGGGTCTGGGAATATCTACTTTGGGTTTGATGCTGGGTTTTGTGTGCCTAGGTCGAGCCGCCGAAACAGCCTTAGATAAAGACCCCACTCGTTTAGAAAAGCGGGAAACGGTGACCGCAGGGCTACTGCTGGGCATTCCAACGACGATTGGAGCAGGGCTCATGCTCTCTACGCTGGAGCGCAATCGCAAGCAGGCTAGGTCTCAACGGCTGCAATCTCTTTTTTACAAGGCACTCAAAGCAAATAACGGTAAAATTAACCCGATTCAGTTTGCCATGCTCGGCCAAATTTCCCTAGCCGAAGCGCAGGAATGTTTAGACGCTTGGGCGGGTCCTCTCAATGCGGACTTTATGATTGATGATGCAGGCGTTGTGATGTACTGCTTTCATCTGATGGAAACGTAAACGTCAGGGCATGGCCGCTTAAAAGCCGTTTTTCCCAAGCCTGTAACAGGTGCTGATTTGCTTATGTCTCGTTTATTTTTTGCGATCGCATCTATCCTTGGCGCACTCTCGGTGGCAGGCGGTGCCTTTGGCGCTCATGCCCTCAAAGGGAAACTCACCGAAACCGCCCTTGGCAGCTTTGAAACCGGCGTCAGATACCAGATGTATCATGCGATCGCACTTTTAGTCGTCGCACTTTTAATTAAGCAAAATCCAGAGGTCTCGTCACTCAACACCGCAGGCTGGTGCTTTATCGCAGGCATCGTCCTCTTTTCAGGTAGCCTCTACGGCTTGAGTTTGGCCGGCATTAAGGCACTCGGTCCGGTCACACCGCTCGGTGGCGTTGCCTTTATCGCAGGCTGGATTTTCCTCGCGCTTGCCAGTGCAAAAGCGCTCTAAACAAGCATCAAACAGATAAGCATCAAACCATCGAAACAGACTGATTCATCCGGCGGATGCGTGAAAGCGCCGAAATCGTGTTTCCTTAAAAAGGATCTCCTTCGCCACGGCGTCAGCCACAGCCAGTATGTGCAGAATTTTGGGCTACTTAGGCCCGTCTATCGCGCTCGACACGCTCGTACTCCAGCCTGAGCATTCGATGCTCGTGCAGAGCTATCAGCCCAAAGAACTCAACGCAGCCATCCTCAATGGGGATGGTTTCGGGCTTGGCTGGCATCGCGAACAAGAGGCTGAAGCCTTTACCTATCGCAACATCTTACCGATGTGGAACGATCGGTGCTTAGACGATCTGTGCCGCTACATCCACGCTAAAAACTTTGTGGTCAACCTCCGTAGCGCCACCCACAAAATGCCGGTGGACCTCAGCAATACTCAGCCGTTTAAGCACCAGCAGCTGCTATTTGTCCACAACGGCCTGATTGAAAACTTTTTCGATTCGCTTCAGCGCCCCATCCGTGAAAAGCTCTGTGATAGTGCCTATCGCCTGATCCAAGGGCTCACCGATTCGGAGCACATTTTTGCCCTCCTGGTGCACCATCTAGAAACGCAACCCGGCATTGACTTGGCCGAAGCCCTCCACCAAACCATTAGCCTTATCGCCACCATGGCAGAGCAAGCTGAGGTGCGCGTAGCGGCCAATATTATTCTTTCAACCGGCGATCGCATGGTGGCCCTCCGCTACGATAATCGGGAAACCGCACCGTCTTTTTACTTGCTCAAAAACGCCTCTCGCTTTCCAAACTCGGTTATTCTTACCTCTGAACCTTTATTTGAAGATGACTGGCACACCTATAATCAAAGTGAACTGGTTAGTATAGATAACGACTTGCATGTTAAACCCTACGCCACTGTTTATTGACAGTTTCTTGACGGCTGCTGGAGGGCTCGCATAGCTAGTCTTTCAGACAGTCCTTCAGGCCATTACCAAGTCAGCTGACGTCTCGCCATCAATAGTTCACTTGCATTACACCGATCTTCACCTTGATCTGCTCTCGGCGTTTCAAACCTGCCGCCAGCAAACGCTTGCCTTAATTGCTGATATCGATGACGCGGTGCTCAGGACTCAGGCCCATCCTGACTTTAGTCCGGTAGGCTGGCACTTGGGCCACATTGCTTTCACAGAATCGTTTTGGATTACGGAGTATTTGGCCAAGCAGCCGTCCCTATGCTCTCAATACGAACAGTTGTTTTCAGCAGATGGATTGCCCAAGGCAGAACGGCAAAACTTACCAAAATTGGCAGAGATTTTGGAGTATTTGGCTGAGGTGCGATCGCACACTCTTAGCTATCTACAACAACACCCTCCTAACCAAAACCCTCCTAGCGAACAAAGTCGTCTTTGGCATTGGCTACTCCAGCACGAAAGTCAGCATGCTGAAACCATCACCATGGTGCTGGCCATACACCAGCAACAAGGTAAAAAAACGCCCTCTCACCTTCCCACCGTCCGCCAGCTTGCCGCAGTCAGCACATCAGCAACAGAGGCTATGACGTGCATAGAAGCAGGCCCATTTTCTCAGGGGTGCGACGCTCCCCAGGCCATTGACAACGAGCGACCACAGCACGAAGTTGTTCTGCAACAGTATTGGATATCGCAAACGCCCGTCACTATTGGGCAATATCGGCAGTTTATAGACATAGGTGGCTACGAGGACCCAAAATGGTGGTCACCACAAGGATGGCAGTGGCAACAACACGCGCAAGTCAGCAAACCTTTGTACTGGACCACTAACCCGGCCTTTGACAATCGCCCCGTCTGCGGCGTGAACTGGTACGAAGCTGACGCCTATGCCCGCGCCATCGGCAAACGCTTACCCACCGAGGCCGAATGGGCTAAAGCTGCCTCAAAGATTAGCTTTGAGGCCATGCACAGCGGCGTATGGGAATGGACAGACACTTGGTTTTCAGGCTACTCAGGCTTTACACCTTTTCCCTACGCAGGCTATTCACAGGCCTATTTTGACGGCGCGCATCGGGTGCTAAAAGGCAGCAGTTGGGCCACCCCCCACTGGGTAAAGCGCAACAGCTTTCGCAACTGGTATCACCCTCATAGAAGAGAATTATTTTCAGGCTTTCGCTGCGCGGCCTAGCACTCTTGTTTCATCTGTTGTTTTCTCACTTGTTCATTCTCAGGATTTTCTCTTGGATAACACCACTGTCAATCCAGACCGTCTCGAGTCTGTCACCGCAAATCAACCAGCGTCACCAAGCCGCAGCCTAGACAAGAGAGTCACGGTCACCAGGCTGATGGAGGGTCGTGACACCGAGGCTGCCGCTGGCCAAGATGTGATCGCCGGGCTCCGTGCTGAGAATAAGTATTTGCCCCCCAAATACTTTTATGATCAGCAGGGTTCTGAGCTATTTGAACAGATCTGTGAATTGCCTGAGTATTATCCGACTCGAACAGAAACCGCTATTTTAAAGAGCGCTTCGGGTGCGATCGCCACTCTCACAGGCCCCTGCGAAATTGTCGAACTCGGCAGCGGTAGCTCCACCAAAACCCGTATCCTGCTCAATGCTTATCAGGCAGCAGGCCACCCCATGCATTATCTACCGGTGGACGTCAGTGACACGATGCTTGTTTCAACAGCCGAACACCTACTCAATGAGTATCCAGCGCTCTCTATTCACGCTATCGCCAGCACTTACGAACCGGCCCTAAAAGCCTTACCGCCAAAACAGCTACCCAGCAGGCTGATTGCCTTTATCGGCAGCACTATTGGCAACTTTCAGCCCCATGAATGCCATGACTTTTTAGCGCTTGTAAGCAAAACCTTACGGCCAGGTGAGTACTTCCTCTTAGGGCTAGATTTACAAAAAGAGAGTGATGTTTTAGAAGCTGCTTATAACGATAGTCAAGGCGTTACTGCGGCCTTTAATCTCAATATGCTACGCCATTTAAATCAGCGGTTTGCAGGTAACTTTGAGTTAGATGGCTTTGCCCACGAGGCTCATTACAACACCACTAAGGGTCAAATTGAGATGTATTTACGCAGTCTGAAGCAGCAAACGGTTCGTCTCGAGGCACTGGATTTGACCGTTGAGTTTGCCAGGGGCGATCGCATTCTCAGCGAAATCTCTAGAAAGTTTGAGCCCAAAGGCATGACGGCCATACTCTCAAAGCATCAACTCAACGTTATAAAAACATTCACAGATGAGAAGCAGTGGTTTGGCCTACTCCTATGTCAGCGTAGCCTCAGCTAATGACACCAGCCTTAATGACATCAGTCTCAACAACACCAGCCTTAACGACACCAGCGCTGACTACACTAATGCCGATCGTTTCACAATCTCTCAATTGGCAGGTCTTGCCATTTAGAACGAGCTGCTACTATTTGCCTGTCATTGCTCTGTTGAAATTATTTTGAAACTATTTTTTGAGGCCAGTAGCGTCCCACTAAAAGTCAAAAGGGCACTGCCTACGCTATAAGAGTGAAGTCCACAAAACCATTGAGGAGCGTGTGAATGGACAAGCCCGTAATTCTGACCGTTGATGACGATCCAGCCGTGCTTCAGTCCATTTCTAGGGACCTGCGCCAGCAGTATGGCGACCGGTTTCGCATTGTCCGAGCAGACTCAGGTGCCAAGGCTCTAGAGGCCACCGAACAGCTCAAGCTAAGAGGTAACACCGTGGCGCTGTTCCTAGCCGACCAGCGCATGCCCGGCATGAGCGGCGTAGAATTTTTAGAAAAGGGCAGCGAAATTTTCCCCAAGGCCAAACGCGCGCTCCTGACGGCCTATGCCGATACGGACGCCGCCATTTCTGCCATTAATGACGCCCGGTTAGACTACTACCTCCTCAAGCCCTGGGACCCCCCTGAAGAAAAGCTATACCCCGTTCTAGACGACTTAATTCAGGACTGGAAGGCCGGGTTTAAACCAGAGTTTAAGGGCGTAAAGGTCATTAGCGATCGCTGGTCGCCACTGTCCCATGACCTACGCGACTTTCTTTCTCGCAACCAGATTCCCTACCGCTGGCTAGATATTGAAGCCGATGACGAAGCGCAGAAGCTGGTTGAGTACGCCGACTCTGAAAAAAGCAGCGACTGCCTACCCCTCGTGATCACCAGCGACGGTAGCAAGCTCGTCAAGCCGAGTGTGACTGATTTAGCTCAGCAAGTCGGCTTACAAACAGAAGCCGCCAAGCCTTTCTATGACTTAGTCATTATCGGGGGTGGTCCAGCGGGCCTAGCTGCCGCCGTGTATGGCGCTTCGGAAGGGCTGCGCACAGTGCTCATCGAAAAAGAAGCCCCCGGTGGTCAGGCTGGGACAAGTTCGCGGATTGAAAACTATCTGGGCTTCCCAGTCGGCTTAAGCGGTGATGATCTTGCGCGTAGGGCCGTGACTCAGGCCAAGCGATTCGGGGTCGAAATTTTGACGCCTCAATCAGCTACCGATCTTCGTCTTGAAAATGACTATCGGATTGTCACGCTCTCTGACGGCAATGAAATTAGCTGCCATGCCTTAATTTTGGCACTCGGTGTCTCCTGGCGACTGTTAAAGGTGCCAGGGGTCGATAAGTTTACAGGCGCAGGCGTGTACTACGGTGCAGCCAAAACAGAAGCGCCAGCCTGCAAAGGCGAAGAAGTCTACGTGGTCGGCGGCGCGAATTCGGCAGGTCAGGCGGCGATGTATTTCTCTCAATACGCTCGCAAGGTAAATATGCTGGTGCGGGGCGAGTCACTCGTCAAGAGCATGTCGCAATACTTGATCGATCAAATTGACGGGACCGAGAATATTGAGGTGATGCCGTTCCACAGCGTGAAAGAGGCTCAAGGGAGTGATCGCTTAGAAAAGCTGCTGGTAGAAAATTCTCAAACCGGTGAGATCAAAGAGCTACCGACAAGCTATTTATTTATCTTTATTGGCGCGACCCCGAGTACAGAGTGGATAGGTGATACCATCCAGCGAGATGAGCGAGGCTTTTTGTGCACTGGGCCAGATATTAAGGCAGAACGCGGATGGCCATTGGAGCGCGATCGCTTTTTATTAGAAACCGATGTTCCCGGCATTTTTGCCGTGGGTGACGTCCGCCACGGCTCCGTCAAAAGGGTCGCCTCGGGCGTCGGCGAAGGTTCAATTTGCGTACAGTTTGTACACAGACACCTAGCAAATGTATAAAGCCACGGGTATGAATTTACGGATATGAATTCACAGGTATGAATTCACAGTTTCCCAAGCCGTCAATGACATGCTTAGCTTGCTAAAATTCAGACATCACCTTCCAAGAGTCAGGCTATGACACAGGCAGGCAGTCTACAAGGATTTCAGAATTGTGAGACAGCCATAGCGCTGCCAAAACAGGCGATCGCTGATTTTTGCCTCCGCTGGAAAATTGACGAGTTCTACCTGTTTGGCTCCATCCTACGGACCGACTTTCATGCTGAGAGCGACGTAGACACAATGGTGCAGTTTGCACCCGAGGCTCAAATCGGGTTATTCGAGCTGGCTGCCATGAAACGTGAGCTAGAAGAGACACTTTCTCGAAAAGTAGACCTCATCACTAAAAAATCAATTAAAAATAGCGACAATTGGATTCGGCGAAAAGAAATTCTGGGCACTGCGAGGCTACTTTATGCTGCGGGATGACGCCTCACTTCTAGATATCTATAAAGCAGGAAACAAAATCGTTGCTTTTACAGAAGGCTTTAGCGCCGAAGATATTGCCGAAGATGATATGCGGTTTTCAGCTGTTCTCTACGAATTTATTGTGGTTGGAGAAGCGACTAAACGTCTATCAGCTGACTTTAGAGCCGAGCATTCAGAAATCCCCTGGAAAGATATGGCAGGAATGCGAGATGTACTGGCTCATCACTACGATGAAATCAACGTTGAACTACTGCAAAAAACAATTCAAGAAAGTATTCCAGACTTGTTGAGGAAAATAGAGAAATTTCTTCCAAAAAAGACATAGATAGCTAAGCGTTTTCATCTTTTTTGGATTGAGAGGCTCACAGCCTATCGTTGTCTCTATCACGTATCAAAGGCCACTTAATCGAAGGCCACTTAAATCAAAGGCAAGTTAAGTATGCTTTGCGCAGAATCACTCTCACAAATGAAGCCGTTTGATAAGCTGCCTGCTGAGCGGTTGGACTGGATTTGCGATCGCGCCGAACCTACGCACCTAGCCCCCGGCGACATCCTCGTCCATGAAGGTGACGATCCCCTAGGGTTTTTCATTCAAGTCTCCGGGCAAATGACCGTCTTAAGAAAGAGCAACGGCATTGATATGCCTGTAGGCCGTCACGAAAGTCCCTCTTTTTTCGGTGAAATTCAAGTCCTCACCGAAGATATCGTACCGGTCACCCTCACCGCCGATACCCCCACCGAACTCTACCGGCTTAACTGTTGCGACTTTCTAGAACTGGTTCATAGCTGCCGTGAATTTGAACGCGACATTTTTCGCACCGTAGGCCAACGATTGCGAGGGCTAGAGTCCTTCATTCGCAGCCGAGAGAAAATGGCCTCCCTCGGCACTCTCTCCGCCGGACTCGCTCACGAACTCAACAATCCTGCTGCGGCCTTAGTCAGGGTTATGAAAGATATTAAGCCTGCCATGCTTGAGCTACAGCGAATGAACTTAGTGTACGGTCAGCGGCAGCCAGACGAAGCCCATACCCAGCAATGGACAGAGGCTAGGGATAGAGGGTTTGAGGCGATCGCTCATCCTGACAACGACCCGCTCGCCCAAGGCGATAGAGAAGATGCCCTCACTGACTGGCTCGAGAACTACGGTGTAGAAGAGGCCTGGCGGCTAGCCGAACCCTTAGCAGCCGGTCGCATTGAACCCAAAACCTTAGATACCCTAGTTGACTGCTGGCGAAACGATGACACTGAACTGCGAGACATGGGCATCCGCTGGCTCGCCCTTTCTTTTGATGTGATGGGGATGATTCGCAACGGGCTAGACGGTGCCGAGCGGATTTCGACCCTTGTGCAGTCCATGAAGTCCTACTCGTACATGGACAAAGGTGCGCAGCAGCAGGTCGATATTCATGCAGGCATTGAAGACACGCTGCGTCTGTTTGCGTTCAAGCTCAAAAAAGGCATCAAGGTAAACCGCAAGTACAGCGCGGATCTGCCTATTATTACGGCCTACGGTAGCGAGCTAAATCAGGTATGGACAAACCTTATCGATAACGCCATAGATGCCCTAGAAGAAGGCCCCCACGACGGTTCAGATCCAACCATCACCATTCGTACCTGCTCAAAGAATCAGGATTTGATCGTAGAGATTGAAGACAATGGCCCCGGCATTCCCACTGAGGTCAAAAAACATATTTTAGATCCCTTCTACACCACCAAGCCGATGGGAAAAGGATCTGGGTTAGGGCTCGATGTTGTTCGCCGCGTTGTTGAAAATCGCCATGGCGGGAGTCTTCTGATAGAGTCTGCACCAGGGCGGACCTGCTTTTCGATCTGTTTGCCTCTCGCTGAAAAACCGCTCACCGAGTCAACACTTAGTGCATAGAAGCAGTGCAATAAAAGACGCTCATCTGTAGCAATCATCGCCGCCAGCACTCTATCGTCAGTCAACCTGTCGTCAGTCAACCTGTCGTCAGTCAACCTGTCGTCAGTCAACCTGTCGTCAGTCAACCTGTCGTTAGTCAGGAACCAGCTCTGTATTCACTTCGTTAAAGGAGCGGCGGCGCAGTTCCACAGATTCGGTTCGTGGCAGCAGGTCAAACACCTCACGAAGTTTGTCGTCAATTTCTTCGTAGGGCACCTGGCCAATTTTGTTGTAGACCTCGTTATTGTCTTTATCAAAAATAACCGTGTGGGGCACGGCATTTTGGAAGTAGTAGCCGGCTTCGGTCTTGTCGTAGCTGTCTTTTACAGGAACAGAATCAGCCGCGATCGCGACAAAGTTTGCAGCCCGGCCATAGGGCGCTTGCAGCTGAGAGACCACCGACGCAAACAGCTTGCTATCACGACTATCATCCGCGTAGAAAAACAGCAGCGTTGGTTTGTCCTGCTTGAAAGACTGTGCCAGGTTGAACCGAGGCGGCACAATTGAGCCATTACCGGCATACAGCGCAAAAATATTGCCATCGTAATGATCATCATTGAGTTCGGCTAACGCTGGGGCACTCCCAAGACTTATCCATAAGCTCACCACGCTCAGCACGCCGACTAGCGCCAAGCAACACCCACGAAAAAAATTAGCCAGCATCTACGTTCCCCGAAAGCTCTCAATAATATTTTGCAGCGTTTCTTTATTTTCTAGGTAGTTATCAGCAGTTGTCCAGCCAACGACCTGATAGTAGTTTTCTGCGCCTTTGACAGTGGTGTGTAAATAAACCACGGGCGTACCGTCTACCCGCCCCCGAATTTCATACTGTAAAGCCGGATCGCCGCCCACGAGCTTGACATCCGTCGGCGTTTCATTGTCAAAAGAATCTAACTCTTTTTGAATCAGCCAGCGGTACTGCTCCGCATTATTTTCCAAATCAAAGGTGCTCAGCACACTCGTACTTTCAGAGAGCACCACCGCATATAGCTTGTTTTCTGGCGAAACAGCATAAATATCGGTCGTCCCTCGCTGCTGTCCGTTCTTCACAGCCACCCATCCTCTGGGCACGGTAATGCGCACATTCGTCTGCGTATTGGCAATATCAGAGGGCACATCAATATTTTCATCAACGGCCTCTTCAGGAGCCGCCTTTTGCTGACGTCCCAGAAGCTGACAGCCACTGAGTCCAGCGCTAAGCCCTACACTCAATCCGGTTGAAAATAACAGAGCAGCCATCATGCCCTTGGGAAAACGGCCAATCACAGCAGCTTTAGTCTCAGCAGCTTCAGTCACATCACCTTCAGTCACAGCAATTTGCGATAAAGCATTAGCCAGCAAATTAGGTCGCATCGTTTTAACGATATATTTTGAGAGATAGATGACACATAAGCCGAGGCGTTAGCCAAAGCGTACCAGTCAGTAATACCACACAGCTCGTGAGAAGTGGGGAAATATTCCCCCATTCCCTTTATGCTAAATACAGCAAAACAATACGTGTCACTTTAAAGTACTCCTTTCTCCCTATGCTCAGAGCCGGAATTGTTGGACTGCCCAACGTCGGAAAATCTACGTTGTTTAATGCAGTCGTCGCAAATGCGAAGGCGCAAGCTGCAAACTTTCCGTTTTGCACGATTGAGCCTAATGTCGGCATCGTCTCTGTGCCAGATACACGGCTCCAAGCCCTCGCAGATATTTCAGCATCAAAGGAAATTCTGCCCGCGAGGGTCGAGTTTGTCGATATTGCGGGGCTGGTCAAAGGAGCGAGTCAGGGCGAAGGCTTGGGTAACCAGTTTTTGGCGAATATTCGCGAAGTCGATGCCATCATCCACGTGGTGCGCTGCTTCGAAAACGACGACATTATTCACGTTTCCGGTACCATTGGGCCCCTACGGGATATTGAAGTGATTAACCTGGAGCTAGCGCTCTCAGACCTATCGCAAATTGAAAAACGAATGGACCGCATTCGTAAGCAGGCCCGCAATAACGCAGAAGCCCAAACCGAACTCGAAATTTTAGAAAAGCTACAGCCCGTCCTCGATGAGGGCAAACCGGCGCGCTCTGTGGCACTAGAAGACGACGAAGAACTCATTATCAAACCCCTCGGACTGCTAACGCGCAAACCGGTCATCTATGCCGCCAATGTCTCAGAGGACGATTTGGCTGAAGGGAACAGCTGGGTTGAAGAAGTTCGCACTCATGCTACCAACGAAAAGGCTGAGGTGGTGGTTGTCTCTGCCCAGGTAGAGGCCGAACTCTTAGAAATTCCAGAAGAAGAGCGTGCTGACTTTTTGGAAGCGCTCGGCGTAGAAGAAGGCGGTTTGCAGTCTTTGATCCGGGCCACCTATGACCTGCTGGGACTGCGCACTTACTTTACGACCGGGCCGGAGGAAACTCGCGCCTGGACAATTACGGCGGGAATGCTAGCACCGCAGGCCGCAGGGGTCATCCACACTGACTTTGAGCGCGGCTTTATTCGAGCAGAAACAGTAGGCTATGAAGACTTAGTCACCTCTGGCTCTATGAATGCGGCAAAAGAAAAGGGACTGGTCCGCAGTGAAGGCAAGGAATATACCGTTAAAGAGGGCGATGTGATGCTCTTTAGGTTCAACGTGTAGACCTAACGTGTAGGCCTATAGACATCAGATCACTTCAACCCAGAAACGAACCGGCAAAATAACGGGCAAAGAGGCAACAGGCAAAGAGGCGATCGCGTCTACGGTCACCGTTTCTGCACCCACTCAATAGATGAAGAGACCACCGTCAAATACGGCCCTAAAATCCGTAATATCACGGAGGTTTTTTGTCCCGGTTTATCCCTACTTCACGCCTACTTTTGAACGTTATATCAAGCACACAACTAAAAGCGCAGCTCTCAGGTATGCTGTGTTCTACAGGGTGTTTGGAAAGACTATTTTGCAAGGGTTATAGCTACGCGAGCAATGCATAATAGGCGATGCAACTTTCAATCATCAAAAAGGTTTGACCTGAAAACGGTTTGGATGGCTTGAAGATTGCATAGGATATAAGGCCCTATTAGTCCTTAACGTAGGGATCTAAAGATAGGTTTTAGCCGCTGTTTGAGCCTGTAGGTGTTCTGTGATGCTTTGCGATCGCGCAATCATACGGAACATTGCCGAAAAGGCTAGGCACAGCGCTCAGATGCCATTAAAATCTGCCATAGCCATCAAGCCAGTCATCAGACCAGTCATCAAGCCAGTCATCAAGCCTCCGTCACATTAATCTCATTCGCCGCATAATTCGTTGACTTCATCTGTCGTTAAGTGGTTCACCAAAATTCCCAGCTGGGCAGCGCTATCGCTGGTCATGAACGGCCTGCTGTTTATTAGTTTGCTGGCCGTACAGCAAGAACAAGCCAGCTCTGCCAGCCAATTGGCCGCAGACGTCGCGATTGATCCCGCCCTGGACACGGCCAGTATTGATGCTGCTATTGCCGATGCGGTGATCGATTTACCCCGTCCGGGCGGCGATCGCAAGCTGAACTACCAAGAATGGGTCGAAGTCCTCGATCAAGACGCTCAGGCTATGGCGGCCAAAAATCCAGAGCATTTAACGGTCTTGCTGGGCGATTCCCTCAGCCTGTGGTTTCCCGGCGAGCTTATGCCGGGGCGCAGGGTATGGATCAACCAAAGCATTTCTGGAGAAAGAACCCAGGGCCTCCTCAACCGCTTGGACCTGCTCGAAAATAATGACGTCGAAGCCGTCTTTTTGATGATTGGCATCAACGACTTGATCTGGGGCAAAACAGACGACGAAATTATCAGTAACTACAAAGAAATTGTCCGACGCCTCAAAGAAGACCATCCCAAAACGCAAATCGTAGTGCAGTCAGTACTGCCCCATAGCGGCGAGCAATCTACCTGGGAAAGCCGGGATAAGCTGCTGGCATTGCCGAGTGATCGCATTGTGAACATGAACAACGCGCTCAAAAAGATTGCCGCTGATAACGGCGCTTACTATCTCGATTTGTATCCCATTTTTGTCACAGGCGACGGCGACTTGCGTACAGACCTCACGACAGATGGTCTGCATTTGAACCGGCAAGGATATTTAGTTTGGCGCAGTGCGATCGCGCTCTACGCCCAGCTAGAGCTACAAGATGGACCAGAGTAATGCGCGCAGCAACCAACGACCCCCCGCAACCGACCAAACCAGACCACTACCTCTGGCTATCTAAAGTAAACTAAGAGTGATTGCCCTCATCACATTGGAGACGCTCTAACTTCTATGGATACCAAAGCCTTTAAGCGCGCCCTCAACCACTCCGACAACTACTACCGCAATCAGGGCTTTGGCCAAAAAGAAGACGTCGCCGGACAAATGCGCGCTGAATACGAAAGCGGCCTTATCCAAAAAATTCGCGATAATAATAACCGCCTTGTCGAGGGCGAGGTCACCATCCACCTCGCGGAATCCTTCGGCTTTTGCTGGGGCGTAGAGCGCGCGGTCGCAATGGCCTACGAAGCTCGTCAGCACTTCCCCGAGCAGGACCTGTGGATTACCAACGAAATTATCCACAACCCCGAAGTCAATCAGCAGCTTAAGGCCATGAACGTGCAGTTCATTGAAGTGATTGAAGGGAAAAAAGACTTCTCTGACGTGGGCAAAGGCGACGTCGTAATCCTACCGGCCTTTGGGGCCAGCGTTCAGGAAATGAAGCTGCTACACGACAAAGGCAGCACCATTGTAGATACCACCTGTCCCTGGGTTTCTAAGGTTTGGAACACCGTAGAAAAGCATAAGAAAAGAGACTTTGCCTCGATTATTCACGGCAAATACAAGCATGAAGAAACGGTGGCAACCACCTCATTTGCAGGCACATACTTAGTCGTGTTGAACCTAGCCGAGGCCGAGTACGTTGCCAACTATATTTTGAACGGCGGCAACCGGGATGAATTTCTCACCAAGTTTGCCAACGCTCACTCATCAGGCTTTGATCCTGATAAAGACCTGGAGGCTGTCGGCATTGCGAACCAAACCACCATGCTCAAGGGAGAAACCGAACAAATCGGCAAGCTCTTTGAGCGCACCATGCTCAAAAAGTACGGCCCCATAGACCTCAACGATCACTTCCACAGCTTCAATACCATTTGCGATGCCACCCAGGAACGCCAAGACGCGATGTATGGCCTGGTCGATGCAGAGATTGACCTGATGGTGGTCATCGGTGGATTTAACTCCTCAAATACCACCCACCTGCAAGAAATCGCAGTCGATCGCAACCTTCCCTCCTTCCACATTGACAGTGCTGAACGAGTCGGCCCTGGAAACCTGATTGAGCATAAGCCACTCCACAGCGCTGAGCTAAAAACCGACAAAAACTGGCTCCCTGCGGGCAAAATTTCAGTGGGCGTCACCTCAGGGGCTTCCACGCCAGATAAGGCAGTGCAGGAAGTCATTGAAAAGATTTTTGCCATCAAGTCAAAAGTGCCTGCCAGCGTAGCGTAAGCAGACTAAAGCAGACGAGCCACAGCAGGCGAGCCACAGCAGACAGGCCAGAAGCAGACAGCCGATAGATTGTCTGAGGGATAAGAGCTATCAGCAAAGGATACGAGCTATCAGCAAAAGCTGGAATCTCAGCAACTCAGCTTGTTGATAGCAGTGTTGGATTTCTGCAACTAGGCCATGCTGCTCGCTCGTCATCTTTCTCGCGATCGCACCTTACCCATAAAGCTCTACAGCCAAGACTTTTACCTAATATTCAACACCTGCACATCCAGCCTATTTTGCATTATGGGCATGATTGTACTGCCCAGCAATCTAAGAGTAGGCTTGCAAACGCTTCTGTTTTTTGGTGCGTGCCTGGCCGTCTTTGTGCATCAGCTAAGAACACAAACACCGTTTCTCCGGCTAGACTACGCTGGCTTTACGGTGGGCTTCTCAAAGTCCGAGCAGTATCAGGTCCCTTGGCCCCAAGTAGAAGGCTTTAAAGTGGTGCGTCAACAAGGCATGAAACGGGTGGGATGGCGCTATCAACCGGCGTACCGGCGGGAAGTTCAAGTAACGTATAAACATGATATTGACGAGATGCTGCCAGCGGCTTACGGCGTTAACCCACGCGAGCTAGCAAAGCTTATGAACGAGCTTAACCGCTGCTATCGCATGACCGCAGAGTACTTAAACCCACCTTAAAAATTAGCCTTGAAACAGTTGAAATTGCTAGTGCTAATTTTTTTAGCCACTTGGCAACAATAAAGGCAAGCGCCTGCAGCATCTGTCGAGTTACCTGGCACACGCGCGCTCAAACGTTAATCCCTCAAGACCTGCTCTTTTATGATGCGCGCTTCATTAAAATATGCCGCAGCGATCGCAGCTAGCGGAACAGGCGTCGCCACCCTTACCGTCCTATTTCTACTGTCAGTGCAGTCGCCGGGATGCACCTGTGGCGACCCCATAGGGAGTCATCTACAAACCCTTCACCGCGCTCAACAAGCGGCCTACCGACAAGGCGGTCAGCTTCTTCAGCAAACGGAGCTAGAAGCTTTCATGGGAAACCCTTTAGCAACTATGAGCAGCGAGCGGTATCGCTATCGGGTCGAACTCAGCGACTCTGGCAACATTGTTTTTGGGTATGCCACACCCAAGGATGCTTACTTTCACCCCAAGGTCGGGCCTTTCACAGGAGCGCCACAACCCGCTTACCCTAGCGCCGTCAGCGCAATGACCTTCAAGCCTCAATCGGAAACATTCAATGGCGTTATTTGCACATCTTTAACACCAAGCGGTCAGCCTTTGCCAGCGCCTAAGCACAGCGAGGGAACGTTTACCTGTCCAGCCAATACAACCGTCAAAGTACATCCGTAGCGTTATGACATCGGCGCTTTCTACTTTGCCGCTTTCTAACTTGCCGCTTTCTAACTTGCCGCTTTCTAATTTGCCGCTTTTACTGAATTAATTTTGGCCGCAACTCTCTTCAGCCCATCTCTTCAACCTAGTTCACAGCCATAGGAAACAAGAGCACCCAAACACAGGCCAGCACCAAAGCAATACCGACTGAGAGTACATCCATAGGGCCTTGTTTGTTTTACCTTTCTTAGTAAAGTGCGTTTAGCGAGGGCCGTCATAGGGTAGGCGCTGCCAAGTAGGATCGACCTGCATCAGCCAGTCTTCACCCACTCGCACCGTCAGGTCAGAGTCAATATCTCCGGTTGAATCAGACACAACCTGACCGATGTCTAAAGAACTTTGCAGCGACCGAGCACTGCCGAGGTCTCCCCGCTGAGCCACCACAGACGTTTTGCGATTCACATCCGCCCAGTCGCGGACGACATACACATTGTAAAAACCTTGGTCTCGCAAGTACTCAGCCATAGACGAGCTGGCGTACTGATCATCAGTTGCATTTTGCACCGCAATTTTTAGCTCACTCAGCGCCCAGTCAGAGGGCGGTTCGTAATAATTGATCCCGTTGCTACTGGCTACCAGTTCACCTGGCTGCGCGTCAAAGTAAGTCCGCATGAGGTCGTTGCTGGCCGACGGGTCAGCAAGCCAGTAGCTAGCACTGTACTCTTCTGGGTCACTAAACCGGCCCGGCAACATCACCATGTGCAGGTCTTTACTGTCTAGATTCAGGCCAAACCCCGCGAGTGCGAGCATCTCTTCGACAGACAGGTTGGTATCAATATGCGCTTGCAGCACGCGTACAATCTGCGGCAGCTTGGGGAGCACTGTAGGCGTCATCATCCGCTGACGCAGGGCCTTGAGCAACACTTGTTGACGCTGAACCCGGCCAATATCACCGTAAGAATCCTGACGGAACCGGGCAAACTGCTCAGCTTCTTCACCGCTGAGGTTCTGCAAGCCCGGCTGCAAGTCAATCACCAGACCTTGGGTTTTATCCTCGTACTGCATGGCCTTGGGCACCAGCACTTCTACGCCGCCCACCAAATCCACAATCTCTCTAAAAGCACCTGTGCTCACTCGCACATACCGGTCAATATCGACATCACTGAAGTTGTGCATGACCGTTTGCGCTGCCAGCTCAGCACCCCCTTCAAAGTTGGCCTGGTTAATTTTTTCGATGCCATAGCCCGGAATTTCCACCCGCGTATCCCGAGGGATAGACATGACGTTGACGGCTTTTTCTTCAGGGTCAACACGGGCCAGCAACATCGTATCGGTACGGCCCACCAAATCTCCAGGCTGAGCACCGGGAACATCGTGGGCTTCGTCCAAACCCATCACCAAAATGTTCACAGGCCGTGACACCTGATAGCGAAACCCAGACCGCCACAAGTCAGCCAGCGGTGGCGCAACGGTCTCGCCACTCACCTGACGGGGCAGGGGGAACGTAAGCACCGCGATCACGCCTAGCCCTGCGGCCACAAACGCTGTAGATCCAAAAAGAGCGGCCCAAACTGCGCCTTTAACGAATTTAGGGAGTTTGAATTTGGGGCGCTTGACCACACCAGGCGCACTAGAGGGTGGAACAGGGAGCTGGGAGCGAGTACTAGCGCCCTTTTTTGTGAGCTGACCAAACGGTGCGATCGCAGATGATGGCGTATCTCGATAAGCAACCCGTGTGTTCTGAGAAAACGCGCTTGCAGGGTCTGTCTTCCCCGAGGCTAGCTCCACAGGCTCTGAGGGTAAGGGCGGGGGTAGAGGTGATGACAAAGGCGCTGGCAAGCTGGTTTCTAGTAACGAGACCTTTGATGGCGCAGAGGGTGGCGCAGGCTTCGGTAAAACAGGGCTAGGAAAAGTCGCTTCCGAGGCAGCCGTTTGTGGCAAAATGGCCTCTTTCGGTGTCCTGTGCTGTGCGGCTGCTTGTTGCAAACTGGTCTTTTGAGACTTAATTTTCGAGCTAATTTTCGCTAAGTCAGTCGAGGTTGTAGCGGTTTGACCAGCGTCCTGACTGTCTGAATCAGGTGCTTGTAAATTCGTCGTCTGTAGACCAGCCGTCTGAGGCAGCGCAGGTGTCGACGGCGTCGCCGAGGCGGAAGACTCGCCGTTAGGATGGACCTCTTTATCGCTGGGCTGAATAGTCATTGCGGGGCCGCGTTAAAAGATGAGGGTTAGCAAAAAGACGTCGGGCCAGAAAACACGCTTGGGATTATACAGAAAAATAACTCAGACGCAATTTTTAGTGATGGCCTATGAACTTAGCAAAAATAAGAGACCAAGGGGAGTGATCTTAAGCGCCTTTCTTAAGCGCCTTAGAGAAGAGCGCCTTAGAGAAGAGTGCCTTGGAGAAACGCCTTAGAAGAAAAGCGTCCCAGCGAAAAAGCACCTTGGGAAAGCAGTACTTCAAAACGACCACAATCCAACGCTCACAACAACAATCGCAAAAAAACACTCGTAAAGTGTCCGTCAAAAATCACGCGTCGCTAGGCATGCTGCAATGCTGGAGCAAAGTCACTCATTACAGCACCCTACAAGCGAGAAAACCCGGAATGTTCGATGAAAATTCGCAGATGTGTATTTTATTAATCAATTGTTAAGCAGATTATAGCTTGCAGACTTCCTTGGAACGGTAAGATTAGGCCGAAATCTTGGATGGCACAGTAACTGCATATGGCGCGTTTTATCCCGATTATTTTGGCTGGTGGCAAAGGTGAGCGCTTTTGGCCCGTCAGCCGGTTAAAGCGGCCAAAGCAGTTCCTATGCTTAGATGGGGGCGACAGATCCTTACTACAGGCGACTGCCGATCGGCTGCTGCCCTTGGCCGGATGGGACTCGCTTTTTGTCATCACGGCCTCACATTTAGCCGACGGTGTCCGCGAGCAGCTGCCCGATATTCCAACAGAAAATATTTTGGTGGAGCCTCAAGGTAGAGATACTGCGCCAGCAGTTGCTTGGGCCACCATAGAGGTGGCGAAGCGCTATGGCGACGATGCTGTCTGCGGCTTTTTCCCTGCTGACCACTACATTACCGATGAAGTTCGCTACTGCGATACGCTGCGCGCGGCTACCGAGCTAGCGGTGAATGAAGGGGCGATCGCAACCTTGGGCATCACCCCAACTTTTCCCTCTACAGGCTATGGCTACATCGAACAAGGCGAGAGTGCGGGCAAGTTCAGCGCAGGGAGCGTCACAGATCTCCCTGCCTACCAGGTCAACCGCTTTGCCGAAAAGCCCGACAAACCAACCGCCGAAGCGTTCTTAGCCAGTGGTAGCTACAGCTGGAATAGCGGCATGTTCATCTTTCCAGCCTCAGTCATGATGGCCGAACTTAAAGCGCATGCCCCAGACATGACCAACGCCCTCCTGGAAAAAGGCGTAGAGGCCTATGCCACCTTAGAAAAGCTGAGCATTGACTACGCCGTCATGGAAAAAACCGATCGGGCCTATGTCGTGCCAGCAAACTTTGGCTGGGATGACTTGGGTGACTGGAATGCTATAGAACGATTGCTAAAAGGAGAAGATAAAAACGTAGAAATGTGCCAGCACATAGGCTTAGACACCGCTGGTAGCATTCTCTACAGCGCCGACCCGGATGAGTTGATTGTGACCGTTGGCCTAGAAGATATCGTCGTGGTTAGAGATGGCAATGCCACGCTGATTGTGAAAAAAGACCGCACGCAGGAAATTAAGCAGGCGGTCAAGGCAGTCGGCGCTGAGGGGAAGTTTCAGCATTTGCTGTAGCTGATAAAACGCACAACAGATAAAACGAACAATAGTTGCGTAAGTTGCGTGGCCTTACGGAAGCTTTTTGAGCGATTAGATGTAATGTACAATTTTTCTTGTATGCAAAGAATGTTCACTATTCTTATTGCCCCCATACTCGAAAAGCACCATGCCACTCACCTTGTTCCTCAATCGGTTTTCAAAGGCGGCTTTCGCAGCGACTGTCTTTAGTACTGGCCTTGTCCCTGGCCTGAATCTCGGTGCCCCTGCCCAGGCTTCGGTGTTAGTCAAGCCTGCTGTCTTACAAGAGGGTCCCACGGCTATTGAACAGCCAGAAGCCTCCTCAACAGCGGCCACTCAAAACATCGTTGACCTGGCCGGTAGCACCGCAGAGTTTTCAACCCTGACCTCGGCGTTGCTCACTGCCAACCTCACGGACTTCCTCGATGGAGACGGCCCATTCACCGTGTTTGCACCCACAGATGCTGCGTTTAGCGCGCTGCCGCCAGGCGCCTTAGACACGTTGCTGCGACCTGAAAATCAGGACCTCTTGGTTGGATTGCTCTACAACCACATGGCCTATGGTGACGTGACCTCTAATCAGCTGGCCTCTGGCGCTCTAGATACCCTACAAGACAGGGTCAGTATTGGCGTTACCCCCACAGGTATCACCGTCGACGGTGCCAATGTTGTACAGGCAGACGTCGCCGCGACCAACGGCGTGATTCATGCTGTTGATAAAGTTTTACTGCCCGACGGCTTTGACAGCCAGCTGCAAGCTCGCATAGACGGCAACCTACCAGAGGGCAACCTACCGACCGAGACGGCTGAAACCACTCCCAACGCAGGAACATCTATCACCCGCACAACGACACTACAAGAGACAGCGATTGATCGCGTCGCACCGGTAGCCCCAGCGGCAGACTCTTCCGCAGTGACCGACAGGCCACAGTCATCACCAGTGGTTGACACCGAGCCCTCTACCGAGGCTTCTGAGGAGGCAGACGCGGTACGCGCGCTTTGGTAAAGCTGTGATGACTCGCGCCCTTTAAGGCGGTTGTCTTCGAGGTTTCAGCTTCGAGGTTTTAGCTTCGAGATTTTAGCTTCAATGTCGTTATGGATATGCAGAATGCATAGGTGGTTAAGATATCAACGGGTTCAGCGATGCTTGGCGTTGTCTGGAATGGGCGCGATCGCAGGGCTCTTCATGACCATTAGCGCCCCTGCGATCGCCCAAGTCCCCCACCTCAAAACCGCAGAAGAAATCCCTCAATCTGCGGTTCCTTCAGGGGTCAATCAATCCGCTTCCGCGCCTGTGATAGCGCCACAATCGACAGTTAGCCGCTCGTCTTTACCCGCTGGTGCTGCGATCGCAGGCAACCGGGTGGTGTTGAGTTTGGAAGAAAGGAGAGTTTCGCTCTATCGGGGCCAGATGCTGGTGAGCAGCTATCCAGTTGCCGTCGGCACTGATGAAACCCCAACCCCTCTAGGAGAGTTTGCCGTCTCGCAAATGCTGGTGAATCCCAAGTGGAGAAGCCCATGGACGGGTGAAATACACGAGCCCGGTCCAGATAGCGCCCTCGGTTTGCGCTGGATTGAGTTTGCCACGAGCGCCGAAGGCTCCTTTGGGTTCCACGGTACGCCTACGTTGGAGTCCATTGGCAAAGCCGCTTCAAACGGCTGTGTGCGAATGCGCAATGAAGATGTGGTCGCCCTATTTTCACAGGTAGATATTGGGACACCAGTGATCGTTCAGCCATGAGCAGGATGATGGTCACCCTAACGCCAACTACAACAACAAAAGAAAGGAGACAATCTCTCTTTTGGCGCATCGCGCTCCTATTGTCAGCAGCTGGCGTCCTGTCAACCACCACCGCCGCCCAAGCAATATCCGACCAGCCAGCATCTGACTGGCCAACCTCTGACTGGCCAACCTCTGACTGGCCAGCATCTGACTGGCCAACAGGGTCCACTGCGACTGCGACGCAAGCCCTATCGGCCCGTGCTGGCAACCTCGATCAAGGCGCTCAAGTCTTTGCACTCAATCTGGTCTTAAGCCTGTCAGCGCGGCGGTTATCGGTGTATCGCGGCGAAATGCTGGTAGCCAGCTACGAAGTTGCGGTGGGCCGCGAGGGTTGGCAAACGCCGACTGGCGACTTTAGCGTGTTTCAAAAGCTCACAGACCCCACTTGGGAGCATCCCATGACCGGTGAGCGGGTGCCGCCCGGCCCTGGCAATCCGTTGGGAACTCGGTGGATTGGATTTTGGTCCGACGGGACTAACGTCATCGGGTTTCATGGCACGCCAGATGAGTCTGTAATGGGTAGCGCGGTCTCTCATGGCTGCGTGCGAATGCGCAATGTCGATATTTTGGCGCTGTACGAGCAGGTTGGGTTAGAAACCCCGGTGAGCGTCCTACCTTAAGCGTCAGATGGCTCTCATTAGGCCATCTCCATCCAATCAAAGGTTCTTTCAAGTTGCTGCAAAGACAGCACGCCTTGCTGCCATAGCACCATTGGCAAAGGGCCCAAATCTTCACGGCACTGCTGCAACGCTAGCTTGATGGACTTTGGAGGGACGGCTAGTTCGTCCTGAAGAAAACGGATGAGCTTGGTGTAATCGCTAGAAATCATTTTTTATATGTTATCGGTAAGGTAGATGACAAGTCGCCAGGAAAGCCGTTGTTTTTATCACATGCCCTGTCGAATTTTGCTGGCTCTAGCGACAAGGCCTTTAATAAAAACACAATTGCGTAAAATCACGGAATATCAATCTATCTGTAGTCAGACTGTTCAAAGACCGTCAGGCCGAGAACAGCGCAGCTAAAGAGGCGGAAGTTGAAACCCCTAATACGCTTCAATTCAACAAAATCCCCACAAAAACTGTTTTAAATATTTTTTCAAGAGTTTGTTCAAACCAAAATTCACTCAAGCTACGTGCCCAAAAGCTATGCGCACAAAAGCTGTATGGACAAAAGCTACCCACACAACGCTACAGGCGTCAGCAGGCTATTCGCGATATATCCAAGATGGAACAGCTTCACGGCTCAGCGGCAGAGTCTTATCTTCACGAGTCGTACAGATGAGTCACTCAGGGAAAAAAGCAACGAACTAATAAGCAGCAAGTTGTTTTATTAAGCCCAGTTGACATTTCTACCACCAGAAGAAATTAGCTGTCAGTGTACTTAGCTCCGTAATTCTACGGTGTATTGGCAAAAATATTTTTTTATCTATAGATTTGCTTAATTATTACTGAAACCGTTGCTATCAGAGAGATTGCCAAAAATCACCGAATCTCCCTCTTCAAGGCCAATTTCGGCGGCTCTTCCACTGCGTAATTCAATCACCGAATCGACTATTTTTCTACCGTTAGGGCCATAAGTAGGGCAGGGCGTAGCCTCACAAGGCGGCACAGAATGCTCAATGGCAATCACCTCCCCCTCCCGTACAAACACCATATCCAAAGCCACCGGTACGTCCTTCATCCAAAAGCTCGCCGGTCTGGGCGAGGAAAACGGAAACACCATGCCCCGGTTGTCCGGCAAGGCCGAGCGAAACATTAAGCCCAGGGCCTGCTGCTGAGAAGTTCGTGCGACCTCCAGATCAAACACCACACCTTTTAGTTCAGCAGTGGCCGTAACCGGTAATAGCTGCCCAGGGCCGCTCAGGGTAATCTCTTCAGAGGCCGCAGCGTCTGCCCCCCCAGCAGGCGGTGCAGTAGGCGGCACAGTAGCCACACCCGGATCATCTGGCACAGAACATCCTGAAACAGAGAAGCCCAGCAGCACACAGGTCAGTAGCGGCAATACTTGATAGGAAGATTGCTGCAAGAAACGCAAATTGAATGGGCGCATATTGGGTGTCCGTCGTTCATCCGTAAGGTTTTCAGATTAGCTTTCGCGGAGCACATAGCCCACGCTACGCACCGTTTGAATCAGGCGCTTTTCATTTTCGCCATCAATTTTTAAGCGCAGGTAGCGGATGTACACCTCAATCACGTTGGACTCACCAATAAAGTCGTAGCCCCATACGCTTTCTAAAATTTGCTTACGCGTGAGCACCTCGCGAGGATGCTCCATCAAATATTTCAGCAGCTCAAATTCTTTCATCGTCAGCTCTATGACGCGATCGTTCCGAATCACCTGACGCTGGGCCAAATCTAACACCAGATCGGCAAATCGGAGCTGTTCACCACTGGATTCGCTGGGCTGCAAGTAGGCATTCACCAGCTTAATAAAGTCGTCACTGCGGTAAGGCGCCAGGAAGTAGTCATCCGCACCAGACTCTAAGCAAGCAATACGATCGGAGAGTTCGTCATGCGCCATCATTAGCAGAATGGGCACCCGGTTGTGCTCAGCACGAAGCTGGCGGCACAACTCTAATCCAGAGTCTTCGGCCAATCGCCGAGCCACAACCACCAGCGCAGGCGACTCAGTGCGGGCATGACGCAATCCCAAGGACAGGCTGTTGGCTTTTAGGCAGGCATAGCCGGCCTCGTGCAGCACTACGCCCATTTCATGGGCTAGGCTCTCATCGCTTTCAACAATCAGCACCTGAGAAGACCCTTTAGCAGGCACTTTCTGAGGCGATGGCTCTTGGGGAAAATCTTCAAGGGGCTCAGTCATAACAGTCACTCAAAAGAGCATCAGAGACACTTAAAACGAACGTTGAGCCTGAAAGGCCATTGCAAAGACCCCACGTTGAATTCTTTCGTAAGCAGCAAACTGCCAATAACGAACGTTGGGGCCTAGGGTAGCTCTACAGAAGTCGGCTTGGCAATATGGGGAAGACCCCACCCTAGTTTTTCACGCAGTACGCGGAAAAATTCAGGCGGCTTGAGTCGGACAAAGCGCGCAGGATAGAGCGACTTGGTCAAACACACTCGGTCCGAAGGCACCACATAGCAACCGGCATTACCATCAACCACCATCACCAACGACTCAGGATTAGCAGAGGTAATGGTCACAGGCTCCGCATTGGGGAAAACCAGTCCACGAGAGGCCAGGGAGTGTGGACATATCGGAATTAGCTGAAGCACAGACACCCCAGGCGCAATCACCGGCCCTCCGGCAGACAGAGAATAGGCCGTAGAGCCCGTTGGCGTAGACACAATGATGCCATCGGCAGCAATATCTACTGGGGCATGAACACCGACCTGCACTTCAAAGTGACACATGCTGGTGAGTGGCTGACGGTGCAGCACCATCTCATTGAGGCACAGCGCCTCCCAGGCCAAAGCATCCTGGCTGTAGAGCTGTACCATCACCATGGCACGCTCTTCTATTTCATACTCACCAGCAACCAGCTGCTTAATAGACTGATAGAGCTGATTGAGATACAGCTCAGTTAAAAAACCCATGTGGCCGGTATTGACGGCCAACAACGGAATGCCCTTAGGCGCAATTTGGCGAAAAGCCGAGAGTACGGTGCCATCCCCACCAAAAACCACCGCGAACTGCATGTCCTTGTCAAAGCCAGGAGGCACCAGACTTTCGACTGGAGTGTGGCACACCGGACGCCCCGGCTGAGAATATCCCAAGATGCCCGTTGCGCCCGTGGCTAAGGCAACCTCGTAACCGATGGATTCAAACCGGGCACGCAGCTTTTGAGCTTCTGCTTTGGCCACTGGCTTGATGTCGTTGTAAATGATGCCAACCTTAGGCACGGTAAATTCTTTAAGGGTGTTGGTTAATACTTTCTAGGCTACCGTCAATGGCTATACCTTGAATAGAGGGGTCGCAGGATGGCCAGTAGATATGTTGTTTTGTAGCAATCTATTAAGAAATATATGGCCTGTTATTTATGGCCTGTTATTTCGCCTCTATTCGCCCCTAAAGGTGGGTCAGGAGAGCATTGGCCCGCTATCGTGGATACCAGTAGAAAGCGTCGTGGTAGGAGTGCTAGGTCCGAGTGAGTTCTAAGAAGCATCTACCGGCAACAACTGCCCATGTCCGCATTACGCACCAGTCTTGGCGGCAGGGCAAGATTGAAGGTGAAGTGAGTGCCAATGAGTTCGAATGGCGGTTTCGATGGCGATTTCGTACAGGTCAGCTCTCGGTAGAGCCCTCGTTAGGCAGGGCCCTAATTCAAGAACCGCTGGGTCGGTTTTTAGAGCAGTACGACTATCAGCTGGAGCCCGGTGGCGACTACTCCTTTACGATTCGAGCCCAGCTTTAATCCTCTCCGGCCAAGCGCTTCAGGTATCGCTCTACCAACAAAATCGCCACAATATCGTCAATCGGGCGAGGGATACTGCGCAGGCTTTGCGGCATCATCTTAGCGAGGCCCTTAGGAGGATACATTTCCCAGTAGCGATCGCGCGCCTCCAAAGAGCTATATCGCTCATCGACTAGCGTTATCCGAGGAGCACCTGGGAGCGACATCAGCGTTTCCTTCCACTGCTTGGAACGGGTCTGATCGCCCATCACAATGCCAGAGACAGGGTAGGACTCTCTGAGCTGCTGTAGCGTGCTAGGAATGTCATCAACGGCGACTACCTGGTGATAATGCAGCACCTTGTCGAGCCCAACGACAGCCAAGCCACACTTAACACTGCCAGGGTCAAAGCCAATCAAAGCAGGGCCCGGAATAATGGAGCGAGCATTAGGGCCAGAATCAGGGCTAGAGGAAGAAGAAAAAGACACTCAAACAGGCACTGCAAACAACAAGGTGGAAAAGTAGACGCGTAAAAGACGGTGGCTTTTAATCAAACCTCATAAAACCTATTTACTCTCTAGTTTATTTCTCTGAGCTTATTTTTCTGGGCGAAAATAAAACACCGTTCTATACAAACTAGCCAAAATTAACAAGGATTGCCTTTAGGCCCGTGCGGTCGCTAGCCTTAGGCCTAATCGGGCGGCATTATTTTGCCAAGCGACAAAAACAATTTTTGAGATCTTTGAACACTTTTTCGACAAGTAGGGTGATCTTTGCACCGTTCTTTGTTAAGAATACGACTTGTAGCCATAGCGATCAGTCCACCACCAACGCGAGTCAGATTCAGAAGCACTCGCACAATCAGGCTGGCCAATGCTATGTTTTATGAATACGCAGATTTAGTACAACTGTACGCACTACATAGTGCGACGCTGTGAGTGCACGTAAAAAGAGTCGAACTCTCAAATTTTAAATCGTTCGGGGGAGCGACGGATGTCCCCCTACTGCAAGGATTTACGGTCATTTCTGGCCCAAACGGTTCTGGCAAGTCGAATATTCTGGACTCCCTTCTCTTTTGTTTGGGGCTAGCCAGCTCTCGCGGCATGCGGGCTGAGCGGCTCCCCGACTTGGTCAACCAAAATCAGGCCAAGCGACGATCCACCGTTGAAACCATTGTTACGGCCACCTTTGATATCACAGACGTTGTCGATAAGCTGATTACAGACGACGAAGATGAGATTAAGCTTGCCAGCGATGAGGATGAAGCCGCTGAGGAAAGTGCTGACGGGGCTGCGGCCAATCACAGTGAGGCCAATGGTGGAAGTGCTCACGAAAACGGCACGGCCATTGAAGCAGAAGTCGTTGACTCAGAAACACTGCCAGACAATGAAGAGCTTGATGCCGCCAGCCTTGAGCGGGCAGTGCTGGCGGCTAGCACTAACGGCAGCACGCAAAACGGCCAGCAAAACGGCCAGAGCCCCGTTCACGAATGGAAAGTGACTCGCCGCCTGCGAGTGACTGCCCAGGGCACCTACACCTCTAACTACTACATCAACGGCGAGCCCTGTACGCTCAACCAGCTGCACGATCAGCTCCAGCGCTTTCGTATCTATCCTGAGGGCTACAACGTGGTGCTCCAGGGAGATGTCACCAGCATTATTTCAATGAACGCCCGTGAGCGACGGGAAATTATTGATGAGCTAGCCGGGGTCGCCTCGTTTGACCGCAAAATTAATCAGGCCAAAAACAAGCTAGACGTGGTGAAAGACCGCGAAGAGCGTTTCCGAATTGTAGAAACTGAGCTGACTGACCAGCTAGAGCGCTTGGATCAGGACCGCAAAAAAGCCGAAAAATATAAGCAAATTAAGTCCACCCTCCAGGAAAAGCAGAAGTGGGAAGGGGTGATGCAGTGGCGATCGCACAAAAAGCAGGCCGACCAGCTCACCAACCAGCTCGCCAAGGGCCGCACAGAAGGCGAAGAAATCGAGCAAAAGATCGCAGCGCTCGCTGAGCAGATGGAAAAAACCGCTGCCGAGCTAGCCGTGCTGAACGCACAGGTCAAAGCCCTAGGTGAAGAAGAGTACTTAGCGCTACAGGCCAAGCTCGCCACCCAAGAAGCCGAAATTCGCCAGCTGGTACGCCAGGAAGAAGCCGCTGGAAACGCAACGCGCCTACTCACCGAGCAAATTGCCGAAGTCCAAGCCAATATTCAAACCCAAGAAGGCCAGCTAGGCACCCTAGGCCAGCAGCTTAAAACCCTCAACGAAGAAGACATTGCCAAGATTACCGGCGAGCGCGACGCAGCGATGGCCGAACTGGAAGCCAAGCGGGAAGAGACCAATGCGATCGCCGATCAGTCTCAAGCCTGGGTACAGCAGCAAACCGACCTGCGCAAGCAAGTCGAGGCCCTACTCAGCCAGCTAGAGCCCCAGCGAGCCGAGCGAGTACGGCTACAAGAGCGCATCAGCCAGCTAGAAACGCAGCGGGAAAGCCAGCGGGAAGCCCTCGGCAAGCTAGAAGCAGAAATAGGTGGGGGTGTCGCAGGTGAGCGCGCAACCACTGAAGAAGGGGAGCTGGCAAAGAAAGGTGCAGAAGCCAAGGGCACTGCCTTTAGCCAGACGCAGATTCAGCAGCTGGCGCAGTCTGTGGCCGATGTTGACGCTGAGCTGCAAACGCAGACACAAACCTTAAACCGACTACTGCAAGAGCAGCGAGATAAGCAGCGAGAACTCGACAGACTAGAAGCGCAAGAGCAGGCGATTAAAGAAACCCAAGGTACGCAAGCCACTGAAGTGCTCAAGCGCAGCGGCATTAGAGGGCTGTGCGGCATCGTAGCCGAGCTAGGTCAGGTCGATAAGACCTATAAGCTGGCCTTAGAAATTGCCGCCGGGGGCCGCATGGGCTTCATGGTGGTAGAAGATGACCGAGTGGGCGCGCAGGCGATTGACTTGCTCAAGCAGCAGCGGGCAGGACGCGCGACCTTCTTACCCCTGAATAAAATTCGGGTTCCCCACTTCAAAGAAGTCGATAAGTGGAACCGTCCAGAGGGCTTTGTGGACTACGCGGTCAACCTCATCACCTGCGATGACAAGTACGCAGACGTATTTGCTTTTGTCTTTGGCAGCACGGTGGTGTTTGAAAGCCTCGCCGAAGCACGCCGCAACATGGGTCGGTACCGGATTGTGACCCTAGACGGTGAAGTACTTGAGTCCAGTGGTGCGATGACGGGGGGTAGCCTGCGCAAGCGCGGGCGACTTAGCTTTGGCACCGTTTCTGCTGGGGAATCGCAAGAGGCCAAGGAATTGCGCGATCGCCTCGCCGAAATCACCGCCATCCTGCGGCGCTGCGAGCAAAAGGTGAACCAGCTCACCATGAAGGCCAAAGAGAAGTCTCAAGCTTTGATTGAAGCGCGCCAAAACTACCGGGAAAATGAGCTGAAGGCCAATCAGGCTCAGCAGCAAAAGCAAGCCTTAGAACAGCGCTTAGCCCAGGCAAAAGAACAGCTTGAGCGCTCTGATAGAGAGCATGCTTTGGCCCAATCTCGCCTGGTAGAGATCGAGCAGTCTTTACCAGAGCAAGAAGAGGCCCTCACGAAGAAGCGCCAAGCGCTGGAAGACCTTGAAAAGTCGCAAACTCACAGCGAGTGGCAGCAGGCCCAAGGCCTGGTGCGATCGCTCGAAACCAAGCTGAACGAACAGCAGCAGCGCCTGCGAACCGCTGAAAAACAGCAGCAAGATTTAGCCGTTCAACAAACGCGCCTACAGGAAAAAATTCAGCGAGATACCGAGCAAATTGCAACGCTACGACAGCAGCAGCAGACACAGATCAATCAAAAGTCTGAGTTTGCGCAGCAGCAGCAGCAGCTCAATGAAACCATTGCCCAAACCAAAAGTGCGATCGCCGTCCTAGACGACAAGCTCAAGCAAGAGAAAAACGCCCGCGATCGCCAAGAGCGCCAGTACAAAGAAGAGCAAAACCAGCAGCAGCAAAACCAATGGCAGCTGCAGAAGCTCCAAGAAACCCAAGCCGCCCGCCAGCAGCAGCTTCATGACCTGCAGCAAACCATTGACCGCGAAGCCCTAGAACTCCCCGATCCGCTCCCCGAAATTCCTGAAGACCTCACCCTAGAAAATCTGCACAAGTCGCTGAAATCCTTACAGCGCCGACTCGAAGCCCTAGAGCCCGTCAACATGCTCGCCCTTGAAGAATACGAAAGAACACTAGAGCGGCTAGAAGAACTCACCGACAAACTCACCACCCTTGAAGAAGAGCGCACCGAGCTCCTGCTGCGCATCGAAAACTTCACCACCCTGCGCAAAGAAGCCTTCAAAGAAGCCTTCGACGCCGTCAATGAAAACTTCCAGTCCATTTTCGAAGAACTCTCCGATGGCGACGGCCATCTCCAGCTCGATAACGCCAGCGACCCCTTCGCCGGGGGCCTCACCCTAGTCGCCCACCCCAAAGGCAAGCAGGTCCGCCGCCTCGCCTCTATGTCCGGGGGTGAAAAATCCCTCACCGCTCTCAGCTTCATCTTCGCCCTTCAGCGCTACCGCCCCTCCCCCTTCTACGCCTTCGACGAGGTAGACATGTTCCTAGACGGCGCGAATGTAGAAAAACTCTCCAAAATGATTCAGCACCAAGCCCAGCAGGCCCAGTTCATTGTTGTGAGCCTACGCCGCCCGATGATTGAAGCCGCCCAGCGCACCATTGGGGTCACCCAGGCGCGCGGGGCCTACACACAAGTGCTGGGCATTAACTTGGCAAAGGCTACTTGAGGTTTCGCCAAAAGCTCATACCTTAAAGGCTGTGTTCGGCATTCCCTCAACCAGAAAAATCAGGCAGTTCGATACAATGGGCTACTAAGTGGGGTATAGTCCCACAAGCTCTGTCCCCGCCATTTGAAGCGATGGCATTTTGAGGCATTTTTTGAATAGTCATGACTTTTGAACAAAGCCGACTCCGCTCTGACATCGTTGGTACGCAGGTGATTACCCGCAGTACAGGTCGCCGCCTGGGCGTCGTCTCTCAGATGTGGGTCGATCTCGACCGGCTTGAAGTTGTGGCCATAGGATTGCAGGAAAACATCCTTTCAAAAGTGATTGCCAGCAATGAAAAGGCCATGCTGCTCACCGATATTCGCCAAATGGGTGACGTGATCTTGGTAGATGATGACACCGTTCTCGATGGCGATGTCAGAACAGACATTTTCAACAACCCGGTCAATAGCGAAGTCATTACCGAATCGGGTGAGGTGCTGGGCCGGGTGCGTGGATTTAAGTTTGATGTGGTGAACGGCAAGTTAGAAACCATCGTGGTCGCCTCCTTAGGGTTGCCTCAAATTCCCGATCAGGTCGTGAGTACCTACGAGTTACCGGTCGAAGAAATTGTTAGCACCGGACCCGATAGGATTATTGTGTTTGAAGGCAGTGAAGAAAAACTCACACAGCTCAGCGTTGGCTTGCTAGAGCGCTTGGGTCTGGGCAATGCGCCCTGGGACAGAGGGCTCAGCGATGGCTACGTGATGCCTGTATCGGCCTCTAATCAGCTACCGTCTGGGATTAAAAACGAGGGCCGTATGGACAACGCGCGTAGCCGTCCAGCAGAGCGACCGGCAGAGCGTCCAGCAGAGCGCTGGAGAGAAGACGCGCCGCCTCGTAGAGAAGAAAGGAGAGCAGCCCCTCCTGCCCCCAGCGCTCAGCAGCGCCCGCCCGCTCGCCAAGACGTGGTAGACGTGCCGCCTGACGATGTTGATGTGACCAGCGACGTATGGGATGAGCCGGCCCAAGAAGAAGAACTCATTGAGGCTAAGCCGCTCAACCTACCGAAGCGGAAAGTCATGGAATACGAGGAAGAAACTGATTACTAAAGGCAAGCTGTAGTACCGAATTTCGTAGGAATGGCAAGTGGTTGTGACCGAGTATGACACCTTAAACACGCTTTCGGTCATGGGGCTCAGAGTCCATGAAAGTAAAAATTACGTGGGTTGGTTAAACAACCGGCTGCGCGAAAACAAAGGGACGCACGTCGTCACGATTAATGCTGAAATGTGCATGGCCGCACAGACGGACGATCAGCTCCATCGTTTTATTGACAACGCTGATTTGGTCGCCCCCGATGGATCGGGCATTGAGCTGTATTTTCGGTTTATGTGCGGACATTTGCTCCGGCGATATCCTGGCATTGAGCTAGCAGCAGATTTGTTAGACAGCTTAGGACCTGAGGTAAAAGTCGCATTTTACGGCGGCAAGCCAGAGGTAATAGACGCGGCTGCGCGCGCCTGGCAGGCCAGAGCCCCTCAACTCAACCTAGCGATTGTGCAAGATGGCTACGCAAAAGGTGACCGGTTAGATGACTTTATCCACCGGCTGAGCACCCTTAAACCCGACCTAATTTTTGTGGGCCTTGGCGTGCCGCGTCAGGAATTTTGGATTGCAAAGCACCGGCATTTGTGCCCTCATGCTGTGTGGATTGGGGTCGGCGGTAGCTTTGATATTTGGTCGGGGAAGAAGGCGCGCGCGCCGATGTGGATGCGCAACGCACACCTTGAGTGGCTGTACCGACTTTATCAAGAGCCTTGGCGCTGGCGCAGAATGTTAGCTTTGCCTCACTTCGTATGGGCCTCTTTTTGGTATCGGCTGCGCAACGAATAATACAATGCACAGAATAATGCAAGACAAAACAGACGGGTTGTAGGCGATAGACATGAAGCGGCGTTGGTTTTTGATAGGCTTATCGCTCCCTGTAATCAGTGTGGGATGCCAGGCTATTACGCATTTGGCCAGCACTCGTTTGAACAGCTCGCAGCGGTCCGACCCAGGATCTGAGCAGGCCTCTGGTGAAACAGCTGATGTGGATGGCACCGCCATTAACGTGGTGCGCAATAGTAAAACGTTGGTAATGGCAACGGCGGCTAACTATCCACCCTATGAGCAAGCAGAAGGGGAGGGAGAGGACAAAGTCATTGTTGGCTTTGACATCGATTTAGCCGAGCTAATTGCCGAGCGCCTACAGCGAAAGCTATCGATTGTTGATTTGGAACTGGGCGCTTTAATTCCAGCGGTTGCAGGCAACGAAGTCGATATGGCCATGGCAGCCCTAGAACCGAATCGTCGTCGCAAGCAGAAGGTTGATTTTTCAAATATTTACTACCGGGCTCGTCACGCCTTGATTTCACTCGATGGCTACTTGCGATCGCGCGACTTAAACTATCAAACCATTGGCCTAAGAGCCGGCAGCGTACAGGCCCGCTTCGCGGACAAACTCAGCGCCGAGCATCCAGACCTAGAGGTGATTGCCTTCGAAACCCTAGACGAAGTGTTTGAAGCCTTGGATGTCGGCGCGGTGGAAGGGGCGATTTTAGAAACCAACGTGGCGACAGCCTACCTGCGGCGCTATCCCGATTTTGAAGCGAAAATTATTAACAGCGAGGGCCCCACGGGCAGTGCGATCGCCCTGCCCAAAGACTCCCCGCTGCGCCGCGACATTAACGCGGCACTCACCGATATCAAAGCCAGTGGTGAGATGAACAGGCTCATTACCAAGTGGTTCAGCTAGTCAGGCACTAGTAATGGTTCAGGCGCTAGTAACGGTTATAGTCACGTAGATTTATAGTCACGTAGATTTTCTGAGCCGTTCTGATAGCAAGACACTGCCTAGCTCAGAGAAATTCCGTAAAATCTCTTTTTTAAGACAATAGATAATCAACTAAGCCTGATGGATGGGCATGTTTAGCAAAGAGGTGCCTCACCGTCTCTTACAGGTCACGGTGGCTACTTGAGACTGCTTCTAGCAGATCAATCGCTGCGCTATAGCAATCAACAGCTCTGCGGACTATCCTCCTATCGTCACGCCATTCATGATTTCTATCCTCCCTCGCAAGCCCAAGCAGCCCAACACTTCGGCAGGGCTACAGGCAAAAGCAGCGCCCTTTCAAGGCGATCCCTCTGCCGCAGGGCTCTCCGATCAAATTGCTAGAGCGATCGCTCAGCAGGCCGTTGTAGACCAGGCTCAAGCAGCTCAGCAGACAGCTCAACACATAGCTAATCAGACCAGCCAGCAGGCCGCTCAACAGGCAGAAAAAACGGCCCCGATGATCGCCTTTAACCGCGTCAGCAAAGCCTACAGCAACGGCGCGCCTGCCCTCCTCGATATTAATTTGGCGCTCAATAAAGGCGACTTCCTCTTTATTACCGGGCCTTCGGGAGCAGGGAAATCGACCCTGCTAAAGCTGCTATACGGCCAGGAAAAACCCACAGAAGGTAGCGTTTGCATTAACGGACAAGACATCACGCAGCTCAAAGGAAACCGCCTCGCCATGCTACGCCGTCGGATTGGCGTTGTCTTTCAAGACTACAAGCTCATCCCTAGTCGTACCGTTGCTGAAAACGTCGCTTTTGTCCTCCACGCCCAGGGGTATAGTCGCAAAGAAATCAATCGCCGATTACCTGTCACCCTCAAAATGGTGGGCCTACAAGACAAAGCCGATCGGTTCCCTTCTCAGCTCTCGGGCGGCGAACAACAGCGCGCCAGTATTGCCCGCGCGGTGGTAGGGACACCGCCCCTCCTGCTGGCCGATGAACCCACTGGCAACCTCGATGGCGACAACGCCCGACAGGTAATCAATATTTTGCGTAAGCTCAACAGCATTGGCATTACCGTCGTCGTGACCACCCACGATGAAGCCATGGTCAGGCAGCTCAGCTACCCCGTTGTGCAAATCCGCAGCCACCGACTCTACAACTTCCGATAGTGTCTCTAGCTTTTGGCCCTTCAACCGATATGATCGGAAGCAGTAGCGAACTATTTTGGAATTAAAGGCGGGTACGAATGGGGTTATTGCGCGCGTTAGCAGCCAGGAAAGGGCCAACCAGGAAAGGGCCAAATAAATGGTCCAAAGGACTCAAAATATTGCTCACAGGCGTGGCGGTATTAACCGTTGTGCTCACGAGCGTAGTTGCCCCAGCTGCGGCTAACGACAATGCGGTGGACTACACCCTCACCAACCAAGCAGGCGCAGATTTTTCAGGCAAAGACCTCTCTGGCACATCGTTCGCCGCTGCCGATGCCCGCGATGCCAATTTTGAAGGGGCCGACATGAGCGGCACTATTTTGACAAAAGCGACGTTCATCCGCGCTAACTTGGTCGGTGTAGACCTCACCAAAACCTTTGCCGACCGGGTTTTGTTTGACGGTGCGGATATGACCAACGTGATTTTTGTCGAGGGCATTGCGACCAGCAGTTCCTTTGGCGATGCCATCATCACAGGCGCTGACTTTTCCGATGCCATTATCGACAGGTTCCAGGTTAAGAAGCTGTGCGATCGCGCCGAAGGCACTAATCCGGTGACCGGCGTCTCCACCCGCGAAAGCTTAGGCTGCCGCGACTAATTCATCGGGCTCTTTTTTATCTAGCGAGCAAGACAGCCCGACCCAACAGGCCCCATACAAAAAATCCCAGGCAACGCGACTGCACTGCCTGGGATTTTTAGATTTTAATACGTCTAAAACTTGTCTAAATCAATCCTGGGTAAGACCAACGGGCTTACAGCTTGCGCTCTAAAGTCTCGTTGAGCTGCTGCATCGTGGCATCCAACTTTTCAGTGGGAGTAGGCTCAGCAGCCACTTCGTCTGTACGCTTCATGCGCTCAAAGCTGCGGATAAGCAGGAATAAAACCAAACCAATCACAACGAAGTTGATGATTGAAGACAGGAATAAGCCGTACTTAATGCCGTTGGCAGATAAGTTGGCAATGTCATCTACACCGGCAGCTGATAGCGCTGGATTCAAGAGTAATGGTGTGACAATATCTTCAATAAAAGAGGTCACGATCGCACCAAAAGCGGCACCAATCACAACAGCGACTGCAAGGTCTACTACGTTGCCACGGAGCAAAAAGTCTTTAAAGTCGTTTGCAAAACTGCTGACAGAGCCGGTTGCTCTGGCTCTTGCTTGTCGGTTAGCCATTTTCAAAGTCCCTACGTAAACAGAATTTACTCATCGGTCTCAGCAGGTCAGTCACAGGAGCACTGCGTAAAACAAAGCCCTTTATGTAAAGGCTAAGTAATATTTTGTGCTGAGAGCGTGATTAATTCAGTAACGGTATCAGTGTTTTCTCTGAGTTCCAATAGCAATCGCGACAAAAGCACTGTTGAACTCACAAAATTCCAACTTTTTTAAGAAGTCAATAGAAAAGCTGAAGTAAGCCTTGTTTCTGGATAATCGCTGAAACCGAGTCGGGACGAGGGCAAGGTGCTTTCAGCTCACAGCACCAAGCAGGACCCCAAACAGGGTCTCGAGGGAAGCTGTCCCCCCTTGTTAAGGCAACCTCATTCGGGCTTCTGCGGTGCGGGTTCAGAAGCTTCAGGCTTGTACTTACCTTTTTTATCCGGATCGGACCAGTCGCAGCTATAGCCTTTGCTATTGGGTAAATACTGGCTCCAGGGATTGGGGGCGATCGCAGATTTGGTGTCTAAAATGTCAACTTGAGCATTGTCCAAGAGTTTGCCAATGCTTACCGGCTTGCTGAGGTGATGATTGGGCTGCACCGTCACCCGACCCTGCGGTGCGGCAAAAGTCAGGCCATAGGACGCCGCGCGCACAGCCTCGGTCTCAATCGATTGCGCCGCTTCTACCGCCTGCGCCCACAGGTGAACCATGGTGTAAGCCGACACCATCGCATCCCCAATTACCCGATCAGCCCCGTACTGGTCATGAAAGCGCTTCACCCATTCCTGATTGTCAGGACCTTCTATCGACTGAAAGTAGCTGCTGGCCGCATAGTGACCGTTTAGCAACTCCGGCCCAATTTGAAAGGCTTCTTCTTCAGTGACACGAACCGACATCACCAAATACTTATTCGCAGACAGGCTCGCGCCTGTTAAAGCGCGAAAAAAGGCACGGTTAGCACTCCCGACCAGGCTATTTAAAATAATGCCGCCCTCGGGCATCGCCTCTTTGATATCTTTCATCACAGGTGACATATCCACATTCGTACCCGCCGTCATTGGGACATAGGCTTCGCCAGCGACTTTCCCCCCTTTTTCCTTGAGCTGGGCCCTCACGATGTTATGGACATTACGCGCATTCGCACTGACTAAAAAGAACGACTTTCCCCGGTTACCCAGCATCCAGTTCACAGCGGGCTCAATTTGCTGATTGGCGGTTGAGCCCGCATAAAATACATTGCGAGAACACTCTTGACCTTCGTAGGAGCCCGGATACCACAGGAGCCGGTTCTTGGCTTTAACCACCGGTAATATCGCTTTGCGGCTAGCCGAGGTCAGTCCACCAAAAATCACGGCAACCTCGCGCTGATCAATCAGCTTTTCGGCTTTTTCGGCAAAGGTGGGCCAGTCAGACGCACCGTCTTCTTGAACGGGCACTAGCTGCTTGCCTAGCACGCCCCCTGCGGCGTTGATTTCATCAATCGCCATGCGCTCTGCATCGACAATGGCCGCTTCGCTCAAAGCCATACTGCCGCTGAGCGAATGAAGCAGACCCACTTTAATCTCTGCTGGTTCAACCCCTGACGAATTATTCAACGCGGTCTCAGCACTATCATCAGCCGCTTGAGCATCAGCTATTTGAGCGTCAGCCGGTTGAGAATTTTGAGCCTCGTCAGCGTCCGGCGATTCTGAAGTGAGCTTGGCCTCCAAGGCAGCAAAGTCAGGCGCACAGCCCTTTAAGAAAAGACTGCTCCCAGCAGCGAACGAACCACTCACAACAAACTGGGTTAAAAAGCGTCGTCTGCTGAGGGTGCGCTTTTGCAGGCGTTTCTTTGGATAGTGACTAAATGGTGACATTTGCTAATTGTGCGACAAAACCGCTCAGGACACTAGCGCCCCAATACGCTAACAAACCAGCTAGCAAACGAGCTCGCAGGTGTGGCCTATTCGGTGTGGTCTATTCGGTGTGGTCTATTCTATAAAGGCCAATGCCCTTTTGATGCTTAACTTATTTATGACCACTGTCGTTGTCGCCACGGGGAATCCGGGCAAGCTCGCTGAACTGAAGGATTATCTGCAGGTGTTGGACTGGACGCTGGCGCTGAAGCCCAAGGACATTGAGGTAGAAGAAACCGGCAGCACGTTTATTGAAAATGCACGGCTTAAAGCCTCTGAAGTGGCGATCGCAACCCAAAGCTGGGCGATCGCAGATGACTCCGGCCTCTCTGTCGTCGCCCTGGGCGGCGCTCCCGGCGTCTTTTCAGCCCGATACGGCCACAGCGACGCTGACCGCATTAACCGCGTCCTCCAAGAGCTGGGTGAAGAAACCGATCGTCGGGCTGAGTTTGTCTGTGCGATCGCGCTTGCTCGTCCTGATGGCACCATCGCTCTGGAAACCGAAGGTCGCTGTCCAGGCAGGATTTTGACCGAAGGCCAGGGCGCAGGTGGCTTCGGCTACGATCCCATTTTTTATGTGGAAGGCCAAGGTAAAACCTTTGCTGAAATGAGTGAGGCCGAAAAAGAGCGCTACAGTCACAGAGGCATTGCCTTTGATCAACTGATGCCCGCGCTTAAGGCATTGACCTTAGACGGTTAAACGGTGCCGTCAACGGCTCCCCATAAATGGGTCTCATCAACGGACCTCGTACACGGGCCTCGTAAACACAGGATTTAAGCAGAGCCCCCTTTGGCCATCAAACACACGCCCAACACAAAAAGGTCACCTCAGGAAAGAAGTGACCTTATGCATTTTCTAATCTTGAAGAACTGCGCTTAAGTGCTGTTGGGCAATAACGCTCTAACTGATTAACGTTATCGCTTATGCGGCGTTGTTCTTATTCAGTAAATCCTGTACTTGGCCGAGGGCCGCTCTAAAAATGTTGAACCCAGCCCAGCTTGCAGCGATGAGTAAAGGTGATAGTACTAGCAAGACGCGAATATCCATTCTGAGCGTTCTCCAAAAAAGTATTAATGCTTAAAAGGTTGTAATAATCCTCTCATATAATCTACCTCATCTATCAGCAAAGTCTTTGATAAAAACGGTCGTCCTACTGTAAAAATTTCAAAATGATTCAATCAATTAAACGTCAGCCGCTTAGGCCCAGACCGGTCGCAATGGTCACAGGCGCGTCTAGCGGTATCGGGGTTGCTATTGCCCGCAGGCTCGCTGCCGACGGCTACGACTTAGCCATTTGCGCCCGTCGCGAAAGTAAGCTTACCGAGGTCGCCAATACCCTGCGTCGTCAGGACGTGGATGTGCTTGCCCAGGCTGTAGACCTGCGAGATGAGGCTCAAATTCTGAGTTTCTTCGCCGCCGTTAAAGAACGCTGGGGCCAGCTAAACGTGCTTGTAAACAATGCAGGGCTAGGACACAAAGAATCGTTGATGAGCGGCGCTACCGACGCCTGGCGCGAAATGCTAGACGTGAATGTGCTCGCCCTGTGCATCTGCACCCGTGAGGCCATTCGCCTAATGACCACAGAAGAGATGACCGAAAAAGAGGTGACCGCAGAAGGAGCTGCCTCAGCAGAATCAAACACCCCGCATTCAGGGCACATCGTGCATCTAAGTTCTATGTCGGGGCATCGGGTGCCTGCGATTACGGGCATTTATTCGGCCACGAAGTTTGCAGTGCGATCGCTCACAGAAACCCTGCGCCGTGAGTTACGTGAGGCCAATAGCCCCATCCGCATCACCTCTATTAGTCCTGGCATTGTGGAAACCGAATTTGCCGAAAAGTATCACCAGAGCGCTGAAAAAGCGCAGCAAACCTACAGCCAGTTTCCGGTCCTGCAAGCGGTTGATATTGCCAATGCAGTGGCCTACACCCTGAGTCAACCAGCCCATGTAGAGGTCAATGATGTGTTGGTTCGTCCCACACAGCAAACGAGCTAGACCATCAAAACGCCAAACCCTCAATTTTGCTTCCTATCCAGCAAAATTGAGGGTCATAAAAATGGAGAGGAGAAGAGGGGTGGAGCTAGCGCCCTCACCCCTAAACTTGCCCTAAGCAATCACTTCTAGCTCATCTTCATGCAAGTGCGCCTTAAACGGACGCTTTGCACCTTCTACTTCAAAGGACGCAACAATTTGATAGTTCGGGCTGATGGGTCTGCCCTTCCAGTCAGTCAGAATAGCCGAAATAGTACCTTCCATCCCCTCTACATTGTGGGGTTGGTTGCGGTGCTGAGGATGATTAAACAGCGTGAGAGGAGCTTTTACACGTACGCGATCGCCAACTTTCATAAGGAGAAATATTATCAGAGGCTACAACAAAGCGGCAGGACTCATGAGCTGATAGTCCACCGACCCTTCTCATTATTCTCTCACAGGAGTGGACTTTCCTTTTCTGGCCTCATCGCCTTACTCATCAGAAGCGCTAGGCGGCGCAACCGGTGCATCCGGAACTGCTGAATCTGAAGCAGGCGGCGCTTCGATGCCTTCTGCGGGCGCGGCCTCAGGCGCAGGCCGTGAAACAACATTGCGCCACAACGCAAAGCCGACACCACTCACGACAGCCAAAATAATCAGTGCCAGCAGGCCCGTCACAAACCCTTGACCTTTGGCCTTTGGCTGGACTTCTGCTGTCATCGGCACATCCACAATGTCTTCTGGCATCAGCGGTGTGTCATCGTCATCATCTTCGCCGTACAGCAGCGCTCTGGACGCCGCCGTCATCTCTTCATCCAGCTGAGCGCCCGCACTGGCAGCATTGCCATCAGCTGCGTTGTGACGACTGGCCGCTGGCGTCCTTGTTTTACGGGCTTCGGCCAGCACCACTTCCGCGCCATCGCTCACATCTAGCTCAGCACTGTCGTCAACCATATCAACGCTCATCAGTGCGACAGCCACGTTGTCATGGCCGTTGTTTTGGTTGGCAAGCTCAACCCAGGAGTCAGCCGCAGCGCTCAACGGCACAATCTTTTTGACGATCAGACCAATGTAGTTTGCCCAAGACGATTCGACCTGGCGATTGTCGCTCAGTCCATCCGAGCACAGCAGCAGCACACCACTTGAATCGAACAAAAAGCGCTGAGTGTGCGGCGTGAGCTTTTCGTACTCACGCAACCCAACAGCCTGGGTCAGGGCGCTGGCATCGGGGCGCTGGCTAGCAACAGATTTGAAGCTGTAGCCGCTGCTGACTTCTCGACCAGCAATATCGTCATCAACAGTGAGGAGCTGGCAGTGCTCTGCGGTAATCCAGTAGGCGCGGCTATCGCCAATGTGGGTAAGGTATAGCTCGTTTACATCTGCTGGGCCTTGGGGCGTCTCCACACGCTGGGGCAGCACTAGGGCCATCACGAGGGTCGTGCCCATGCGCTGGCGAGCAGCCCGGCCCTGCTGATCGTTTTGCTGGGCTACGAGGTTGTTGGCCACACGGATGGCGGCTTCAATCTGATCGATCACAACCTCGGGTGGAATCGATTGAGGCTGTTCGATGGCTTCTGTCAGCAGGCTTCTGAGCTGGAGTTGAAGCGATCGCACCACCATTTGGCTAGCCACTTCACCCCCTTCATGCCCGCCGACCCCATCACACACAATCGCTAAGCGCGGCAGCAGGGGTAAGTCAGCTGCGCCTGTGCGTTTCATTTCGGCTGGGCTAGGGTAGCAGGCATCTTCATTGCGAGACTTTTGCGGCCCTGCACTGGTGGCACCGGCCACCTGAAACTCAACGGTTGAGCCAGCAGCTTCTGTAAGCAGCTGCTGATTCACCTGCGCTTTGACCGCCGCTAAGTCTGGCTCGGGTAAGCGCAAAGCACTACAGACCGACTTTAAAAGCGTTGCGATCGCAGGCTGAGCCTCAGGCAAGTAAGTGCTCTCCCAAGCATTCGCCAAATCGCGCAGCGTCGGATCGCTGGGGTTGGTAGACAGGCCAATTAGGCGAACCCGCCACGACTCCACCCGAATGTTGCTTTTTTTGAGCAGGCTAGCACCCGCGCCAAAACTAGATAGGGGCTCCCAAAGCTCAATCATTTGCCAGAGCCAGTACGCCTGACGATAGGCAGAGGCACTGGGCCAAGCCTTTGCGATCGCCCTCATCAGCTGCCCCTGACGGTTCACCGGCACATTGTCCAGTAGCAGCACCGCCTCTCCAGACTCCTGATGACAAATGCCATACACCCCCGGCAAATTGAGCTGATAGGGATACGCCTTGAGGTAGGGCATCGCAAAATTCGGCACCGGCTTCGGCACCTTAGGCAATTGCTCAGGCTGAGTATCTAGCCAAATAGACGGGGCGATGACCTCGTAGCGGTCATCGACTAGGTCGCCGATAGGAATTTTGTTTGTACCCTGACCCAACGCCCAAACATATTGTCTGAAGGGGTATTTGCTCTCTTCGCCGTTCATATAGGAGTGCTGCTGCTGCGTGGCAATTGCCATAAGTTAAGGTCAATGGTAAGGGAAAAGGGATTTAGTGCAAATAAATTTGAAAATCCACACCGCAACTGGGCAGCTCACTGGGCCACTAATCGGGCAGCTACAAAAGGGACCAATTGAGGGAGTGTAACCAGCCCTGGCAGGAAACCCCCTCACGACGTTGTATCACTAAGGGGAATCGGAAACGCTTCGATACGAGTAGATAGGTCTGCGCTGTAATGGCCATGTCGTAGCGGCGTAACGTTACATTTCCATACCGCCGACACCTATCAGCTTGCTGGCTTAATCTATAAAAAGAAGCGGCTGCTCTGGTCATTCGCACTGGCCATTCACTCTGGTCATTCGCTCTGGTCATTCGCTCTGGCCATTCACGCTGGTCATTCGCTCTGGTCATTCTTTTTCCAGACAGTCGTTTCCGCGATCGATTCTCCTTCGTCTTGGCTTTTTAGCTCAGCCAACCAATCTCTATGAATGCTGCCTTAGTCTGGGTGATTATCGGTGTCGTGCTGTGCCTGATGGAGCTGTTTTTACCCACCGCCTTTATTGAATCAGCCTTGGGCGTCAGCGCATTTGTAGTCGCCCTGCTGAGCTTTGCAGTGCCCAGCGTTAATATTCAGATCCTGCTATGGATGATGGTCTCACTGCTAATGTTTTGGGCGCTCAGAAGGTTCCTGCCTACGCACACCCCGCCCGCCCTAGAAGAAGCCACCGAAGCCCGCACCACGACACTGATTCCACCCGGCCAAACGGGCCGCGTCATCTACGAGGGCAACTCCTGGCAAGCCCGCTGTAGTGACGACAAAACCGCTATTGAGCCCAATCAAGAAGTCTTCGTCGTAGAAAGAAAGGGCAACACCCTGATTGTTCTGCCCTTAAGCACCTTTCAGTAACACCCACCTGCACAAAGCTAGCCCCGCAAAACTAGCCCCGCAAAGCTAGCCACACACAGCCAACCCAACACAGCTAACCCTCAGAGCCGGCCACTATGAACCCCTTCGTTTGGATTATTTTCCTTGCCCTCGGTGGCAGCGTTGCCTCCCAATCTATCCGTATCGTCAATCAGGGGGATGAGGCACTGGTCGAAACCCTAGGCCGCTACAGCGGCAAAAAGCTAAAGCCAGGGCTCAACTACACCCTGCCTTTTGTCGATAAGGTGGTGTACAAGCAAACCGTGCGAGAAAAAGTCCTCGACGTCCCGCCTCAACAGTGCATTACCCGCGATAACGTGTCCATTAGCGTAGATGCGGTCGTGTACTGGCGCATCGTTGACTTGGAAAAGGCTTACTACAAAGTCGAAGATTTACGCTCGGCGATGGTGAACCTAGTACTCACCCAAATCCGCGCTGAAATGGGCAAGCTCGAACTCGACGAAACCTTTACCGCCCGCGCTGACATTAACGAGCTGCTGCTGCGAGAGCTAGATATTTCGACTGACCCATGGGGCGTTAAGGTGACCCGCGTAGAGCTGAGAGACATTTCACCCTCTAAGGCCGTGCAAGACGCTATGGAGTTGCAAATGACCGCAGAGCGGCAAAAACGGGCGGATGTGCTCACCTCCGAAGGCGAGCGAGACTCCGCTATTAACTCTGCAAGGGGCCGCGCTGAATCGGCGGTGTTAGACGCAGAGGCCAGTCAAAAAGCGGCAATTTTAGATGCCCAAGGGGAACAAAAAACTATCGTATTGCGCGCGCAGGCCCACCGGCAGGAGCAGGTGCTCAAAGCACAAGCAACCGCTGAAGCTGTAGACGTGCTCGCGAAAAAGCTCAAAAGCGATCCAAACGCTCGCGAAGCCCTCCAGTTCATTTTGGCCCAGGAATATATGGCTATGGGCTCTCAAATTGGCGAAAGCGGCAGCAGCAAAGTCATGTTTTTAGACCCGCGCAGCATCCCCGGCGCGCTAGAGAGCATGAAGTCCATTGTGGGCGATGAAGAGGCGTAGGCGTCGGATATTAGCCTATTGTTATGGAGCTTATTTGGTTTAGGGAAAGTACAGCTGAATAACACACCCGCTGTCAGCAACGCTGTCACCCTCACCCTAACTCACTCTCCCGAGAGGAGAGGGACTTTGAATCCGGTTCCCTCTCCCGTCGGGAGAGGGCTAGGGTGAGGGCCATCGGAAAGTGACGAAACATCAGTTCTCTAAAATATCAGTTCTCTAAAATATCCAGAGCGTACTTAATCCTTCTGAAGCATCTCTGAAAAGTCTAGATTCTCGGACGCTAACACCATCACCGTAGGCGGCAGATCAGTAATTCGATCCTGAAGGGTTTGGTAGTAGGCCGTGTATTCGTCATCATCAGGGACCTGCAAACCCAGGAAGACTAAATCTGCGCGAGCCGAAGACTTTTTCAGAATTTCGTTGAACGCTCGGCCTTCAGCCAAAATAATTTCAGACTTTGCACCAATCCGCAGGCTGTCAGTGAGATTGGTTAGGTTGGCTTCAGCCGCTTGGGCCGCCGCCTCATTCGCCACAACTAGCTTGAGCCGAATTTCGGCTGAGCGCCACTGCCAGCTTGTCCGCAGCAGGTAAGCCAAAATCAGCATCAAACCACCGTTAGACTGCAAACCACCCCACCACACATCTATTTGGCGATTGGTGTCACGGGTAAACATGGGTGGCAGCAGGGAGTCCGCCTCCTCTGCTTCAGCGCCTTTGTCATCGCGAAAAATGATGACGTTGCGCTTGGCATCGTGGCACATTCGAATGGTTTTGCAGTAGCGCTCAATGCTCTCAGGATCGGCATCTTCGGTATCGCCAACTAGCACCGTGTTGGGCACTAAAGGTCCCATACCGTAGGTTTCCAGCAGCTGCTTCGAGCCGATATACGGATCGTCCGCGGTGATAATTTTGGCGAAGGCTTGGACACCTTTGCGATCTAAAAAGTCTCGCAGGGTGAGTTCGGCTTTTTCTTGCTGGGAAATGCTGCGCGAGCCGCTGGGCAAAATGCTGGCAACCGTAATCAGCCCTCGGTTATGGGTAAACGAGCGGGCCATTTCAATCAGGTACCAGCGCTTGGTGGGCGTACCAGAGAGCACTAATAAATGAGGACGCCAGTTTTTAGCGTCGGCATTGTCGTCAATATTGAGTAGGGCGGTGCGCACAATCGTCATCCAAATGCCCTGACGGACGTCACCCCAGGTGCTTTCGATTTGCCGGCGCTCTAGCCAAACGTAAATGAGCGCCACAATTACCAAGGCCGCAATCGTCGCCACGGGGTTGATGAGAAACATCACCGCGATGCAGCCCAGTGCGCCGAGCAGTGACAGCGACCAGTGAACCTTAAAGGTGGGGCGAAAAGAGGGGCTTTGTAAAAAGCCTTCTAGGCCAGCGGCGACGTTGAGCACCATGTAAGTCGTGAGGAAGAACATGGAGAGGACTGGCGCGATCGCATCCAAACTCCCCATCATCACCACCGCCAGCACAATCCCTAGGGTAAAGAGCGTTCCTAGCTGAGGATCGTCACTGGGGCCCTTACCTTTACCCAGCCAGCGCAAAGAAGCTGGCAGAATGTTGTCGCGCGCCAGCGCCTGCAAAATCCGCGGTGCGCCCAAAATACTGCCAATCGCACTCGAGAGCGTAGCACCCCACACCCCTAAGACAATCGAATCAATAAAGAGATGTCCACCCAGCGCAATCCGCTTCATGACCAGCTCGTTAGGGTTGAGCAGTGCCTGAGAAGCCGTTGGCGTGCGCATCACCAAAACAAAAGGAATGAGCATGTAAATGACATAGCCCACCACCACTGCGGCAATCGTGCCTTTGGGAATTGAGCGAATCGGATCTTTCAAGTCGCCCGACATATTTACGCCCGACATAATGCCGGTCACCGCCGGAAAAAAGACGGCAAAGACGGCCCAAAATCCAACCCGCTCAATGTTGTCTGAGGCCGCATCTGAGGCAATCGGCGTAACGTCATGACCAAAAACAAGCGCGATCAGCGACAGGGCGATCGCAGCCATAATCACGTACTGCGCCTTAATGGCAAAGTCCGCCGAAACCAGGGCCAGCGCCGTTACTAATATCGTGGTGATAAGGGCTACCACCACAATCGAAACGCCTGGAAAAATATTTTTGACACTCTCTGCAAAACCGATGGTGTAGAGCGCCACCGAGAGGGCTTGGGCAAAGTACAGCGGAATCCCCACCGCACCGCCGGTTTCAATCCCCAGCGAGCGGCTAATCATGTAATAAGCACCGCCAGCTCGCACAACTTTATCAGTGGCGATCGCACTGATAGAAAGCGCCGTCAAAAACGTGATTGACGTTGCGATCGTCACAATAATCATCGTGGGGATCAGGCCAACTTGCCCCACAACCCAGCCAAAGCGCAGATACATGATCACGCCCAAAATGGTCAGAATTGACGGTGTAAACACCCCACCAAATGTCCCTAACCCGGTCGCTTCGTCCTTGGAAGGCAGCGTTGCCGCCTGAGCTGAGTCAGAAGTCATAAAATTTTCTTTCGCGGTAGATATCGGAATTTAAAGCAGCGCTGAAATAAATCCAAAACGTGCCATTGACGCTGCAAAACAAAAATCACAGGACAAGATCCCAGAAAAGATCTCAAAGAGAAAACCAAAGATTAATCCTAAACAATAGAAGCTAAACCCTATAAGCTGACTGATATTGACTCAATTGATAGTGACTTAAGTAGAGCAACCGATCAACCGGTCTATAATCAACCGTTCTACAGTGTAGAGGGCCATGCCTCTTTCGGCGATATCATCGCTCACACAAGCGTCTGTTGTGACAGCGACAGCAGGTCAAAGGCAACCCCAATAATGTCCTTAGCTCAGAGCTATTTATACCAGATTCAGTGATTTCGATCACAGCGGACCCCTACTTTTCTGCCTTGCTTAGCACCTAAACATGTCTTCTAAAGCCTCTCCTGCCACCCAACCTGAAACATCGCAGTGGCAGCGTCTGCTCAAAAACGTCGGGATTTGGCAGGGCTCCTTCACCCAGCTCTCCGCCTCTGGCCAAGTCCTGTCAGACGAACCCACTGAAGTTGCCCTCATTCCAACAGATGACAACCAAGCCATGCATCAAGAGGTCCGCTTTTATGACAGCTTCGACTACACAGGCGATCCTAAAGTGCAGGCCTACGACTATCGCTCGCTCAATCGAGCGATTTTATTTTTCGCCGATGGCGCGTTCTCCCAAGGCTCCACCCAGTGGGGGCCCTTTTCAGAATTTGGCGCGGAGCTAGGGCTGATTCACCAAGACCGGCGGCTCAGGCTCGTACCGTTATTTGATACCTCTGGCGAGTTTAAGCAGCTGACCCTGATTCGGGAACAGCGACAGGGCTCCCATGCGGCTGAACGCGCACCCCTTCAGGTCTCAGATTTAATCGGAACCTGGCAAGGGGAAGCCGTCACCCAATATGCCGACTTGAGACCCAAGTCAGTGCAAGCCACACAGCTCACAATCGAACAAGTGAGTGACCAGTCGCTGCAGCAAACCATACAGCTTGAGTACGCCCCTCCGATTAGCTCCATTGGCACCATTGCGGGCGATACTATTTCCTTTGGCAGCGGGCCTCAGCCAACTCAAGTATTGTGTCTGCCAGAGGGTGCCTCCGCGACGTTTCCCACCAGCATTGTGCCGCGCCAACCGTTGTTTTTAGAAGCAGGATGGCTGCTGACTGCCAACACCCGTCAGCGGATTATTCGTAGCTACGAGGCTTCTGGCGCATGGGTGGGCCTCACGCTCGTGACCGAGAACAAAACTTAAGGAAGCATCTTTGCTGACTAAAAGTTGGCTTAGAAGCGTGTCTATCTTCTGTCTTATCAGCGTGTCACAGGATGCTGACCGTAAAAGGGCATTACAGAGGACCAATCAGGACGCGCCTGCTTAGCCCATCGCACGCAGGCCAGTGTCATTACACCCGTTACAGACTCAGCAAGGCCCTCACTAGGCATCGTCTCAATTTGCCTCAGCGATCGCCCTTGTGCCTCGTGCCATCCCTTAAGTGTTGTCGCCCACTTTGCCTCAGGCATCACCTGATCGGCGAGTACCGAGTGCAAGTCGCCCTCACCGTCTGGGCGGTAAATAGCACCAAATACTGCCTCGCGCTTAGCGGGCATCATGACCGCAATATCGTTATTACTAGAATCGTTATTGCCAGAGTTGTTGTCAGCAGGATTATCGAGGGGTGTATCCGACAGTGCATTTGAGAGGGCCTCTGTGGCTAGCGCTGCCGTCGTCGAGACACCAAACAGGGGAATATCCAGCTGCTGCGCGAGCGTTCGCGCCGTCACGACGCCAATGCGCGTACCGGTGAAGCCGCCTGGGCCCTTTGCCACGGCAACAAAGCATAAGTCTTGCCAGCTGTAGGGCGCTATAAAGTCGATAAGCTTGGTATGTAGCTGGCTAGAGACTTCACGGCCTAAGTCCCACACCTGATGGCGGGCAACGGAGTTAACCTCGTCTGCCGCATCAGAGGCCTCCGCTGGAACAACAGATTTGAGCATGAGCCCAAGCTGGGGGCTGCTGGTATGAATGGCAAGGCCAAGCATAGAAAAACTACGATTGAAGGTGTGCGATCGCGCGAGCGCTGGCTTGTCAGTTCGCTTAACAAATCATGCCATGCAGCGAACACCTCTTATGAACACCTGCGAACTCTGCCGGCGAGATCGCCCTAAGCTTAGGGTTCATCATTTAGTCCCCCGCCAGCAAACCAAACACCAAAAGAAGCGTCACCGTTCCGACCTTGGGGCCCACTATTAATATTTGCTCACCTTACTCACGCCTTTGACCTATCATTGCACCAGCGGTTTCCAAGGGCTTCAGCCTAACTTTTCCATTGCTGGTCAGCAGTGCTGAAAAGCGGGACCTCGCTCTCCAATCGTGAGCCCCCACAACAGCGATGACGTTTGCAAAAAAGCCCCCAGAGACAACGCCCGTCGAAACAGAAGACTTAGGCATTGTTAAAGATCAAACCGCAGAGTCCATTTTTCCGCGCGATCGCAAGGCAACCTCGCCCTATCGTCCCAGCCATCTCATCAATATTTTTCTCAACACGCGAGCGTTTTTTGAGCCCACTGCCGCCCTTGGTCATCAAAGCTACCTCGCCATTGCCTGCTGGCTCGTAGGCACATCCATCGCCATTACGCGCCTTGAACAACAGCTGGTCCGGGCAGAACTCGGCAGCTCGGGCCTCAATCTCAACCTCTTTGAGCTGTTGCTGACATGGCCTGTGTTTTGGCCCATGGTGTTGGCCTTAGGATTGGTCGGAGGATGGTTCTTCTGGTTTGTTGGCGGGTGGTGGTTTCGTCTGCGCATCAAGTTCTCAGGGGCACCAGATCCAGACCCCAGACTGTCTCGACTGGTCATGGTTTATGCAGGCCTGGTGTCAGCGTTGCCCCACCTTGCCTTTGTCATGTGGTGGACCCTGCTGTACGAAAACTACTTAGTCGCCTACGCACAAGATTTTGTGCTCGCGGTGGTTCTCTTCGCCTTTTCTTTTTGGGAGCTATTTAGCGCCTATAGGGGCGTCAGAACGCTTTTTTCCGTAGATCGGTGGCGAGCACGGCTTTGGTTCATTGTTTTACCTGCGCTGCTGTATTTGATGACCTTTGGCCTTGTCGCCGTTTTGTTTGCCTTGGCAGGATAGCGGTTCAGCCCATCAACCTCAGCAGATGAGGACCAGATGAGAGCCTCCTGTGAGCAATTTGTGGCAAACGCTCAGCGAATCTCAGCGAGCTATTAAAACTATCTCAGAAGTCCTTCTAGGGCCAATGGCATTCTTGAATCAATGAAGCAAACACATTGATTCCAAGAGGACTTACCCCATGAAACGCCAACTCTTCACTGCTCTTTTTCTCACGGTTGCGACGGTTGTGATTGCCCCTTCTGCTAAAGCGACTGAATCAAAAGCTATCGAGAATATTCAAGCGACTCGCCTAGAGCGCCTCAACACTCAAACCAAAGCTGTCGATAACATTCAGGCCACTCGACTCGACTTCCTTAACACTCAAACTAAAGCTGTCGATAATATTCAGGCCACTCGCCTTGACCAGTTGAATACTCAAACTAAAGCTGTCGAAAATATTCAAGCAACACGCCTCGACCAGTTGAATACTCAAACCAAGGCTGTTCAGGACATCCAAGCGACTCGACTCGACTTCCTCAACACTCAGACTAAAGCTGTCGATAACATTCAGGCCACCCGCCTCGACCATCTCAATCGACAGAGCAAAGCTGTCAAAGATATTCAAGCAGCCCGCTTAGAGCGTTTGGATGCACAGACTAAGTCCAACCTTCGCTAAATTTTCCGCAGGTTTGTTATGCAGATGCCTTTTTATACAGGTCGCGAAGGCCCACCCTCGCAATCTATCGATGGTGGGCCTTCGCGATCGCCCTTCAAAACGCCTTGACCTTGTCAGGTAGTGAGCACAATAAGCAAGCTCCGATTAAGCAAGAAAAAGATAAAGTGGAAAAAGCTGAAGTTTTGATTCGTTAGCGCTTTAGTTTCGTTAGCGATCAGATAGTGCTCTATTCGTCGGAAATTGTGGCATGCCAGAAGTTTCGATTGTTATACCCGCGTACAATGCAATGGAATACCTTCCACACACTGTGGAGAGTGTTCTTCAGCAAACCTTTCGTGACTTTGAAGTGGTCATCGTCAATGATGGCAGCACCGACAACATTAAATACTGGTTCGACCAGGCCGTGAGAGATCCTCGGTTTAGGCTGATCTCGCAAGAAAATCAAGGTATTGCTGGCGCTAGAAATGCCGGAATCGCGAATACTCAAGGCGAATTCATCGCCTTTCTAGATGCAGACGATCTGTGGCATCCTAGCAAGCTCAAAAAGCAAGTTCAGGCACTTAGAAACAACCCTGACGTCGGGCTAGCCTACACTTGGCTACAGTATACGGACGAGCATGCAATTCCCACTGGACGCGTTGTCACATCCTCCTTTCAAGGTGATGTGTGGAAACAACTGACAGCCTTTAACTTTGTAGGGTGCGGAAGCAACGCGATGGTTCGCCGTACTTGCTTTAAAGCAGTCGGAAACTTTGACCACAGTCTAGGCTCCTACGTAGAAGATTGGGATATGTGGCTGCGCATTGCCAAACACTCTCCCTTTGCTGTCATTAAAGAGCCCCTAGTCTATAACCGCAAGCATGCTGATAGCTGTTCAACCCACTGGCAAAAGATGGAGGAGAGCTACACCAAAGTCATTGAGAAAGCTTTCACCGCTGCGCCACCACAGCTCTTGACGCTAAAGCGCCGAAGCTATAGCCACGCCAGTCTTTGCTTGGCCTGGAAGGTCCTTCAAGGCAAGCAAAAGAATTACAAAACAGCTTTATCCTTTTGGCAAAAGGCTTTTTCAACGAATCCCAAAATCCTTTTCTTCAGCTCCTTTATCAATATGGGCGTGCTTTTGCTGCTATTGGGCTGTTTTGGATTGAATAGGTACGATACGATTCAAGGGATTATTGTGAGTATGCGTCAAGGCTTTTCAGCAACGCGCTCACAGTAGCGACATCACAGTAGCGACATCACAACAGTGTCCATCTAAAGCTGTTGAGCGTAGGAAACCGACGATACCGGAAATGCGTGAGTAAAGCCCTTTAACTTAAAGCGGTGCAATGCCTAAAGTCTCTATTATCATCCCAGCCTATAATGCGATGCGCTATCTGCCGGAAACGTTGGATAGCGCACTTTCCCAGTCTTTCTCTGACTTTGAGATTATGATTGTTGATGACGGCAGTACAGACAACATCAAAGACTGGTTTATCAACTTACGGGACTCACGGGTAAGGCTGATATCTCAGACAAATCAAGGAAAGTCCGTTGCTCTCAACAAAGGGATTGCCCAAACGAGTGGTGAATACATTGCTTTCCTAGATGCGGACGATCTCTGGGAGCCGACCAAACTCGAAAAGCAGGTACAGTGCCTTCAAGCTGACCCACAGGTTGGCCTAGTGTACACATGGACAGCTTTAGCTGATGAAACGGGGCAAGCAACAGGACGCATCCTGGCATCCCATGCAGAAGGACAGGTGTGGAAAACCTTGCTCTTAAAGAACATTCTGGCCTGTGGCAGCACGCCGATGGTACGCAGGCAATGCTTTGATGTGGTGGGGTTGTTTTCTCCTGAGCTACCGCCCGCTGAAGACTGGGATATGTGGCTGCGCCTTGCCGCTTGCTATAGTTTTGCAGTCATTAAGCAGCCGCTGGTTCGCTATCGGAAGCACGCTGGTAATACCAGCGCCATGTGGCAACAAATGCAAACGTCTTCTCAGTCGGTTTTGACACGCGCTTTTCAAAATGCGCCTGTGGATTTTGCAGATGTTCACGATCAGGCTTACATTTCCCTCTATCTGTATTTAGGGTGGTTGTCTATTCAGAAAAACGCGCCTAAACAGGCACTTCTGTTCTGGAATAAGGCTCAGGCAATTTCGCAGAGGCTGCTTTCTTGGGACGCCGTTCGCTTACGTCTAACGATTTTTCTGTTACATCGCTTAGGACAAAATAAATACTACCAGCTGCGCAAACTGGTCTACAGGTTGCGTCGTAAGACAGTTGCTAAATCTTCAAGGTGACTCCTCGCGCAAGCGATCGCACCATCGCAGCTCGCAAGCCTGAGCCCTCTACGCTAGTGGCCGTACAGCAAAACTTGACCACATGGCCTAAGCACTATGCAAAAAGAACAACTATGACAGCAGCTTAGAGAAATCAACAATTTAATTTAACAGACAGAATCATCCAATCTATTCACGTTGTTTGAGTGGTTCGGCATTGGTCATTAGCGGTTTGGCCAGGCTAATGCGCTATCTATTTCAAACGCTATTTCAAACGAAACCGCATCATCAACGGTAAATGATCAGACGCTTGTGCAGCGCTGGTCATCACCTGCGTTTCTACCACTTCAATCGTGCTAGGCGTATAAAACAGATAGTCCAGTTTGTACGCAGGCTCGTCAGAGGGAAAAGTTGCCGTGTTGTTGCCTCCCTCAGCGACCACTTCCGTTGGCCACTCTGCCACTGGCAACACTGGCGCAAGCTGCTCAGATGCCAGCATTTCTTTAATAGAAAACTGTTGCTCCCCGTAGGTTTCTCCCGTGGCAGTCACAAAGGTTGGCCGATTAATCGCGCTGTTAAAATCGCCCATCACAATGACCGGGTAGGTTTTGGCATAGTCTTCGGCCAGCTGCCGCACAAACTGCGTTTGGTTGACTCGCGTCGTCTCTTCAAACGCTTCGAGGTGAACGCTAATCACAATTATCACGCGATCGCCCAAACGAATCTCACTCACCTGCGCCAGCCGATCTAAGTAAAAGGCATTGTAAAAGAACGGTTTGGCCACCCGCTCTAGCACCACGCGCCGATTGTTCTCGATGGGGTAGCGACTCAGAATCGCTTGGCCCGACAAAATTTTGCCAAAGTGAGCAGCCGGCGGCCAGTAGGGAAAGGGCAAGTAGTTTTTGTCCCAGTTAATCGCGATCGCACCTGCACTCATCCCCAACGCCTGTGCGATCGCCTCTACTTGGTTAATGTCATAGGACCGTCGCGCCGCAATATCAATCTCCTGAAAACCCACAATATCTGGCGTCACCGATGCCAGCGCCGAGATCGCCTGCTGCTGATTCGCGTCAAAAAAGGATTGCTCAGGCCGAGTTGTCGTATTATTTGCCAGCCCTGAGAGGTAGCCGATGTTGTAGCTCACGATGGTATAGCTGTCTTTGGGTGCTGCGGCTTCCATGCCATAGTCCACCACGTCGGCATAGGTTTGCTCAGCGGTTGTTCCCGCACTCGCCCACACAAAAAAGAGCGCGATCGCAGCGGTTGGCAATCCCAATAGCACCAGCATCACTTTCAAAACCGTCTTCATACGCTTACACCTACTTTTAGGGCCTCCACTTATTTCAACATATCTTGATAGGAGTGCCGCCCATGGGTAATCTGTGTAGGCTAGTTTGTATTTTTCCGCCACCCTCTTTCCAAACGTTTCCTATCCGTTCGCCTCGGAGCTAACACATGTCCGTCAAAAATATAATCTTCTTCGGCTTTCTCGGGTTTATTCCCGTCTCCATCGTCGGTCACGTCCTCGGCTGGAGCGATTTGATTATATTTGTCACCGCAGGCTTAGCGATTATTCCACTGGCCGGATGGATGGGCGCAGCCACCGAAGAAATCGCCGTGGTCCTCGGGCCGTCGCTCGGCGGACTGATGAACGCCACCTTTGGCAACGCCACAGAACTCATTATTGCCGTCTTTGCGCTGCGAGAAGGCTTAGTCAACGTCGTCAAGTCCAGCATTACCGGCTCTATTATCGGCAACCTGCTGCTGGTGATGGGCCTATCAATGCTTCTTGGTGGCCTCAAGTTCAAAGAGCAAACGTTTCAACCCACCATTGCCAGGCTAAACGCCTCTTCGATGAACCTGGCCGTCATCGCCATTTTGCTACCAACCGCGGTGGATTTTACCTCCACTGGCATTGATGAACCGATTCTACAAAAGCTCTCGATTGCGGTCGCGGTCGTACTCATGGGGGTATATGCCCTCACGCTGCTGTTTTCAATGAAAACGCACTCTTATCTCTACGATGTCGGCATGGCAGATGAAAATGAGGCCCACGCTGAGGCCAGTATCCATGACAACGGCGGCACCCAGGGACTCACCGATCCGGACAAAGCCAAGGGCGATCCTGCCGGAGAAAATCACGGGCACACACCCAATCTCAAGCTATGGATTGGCGTGTTACTGGCCGCGACCTTAGCCGTTGCTGTGGAGTCGGAGTTTTTGGTCAGCACGCTAGAAGTCGCCTCTAAGCAGCTAGGCTTTTCAGAACTGTTCACAGGGGTGATTATTTTGCCTGTGATTGGTAACGCCGCCGAGCACGCAACAGCAGTCACCGTTGCGCTCAAGAACAAGATGGACCTGTCGCTGAATGTGGCCGTTGGCTCCAGCTTACAAATCGCTCTTTTTGTGGGCCCTTTGCTGGTCATTATTGGCGCGCTCATGGGCCAGCCGATGGACCTAGACTTCAACAACTTTGAGCTGCTTTCAGTGGTCGTAGCGGTCCTAGTCGCCAATTCTATTAGCAGCGACGGCAAGTCCAACTGGTTAGAAGGCACGCTGCTGCTAGCGACTTACGCGGTTATTGGCCTGTCGTTTTACTTCCACCCCGTCATTGAAGGGATTGGATAGCGCCCTCGTCTAAGCCGAACCGCAGCTTGTTTTAGATCTGGGCCACCTGGCTAAACAGGTCAGCCTTAACATGTTCTCTGAACGCTAAAACCGATACTCAAAACCATCGACCCATAGGCTCATGGGCACGCTATTCCCTTTTCTATCTATCTTCACGTCTACAACAAACGCATCTGCGATCGCCTCAGCATTCTCTGGTGCACCCTCCGGCAGTTCATCTGGCTGCACCGCGGGCTGTTGAACATCGCGAATATGCTCGTTAATACCGTCGCGCTGACTCTCGGGCATATAGTAGGTTTCCAAGCCGTACTCTATTTGCCACCCGTTATATCGTCCGCGCAACGCAACCTGATTATCAGCCAACGCCTCTGGGAAATCGTTACTCACCGCAACCGGTTGCCAGGGCAGCGGCACCTCAGAGGCCGCTTGATCAGCAGCAATCGGGGCTTCCAATGTGACGTAAAGCTCAGGGTTTGTAGCCTTCTCGCTGAGAACAGCCTCTGCATTGGGTAGCGATCGCAACGTCTCCTCCTGCGAAATATCAAAGCTTAGCGTTTGAGAATAGCCCCGCAGCAAGTCGTATGGGTCAACCGGCACAGTCTGTAGCGTCACCGTTTGCCCCGTGTGATAAGTCACGGCACTCTTAAAGGGCACCGCCACAATCAAGGCAGACTGAATCAACATCACGGCCCAAAATCGCCAGGCAGGAATTGGAGAAAATTTGGGAAGCGGTCGCATTTCAGGTGCAGGCTGTAGCGAAGGCGTCGCCGAAGATCCAGGCTCTGGTCCATTTGAGATTGGCCTATTCGAGACTGGCCCATTCGAAACTGGCTGAGAAGTTGAATCCGTCATGACGCTTGCTCCACTCTGGTTGACAGTTTTTTAATCGAAGACTTTGCCTGTTTTTCAAACCATAGCCCCGCCGCGATAATGGCTACGCCACAAGCAGCCAGCACCAGCGCCTTTAGCATTAGGCCCGTGTTGTACTCAAACATCCGGGTCATTAGGCCAACCACCACAATCCCCATCCCGCCCCAAAAGCGATGGCGAATACCGAGCAACATGCCGTCGTGCAGCATGGCGAACCCAATAAAAAACAGAACACTATTCATCACTAGCGGGCCGTACAGCGAGGAGCCAGTGCCTTGATAGTGGAAGAATGCGCTCACGCCTAAAACCACGGTAATCACCGCAAAAGCCGGCGTCTTCATCCACAGGCTTTTGGGCTCAAGGCGATGCTGAAGCCGCAGAAACGTTTGCCAACAACCGTAGAGTGCGATCGCACTTAAGCCCAACAAACCCAATAAAAACGAGGTTGCAATAGAGCCACTTAGTCGGCCCTCAAGCTCACTCGGCGATAAGTAAGACACCCAAAAGTCTCGAAACGAATAGGTATAAACGGCAATACTCAAAAACCAAATGGCCAAGCCTCGACCAATCGGCTCAAAGCGGTCACTTTTTACATCGCCAAGGCCATCAGCACCCAGGCTCTGCGATAGCTGCGATCGCGCCGAAGAAGAGCCGGCCGAAAGCGCCGCAAGTTGATTAGCTGGCCACCGCCAAAACTGCGCGTGGTACACCCACAGCAGCACCAAAATCACCCAAAGGACCCAGGTCAGCACAGGCGCACTCCAGTGAATCAAGGCGCCACTGGCCGAGAGCAGCATCGTCACAATGCCAACACCCCAAAATCCATACAGCACCCGCGATCGGCACCAGTGAGCCAACGGCAAATACAGCGGCGTAATCAGCACCGGCAGGTACGCTTGCAGCGCACCCATCCAGGTGGTATCCGGCGTATTACCCCCCCAAAAAACACTGCCAAAAAATGCCTCGCGATGGCTCATTAAAATCAAAATCCACGACAGCACGCCCATGGAGGTCATTCGCAAACCGTAAGCCATGGCCAGCACGCCCAAGCCCCACACCAAGTACAGTCCAGAAATCGGACCGTCCTGATGAAACATTTGAGACATCAATCCCAAATTAGCGCCCATAATCAGCGCGCCAGTGAGCAATAATCCCTGGCCCAGCCGCTGCAAACTCGGCTTGCGAGCAGCCTGTCGCCAGCAGTAAAAGCCCACCGTATTCACCATCAAAAAGGCGCTAAATATCACGCCCATGCGCAGCGCCCGAGACCATACCTGCCAGTTAGCCGCCACGAGCGTAATTGCTCCCAGCCCCAGCAAAATACCGCCTAAGCCCATCAAAATGGTGATGAACCGATTGCTATTAGCCGACTCAATCTCAACAAATGTGTAACGTTCAGCCAGCGTTTCGTATAGCTGAGCATCAATGAGCCCCTCGCGCCACCAGCGCTCTGACTCATCCCTCAACTGCCGCCGAAATTTCTCTGTGCTCATGGCCTTTTTCAAATCGAGTGACGTTTCAGGCATACGAATGCCATCGATTTGGATAAATCGATTCGCCTGATTACTCGAAACGTAACTCACGCACTCCATTTCTAGAACACGCAGGTGGCACACATTATGTTGTCACAAGTGGCAACTATTACAGAGACTGCAACGCCCTATCTAGAGCTAGTCAAAAACTAACCAAAAGCTAGTCAGACTCTTTTTCCTTTACCTTGCCAAATCGGCGATCGCGCAACTGAAACGCCTGCATCGCCTGATGAAACTCAGCGGTATCAAAGTCAGGCCACAGCGTATCGGTAATGTAAAACTCCGAGTAGGCCAGCTGCCATAGCAAAAAGTTACTGATGCGCATCTCGCCACTGGTGCGGATCAGCAGGTCTGGATCGCTAATATCTGAGGTGTAAAGATGTCGGCTAAAGAGCGACTCGTCGATATCTTCAGGCTGAAGATCACCTTGCTTTACCTGAGATGCGATCGCCCGGCAAGCCTGTAAAATCTCTTCTCGACCACCGTAATTCGTCGCGACCGAAAAGCGAATGCCTTTGTTGTTTTGCGTCTGCTTCACCGCCCGGTCAATTTCGCGCTGCAATGTCTCTGGCAGTGCGCCCAAATTCCCGACGAACTGGATGCGCACATTCTCCTCCATCATTTCTTTGAGTTCTTGACGCAGCACCCGCTCAAACAACGTCATCAAAAAATCCACTTCGCGCGTTGGTCGGCCCCAGTTCTCCGTCGAAAACGCATAGGCCGTCAGCGCATCAATACCCCAGTCACGGCAGCAGCGCAGCAGTTTTTTAAGCGTATCCACCCCCTTACGATGGCCCATCACCCGAGGCAGGCCGCGACGTTTTGCCCACCGGCCATTGCCGTCCATAATCACCGCCACATGTGAGGGCATTCGCCCTGGCAACAAATCCTGAGGCAGGGCCGAAGGCGCATCAGAAGGGGCGGCAGATACACTGAAATTGGCTGTCATTTCTTTTCCTGAGGGGTGGGGCGAGGGAGCTTGCGCTTAAGGGATCGTGGGAGCTTACGCTTAAAAGCACTCAAAAAGTTAATACCCTTGAGAGAGAGCCGTCGGCCCAAGCTTCGCAGCTGCGGGGCAACAGTGTCACCATCCACCGAGGGTGAAAACTTATCCAGTAACAATTCCCTCAGTTTACTGCTCGTTAGGGGCCGATTTAAGATCCCTTGCTGGGCCACCGAAATCGAGCCGGTTTCTTCCGAAACAACCACGCACAGGCAGTGATCGACCCGCTCGGTGATACCCATCGCAGCGCGGTGCCGGGTGCCCAGCTGGCGTGAGGCGTCTTTTTCTGAAATCGGCAAAATCACGCCTGCGGCCAACACCCGCGACCCGCGGATCAGCACAGCACCATCGTGTAGCAGCGTCGTCGTCTGAAAAATAGTCTGCAACAGCTCACGCGATAGATCCGCATTGAGCTTCACACCGGGTACCGAAAAGTCACTTTCTTCAATCGGCTCGTCCGTTTCTAAAATCATCAACGCCCCGGTCCGATTTTGGCTGAGGCCCTTCACGGCCTCGACCAGTTCGTCAATGACGTTATTGGCTGTTGAAAGCGAGTTGTCGTTAGCATTGAACAGTTGAGCGACCTCACCCCGCCCCAACTGTTCCAACAGTCGGCGAAATTCTGGCACCAGCATAATCGCTAGCGCAACCGAGGCCCCCAGCAGCAGCTTTTCCATCGCAAAATAAAGCAGGACAAAGCCCAGCGCTTTACTCAATAAGGTTGCTGCCATCAGGATCATCAGTCCCTGCACCATCCACATCGTGCGGCGATCGCGAATCACCGCCAGCACCATGTAAACCAATGCAACCACTAGCGCAATATCAATGATGGTGCCAAACGATGGTGCCATACAAGCGTCAGATCCGTTTCACCCTTATCACGACCAAAATTCACCCAATACAGTATTTTTAGGCTTTTCTACAGCCAGGAGTTCTACTTTAACGTTCTACTGGGTCTGCCTTATCAGTTTATTCTGCCAGTCTGCTCAGCTATAGGCTGGCAGATGTGCCGCCAGCCTATAGCTGGCCGTGCCTCAGTGAATGTCTATCACTGACCTCATAGTTCACCAGGCAATCCCATCAACAGGGACCAAAGAGCCAACTATATACTGACGCCTGTTCTTTTTGACACCAATACCACTATCAGTATTCATCAACACTTAGCACGTATCAGAGCAGGTATCAGAATTGAGTTCACCATTCCAGCCAAAAATCAGCCAAAAAGCGACCCCAAGCTGACACTACTGAACAATAAAGAACAGACTCACAACCCCTACCTGCCCCAAAGTATCTGCCCCGAAGTATCTAACCAAAACTATCTGGGGAAACACTTACGCTGGCTTTAAGGCCTCTGGCAACCGGTCTTGCCGAACGAGATCCTCATAGGTCTCTCGACGCAAAATCACCTCAGCGTTACCCTCACTCACCACCACAGCTCCTGGCCTAGGCACTCGGTTGTAATTAGAGGACATGCTGTAGTTGTATGCGCCCGTCGCAGGCACCACGAGCACATCGCCTGCACTCAACGGAGGCAGGCTAGCCGAAGGAATCACAACATCGCCAGACTCACAGTGCTTACCGGCCAAGGTAACCGTTTCGCTTAACGGCGCAGACATTTTGCTCGCCGCCAGCACTCGGTAAATAGATTGATAGGTAATAGGACGAGGATTGTCAGACATACCGCCATCGACAGAGACATAGGTACGAATGCCCGGCACCGTTTTTTGACCGCCCACTGTATAGGCGGTCACACAGGCAGAACCAACCAGCGATCGCCCTGGCTCACACAAAATCTTTGGCAAGGGCAGCTGGGCCGTGTTACAAGCGGCCGCTAGGCTTTCACACACCGCCTTTGCCCACGCATCAATACTTGGCGGATCGTCAGACTCGGTATAGCGAATCCCTAAGCCACCGCCAATATCAATTTGCTCAATCGGCAAATTGTACTTTTTAGCCACTTCAAACCACTTCACCATCACCCCAGGCAGGTCGTGGTGCGGCTGAATTTCAAAAATCTGAGAGCCAATATGGGCATGCAAGCCCACACAGTTAAGATTCGCGCCCTCTTTTGAAATATGCTCAAACACTTCCTCAAGTTGGTCAGGGTCAAAGCCAAACTTGCTGTCGATATGCCCGGTCTGAATGTACTCGTGGGTATGGCACTCAATCCCTGGGGTGAGTCGCAGTAGGATGGTGGCTTTTTTCTCTGCATCCCCAGCCAACTGATTGAGAGACTTTAGCTCGTGCCAGTTATCCACCACGATATGAACGCCAGCGTCTAACCCCAGTCTCAGCTCTTCTAAAGACTTGTTGTTTCCATGGAAATACAGGTTCTCGGCCCTAGCACCTGCATCCATTGCCGTTCGCAGCTCTCCACCTGAAACCACATCCACGCCAATGCCTTCTTGCGACACAATGGCGCACACTGCTAAGCAGTTCCACGCCTTAGAGGCATATACGATGAGCGACTCACCAGGATAGTGCTTTTCAAAAGACTGCTTGTACTGGCGGCAAGCTTCGCGCAGCGTGTGCTCGTCCAATATATAGAGCGGGGAACCAAATTCTTCAATCAAGTCCACAACGTCACAGCCACCAACGACCAAATGGTCCTTGGCATTTACGGTTGCACCTAGCGGCAACAGGCTTTGGTTAGGCGAGGTATCAGGAGAGGCATCTGCTAGGTACTGAAGGCTCGAAGGTGCTGCTGAAACAGTGGAAACCATAGGGCGGTCATCGGATATAGACGTTGATATATCAGTGTACAATTGGGCGCAGTATGCGGCTAGTGCACGGATCAGCTAGAACCTAGGACATTTTCTCGCACCTTTAATTAATAAATTCACAAATACTTTCTTTTCACGGATAGCTCAAACGTTGTCATTTTTGGCCTGCTTACCCCTGATCGCAGCGGATCTCAATGCAGTCCTTGCTCTCGACAAAAGGTGTCTGGGTGGACTGTGGACGCGTTCTGGCTATCAGCGTGAGCTAGAGAGCGACTGTAGCGACTTACTGGTGTTGATTGGCGCTACCTCACCGCAGCACCTCCGTCAACGCGCCGCTATGACCCCGCCCTTAGCTCAGGCAGGAGATCAGGCAGGAGGTCAGATAGGTCAAACAGCGCTACCTAATGAATTAGCACCCTCTGACTTATTCAGCTCTGACTTATTAATAGACGCTAGCTCACGCTTAGCAGCCAGCGAGCCCACGCAGTTATCGGACGGCAGTAGTCCATCCAGCAGGCCCGCAGGCCCACAACCGCTCGTGCTGATGGGGATTGGGTGCCTGTGGGCCATCTTAGAAGAAGCGCATATTACGACAATGGCCATAGAGCCCGCACAACAGGGGCAAAAGCTGGGAACGTTGCTGCTCAGCGAGCTTCTCCTAGCCGGCTATCGTAGGGGACTTGAGCGCGCCACCTTAGAAGTTCGGGTGTCGAACAAAACGGCGCTGAGGCTCTATCAAAAGTTTGGGTTCCAAGAGGCGGGAATCCGCAAGCGCTATTACGCTGATGGGGAAGATGCCCGCATCTTGTGGTGTAGCAAACTACAGCACGAGCAAACTTTGAATAAGATTCACCAGCATAAGCAAGCAGCGATCGCACACATTACCCACCGCTACCAATACGTTCTACCCTCCAGTTTGCCACCGTAAATTTCAGCAAAAATGTCAGCATCAGCTCACAAATCAAAACACAAAAGTTAGCAATTTCTTATCTGTTTTAGTGCTCATTTCATGCATTAAAAATAACGCCCTATTCCGTGTCACAAAACACAGAAACAATTCGCTCTCAATGGCGTTACTTTCCGGGTGACAGTAGTGAATACCGCCCACTCTCCGGTATTTTTTGCTGTGCTAGAATCACGGTAACCAGCCCGCAGCAGGTGATGGAATACCGCCATGTTTGAACGCTTTACAGAAAAGGCCATCAAGGTCATCATGCTCGCTCAAGAAGAGGCGCGTCGCCTTGGCCACAACTTCGTGGGCACCGAGCAAATTCTCCTAGGACTCATCGGTGAAGGCACCGGAGTCGCAGCCAAAGTTCTCAAATCCATGGGTGTCAACTTAAAAGACGCTCGGATTGAAGTCGAAAAAATCATTGGCCGTGGTTCTGGATTTGTCGCTGTTGAAATCCCTTTTACCCCCCGAGCAAAACGCGTTCTTGAGCTATCGCTTGAAGAAGCCCGTCAGCTAGGACACAACTACATTGGTACTGAACACTTGCTACTTGGCCTCATCCGCGAAGGTGAAGGCGTCGCTGCCCGAGTCCTCGAAAACCTCGGTGTAGACCTTTCCAAAGTGCGCACTCAGGTCATTCGGATGCTCGGCGAAACTGCTGAAGTCTCTGGTAGCAGCGGCTCTCAAGGCCGGACAAAAACGCCTACGTTGGACGAGTTCGGCTCTAACCTGACGCAAATGGCCATTGACGGCAAGCTTGATCCCGTTGTCGGTCGTCAAAAAGAAATTGAGCGCGTTATCCAAATTTTGGGACGTCGCACCAAAAACAATCCTGTCCTCATTGGTGAGCCCGGCGTGGGTAAAACAGCGCTTGCCGAAGGACTCGCCCAGCGCATTGGCAACGGTGACATTCCAGACATTCTGGAAGACAAGCGCGTGGTCACCTTAGACATTGGCCTCCTCGTTGCTGGCACTAAATATCGCGGTGAGTTTGAAGAGCGTCTGAAAAAGATCATGGATGAAATTCGCGCGGCTGCGAACGTCATCCTAGTCATTGATGAAGTCCATACGCTGATTGGCGCAGGCGCAGCAGAAGGTGCTATCGATGCGGCCAATATCCTCAAGCCAGCCTTGGCACGAGGTGAGTTGCAGTGTATTGGTGCTACCACGCTGGACGAGTATCGTAAGCACATTGAGCGCGATGCCGCCCTAGAGCGCCGTTTCCAACCGGTCATGGTGGGTGAGCCTAGCGTTGAAGAGACCATTGAAATTCTTCACGGTCTGCGAGATCGCTACGAGCAGCACCACAAGCTCAAAATTCTCGACGAGTCACTAGAAGCGGCAGCTAAGCTCTCTGACCGGTACATAGCCGATCGGTTCTTACCCGATAAAGCAATTGACCTGATTGACGAGGCCGGGTCGCGGGTTCGCCTACTGAACTCTCAGCTGCCACCTGCGGCCAAAGAGCTCGATAAAGAGCTGCGCCAGGTCCTGAAAGATAAGGACAATGCGGTTCGCGGTCAGGACTTTGATAAGGCCGGTGAGCTGCGCGACCGTGAGATGGAAATCAAATCCGAGATTCGCGCGATCGCTCAAAACAAAAAGACTGAAGACGAGGAAAATACCAAAGACAACTCGCCCGAAGTCACCGAAGAGGACATCGCCCACATCGTGGCCTCTTGGACCGGCGTTCCGGTTCAAAAGCTCACCGAGAGCGAGTCTGAAAAGCTGCTGCACATGGAAGATGTGCTCCACCAGCGCCTGATTGGTCAAGACGAAGCAGTCAAAGCCATCTCCCGCGCCATCCGTCGTGCTCGTGTTGGCCTCAAGAGCCCCAACCGTCCCATTGCTAGCTTTGTGTTCTCCGGACCTACTGGCGTCGGTAAAACCGAGCTCGCCAAGTCACTGGCCACCTACTTCTTCGGCGCTGAAGAAGCGATGATTCGCCTCGACATGTCCGAGTTTATGGAGCGCCACACGGTCTCTAAGCTCATTGGTTCACCGCCGGGCTACGTAGGCTATAACGAGGGCGGTCAGCTCACCGAAGCTGTTCGTCGTCGCCCTTACACCGTCGTCCTGTTCGACGAGATTGAAAAGGCACACCCCGACGTGTTCAACATGCTGCTGCAAATTTTGGAAGACGGTCGCCTGACCGATGCCAAAGGCCGTACAGTAGATTTCAAAAATACGTTGCTCATTCTGACTTCGAACATTGGTTCTAAGGTCATTGAAAAAGGTGGCGGCGGCCTCGGATTTGAACTCGAAGCCGACCAAGCAGAGTCGCAATACAACCGTATTCGCTCTCTGGTAAATGAAGAGCTGAAGCAATACTTCCGCCCCGAGTTCTTGAACCGCCTCGACGAAATCATCGTATTCCGTCAGCTCACCAAGGACGAGGTCAAAGAGATTTCGGTCATTCTGCTCAAGGAGGTCTTCAACCGCCTCGAAGAGCAAGGCATCACTCTGGAGGTGACCGAAAAGTTCAAAGACCGACTGGTGGAGGAAGGCTACAATCCAAGCTACGGTGCGAGGCCATTGCGTCGAGCCATCATGCGCCTGCTAGAGGATAGTCTGGCTGAAGAGATTCTCTCAGGACGCATTAAAGACGGCAGTACAGCCACCGTAGATGTGAGCGAAGAGGGCAAAATTGTCGTGAACTCATCGCAAACAGAGGAAAAGCGAGAGTTAGCGGCCGCAGCAGATTAGTCTCGTTAGCCCAGCCAAGTGGCTAGGCCAAACTCATCACCTCAGTAGCCTTTTAAGGTGACTGAACAGAACAGTACAAAAGCGCCCGGAGAGCTCATGGCTTCTCCGGGCGCTTTTGTCGCTAGGGTTATAGCTGGCTGTTGGCCGCTCGCGACAGGTCTTTTGTAAACAGACATGAAGCTGCCTTGCTTGGTCTGCAATAAAACTCAATAATTAAGTAAGGGCTATGAGAGACAGCTTGATCAGCATTGCAAGCGGCGTAGTCCTGCCTAATTTTTTAAAGAACGTAAGCTGGTAAAGTTGCCATGATTGGTGGAATATTCGAGACAATTGGGAAAACGTTAGGAATCGGCAAAGAAAACTATTTTCTAGAGCTCGATGACGCCGCCGAACAGAGCGTAGAAAAGCTAAAGACCTCTGCAAAAGCTGCGGTAGAGACCGTCAAAGATGTTGCAGAAGACGTTGTTGACCAAGCCACTGATGCTGCTGACAAGGCGTCTGATGCTGCCGAAAAGGCGATCGCAACCGGCAAGGCTACCGCAGAAGGCGTTGTAACAGACGCGGAGAAAGCTGGGAAAAAAGCAGCTACCGCGACCAAAAAGGCAACTGAGACAACTGTGAAAAAAGCGGCTGAGAAAAAACCTGCGGCTGAGAAAACATCTGCGAAAAAAGGTCCCGCCCCAGAAAAAGCTCCCGCACCCAAAGCAGCCAAGAAAGCAGTCGCACCGGTTCGTTCTGAAGAAGACATTATTGTTGCGGCGATCGCAGCTCAAGGCAAACCCACCGACAGCAGCGGCAACGTTGTAGATGGCGCGACAACCTTCTCAACAGACTATCTGCTACCGCTCAATAACAGCAGCCGTCGTCGTCCCGGCCCCAGCCTAGGCAAATTCAAAGGCATGGCAAAAGAAGCGAACCCGAGACTCCGAGGATAAGCCTCCGAGGATATAAGCCTCCGAGGATAGGTTGCATCGGCAGTGCCGTCGATCAAATCACCTTCTGAAAACCTTCCAAAAACCAAAAGCGACGATTGAGCGTACTTCATTGCTCTAATCGTCGCTTTTTTATGCGCCTACGGCTAAACAAACCTATCGCCACTATCGGGTAGCGTAAGCCGCCATCGGTTCTTTAATAAATCGAATGTAGAGATGCTTGAAGGTAGAACGCAATACTCTAGGCGCACCAAAATCAATCGGTGCCAGCTTTTCGGGCAGTTTCCAGTCAACCACCTTAAGCTCATCAGGCTGCATCAACGGAAAATCAATCTCGGCCAAAGACGGGCACACCCCTAAGCGAATCGACTCAACCGCCGTGGGCACCCGCATAGGGTCCACAGCCAGCACCGCTAGCATCGCTCTATCTAAGGCAAAAACATCATTAGAGGCACCTAAGACACCTATCTCTCTGGGCTCACCATTAATAGGACCGTTGCCTTCTTGACCCACAATGCCATCGATAATAGTGAGTTCGGGCGATATTGCACGGGCAGTCTCTACCAGCATCGTGCCAAACCGCTGCCGGTCTTTCCCCGCTTCCATATGCCACCAAGCTTTCATTTTACCGGGTACACAGCCAAAGAGATTTTTTGCACCTAGCGACATCGTCAGCTGCACATGAGCTTTTACTTTAGGCAAATTAATCACCACATCAGCATCCATCGCCTCTTTAGAGAGCAGAAAATTATCGAACTCTTTTTGCTCACCCACGGCCTCAATGGGATAGCGCTTGCCGTGCATTTCAACAATAGGCACGCCCGCCTTATCCGCCCATTCCAGCAGGCCATTGGCTTTAGCAACCCCCCGCGCGCTGCCAAACGCAGGACTATCCCCGAGGAAAGGCTGGCCGCCTGCGGCTTGGACCATTTTGGCCACGCAGTACACCACTTCGGGCCGTGTAGTACAGCCCTTAGTAGGCCGAGAGCCTGTGAGTAAGTTGGGCTTCAAAAGAACGCGATCGCCGGGCTTCACAAACGATTCCACGCCGCCCATCGGCGCGAGCAGCGCATCTAATCGCGCCTGCAAATCCTCAACGTCGTAACTTTCAGCTCGAACCAAACTAACCGATGCCATGACCATCCCCACTGCACTTGTTTCAACGCTTGACTTTAGCAGCTCGCTTTACAGAGCTTAACCTTATAGCATCATAACCATCCGCCACGAAATAAAGCGACAATAAGCGGTGGCAATACCTAACCTAGTGAGCCCAAATCATAGAATGCTGTGAATTTTTAGGGATTTTTCAATGCTTAGCTTTTGGGCCAAAACCAGCGGCACCTGGATTAATGTGGCCCTTGTTTTACTCGGCACAGGTTGTGGCTTGCTGTTACGCAACCAGCTATCGCCTAAAATGCGCGTCATCATCACCCAGGCGATGGGACTCACCACTATCTTCATTGGCCTCTCGATGGCTCAAGACTTATCAAAGGCAAAGGCTGGCGGTGTAGAAGGCGTCATCCTCGCCCTCATCGCACTGGCACTGGGTGGATTGCTCGGCGAATGGTGGCAAATAGAACACCGCATGAACACCCTCGGCAACTGGCTAAAGTCGCGATTCAAAGGCGGTAGTCGCTTTACCGAAGGCTTTGTCGCAGCCAGCCTACTATTTTGCGTTGGGCCCATGACCATTCTAGGCAGTCTCAACAATGGCCTACTGGGTGATGGAACTGTACTCGTCGTCAAAAGCACCATGGACGGCCTGGTTTCGATCGCACTCGCAGGCACCTATGGTATGGGCGTTGGATTTTCCATCTTGCCCATCATCGTGTACCAAGGCGGACTCTCCCTACTCGCGAGTGGCCTAGGCCAAATCATCCCCGACCCAACAACCGCCCCGAGCATTTTGCTCGTCACAGGGACTGGCGGCATCATGCTTCTTGGACTAGGAATCAATCTCATCGAAGTCGGTAAGATTCATGTCGCCTCTTTTTTACCCGCCTTAGCACTTGGCCCTGTCATAAGCTGGCTAGCTAGCGTCATCTAGCGACACAAATCATGAGGCCTTTTAAAAGATAAAAAGTATCCCTGCACTTGTTGTAAGTGCAGGGATACTTTTACTTGGTGGCGGGGCATGGATTTGAACCATGGACCTTCGGGTTATGAGCCCGACGAGCTACCAGACTGCTCTACCCCGCGATGGGTGCGTTTGTTTCGCTTAACAAGTATAGCTGCTTACAACTCAGTTGTGAGACTTTCTTTTAAAATTCTTTTTTGCAGAAGCCAATAGCCTACTGTTACTGCATTCTGGCGCTTATAGATGGAAAATTTGGAGGCCTTAAATTAGCGGCATTTCGCCCACCACATCGATGCGAGTGTACTTGCTTGGCATCATAAACTTTTCAGACAGCGCTTCTGAAACATCTGGGGTAATCCAGCCGAGCTGCTTGAGCAGATACACAGCAGTAGCATATTTGGCACGCTTGGAACCGTCGGAAACTTTGATGGCAAGCGCCATGCCATCACCCACCCGGCCAATGCACTGAACCCCTTCTGATCCAGACTTACTCACCACAGCGCCCTCGCTCAAATCCATCAGCTGAGAGTCAAAGCCCTCTGGACCCGCAATCATCATGGGATAGTGGGTCATAGCCCGCACAATCCGCTCTAAATCTAAGCTGTGGCCAGAGGCGAGCTTAGCAAATAGGGTTGCAATTTGGCTGAGCTGCATCAAATAGGTGGGCACGCCGCAATTGTCATGGGCGCAAATGAATTCATCCGCTGGCATTCCCAGCAGCTCGGACACTTTAGCAATGATCAGCTTTTGCACGGGGTGCGATCGCTGCATGTATCCATCTAGTGACCAGCCCCGCTGCTTGCACACCGCCAACATGCCCGCGTGCTTACCCGAGCAGCAGTGGGCCAAGGGCGTATCTTTACCCTCAGGGATAGGGCACTTAAGTGCCAAAGGCTCTACATCACAGCGCCATAAAATGTTAAAGGCTTGCCGCACCTGGTCTAGGTTTCCATGGTGCGAGCTGCAAATAATCGCCAGATCTTTATCTGTGAGATTGAAGTGGTCTAGCGCGCCGGTCGTAGTGACTGCTAGCGCCTGAAAAGGCTTTAGGGAAGAGCGAATAAAGGTGCCAATTTCGCGATCGCCTGCACTGGCCAAGACACGACCCCTGTCATCACAGGCAGCAACATGAACTGTGTGAGTAGACTCGACGATACCTTCTCTGAGTATCTGCACCTCAAGGGGAGGCGAGGACTGTCGATTTACTCTATTCATGGCTTACCTTAAAAGTGACTTGTCTCGCTTGCACGCTGTCTTTTGTATGCTTTGGCAGTACATCCAACCCTACACAGAGCACATTACATAGAGCGCGTTATACAGGGCAACGCTTACAAAAACTGCCAGGTCACGAGCCCTAGGAAGACAATGCCTAAAATAGCAGCAAATGTTCTCTTTACTCGCTGCATTAAGGGTTTTACCTGATAGTCAGCAATCAGGCGATCGCGATTAATCACCTCGTCGGGCTTATCCCAAAACTGACCGTCGTACCAACCGGACTCTTCGTAGGGAACAGACGCTTGCGAGAGGCGATCGCACACATGCCGCCAGCCAATATACAGCTGTACCAATGCCAAGGTCGGCAAGAGCAAGGCACCCAGGGAAGCACTGATCAAAAATTGGGCCGTCAGCCGGGCCGGGGGAAAACTCACCGCCGCCATGGGACCAATCACCAACCAGCTCAATAGCCATAAGCTAATCACCGGGACCAAATATCCCCGCACATCACGAGAGCCCCAGCTATAAAACCAGGACTCGCTCATGCTCTCATATTCTTTAATGGGAATTTGCTCTACAGGAACCGGACACCGGGTACTTATAGAACTTTTCTGGGTGTTTCCGTTCATAACGCTGCTTAATTCCTTCATTAAAGGATATCAGGGATGTCAAACCTTTGCCGTAAATCCAGTGCTAATCCTGAGATCTCAGCTAACGGTGGTTCAGTAGGCTCAGCCGCTGTACATAAGCCCTACACAGCACATAGGCAAGCGCCCCAAACATCGACTTATGACAGCGGCGTGGGTACAAATTCAATGCGCTCGGCATGACCCCAAAAAGCTTCAAGGTCGTAATACTCGCGATCGTCAGGCATGAAAATATGCACAATGACCTCGCCATAGTCCTTCAGCACCCAGCGGCCCTCACTCATCCCCTCAGTCCGCAACGGCAGGCGCTCAAACTTTTCTTCCACCGCATCTTCAATAGAATTGGCAATCGCGCGCACCTGAACTTTTGAGAATCCGGTCACAATGACAAAATAGTCGGCGAGGTAAGAAATATCACCCACCTGAAGAACGTTGATGTTGCCACCTTTCCGGTCGTCAGCAGCCTCTGCGATCGCCAGCGCTAAGGCCTTTGCCGCTTCATCAATCGGGGCCCTATCTTCTAGCACTTCCAATGGAGCGGGGGGCTCATTCGCGGCAGGGCGATGCTCCGATTGCAGGTCATCGTCTGAAGCAGCGCCTAAGGGTCTATCGTCAGCGGATGGGTCAGCTACAGATTTATCGGCAACGGCTTTAAGGGGATCACTCAAAAGCTCAAGTCCTCTAGTTCAATCGACGTGTACTTATTACTTATATCTATCTTACTAAAAACGCTCTGTTTTATTGCGAATACCGTTACCAGCATTGACACTAGCAGTCTCTCTTGTAATATTTCCTCATAGTGACTCAAGGCCAAGTGAGCAAATGATAGTTGGACTCTTTTGGGGACTGTGCGCGGGTTTGCTCGCTGCAGCGATTGTGTATTGGCTAATGAAGCGCCGCGTAGAGCGGATTTTGACCGCACTACAAAATAACCAGCGACGGATTCAACAACTAGAGAGCGATCACGAGATTAGGCTGCGCACGGCGACCGATCAGCTCCAAGCTGACTACGAGCGGCAGCTAGCGGCCAAAATTGAGTACTACCAAGATGACCAGATATTGAATAATGAGCTGCTGGAGCTAGAGTTTGAAACGCGGCTGAGCGTTTTAGAAGAGGCTTACACTCGAGAGCTGGCGTTACAAAAGCAAGACTAGAAAAAAGCCAACAAAAAGTTAAGAAAGCCCTCACGCGCGATCGCACCCGTAACGCGCAGCTCTCACGTGCTCGAATGCCAAACCAAACTTCGCAAAAACCACCCACGCATTCGCAACCAGCTGTGTAGAATGACAACTGGAAAGCGAACCGTAGCGACTCAGCTACACCACTCGGCCGTAAAGTGAGTAGCACACCTTTAAAAAGCTGCACCTACCCAATTTTTTAGCTCTTAAGGACTGCCCTATGACCCGTGCAATTATGGAAACAAATAAAGGCACTATCAACCTTGATTTGTTTGAACAAGATGCGCCTAACACCGTTGCCAACTTCGTCAAGCTTTCTAAAGATGGCTTTTATGACGATTTGAGCTTTCATCGCGTCATTCCCAACTTCATGGTTCAAGGCGGCTGCCCCCTCGGCACGGGTACGGGTGGTCCCGGCTACAAAATCAAGTGCGAAATCAACGACAACAAGCACCAAGCAGGTAGCCTGTCTATGGCTCATGCTGGCAAAGATACCGGGGGGTCTCAGTTCTTCATTTGCCACGAAGCGCAACCCCACCTAGACGGCATTCACACGGTTTTTGGCAAAACTGAAGACATGGATGTGGTGAACAAAATTGCCAAAGGCGACAAAATTGTCTCTGTCAAAATCGAAGACTAGACCTCAAAGGCTAGGCGAGTAACACAGCGCAACTGTAAATATTGACTAACTTAATTTGCCTGGGAGTGCTGATATCTGCGCTCTCAGGCAAATTAGGTTTAAAATTCTATTAGCGGATAATTGGCGATGAACGATGGCACCTGCGCCAGAATCAACTTCTAGTAGTAGCTTAAGCGCCGTCAAACATGATGGGCGCTTGGGTGATGGTCTTGTCGGTATGGTGCGATCGCCCATCGGAAAAAAGCTGCTCACAGGCATTACCGGGCTAGCGCTCGTAACCTTTACAGTGGTTCATTTACTAGGAAACCTAACCCTATTTTTTAGTGCAGAGGCCTACAATCAGCTGGCCTACAGCATTGAGAGATTAGGACCGCTGACCTATGCTGTTGAATTTTTATTAGGCGCGATCGCACTGCTCCACGCCACGCTCGGCATCAAAATTTATGTCGGCGCGCGTCAAGCCAGGCCCGTTCAGTACGCTATCCCGATTGAAGGTTCTGCTAACGGTGAAACCAGCAGCCGCCAGAGCCTAGGTGCTCGCACCATGATTATCTCAGGGTTAGTCCTTGCCGCTTTTCTAGTGATTCACCTAGCGACCTTCAAGTTTGGCACTTACTACGCTCTGCCCGGATCTGCTCTCGCCTCGCCTCACCTAGAGCCCCACCCAGAACCTCACCGGGACTTAGCACGGCTAGTCTTTGAAACCTTTCATAAACCAAGCTATACCGCTAGCTATGTCATTGTGCTGAGCCTGCTCGGGCTGCATCTACGGCATGGGATATGGAGCGCGTTGCAATCTGTTGGGATTGCAACGCGGCCAGCGGTGTATGCCGCTAGCGCTGTTTTAGGAGGGGCGATCGCGATTGGGTTTATCGGCCTGCCCTTGGCGATCTATTTCGGGCTCATCGGCTAATTTTTTGTAACTATTTTGACGCTGGGCTAAGTCTGAAAACCGGCCCCTACGATTTATGCGATTAGACGCCCGTATTCCTGAAGGTTCGTTGCCTGACAAATGGAACCACTTTAAAGACCACTGCAAGCTGGTAAACCCCAGCAACAAGCCTAAGCACAGCGTGATAGTCGTTGGCACAGGACTAGCCGGCGCATCTGCCGCAGCCACCTTAGCCGAGCAAGGCTACAAGGTTAAGAGCTTTTGCATTCAAGACTCTCCTCGGCGAGCCCACAGCATCGCCGCGCAGGGCGGGATTAACGCCGCCAAAAACTATCCGAACGACGGCGATAGCGTGTGGCGATTGTTTTACGACACCATCAAAGGCGGCGACTATCGCTCCCGTGAGGCAAACGTGTACCGCCTTGCGCAAATCAGCAATCAGATTATCGATCACTGTGTGGCCCAGGGCGTACCCTTTGCCCGAGAGTACAGCGGACTGCTGGCAAATCGGTCCTTTGGGGGAGCGCAGGTCTCTCGCACGTTTTATGCCAAGGGGCAAACTGGCCAGCAGCTGTTGCTAGGGGCCTACGGCGCCCTGATGCGGCAGGTGGCCGCAGGCCGAGTTGAGCTATTTCCCAGACGCGAAATGCTGGATCTGGTGGTGGTAGACGACCATGCCAGGGGCATTGTGGTTCGCAACCTACTCACCGGTGAGTTTGAGCGCTATGCCGGGGATGCGGTTGTGCTAGCCACTGGCGGCTATGGCAATGTGTATTACCTCTCGACCAATGGCAAAAATTCCAACGTGACTGCGGCATGGCGGGCGCACAAGCGAGGGGCGCTATTTGCTAATCCTTGCTTCACGCAAATTCATCCCACCTGCATTCCGGTGGCCAGCGAGTTTCAGTCCAAGCTGACGCTGATGAGTGAGAGCCTGCGGAATGATGGACGGGTGTGGGTGCCAAAGCAGGTGGGTGATGCGCGATCGCCCCAAGCCATTCCAGAAGCCGAAAGAGACTACTACCTAGAAACGCGCTATCCGACGTTTGGCAACTTAGTGCCTCGGGATGTGGCTTCGCGCAATGCCAAACAAGTCATTGATGAAGGGCGCGGGGTGGGCTCCACAGGGCTGGCGGTGTATTTGGATTTTCGAGATGCGATCGCGACTCAAGGCAAAAGCGCCATCGAAGCCCGTTACGGCAACCTCTTTGAAATGTACCAGCGCATTACTGGCGAAGACCCCTACGCGCTGCCCATGAGAATTTATCCAGCGGTGCACTACACCATGGGCGGGCTATGGGTGGACTATCACCTTATGAGCACGGTACCTGGACTGTTTGCCCTTGGCGAAGCAAACTTCTCAGATCACGGGGCCAATCGGCTGGGCGCAAGCGCCCTCATGCAGGGCTTAGCCGATGGCTACTTCATCATTCCGTACACCCTGAGCAACTACATCGCCACCACCGAGCTAGCCCCTGTCGAAACGACAGACGATGCCTTTGGTGAAGCCGAAGCCTCCGCGCGGGCGCGCACGCTCAAGCTCTTGAGCATCAAAGGTGATAAAACCATGCTGGACTTCCATCGAGAGCTGGGGCACCTAATTTGGAACGGGGTAGGCATCAACCGCAGCCGGGAAGGTCTGGCGCAAACCATTCAAAGCGTGCAGCAGCTCCGCAGCGAATTCTGGCAAAACCTACGCGTCCCTGGAGAAGCCCATACGCTCAATAAAAACCTAGAGTTTGCTGGCCGCGTGGCTGACTTTATGGAGCTGGGCGAAGTCATGGCCCGCGACGCCCTCGCCCGTGAAGAGTCCTGCGGCTGCCACTTCCGTGAAGAGTTTCAAACCAGCGGCGGCGAGGCCAAACGGCGAGACGAGCAGTTTTCAACAGCAGCAGCCTGGAAATACCAGGGCGATGAACAGCCACCTGAGTTAGTCACTGAAAGTTTGACCTTTGACAATGTGACCTTAACCCAGCGGTCTTATCAGTAACCACTCAGTAACCACTCAGTAACCACTTAGTAGCCACTGCTTTTAGCCAACACCTCAACCCATTTGTTTGAGTAATCGCCCGACGCTGATCAAAAGACCACCGGCTACCGAACCACTACCAAACGTCCATACACGCAAGATGAAAATCAACTTAAACGTCTGGCGACAGTCCTCTCCCCAAGCCTCTGGCAATTTTGTGACCTACACCGTAGACGGCGTAGAGCCAGATTTATCGTTCCTAGAAGTGCTGGACATCCTCAATGAGCAGCTAATTGCAGAAGGCGGCTTGCCCGTAGAATTTGACCACGACTGCCGCGAGGGCATCTGCGGCTCTTGCGGCATGATGATCAACGGCCAGCCCCATGGGTCTCAGCAGCGCACGGCAGTTTGCCAGCTGTACATGCGCCATTTTGAAGATGGCGACACAGTGACATTAGAACCCTGGAGAGCAAAAGCCTTTCCCATTGTTAAAGATCTGGTTGTAGATAGATCTGCCTTTGACCGCATCTCGGCTGCTGGCGGCTACATTTCTGTGAAAACGGGGGCAGCCCCAGATGCGAATGCGCTGCTTGTCGCTAAGCCCGATGCCGATACCGCGTTTGACTATGCTACGTGCATTGGCTGTGGTGCCTGTGTGGCAGGCTGTCCGAATGCATCGGCCTCGCTCTTTACCTCAGCCAAGCTCTCTCACCTCGCATTGGTCGCACAAGGCAAGCCTGAGCGAAAGCAGCGAGTGGTCAAAATGACGGAGCAAATGACCGCAGAAGGGTTTGGGGACTGCTCAAATCATGGCGTGTGCCAGTCGGTATGCCCAAAGGGAATTTCAATTGATGCGATCGCAAAAATGCGTCGGGAATACATTCGCGCTAAGCTACCCTTCACGCTGGATTATTGAACACGTATGGCAACAGCTACTTCACAGGTCAAAGAGATTTACACAGACGGCGCTTGCTCAGGGAACCCAGGCCCCGGCGGCTGGGGCAGCCTGATAGAATTCGCCGATGGCGGGCGGCAAGAACTCGGCGGCAGAGATCCCGGCACCACCAATAACCGCATGGAAATGCAGGCGGCCATTTCCGCCCTGGAATACCTCCACGAAGCTGATGTCCCTAGCGGAGAAGTGATTCTCCATACCGATAGTGAATACGTCAAAAACGGCATCACCAAATGGATCAAAGGATGGAAACGGAAGGGATGGAAAACGGCCTCAGGCAAAGCCGTACTCAACAAAGATTTATGGCAAAAATTAGATAAAGTCAGCCAAACGCTGGCCGATAAAAAACTTAGCGTAGACTGGCGCTACGTTCGCGGTCATACGGGTAACCCTGGAAACGAGCGCTGTGATGAGATTGCCAGAGCTTTCTCCCATTCACAGCCTATCAACCTGGCACAGCACAAAATTTCAGCGAAGCAGACAAAAGCATCCAAAAAAGAGAAAACGTCAGAGACTCAAGCGGAAAACCATAAAGATATCTCACTGAATAACCAAGAAATAAATGCGGCCACTACGGAGGACCCATCTTTAAAACCGACGCTAAAATCCTACGACAGTGATTTTCTAGCAGGACAACAGACCATGGCGACGGCAGATTCTAAAAACAACAGTTCTGGACCTAGCCGAATAGAACGCCTGAGAAATACGCTAGAAACGCTGAAAGTGACTGAAGAACTTGCCAAGCAGGGTTACCTGATTACCAGCGCCGAACTCGCTGACCTAATGGATGTCAATGCCAGCGCGGTTACCAGCCGAGGCGACTACTGGGCCTGGCGAAACTGGACAGTCTCGCGAATCCGCCGTGAAGGGAACCAAATTTTGTGGCAGTTAGAGCGTATCGACGAATAATGGCTTGCACTCAAACCCTCTCTAACCCGGTGGCCAGCCCAGCGCGCGGCCACCGAGCAAGTGCATGTGCAAATGAAACACGGTTTGCCCACCCTCTTCACCGGTATTAATGACAACGCGATAGCCATTTTCCAACTTTTCCTGTCTGGCAATGTCGCTAACAGCTAGCAGCATGTGCCCTAACAAGGTTTTGTCTTCAGCCTGCGCGTCCGCTAGCTTAGGAATCGGCTTTTTAGGAATCACCAAAATGTGCGTCGGTGCTTGGGGTGTAATATCGCGAAAGGCCAAGCAGAGGTCGTCTTCGTAAACAATATCGGCAGGAATTTCCTTGCGGATAATTTTGCTAAAAATAGTGTCTTCGCTCATGGCACGTTGCCTGGGCGCTAGCGTTACTAAAGTGAAGCCACGCCCAAGCGATAAATGACACCTCACTTTATCTTTACAGCTCGCCTTTGGTCTACTGCCAGCTAGCTCAAGGTGGGAGGATCTACTTGCAGTCTCGAGCATAGCTATCTACCGATCGATGAGGCGGCGACTAGCCCTGGGCTTATGCTCAATAGATTGGGGCGAAAAGTCTGTGCCAATCACTAACACAGTTTCACCAACCAGATCGTCAATGCTGACCGAAACAGGCAGGTCCATGTCAAAGTTGCCTGATTCATCGACAAAGCTGCCAATAATTGGAAGTTCGTTTAGGTCAAGGCCCGAGGACTCTTCAGCAGACGGGTCGTTATCAGAAAAGTGGGTGTTAATGCGATCGCTGACCGCATCGAGTGCGATCACATCTTGCTCAAGCTCAAACGATCGAGATTCTAGCGGAAAAAGAACAGCCTTAGGCTGTGGCTGAGCAAAAGCGGCACCTGTGGATAATAGAATCTGAACGGCACAAAAGGTAGACGCACCAACAATCAAACGTTCAAAAAGCGTTTTTATCATGATGGCGGTGGTGAATTTATCGGCAACAAGCCTCAGCTTACGGAAAAAAAATATACCCAGAGAAGGCAATATCTACGGGTTGCCGTATTAATTACGAAGTGTATTCGCGTAGAAATACGATTTTCACTGAGGAAAATCATGGGCAAAAACGCAATCACCACCAGCAGGAACACCATTGGCAGCAAGGCACATAATAATCACCCTTTTCCAAAAGGAGCGCTAAAAGTCTTGTTAGGGTGATGCTACACAACTTTATGGCCTCTTCCATAGGGGCCTATACCCCTCATACCCTGACCGAATCAAACACAAATACCTAATCTATAAACAGCTCAATTTTGAGGCTCAGCGATCGCATAACGCAAAAACATTGTTTGATAGAGTGGTCTGGGAAGTATCACAGTGGGTAGGGTGGGTGAGAGTAGTATTGAGACCCATCAAAAAAACAGTTCAGAGATTAGCGCGATCGCTTTGGCATTTACTCCTGAGGCTAAAGCCGCTTATTCCACTAAACGAGCCACAGTGGGCCAAATTAAGCCTACTGAAGACCCTCGTTCAAAGAGATATGGATGCCCGATACAAAGGCTCCGTACTCGGCAACCTATGGCCCCTGCTTAATCAGCTCGCGCAGCTACTTATCTACACCTACGTCTTTGCTATCGTACTGCGTGTAAAGCTAACGCTAAAGGGAATGCCCGAAAATGATTCTTTTGTCTTTGGCCTTTGGTTATTTGCGGGCCTGCTACCCTGGCTAGCCTTTAGCAGCGGGCTCACCCAATCTTCTGGATCAGTCGTCGGGCAACCCAATTTAGTCAAGAAAGTAGTCTTTCCGCTTAGTTTGCTACCGCTGGTACCCATATTATCCAGTTTTTTAGAAAGCACGTTTGGGCTCATGGCCCTGATTGTCTTCGTCGCCTTTGTAAGCAAAGCAGTACATGCCACTCTCTTGCTATTGCCGCTGGTGTGGATACCACAGCTCTTGCTCACAGCGGGTATAGGTTACCTCACCGCCGGCCTTACCGTATTCATTCGAGATATTCCGCAAACCTTAGGTGTGCTGCTCAATTTATG
>JBCBPY010000024.1:0-101965 GCA_039820525.1 Cyanobacteria bacterium J06634_5
AGTCGCCTCGCTCGTAAGCTCTTAGCCCATACCTTGATGGTCTTTCTCAATCGCGCTCATCAGCGATCGCCTCTACATTTCGACGGCATCATTCTGGATTAGGATTAGTTGCACATCGCGTTAATAGTGACTAAACCCTATAGTGCATGACGATGGCCCTTTAAGGCTACAGCTGACGGCCCTGGCTGATGGCGTAACTTTTTTTGTATTTTGCCAGCACTTTTGTTCTATAGAAAAGAGAATGTTCAGGTAGAAAAAGACTGTTCAGGTAGAAAAAGACTGTTCAGGTAGAAAAAGACTGTTCAAGGTAAGATTTTCCTCGAAAGGAAGGGATGCAAGCAGCATGGAATTAACACAGTCTGATGCTCAAAAAATTCGGACGGTGATTGAACGACAAATCGCCGCTTTTTTACAGGATGATTTCTCTCTTGCTTTTTCTCAAGCGGCCCCTGGGATCCAAATTCAGTTTGGAACTGCTACCAACTTTGTCCGCAGGATGGAGTCGGCCTACCCCTCTGTTCATCGTCCTCGCTCGGTGGTGTTTGAATCGTTACTGATGATCCAAGAGGTGCCCTCGCAGCAGGTCATTTTGATGGATCAGTCAGGTGAACTCATTCGGGCGACCTACACTATGCAAAAACAACAGAACAACAGTTGGAAAATAGCAGGCTGCTATTTAACACCGATGGGCTAGGAGCAAGACAATCTAGGAGCAAGGCAATGTGTGCAGCGATCGCACGCCCTCAATCACATAGCCCCAACTACACCCCTCAGCCCAGCAGACCATAGCGTTCGTAAAAGGTACCAATAAGATAGAGAGAACCACAAAAAACTATCGGTGTTTTGCCTGGTAAAGCGTCAACCGCAGCGGTTAGACCGTCCTCCAAATCTGCATGGGTTTGTACCACTGCTGGGGAGGGGTCAATAGTTTGAGCGATCGCAGCTAACGCCTCGGGGTCTGCGCTGACATGACCGGGTACGGGGATCAAATGCAGGTGATCCCCCTGCCGCAACACCGTACGCAAAACGCCCTGATGATCTTTGGTCTCTAACAGGCCCATGAGCCAGGTGATGGGTTCATCAGGATAGGTTCTATCGATAAAGGCTCTGAGCGATCGCGCCGCATCCGTATTGTGCGCCCCATCGATCAGCAACTCATGGCCTTGCCACTGACCTTTTTGCAATCGCCCTGGCCAGCGGACCTGGGATAGCCCCTGAACAATGGCCTCATCAGAAATTTTCCAGCCCTGATCTTGTAACACTTGAAGGGTGGCGATCGCACAGGCAGAATTCACTCGCTGATGATCGCCCAACAGCGCCTGCGGATAGCGCAGCCCTTCATAGATCAGGGTGGGCGTCGTATTGGGGTTCCCCATCACCACCTCTTCCACCGCCGGGAGCACCCAGGTCAACGGCGCATTGATCTCGGTGGCTTTTTGAGTGACCACGGCCGCCGCAGATTCGGGAAGAGGACCTGCGATCGCCCTGACACCCGGCTTCAAAATGCCCGCTTTTTCACCCGCAATGTCAGCGAGGGTATTTCCCAGCCGCTGCCAATGGTCACGGCCAATAGAAACGATCACCGTTGCCAACGGGGTGCCGCAAACATTGGTCGCATCTAAGCGCCCCCCTAAGCCAACTTCTACCACCGCAATATCCACCTGCTGCCTAGCAAAGTACTGCCAGGCAGCAGCGGTAAAGACTTCAAACTGCGTCGGCACTGGCTGATCGGGAGAAATAGCGGCTTCCACCTCATTGAGCGTAGTTTGCAAAGCCTCCCAGCTGACAGCCTCACCATCAATACAAATCCGCTCTGTCCAAGTGACTAGGTGAGGCGAGGTATAGCGCCCTGTGCGATAGCCTGCGGCAGTTAGCGCAGCCGCCAAATAAGCACAGACAGACCCTTTACCATTGGTGCCTGCCACGTGAATGATGGGCACTTGGTTGTGCGGATTGCCGAGCGCTGTCAGTAATAGTTCAATGCGTTCTAGACCCAAGTCCACGCCAAAGCGAGCGTAGTTTTGAAGCTGTGATTCGACCGCCTGTTGATAAGTAGTAGACGAAGGGGCGCTGTTCATAGAGGCTATTTAGCGGCGTATAAGAAACAAGGACAAAGAGAAAAAGATAGGTACAACTAAAACGGGAGAACAGCCCGTGGCCATTCTCCCGAAGGTTACAAATTCTTAGTTGAGCCAAAGCCTTAGTTGAGCCAAAGCCTTAGTTAACCCAAACCGTTTAGACAGCTTCTAAGTTCTTTTCACCCGTACGGATACGGACGATTTCGTCAACGGCGCTGACGAAGATTTTACCGTCGCCAATTTCGCCCGTGCGAGCCGCTTCGACAATTTTGCTCACAACCATGTCAACTTGAGTATCTTCAACAACAATTTCTAGCTTCAGCTTTTGCAGAAATTCTACGGTGTACTCAGATCCCCGATAGCGCTCGGTTTGGCCCTTTTGCCGCCCAAAGCCACGAACCTCGGAAACGGTCATACCAACGATGCCTGCGTTGACTAACGCAATTTTGACTTCGTCTAACTTAAAGGGGCGGATAATTGCTTCAACTCTTTTCATATTTTAAGTACATTTCTCCGGTATGTTTGCCGCAATTAATACAATAAGAGATTTTAGCGGTCATTGAGCAGTGGCTTCATGATTAGGAACCCTGCGCCAAATGCTGTAACAATGATCAAAATAATTGAGAGTGCGAGCCAGATACCGCCGATCTCTTTGCCATCTTGCGAGTCTAGAACGCTGCTGCGGTATTCACCGGTTTGCTCAGTAAAAAGCTTGCCTTTCGGCTTTGATAGGGCCCCTTGTACCATCGTGCCTTTTCCAGGCACCGTTTCGGTAGGGCGGTAGGTGCTGGGATGCACCGGCTTAGCAGCTTGCTGACGCGGCTTTTGTGAGGCTTGCTTGCTTGCAGCCGAGCGCTGAGAGACGGGAGTGCTTTTTTTGGAAGCAGGCTTGGGAGTAATAGGCCGAGGGACACGAGTTTGAGGCGTTACCGGTGCTGGACTCGCGGACTGTGGTGGGCGCGGTACGACCGGCTGGACAACTGGTGACTGGGCAATTGGTGACTGGGCAATTGGCTGACTGGCGGCGACCTGCTGAGATCGCTGACCAGCCACTTTTTGACTGGCTATCTGATTAGGCCCCTGGTGGGTAACCTGATTGGCAGACGGCTCATAAGAGACCTCTGCATCCTGCGTTTGACCGACGGCCTGCGCGCGGGTCTCAGCTTTGACGAGTCTGGCAAGGGTATCTGGGGCGATCGCACTTGGAAAACCTTGAGCCCCCCCTTGAGCGGCCTGTCTGGCAACGCCCGCAGCCTGACCAAGGGTTAGGGTTGCTTGCACAACATTATGAATCTCCTGCTTCAGAAACTGATTTTGCTGAAGCAGCTGCTGATTACGACTGTTCAAAGAATCGATCACGGCTTTATTAGCCCGCAATTCAGCGGCGAGTTCTCGATACACCGACATCGGGACAGAAGGCGCGTAATTAGTCGGGGCCGAGGCCTCAGCGTGGTGGGAAGACTTCATAGGACGAGTGGAATCTCTAGGTTGAGTAGCTAGGAGGGTTCGGGGCTTAAAGGACAGTTGAGTTAAGGCCGATCTTGCAAGAGACCAAGAACGCTTAAAACAGTTGAATCAACAGCATTTGTTAGATGAGTAGTCAAATTAGAGCAATGTCAGTGACATTCGTCAAGGGAAAAGTTGATGGATATTGGAACATTTTCGACGAATTGTACACCTAGCTATTGCAAGAACGGCAGAGGACTGGCAGAAGAATGACAGAGGAATAGCTGAGTAGCGGCAGTCTATTTGTACCCTATTTAGTTCAATTTCTATTGATGAGTTAGAAATTTGATGGAGTTAGTAATTGTCTGTCCAGTTATTTTCTGTACTGACTGCCGAATTGACTGTCAAACTGACTATGCGAGTGGATGAGGAGCGCCGCTTGAGTGCGATCGCGCAGTCCCAGCTGGCTCAAAATACGGGTCACGTGATTTTTAATCGTGCCTTCTGATAAGTGCAGCGACTTAGCAATTTCACGATTGCTCGCACCCTGACCAATATGAATGAGCACCTCCTTCTCCCGTGGCGTCAACGCCTCAATCTCAGCATACTCTGAGGGCGCTACGGCTTCTGGCACCTCTGCGGCAACCGGCTGAACTGGACTGGACTGGATTGGATTGGACTGGACTGACTTGGACTGATTTGGATTGGACTGGATTGGATTGGGCTGAATCGTGCCCATCATCTTTTGCACAATCCCCGGGCCAAAATGGCTGTAGCCCTTGGCCACTGAGCGAATAGCCATAGCCAGTTCTTCACTCGGCGTATCTTTGAGCAAATAGCCCTTTGCACCCACCGCCAGCGATTGAGCGATCAGCTCATCATCATCAAAGGTGGTGAGTACGAGTACTTTTATCGCGGGGTACTGCTGAACAATCCGTTCGGTTGCGGCCACACCATCCATAACTGGCATGCGCATGTCCATTAGCGCAACATCCGGCGCTCCAACATCTGGCGCTCCAGTATCCGGCCTGCCTTGAGTAGCCTTTGCCGCGAGCAAGTCTAAAGCCGCTTGGCCATTTTCAGCCTCGCCCCAAATCGTCAGATCCGCTTCTAGCGATAGCAGCGCTACCAACCCTTCGCGAATCAGCTGCTGATCTTCAACAATAAGAACATTCAACATGGCATCTATCAAAACAACCTCTATCCAAATTGATGGGGCAAATTCACCCGTAAGCGCGTACCGCCCTTGGGTCCGACGGGACTGGTGACGACAAACGTCCCACCTGCGGCCTCGGCGCGATCGCGCATGCTCTGCAATCCAAACCCCGTACGCGCTTGGGTCGTATTAAAGCCTTTACCGTCATCTTCTAACGTCAGCGTGACGCCCTGCGCTGAGCCCACAAGCTGCAAGCGAATTTTGCTGGCCTCAGCATGTTTCAAAATATTCGTTAGCCCCTCTTGCACAATGCGGTAGAGGATAACGTTGAGGTTCGCTGGGAGCGGGCGATCAAGGCGAATGTCTTGAGTAATGGAGAACGCGGCCTCAGTGTCGGCGCTGCTTTGGATACCGGAGAGGAGATGGGCGATCGCACCGTCGAGCGATTGACCTGCCAGCGGATCTTGCCGGAGCGCAGCGACCGACTGACGCACTTCTTGCAAAGACTGAGATCCCAGCCGTTTAGCAGTCCCCAAAAACTGCTGTGCTTGCGCCGGGCTTTTGTCCCATAGCTTTACCGCACCCTCGAGCTGAATGTTTAGCGCCGTGAGGGAATGCCCTAGGGTATCGTGAATGTCGCGGGCAATACGACTGCGCTCTTGATCCATCGCGAGGGCTTCAATTTCCTGAGCAGACTGCCGCAGCGCTTGGTTAGCCTGCTGCAACTGCCGTTGGCTTTGCCGCTCTGTCAGTAGCGCATTGACCAGCAGCACAACCAACAATAAGGCCAGACCAAAGAGGACAATAAAATTCAGCTGAAAGCCCCAAATCAGGTCTTCCAAACGGTTTTTCACAGGCGGTGGTAGGCGACGACCGAGGCCAAAAAGCGATCGCACCCGAAACTGTAAACCGGTTAAAAATAAAACGAAAGCCACCCCAGTCATCGCCAGACGTCCCGACAGGCGGTACATCAAGCAGCTCCGAATCACCAAGACTAAATAAACCGCTGGGAACGCCCTACCATCGTTAAAAACAGCGGCAGAGGCAAACAAAATAAGCAGGATTTGACCGAGCGTGTGACCCAATTTGGGCAGCTTTCTGGCCGGTAAATACAGCCCCATTAGGCCAAAAATAATGAGGGGAACAATGGCGATTAACGGCCCGTGCTCCCAGCCAAAAAACAGGTGATGGGGCGGCCCGCCCCCTTGCAAGTGTGGCCGAATGCCATCGCCGAGGCCGTTTCGTGCCCCCTGCCGCACCCCTTGCCGCACCCCCTGACGAAATCTTCGAGCAGGCGGCGTTTCTAATGCGCTAACAATCGCGACCAGCAGTAAGCCCCACTCTAAATAGAGCAAAAAACGAAAGGGATGATTTTTTAGCTGAATCGCTTGAATCATGACGGTTTTTGGGAGTCACTCACGCTGGACCAAGGCCGTGCCAACCTGACAGGACCTGAGAAAACTATCGCTCACTGGCCGCTGCCTCGTACAGGTCATCCTGGCAAATTGTGACCAAAGTCATGGGTGCACTGAAGAGTCATGGGTGCACTGATGCGTCGTCTCGTGACCTTTGGGACCTCTCAACAGACGCCTAGCCTGCCTAAGCTTAAACAGTTCGCGTCTCAACGGTCGTCAGCGCATCAAAAACGGTTTAGCGCCAATCTTTGCGATCAGCGACTTTTGATAGACGACTTTTGAGCGACGACTTTTGATAGAGATAACCTACTGAAAAACCATGAACTTTAATTTTGCAACACTCACCTTCGGCAGCCTGGCTGCGATCGCCCTTTTAGCCGCACCCATTGGCATAGTCAACATTGCCCACGCGCAAAATGGTGATCAGGGCAATGGGCCTCGAGGGGGCGGTCGCATCGAGCGCCTGACCCAAGCACTAGACCTCAGTGAAGACCAAGTCACCCAAATCGAGTCGATTCATACCGAATCACAAAGCCAAAAGGACGCCATTCTCACCGCTGAGCAAAGAGCCACGTTGGAGAGCAGCGAAACCCAGGGCCGCCGGGCATGGCGTCAGCTCGACCTCAGCGACGGGCAAAAAGAACAGATGCGCGCCCTCCGCGACAGCACCCGAGAGCAAGTCAGCGCCGTCCTCACCCCTGAGCAGCGCACTCAAATGGAAGAACTGCACGCAGCACGCGGCAAAGGCCGGGGCCATCGTGGCGGCGAGCGCCTAGAGCAGCTGAACCTAACCGATGCGCAGTCTGCTGAAATCGAAACGATTCGCACCAGCACGCGCACTCAAATGGAAGCGCTGCTCACCACTGAGCAACGCGCCACGTTAGAAAGCAGCGACGACACCCAAGGCCGTCGGGCATGGCGTCAGCTCGACTTGAGCGATACGCAAAAAGAGCAAATGCGCGCCCTTCGTGAAGCCTCGCACGAACAAATTCAAGGGGTTCTCACAGAGGAGCAGCGTCAGCAACTCGAAGACATGCGCCAAGAGCGCGGCAATCGACGCGGCGAGCGGCAAAGCAATCGACGCCAAGGCCAAGGATTCCGCGCATCTCGATAGGAAAAGGACCACGGGTCGCCCTGAATCTAAGCCCTGAATCTAGCCCCTGAATCTAGCCCCTGAGCCTAAGGCGACACCAGCTGCGCAGCCTCAAGCCTCTCATCGATAGGCTGCGCCGCACCCACCAGTGAAATCAGTGGGCCCATCTGTTCTTGGCCCGTGAGCGCAAGTTCGCTGTGGCACAGGAAAACACGTTCAGTCGCTCGGCCCAGCAAATCACGTAGCGTTCGGCCCAGCTCTGCTTCGTTAGCCGTTTCGGTTTCCACCAAGGTCAGCGGTCTGCCGGACCAGCCTTGCAAAAAGATAGGCGCGCCAAACATTTCACCGCTGCTCATGCCCCATAGCGGTGAGCCCGCATCGAGCCAAAACTGCCAGCGGTGGTGCAGGCGCTGGGCGCGGTATTGGTAAATGGTCGAAAGGGTGACCCCCTGGCGCTCAGGCGCAAGCGGCTTAACCGGGTAAGGGTTTGCTGAAACCGTCCCTTTTTGCAGCAGCTGAATGAAACGGCCAACGTCACTCAGCATCGATTTGTCTGGCGGGCCATCGATGAGTCGAAGCCGATCTTCTACCTCCCAAAAGTACTGGGCGGTCTCCATCAGTTCGCGCAGGGTCGCAAGCTGATCGTAGGGAAGATGGTTACCGCGCCACAAAAAATCTTGAATGATGCGATCGACTGACATCACCGGCTTGGTAATCATCCGGTTTTGACGGCTTTGCTTTTGAGCCTCTATCCATTGCAGGATACGGGTGTAGGCATTGACGGCCTGATAGCCTAGGCGGTCCCAACGAGCGAAGGTATCGGCAGGGAGCAGATGCGGGTTTTCAACATCTGGCACAAAGCAGTTGTCTGCCAGGAGTTCGGCGCGAACCGGATCGATCGAGACCAAATCGAACCAGGCTTCTTGCGAGGAAGCAGAAACGCCCTCCGGGCCTGGGGTTGCCCCTAAATCATTCGCCGTATTCTGAGACGGTTTGGGGGAGGTTTTTTGAGCCGTCTTCTGAGGCATTTTGGGCGCGACAGCAGACGACAGACTTTGACTCAACACGACGAGCATTTCAGCGATCGCATCTCGATCCACCAACCTGCCCAGACCTGGATACAGCAAGGCCAGCAGCGAAAGCAGCGCACGGACCATGGGCGAACTCACCAAAGGCCGCTGATCGTTTAGCGACTCAATCGCGATACCTCGACTGCTCAAAATCTCAATCAGGCTATAGCGACCAATCGCATCTAAGCCAGGGCCAATGACGGCAATTTCGTGAGGTTTGATTTGGCCTTGTTCAATCGCAGCGGCGATTGCCTCTGCCGTGGTCCGCAGCATATGCCCGCGAGAGGTCTCTTGAATGAGCGCCACCGGCTCAGGTAGCTCGGGCATTGCCAGCGGATCTTCGACCCAGTGGGCAATGCGCTCACCGTAGGCTGAGAGAGAGGAGGTGACGGTCTCGGTGAGTGATCGCACGTCACAGCGCCCAGCTAAAGCAAGCAAAGCTTCAGGATCTGCGCCTAGGCCCAAGCGAACTTTACCTTGAGGGTTGTAGGTGAACAGGCACGGGCGCTCGGCCTCTAAAAAAACTGAAAACAGCGGGGATGCGATCGCCGGATACTCGTCCACATCATCGGCTAACAGCCCGCTAAACCGGGTCAGTAGCTGCGCCTGATACTGCGGCATCGGCAGCAAATGCCGCCAGTAGAGCGTACTCATCAGACCATAGGTCAAAAATCCTCGTGGCAAGCACCAGTCTTGCCAGTCACTCAGCGCATCGCCAACGTTCTGCCACAGTTCCTTGGGCGCAAGTGCGCTCGGCATGCCGAGCTGCAACATCGAGGCAATCTCTTCTAGCGGGACGCAGCCCTGCGCAGCCAGCTGCAAAAAGTCCAAACTGCGGCGCACCATCCGAGCCTCTCGCCAGCCATCGACCTGAAGCTTACCGTTGGCAACCCCACTGGCACCGCCCTCCAGAGTAGGATCTAATCTGGGTTGCCAAAGCTGGGTGGCGAGCGTTTGCTCATTTTCAGGCCGAAGCTTTAAGGGAAACTGGGCTTTGAGATCCAACGCTTGCACCAGCAAAGGCCAAAACAAAATGACTTCATCTTGGATAAAGCCTGCGGGCGTAGTGGTGAGTGTCGCGACGCGATCGCTCAAATCCTCCGTGAGGCGGCTAGCTAACAGCATTCGATTGTCGCCATTGGCCGCAAAGGCCAGCAAGGGATGACGCTGCGACGCGTGGGTGCCGGCGGCAAAGTCAATCAGTGCTTGGGTTTTGCCGCTGCGGGTAGGGCCAGATATCCAAAGCGCTGCCATAGAAACTGCCATGCAAAAGGGCTCTTAACGTGCAGGCATAGAAAATGCCCAATAGCATTCGTACTATAGCTTCTGTCAATTTGCTTATGTCATAAATTTGCTTATGCATGAGCAACCGCTACACGAAAAAGGCCCGCCTTTGAGGCGGGCCTGATCACTGAGTTCAAAGTCAGTAGCAGCCATGTCTTCAGTTTTTCTAGAGGAGAGTCTCTTTCGATACCTGAAAGCTACCCAGGCTGTGAGTTGCCGCTGTAGATTACGTTCTCTTAGGAGACCTTCGCATTTCAACAATCTGCTCTTCAGCAACCTTCCGGCTAATAGCCAACGGAAGACCTAGGAAACAGCCGCGGCTACTGCGAACAAGCCAACCACCAAGGTAGCAGCAACGCTTCCTAGGATGATGTAGTTACGCTTTTCAGTGCCGGTGGGGGGCTCTGCTTCGTACATTTTAGGCTCGACGGCGAAGTTGTTCATCAAGCCTGTTTCGTCTTCTGTATAGCGCATAATATTAAGCTCTCATCGAAGTTATATTAAGTAATATAACAAAGGCCGGGCTATTCTCCTAACATGTCGGGCTCATATCAGGCATAAATCTGTCTACGGGGTGAGATTTAGCGAGTCGTCACTAGACCCATCAGAAGCTCATCCTCAACGGCTCACTTCAACGGCTCACTATCAACTGGTAATGGTGCCTGTAGTGGGGGAACTGGCACTGGCGTAGTCTTTTACCGGAATGCGACCGGCCTGGTAGGCCAAACGACCTGCGATCGCAGCCATCCCCATGGCACGGCCCATCGCCACCGGATCGCTAGCGAGGGCGATCGCGCTATTGATCAGCAGCGCATCGGCACCCAGCTCCATGGCAAAAGCAGCCTCACTTGGGGTGCCAATCCCAGCATCCACCACCACCGGAATGTTGGCATTTTCAATAATGATTTTGATATTGGCCGTATTGCGAATGCCCTGCCCCGAGCCAATCGGTGAGCCCAACGGCATCACAGTCACGCAGCCAACTGCTTCCAATCGCTTAGCCAGCAGCGGATCGGCATTGATATAAGGCAGGACAGCAAACCCTTCTTTAACCAGCTGCTCAGCGGCTTTAAGCGTATCGATGGGGTCTGGCAGCAAATACTTGGCATCGGGAATCACTTCTAGCTTGACAAAGTTATTGTCTTCTTGGCCCAGCAGCTTAGCCATTTCGCGGCCTAGTCTGGCCACGCGGATCGCCTCTTCAGCATCTTTACAGCCCGCCGTATTTGGCAGCATCCAAATCTTTTTCCAGTCAATCGCCTCAGCGAGCCCCTCATGTCCGGGGGCGTTCGTTTGAACGCGGCGAACAGCCACTGTAACAATCTCGCTACCACTAGCCGCAAAGCTTTGACGCATCGTATCCAGGCTATTGAACTTGCCGGTACCCGTCATCAAACGGGATTGAAACGTTTTGCCCGCGATCGTCAGCGTATCTGAGGTGTCAGGTGCCGGTGAAGGCGTTGTTGATGAAAGAGGTGTTGATGAAAGGGGTGTTGCTAAAAGGCGGGTGTCAGTGAGGGGCATGGCAAAAGAGGTGAGAGAAGGCGAAAGAGAAGAAGAAGAATGAGAAACAGCAGGTCGAAAACGCCGATAGCTAAACGCTGATAGCAGCGGGTCGGCGTTGCCCTGTAGATGAGTCACGATCAGCTGAGCCGTGATCGGCGCGAGCAAAATGCCATTGCGATAGTGGCCAGTTGCCAGCGTCAGGTTTTCGCAAGGGCCTGCGCCGAGGATAGGCGCTTCATCTGGGGTCGCGGGCCTAAATCCCCACCAGCTTTCTTCAATCGGGAAGTGTTGCAGCTCGGGGTACAGCTCAATCGCTGCATTCATAACTTGGGTGAGCCCAGCAGGCGTATTGTGCGGTGTAAAACCCACGTTTTCCACAGTAGCGCCCAGAATGATGCGCCCATCGCGTCGCGGCACAATGTAAACCTTCTCACCATATAGAACCCGCTGTAGCGGCTGAGTTTGCCCGTAGCCTAGCGGCGTGCGAACTGAAAACATTTGCCCTTTGCGAGGGGTGACGGGAATAGGCAGCAAGGAGCCAGACCATGCCCCGGTGGCTAACACATAGTGTCCAGCCGTCAGCTGTCCTACAGAGGTCCGTAAGCCAATAATTTTTTGATGCTGCCGAATAAACCCTTCGACCGTGACACCGCTTTTCAGCTCAATACCAGACTCTTGCACCGCTGCGAGCAGGGCCTTCATCAGGGCGCGGTTGTCTACTTGAGCGTCTTCAGGGTAGAAGTAAGCCCCGGTCACGTTCGAGCTAAGACCTGCTTGATAGGAGTGGGTGGCCTCGGCGCTGAGACGAGCAGCACTGGAACGAGCAGCACTAGAACGAGCATGGGTGCGATCGCCCAAGTCCGTAGCGGTTTCCGTAGCAGTTGTTTCCGTAGCAGTTATAGAGCTTGCAGCTAGCAAAGGCGATAGAATCCCACAGGGCCAATAACCGGTGTCTTGGCCGGTGAGATCTTCTAACTTACTAATCCAAGTGGGATAAAGCTCGAGGCTGCGCCAGCAGAGTTCAGCCATCGGCCCCGGTACAATTTTTTCGGCACCCGGCGCTAGCATTCCGGCAGCAGCATGGCCTGCGGCGGCAGCAAAGTCTCTATCGAGAATGGTGACTTGCAGCCCCTGCTGATGAAGCTCTAGGGCAATCGACAAGCCGATAATTCCACCACCTACGATTAATACATCTGAGCGACCCATATTGATCAGCGTGTGCCTTGGGTGGATAGGATATAGGACAAAAAGCCCACTATCAGGGGCTTACGCCGTCTTACCAGAGAGCTGGAACTGCGGGTTGGGAGGGTGCAGCGGTTGCTGGCCTTGCGGCCGAAGTATTAGGCGCAGCCGTTGGCTGAGGCGTAACGGTATCGGCCTGAGCCGCTGTTGAGCCAGCAGCAGCATTGGTCGCAGCAGACACATTGATGTTTGTCCCTGCCACAATTTTGTCTTCCTCAACACGCTTTTGACGCTGAATGTAAGTGCCTGCTGCTTCTAAGGGCAACAGTCCGGGCTGAGCGGTTAAATCAACCGTTGAGTCATCAGACTGACTGCCCGTTTGACCGTTGAGAGTAGTACCAGCGTCGTTGCCGTTGACACTATCCGCCTGACTTAACAGCTGGTCAGACTGACCATTAGGCTGGCTGCTAAAAACGGAGTCCCCGTTTGCATTAGTCGTTGTGCCATCGCCTCGTACAGCCTCAATGCGATTATCCGACCGACTCGTCGCGGTAGATTGGGTCAACCAGCTCATCGCTCGGCTCACACCCAAAATTGCCATCAGGCAAATACCCAATACCACCGAGCCCAGTGTGTACCTATTAATATTAAACATTTCGCGGTTAACCCCTCACATCACCTGCGTATCTACTTAAGGTATTGATCATCTAGCCCCATCGTTTGACTAAAACGATGACAGACGACGACTTTCTAGGATTTATTCTAGAGTGTTTGTGGCTGAAAGCACCTTTGATTAAACACACCTGATTAAACACGCCTGATTAAAACACGCCTGATTAAAATACGACGGAAATCTAAAGACTGCTGTCATCAACACTGTCGCTATCAACGGCTGCTATCAAAGCTGCTCTGTTACAAAACTGCTCTGTTACAAAGCTGGTGTAGATATACCCAACGGTTCCCATAGAAGCCACACCGAAGCTACATCTTAGCAAGTTGTCTTTATCTAAGGGGATTGCCCTGAAAAGTATTGACCATAGAGGACGTTAGGGTCCCGCTAGCCTTTTGCGTCCCAAGCCAGCGTCTCTTCATGCCCCCAAAAGCCCCTAAATTTACTCACCTCAATATCTCCTAACACCTTAGTTTGACAGGCTAATCGCAGCGCTTTATCAGGATTGTGTGGCGGTAAGTTACGACGGGCCACATCGCGCCAGTTCACCTCAGAGACCTTTCCTTTAATCGCAACGGCACAGGTCCCACAGGTGCCAATCCCCATACAGTTCACATAATTAGCCCGAGGACTATAAAGGTCTATGTCATTGTCCATGAGGACTTTACGTAAGTTGGCACCAGGCTTGCACTCGAAGGTTTTGCCCTGAGCAGTAATAGTAGGCATCATTCAGGCTGTAAAAAGGGCAATAGCTTATTATCCTAGCGCTTGTTCCAAAGGTTTTTAGGGCAGTGGGCTCAAGACAACTCTACGCTGGCCAGCTTGGGTTGACATTTGCTGGGTTGGCAGTTTTTAGCAGACACCAGAGTCATTTGATAGACACCAGAGTCATTGCCTTACGGCTATGGTTAAAAGTGATGTTGTTTTACGTTTCTTTATCCCTTTATTCGTCACCGCCACATGTCTGTAAATATGCAAGCCTGGACCTGGAAAACCTGGAAAGATAAGTCCTTTCTCACCTGCGATTTGCTTCCTTTTGCTCACGGTTTTTTTACTCAACCGTTTTATCCCGCTGCGCCAGAGTCTTTGGTTGACGTACTTGCACCGACCGCTCAGGTCTATCGAGTCAAGCAGGTACATAGCTCTGATGTGCTAACGCCCGAGGAAATTGCCCAACAGTCCGCATCAGGCCTGCCGACCCTAGACGATGGCAGCAAAGCCCCGTTTCCATTGGCAGATGGCGTTATTAGCACGCAGCCTAGTCAATCAGTATGGGCTTGCTCGGCGGACTGTACGCCAGCGCTCATTGGAGACATTGCCACAGGACAGGTAGCGGCGATTCATGCAGGATGGCGCGGCACGGCCCAAAAAATTGTGCCTGAAGCCGTTGCTCGACTCATTAAGCAGGGTAGTGACCTTAAAAATATCCGCATTGCCCTAGGTCCGGCTATTGATGGCGATGTGTACCAGGTGCAAAACGATGTGGCCGCTGAAGTGGGCCGAACAGTGATGCCCTCAGCGGCCGCCGCAATGTCGCCTGACGCTATTGTTAGCCGGCTGATTGCCATAGATAATCCGCCCCTTCTAACCGATCCTGCTGAAAACAGAGTGCGCTTAGATGTGAGGCGGATTAATCAGATGCAGCTAGAGCAAATGGGGATGGGACCGGCGCAAATTGCGATCGCGCCTCACTGCACATACCAAGAGCCCAATTTATTTTTCTCGTACCGCCGCACCCGCGAAAAGAAGGTGCAGTGGTCAGGCATTGTGAGTCGTTAAGCGTTGTCGTCGGCAGGGGGCGGATTGCCAAAAACAGGTGTTAAGAAGGCAACAATCGCCCCAATCAAAAAGCCCGACACATTGCGAACCACAGGCACTATCTCCGGTGTGCGAGTCACCACCGGACCCAAGCCAAAGGCAATAAACAAAATACCCCACAGTGGCGAAAACAGCAGCGCCCACTGCCATGCAATGCCACCGCCTTCTTTTCGAGGCTGCGCGGCAAAGCCACAAATCACACCGCCCAAAATGGACGTTATCAGCGTTAAAATCCACTGCTCACGAGGTAATCCCGGAACCACGGCGCAGCCGCCTTTGTTCAAACAGGTTTCTAACGCATTAATCGCCCCGAGGACTGCGCCATCTTCACCGTTATCACGCACATAAAACTGGTTGCCAAAGCGCGTTTGTAGCTCAATCCAAAAGGTCCGCGGCAGCAGTGGATATAGCTCATCGCCCACGCTGAAGTTCAGCAAATTACCGCCTCTGGGGTCAGCAACAAGCATGATGCTTTTCTTGTCTAAGCCCCAAAACTCCTTAACAGCGCGCCCAGGGGTTTGGTCAAACTGAGTCAATATCCTTAGTTTCCAGCCTGTATTCGCTTCAAATTCGGGCAATCGCTCGTTGAGTAAGTCCTCTTGAGCTGTGTTCAAAATGCGCGCCAAGTCGATCACGACCGTCGGCTCATCGGGTAGCAGTTCAGGATTGTTAACTGCCTGGGCAGGCGCGGCGGGTGCCCAAGCCATTAAAGTTAAGCAAAGGATTAAGGCACACTGCACAGCGCCTTGGCACAGTCGCTTCTGGAGTTTCTCCATATCCCATTGACAGCGCCACTGACAGTACCACTGGCCGGGCTGTTCGAGCAGATGGAGCACCCTTTTGGGCATCGTTATGAAGCGCTTTTTCATTAGTTCAAGCCGAAGGCAATGACGCCTCTGTTTACTTTTGTTTACTTAATTTTAAGATATCAACCGCAAAGGCGGAAGCGCTTCTTTGGGCTTCATTCAGGAAATCCACCTTTTGATGCATGCTTATCGGGCCAATTATCGAGGCAATTATCAGGCCAGCTATCGGGACTCTAACGTTATTTTTCGGCAGTTGACTCAGCGGCTGAATCGGCCCTAACATCAGTCGCTGAGTCAACTGCTGAGGGAGCCGGGACCGATGCGGTCTCATCGGCGTCTCCTGCGGATGCGATTTCTAAGGAAGTGTTCTGACTAGGCACCGCCGTCAAAGAGGAAGGGGCATCAGCAACAGGGGCAACGATCTGTTCTGGTGCGGCAGTCTCTGCTGGGACATCAGTGGCTTGGCGCGGAGAGTTTACAGGCGGTTTGGGCACAGGCGGCTTGGGCACAGGCGGTTTGGGCACAGGCGGTCTGCGCGTAGGCGGACGGGTGCGGCGTCGGCGAGGCTGGTTCGTAAGAACTTTAAAGGCCGCCGTGGCCCCAGCCCACAGGCTGCGGGTCGTGATTTGAGCTTTTTGCGCTTGCGCCTTGGCATCGAGTAAGCCTTGGTCTACCTGCTCTACGACACTGCGGGCACTCTGCACGCTGCCACTGACTTCATCGCTTAGCAAGGCGAGTTCTTTGCCGGTAAGGCGCAAATCTTGCAAGGTGGCAGGCATTTCTCGATTGAGCGTATCCAGTAGTTTTTCCGCGCTTCTGGCAGCGCGAGCCAGTTCTTGCAGGGTCAGCACAGCCACCAACAGTAAGGCCATCAAACTGATGGCCACCAATAAAATAGAGAGTCCAAGCCAGAAAAAGGGGTTATTCACTTACTCTTCAGCGTAGTCTTCAGCGACGGGTTGTGGATTAATGTCGCTGCTGGGATAGCTTTGCTGACGGTTCCATTCGCTACGGCTAGCGCTTTGCCCAGCAGCAATGGCTTCACGCAAACGCCCTAGGGTTTGGTCCCAATTGCTCAGCGAACTGGCCGAGAGCCGATCAGCCTGAAACTGAACGCTCGTGGCGAGGTCTTCAGCCAGCTCAGGTAGGGCATCGGCAGATTTTTTGAGGATGCGTCGAGTATCACGGCCAGGACGAGGGGCCGCCAAAATGCCTGCGATCGCACCAATTGCTGCGCCAATAACCATACCGCCTAAAAGTGCGTCTGATTTGCTCTCTGCCATGACGTTTGCCCGTTTGCCTGTTGAGTGTGCCGGTTGAATGAGACTTCAGCTAAGTCATTGCTCTAAATCATTGATTCAGATTGACCAGCTGCTTAACTGAATTTTAATCGGTAATTGTACGAATACCTATCTTGTAAGAGCGGTTGTTCTAGCCTCGTTTCCTAGCGTGCTTGCTCCTAGCGCGCTTGGTCCTAGCGCGCTTCGTGAATAGCCCTCGTCGCCCAATGCGATACAGCCAAAGCGATCGCATCAGACGAAGGAACTGGAGCACCTGACGAATTTGACGCGATCGCAGCTGCCAGCGGGCAACGTCTAAGCGGGTTTGGGCTATCTGCGATCGCCTGAGCATCAGCTCATAGCCAATTTCCCGAGGGACGCGCTGACTAGCGCGCGTTTGAGGGGCCTGGTGGCTCAAATGGCTCAACGGCCCAGAGGTGAGCCCCTCTAACGGTTGGCGCTCTATCTGCTGATTTAGCAAAACCAGCTGAGCCCGCCACCGCCAAAGTCTTTTAGCAAGCCACAAAACCCCTGCGATCAACAGCACACTCAGGCCAATGACAATCAAGATCTGTGTCTGAACACTCATGACGCTAGTTCCCCAGTCGCTCTAGTCGCTCTAGTCGGTGGGTCCATCTGGCTAGTCCATCACGTAGCTCATTACCAATGGTGCCAAACCAATCTCTTCCGGCGGTGTGTCTAGCACCTCAAAAAAGGCGACGACTTCTTTTTGAGTGGGCTTGCCCCGATGGGCACCGGTTGCACCAGCGGCAATAATACACCCACAGCACTGGTGGTTCTGATGGCTGCGGGCAGCCCACTGCGTTAGGTAACGGCTATCGGCCGATGAGTTCACTTCGTACTCATTGAACAAGTGCAGCTGACCGCTGGCCGTTTGCAGTAGCCCCACCTGAAAAACCTGACCACTCATAGGGTCACTGCCCGGGTTAAAGCAAATAGAGTGCACACCGCCTTCCTGCTGCAAAAGCTGGACCAGTTTTTGGGCCTTTGGCCGAGTCGTTTGAATCGTCAAAATAGGCCACTGAGCCTGACGGGCAGGTCGTTTTTTAGGGGGCGTCAAAAACGACTGGTAGTGAATTCGGGCCTGCTCTCGTAGGGGTTTGAGCTGCTTGTCAGGGTAGGCACCCAACATAATCAAAGAGCCCTCTGGCACGCTGTCATCAATGAGCGGTGCCGCGTCGGTGAGAGGATCTGGGCCCATGGTTTCTTCTAAAAAAGCCATGGACACCTCGGGCACCGTTGAGATCTTGACGGTAATGCTGTCCGCTAAAGAGTTGACGGCACCTAAGGTTTGGGCGATCGCACCTTTTTTCAGGTTCTTCGTTTTTGAGCCCTTGGCTTTTCGTCCATTGGGTTTGGCACCTTTTGCAAGGCCCTTGTCGTTCTCACCAGCCGGATTGAGGCGAGACGCTGTCGCCTTAGCCGGATTAGGAATGCGAAAACGGCTAGTGACAGGCCTTAAGGCAAAGTCTTCAGCCCCAATGTCGTGTTTTTTCAAAAAGCGATGGAGGGCTTCTAACGCCACGATTAAGCTGGCGGCTTCTTCTTCTGCCAGCTGCGATCGCAAGCCTTCTAACGGATGCAAACTTCCAAACTCATAGCCCACAGCCGCCGCGCTGTCTATCTGAGCCGCCTTCCCAATCGACGGCATTGGCAGCACATCGGTCGCCGGATTGAAATTTATAAATAGACAGTTTTGCTCTAAGAACGCCTGCTGCATCCCTTCCGAAAAATCATCACTGGTCAGCAGCTTGCGGCGAAACTGCTCTAAAGAATCTAGATCTCGGTAAAACAGCAGGCCATATTCCATCCCTGCCAACCCCAAAATAGAAAGATACAGCGTCTCTATTTCCCAGCAGTTCAGCTCAATCGCTAAAATTTCCTGCTCACTTAAATAATTCCAAGGAGCATCGGTCCAAAGCAGCGCCGCTTTTTGAAGTAGCGTCTGCTCAAAGGCCTTTGGCAGGGTTACCTCTGGCGTCGGTGGGGTCTGTATTTTTTGAAAAATCTCATCAATCATCGGCAGCGTGGGGGCATGCTCTACCGGAATGTCAAGATCTTGCAGCGCGCCTCGAAGAAAAAACTGAATTTCGCGATCGCACACCACCACTTTGCGCGGACGAGCCGGTTCGACCTCCCCCTGCGGCGATTCAATCGCCTGCATGAGCGTTCTTACAATCGCTTCATTGCCCGTGTCTTTAGGGACCACGCTCAGGCCCCGAATAATTCCCTGTAGGCTATCGACCCACATAATGCAGTCCCCCCCTGGCGCGTCCAACCCATCCGCCAGAGGCTGACCCGAGCTGGCCAGCGGCCGGCGATCGCACTCCCACGCACTCGTCAATCGGGGCAGCTGACTCAAACGGCGACAGGTAAATGGACTCAGTTGATGCATTGCATAAGGGGCTAAGGGGGCTGAAAAATTAAGAAGCAGGTTGCTAAAGCTAGGAGCCAGATAGGCACAGTACTCATCAAAACTCTCTTCAATTCTACTCAAGGGCGCGCCATCGGTTTGCAACGCATTCTTGCAAAAGGCTCATTAGAGCAAGATGCCAAAGCAGATACGTTAGACTAAGGAGAATCGTTCAACCCAACTGTAATCCTTATGGCTCAAGCGACTCCACCCACCGAGGCAGTAGTGCAAAACACGCCTCAAGACATCCCAGCAGCTGACCTGTCCGTCGCACCTGCTGCGGGTGCCGACAAAGGTATTTTGATGTCCGAAACCGCCCTCACCCACGTTATGGCACTCCGTGAAAAGCAAGGGAGCGACCTGTGTTTACGCGTTGGGGTTCGTCAGGGTGGCTGTTCTGGCATGTCTTACATGATGGACTTTGAAGAGTCCGGCAACATTGGTGAGCACGATGAAGTGTACGATTACGACGGCTTTAAGGTCGTGTGCGACAAAAAGAGCTTGCTGTACCTGTACGGTCTTATGCTCGACTACAGCGATGCCTTAATTGGCGGCGGCTTTCAGTTCACCAATCCCAATGCGAACCAAACCTGCGGGTGTGGCAAATCGTTTGGGACGTAAGCTCGTCAACCTCAAGCTCATCAACCACAAGCTCATCAACCTCAAGCTCATTGACGGTGCCTGCACCCGCCCTCTTTTTAGACCCATTTAATCGAGACTATGCAAACTTTAGAAACTAAATTCGACGACGGCATCGCCCGCTATAAAGAAGGGGAGTCTGCTGAATCGTTACTACCGACCTTTAAGGAAATTTGTGCCACGGCCCCTAAAAATAGTGCGGCACAAACGTGCCTAGCTTGGCTATACCTCTTAGCAGACAAACCTAACGCTGCCTACAAGGCCGCTAACCGCGCCGTTAAACTTGCGCCCAACGATCCTCAAGCCCGGGTTAACTTGGCGATCGCTATGCTAGAAACCGGCAAAAGCGGCGTCCGCGACCAGGTAGAGCAAATTTCACCTTTTCTCTCAGCGGTTGATGAGCTTAAAACTGAGATAAAGGAAAATCTTGAAGAAGGATTAAGAAGGAAGCCAGACTGGAAAAGCCTCAAGCGAGTACAAGCTTGGCTATTTGAGAGCTAGAATCCTTGTGCTGTAAGCGCCGACAGTTTTCTTAGCGCATAAAACCAGTCTCATTTGCTTAGTCTAACTTCATGAACTAAGATTGCGAAAATCAGAAAAAGGGGTGGGGATCTTTGCACTTAGCGATCCCCACCCCTTTTCTTAATGCATTCATAAAGCGGCATTTCAAGAGGGGTTCAGGCGGTGTTAACCGCAAAAAGACACTATTTTTATGTCTTCAAAGAGACCAAAAACGTTTGCAACGATAACTTAACGGGCGATCCCCGACGCGACTGATAAGCTTAGATGAAGCGGTTGATAAGCACACCTTAACTATCGCAGTTACGAACTGTCGCAGTTACGACTTACTCGCAGTTAAGGCACAAGCGGCCTTCACCGCCCGTTTCGAAAGAAACCGCATCTGCACACTACGTTTATGTACTTTGGGAGTCATGTTATGGATCTTCGAACAGTTGCTATTAAGCCTGAAACGAGAAATCACAAAGGGTTCTTTGTCCAAGACACAGACTATACCTTTGTAGAAATCGACAAGTCTGGTTGGGCCTTGATTTGTGTTGACGACGCTGTTTGTCACTATGTTGATCCCGACAACATTCTAGCGGCTGAACTCACTGCCACTAAAGCCATCTAGACTCATCGTTTACCCCCTTGACCCTGCGCTGAAAATGCGTGATAGGGCGTTAGTTCAATGACACATCAAAACGAAAGATGGCTGCTTCTATCGATAGAAGCAGCCATCTTTCGTCTAACGACCTTTTGTCCAAGCAGGTCCTGTAGATCCGCCCTAAGAGCGGCTCTTTGAAAAAGCTTTCTAGTCAGTTCTCTCTCAGGGTTTAAGGCCTCGTTCAACCAGGTTCCCTTGGGTTGAGAAACTAAGGATAAAGGACTATTAATAAAAGCGGACCAAACAGTCGCCAGCAAGCCACTATCCGGTAGGTTGAAATCAACGAGTTTTTAGCCAGTTGCTGATATGAAAGATCGCTTGATGAATGGATTGAATACCTTGCTGATGTTCAATCTGTTTTTTGTACTTCTTTGCTTTGCGTGGTTTGCGATCGCACTCATTGGCCGCACCACCCATGTAAATTTGGGCTTTGACCTTTGGTATAGCCTCTGGGAGCCACTGATCATGCCTTCTATCGGTATTTTGATGGCAGGTGCGCTCGTCAGCGGGATTTCTAGCTGGGTGAGTAACAAGTTCTTAAAGGGCGTAGACACCTAGCATTGACCATGCGCATGACCTGCGCCACTTACCAACGTCCCCTTGTCCGCTCGTACCACTTCACCAACACGCGTGCTAGCCGCTCAGGATCGTGACGAACCGTTGTATTGCTCTCGCTCATGACATTGGCGATCACAATTCGCCGACCCGAATCAACAATCGCTGTGCGGTCTAAAATAACCGGTGTCGAGCCCTCTTTTAGGTAGCGGTCAATCGCCGCTTCCGAAGGCATTTTCTTTTGCACTAGCACCGCATCAAATAAGTACTGGCCGCAGGCTCTATCAATCGCCTGGATGTGCTCAGAGACTGTATAGCCTGTCGTTTCACCCGGCTCGGTCATAATATTGCAAATGTAAATACGCGGGACCTGGCGCGCCTCAATCGCTTCGACCAGCTCAGGCACCAGCAAGTTGGGGATAATGCTGGTGTATAAGCTGCCTGGCCCCATGATGATGTAGTCTGCGCCGTTGATCGCTTCTACGGCCTGGGGCAGCGCCGGGGGCGCTGCGGGCAAGCAGCCAATCTCGTCAATATTGCCCCGCGCTTTGGTAATGTTCGATTCACCTTCAATATGCCGGCCATCGCTAAGATTAGCCCACAGACTCACGTCGCTGAGGGTAGAGGGCAGCACGCGGCCTCGGATAGCAAGCACCTGAGAGCTGGCTGCGATCGCCTGCTCCCAATCCCCCGTAATTTCATTCATCGCCGACAAAAACAAATTGCCGAAGCTATGCCCACTCAGCCCACTACCCGACTCAAAGCGGTACTGAAACAGCTCTGTTAAGAGCTTTTCCTCATCGGCCAGGGCCGTTAAGCAGTTGCGAATATCTCCCGGTGGAATGCCCCCCATCTCCCGCCGTAGCCGCCCCGAGGAGCCGCCATCATCAGCCACTGTGACAATCGCGGTAATGTTGGCACTGTAATGCTTAAGCCCTCTCAGCAGGGTAGAGAGCCCGGTCCCGCCACCAATCACGACAATCCGTGGACCTTTTTGTAGGCGGCGGTGCGCAGCTAGCGCGTCCCAAAGGTTATTTTCACCGTTGGCTGGCAAAAGCACTTCAACGATTGCGCCCAGCGTTCGCGTTTGCCCCCACACAATAAATAGCAAGCCGCCAATCACCGCCAGCGGACCACTCACGTAGTTGGGCACTAGGCGCGTGATCAGATTCAGCAAATTGCCGACAAACTTCACCGTGTAGAACACAGGCGTCAGCTTGAGCCACACCATGATCCCAAGGCCCACCGCCAGAATGCCAATCGTGCTCAAGAACATCCAGCGCTTAACCAGTAAGCCGGGTCTTAGCCATCGCATCCAGCGCTTGGGCGCAGCATAAATTTTTTTAGGGTTGGGGCGCATAGCGATCGCAAAAAATAATCCGAAAGGGGATCATGCCTTAGGGTTATACAGCAAAAAGGCAAACACTAATATAGATTTCCTCCAGTGCGATCGCCCAGGCGACCAATAATGCGATCGCCCCACGCTATTTTCCACGCTTAAGGGATCAATCTCTACGAGTTCATTCATCGATCCTCCGACTATTCAGTAGGATAGTGAAGCAGGAGAATCTCACCTAGCCAAAGCTCGCATGGTTAATTTCAACCAGCCTCAGTTTGACCAGCAAGGTCACCCATCCCAACCCACCGCAGCACCACCTACCGCACAGCCGCCCTCGAAGCCGCCCTCGAAGCCGCTAGTAGAGCTAAAAGGTATTTCCAAACAATTTGGCAACACCCGCGTGATAGACCAAATAGATTTAACCGTTTATGGCGGTGAAGCAGTGGCTGTGATTGGGCCATCAGGCACAGGTAAGTCAACTATTCTGCGCATTATTGCCGGACTCCTCGCACCGGATAGTGGCGAGGTTTGGATTGGCGGGCAGCGCCGGGTCGGCCTCATCGAAGACGCCCCCGATCCATTTGGCGTGGGCATGGTGTTTCAGCAAGCTGCCCTCTTTGACTCACTCACCGTTGCCGAGAACGTCGGTTTTTTGCTGTATCAGCACTCACGCCTGTCGCACAAAGAAATCAAAGACCTGGTGATCGAGGCCCTGGCCAAAGTAGGCTTACCTGATATTTCTGAGCAATATCCTGCCGAATTATCCGGCGGCATGCGTAAGCGAGTCAGCTTCGCTCGGGCTGTGATGGCGAATCCGCACAGTTCTGCTGATCGGCCTGGGCTTTTGCTGTACGATGAGCCGACAGCCGGACTTGATCCAATCGCCTCTACTGTTATTGAAGATCTCATTCGCAGTGTTCACGCGTACCAGGGACCTACCCATCACACCGACGAGGCTCAAACGAATCAAGATCCTCAAAAACCGACCAAGGGTAACCCGATAGAGGCACCCTCACCTATAGACAGTGCCTACATTATTGTGACTCATCAGGAGAGTACCATTCGTCGCACAGCCGATCGGGTCGTGTTTCTTCATGCAGGCCGAGTGCAGTGGTCTGGGAGTATCCAGGAAATTGACTCCACCGACAATCCCTTTGTCCGTCAGTTTTTTAGCGCTCAGGTAGAAGGTCCAATTCACGTCACAGGATAATTTTTCTTTAGGAAACTCATGCGGGCACGAACAATTCGAGAAGGGTCTGTGGGACTGCTGATCTTAGTTGGGATCGGTTTGTTTGGCGGGTTGCTGCTCTGGTTACGGGGCTTTAATCCAACGAATCGTCCGTATCGGCTAATCACCGAATTTGACGATACAACAGGCGTCCAAGTCGGTACGATGGTGCTGTACCGAGGGGTGCCTGTGGGCCGAGTGACGGCGGTCACGGCTGAGTCTAACTCAGTGGATGTCGAAATAGAAATCACCCAAAAAGATTTGCGAATGCCCAATCAGGTCAGGGTTGAAACCGTTGAGTCTGGTCTGATTGGCGAAATGTCTATTGAGATTACGCCCCTTGTAGAGCTAGCGAGCAGCGCGGCAGACCAAAGCCCTGTGGCCAAAGGGTGCGATAGCAGTGTGATTTTGTGTTCGGGCGATCGCCTAGCAGGGGTAACTGGCCCCAGCTATGAAGAGTTTTTGCGCTCAGCGAGCGAACTAACCAAGCTATATGCCGATCCTGAACTGCTAAACCAGCTCAAAACCGTCCTCGAAACGGTCTCTGAAACCACCGCCGATGCCGGTGAACTTGCCCAAGAAGCCATTGATATTGCTCGAGTCGCTCGCGTTGAAATTGGGCCGCTCTCGACCTCCGCCAAAACAGCTGCCGACTCAGCCACTCGGGCCGCCCAACAGGTAGAAGGCGCAGCCCAAGAGTTCACCCTGACCGCAACCGATATCAACAGCCTCATCGGCGAAAATCGCGGCACGCTGGTCGATACGCTTGGCAATGTGCAGGCGGCCAGCCTACAGCTACGCAGCGCCGCTGATGTGCTAGGACCGACCCTGCAAAGCGGCGAACTGATCGGGGAATTAGAGGTTCTCATCACCAATGCTTCAGCCGCTTCAGAAGACTTGCAGGCCATTACCTCTTCGCTTAATACACCCGCTAACCTGGTCTTACTTCAGCAAACCCTAGAGTCTGCCCGCGAAGCGTTAGCCAGCGCCCAAAAAGTAATGGCCGATGTCGATGAAATCACGGGCGATCCTCAAGTTCGCAACCAGCTGCGGAATTTAATCAATGGACTGGGCGAGTTGGTCTCGTCGACGCAATCTTTAGAGCAGCAGTCAGAAGTCGCCAGGGCGCTTGTTCCGCTCAGCGAAAAAATCGGTGAGCCACTCGCTCAGCCAACAAATGCGCAAGTTGAAAGCCAAGCGGTTGGGTCCGTAGAGACTCAATCGGGAATACCAGTTGCCGTCGAGACAGGGGCCGCCCGTAGTATCAGACAACATCCTGACGCGTCAGACGGTAAGCCAACGCTATTTTTTGATGGAGAGCGCTATGTTGTTCGCTTCTCTCAAGCGGACGGTAAGCATAGCTTAAAACGTAAATAGTAAACAGGGCCCAAACCCGAAACAGACAAAAAACAGATCAGGACTTAACTCACACACCTCTCGTATTGCTCGTCACACAAATCAACCCAAAAGAGCCGTAATAACGCTGAAATAAGGCTTTTAGAAGACTAGGAATTATTGGTATCGCCTTACTGGAGGCTTCTTTTTCGGGAACATTTAGCTCACCAGGATCAAGATTGTGTCCCGGCTTCGTTCTCAAGGGGCCAGTTTAGGGTGACTTATTTTCCACATTTACCACGTCAGTCAGCGCCAGATGTTACGACAGACTCAACCCATTTAATTGCATGGTCTAAAACACTCCTTAACCGCATCAGTTGTTTGCTACAGTGCCCCACCGGCACGCCGCAGCTGTGGCGTCATGTCTTGAGCGCATTGGGCCAGGAGCTGTCCTGTTCAGAGACCCAACTATTGCTGTCGGCTTCTTTTAGTAACAGTGCTGACGAACGTTATGGCTGGAGAGCTGGCCAAGGCGAGGACACAACGCAACATTGTGCCAACCGAGAAGTCTCTATGGTGTTGAAGTTGCTATGGCAACATTTCGGCGTGTTGGAGCCGCTAGCCGCGAATTTGCCCTGGCAAATGCCCACTGTTGATTTACGGTTTTCACAGGATTTCCCCTTGGGGGAGACCCTTGAGAAAACAGCAGGGCAAATACCGATAGAAGGCGAAACACCGGAAAAAACACCACCTGCTCAGCTGTCCACCTTGGTAGCAAAAGGGGCCTTTCACCTCACAGGCACTCAATACTACCTAGCGAATCAGTGGCCCAACTTGCTCCAATCACTGTTTGTGAGCAGCCAAATGATCAGCAGTAAAACCCATCACATCGCGCTTTTACCCCTGTGCTACGCACCACCAGGCCAACCATCCTCCGAGCTTGACTGCGCAGGTGTGCTGGTTCTTTTACGCTCAGCAGAACAACCCCTATGGACAGCGGAAGAGGTGAATTTAATTGAGACTGTGGGGTCTCAAATTTATCTGGCGCTGCGGCGATCGCGCTTAGACCAGGTAGCGCGATCGCGCCGCGCCTGCGATCAGCTCACCCAGTTGCCCGACCGCGTCTTGTTCAACCAGCAGCTAGAAAGATCGCTCGCCACCATGTTGGAGCAAGACAGCATGCTTGGCGTCGCGTTTTTAGACCTCGATCGGTTCAAAAACATCAACGATACCCTGGGCCACGAGGCGGGCGACTGCCTGCTACAACAGGTCGCCGAGCGGCTTAAAAGCTGCCTGCGGGGCTACGACGTGGTGGGCCGTTGGGGAGGTGACGAGTTCACCCTTATTTTGTCTTGCCTACGCTCAGCAGAAGATGTTTCCAACATTTCAGAACGCATTTTGCGCCGCCTTGCAGACCCTTTTCAGGTACAGGGCGAGGAGCTGTATGTCACGGCTAGCCTGGGGATTGCCCTTGCCCCTTACGATGGGGAAGATGAGCAAACCCTACTACGAAACGCCGATGCAGCGATGTATCAGGCCAAGGCACGAGGGCGCAACACCTACCAAATTTATTTTGAAGAAATCAACGCCGACGCCCGCAGGCAGCTGAACTTAGAAACCGATCTGCGCAAAGCGATTGAACAAAATGAGCTGTTCTTGTGCTATCAGCCACAGGTGGATTTGTTCACCGAGCAATGGATTGGAATGGAAGCCCTCATTCGCTGGCAGCACCCTAGCCTAGGGCTGATTTCACCCGCGCAGTTCATTCCCATTGCGGAAGAGACTGGCCTCATAGAGCTGATTGGCCATTGGGTGCTAGAAGCGGCCTGCTCACAGTATCGAGCGTGGCAGCAGCAGGGCCTGCCGCAAATGCGCCTAGCGGTCAACCTCTCACCGCATCAGTTTCATCGCAGCCATCTGGTACGCTCGGTGATGAAAATTTTGACATCGACCGGGTTTGACCCGCGCTATCTGGAACTAGAAGTTACCGAAAGCGCCGCCATGCATGATGTAGAGTTTGCCATTGACGTGTTAAAAAAGCTGTCGAATACCGGCATTCAAATCGCGATGGATGACTTTGGGACAGGGTATTCTTCGCTGAGCGTTCTCAAGCATTTCCCGCTAGATACCCTCAAAATTGACCGTTCTTTTGTCATGGACTTAGTCGATAGTCCTAGTGATGCGGCGATCGCATCTACAATTATTGCCCTAGCAAAAGGGCTCAATTTCAAAGTTCTTGCCGAGGGCATTGAAACCCCTACGCAAGCCGCCGTGCTAAAAGGCATGGGCTGCGACTACGCTCAAGGGTATTTGTTTAGCCATCCACTCAGCGTAGAGCTCATCGACAAGCTATTAGCAAACGGGCAGTTTTGCATGATCGCGAAGCAACCACATGCTAAACAGCCACATGCCAAGCAGGCTTAACTCACTTAGCAGGGATCGCCGTCTTCTTCGGACTGCATATCCCAAGGCACAATGGAAAAGAAAAACAGCGTCAGCGACATGACAAGGCCGCTGGTGAAAAACTGCCAGCTAGGTTCAATCGACAAACCAGGAATGGCTAATCCATGAACGAGGGCACAGGTCGCAAAGCATCGCGATCGCATGCCAACTGCCATCACGCCATAGCCCAGCGCACAAATACCCAACCAAAGGGGGCATAGGTTCATCAAAATGACGGCTACGCCGCCGTGAATGCCGCAGAGCGTGAGGGCCATTCCGACCATCATCAGCATGGCCCATAGGCCAACGACCCAACGCAGCCTGGCAGTAGAAGCAATTTTCCAGGTGAGTCCCGACGTCCCCCCGGTCACGATTGCGGTAAGTGCTGTATCAATAGCAGCCTGCGTAGTCCAGCTCAAGGCGGTAAATTGAGCCTGCGAGAAAATCAATATCGTAACAACACCCCAAGCGGCAAAGGCCTGATCGAGTTCTGTAAACCATAGCGCTCTCAAGGAGGCCAGGCGAGAATCAAGGCGTCTGCGAACGTGCACCTTCAGAAGGCCGGTGAGATCCTGCATTCCGATCGCTTCAGAAGATGAAGACGATAGAACGGTGTGGAGATCAAATGAAGTCATAGATGACAGTGGTAAAATCCTGACTGACGGCTTAGAGACTGACGATAGTTGTAGAATTGTAACAGAACATTAAAGTAATATTAGTTTTATAGCGTATCCGGTAAACCGTATGCTCTTTCAAAAGAGCAGTCTTTTAGAGGTCACCTTTTAGAGGCCCTGTTTTCTATGTCAGCGCGCTACCATAAAGACCCACTCCTGTGATGCTCACTCGCTTTAATGACGCCTTCCAATACCTCTGTGCCCATTCCACAGGCAGCGATTCCACGCTCTAACGTCGTCAAACCTTCTGCAGGAGAGTCGGGCTCACTATTTGGCAAGGAGATGGGCCCACAGGAGGATAATTCAGAAGAGGGTAATAATGCCTGCCCTGACCAAGCACGCCCTTTAGCACTGGCGGCCCGCAATCTCAAAAAGCACTACGGACGTGGAAAGAAGCGATTTGAGGCAGTTTGTGATGTCTCTTTGACCCTAGCGCCCGGTGAAGTACTCGCCTTTTTGGGGCCAAACGGCGCAGGGAAAACGACAACGATAAAAATGATTGCAGGACTGGTACAGCCAGATGCCGGCCAAGTGAGCATTGCTGGCCATGATCCACACCGGCACCCCAGAGCACTTAAGCGCGTTGGGGCGGTCCTCGAAGGGAATCGGAACCTTTACTGGCGGCTAACACCGCTGGAAAATCTGGAATACTTTGGTGTGCTCAGGCAAATGTCGCCCAGGGCCGCGAGGCGTCGAGGTGAGCAGTTGTTAGAGGAGTTTGGGCTCAGTAGCAAGCGGAAGGTCGCCGTGCGCAAGCTCTCGCGAGGCATGCAGCAAAAAGTTGCGATCGCAGTAGCCTTGATTCACGAGCCCAAGCTTCTCCTATTAGATGAACCGACGTTAGGGCTCGATGTAGAAGCGGGCGAAACAGTCAAAGCGCTCATTCGGCAGGTGGCGGCTTCTGGCTGTGCGATTTTACTCACCACCCATCAGCTTGATGTTGCAGAGCAGCTCTCAGACCGCGTCGCCGTCATTCGAGCAGGCAAGATTGTGGCTGAAGAGACCACACAGGCGCTGATCAAAAGATTTTCAAATCGCGCGGCTTACCATATTGAATTTGAAGGGGCACTGGGATTGGAGGCAACAGCAGCCATTCAAAAGCTAGGAGCCACTGTTGATGGACAGCATGTTCACTATCATCCGCCACTGAACACTCAGGCCCAAACGCCTGCTGCTACAACAATCATCTATGAAATCCTAGGGCTGCTGTATCCATTCCCCCTAGTAGAGGTCAAGCAGGACAAAGCTGATTTGACCGATGTTTTCTTGCAGCTGATTTCGGCAACCGACAAGGAGTCCGGCTAATGACACGTCTGCCCAGTATCAAGCTGCCCAGTATCAAGCTGCCCATGATAAATTTGCTAATCGGCGAGATAAAACGCACCTGGATACAAACCCGGCGCTACCCGGCAGAAGTCATCGGTGGGGTTGTCATCCTGACGGCGGTGTTTTACGGCATTTTTGTCAGTACCCAGTACATGGCCGGACCGGCCAGTAATTTTGGCGAACGGCTCGATACGGTTGTTGTGGGCTACGTGATTTGGACGCTGGTGCTCTACATCGTCAATGACATTGCCAACAATCTTCAGCTAGAAGCGCAAACAGGCACATTGGAGCAGGTGTTTTTGTCTCCCTTTGGTGCCCCACGTGTATTTTTAGCCCGTGCGATCGCCAGCCTCACCCTCAGAATTCTGTTGATCGCAGTTGTTCTTTCTATCATCATTGCGATTACGGGCTCACAGCTGGCCTTTCCGTTATTGTTGTTGTTACCGCTGAGTACGTTGCTGCTCGGGGCCTACGGGCTAGCCTTCTTCATCGGCTCGTTCGCCCTAGTGTTCAAAAAAGTACAGCAGGTCCTAGGGCTTTTCCAGTTTTTACTCTTGTTTCTTCTCGCAACCCCCACGGAAGAATGGACAGGCCCTGCCAAAATCATCGCGAACATGATGCCGATTTTGCCCAGTACTGGCTTATTGAGGGATTTGATGGCGCGAAACCTAGCATTGGATTGGAGAGAATGGGCGATCGCGCTAGCAAACGGCCTCTTTTACTTTGCTCTTGGCACCCTCGTCTTTCGCTGGGCAGAAGGTAAAGCCAAGCGCCAGGGCTCTCTGGGTGGATACTAGAAGCAGAGACTTGACTCAGGAGAAAGTATGAGGCAGAGGTTTAGATAAAACCCCTACCGGTTCAAACGTCACAGCGCGGACGAATCCAGCAACGTGGCTGCGATGAAAGACCCTACCACCATTTCAACCCAGCTCAATGCGAGTGGGATAGGAACAAAAGCCCAGCGAGCTAGGCCCATATTAGCCTGAGCAACCCAAAACAGTAGAAAAAGCAGCCAAGCGATAGAACCAGATGCGATCGCTCTTTTACGCTGAGAGTCTGTTGGAGTCACCCTCAGCCAAAGCCATGCAATCACCACAACAAATACGGTAAGAATAGTATCCCAAACACCCCAAATGGCAAAAATTCCCCAGTTCATATCAGCAACATTAGGAATAGCACCCAGAGTTGCCTGAGTCTCGGGTCTAACAATTACAAAGTAGCGAAAAACCTCGGAAACATTAATCCAAATGCTGGTGAGCACAACAACAACAACAAACCTTTTCAAGGATGGGTATCGGGCTATCTGGGTAGACATTATTGAGCGACCTCACAACACCTTGTCAAGATCAAACGTACTGCTTTACAAGTGACCCAGATGAGAAATGCCTAAGAATTCACAAAAACGACAAAGGCCCACTGTTTACAGCAAAAACAGCAGACCTTCGCCAAATTCAGTTGTCTTGGTGGTCACATCTAATGACCTGTAGGCGCACTTAGGCGCACTGATACTTCGCTCACAGAGTAGTCCCCCGTTCTACCGGCCATCCCACTCAGCCGCCGCATCTGAAACAGCCTCATCAACCGTTTTATCTCCGAGCATCGCGGCCTGCAAGTTATCGTAAATAATCTTTTGCAGCTCCTTAACATCTTCCATCGCGGGTATCAGCACTGCGGCATCATCCAACTGAGCCGCACTCACCGATCTCGCAATCTCTACCGGCGTAGCATCAGCGGCCACCTCAGTAAAGTAGATATCTTCCATGGCCCCAACCGTAGAAGGCAACACCTTGGCATCCTTAGCAAAAGAGAGCTGGTTAGCATCATTCGTCACATACGTGGCAAACTTCAGGGCAGCCTCCTCCACATCCGTAGATTTTGGAATCACCAAGTCCATCGCAGCCACGTTCTTTTTACCGGTGCTGCCACTAATCTGAGGCGCACTTTTCGTCGCAGCTGCAATATCAGGCGCATTAGTCGCAATCCCATCCAGCTTTTCTGCCCCAGAGGCCAAAATAGCCGTTTCACCAGATTGATACAGCTGAATAGCCTGAGCATGTCCCTGGGTCAGCACTTCTTTAGGAAGCAATTCGTTCTGGTACAGGTCAGTCCAGTATTGAAAAACAGCCTTGCCGTCTGGCGTGTTGAATGCGGCATTGCCCTCATCGTCTACTAGGGGCACGCCCATCTGCACAAACGATTGCAGCACATCTGCCGCATCATCGGGCACAAAGCTAATGAAGAAAGCGTACTTGCCCGTTGCGTCTTTAACCTTTTTGGCAACCTCAGCAAGTTCTTCGAACGTAGCAGGAGGCTCTGCAACACCCGCAGCTTCCAAAATTTCTGTGTTGAACAGGGTAACGCGCGTCGTGAGATACCAGGGAAAGCCAAAGCTTTCACCATTGAGCTGGGTCGCTTCCCAAATCCTAGGCAAATAGACGCCTATCTCTTCTGGTGAGAGCTTATCGTCAAGGGCGAGCCAAGCTCCTTTTGAGGCGAGCTGCGAAGCAAAGTTCGGGTTGAGGTTCACCACATCAGGCGCGTTGCCCGCAGAAACAGCAGCCAGGATTTTCGTTTCCATATCCCCCCAGGGAATGTCCTGCCACTTAATGGCAATATCTGGGTTTTCGGTTTCAAAGTCGGCAATGAGCTGGTTAAAGTACTCGTCAAAGTCTGGGGAGAGCTGCATGGTCCAGAACTCGACTTCGGCCTTGCCATCAGCGTTGGTGGCTGAAGTGCTGGCGGTGTTATTGCCGCAGCTGATGAGCCAGCTGGAGAGCAGGCCAACTAGGGCCAGGGCTATAAACTTTTTCCAATGGCGAATGAAAGACATGTTGATAAAGGCGGCGTGTTAAACCGGGCTTACAGCGTGATGATCTGTGACTTTACAACACCATTTGCTGATTTGCACGGCGCAGGTGGACACCTCGGACAAAGGTGAATGCTTACGACAAACCGAGGATGAGCACAGGTGTCGTCCACACCTGAATGGCGCTATCCAATAACCGTTATTTTCTCTGCACAGTCTTTTGCCCGATCCCTTGCTTCATCCGTAGTCCTTCCTAGCGCTAGCGCCACGCCCATTCGCCGATTCTTGTACGCTTTAGGCTTGCCAAATAGGCGCAGCTGACTGGTCGGTACCTCCAGCGCTTTTTCCATTCCCCTAAACTGTGGATTATCTATCGCTTCAGTGGCCAAAATCACAGCTGAGGCCCCAGGGCGCACTAGCTCAATCTCTCCGATGGGCAAACCCAAAATGGCCCGAGCGTGCAGCGCAAATTCAGACTGGTTCTGGCTCACCATCGTCACCATTCCAGTGTCGTGGGGGCGCGGGCTCACCTCACTGAAGTAGACCGTCTGTACCTGGTCTGGCTCGCCCGCAATAAACAGCTCTACGCCAAATAGGCCATGGCCACCTAGCGATTCAGTCACCCTTGCCGCCATCTCTTCGCAAGCCTTCAACGTGTCTGGATGTAGGGCGCAGGGCTGCCAAGATTCGCGATAGTCACCGCTGATTTGCACATGGCCAATGGGCGGGCAAAAGTGCGTGCCGGAGATGGAGCGAACGGTGAGCAGCGTAATTTCAGTTTCAAAGTCAATGAAGCCCTCTACAATGACGCGGGCCTCCTGACCGCGCCCTGCTTCAAAGGCGTAGGTCCAGGCCGCTTCTACCTCTTCAGTCGTGCGGACGGTGCTTTGCCCCTTGCCTGATGAACTCATGACGGGCTTCACGACGCAGGGCAACCCCACGTGCTCAACGGCTTGCCGATACTCTTCCAGGCTGGAGGCAAAGCGGTAGGGCGAGGTTTTTAAGCCCAGCGTTTCAGCGGCGAGGCGGCGGATGCCTTCGCGGTCCATGGTGAGGTTGGTGGCTTTGGCAGTGGGGATGACGCGCCAGCCTTCGCTCTCTAGGGCGATGAGGGTTTGGGTTGCGATCGCCTCTACCTCCGGCACAATCAAATCCGGCTTGACAGCCTCCACCAGCTTCCGCAATGCCTGTCCATCAAGCATGTTTGTTACGAAGCTGCGATGGGCAAACTGCATTGCCGGTGCGTTTTCGTACGCATCGACTGCAATCACCTCCACACCCAGCCGCATTGCCTCCAGTGCGACCTCTCGACCTAGCTCACCAGAGCCTAGTAGCAGCAAGCGTTTAGCCTGTGAGCTACCCGGCGTGCCCCAACCCCTGTTAGAAAGACTCTCAACCATCGGATTAACCTTTGCAAGTGCGTGCCATTCTCTCAAGTTCAGGGGCACTTTCTCAACACCGACTTCACATCCGACCACTGCTCCGAAGACACTGCCCTCCGGCACCGTCCACTTAAGAACGCTCACTCAGCGAACTCACTTAGAAATAAATAACGCCCACACAAGCGAGCCTGCCAAAGGCTCAGTCAAAACACTGAGACACCCTAAATGGGCCTTAGCGCTAGCAAGCAGTCGATTTTTCAGTCACCAGAGAAGTACTGAACTCACAACACTTCAAATGTAATTTTCTTGTTGAAATCTGGGCAATCTAGAGTCCAAATTCGGATCTTTTCCGATTGTTGCCGTCATCACCTATCAGGCAAGCGTAGTCGTGAACCTCAAGTCTTTATTTTCATTCTCTAAAAAATCGCCGGGGGTTGGCATCGAGCTAACGCCTGAACGGTTGAATATTGCTCGCCTGAAAAAACAGGGACAAAAAATCAAGTTGCAAACCCTTGCGACCGCTGAAATCCCTGAAGGAATCTTTGAAGAAGGCCAAATTATTGACAGTCCGGCCATGGCTGAAATCATTCAGTCTACCCTGGCCGAAAATAAGCTCAAAGTCACCCAGGCAACAACGTCGGTCCCCGGGCGGGCTGTCACCCGCGTCATTCCGGTTCCCGCAGAGCTAGACGACAACGAACTGCGCGAAATGGTACTCAACCAGGAAGCCAGCCTATACCTGCCCTTCCCCCGAGACGAAGCCGACGTAGACTACCAAAAACTGGGCTTTTTTGTGGATGATGACGGCATTGAAAAAGTCCAGGTCCTGCTCGTCGCCGTCAAAAAAGACATCACCGATAGCTACACCGAAACCTTTGCCCAAGCGGGCATTAGTCTCAACGTTCTAGAAACCAGTAGCTTTGCCCTGATTCGCACTATTCGCGAGCAGCTGCGGCAATTCACCTCACAAGAAGCAGCCGCCATCGTCGATATTCAATTTGAGAGTACAGAAATCTCTATTGTGGTCGATGGCATTCCCCACTTTTCTCGGACCGTGCCGCTAGGAACCTTCCAAGTGCAAACGGCGCTGAGTCGCGCCATGAACCTGCCCCCTTCTCGCAATGCCGACCTGCTGCAAGGTATGTCCATTCCGCCAGGGCCGATTGCAGGCGGACCCAAAGGTGGCATGAATCCGGGCACAGCGGCCATGCTTCGCGTCATTGGCGAACTCTCTGACGAGCTACGCCGATCTATCGATTTCTACCTCAACCAGGGCGAAGACATGGAAGTCGCGCAGCTACTACTGGCCGGCCCTGGAAGCGCCATCGGTAACTTAGATGAGTTTTTCGCGCAGCGCCTAGGCTTACCCGCCAGCGTCGTAGACCCGGTCGATGCCTTGGCTATTGAAGTGGACGAAGAACTCTCGCCCTCGCAGCGCTCTGGGCTTGCGACGGTGCTGGGTTTAGGCCTCAGAGAAGTATAAGGGAGGTTTTAAGCCATGTACGGAATTGATATTAACTTTCTCAATGACCGCAGCGATCGCCCTGTCGAGGCGATTGTCCCGGTCAATCAGCCCAAGGCCCCTGCCGCAGGGAAAACACCGATGCTTGTTGGCCTCGGCGTTGTGATTGCGGCCTTAGCAGGCGTTGGCGGCTACTACCTGATTCTGCAAAACCAACAAAAAGGGTTAGTGGCCCAAAACGCGCAGCTAGACGGCCAGCTGGCCGAACTACAGGCCAAAATCGCGCAGGTAGACACCGTCCGTAAGCAGACCGAAGCTGTCGAATCAGAGATTCAGGCCCTCGCCGGTGTCTTTGAGCGTATTCGGCCTTGGTCCGCCATCGTTCGCGATGTTCAAAACCGGATTCCCACCCGTACCCAAATCGAGAAGCTGGTTCAAACCGCTCCCGAAGAAGGTGGCTCGGTGGCAGGCGGACTAGAGCTAGGCGGCAATGCCTGTTCATTTGATGACGTCAACGACTTCATGCTGACGCTCAAAAATTCACCCTTTTTAGAGAGTGAATCGATTGAAATCACCAATGCCTCTTTAGGTCAACCGGTGCCCGGTCGCTGTCCTGGCGAAGTGGAAAACGGTGAACAGCTAGAGCTAGTGAGCTACACCATCACTGGTGATATTAAGAGTATTCCGGCGACGGCGCTGCTCGATGAACTAAACCGCCAGCAAGAGGCCACTGGACTTGCTGCGCGTATTCGTGCCCTTCAAGCAACAGGAGCAATTGAGTAATGGCTGCCGTTGGAGATTTTATTCCACCCGATGATGATTTTATTGATGAACCGATAAACCCGGTCGTCTTTGGCGTAGAGCTGTCCCCCCAAATAATTGGCGCACTCATTGCGGTCGTTGGTATTGCGGGTGCGGGCTATTTGTTCGTCAAAATGGTCAAACCTGTCGCCGAGCAAAACACTGCGCTGCGCACAGATATCACCACCAAAACAGGCCAGCTGCAATCTCAAAAGCAGCAGCTTGAAGATATCGCCAAAATTGAGGCCGCTTTAGAAGTCGCTATGCAGCGCCGTCGCAATGTCTATTCATTGTTTGCCAATGAAAAAACAATGGACACGCTCTTGCTGGATATTAACCAACGGATTGAAACCAGTAATGCCTCTTTGAGTGGCGTTCGGGCTCAGGTCTTTGACCGAGGGATTCCGCCCATTTTGGTAGAGGCTCAGCTAGAGACCTTTAATCCTGGAGACAAAGGCGTTGTTTCTGACGGATCCTTAGGCGAAAACATCAACGGCAAAATCAAGCGTGAGAGCTATTCGATTAAGTTCACGGGCGACTACACGCAAACCCAAACCATTTTGCGTAACCTCGAGCGCCTAGAGCCGTTACTACTCATCCGCGATTTTAATGTCACCAGCGGTCAGCCCGTGCCTGAAACCGTCATTGGCGCCAGCGGACAAGTTGTTGTTCAGCCCAAAGTCCCTATCAACACCTCTTTTGAAATTGATGCGTTGATGCCGACTGCTGACGCGGATGTCCCGCCGGAGATTGCACCACCTGCCGAAGCGCCGGCTGAAGGTGGATAAGTCAGCTGATTCTGTTCTTCGCAAACAGTTGTGCTTTTCAACTCGCAGTTTTTCAACCTGTAGTTCTTCTTCCTATAGCTTTTCTTCCAACAGCTTTTTTCTAACGTTTTTCCCGATTTCTTGTTCTTATTTATTGTCAATGCTGACCTTTAAGGAGTGGCCTGTGAAACGCCGTCATAATTTTAGAAGCCTAATGATTGGGGGCGCTTTAGCCATGGTGGCGGCTCCCCTCGCTGCGCTCGAATCCGCGAATGCGGCAACTGCCATTGAAGGAATTGCCCTAAAGAAAACCGAAGCGGGTTTGACACTCAAGCTAGAAACCTCTGGAGAGTCGCCTCAGCTGGTAACGGCACGTTCGGGCAAAACGCTACAGGCAGACATTGCCCGCGCCGAGCTACGGCTTAGCGAAGGAGACAGCTATAGCCAAAAGAATCCTGCACCGGGCGTTGAGTCTGTGCAGCTAGAGGCGATTTCGGGCGATCGCGTTCGACTCACCATCCAAGGCGATGAAACCGCGCCCATCAGCGACATTCAAAAGGACACTGACAAAGACGCCTTGCTCATCAGTTTAGATACGCGGGCAGGGGCAAAAGCACTGCCGTCTAAGCTGCCTGAGTCGATTGAAACAATCCCCGGCGAGGCGACAGCCGCAGCACCCATCCAGCTCGCCCAGCAAAGTGAAGAAACGCCAGAAGTCCTGATTCCCAACCCGGAAGTCATTATCGATGGTGCACCCGTTGCCGCCCCTACGATCAACGGCGCACCGCCCTTTTTGCCCAGAGCCGCCGCGCCGCCGGTCGGCGACCTGTCCGTTTCAGATATCGACTCAACCTTAGATGTGATTGATTTAGGGACTGCTGAGCGAGTGCCCCGGTTAGTGCTTAGAGATGCCTCAGCACGCGAAGTTCTTTCTCTGTTAGCCCGCGCGGCAGGGTTGAACCTAGCCTTTACCAGTGCGGATGCAGAAGGCGGCGAACCTGACGTCCGCGTCTCATTGGATATTGAAAATGAGCCTGTTCAAAACGTATTCAACTACGTCCTTCAGCTCTCTGGCCTAGAAGCCAATAAGGTTGGACGCACCGTATTTGTAGGCCCCAGACTGCCCAACAGTGCACGCAACGTCATGGTTCGCAGCATCCGGCTCAACCAAATTGACGTGATTAGCGCGGTTAACTTTTTGGTCTCCATGGGTGCAGAAAGTGCGGTTTCTAGCGAAAGCACGGTAACCAGCGTCAACGCCGTAGAAGTCGGTGGCGGGACCGACACTACCGAAGCAACCACCACCCAATCATCGCTATCCAACCAGCGCGTTGACTTTACAGATGCCGATCCGCTCCTAAGAGGACTGCAAATTATTGGTGACGAGCGCACAAACTCTCTGACTTTGATTGGAACGCCGCGCCAGCTTGAAATTGCCACTGCACAGATGGTGCAGCTAGATATCCGCCGCCGCCAAGTTGCGGTGAACTTACGCGTCATTGATGTTAATCTCAATGCGCTAGACGCTTTTGGAACCAGCTTTTCGTTCCGCAGCGGAGACACGAGCTTTATTCAAACCGGCGGCTTGGGCTTGGTTAACTTCGGCACCCCTGTCTTTACGCTCGATGACGAGGGTTTGCCCGATCAGTTTTTCAATACCAGCACCCCAGGAGGCACCAACTTAAATCCAACCCAGGTTGGTGCGGGCATCGCACCTATTTTTGGGGCCAGCCCACTAAATTTTGTTTCGAGCTTCTTGGCACAGCTGCAGGCGGTAGTAACCAACGGTCAGGCGAAGATTGTGACTGACCCAACACTGGTTGTACAGGAAGGTCAAACGGCAGCTGTTCAACTCACCCAAGAAGTGGTTACCAACATTACAATCGACCGAGAAACCACAGAAACTGGCACTCTAACCACAACAACTTTCGAGAAAGAAGATGCGGGCCTAAACTTGCAAGTACAGGTAGAACGCATTGATGACAACGGATTTGTGAATCTTTCCGTAGCGCCTTCTATCTCAGCACCAACGGGTTCGTTCAACGTGGGTGACTCTGGAACCGCTATCCTGCTTTCCGAACGTCAGCTCACTTCAGGGCAAATTCGCGTCAGAGATGGCCAAACACTGATCTTATCTGGAATCATTCAGGAGTCAGATAGAGTCACCACCTCCAAGGTGCCAATTTTGGGCGATATTCCTATCCTAGGGGCGCTGTTTAGAAGCACCAATCGTGACAACGATCGCCGCGAGCTGATTGTACTGCTGACCCCTGAAGTGATTGATGATTCTGACAGTAGCGTGTACGGCTATAGCTACTCACCCGGTGAAGATGTCCAACAGCTGCTAGAAGACAGACAAATTCAGCAGTAATAGTCAGGAGTTATGCAGTCAGCCGCTGGCCAACCTTCTGTGTGAGCAGCGGCTAGCGCGACAGCTTTAAGGGCAGAATCTACAAAAGATAAACCGGTGCTTCCAAATTCGATGGAAGCACCGGTTTTTTGTCAAGTCAGAATTTTTAATTTTTCCACCGTAAACTATGAACTTTCTTGAAAAAGCCTGAAATCCATACAAATTAAAGGTTTTATCGGTTCATATTGCACAGGTAGCCCTTAGAATAGGGCATGAAAATTATGAGATTTCAATGGTTCTGGGGCTTCACCTCCACGACTATTGCCCACCCATAATTCTAGCCTCATACAATCTTTACGGTTTGCCGTTAGGCAATGTGTAGTCCCTATTAACTGTCATTAGCTTTCAAAGTAATCCATCGTCCGTCAAGGAGATAAGCATGAATAAAGGTGAACTCGTCGATGCAGTTGCAGAAAAGTCATCAGTGACTAAAAAGCAAGCTGATGCTGTTATTTCAGCCGCTGTAGAATCCATCATGGAGGCCGTATCTAAGGGTGATAAGGTCACACTGGTAGGATTTGGCTCATTTGAGCCCCGTGCGCGTAAGCAACGTGAAGGGCGCAATCCTAAAACTGGCGCAACCATGGTTATCCCAGCGACAACCGTCCCTGCCTTTTCTGCCGGTAAGCAGTTTAAAGAAATGGTAGCTGGAAAAAAGAAGTAATTCGAGAAAAATGTCTAGACCCATTCATGGGGGAAATTTGGCTTGGGCTGCACGGTTGGCAGGTTGCAAGCCCAGTGAGCTACTAGATTTTTCAGCCAGTATTAGTCCGCTTGGACCGCCGCGTTCTGTACGTGAGGCGGTCCAAGCGGCTTTTTCGTGGGTAGTGGCCTATCCAGATACACATTACGGCGAGCTGCGCAGGGCGATCGCACAGCATCACGGCCTCACTCCCGACTATGTCCTCCCCGGCAACGGCGCAGCCGAACTCCTCACCTGGGCCGCTCGCGAGATGTCTTTACAGACACGCGGCTGCTTTTCGGTGACGCCGGGCTTTAGTGATTACGACAGGGCATTGGGTGCATTTGGAATTAAGCCCACCAACATTTCCTTAGGGAATGAGGAACGCTGGCATTTAGACACCTGGGATACAAACTTTTTAGAACACATCCCTCAAGAAATTAAGCTGCGCGAGTTCAGCTTTTTGCTCAACAATCCGCATAATCCGACCGGGGCATTGCTGAGCAAGGAAAGGGTGCGATCGCTCCTCACTGTGTTTGGCATGGTCGTTGTCGATGAAGCCTTTATGGATTTTCTCCCGCCCGATCGTGAGCAAAGCGTGATTGAGTGGGTCGATGAGTTTCCAAAGCTAGTAGTGCTGCGATCGCTCACAAAGTTTTACAGCATGCCAGGCATTCGGCTGGGATATGCGATCGCTCAACCTGCCACGCTTCAGCGCTGGCAACAATGGCGCGATCCTTGGGCCGTCAATTCACTGGCGGCTGCCGCTGGTGTCGCCGCCATTCAGGATGTTGAGTTTCAGCAGCAAACCTGGCAGTGGCTAGAGCACGGCAACCATCAGCTTTATGAAGGGCTAGCAGCGCTGCCGGGACTCAGCCCGCTACCCAGCGTAGCCAACTTTTTCCTGGTGAAATGCGAAGTGTCTGCCACTGACTTGCAGCGCCAGCTGCTCAAGCAGCACCGGCTCTATATTCGCGACTGCATGAGCTTTGAAACCTTAGGCGATCGCTATTTTCGAGTCGCGGTTAAAAGCGAGGCGGACAACCAACGCTTGCTAACCGCTTTGGCAGCGATCTTGCCGACCTTGCCCCGTCAAAATCACAGTCACGAGGACAGCCCTCATGGCCGTTGATTATGACCTCGTGATTTTAGGCGGCACGGTAGAAGGGCGATTAGCCGCAATGCAGGCAGCGAACTACGGAGCACGGGTCGCACTGATAGAACAACCGGGCCTTTTTAGGGCGAATCAGCAACAGACCTATTTGTTGTACGCATTGCAGCAGCTAGGGCAGGGGCAACCGCGACAGGCTGTGGGGAAATGGTTTGGCCTAGCTGCTGAGCTGAGCCCGGACGATCACACTCAGCTAGAGTGGGCGGCGGTGTTGGAGTGGAGTGCGATCGCAGCTGAAACCCAATCTACTAATCTATCAACAGAGGTGATGAGCCGCCGTGGCGTCGATGTGGTGATGGAGGTGCCAGAGCGGCTAACGCGACAGTTAGTGGTGACCACAGCTAGCCGGCAGCTGCGATCGTGCTCAGTACTGGCCGCCTTTGGCTTGGCGCCTGAGGCGACTCAATCGCTCATGAATGTTCAGCGTCTCCCTCCATCAGCGCTCATTTTGGGCGGTGATGCGCGCTGCGTTGAATGGGCTCAAGCGCTAAGTGCTTTCGGTGTAGCGGTGAATGTACACACTGAAGCGCTGTTGCCCAGTTGGGATAGCAGTATTCGTAAGTTGGTGCGATCGCAGCTCATCGCCAAAGGCATTCAGCTATTGAATCCTGCCGATAAACCAGCAGCTAATGACAGCGGTGATTCAGAGATAAAGGTAGCTTGCACCCTGGCCTTCAACACGGAATCACCTGCATTAAGTCTTCCCCGGTTCGTGGGCAGGACTGCGACTGTCAACGAACGCTCACAAGCGCCCTGGCTGAGCGTAAATAACCGATTGCAAAGCACCCATCCCCGCGTATTTGCCTGTGGACCGTTACTAGGAGGCTCTGTTGACCAGGGAATAGCAAACTACGAGGCCAAACTAGCCGTTAAAAACGCCCTATATTTACCCACACATCAAGTCGACAGGCGTACTGTTTCCCAGGCAACGCACCAGTTTGCCAAAATCGGACTCAGCGAAACCGAAGCCCAAAAGCGCTACAGTCCCTCCTACAGTCCATCAATGGTAAAAAGTTGGCACGCAAGTAGTGCCAGCAGTACTGACCTATCCACACCAAACCCCCTAGCCAAATCCTGCAAATTAGTGTGCTTTAACCATTACCTTGTTGGCATACACCTGTTTGGTTCAGGCGCTGAGGAGATAGCCCCCCTTTGCACAACAGCCATTGGCCAACCGATTTACAAACTCAGCGAGTTGATGAGCCATACCGCCAGCGCGCAATCTCTTAGCAGCCTAATTTACTCAGCCGCTAGCAAAGCCTCACAGCAGCACTGGCAAGCAGGGCGTTGGCGACGCGACTGGTCAGAGAACTGGTTTAACTGGCGACGGAGTAGCCGGTGAACGCCATCAAATCTACAGAACGCTAAATCCGGGCGATGGTCACAGCCTCAGGTTGGTCTTGGTATTTACCTCTGCGGGCATCGTAGCTAACCTGGCAGGGCTCACCTTCTAAAAACAACAGCTGAACCACACCTTCGTTGGCGTAAATGCGGCAGTCAGCACTCGATGAATTAGAAAATTCCAACGTCAAGTAGCCGCGCCATCCCGCTTCAGCCGGGGTGAGGTTGGCAATAATTCCGCAGCGCGCATAGGTACTTTTGCCAATGCAAACGGTGGTGATGTTATCGGGCATTTGCAGGCGCTCTTTGGCCACGCCAAGACCGTAGGAGTGCGCCGGCAAAATGAAGTAGCTGCCGTTTTCGTCTTCCTTTAGCTCAGCAGGTTCCAAGTTGCCAGGATTGAAGTTTTTAGGATCGACAACCGTGCCAGGAACATGACGGAAAATACGAAACTCGTTAGAAGATAGGCGAATATCGTAGCCATAGGAAGACAAACCATAGCTAATAACCGGGGTCTCATGACCGTGGGTAGGCAGCGTCGCCCGGCGAATCAGTGAAGACTCAAAAGGCTCAATCATGCCCTGACCGGCAGCTTCTTTTATCCAGGCATCATTTTTAATCATCTCTACACCACGTAGTTTCGGCGAAATTCTGTAATTTGGTCGGCAACGGACAGCAGCGACTCGGGCATTTGCGGCCCGGTCAAAATAATTTCCACATGGGAAGGTCGTTGCTTCAACAGCGTTAAAACTTCGTTTTCTTTAATCAAACCAAAATCAATCGCAAGACTAAGTTCATCGAGAACAACGAGGCCGTATTTGCCTTCTTTAACCACCGTCTGAGTATGTTGCCATAGCGCGGTAAGGGCCGCTTGAGTCTCTTCAGACACCGCTGGAGAGCCAATACACTCCAAGCACTCACATCGAATCCAGCTGAGGTTTTGTCCCATCTGTGTTGGGTTATCCGGGCCTTGGCCAATGCCGCCCTTTAAAAACTGAACCACTAATACCGGGAGCCCTTGCTCCGCCACACGAGTCGCCTGCACCATCACATTGGTAAAAAAGGTGCGGTGCTGTGAGGTAAACACCTGCACCGTACCTTCAATGGCACGAAGCAAGGGATGCCGACGGATTTCGGCTGGTAATGGGCCACCGGGCAAGGCTCTAAGCTGTGAAACCATAGTGTCTGGGTAGGAGCGGCATCTGGGTGGAGGTGCCTGGAATAGCCAACTAAATATAGCGTATCTAGTGCTTCATTCTAAGAAGAGAACGCTACATGTTGTAAACTTCCCCAATTTCCCCAATGTACTCAGCCCCCGATAAGCCCAACCCTAACGTTAAACACTGCCTCTGCAACGGGCCGTTAGCCGCTGTATCCAGCAACCACAGGTAGGCATTATGCTAAACGGTGACCTGTTTTTATTTTGACGACGCTATGACTTGGCAACGCCCTGACAACCGCAAACCTGATGAGCTACGAACAATTAGGTTTGAGCGGGGGTTCACGCGCTATGCGGCGGGTTCGGTGATGGCACAGTGTGGCAATACACGGGTACTGTGTACCGCAAGCGTGAGTGAGGGCGTGCCTCGGTTCTTAAAAGATTCTGGCCAGGGCTGGCTAACGGCGGAGTATCGGATGCTGCCCGGAGCGACCCATACGCGTAAGTCTCGTGAAACAATGAAGCTATCCGGGCGCACCCAAGAGATTCAGCGGCTAATTGGCCGAAGTTTGCGAGCATCGCTAGATATGGAGGCGCTGGGTGAGCGGACTATTAATATCGATGCGGATGTGATTCAAGCCGATGGCGGCACGCGCACAACGTCAATTACCGGGGCCTATGTCGCCTTAGAAGATGCGATCGCCGCTCTGATTTCAGAGGGCCAGCTCACTACCTCCCCCGTTCGTAATCAAATCGCCGCTATCTCCGTCGGCCTGCTAGAAGGCGACGCCTTTTTAGATCTCAACTATCCTGAAGACTTCGCTGCCGATATTGACTTCAATGTGGTGATGAATAGCCCCACCAACAGGCCGGCAGATGGACCCGCAAACGGCCCACTAGAATTTATTGAAGTGCAGGGCACAGCTGAGGCTGGAAGCTTCACCCGGCCTCAGCTCAACGCCATGCTGGACTACGCCGAAAAAGGCATTGCTGAGGTCATGCAGCTGCAAAAAGCGGCCCTAACCGAATGAGCACTGGGGGAGCCTGCACCCAAATAAAGTTGGTATCGCTCGCCAGAAGTGTTACATTCCCAGCATACGTAGTGTTGACGTAACACAACTAAAGCCTTTTCAAGCTAAGTCTCTAATATATATGGCCAAGGATCTTCGAGATTTCTTAAAGAAAGTGAAAGCGCGCGGACAGCTGCGAAATGTCACCGCACAGGTCGATCCGAACCTAGAGATTGCAGAAATTTCTAACCGGCTGCTGCAATCGGGTGGCCCAGCAGTGCTGTTTGAAAATGTGAAAGGCTCACCGTATCCAGTGGTGGTGAACTTGCTCGGCACAGTAGAGCGGGTGTGCTGGTCTATGGGCATGGAGCATCCAGAAGAGCTAGAAGTGCTGGGCAAAAAGCTGGGCATGTTGCAGCAGCCCAAGCCGCCCAAAAAAATCTCCCAGGCGATTGATCTGGGCAAAGTGCTCTTTGATGTGGTCAAAGCAAAGCCCTCACGAGACTGGCTACCAGCCTGTCAGCAGGTGGTCAAGCTAGATGACAAAGTTGATTTGACCAAAATCCCCATGATTCGGCCCTACCCCAAAGATGGGGGCAAGGTGGTCACGCTGGGCCTGGTGATTACAAAAGACTGTGAAACGGGCGTGCCCAACGTGGGCGTGTACCGACTACAGCTGCAAAGTAAAAACACCATGACGGTGCAGTGGCTGTCTGTGCGTGGCGGCGCGCGTCACCTGCGAAAGGCGGCAGAACGCGGGAAAAGCTTGGAAATTGCGATCGCAATCGGCGTCGATCCGCTGATTATCCTAGCAGCCGCCACCCCCATCCCTGTAGACCTTTCTGAGTGGCTATTTGCCGGACTCTATGCTGGAAAGGGCGTTTCTCTGGCGAAGTGTAAAACAGTTGATCTTGAAGTGCCCTCCATGTCGGAGTTTGTGCTCGAAGGCACCATCACGCCTGGAGAAACCGCGACCGACGGTCCCTTTGGCGATCATATGGGCTACTACGGCGGCGTCAACCCCGATGCGCCCCTCATTCGCTTCCACTGTATGACCCACCGTAAGTCACCGGTGTATCTCACCACGTTTAGCGGCCGCCCGCCCAAAGAAGAAGCGATGATGGCGATCGCACTCAATCGCATCTACACCCCCATCCTGCGACAACAAGTCTCAGAAATTGTCGATTTTTTCCTCCCGATGGAGGCCCTCAGCTACAAAGCCGCCATCATCTCTATCGATAAATCCTACCCGGGCCAAGCCCGTCGCGCTGCGATGGCCTTTTGGACGGCGCTACCCCAGTTCACGTACACCAAGTTCGTCATCGTCGTCGATAAAGACATCAATATCCGCGATCCGCGTCAGGTCGTATGGGCAGTCACTTCAAAAGTAGACCCCGTCCGCGATGTCTTCATTTTGCCTGATAGCCCCTTCGACTCGCTGGACTTTGCCAATGAGCGCCTTGGCCTTGGCAGCCGTATGGGCATTGACGCCACCACAAAAGTTCATCCCGAAACGGCGCATGAATGGGGCGAGCAGCTAGAATCTGACCCAGACGTCGCCGCGTTAGTTGCCCGTAGGTGGAAAGAATACGGCCTAAGTGATATCAAATTAGGTGAAGCAGATGCCAATGTCTTTGGCTATGACATTCACTAATGATATTCGCTAAGTACGCCCCCTCGCCGGACTAGACACTATTGGGCACCTAGACGCTACTGGGCACCTAAACGCTACTGGGCACCTAAAGGCTACTGGGCCTTAAACGTAAATGTTCCACGCACAATATCAAAGGTCTCTTCGTAAAATATCTCTCCGTCATCAGAGAGAATAGACGTGAACATAATCGTATTTCTTTGGTCGGGTGTTGGCCGACTGAGGTGGACAGCATAAAAGTAAATGTGGCTCGTGTGGACAAACGCACTACCCCCGTCAATTTCGGTTTCACCCAAAAAGCTTCCTGACGCACGCTCCGACTGACGCCGAATAGTCTCTTCAGTCGCTGCGCCCTCTAAAAAACCTACGGTTATGCCTGTAGGGACATTTTCGTCTGTAATGCGATGGGCTCGGCGACATTGGAAATGTACAAAGCTCTCAGGTGATAGCACCTGAATGGTATTTCCTGCCCTGAGTGCCCTGTAATTAGTAGGGACCTCAAAGCTGACATTCCAGTCTTCAACAGCAACGGTACGACGGCGAACAGAGGGGACGGTGTATGTTGTCGGGGCAGGACACACCGAGGGGCTGGTGACGGGCGTATTGGTCGGCGCAGGTGTCGGGGGGGCAGCAGGTGATGTTGTTGTGGCTGGCTCAGCAGGCACGGCCTGTGAGAGGACTGGCGGTGAAAAAACTGGCGGTTGAGCAGCACGCTCTATTTGCATCGCATCTGTTGACATCGCACTCGCGGTCAGAAACAGAGAGGAGGCAAACAAAAGCTGATAGAAGCGGTTGTACATAACCTTATTGAAAGAGGCAATCAGAATCAAACAGAAAACAGGCAAGATCTTTTGTGGGCGGGGCCGTTTAGGAGGACTGGCCTTGTAGTAACACCGTAAGCACTCATGTCTACGGCATTCTGCGTTGTATTGTCTAAAGCATTCTGCTCTGTACTAACATTTGATTTTGCTCCAGGGTCAGCTGAAGGTCAGAAAGCTGGGTGAGCTGTGCTTTAATCGCAACCGCCTCTTTCTTGGCGGCTACCTTTTTCCTCAAGGCAGCACGGGCTAGGTCTTCACGGCCTTTAGCCAGCGCAGCTTGAGCCACTCGATGCCAGGTCAGGGTGTCGGTGGTCGTCTGCCGGTAGTTAGGCAGTAGGCTACCGGTTGCGATCGCAATATTCCCTAACGCTTCCTGAAATAGCAACATTGTCTTGGCTGGAGACTCGCTTTGCGCGGCCCGTTCAGCCAAATCACCAGCCTGCGGCAGCTTAATTTGGTCAAAGCGCAGACCAAAGTTAGTCAGCTGATCGCACTGGGCCTGACCTGTTTTACACCAGTTGGCAAAGTGCTCGCAATTATTAAAAAATAAATCGTACTGGCGTTCACCCAAACGACTTTCAGCCCGCTCTATGACGACATCGGCAATATAAGCTGTGCGCTGCTCGCAGACGTAAATAATGCTGTCCCTGGCAAATACAGCGCGGGGCGTACGCGTAATACTCGCTTCACCCACCTTGCTGTAGTGAATAATGGTGCCATCGCCACAGTCAATGCCATGGTGTTCGTAGGGAATACCAATAATCTCGCGAATTGCATAGACCTGATCGCCCCTTGCCATAAGCTGCCGGGCCGATGCGTGCATCGGCGTGTGTGGTTCTTAGCTCAAAATCTATCACGAGGGAAACACACTCGCTCAATTGTGACCGGGCCTTGCGACCGGGCTCTACGGCTGAGCTCTACAGCTGAACTCTACGACTGGGCAGCTTGCTGCTTAGCAATCAGGGCGTGAATCGACGACATCCCTTTAGACTGACGAACCAAATTGATTTGAATATTAGGACCCGAGCGCGCCAGGCGAATCACCAAACCGTCTTGTACGGGCTTTCGTTCTATCCGCTGTCCGGCTAAGTAGGTGCCGTTCGTCCCAATATTGTGAATTTCCCAACCCTCATCACCTTGGCGAAGCTCTACATGGTGACGAGAAACCACTGCACTGTAGAGGATAACGTCATTACTGACCGAGCGCCCAATCCGGACAACAGGCTCTTCTTCAAAGGTCCAGCTTTGTACGGGTGTTTTATCGATGGGGTGCAATAAAGAAAGGGTAATGACGTTGTTGAGTGCGGACACAGCGAAACACCAGATGGAAGGGACATGTGAAGCAGCGGAGCAACCCTAAAAGATGAGGTCAACCGCAACGCGACAAGAGGTCCTTGTGTTGTTGCTACGCTGACTCAAAAATAAAGCTGACCTTATCGCCTTTGCCAAGAGCGATACGATCGCCTGGTCGTAGCCGATGACGGTTCCCGGTAGGCAGGGGTAACCCATTGATGTAAGTGCCATTCGAGCTGCCCACGTCTTCTAAGTAATAGACGTCGCCTTCTACACGAAGGTTGGCATGCACTCTAGAAACCACTTCTGAATCTGGAAACCCAGAGACATCAATGTCGGGAGGCGTTTGATCATTAGGTTTCCCAATCCGTACAACAGATAGCTGTCTCGGAATTTCAATTGGCGTATCGGTTTGCACATGGAGAATGCGCGCACTCACCACCTGAAGCTGCGTAGCATTAGCCGGTGTCGAGACTGAAACAGCAGCCGGCGCAGACGGCACCGCAGCCGGTTGAGATGCGGCTTCAGCAGGCTCAGAAGCAGGCTGGGCAATCGGCGTGCTGGCGACTTCGCTGCCACCTTCCTCGGCGCTAGCCCCAAGGCCACTATTGCCAATAGGTTCTACTTCAATCAGGGGATCGGGCGTCACGAGCTCAGGGACGTCAAAGTCGCTACCGCTCATGGCACCGCCAACGGAGGCGCCGATGCCAGGGTCAGGCACTGAAAAGTTTTGAGTTTTTAGCTCAGAGTCTGGCAAATCAGCCCCTGACACCGCTGCACTGGCCAACTCCGAGGCAGTCGCCGCCGCTCCTGAAGTTTCCGCTGAGCTGGTTTTTGCTGAGCTAGTTTCGGCGGGGGCGCTGCCCGCGGCCAAATTTCTTAAGTCGTTACCACACTGACCACAAAAGCTGGCATCCGCCTGGACAGGCGTGTTGCACTTAGGACAAGCCACCAGGGCAGGCAACGGTGTGTAGCAGGCTTCGCACTGAAGCGCACCGTCCGGGTTTTGATGGTTGCAGTTAGGGCAGGTGATCATAGTGGGTAGGCGCAGGTTTCTCACCTGCACAATGTATCAGCGATAGAAAGAACGAAGACAGTAATCAAAGCAGCCAACCAGATTATTTCAAACTGTCGGGAAGGCCCCAGCAGCAGCGGCATCGAGCAGCCAGTGAGGCCCCTCGGCAGGTTGAATAAACTTACTAGGGTAAGTATGTGGGTCGGCATCCGCAGAGAAGACCTGGGAAAGCGCCGTTTGTTTATTTTCGCCAGAGACGAGGAAAACAACCTTATGGCCCTGGTTAATCAGCGGCACGGTGAAGGTTAACCGAGGGTCTGTGCCGTTATTGCCAACCGTAATCAGGCGATCGCGTACAGCTAGCGCTTTGGTCCCAGGAAACAGTGAAGCTGTGTGGCCATCGTCTCCCATACCTTGTAATACAAAGTCTAAAGCAGGCCATTCCGCATCGTTCACCTGAAAAAACTTTTTGAGCGTTTCTTCATAGTTAGCCGCATCGGCCATCGGATCACCCGCACTGGTTGGCATGGCGAACACATTGGCAGGTGGAATCGGCACGTGATTCAACCAGTTTTCGCGCGTCATCCGAACGTTACTTTTTTCATGGTCGTGAGGCACGTAGCGTTCATCGCCCCAAAACACGTAGAGTTTGTCCCAAGGAATATCGGCTTTAACTAATGAGGCATACAAAGGGCGAGGGGTACTCCCGCCAGAGAGTGCGACAGTAGCACGGCCCTTTGTAGAAATCGCCTCTTTAATAGCAGTCACCATCACGGTGTGGGCGCGGTCGATAAGCGCGGCTTTATCCGACAAAATTTCGATGGTGGGAGACATAAAAGAAAATCCTTAGGCAAAAGGCTTGAAAGCATCAGTGGATAGCTTAGCGTGCGAGCTGCGCTCTAATAAGCACGGTTAAATAGGGCTAAAATCTTTAGTGGCGTGCCTTTCGGACCTCTTTCGGACCCATAGTTATGTTCTCTGTCGTTTTGCCTTGTTTTAATGAATCTCGCCATGGCTACTTGCCCAAAATTTTAGAGAACCTGACCCAACAGCTCGGCGATAAGCAGCTGATCGCGGTGGTGAGCCCTAGCGCTGATGACACGCTGGAAACCCTTCAAAAGTGTCCGACCGTTGAGATTATTGAGGCCGAGGCGACGAATCGAGCGCAGCGGCTGACGATAGGCATTAAGGCCTGCGTAGGGGAGTTTGTATTGCTGCACCATCCAGCAACGCTGCTACCGGAAAAAACCGCATTGAGGCAGGCAGAAAAAGCATTGGCCTTGGGCAGCACCGATGGGGCAAACGGTTCTTCGGCCGCGATATGGGGTGGGTTTGTCCATGGGTTTGATTTGGACCATTGGCTGCTTCGGTTTACGTCTTGGTACTCCACACGGGTGCGATCGCGCCAAGGCATCCTGTACTTAGATCACTGCATTTTTGCCCGTAGGCAAGCACTAATAGAAATTGGTGGCGTGCCCGATATGGATATTTTTGAAGACACCGCCTTGAGCTTGGCCTTGGCGGCCTACGGAAAACCTCACGGGAAACCGGCGATCGCACCGGGGCGAGTCACCACCTCTGCCAGACGATTTAAAGCGCGGGGCATTTACCAGCAGGCACTGCTCAACCAGCTGCTAAAAGTGATGTACTACGCCAACTTAGATCCCAAACAGCTGAACTGGCTGTATGAAAGCAAAAGCCAAATCAACGTCGCCTACCAACACCCACAAAAGACCGTCCTAAGAGAAGACTGAGCACAGCGATTTTTTGTAGAATAGGCTCGCAGAAACTGACCTCGAGCCCAGATGTTCACCTCCAGTGCTCACACCCGTAGCCCTTATGGGTAACCTTAGGCCTGTTCGCTATTTCTTCAACTTTGTTTTATTCTTATCAAATTGTACTGATTTTGACCCCCTCAAGCGGCAAAATGATGTACTGATTCACCTTGCTGAATTTCTATGACCTCTTCACCCCGCAACGAAAGAATCCCGTCACCACTAGCAGCAACCTCCTTAAAGCTAGTAGGGGGCATCACCATTGTGGCGGCCCTAATTGATTTTTTAACGCTGCTATTCCCGTCGAATTTTGGCAACCGCGCCTGGCAACTCGCCACCACCACTCAGCTCGTGGACCGTGGCATTGTTCCACTGGTTGGAATTGCACTGCTGTTTACCGGCTATTGGATCGACACCAGCCTAGGGATTTCGTCTAAGCGCTTCAGCCTAGCGACAGATGGTCGTTTTTGGACCTGCTTACTCTCTTGCCTCCTAGGGCTTACTTTTTTGCTCACAACGGTACTGCACCCTAACAACGTACGGATCCAAAGCCGAGAAGCACTCACACAGGTCCAATCAGAAGCAGAACAAGCGACCAGCCAGTTAGAGGAGCGCCTAAATGCTGACCTTAGCCAGCGACGCGCGCAAATTGACGCCCTGCTAAATGATGAATCTCAGCTACAGGCTGCGATTGAAAACGGTGATTTGGATGAAGGTCAGCGCGCCCAAATAGAGCGATTTCGCAACGATCCTGAAGCCCTTAACCAGTTTTTGAGCACGCAAGTGGGTGAAGCACAAACCCAGCTACAAACGCGGATTGGTGAGCAAGAAAAAGGCGCGACTGAACGGCTAAAAGCAGAAGCTTTAAAGGCAACGGTTCGAGTAACCTTGAGCAGCTTGCTCTTGGCGATTGGCTACACATACATCGGCTGGGCTGGGTTACGACGCCTCCTGGCAATGGTGAGATAGCCCCGTGAAATAGCCGAGCCAGTAGTGTCACCTCTGACTAGGCAACGGCTAGCGCAGAGGTTGGCCAATGGCCGTGCGACAGGTGGCCGCACAAGGGCAAGATAAGCCTCTAAAAAGGGACGGGTAGAGAAAAGGACGGGTAGAAAAGCCTCATCGGCTGACTTAACCCATCCTTTTTTTTGTTTGGACAGTAGTCTTGTTTAGACACCTCACAACGTCAGCTAAGCGCTGTCATCATGGCCTGTTGGGCAACGGTTTGGTAGAGCGTTTTGAAATGCTCTGTCACAATTTTGGCCTCGCTAGCGGGTAGTGGCATATCACCAATGACATCTAAAACGGTTTGCTCAGCAGGGGTAATTACCACCAAAGACGGGTCTAGCGGCGTATCGTATTGCCAAAAATCTTCAATTTGCACCGTGCTTTTGGGCGCAACTGCGGTTGTGAGCGCCACATCAGCGACTGCCGCAGCTGGGTCTAAAGCCGCTTTATTACGACCCTTGCGCTGCTTCTTTTTAGCCTGCTTATCGGTAACCTCAGAACTGGCTTCTTCAGAACTGGCCTCTTCAGAGAGAGCCTGCTGACGCTGCTGACGAAGAGCCTCTAAAATTTGAGCTTTGGTCCGGCCTCTCAGCTGAAAGAGAACAAAGGGATCTTCTCGAAAAAAGTCGCCAAGCTGATAGTAAACGGCGGCAATGTGCTTACAAGGATTCTTAGGATCAGGGCAGCTGCATTTGGAATTCACATCGGCCAGGGTGAATGGAAAAAGGCTCAGGCCATTTGAGGTAAACACACGTTCGATATCATCAGGCATCTCCCCAGCTAGGAGCTGCGCCGAGTAAAGGGCTTGCTGGCTTAGGGTATCAATCACAAAGCCCCAGTCTTCGTCGGTAAAGCGCTCGATCCAAATAGAAAGTTGGTAAGGTTCGCTAGCCGTACCCTGCACCTTGGCATGAACTTTTGAGTCTTTGAATTCGAGGCTAAGGATATGACCTTGACGGGCATAGTTTCGCCCCCGCTCTAGACGCTTCTTAAAACGATAGGAGTTGAGCAAATCGACCCACTGCTGAACCCACCATGCATCGTCTTGGGCCGTCGGTGGTGGGGGTGCACTATAAGTCATAAATATTCATTAAAAGAAATAGCTCAGAGAACAAGGAGAGAGACTTGCGCTGTCGCACATTATATCTGCTCTGTATGCGTCCTATGCTTTTTCTCTGTGTTGTTCGGCCTAAACGATCTAAGCGGCGAGGCTTAGTTTTTGATTTTTGACGGTCAAGGTCTCTGTATTGTCTTTGGCCAACGCCTTTAGGCGCTCAATTCTCTCCTCAGTGGAAGGATGGGTCAAAAACAGCTGCATCAGCCCCTTTTTAGACAGGGGGTTGACGATAAACATGGCAGCAAAGGCAGGATTACCGTGAATAGCGACTTTTTGGCCGATCTCTTCTAGCGTTGTGAGGGCCCGAACCAAAGCTAACGGATTGCCAGTAATTTCTGCGGCGCCTTCGTCTGCTGCAAATTCTCTGGTTCTGGAAATGGCCATCCGCAACAAACCTGCGCTGAAAGGCCCGATGATCAGCAAGAACAAAATGGCGAGCGGATTGTTGCCGCGCCGACCAATACCTCTGGCGACGGGGAAATACAGCGCACCGATGGTCAGAATACGGCCTAAATAGGTCAGTGCGCCTGACAGGGTGCCCGCGACAGCTTGGGTGAGCGTATCTCGGTTACGGACATGGGTTAGCTCGTGGGCAATAACAGCGTCTAACTCGTCAGGTGGGAGCAGATCAATAATGCCTTCGGTCAGGGCGATCGCAGCATGCTCTGGGTCGCGTCCGGTGGCAAAGGCATTAGGTGACTTAGACGGCACAATGTAGAGCTTAGGGTTCGGTAGCCCCGCGCGATCGCTCAGCGTTTCAATCCGCTCGTACAGCTCGGGCTCGTCTTCACGCGGCGTTGGCTGCGCCTGAAACGCCGATAGCGCGGCTTGGTCAGAATAGTACCAAGAGCCAAAACTGCTGAAGGCCGCAAACGCCAGACCATAATAAAGGCCTTGCTCGTTGCCCACGAGTAAATAACCGGCCACAACAATCAACCCGCTGAGCACACCCAGCAGTAGCAACGTTTTAAGCTGATTGATCCGAAACATGGATAACCTCGCAAGACATCAAAAAAAAAGGGGGGCGTCACGTCACCGCAAGCAACTGGCCAATCCACTAACGACTCAGGGATTGCTCAAGGGTCACTTAAGGGTTACTCGAGGGCGGCGTTTACATCTCTTAATAATCCGTCAAGGTAGGGCAATCAGCATCCGACTCAGGGTAGAAATCGCCCTTGGCCAAGACAGAATGAGTAATCGCGACCGCAATCAAGATCAACATCTTTCGCGTAAGATTCAACGCGCAACTAACCTTTCAGCAACAATAAAAAAGCAGCAATTCCAAATTCAAAACGAGTTTACGTCGTTTCAGCCGACGAAGCCTCTTCTATAGAGCTTGATCTGAACGAGAAATCAGGGGTTTCGGATGTCCGTAAATTGGAATTTGGAATTGCTGATAAAAAAGGGTGATGCCTTCGAGAATTACTTTGAACGTAGTAACTGAAATTTCTCTCAGAACGTCCTTTTTTCTTGAAAAATCTCACAGTGAGATTTCAGTAAATACAGCTCTGTCAAGACTGTTCTGCACCACTAAGGTAATGCTACTGAAGTATCGCTCTTGTAAAACCTCATGAAGATTTATGTGGTTAATAGACTGTCAGGTTCTGCTGACCGAGCAGCGATTTTTGGAAGCCGAAGTGTAAGCCCCGCTGCAACCCAAAAATAAACATTCACTGGATCGACATCGAGCGGATAGTAATAAGGGAAAAAACTAATGAATAGGACAAAACTCCACATAGATGCAGCATAGCTTCGTAAGTTTTTGTCTTTGATCGATCGGTAAGCCTTCAAAGTGCTCAAAGTTAGCGTAGTGTAGAGCGCTAGCATAAAAATGAGACCCAAAGGGCCTAGCTCATGCATTAGTTTGGCGTGGTAAGTCTGTATTAAAGTACTCCTACCGAACGGTCGAGCAGAATCAGTCGCACGACCTACTCCATGGCCCAAAATGCCTTCTTGCTCTTGCAAAACCTGAGTAAACTGCGCCTTCATGAATGAGTGGGGCGGAGAATAGTTCCAACGAGCAACCAAACTATCCGTCTGATTCTCCAATATACTTTGGTTGTTCACTGCCAGAGGGATCAGAACTATCCCCATCACGAAAACACCAAGGAAAAAACGTTTGAGATTGCCCAATTGATTTGTGATCGGAGCTAGAAGAATAAGAGAAAACGGGACTAAAACCAACGCCATCTTTTGCCCAGAAACAAAGGCCACGATCAGAATACTGAGTATAGAAGCTACCCCCATTGCTCGCCAAAAGGAAGATTTGTCATTAAAAGCTGTACCGTAACAGAAAAAACATCCAGAAATGAGAAACCAGCCCCAATACCATGGAGAGAAAAAGGTGCCTGGCAGTCGGATTTGGCCTACAGCAGGTGCATATAGAAGGGAACCTCCCACGAAGCAACGTGCGTCTAGAGAAGCTCGAAATCGTTCTGCGCCCTCTGCTATTGTGCCTGCACAAATCCCGGTCTCTAGCATGAAATATTGAAAAAACCCTAATGAACAGGCAACAAGAACAAGTACGACTTGAAGGCGCATTAGGGAGTAAAAATCTTTTTTGGTACGTATCAAATAATACGTGCATGTGATTAACGGGACATAACCCAACAAGACTTTGAGTCCAAAGAGACCCATCAACAAAGGAAATTTTCCATTTACATTCTGAATTTGATCGGGTAGATTAGTGGTCAAAATCGTCACTACAACAATAGAAATTACTAACCCTAGGGTCAGCTTGATCGATTCAGGTAGGACGATTGGTAGTTGTTTTCGACGACATAGCTGAGCCACACCAATCAAAGTTGAGAGGTAAAAGATATCTTTCAAAAAAGACAATACATAATAATCACCGCCTAAAGCATACGTAACAGTTCCCGAAAAGGGTAAGTAACAAAGAAAAGTATAAAGAGCTTGTTTAGGATACTTAGACAGAAAGACTACTCCTACAGGAGTACTGAGCACGAGAAAAAATAAAGTAGCTGCTCCACCACCCCAAACTAGGGCAATGGGGAAACAAATGATCAACAAGCTTAAGATTGAAAAGACTAAAAAGATAGCATCTGACTTTATTTGCCTCTTTAGATTTTCCTCGTCCAATTTTCGAATAAGAGTTTTTAGCACTGGAGGGAGAAAGAAATCTAAGGCTGAATCTTCATCGTTTTTTTCATTAATGGGTTCTTGCAGAAATTCATTAAAATGAATTAGTGCACTTTCTATATCATTGCGTGAGAAGCTTACCATGCCACGAGAATAGTCGAGGACTGTCGCTAGATCAGCAGCTTTTAATTGGGCTGAAAAGCTTTCCACTAGGGACCCTAGCCTAATAATTTCTAAGTCTTTTTGGCTGATTGAATCTTCCTTTCTAAGACTAGTTTCTTTAAAAGCTCTTAACAATGATTTTGCAGCTTCTCTCGGCGCAGTGTAGGCCAGTGCTGTATATCTTAAAGACCACGCCAGTTCACGAACATCCAAATCTTCGCTTTCGTAATTGTCCTCAGCATATTCAAGAAAGAAATTAGCAAGTTCAGAAACTCGACCCTGACCAAAATTCTGATGACTGTACAGTAAAGCTCTGAGTTTCAGCTGTATAGGTGCTTTAATCTCATACAGTTCATATCCAACTTCCTGACATAGACTAGAGAAAATAAAGTCTGCGATCGCAATCCACGGGACATTGAGGGGATATCCATATATATCTGTAGAAAAAACGACCCATAGCCGATATAGCAGATCGGGTGTTAATGTCGGGAGGAAAGCTGCATGACAAGCAAAATGAAGGTGAGGGATGCCAAACTTATTTTCGAAGGCTGTTACGTGCAATTCAGCTTCTTCATTCATTGTCTAGCACCTATCTACAATATTAATTTTGGCTATCAACGCTACTAGTTGACTTAGAATCTAGAAATGTTTACTTTTTCTTGGATATTTACTTTCTTGCCGCCTCCCCTAGAGGCCCTTTCTAGCCAGAAGATAAGCCATCCAATTATCAATAAAGCAGTTGTGATGCCAGCAAGTAGCACAAGGAATGGATTCGGACTTTCCGTCTCGTTCTTCACAGTGAATGGTGGGTTTGCGACTGTAAGACTACTAACAATTTCTTGCTCAGCCAGCTGGGCGTCAACATGAGAAGCTATCATCTGGTCCAATACATCTTTCTTAAGTGCTATTTGTTTTTCCAGCCTAGCTTTCTGAGCACTATTTGCAAGATTGTTTAGTGCTCTAATGTCTGATTCTATATTGTTCTCTAGCTGCGGTAGGCGATTATCAAGTTCCTCCTTAATCGCCCGTAGCCTAGCTTGGTTGGCAACCTGTGAAAGCTCTACCATGGCATTGAACATGACATTCAACACAGTTTCTGCTACTTCAGGATCCTGAGCAGAAACACGAACCGTCACCTTTTGGCTGAGTGTTTCTGGCATTTCAGGATCGCCAGCAGAAACGATGTTAATGCGTGTGATTACTACGATGTCGTCAGGGGTGAGAGCAATGCCTCGCGTTCTCAGCTTAGAAGAAACCTCCTTTAGCAAAATATCAGAAAGCAGAAGATCTTCATTTATGATGCCGAGTCCTCGAGTTTGAACTTGAGAACTCGTTTTTGAGAACGCAACCAGCGGGTCATTATCGACCAATATACCCTCTGAGAAATATTCCACAGGTGGTTCTGGTTGAAAAGCCACTACTCCGGAAATTCCGACGGTTAAAGCAAAAGTTGCAGCAGCAAGTAAGCGATAGCGGTTGAGGACTCTAAGATATCTTTTGATGGTTGAATCTTGTTTCATGTGTGCTGTCTCGCGTTGGTAGAAGGCTTGCTATGCTCTTCAAATAAAGTCAGGATTCATCAAGCGTTCAGAAACAGCTTGATTGCAGATTCAAATCCTTTCTCACTAAATTCAAACATTGGAATAATTTTTTGAATACCTTCTGCTGTTGTCCCTCTCCATCTGCTTTTTGGGAACGGGTTAAGCCAAACAATACGTTTAGTCTTCTCTTGAATCAATCTGATAAAATTAGATGTCAAATTTAATCTGTTTTGATTATGAAGACCATGTGCCACACCTGCATCGCTGAAGATAACAATACTTAGATCACCCACCTTAAAAGGATGTAAAAAGCTTCGGGTAGAAATAGCATTTAATAGATGGACATCCTTGTACAAGTATGACCCAGGACAATTGTGAAAATAGAAAATGTTTTGCCCTGTTTTTTGTTCTTCTCCAGACAAGGTCTGAATGAATCTCTTGGAAATCGCATGAAAAGGAGTCATGGACCCCTCTCGGTCAACGAGCAGTAAAATTTGTCGAGCTTGTGATTTTCGTGGCGAAAAGATTGGTTTTAGGAAGCTCCCATCCTTCCCAATCTGCTTAATAGTCGCTTGTAGGTCTAATTCTACTAAATGTCTGTTTGATAGTTTACTTAACAACGTCCAGCCATATTTCAGCTTTTGTCTAGCTAATGGGAAATAGACAGAGCCTCCAGAAAAGCTGCCGACGAAAGCATTAATAGGTTTACTAGCTTGTCCCATCGACTCAAGCACGTACTCATTGTTGCTTATGTTAGAAGCTAGTACAGGCAGTGATGAGCTGACTGTACTAGCTTCAAGAGAACTGCCAGCCAAACAATTGTCCTCATCTAACGATGTCATCGTTGATGAATCGATGTCATCGTTGACGATGACATCGCCTTTCAACTTTAGAAAAAAGTGTTTAAGAAGAGCATATGCCGCCAAGACAGGAACAACAATCAGTAGGATATACATTGACTTGAAGAGTATATTGGGACTAATACTGATGGGCTTTATATTAATGTTGAATCCCTCTGACTCCAATTTTTTCAGATCTTCGTTTAGTTCATTTTCAGGAACTACTTCAATCAAAAAAGTTTCATTTTCTGATATTGCGCCACTACCAGACAGCTTAAGAGATAGAACATCTCCTGCTGATTCTTCAGCAGGTGTTCCTGTAATAGCCAAGCTTCCATCTTCTTTCTGTTCAGCTTTCAACCAAGGTGGGATATCAACGACACTGATTCTCACATTGTCGTTTTTTTGCTCTTTACATGCTTTTGCAACGTATGAGTATTCCTGACGGATCACGGCCTTTAAATCAGGTCGATTAGTCAGATACGGGCACATTGGAGATAAGCTTTTGACAATGAGAGCACCTGTGCCAGCAAATAAGACAAGGGCAATCCAGACGAGACAATACTCTCTAGTATAGATGTCCATCACTTGTTCTGCCGGGCTTCCGTCTGCAATGCTAGTCTTAGTCAAAAAGAACAGATTCTCCTCTCGAATCATCTGTTCAAAGCAATAATCAAACACTTTTTCATCGTCACGAGATTTCACCCACAAGGTTCGGCATAGAGATCCTAATGCATTAATATCACCAACTCCAAAGCCTGCCTGCATGGAATGCAATGCCATCTGATACTCTCCTACGCCCAAAGGTAGTCCTGCGCTACGGAGCCTATAAAAGAGTCTCTCTAGCGGTAGTTCACTTGAGTACATCTTGCCTCTTTATTTCAGTCTCGATCATGTATCGACGGTGATCATCCCAAGTCTTTAGCAGAACGCCCGCAAATGGCAACTTCCCATCTAGATCAGATAGCACATCATCTTGCGGATAGCTTTTCAAGACTCTGAACCAATCCAACAGCTCGCTAGTACTAACTTTTTTCCCAATCTCTCCTTTATCTCTTTGCATGTTTTGCCGTAGTTGAAGAAACCTATCAACAGCCTTCTCAACCAATATTGAAGGTGCAGATGGAAAAAGATTTTGCACGATAGAAGCTAGTCGTTTACTGTTTGGAAATTCAACATAGTGAAACAGACAGCGGCGTAGAAAAGCATCTGGCAAATCTTGCTCATCATTACTTGTAATAATGACTATTGGCGGTACGGCTGCTCTGATTTCCTCATCTGTCTCCTCAATAACGAACCTAAGTTCGTCTAGCTCAAGCAACAAATCATTTGGGAAATCCATATCTGCTTTGTCTATCTCATCAATTAAGATCACGCTACGCTGCTCTCTTCTAAAGGCACGACCTAGCGCCCCCCATTTTATATATGTAGCTGGATTGCTAATCCTGTCTATGTCTTCAGGTTTAGTAATGTGCTCAGCAGATGCTAATTGTGCATCTCTCAATCGTCCAACTACATCATACGTATACAGGCCGTCACGAGCCTGAGTAGTAGATTTTATGTACCAAGTTTCAAGTGGTAGATCTAGTTCATACGCGATTGCATATGCCAGCCTTGTTTTTCCGCAACCCGGTTCTCCTCTAACCAGTAATGGTTTTTCTAAATAGATAGCTATGTTGACGGCCTCTATTAGTTTTGTACTAGGAAGATATGGATATAGCGGACGCCCAGTTCGCGCATCTTTTTCGCCGATTTCCGGCTGTCTAGTTCCCCTGTAGCGGATTTGAGTGTTCAAAGCTTTAACCATCTGTCCATTTCCTCATACCAATCAACACCACAGCGTTCGCAAATTTCCTGAAGTACTAATTCTGGAATACCTTCATTACTATCGCTTAAGATTTCTTGTACGAGAATTTCTTCATTTTTGAAGCTGGTAGGCAATTCATCGAGCCTGTCCTCAATCCAGTCAAAAAGCTCGTCACTTGAAAATTCTTCGAGGCGAGGAGTTCTTATAGGTACTTTAGACTCCCATGTAGAGTCGATTTTTTCAATGAATGGTGTATCCCATGTCTCTACCTTATTTGTATAGTCGACTAGAAACATTAAGAGCTTGTAACCGCTTTCGTGTATGTTATGAGACTCTTTAGCCTGCGTGGCTAGAGGTAACCAAAATTGATCGAGAAACTCTTGAAAACAGTGCTGTGGTAGGTAGTCCACGTCATGAAACACCAATAAAACGTCCTGTGTCTCCCACCAGCGATAAATTCGATGAACAATACTGTCTACAGAGGGTGTTCCCTTCAGTCCTACTCTTCGTGCTAAATTCCGCCAAATTGCCTCTGGATCACTCCGGCGGCCGCGACGAGCAAGATCAATATTTACTGTTTTCCCCATGAGGTTATTTGGTAAATGCTGCGTTACCAGTCTGTTAAGCAGCCAACGCTGCCCATAGTCGGGTTCTCCGCAAATCAATAGAGCGGCTATTGAGTGGGATTTCACTAACTTGCGAAATTGGCGTACTTGTTGACGATATCCCAACTTTAGAAGGAGGCGATAGAGTTCCTGACTATCTATCATGCGCCAAATTTTTTCCAGCGCTGCTATTGAAATAGCTAGACCTTTTTGACCTTTACCTTGTCGGTGACTAACGATGCCCAACACGTATCCACTCTCTTGACTAATGACTGGAGAACCGCTGTATCCCGGTTTTAGAAAGTAGTCATCAATAATTTCTAAGTCCCAGGCACAAACTCTTTCAGTGCCCTGTTTGGACTGCAATATGACTTGATTCCCTAATACCCCTTCCAATGGGCGACTCAGGCAAACCTTGTCAAATTCCTGAAAACCTATTGTAGAGATCGAGTCCCTGGATTTGCCTTTAGGTTCAAGCCGCAAAGGGCGCTTTTGCCGAAGGCCATCGGCCTGCAGAACGGCCAAATCCAAACAATCGACCTCACCAATAGCCACTACTGAGGCTGGCATACCATCAATATTTACCCTCGTACAACCACCTAAGTCTTCAACTACATGGGCGCAGGTTAAAACGTGAGTCCGACTACCACTTTGCCGAATTATGAAGCCTGTACCAAACCGTTTGTTTTTCTCATCTTGACTAGAAATTAGTACAATCGAATCCTGAACGAACATTTTTTGTCTATGCGATCTGTTTTCAATAACGAAAATTTGTGAGCTTACATCGACCACTTGTGTAAGAGCACCAGACTTTTGTAGAGGTCATCCTTCAAGCTTGTGTTGAAGAAGCACGTACAGTGCTTTTTTTGAGTATTCAAGCATTAACTTACTTAAATTTTAGGTTTCAGAGACAGCTTTATCGTCACATTTGCCCCCAGCTTAGATTTAGTTACATAAAGATTACCTTCGCCTTCAAAGCTAAGACCTAGCTCTATCTCAGCTTGCTCAATATTGAGTTCCTGATTTAATTCTTGCCAAGCTTCTACGATTGGCTTGCAAGTAGCTATAAGAACAGGTTTAATTCTGTCGAAATTTGTGCTGACTCTATCTGCAAAGCCTCCTGAAATTTGCTGTGCTTTTTCGTCTGAGGCCTCCACCTCCACAAGTATTCCATCTGTTAGTTCAATGAGCTTGGCTCCCATATCATTTCTCCGTAGCTTGAATTTAACGAAATCGTATCTACATACATTAGTCTTTAGCGTTCCGAAAAACTAATGTTCAAACTCGTATCTCGAAATAAGAAGGCTGTATAGATGATAGCCATGGTGGTGTAGCAACCTCTGATCTAACTTCACTTTGAGAATTAGAAAATGCGACTAAGCTCAATTCGGCAGTCATAAGTGTCTTTGTTTCATTTGGAAACGAAAGCAAGTAGCACTTTACCTTTGATCCAACGGATAAGTTAAGAAATAGGCAAGAGTTTATAACGAAGCGGAGTGAGCCGTCACAAACTGAGTTCCAAGAAGATCAAAACTCTTCATCCGTAACAGTCGACGCGTGCGTCGACTGTTACGGATGATCATCTATTCTGAAGTCAGAGGAGTAAAAGCAGCATAACTGAGTAGCATCAGTCAAAAAGTCAGATCAACTGCATTTCTTACACTATGTATGTAATATGTCGAAAGACTCAGACTTGTAGCCCTTGCAGTGAAGATTTAAGGTTACTTTGGCTGCCTACTCAGAATATTGAGCGCTTTGTGCAAGGATTTCTAGCTTTCATCAGTCACGATCTGACTCATCTTTTGCAAGTCCAGAACTTCGTTGAGCGTGGCTTCATCCATCAGCTCATGTTCAAGCACAAGCTGGCGTAGGGGCTTACCCGTTTCAAGCGATTCTTTGGCGATCGCAGCCGCATTCAAATAGCCAATATGCGTATTCAACGCGGTCACCAGTGCCAAACTCCCCTCGGCATAGCCCATGCAGCGCTCAGGCAATGCGGTAATGCCCTGTAGGCATTTGGTGTCTAGTGCTTCAACGGTATTGCCCAAAATCTCAATGCTGTGAATCAGGTCATAGGCAATCAGCGGCATCATCACATTCAGTTCAAGCTGACCGGCTTGAGCCGCTAGGGCGATCGCCTGGTCGTAACCCATCACCTGAAAGCACACCATTGAGGTCATCTCAGCCATCACCGGATTGTACTTACCCGGCATAATCGAAGACCCTGGCTGCACAGGCGGCAGCTGGATTTCCTTAAGCCCTGTTTTAGGCCCCGAATCTAGCAAACGCAGGTCGTGGGAAATTTTTATCAGGTCCTGAGCCAGGTTGCGCAGCGTACTGCTGAGCGCCACAAAAGGGGCCATGCTCTGCATCGCCGCCATCAGATGAGGCGCACTCGTAATCGGCTGCTTGAGATAGTCACTGAGCAGCTCTGCCACGCGAAAGCGATAGTTCGGATGCGTGTTGAGCCCGGTGCCGGTTGCACTGCCTCCCAGGCCTAACACAGCTAGCTCATCAGCAGCCGTGCGGATGCGAGTTTGATGGGCTGTAAGAATGTGCTCCCAGGCGCGGAAGCCTTCGCCAAGCCGCACAGGCACCGCATCTTGCATGTGGGTGCGGCCCGAGCGGACAACAGCCTGAAATTCGACAGCTTTGGCTTTTACCGTAGCGATCGCACCTTCTAAGGCCGGATACAGAGAATGCTCGAGCGCTAAAATGCCCCCCACCCGAATCGCAGTGGGAATGACGTCATTAGTAGACTGGCCGTAGTTCACGTGGTCGTTGGGGCTAACGCGGCTGTAGTCACCCTTGGACTCGCCCAAAATTTCCAGCGCTCGGTTGGCCAAGACCTCATTCACATTCATGTGGTGAGAAGTGCCCGCGCCAGCCTGGTACACATCGACAACAAACTGATCGCACAGCGACCCTGCGAGGATTTCGTTAGTCGCCTGCACAATCGCATCGCTGATGTCCTTTGGAATGCAGGCTAGTTCACCGTTGGCGATTGCAGCAGCCTTTTTAATCAGTAAGCAAGCATCCACATAAGTTGCTAATGGCCTAAGTCCACTAATCGGGAAATTTTGAATCGCCCTGAGGGTCTGAATACCGTAGTAGGCATCGGCTGGAATCTCCAGCTCACCCATAGAATCTTTCTCAATACGAACGTTGGGGGCTACGGCCATAGCAAATACACAAAAAAATAAAGGAGCAAAGTAAAAAGGCAAGGAGAGCCGCTTCTCAAATTCTCAAAGGAGCGTCCACTCACAGATCCATCATCTCAAAGATGCGATGGCTAAGCTACTCCTGCGAAGTATCGCTCGCTTTAGAAAGGTCTATAAACATCTCAAATACCGGGAGCGATTTACGCCTCAAAAGATTCGTCAGACTGTAGATCGCACTACAGATTATGACAAAGCTGGCCTCCAACGAGCCTCCAACAAGCCTCCAACGAGCCTCAAAGTCCAGGTCAAAAACCGATGAAAACTTTGGGCATACTGAAGCAAACCAGCGGCCTGTGCGTGTTTTTTGTTGTTAGTAGCCTTTGAGATCAGTGGTGACTTCCCTTCCTCCTGTTCAAGCGAATTCTGCCGGGGCGGCGGCCGCTTCTGAGAGCCCACAGCCCAGTGTCAGGGCCTTGGTAAAAAAGGGCTTCGCAATGCGGAATATTGGCAACTACAAAGGCGCATTAAAAAAATTTAATCAGGCGATCGCGCAGGACCCTAAAAACGTTCGAGGGCTGCTGTACCGCGCCCAAACGGCCATTCAGATGCGGGATTACGAACCTGCACTCAATGATTTTCGGGCGGTGCTTAAGCTAGAGCCAAACCACGCAAAAGCCTGGCATGGTCAGGGTGTTGCCAAAGCAGAACTGAAGCTGTACCCATCGGCAATTGACAGTTTTGAGCGGGCGATCGCCTGCGATCCTGAAGATGACAAAGCTTGGTACAACCGAGGCCGAGCCTTGCTCAAACTAGAGCAATACGAGCGAGCATTAAATAGCTTTGATCAGGCGATCGCGCTCAAAGACGACAGATACCACACCTGGTATAACCGTGCTTTGGCCCAAGCCTCCCTAGAACTGATCGCCCCTGCGATTGAAAGCTTAGAGCATACAACCACCCTTAAGCCTGACTGCCACTACGCCTGGAACTATCGTGGGACATTGCTCAACAGACTCTTTCAGCATGACAATGCCCTAGAGAGTTTTTGGACATCCTTACAGCACCGAGTACCCAATCCCAATGCCTGGTATGGCCTTGCCTCTACCTACGCCCTGCTCGATAATCCAGAAGCGGTAGCCATTCATCTCACCCAGGCGGTTCAGCTGAACCCTGCTATTTATAGCCTGATGGCACGAAATGACATCAGCTTTGAAACCGTGCGCAACCATCCCAAAGTCGCCAAGATTTTACGCGAATAGAGCTTTCGCGAATAGTGTCCAGCAGGCATCACACTCTACTATAAAAAGAAGAGAGTATATGCTGCCGAGCTGGTTTTCATGGCGAGAGTACCCACCCTGAAGTTTGATCGCGGCACCCTGGTTTTGCACCCACCGCCGAGGGGAAAAGCCTGGATTGACTATGCCGTATGGGACGATCGGATTGAGCGCTTTCGGGTACCTGCTGACAAATATCCGCTACTGGTACAGGCCCTCAAAGCAGACGGCGTACGCTTTGACGATAAGGTTCAAACCTTTGAACCGCTGGACTTACAGGACAATTTAACGCTGACCCCTTACCCGCATCAAGCAGAAGCCTTGCAGGCGTGGAAGGCAAACGCACGCAAGGGTGTCGTCGTCCTACCCACGGCAGCGGGTAAGACGTATCTGGCCCAAATGGTGATGGCGGCAACGCCTCGGCGCACGCTGATTACGGTGCCCACCTTGGACCTGATGCATCAGTGGTATGCCAACCTGGAGGCGGCGTTTCCAGGGGTGGCGGTGGGGTTATTGGGCGGCGGTTCGCGCGATCGCACCCCTATCCTCGTGGCCACCTACGACAGCGCCGCTATCTACGCTGAAGACTTGGGCAATCAATACGCCCTGCTCATTTGCGATGAGTGTCATCACCTGCCGAGCGACTTTCATCGCAGCATTGCCGAGTACTCCATTGCACCCTATCGATTGGGCCTTACAGCAACGCCGGAGCGGTCGGATGGTCGCCATGAGGATTTAGAAATCCTGCTGGGCAAGGTGGTGTATCGCCGTACGTCGGAGGAGCTATCAGGGACTGCGTTAGCGCCGTACCAGGTGATTCAGCTGAAGGTGCAACTGAGTGAAGAGGAGCGCGATCGCTACAAAACGCTTCAGCAACAGCGCAATGACTTTTTGCAAGCCTCCAAAATTTGGCTCAGTAGCGCCCAGGGCTGGCAGCGCTTTGTCCAGGCCAGCGCCAAGTCGCCTGAAGGCAGGCGGGCCATGCTCGCCCACCGCGAAGCCAAAAACATCGCCCTTGGGACCGCTGGCAAACTCACCCTGCTAGAAAACCTACTCAAAAAACACTATCCCGAGCGCACCCTCATTTTCACCAACGACAATGCGACCGTTTACAGAATCTCTCAAGACTTTTTAATTCCGGCCATCACGCACCAAACCCCTGTGAAGGAACGCCACAGCATTCTGCAAAAATTTCGCAGCGGCGACTACAGCGTGATCGTAGTGTCTCATGTGCTCAACGAAGGCGTGGATGTACCCGACGCGCGGGTTGCCATTTTGCTCTCAGGCAGTGGCTCTCCCAGAGAGTACATTCAAAGGCTTGGGCGCGTGCTCCGCAAGGGCAGCAGCGGTAAAATGGCGCTGCTGTACGAAGTCGTCGCCGAGCAAACCAGTGAAGAGGGCGTTTCACGACGCAGGCACCAGCAGCCACCATCAACACAGCCAGAAACAACAACACCCGCTGGACAATTATCGCTTGTGCCCGATTTAAAAGAGCACTCAAAAAAGCCATCTAAAAAGAGAAAGACTCGTAAGTCTCCGTACGAAGTTGTTGAACAACCTAAATTCGATCGTAAAGCCGCCGAGAGACCGGGCGAGTGGAAAGAGGACATTGATTGAGCAAGTTCAAAAAATTGACACCTCCAAAATCTTCTGCAACACAACAGAACCTTTCACGACACAACCTTTACGGGTTTAGCCAGCGCTGGCTGGGCTTTCTGAGTAGCCGAGCGTTACTGTAGGCCATATCCAAGGTCAGGATCGTTTTAATGCGATACACCTTTCCCGTTTCATTTTTATCAGCCACTAAGGCCGCATCGGCTTGGTTAGGATCTGTTATGTAAAGGGGCAACAACAGCTGAACCTTTTGGTCGTGAGCGTACCAATAGGGCACAGCCGCAGCGTCGTTACGCTGACAGCGTTTTTTTAGTGACTCAAAGGCCCCGCTCAGCGCGCTCGTCGCCAGCGTCTCATTCTCTTGAAGCTCCTTAGGCAGCCGTGTTCTGTTATCACGGATGACGTGCTTCACATTCATTACGAGATCATAGCTAGCGTCAAAAGTTTTCTCACTTTGATGCCTAAAGTAGCTAGCCGGTTGGGGCAACGGCATAAAATTTGCGAGCTCTTTTGCATAATCGTCATACCACTTTCTAAAAAACCAGTCTGGATAGTCATCGCTGTTCTCTGCCTTCTTGTTGGGCCGAAAAGTCGCAAAAATATCTTTATTTGAGGGGGTTTGTAAGCCGGTATTAAAAAAAGCATAGGGCTGACCCTGTAGTGATTCAAACCGAATCTTCTTTTCAGCTTGCAATCGTAAAAAGGTGTGATTCAGATATTGCAACAGAATCGGGAAGTTCTCACTCTTTTTTTGATACTTAGGCTGCTGAAAATTCCAATTTTCTGTCTTGGCGATGTTTGCAAGTCTTGCAAAAGGCGCATCCCAAGCGTCTCCTTTATCGCGATTGTAATAAAAAAAGGCGAATGCATCACTCTCATCTTGATTGAGATATCGGCGAAATAGCTTTCCGTAGGTTGGAACTGAGCCGGCAGCAGATGACGTCGTGACCTGTGTAGGCTGCGACACTTTTTGGGGGATTACTTTCTTGGGCGAGGGAGACTTTATTTTGGGGGAAGTTTTTGCAGAAGCAGGTGTTTTGTTAGGCGCAGTAACATCCTGATTCCTAGGATGTAGAATCGGCGCTTCAGGGTGCAGCGAGGGCCTATTTATTGGCGATTCTTGCTTTTCAGGATGCAGAATCGGCTTTGCGACTGGCACCTTTGCTGTTTCAGTTGCTGCTTTAGTCGGTGGATCAACAAGCTTATTAACGCTAGCTGGCTTTTGAACAGGAGCCTTTGGCAGCCGGCTTTGTGATTGATTTAATTTGGCAGTCCTTAATTTGGCAGTCCTTAATTTGGCAGTCGCGGCGGCACGCTCTTTAAAGATGAGCGTCCCAAAGGCTAAAAAGGAGCACACCGAAACGCCTAGAAGAAACCATCCAAATCCTTTTGATAGGGAAACTACACCTACAGCAAAAAATGCGATCGCGGCAAGTAACAGACCATATTTGAGATATCGGTTGCTCCCCATAAAAAGCTGCGCTCCAAATAGCTAGATCTATAAAATGATGTTTTTCTATGTTGAACGAATTTTAAATCAGCGAGCAGAGGCAGCATAACCCCTATTCACAGAAGTTATATTTTCGCAGCTTGTTTTCAATTATTACCATTGAAATAGCTTCGGCGCTCGTAATTCATTCGTACTAATTCAAGTATTCGTATTTTGCCAGTTATCTCGTATGGCACTGGTATCTAGCATCGAAAAAATCCATTCTCTACCCACCTTTTTCTTGCTAAAGAGCTGCAAGTTCACCAAGCCATTTAGAACTTTCGAAGCGGTGTTGTAAGAGCAGCCAAGATTTTCCTGAACGCTATTTGCAGTGAAGTAAGGGATATGTCCGTTTTTTGCAACTTGAAAAACGATTTTTTGCTTTTCGCTTAATTTTTTATACAGACCAGAGTCCCAAAGCCATTGATTAAAAGCTGCTATATTCTTGAGTGACTTTTTATAGGTATCCCTAAAAGTTGTAATTGCTCTAGCAACAATTGTGCACTGATACTCAATAAAATATGTCAAATCCATCTCATCTGTTTCTGTGTAGAGATAGCTCTTTCCATACTGTGCAGGGGCCGCTTTGAGTAAGACGCTGATAGCAATATAGCGAAAGGCTGCAAAATCGTTTTTGAACAAATACCAATAAAATAATGCTCTAGCAACTCTACCGTTGCCGTCCCTAAAGGGATGCTCATAGCCAATGACAAAATGTAGCGTAATTGCTTTGACTAAAGGATGAATGTACTGATTACTATCAGTATCGTGATGATCATGGTTAGTCCAGTCTCTCAACGATTTTAGCCGCTTTTCTAGTCTGGCAACAGGAGGGGGCGTGTGAAGAATATTATCTCTCACATCAACAACGACAACATCATCAGTGTCTCTAAGTTTTCCAGGATGATACTTTTTGTCGTCAATGCCGACGGTGCCCACTTGGTGTAACTCTAACAAAAGCTCTAAAGACAATTCTCTATCTTTATTCTCCCAGGCAAAGTTCATCATTTTGAAGTTCCCTAAAATCATCTTCTCATCCAGCGTTCTGGGTTTGCGATGCTTTTTAAGCAGTTCCTTGGCAACTTTAGTCGTTGTTGCTGCACCTTCTAGCTGCCCGCTACTAATTGCTTCATCTTGTATCAGATCATTGAGTAAGTACTCCAGGTGAACAGGTTCACCAATCTGGCTGAGCATCCACTTTAAGGCAGCATTTGTTGTGCTTCTATCTGTTTGGGAAATAACTTTTTGGATTGTCGGCGTTAGAAAAAACTCACAGTCTCTTGCAGATTCACCTAAGTTTATTAAGGGAGTCAGTTGCCTTTGCCTAGCAAGCTTAATAACTGACCAAGCCAAATCAATATCTAATGACTTAGGTAGTCGATAACGAATGTCTTCGTAGGATAAATAACGTCCTTTTTCATCGGTAGGAGACGCCAGTGCTAAATAATCGTCCAGTTTTTCCGGATGGTCCTCGGCAATTCGACTGAAGGGACTCGGGATTCTTTCTACTGGTGGAACGACAATCACACTTATATCTCAAAAATTAGCTTTATTGAGACAAGTCTAGCCTACCTGTATGTTTTCATCTCAATTTAATTGAGAATTGAGATGAAAATGGAGCGCAGCCGAGAAAGGCTACTGGCCGACTAATTCTTTGAACCAGTCATCGCTCCAAATGTCTTCAAAAATTTCGTCAGCGAGGGCTTCTTGCTTGTAACTGGGCTCTAAGCGGACAGCCTGCTGGAGGTTTTCTAGGGCTTGGTCGTTGTCCCGCTGGAGTGCGTAGCAAAGGGCGCGGTTGTAGTAGGCTTTGGCATAGTTGGGGTTGGCTGCGAGGGCTTTGTTAAAGCTGGTGAGCGCGTCTCTGTCGCGACCCAGCTTGAGCAGGACATAGCCGCGATTGTCCCAGGCTTTTGCCAGGGTGGGTTTGAACCGCACGGCTTTGTCAAAGGAGGCGACGGCCTCTTCGAAGCGCTCTAGCTCAGTGAGGGCAAGGCCGCGATTGAGCCAAGCGACCGCATCGTTGGCTTGCAAGGTAACGGCCTGATCAAAAGATTCAAAGGCTTTTTCGTGGGCCTGCAAAATGCCAAAGGCAACGCCTCGGTTCACCCAGGCTTCGTGGTATTTGGGGTTGATGTCTAGGGCGCGGTCAAAGGCTGCGATCGCCTCTTCCCGTTTCCGTAGGCGGCTGAGCACAATGCCCCGATTCAGCCATGCTTTGGCATCGGTCACATCGCCCTCAATCACCGCATCAAAAGCACTGAGCGCTTCTTCATAGCGGCGCTGCTCTCGCAGCAGCAATCCAGCTTGATACCAGGCATCACGATTATCAGGAGCGAGGCGAGTCACTTCAGTCAGCGCCGCTAGGGCCTCTGCTTTGTTGCCCATCTCAGCGAGCGCTGTGCTGCGGCTAAACCATAGATCCGCGTTGCTAGGCTGCACCTCCAGGGCTCGATTATAGGCGGCCAACGCCGCCTCGTATTGTTTGTTCTCTAGCTGTTTATTGCCCTCTTCAATAAATTCGTCAGCGGTTAAGAACAACTCGGGGCGATTGTCTTTAAGTCTCTTGACCTGTTCGGATAGCTCGTCAATCTGCGACTGCGCAGTACTGACAAACGAGTCTGCAACATACTCAGGGGTTACACGACCCAGCTCTTGCATGATCTGTTGTTTTTCACTGCTGGCTTCTTCATTCAATGCCGTCAGTTTGCTTTGGATCTTTTCTTTTACCTGAGTGACCTCTAACAAGGCTTTCTCCTGACGGTCATTCAGGCTAGCCTGCAAAGCGTCTAAAGTTTGAGCAAACTTCTCTTCAATTTGGCCGAGTCTTTCCTGGGCAGTTTGTTCTCGCTGCTGTGCAGACTGGGCCAGCTCGCCAATTTGCTCGCCTAGGCGCGCGTCAAAGCTGTTGAGCTTTTCGATGATGACATCGCGACGACCAAACACGGCGTTGCGCACGCTGGCCAGTTCACCGGTAAAGCTACCTTCAATCTCTTTGAGCGATCGCAACAGTTGCTGGCGCTCACTGCCAATCCCTGACTGCAAGTCACTCAGCTCACGGGCAAACTCACCCTGAAGCTGTTGCACAATACCGAGCGCCTCATCGCGCTGCCCACCCAGTTCAGACTGTAAATTAGCGAGCTGCTCTGAAAACGCCCGCGAAGTTTCTGTTAGCTCGTTATACAGTTCGCTCTTGCGGGTACCAACATCGCTGCCTAGGTTACTCAGCTGAGCGCGGAAGCCTTCGGCGGTGGCCTGCAATTGCATAATCGTGTGGCTGCGCTCCTCGCTCACATCACCCTGCAAGCTTGATATCTGCGCCTTAAAGTCATTGGCAACCCGATCCATATCGCCCAAGATGGTCCCTTTGCGGCCTTCCACATCAGCTTTGAGCGTGGCGAACTGGGTAAGAAAGCCATCAGCAGACTGACGAAAGCTTTGCATCATGTCGGCTTTGCGGCTTTCTACCTCGTTGCGAATCGCGTTGAACTGCTGCTGAAGTTCTTCCGTAGAACGCTGAATGTTTTGCAGGGCGAGTTCTCGATGACCGAGGGCGCTGGCCTGAACATCTTCAAGCTCTTTGACGGCAGCTTCAGCAGAGGTTTGCAAATTATCTAGCACCTGATCGCGCTGCTGTTCTATTTTGGTGCGGGCTTCGGCTTCTACATCCGAGAGCTTGGGGCCAAACTCATTGCCCAGCTTGGACAAAGAGGCCAGCACCCGGTCTTGCTCAGCAACCGTTTCTGCTTGCAAGCTCCCGAGCTGGTCAGAAAGAACAGATTCTTTACGGTCAACTTCGTCAAAGAAGGCACTTTTACGGCGCTGAGTTTCTTCTTTTATCACGCCGACATGGCGGGAAAACTCGGCTTCGGACGTGGTAAATCGCTGAAGAATTCGCTGGCTTTCAACGGCGGTTTCCGTTTGCATGTCTTCTAAACGCTGCTTGGCTTGGGCCTGGACAGCTGCCGTCGTTTGGGCAAAATCAGTGGCCGTGGCTTCAAGTTTGTCGTTGAGCCCTTCTAACTGTTTTTCCCAGTTTTTAGCGGTTTGAACCTTGAAGGCATTGAGTTCTTCAACGAGGTTGTACAGCACCTCTCTTTGGGCCACAATCTCTCGCTGAAAGCTGTTGGATCGGCCTTCTAGTTCACCGGCCATATCGTCTGTATCGGCCAGCACCCGATTGAGGCTGCGCGTGGCGTTGTGGACCCGGTTTTCCAGCTCGGTCATTTCGTTGAGCTGGGTACGCACAACCGTGGCCACTTCGTTGACGACGGATTTACGCAGTGCCCACAGCATGGCCATGCCCGTGCCAAGTAAAAGAATCAGCGCGCCGATCATCACAGCAAAGAGGGTTTCTGCTCTGTTTAAGGCATCTTCGGTTTGGCGCTGCTGTTGAGTGGCGCTGAGTGCGGTAGGGGCAGCCTCGGCTGACGGCGTATCGGCAGGGGCCGGTTGCACGGTGGTTTGCGCGATCGCCGCTCCGTTTTGCACTCGACTGTCCGAACGAATCGGGCCAGGTAGCCCCTCACCCAGCATTGCTCCAAGGATTAGCAGCGTTCCTAGAACCGGGGCGCAGGTAAGAATGCCGCTAGCTGCGATCGCACTACTCCTGACCAGAAGCCTTGCAAAGCGCCAATTTTTTTCATTCCCCTGCATGGGTGACCCCTTACCGTAGCTGACGTTCGTAGCTTGCAATTGCATTTTACCTGAACCGCAAGACTAGCAGATTATAACGGCGTGCGGAGGCATACGCTGCAAAGTATTACGTCTTGAGAGGGTCCTTAGGAGAGCGGCAAATAGAGCAGGTATTATTTGAAGGACGCTAGTTGCCCTATCCTCAACTTGCTCTATCCTCAGCTTCAGGAGCGCCAGCTTTACGACCTGACGTTAGGCAACAGGCGAGCCCCACTCTTATTGCCCTCTTCCACCGATGCTCCATGGCAGACGTTTCGATTGCCCAGCACTACCACCAGCGGACAAAGTACGACCCAGAAACGATCCATGCGAAAAGCGGCGGACTGGACTGGTCTCAGCAGCCGTTACCCTATAAAGATTACAAACTAGGCCACGAGGTTGACCTTAAACCCTACCTAGAAGACGAGCCGACTAATGCAGATGATACCTGGCGTTGGTGGCAGCGGCTTTCACGCTTGCTGATCGATAGCTATGGGCTCACCGCCAGGGTGACCACCTTTGCTGGGGAAGCCTTGTATCTGCGGTCGGCCCCGTCAGCAGGCGGGCTTTACCCAGCAGAGATATATCTGGTATCGCGAGGCACCTCACGACTAACAGCAGGTCTTTACAACTACCAGGTTCGGACCCACTCCCTGGTGCGATTCTGGGATGACCACCCGTGGCAAGATCTACAAGCTGCCTGCTTTTGGCATCCAGCCTTAGAAACTACCCAAATGGCGCTGGTCGTCAGCACCGTGTTTCAGCGGTCTGCGTGGCGATATCAAGACCGAGCTTATCGGCGGGTGTTTTTAGATTCAGGGCACCTGTTGGGAAATTTGGAGGTGGCGGGGACCCTGTGCGACTATCGGCCTCACCTCATTGGCGGCTTTGCCGATGAGCAGGTCAATCAGCTGCTGTATTTAGATGGTGTCGAAGAAAGCGCGATCGCCCTTTTAGCCCTAGCCGATCTGTTTGAGGTCGATCAAAACCTGCCCTTATCCCGGAGCGCGTTGCCGAGCCCTCTACATTCGGCAGCCAAAAATATCCCCGACGGCGAGCTGTTGCAGTATCTGCACCAAAACTCGCTCATCTCCAAAACCTCAGGCTTTGGGCAACGGCAACAACAGCGCAAAGACAGCCGCCTAGACAAGGCTACAGACGGTGCTACAGACGGGGCGACAACAGAGGCTCAAACATCGGCAGCGCCAGACTCTCTAGGCGCATCAGAAGCCACCTCGACCCAAGCGGATGAAACAACCCGCGACACCCTCCCGCCAGACAACCGCGACCAGGAGAGCCTTAAAGCCGCCGAGACTGCTGCTGAGAGTGCTGCTGATAATGCCGCCGAGAATCTGGCTAGGCAATCACCCCAGCCAGCCGCAGATAAACTGGCCAATGATAAGCCTGCCGCAGACAAATACAATTTCCCCTTTGGCATCACTGTTTCAACCACCACACAGCCTATTGGCTGGGGCGATCATCTCAAAGACTTAGAAAACACACTGCTGACCCGGCGCTCAACCCGGCGCTACACGGGCGCGCCTCTGCACCGGGCCGATTTGTTCGCACTGCTCGATTTCTCTTATCATCCAGAGCACTATCGCCTACAGGCGTTCGATCAGCACCCCGACTATTTCGACTTAGGCTTAATCGAAACCTTCATCGCGGTTTCGAATGTCGAAGCGTTGGAGTCGGGCTGTTATTACTATGCACCGCAGGCGCAAGAGCTTCGTCAAATTCGCTTCAACCGATTTCAAAAAGACCTGCATTTCCTATGCTTAGGCCAAGAGTTGGGTCGGGACGCGGGTGCGGTGATTTTTCACACGGCTAACCTAGAAGCCGCCGTTGCCAAGTACGGAGAGAGAGCCTACCGATACCTACATATGGATGCAGGCCACCTGGGCCAGCGCTTAAACCTGGCTGCCACTCGCCGCAACCTCGGCGTCAGCGGCATCGCAGGCTTCTTTGACGATCAGGTGAATGAGCTACTGAGCATTCCTGCTGAAGAAGCTGTGTTGTATGTGACGACGGTAGGCCAAAAGGCCGTTCGCTAGCGCGCTCTGAGGCGTTCTTCTCATCTGGCGCATTTAATCGATGCCGCTAATCAATGCCGCCCATCTCTCGGACGCTACGGGCGATCGCAGACACATCTTCATCACCATGGCCTTTGCCAATCAGGCCATTTTCCACCTGTTCTACATAGGCGGCTACCGGTAGAGGCAGGCCAAGTTCACGGGCGGTTTCGAGTGCGATCGCCAAATCCTTTTGATGCAATCGCACCCGAAAGCCCAACGGATAGTCATTGTCAATCATATTGCCAGAGCGATTCGTCAGCCCCCAAGAGCCTGCCGCCCCACTCCCAACAGCCTGCACCACCTTATCCATGTCTAGCCCAGCCTTCATCCCCAAAGCCATGCCCTCAGCAACCGACCAATACGTGCCAGCCACAATAATCTGATTGATCGCCTTGGTTGTTTGCCCTGCGCCAATCGGCCCGACATGGGTAATCGTACGCCCCATCGCCGAGAGGACGGGCATCGCACGGTCTACATCACTCGCCTCACCGCCCACCATAATAGAGAGCGTGCCTTGCTGTGCACCTTCCGACCCACCAGACACAGGCGCATCTAGCATCGCAATCTCTTTTTCAGCCAGTGTTTTAGCAATCCGGCGCGTGACCCCAGGGCTAATGGTAGACATATCAATGACTAAGGTGTTGGGCCGAGCCCCCTGAATCACCCCGGCAGCCTCGGCTGTCCCCAAAAGCACAGCCTCCACATCAGGGCTATCGCTCACACAGGTAATCACAATCTCAGCAGTCGTAGCCGCTTGCTTAGGGGAACTTGCTGAGGTAGCGCCGGCCTGTACAAGCGCGGCTGCTTTGCCAGGGGTACGGTTATAGATACTCAGCGTATGCCCCGCCCTTAAGAGGTTGAGCGCCATGGGTGCGCCCATTGTTCCAAGCCCAATAAATGCAACATTCATACTGTCAATTCGCCATAGCAACAAAGTAGCCGATTCCTCACAGGCGGCTCAATACCTGTAACGCTATCGCATCCATGCCCCAGAACAGACCAAAAGCAACAGGGAGTCTGTTGTTGCCTAAGCAGGTTGATGCCGGTAGCACTGTTCTAAGCAATTCGACAGATGCTACAGCGGAGAAAACCTGCACAAAAAATCCCCGGCGACAGGCCAGGGATTCTTGTCATACAGGACTGATGTCTCGTTTTGGATTGTCACCGTTGCTTTCATCAACCGCTGCTTTTGTCACCAGAAATGAACAATCTAGTGACTAACCATCCAGCTCTTTAAAGTCCAGCTTTGTGTAGACGGTGGTGTATCCAACAAACCATAATCACAAACTAATGATTAACTGCCTGCACAAGGATCAGCTGCGCATGGGTCAGCCGCGCAAGGGTCAGCTGCGCATGGATCAGCGGCACAAGGATCAGCCGCGCAAGGATCTTCCTTGGCTGCACATGGGTTAGCTGCGCACGGATCGACTTCTTCAACAGCAGCATCGGGCTCAGCAACATCGACTTCGGTGTTAGGTGCACAGCTGGTTAGCGTGGATACGCCCAAAACGGAAGCAGCGGCTAGAGCGGCTAAATAGTTAACTTTCATCTTGTACTCCTTATCCTTTTATAAAGGGTGATATATCAGCTTCTCAGCTGCGGCAAAATTACCGTATCGCTGATAAATCTAACTTTGCCATTATGGGTTGTCAAGCAAGTAAAAAAGTGAGAATCCGCTGAGGCTATGGTAAGTAAGGAGAGAGAGGTTTATTACTCTTTTGTCATTATTTATTTTGGATACTTTCTCGACGTCTAACTACGAGTAACAACCACCCAGCGCAACAACACCCAGCGAAGCAACACCTAGCGCAACAACCATTCATTCAATCTCATTCAACATAATGCCGCTCTACATGCCGCTCTACCCATAAGCTGCCCTATCATCCGCCCTATCAAAGGTCCACAGGACCCATTCAGAAGCTTGGCTGAAAACATCTCCTTAAAAAGACATTCCCCAAGGACAAAGCCCAAAGTATAGAAAGCGAGGAGCTTTTCTTCCTTGCGCTGAACTTAATATTGTCTGTCGGGTAGGCGGCCTTGAAAATTACAAGCCAAAACAATACAGGCCAGAATAGTGCAAGCCAGAACAGTAAAAAACAAAACAGTAAAAACTAAAAGTGCGGTCGCCATCACGCATGGCAGGCCACCGCACTCTTAAGCTGAGCTAACAATCCAACCGGTCATATAAAGCAAAACCGACTGGAGTCGGAAGACTCTATTCAGCCGCACAAGGGTCAGCTGCGGCACAAGGGTCGGCGGCTGCGCAAGGATCAACGGCTGCGCAAGGGTCAGCTGCGGCACAAGGGTCAACAGCGCCCTTAACAGAATCCACAGCACCGTCTACAGTTTCGCCGGCTTTGTCAGCAGCACCTTCAACAGCTTCGCCGGCTTTAGTGGCAGCACCATCAATCGCTTCGCCGGCTTTGTCAGCAGCGCCTTCAACAGCTTCAGTAGCACCTTCAACAGAATCAGGAACAGAAACTTCTGTCTTAGTTCCACAGCTAGTCAGTGCTGTCACGCTGAGAACAGAAGCAGCAGCAAGGGCAGCAAAGTAGTTAATTTTCATTTTGGACTCCTTATGTATGGGTGATAAAGAAAATCTCAGCATTCATTCCCTCGTGCGCAAATCGCTTGTACGAATCGTTCACGAGAGGTAACTGAACAGTGAAAAATTCCTTAGTGCGCGGCGTAGTTAGCCGTGTTGCTGCTTAACCTAGTCGCCGTAACAATCGCTTGTCAAGCGGCGAAAATCGAAGGAATCAGTAGAACCTAAGAGAACTAAGGCAAATGAAGCTTTATTACTTTTCTGTCATTTTTCTTTTTCAAAGTTAAAGTTCCGGGGCTTTCGCACTTAGGCCAGGTTGATTTCCGGATGGGTGTTTTGGCAGGAACCAATTCACACCTGGCAAGTACATCACTAAAAGTATTGGCCATAGGGGTGGAACATACTTCATAGCGGTGCGTAGCCTCTGAAAACCGCTGGGCGCTTCATCATCGCGCGCGTGCAAAAAGAGTTTGTCCCCAGGAATGTATAGCGTAGAAGGGAGCGTCTCCCCCTCTAAAGGTCTGTGTTGGGCAGTGGGTGCGACCTCGCTGAAGGTCACTTCTTTGAAGGTCGTCTGAGGATGAAACGTCAACCGCTCAAACCAATTGAAGTAGCGCAGCAAACTAGCATTGCGAGTACAGCTAGGGCACAAACTACTGTAAAAAACGTGGCCGTGCGAAGAAGACTTTTGGAGTCTATGTGCGATCGCCTTTACAATCGCCGTCCAGGGAAAGAAAACGGCATACAGCGCCAGGTACTGAAAAAAATCTGCTCGCTGAGCGGCGAATATGCCAATGTGAAACATCGCCGCAGCAGGGACAAAAAACCAAATGAGCTTTGGAAAGAGCAATGTGAGGAAAAAGGTGCCCTCAAAAATGACGGCAACCCAAGAGAAAATAACCGAGAGCAGATGCTGATGCCCTAGCCAAATCCCTAGATCACTGCCACGTACAGTGCCATCGGCCAAAAAATAGGATTGCAGTGTGTAGCCATTCATCCACACCGTGCCGAATAGGCCCTCGCCATCCAACAGAATTTTGTTAATCGCAGCCGATAGATAGGTAATTCCAAATAGCCACTGCACAAGCATTACTGGCCATCTTGCAAAAGCGCTTTCTCCACGTAGCGGATTTAAAAGCGTTAGCTTAGCGCGAGCTGAGTGTCCTGCGTGATCGCGCTTTAGCGTATTTTTTTTGCGTCTAAGAAAATCATCGACCGAAATTGCTTGGCCGGAAGGGCTAAACGCTAGCGCGAATAAGGCAATGTGCAAGATCGCTTCGGTATGATGGTAGCTACCGTGCGAGTAAATGTAGGTTTTGATATAGAGCGTTGCCAACGCAAACAATGGCAGCGCAAATCGAGTTTTAAAGCCGACCAGCGACAACACACCCGAGAGCAACGCCACTACAAAAACAATCTGCATAAAAGCCAGCGGTGGTAAGTCCCAAGGAAACACAACGTTTAAAGCTTGAAACACTGGCAGCGGTGTGAACTCAACTGAGGGAACGGTGGCCCGACTGGCCATCTGGCTCATGTTGTCACGAAAGATTAGGTACCCCACCTGAAAAGCAACAATCGCAATGCGGCAGATGGCCAAATTAAACAACGGCGCGGGGTAAAACCAATAATCGTCCCAAAATTGCAGCGTCCACACTTTGGGACGCCGCCCTTTTGAGCGCTGAGCACTCGCACTCATCTGTTATTTCTCCTGTAAATTCAATGACTCTAAATTCAGTGACTCAATCGAAAGGCTGTAAACCATTTCAGTCGGTGGCTCATCAATGCCTTCGCGAGTGACTACCAGCGGATTGTTGTCTAGTCGTAACGTGACAAAAGACGGATTTCCAGCAGCCTCGTATGCCTGGATAAAGGGCCCAATTTTTGAGTCGTCTTTACCGGCAAGCGATCGCAAAATCATGCCATGAAACCAATAGTCTGTTGTACCTAAATCTTCAGGCATTAGGCGCTTTTCACTGCCATCGGCAAACACCGCCATGAGGTGATACTGCGCCACCGCGACCCCTTCTTTTTTGGTCCGTGAATACATTCCATAGTTCAAAAATGGATACAGATTCGGGTCTTTCGGCAGCTCGCAAATCAATGGAATCGATTGGCCGCAGACGACCCGGCGGAACCCTGCGTAGCACTGCATTAGAACAACAAACATAACAGCAAAGGTGATCGCAGATTTAGCCAATGTTTGTTGACTGTTTTGAGTTGATACACTCATGACACCTTGTTTCCTAGTCCCTTATTTCCGGGCGACTTATTTCCTAGCAACTTGTTTCCTAGCCTCTGTGTTTAAATAACTGTTTTGAACAACACATCTCAAAAGAACTCTTACAAAAAAGCACTCTTACAAAAAAGCTTTCTGGACAGCTATTTTGTAAAAGACAGCCTTCTGAACAGCCGCCTTAAATAAATAGCACGCTCTAAAGTGGATAGCGCGTAAGAATAAGATACTCGGCAAACTTCTCACGTCGGAATACTTATCATCCAGGCGTTGGAAAACCTTCATCAAACAGCGTCTTACGTAAAGACAACGCCTCACTGGCATGGCCCTTGGACCACCGTCCTTGATTAGGACCTTCTACGAGAAGATTTTTTCCGCTTAGTTTTTTTTCGGCCAGAGTGCCTGCGAGCTGATTTTTTTCGATTCGACTGCTTGCGCACGAAGCTGCTGCCCATAGCATCGCTAATAGAATGACTCATCGCGCCGGCTTCTAACCCCACTAAAATAGCCAGCCACTGGCCAAAGTAATGGGTCAGTACGTACTGCAAAACCGCTCGAATACTCGGCCAAGTCAGTTTGGCATCCCAAACCGCATTGAGCACCATGGCACCAGCAAACGTAAACAAAGCTATCCACAGCGCCAAATAAACCACCCGCAGCGCCGTACCAATAATGGGCCCGTGGGAGAAATGAGAGCGATGGGGCAGGGCAATTTGGTAGGGCAGCCAAATCCATCGGATAGGGCCCCACCGCTTGTATTGCACAGAATGAATATCCAAATCCGGGCCTAGCATCAGCCCGCCCACTAAAAAAGAAAGCCCAATAATGAGCGTAAAAGCGGGGCTACGGGTCACCCAAGCCGTGCCCCCAACGATAAAGGGCAAGCACCAATAGGTGATGCGATCATGGGTGCGGCCTGAGGGCATAAAGCAATAAAAAGATGCGACATCCCCTAGAGTAATACAAATGAATTAATTGGAAAGCGTAAAAACTGGGTTTTGTAACGTGGCTTCTTCTGCTATTATCTTATTCCGGAGCGCAATTGCATGAGGCCCTAAGTCATTGCAGCTGCAAACCCACGGGCGATTAGCTCAGTTGGTAGAGCGCCTCCCTTACAAGGAGGATGTCACTGGTTCGAGTCCAGTATCGCCCATACTTTTCTAATAATTCAAAAGCGATCATTTCTTGTGCTTGCTCAAGGTTGTTGATGGGGTTCGACTGAGGTTGTGCCTTGCCGTTGCATGCCAAAATGCCAAAGGCAATGTGCTCATGCCTACGCACTGGTCCCTATGTACGTGGACCCCTATGCACTGGGGCCTACCTTTATTTTGTCGTTTTTAAGAAATGCCTTCTCAGTCTTCTCGTCAGCGACAAACCAAGTTGCCGCTTCAATTTTGGATGGTGGCTTCTATCGCGTTTATCAACTCGGTAAGCTTCACTATTATCATTCCGGTGCTCTACCCCTATGCAAAGCAATTTGGGCTCACTGACTTTCAGGCCAGCTTGCTCACCACGGCCTACTCGCTCTCACAGTTCTTTGCAACGCCAGTACTAGGCCAGCTCTCTGACCGGTGGGGTCGGAAGCCTGTGCTGGTGATTAGCCTACTAGGGACGGTGGTATCCAATATGGTTGCGGCGATCGCAGGCATCCCCTGGTTACTCTTCGGGGCTCGCATTTTAGATGGCATTACCGGTGGCAACAACTCGGTAGCCCAGGCGGTCGTCAGCGATATCACCTCACCTGAGCAGCGCACGCAGGCGTTTGGCATTTACAGTGGCTTGTTTCGCTTAGGGTTTGTGGCGGGTCCCCCTTTGAGCTACGTGGCCCAGCTGGTGCCGCCTTTAAGGGTAGGGCAGTGGGCAGTGTCTTCTTTGGGGATGAGTTTTTTAGTCTCTGGTGCGATCGCTCTCATCGCCGCGCTACTCTGCTTTATTTTCCTGCCCGAAACTCAAGCAGAAAAGGCTGACTCAGAACCGGCCAAATCAGAACCCGCTACCCCAAAAAGCAACACCCACCCTAAAAAGGTCAGCTTCAGCGCACTGTTTACAGCATTAGGTCGTCCCGTCGTCGGGCGCATTTTGCTCATGACCTTCCTCAACGGGTTTACGTTCACTATTTTTACCTTTGCCTTTCAGCCGTTCTTTATTAATGTGCTGGGGCAAGATGCAAAAAATTTAGCGATCGCCTTTGTCGCCTTTGGCCTACTGGCATTTGTCTCTCAAGTGTTCGCTCTAGAGCCTCTGCGCAAGCGATTTAGCATTGTTAATGTTTTAGTTGGCGCGCTCATTGCCCGAGGGCTCCTATTTATGCTGATGCCCGCCCTCCCCAACATTGTGGCCTTCTCGGTGCTGCTAGGATTTTTTGGCTTGGTCAACGCATTCCCGATGCCGCTGATTGACTCTATTTTGAGCACACGGAGCGATCAGCGAGAGCAAGGTGAAATTTTGGGCCTCAATGCATCTTACCTCAGCATTTCTAACGCCATCGGCCCAGCCGTCTCTGGGCTGCTAGTCACCTCCTTTGGCTATGCAATGCCCTTTTGGGTGGCAGGCGGGCTGACGCTTGTGGTGGCAGCCTTTGCCCTCACCCTAAAAACATCAGCATCAGGGGCCAGTCTCTAAACGCCAGTCCTTAAAAACTCCAGTACCGAAAGGTTGTAGCAACAGCCGTCCCCATTGCCTAGGTGATCGCGCTCGCTATTTTGGTCAAAACGCTCATGAAATCCTTGAATTTTCACAGTTATGCATAGTCACCACCCTAAAATTATTCAATCACTCTAAAATCGTCTTTATCAAAAGACTCCCTATCAAATGCGTATCCTTCTGGTCGACGACGAGGTCGAACTTACCGACCCGCTCAGCCGCTTGCTTCAGCGTCAGAACTACACTGTTGATGTTGCCAGCGATGGCAAAACCGGCTGTGAGATGGCGCTCAGCGGACACTACGATTTGCTCATTCTGGACTGGATGCTTCCAGGCAAAAGCGGCCTGGATATTTGCAGAGACGTCAGAGCCCAGTCTCAAACCACACCTGTCTTGTTTCTAACGGCTAAAGACACCCTCGACGATCGCGTTGACGGCCTAGATGCTGGCGCAGATGACTATTTAGTCAAGCCTTTTGAATTGCGTGAGCTGCTAGCGCGCGTTCGTGCCTTGCTGCGGCGACCAACCGTTTTAGACTCTCCTGGTCATAAGTCCGGTCGGGATGAGGCGACCCAAAATGAGCTAACCCGGAATGAACTCACCCAAACTGAATTCACTCCAAACGACTTTATAAGTGCGACGTCAACCGGGACGGTGCTCCAGTTTGCCAACTTACGACTCAATATTGAAAACCAGCTGGCCAGTCGGGGCGATACGACCATTGAACTCTCTGAAAAGGAGGTGCAGCTGTTGGCTTATTTGATGCGATCGCCGCACCAGCTCCTCACCCATAGCCAAATTTACGATGCCGTGTGGGGTAAAGGGGCCGCGCCAAGCAGTAACGCCCTAGCGGCGCAAATGCGACTGCTACGCAAAAAAATCGAGCAAAAAAATCAACCCATCTTGATACATACTGTGTATGGAAAAGGCTATCGCTTTGGGACCCCCCTCTAAAAGGCTCACTGCAAACAGCCCAAACCTTTCACATCACAACCTGCGATTCAGACCTGCGTTTGTAAAAATCGTGTTTTGAGAAACCAACCTCAAAAACTTACTGATACCCCCCAATTCCGTAGAATTACTTAGCAAACTGACTTGATTTAACCGAGCCCACTCAATGAAGCGGGAGAAAAAGGGCAAAATAAAACGTCTCTACCTACAAGCGAACCCCGCGATCACCTGAAAACGCCACCCACACCGACGCCCGCACAGTTGCCCCGCCCCCAAAGAGCACGCCGTTTCTTAGCAAACTATGACTCAGTCTATTAAACCGCAGTCAAAAGATACGCAAACAGGCGATCGCAAACCCAAAGGGACTGCATCAACGGCGCTACAGCCTATCTCGGGAAGTCATAAAGCTTCAAAACTGACACAGCGCGATCGCAAAGCGGCTAGCGTGACCTCTACAGGGAGTCCTTTGCTCGACTCCTTTACGCGCAACACAGAAGACCCCATCTTTATCCCCAACTATGATTTGATAGGCGGATACAAAGGTGGTGTACTCCCTCTTGTTGGCAGTCAAATCCCGCCGTTAAACGTTCAGGTCCCGACCGAAAAGGACCAGAGCGAGAAAGATCAGAATGGAAACGGCCAAAAAAGCAAAGCAAAGAAATTTGACACAGAAGACTTCAAACGCGCCGGACTAGCCTCATCTTCGCGCCCTATTCAAAAATCGACTCAGGCCATTCAGCTCAAAACAGCCGACAAGGGCAAAAGCAGCGCTGCAACAAAACGCCCAACAAAGCGACCCGCTGCCAAAGCATCCAGCAAAGCACCCAGCAAAGCATCCGATAGACAAACCCAGGCCGCTGAAGACGCTGTACAAAAGGCAGCCGCACGGGCAAGAGACCAAAAACCCGCTCGCCCACTCGCTCGGCAAACCCCACAGCCGGTTCCCCCGAACCAATCTTCTCCTGGAAAGAGGACACAAGGCCCTCAAGTCTTCAGTGGCGCTGACTACAAAGCGCTTCAGTCCAGAGCCGCTGCTGGTGGCCTAGTCGATCTTGAAGACACTTTGCTCTTTGGCGGCACCGAAAATCCGAGCACAGTGAGCCCCCTTAGCAACGCACCTGCTGGTGCCCACAATAGCCTCGGTGAGATGCTGGAATACTTGAGCACTCAACCTTCTAACTTCAAATTAACAAAGCCTGAAGGAAACAAAGCTATTTTGGATGACTTCAGCTACCTAAAGCGGCCCAAGCTTATGGAGACACTCGCCGTTATAGATGCCAGAAACTTCAGAGTCATCGAGCCACAAGCGGAAAAACGCACAAGCATCACGTCAAAACAGACAGACGCTAACGAATTAAAGGGACTCACCCAAAAAATCAATCAGCTCAACAAAAAGATCGAGTTCCTCAGCGAAAAACTAGCGACTTTGGACGGGAACCCTCAGCCAGAAAAAAGTGCTGTCAATAAAGCTGTTCGGCCCGATCATCCTGGCGCTGAAATCAGCAGCACTACTGTTCTAGATAGTCGTCATTTCAGCCTGGACCTATGACTTAGAGAGGAAGGGGAAAGAAACGGGCCTTTCCCCTTCCTCTCTAAAATTTGAGCACTCAACCTAAGAACTTAGATCTAGATGGGGCCCTGATTTGAGAGAGTAACTTTATCGAGCGCCGTAGAGGCTGTCGTAGTAGCCCTTATACTCCTCAGACAGCAGCGGTTGCCACCAATCACGATGGTTTAAGTACCATTCAACCGTCTGGCGCAGGCCATTCTCAAAGTTGTAGGCAGGCGTCCAACCTAAGTCTTTTTCAATTTTAGAAATATCCATCGCATAGCGACGGTCGTGCCCAGGGCGATCGGTTACAAAGGTAATCAAATCGCGAGGCGTTTGCGGCAGCTCTCCAGCGAGAGCCCCCATCAAGTCGCACAGCTGATGAACAATATCTAAGTTCTTGACCTGATTGTTGCCCCCAATGTTGTACACATCCCCTGGATTCGCCTTGTGCAGTACGGTATCAATTGCAGCGCAATGGTCGCTCACATGTAGCCAGTCGCGCACATTTTGGCCATCACCGTATACTGGTAACGGCTTGCCGAGCAAAATGTTCAAACACATCAGCGGAATCAGCTTTTCAGGGAACTGATAGGGACCATAGTTGTTAGAACAATTGGTAATTAGCGTCGGCATGCCATAGGTGTGAAAGTACGCCCGGGCCAGATGATCGCTGCCCGCTTTAGAAGCAGAGTAAGGACTGTTCGGCGCGTAGGGCGTGGTTTCTGTGAACGCCGGATCGTTTTCTTCTAAGCTGCCGTACACCTCATCGGTAGAGACGTGCAAAAAGCGGTACTCGCCCGGCTTGCCCCGCTTCGTCCATCGATTCCGAAACGCTTCTAGCAGCGTAAACGTCCCCACAACATTCGTTTGAACAAACGCGGCAGGCCCTAAAATGGAGCGGTCCACATGGGACTCAGCCGCGAAGTGAATCACCGTATCGATCTCTTCTTCTTCTAGCAGTTCGGCCACTAGCTTGCCGTCACAAATGTCTCCTTTTACCAGGCGAAACTTGTCTTGTGATTTGAGGTCTGCGACATTTGCTTCATTACCGGCATAGCCTAAAATATCGAGCACCACGACTCGGCCATCGTATTTTTTACACCAGTGATGAACAAAGTTAGAACCAATAAAACCAGCACCACCGGTAATGAGAACGCGTTTTAGCATAGTTGTTCAATTGAAAAAGTGTTGTTCTTAGAAAACCTGTTGAAAAAAGCAGCTAGAGGGAGACAGACACATTGGCTGCCAACGTTGACTCTATGCGCAGAGACTCCATGCACTGACTCCATGCGCTGGATCCATGCGTCTAGACGTCGCCACTTCCTAGGAAGTCAGCTCAATTTTAGAGTCATCGCCGACCATAAACCGCAGCGCTTTGGGCCGATGATCGGTCACGGTGAGCTTAGCCCGTTCCCCAATTAAGCTATCGACAATACGCCGCTTAATCCCAGAAATAGTAGCGCCTTGAAGGACCACGCTGTGGTCTAGCTCAACGTTACTCATAGTGACGTCGCTCGCAATGCTGGTGTAAGAGCCGACAAAGCAGTTTTCTAGCACGCAGTTTTCACCGATCACAACCGGTCCGCGAACGGTGCAGCTGATTAACTTGGAACCTTTGCCAATGATGACGCGGCCACTCACGGTGCTTTGTTCGTCTACCTCACCAGCGATGGTCGCTTCGGTAATGTACTCATCTAAAATAATCCGATTAGCTTCGAGCAAGTCGTCTTTTTTACCGGTGTCTAGCCACCAGCCCGAAAGCTCTTTGGCTTCTACGGTTTGATGAGTAGTAATGAGCTGCTGAATAGCATCGGTGATTTCTAACTCACCCCTGGCAGAGGGGTTAATTTGCGCGATCGCCTTATGAATCTCAGGAGAAAATAGATATACGCCAACCAGCGCTAGGTTAGACGGTGGATGCTTGGGCTTTTCTACAAGCCGAGTCACGCTGCCATCTTCAGCAATTTGAGCAACCCCAAACGCGGTGGGGTTTTCGACCTGCTTGAGCATAATAATTGCCCCGAGCGGCTTTTTCGCAAAGTCAGCGACAAAGCTGTCTAACCTATCTTGGATGAGGTTATCGCCCAAGTACATCACAAAGGGAGAATCGCCCAAAAACGGCTGGGCGATTTTGACCGCGTGGGCCAGTCCATCTGGGCTCTCTTGAGGGATATAGGTGATCTTGGCACCAAAGCGATCGCCGACGCCCGTCTTCTCTTCAATTTCGGGTCCGGTTTCTGGACTCACAATTATACCGATATCGGTAATGCCCGCAGCGACTAGGCTTTCGATGCCGTACCAAAGGATTGGCTTATTAGCGACTGGCACCAGCTGCTTTGCACCTGTGTAGGTAAGAGGGCGCAGGCGGGTACCTTTTCCTCCGGACAAAATGAGTGCTTTCATAGGGTTTAGCTAAGGTAGTTTTTTCGGTAGTTTTTGAAGTAGGGTCCTTTGATGAAGGCTCAAATAATGAGGGCTCAACGTTGGCATGGTGGGGTGCTAAGGTCTCAAACTCAAAGCTCTATAAACAGACCCTGAAGAGACAGACTCCGAAGTTTTTAGGCGATGAAGTCTCTCAGCATGGCTCGCAGGCTATCTCGCCAGTGAGGTGCCGTATGCCCAAGCGTTTGAGAAACTTTTTGGCAATTTAGGAGAGAGTAGGCTGGCCGCTGCGCAGGCGTTGGATAATCGGTCGTGGCAATCGGGTTTACACGTTTTATCGTTAGGGGCATACCCAACGACTGTGCTTCTTCAAAGATGGCTACTGCAAAGTCGTACCAGCTCGCCGCACCACTGTTTGTAAAATGGTACGTGCCTGACACCATGTCCAAAGCAGGGGAGATAGGAGGAGAAGAATCTTCAGAATCTGCCGCACGCTGCCCCTGAAGTTGCTTCTGCGCGAGCTGAGCAATTGCATCGGCAATATCCTTGGCCCAAGTCGGTGTCCCGACTTGATCTGAGACGACGTTCAGTTCGTCTCGCTCTTTTCCAAGGCGGAGCATTGTCTTTACAAAGTTACCCTTGCCTTCAGTGCCATAAACCCAAGCCGTGCGGAGGATAATGTGTGCCTCTAACGCCGCTCGAATCGCGTCTTCGCCCGCGAGCTTAGTTTTACCATATACGCTCAAAGGACCGGTCGTATCGGTTTCTTGGCGCGGGGACCCCTGAGTGCCCGGAAATACATAATCCGTGGAAATATGAATGAGGCTAGCGCCGGACTTGGCCGCGGCGAGCGCCATGGCTTCTGGTGCTTTTACGTTAATCTGATGGGCCAGTTCAGGTTCGCTTTCGGCTTTGTCAACAGCAGTGTAGGCGGCGGCATTCACAATCAGCTGTGGAGCAACAGCAGCGATCTTAGCGGCGATCGCGTCTAAATCAGTCAGGTCTAACTGCTGACGCCCGAGTGCCGTCACTTCACCTATCGGCGCGAGCGTTTTAAGCAGCTCCTGCCCTACCTGCCCCTGAGCCCCTATCAATAGGATGCTAGGGCGACTCATCGTAGGGCGGCTCATGAGCGTGCCTCCACAGGCGCAGCAAAGTCGGCATAGTTTACCAAATCAGCGGAGGTAAGGGCATCACCGGCAGCGTCTTTGGCCGAAAGGATCGGCGTTTTTCCAGCGGTGGGCCATTGAATTTTCAACTCTGGATCGTTCCAAACGATGCTGCGCTCATGCTCAGGACTGTAGAAGTCAGTAGCCTTGTAGAGCACGTCAGCCACCTCAGAGAGCACATAAAAGCCGTGGGCGAAGCCGGGCGGAATCCACAGCTGCTTTTTATTTTCAGCACTGAGAATTTTGCCCACCGACTTGCCGAAGGTCGGCGAACCGTCACGAATATCAACCGCCACGTCATAAATGCTACCTACTACGGCGCGAACTAACTTACCTTGAGCATGTTGCACCTGGTAGTGCAGTCCGCGCAAAATGTTGGCCTGAGAAGATGAATGGTTGTCCTGGACGAACGAGTATTGGCGACCAATGGCCTTGTCAAAGGCGCGCTGGTTAAAACTCTCTAGGAAAAATCCGCGTTCATCTTGAAAAACCCGAGGTTCAATAACCAAGACCTCAGGAATTTTAGTTGGCGTAATCTGCATCTTTAAAGTGTTAGGTGTAGTGATAGATCACCCTTGCTCAAACCCCACCAGCTGACGGTAAAGGCCCCACAAGATATCGATTGCAAAAGCCGGTTACCGCAAAGCAGCTGGCAAATGCCTCAGTGTGATTTACCAATAATCGCCCTATTTGCGTCCTCTAGCTTACACCAGCAGCAAAAAAGTACCGCATGATTACGTACGTAAATATTTTACGAAGCATTGGAGGTCGTCGATGACCGTTCAAGAAATCGCTTGAGCCCTCTCCACTGCCCTTGAGCCGCCGCGCGATCGCTGAACCCCAGCATCAATATTTGAACGATGACCAGTGCAATTTGCACAAACAGGGCAAACGAGGTCGCGTGAGTCTGCACAAAAATTAGCCGGCTGAGCGTTTCACACAAGGGCGCAGACTGCCTGTAGCGATTAAAGGTGCTGGCTGGATTGAGTTGCACAACGGGCAGCGGTGCCATCGCAATCGTGACACCCTGCTGAAAATAACGCTCGCACAGATCGCAGTCCTCGTAGTGCATAAAGTACGCCTCATCAAAGTGAGGACAATGGCCCAAGGTCGCAAAGTTTAGCAGCATACTGCGATCGCTCACCCAGCGGGTGGGCATCGGGCGTCCGAGCACATCTGAGGCTGTTTTTTTACTCGCACGCACCCAGCCTAACCATCGGTCAAACTGGCCTGAGCTAAAGCCCCATTTGCCATCGACGCTGAGAATAGGCGTGCCCATGATGCTCACATCAGGCCAATGATGAGAGCACTGACGCATGGTTGCGATCGCATCTGGGAACAGCTCCACATCCGGTTGAATAATCCAGACAATCGCCTCGGGCGATCGCGCATAAATCCAATCCAGGCCCAGATTGCATCCGGCCCCAAATCCTTTGTTTTGAGGCGCATCTAAAACGGTGACTCGGCCGCCAGCACAGGTTTGACCAGAGAAACCATGGACGGTGCGATCGCTCGGCGAGTTATTGACAATCACAAAGCCAGCAATGTCGCTTTTGTCAGCACTATTGCCCACACCACCAGCCCCCACAGGAGTGTTGTTATCCCCCTGATTAGCACTCAGGCTATGAAACAAATCACTCAGTAAGGGCGCGCTGTAGTAGCTCACGCTCAAAAAGTAGAGGGGCTGTGCGCTAGCCGCATCAAGGGCTGTTCTTTGGGGTGGTTCAGCTACTCGCAAACTTGGCAAAGGCTGATCTAGCTCAAGGATGCGGTCTTTTACAAGCGTCCGCGCAGGCGCAGGCAGCACACCTTCCATCAACGAACCTTCTGTCAACGAACTTTCTGTCAACGCACCTTCTGTCAACGCACCCTTTGCCAACTTCAAAGAAGACTTTTGAGGAACGTGGGCATCAGCCAACCGCTGGAGGGAGCTAACCTTGGCAACTTCAATGGCCGGTTCAGCAACCGCGTTGTTAGGGGTAGCCGAAGAGCTAGTGTTAGAAGAAGAGAGGGTGTTAGAAGCTCTTATGTTGGCAGCCGTCTTCAGAGCTCGTACCGTATCTAATACACCTAGCGCGATTTCGCAGGGATTTTGTAGCGCAGCGCGCAGCGCTGTTGACTTAAATACAGTCGACTTAAACGTTTGCAAGGCAGAACCCGCCGTATCGGAGCTGCCCTCCTGAGTTGGGAAAGGAGGAATCGGGGTAGATACGTTTGAAAAGCCCGTTTTAGACATGTGTGAAGTGGCCCTTGCCCCTTAGCGCCGTTGCTTTAGCTCTGTGGTGCTTCAGCTCTGTGTTGCTTTAGCTCTACGGTGCTTTAGCTCTGTGGGTTGTAGTATCAGCCGCCTTGAGCCTACAGCTTGCATGGGCAAGACGGCATCACTCAACACTGTATTACTCAAACAAATCTATCGGATTAAACGCATGCCTTCAGGTTGCAATTAATCGACGGATGCTCTTAGGCACCGTACCATTAGACTATGATTTGCACAGTCCAAGCGTTTGCGAACTTGAGCAATCCTTAATAGTTCTATCTAATTTCCATTAAGTTGGCAGCTTGCACTATCTAAACGACGCCTTTCTACCATTGCGGGTCACAGCTACCTTTCGTCAGCGCGCCTTTTTCGCCGACTTTCTTCCAATTTTTTAATAATGCTACGAGTCTCTCCTCACTCAGCATTAACCGAGACTGCCCACCCAAGTAACGTCAGCGATCGCGTTGGGAATCGTCACTATGAAAAAAATTGCCATCGTCCATGAATGGCTTACTAACCATGCAGGCTCTGAAAAAGTAGTTGAGCAAATTCTACAAATTTATCCCCATGCAGATCTGTTCAGCCTAGTCGATTTTTTACCGGCCTCTTTACGGCACATCATTCAACACAAGCCGGTTACAACGTCCTTTATCCAAAAGCTGCCCTTCGCTCAGACCCATTTTCGTAGCTACTTACCGCTCATGCCTTTAGCCGTAGAGCAGTTCGACTTGTCAGCCTACGACATCATTATTTCCAGCCACCATGCAGTGGCCAAAGGCGTCATCACTAGGCCCGATCAGCTACACATTAGCTATGTTCATACGCCTTTGCGCTACGGTTGGGAATTTCAGCACCAGTACCTCCAGCAGTCAGGGCTCGCGCGTGGCCTCAAAAGTCGGATCGCCCGCGTGATTTTGCACTATATGCGTCTGTGGGATGTCGCCAGTGCCAACCGGGTTGACTATTACATTGCGAACTCACGCTACATTGCTCGCCGCATCCACAAAACCTACCGCCGCAGCGCTGAAGTTATTTACCCACCGGTGGATCTTCAACGGTTTCAAACCAACCTAGCAACGCCCACTCCCTCGAGCAAAAACAGTTTCGATAGCAATTCGTCTGACCGTCATCAGGCTGGCCGTCATCAGGCTGGCGGTCACTCTAGAGACCGCTTTTACCTTACCGTGTCACGCTTTGTGCCCTACAAGCGGGTTGATCTGACCGTGGCGGCTTTCAACGAGTTGGGTCTGCCACTGGTCATTATTGGCGATGGCAAATCAGCCTCAGCCCTCAAAGCACAGGCCAAGTCGAATATCCAGTTTTTAGGTAAACAGCCCGATAGCGTTGTAGAAGACCATATGCGACGTGCTCGGGGGTTTATTTTTCCACCGGAAGAAGACTTTGGCATTACGCCCGTCGAAGCACAAGCTGCTGGTGCACCTGTGATTGCCTATGCAAAAGGCGGACAAGCAGAAACGGTCATCCACCAAAAAACTGGCCTAATCTTCCCCCATCAGACAGTTGAAAGTTTGGTACAGTCGGTCAAACAGCTAGAGCGAAGTGTGGATCAATTTGAGACAGACACACTTCAGAAGAACGCTAAGCAGTTCTCAATTGCACAGTTTCAGGCACGGTTTGAAACGTTTGTTAACCACGCTTGGGAGGAATTTCAACAGTCTGTTGTCCCTTATTAGTTACGCCTCTTATTTATACTTATCTGCCCCCTCTTGGGAGTCTTGCTTTTAACGCGCTTCAGGGACCTGTTTTCGCCCCCCTGAGCCCCCCCTTAAGCAGGTCTTCCTAAACGTTTGGAAACAAAGTAGTTGCTGTGACCATTTATTCTTCGTCATCCTTTGAAACGGCCACCAGCGTCGCTAGCCTAAGAGCAGCGATCACGCATATTCCGCCTCGCCCCTGGCGGACTATTGCAGCGTTAGTGACCACCGACATGTTCTGCCTGCTGATGGCTGGAATAACCAGCGTGTCGGTGCGCCTAGCCCTCGGTGGACAGTTCGACCCCGGTATTTATTGGCGGCTGTGGCCCGTTGCGATTCTATTTGCATTTGCCTATACTTTAGCCCAGCTATATCCGGGTGTAGCCATGAGCCCGGTAGAAGAGCTGCGGCGTATTACGCTGACGACCGCCCTATTTTATTTGCTGCTGGGCTCGGCTATTTTTCTGTTTCGAGAAGGGGAGCTGTACTCCAGAGCGGCTTTTTTGGTGAGTGGCCCCATTACGCTGTTGTTTGTCATTATCGGACGTTACGGCATCAGGTCGATGTGCGCAAAACAACATTGGTGGGGTTACCCCGTCATTATTATGGGTGCCGGCCAAACAGGAGAAATGATTATTCGGCAGCTACAGCGGCAGCCTAGCTTGGGCTTAAAGCCCGTGGCCGTTTTTGACGACAATGCTGAAAAACATGGAACCTTAGCGGGCGTTCCGGTGGTCGGGAATTTGGCGATGGCCCCATCCCTGGCCAAAGCCTTAAAAGTACCCTACGCTATCGTGGCCATGCCAGGGGTCCCTCATCCTCGACTATCCAAAATTTTGCAGTGCTATGGTCATACCTTTCCGCACATGATGATCATTCCCGACCTATTTGGCATGGCTAGCCTATGGGTCGGGGCCAAAGATTTGGGCGGCGTGCTCGGCTTAGAAGTTCGTCAGCAGCTGTTTTTACCCGGTCCTCGGCTGCTCAAAGCCACACTCGACAAAGGGCTAGTCGTTCTAACAGGTCTGGTGTGTTTACCCCTGATTCTACTCATTAGCCTGTTAATCGCCTGCGATTCGCCAGGGCCTATTCTATACAGTCAGACACGGATTGGGCGGGGGGGGCGTTTTTTTAGGGCGTGGAAGTTTCGCTCTATGGTGGTCAATGCCGACATCGCGTTAGAACAATACCTGTATGACCATCCGGATCTCCGCCAGTCTTGGGAACAGGATCATAAGCTCAAAAATGATCCTAGAATTACGCGCATCGGGCGATTTTTACGCCGCACTAGCCTCGATGAAATGCCGCAGCTGTGGAACGTGTTCAAGGGCGATATGAGCATGGTAGGGCCGCGGCCCATTGTGGAAGAAGAGGTGTGTCGGTACGGCGATAAGTTTGCATTTTACTTACAGGTATTGCCTGGGCTAACCGGGCTGTGGCAAGTGTCTGGACGGAATAATGTTTCCTATGACGAACGGGTGAATTTTGATGCGTACTATGTTCGCAACTGGTCGATGTGGCTGGATTTGTATATTTTGATTCGGACAATCAAGGTTGTGCTGGCTGGCGATGGAGCGTATTAATGCAGGCTGATAAGCGATCGCGTCTTTGGTTGGCGAGCTTAGTGATTTTGCCCTACATCAGCTACCTGGGTCTTTTGATCATGGTAGGGCTGTGGCTAACCGCTCTTGCCAAGCGGGGCCGACAGGTTTGGCAGCTTTGTATGCGGCGTGGCTTTGGCTGGCTGAGCTTAGGCCTTATTATCAGCGGCTGCTTTGCCTGGGACCGAGGCGAAGCGTTTTTACAGCTGGCCAATTTTTTGCCCTTTTTCCTGTTTTTCGGCGTGCTCGCAACGGTGCCTGCACTCACCAATAATCCTGTAAAACAGCTGGCAACGGTCGCGCGCTGGCTACTCCTAACAGCGATGCCCATTGGCGCGATTGCCATCGTTGAATACGCGCTGAAGTTTGAGCGCGTCATGCCGACCATTAAGGCCGCCCCGTTACCGAGCTGGTTTTTAGGATGGCTTTATGAGGAGCCTAGCTTTGGGCACCGGGCACACAGCGTTTTTAGCCATCCCAATGGTCTGAGTGCGTATTTAGCGATTGTGTTAGGCCTCGGGCTGGGTCTCGTGGTCAAAGGACTCAGTGATGCCACGCTGAACGCGACAGCAGCTAAAAGCAAGGTGAGCAGTGACTCAACCTCTCAGCACAAGCTTGCGCAGGCGATCGCGGTCGTCATCACTCTGGCAGCGACCTTCTGCACGGGCTCGCGCAACGGCGTGCTGATTGCGTTAGTCATGCTAGCGATCGCACTCTACGCGGCCCGTCGTCATCGGTGGGTGATGTTTTCGGGGCTGCTGGGCAGTGGTGCGATCGCCGCGGCGGCCATTACCTTTGGCATTGGGGGGCGATCGCTCTCGCTAGAATTACTCACTCAAGATCCGCGCATCGGCGTTTGGCAGCTAGCCTGGGAAATGATTCAGCAGCGGCCTTGGCTGGGCTGGGGATTTGCGGGGATGCGACTTCGCTACGTGCCGAATAGTGTCCCTGGTTATGACATTATTTACCATGCGCACAACATTTGGCTCTATCTCGCCTCAGAAGCGGGCATTCCGCTCATGGTGGGCTTTTGCGCGGTTATCGGCACGCTGTACTATCGGGGCATTAGAGCATTTTGCGATCGCCACCTGCCTGCTGACCACCGAGCTATTTTACTCAGCTATCTGCTCGCCTTCACCAGCTGCCTCATGTTTAACCTATTTGATGTCACGCTGTTTGACTCAAGGCTAAACATCCTCAGCTATGGGCTGCTGGCTGGCATTTACGTTTTGAGCCGCGATCGCTATCCTAAAGCGGAGTCAAACACACGCTGACAGACATTTTTGAAGGGTGCTGAGCACCTCACTAAAAGAGGGTGCGATCGCCTTACGATACAAGCGATCACATTATCTGGTCTCTTTAAGGCTCTCTAGTCTCTTTAGGCTCTTCAAGACGTTTACCTAAAAAAGAGCCATAGAGTCTGCCTCACACAGCGGTCTGCGATTAAGGCTAGATCAGTTTGACAGCTCGCAAACCAAACATGAGGCCCGCTGCCAAGCCAAACAATCCTGCGAGGTAAACCACATAAATTACTGCGCCGCCCATAGTTATCTCCTAAACTGAGGTTCTTATGTACTTTGATATGAGTACTTACTCTCTATTGAAGCACACCTCAAACCCCATCAAAACAACAATATCCATGAGTATCCTCACCCCTGCGGCTGCCACCACTATTCGTGTTGCCCTCCCACAATCCCCTTACGACATCCGTATCGCGCCCGGTGGGCTAGATTCGCTGGGGTCATGGCTCAGAGGCAATCGCAAGGGCGAACAGAACAACGGCGAACCCTCAGCATTGGTTAAATCTGGGCAAAAGATACTGGTGGTGTCTAACCCGGTGGTGTTTGAGCTGTATGGCGAAAGGGCGATCGCCTCACTGACCCAGGCAGGCTATCAGGTCAGCCACTGCATTTTGCCCGCAGGCGAACAGCACAAAACCCTCGCTTCCATCGAACACATTCACGATGTTGCCTACGAAAATCGCCTAGAGCGCAGCTCCGCAATGGTCGCCCTCGGTGGGGGCGTCATTGGTGATATGACAGGCTTTGCAGCAGCTACTTGGCTACGAGGCATTGCGGTTGTACAAGTCCCCACCTCACTCCTTGCCATGGTGGATGCTTCTATGGGCGGAAAAACCGGGGTCAATCATCCCAAGGGAAAAAATCTCATTGGCGCGTTTCATCAGCCTTGCCTGGTTCTCATCGATCCGCAAGTGCTAAAAACACTCCCGGTTCGAGAATTTCGCGCTGGCGTTGCAGAAATCATCAAGTACGGCGTCATTTGGGACCAGCCACTGTTTGAAAGGCTCGAAGCAGCCGAACGGCTAGATGACTACAACCATGTCAGAGAAGAGCTGTTGACCTATTTGCTAGAGCACTCGTGTCAGGCCAAAGCCGATGTCGTCAGCCAGGACGTTCGAGAAGCTGGCATCAGGGCCATCCTCAACTACGGACACACCGTCGGTCATGCGGTGGAAAGCCTAACAGGCTACAGCAAAATCAACCACGGTGAAGCGGTGGCTATCGGCATGGTTGCAGCAGGACAAATCGCCGTAGACATGGGCCTTTGGGACAAATCAGCCACTCAGCGACAAGAGGTTCTCATTGAAAAAACTCAGCTGCCCACTCGCCTGCCCGCAGGCATCGATATTGCCGATATCCTGGTGTCACTCAGAAGCGATAAAAAGGTCAAAGAAGGCAAGGTCAGATTTGTTCTGCCCAAAGGCATTGGCTCAGCGTTTGTCACCGATCAGGTCAGCGATGAAAGGGCGAGAGCTGTGCTGGGAAACATGCAGTGAAAACCGCTGCTTTGCGCCTCTTCTTATGCTGAGCGCTTCATCGCTCATATCGCTCACCCTCTCTTTTCAAAGGTTAAAAAGAGAGGGTGAATTCGCGTAAACAGGGTTACCTAAACCGCTAAATCAAACAACAATACTTCGGTATTATCGTCAGTCGCGACCACACTGATCTTGTGCAAATTATTGACGGCAACACCATCGCCAGCGTCGACCTGCTGACCGTTGAGCTTCAGTGAGCCGGAGGCCACCTGGAGCCAGACCTGGCGACCCGCCGTCGTGTCATAGTCCAAGGTCGCATCCTTGCTGAGCGTGGTGGTGTACATATTCACATCTTGGTAAATACGCACCGAGCCATCACGGCCATCGTAGGAGCCCACTAAGCGCCACTGATCTTGCCGTTCGGATAGGGGGAAGTGCTTTTGCTCATAGCTAGCGGGCATCCCACGCTCATCCGGCACGATCCAAATTTGGAGAAAGTGCACCGGCTTTTCAGCGGACGCGTTCATTTCACTATGGGCAACCCCCGTCCCGGCACTCATCCGCTGCACGTCGCCAGGGCGAATAACAGACCCATTCCCCATGCTGTCTTGATGAGTGAGCTCACCAGAGAGTACATAGGAGATAATTTCCATATCTCGATGGCTGTGCTTACCAAAGCCACCGCCACCGACCACGCGGTCTTCATTAATCACCCGTAGATTGCCAAACCCCATGTGGCGAGGGTCGATGTAACCGCCAAAGGAAAAGGTGTGCTGACTATCTAGCCAGTTAAACTGAGAGACACCGCGATCTGATGATTTACGAACTGTAACCATTGGGTAACCTCCTGATGAGTCGATAAGGGCAGCCAATAAAGGAACTGGGATGAGACTGTCATGCGCCTTTATTGGTCTGTCACCATTTCTGTCACCATTATGTGTTGGATTCATAAAAAATACAATACTCATATTTATATCCATATTGTCTCTAAAATAGACACAATACTGACGCTGACATCGCTACCCAAAGAGCTGCTATGGACAAGCTAGAAAGTATGCGCGCATTTGTAGAAGTGGTGAACCACCGTGGGTTTGCAGCGGCGGGAAGGCACTTGGGACTGTCTCGCTCGGTCGTAAACAAGCTAGTCGCTCAGCTAGAAGGTGATATTGGCGTGCAGCTATTGCAGCGCACAACCCGGCGCGTGAGCCCGACCGATACTGGCAGAGCTTACTACGAGCGCTGTGTAGATATCCTGGCAGAGGTTACAGCAGCGGAGCTGTCAGTCACACAATTACAGGCGGAGCCTAAAGGAACGTTGCGAATTAATGCACCGATGTCGTTTGGCACGATGCATTTGGCGAAGGCGATCGCACACTTTATGCAACGCTACCCTGACATTCAAGTGCAGCTCACGCTCAACGATCGCTTTGTAGACCTAATTGAAGAAGGCTTTGATGTGACCCTTCGAATCGCCGCATTAAAGGCCGATGACCCCATGATTACCAAAGTGATTGCCCCTATTCGCCGGGTCATTTGCGCGGCACCTAGCTACCTAGAAGCGCATGGGACACCCACCTCACTAGAAGCGTTAAAAGCGCACGAATGCCTTAGATATGGCCACCTGGCCACCAATACCCATTGGCAGCTGATCGATCAGCAAGGCAAGCAGGTGAGTGTGCGGGTGCAGTGTAGAGGATATTCCAACAATGGAGAATTCCTGAGAGAAGCTGCGATCGCAGGCGTTGGCATTGCTCTTTTACCCACGTTCATCACGGGAGAAGCGATCAAAGACCACAAACTCACTGTGATTTTGCCTGACTACTGCCCGCTTCCTCTTACGGCTTTTCTGGTCTACGCCACCAACCGCCATCTCTCCACAAAAATTCAGCTCCTCACCGCGTTTCTTCAAGACTGGTTCCAGCAGCCCACTTGGGAAGACGGTTGCAGGCTCTCTTAACATCCAAAATCTTAGCATCCCAAAAATGGGCTACAGCTAGAACTTTCCCGCTAAGTAGAGACCGACACCGACGAGGAATCAGCTTGTTTTCCCCTATTCTTAGACAGCTGCTCAGAAACAGCGGCCACTTCGTCTAAACGAGCGGCTTCCTGTTCCTCCACAGAAAGGTCATCAACGGGCTCATTACCCCCTAACTCATCACCCAATTTTTCATCGCCATCGCCTGTAGCGGAATCATCAGGCTGTGGTGATGAGGGCAGCGGCGGTGAAGGATTTTCAGCGTTCGGTTCGCTTGCGATCGGCGCAGCGGGAGAAACGGAGGCGCTTTCGGCCTTTGCTGACTCAACAACAGCCGCTTCAACGGCTTCAGTCACGGTCAACGCTTCAGAAACTTCCTCTGTCAGACCTTCTGCTAGGGCCGCCGCTTCAATATCTTCTTGAATGCGCCTAGAGACAAACGACACAAACGTGGTTCCAATAAATCCGGCACTAAAGAGCATCCACCCTTCAATGACATAGGTCATGAAGTGGTTGAGATCATTAATAGACATGGTGGATAAGCCTCGCCGAACAACCGCTGAACAAAAATTGCACTGTTTTTTTGTACAGCTAGCGACCTCACCGTACAAACACGCAGCGTATTTAACTGCTTATTATGCTCGCTTGCCCGTCAAGATTCAATGGCGTGTGAAGAAGGGTTGCAGGCGCAACGTCGATGAAAGTCGTAGTATTAGAGGATGGGTTTTAACGCAGTAAATGCCGTTGCCTGTCCCATTTGTTTTCACCCCAATCGTTTCTTTATCAAAAACAGCTATGGTTTCTAGCGTTTCTAAACCGTCTGCCAGTACTGATTTCTCTGGTGTTAGCCCGCAGGCACAGCCTCAGGGCCGCGTAGCGTCTGTGAGCCGCACCACGAAAGAAACAGATGTGCAGGTCACGCTAAACGTAGATGGGACAGGCCAATGCACTGCCGATACTGGCATTCCCTTCTTGGACCATATGCTGCATCAAATTGCTTCCCATGGCCTGTTTGATTTAGAAGTACGGGCCACCGGTGATATTGAAATTGACGACCATCACACCAATGAGGATGTGGGTATTACCTTGGGCATGGCCCTGCATCAGGCACTAGGCGATCGCAAAGGGATTACCCGGTTTGGCCACTTCGTCGCACCGCTAGACGAAGCCTTGGTTCAAATCTCACTAGACTTTTCCGGTCGCCCTCATTTAAGCTACGGCCTAGACATTCCAACCCAGCGCGTAGGCACCTATGACACACAGCTCGTGCGCGAGTTTTTTGTAGCGATTATCAACCATGCGCAAATGACGTTGCACATTCGTCAGCTCGATGGGATTAACTCTCACCACATCATCGAAGCCACCTTTAAGGCGTTTGCACGAGCCATGCGGATGGCTACAGAAGCAGACCCTCGCCGAGCCGGTAAAATTCCTAGTTCAAAAGGCGTGATCTAACGGCACCGTTCGTCCAATCACACTGTTCATCTCATCACACTCCGTCCAATCACACTGTCCAAAGGGATGAACCCAAATGTCATGGTTGCAACCGATGAACGCGCCCTGAGCATCTCGACAAAAGCGAGCTGAGATAAAGCTATCTGAAACCAACGCTCAAAACAAAAAGCCCGTCGCTAAAATAGCGACGGGCTTTTTGCAGTTATGCCTTAAGGGTTAGGTAGTTTCTGTCAAAGAAAGTCCCGCTAAGCAGGGTGAATGAAAATATCCCACTTTGGCAAGGTGGGATGCCGTTCTAAACGGGCTTCAATCGGCTTCATCTGTTCTTTGGTTAGCGCAATCCCTCTTTGATAAATCGTTGGATTCAATTGAATGGTCGGATGAGCGCCTTTCCACTTCATGCTCATGGCCCAAACGAGCATCGTCGGTAAGTCAATCAGCCTCGTCCCATTCCAATGTTGTTCGAGAATGCCCCAACAGCGCTCTATCGGGTTGTACTTACTGTGATAGGGAGGATAGTAGAGCAGTTGAACGGGTTTGCCAATCTCGTCTACCCACTCAACCATTCGTTGGAGGAATTGAGTTCTCACACCGCTGTTTTCTGGGCCGTTGTCCACTTTGATCTGAAGCATGGGAGTGTGCTGCTGTGCCTGTGGGGTGAGCTTCGCCCACCAAGCTTTCAACGTATCGACAATAAAATCACTGGTCTTGTAAGAACTGCCGAAGCTAATGAACAACTCACCGGTATCCTCATCTACG
>JBCBPY010000025.1:0-94944 GCA_039820525.1 Cyanobacteria bacterium J06634_5
AGATTCCTGATGTCTTCGGGCAGCTAACAAACCTCACAGATCTTTGGCTCAATAACAATCAAATTACTCAGATTCCTGAGGTCCTTGGGCAGCTAACCAACCTCACAGATCTTTGTCTCTCTAACAATCAAATTACTCAGATTCCTGAGGTCCTTGGGCAGCTAACAAACCTCACATATCTTTTTCTCGATAACAATCAAATTACTCAGATTCCTGAGGTTCTTGGGCAACTAACCAACCTCACACAGCTTGTGCTCTCTAACAATCAAATTACTCAGATTCCTGAGGTCTTCGGGCAGCTAACAAACCTCACAGATCTTTTTCTCGATAACAATCAAATTACTCAGATTCCTGAGGTCCTTAGGCAGCTAACAAACCTCACATATCTTTGGCTCTCTAACAATCAAATTACTCAGATTCCTGATGTCCTTAGGCAGCTAACAAACCTCACATATCTTTGGCTCTCTAACAATCAAATTACTCAGATTCCTGATGTCTTCGGGCAGCTAACAAACCTCACATATCTTGGGCTCTCTAACAATCAAATTACTCAGATTCCTGATGTCTTCGAGCAGCTAACAAACCTCACAAATCTTTGGCTCTCTAACAATCAAATTACTCAGATTCCTGATGTCCTTGGGCAGCTAACGAACCTCACACAGCTTGATCTTGAAAATAATGATTTCAACACTATTCCTCACTGCTTAAACAACCTTACGCAACTAACTAGATTAGACCTACGCAACAATCCCTTACCGATTTCAACTGAAATTCTCGGACCTTCAGATGTCAGTAAAGACCCAGGCTCACCCAGACAAATCTTTCGATATCTACAGGAGATGAACAGCGGTGAAAAACGCCAACTCAACGAAGCCAAACTCCTCCTAATTGGTCAAGGCAGCGTTGGCAAAACCTCTCTCGTCAAGCGCCTCCTACACGGCACCTACAACCCCAACGAATCCCAAACTGATGGACTCAACGTTACAAATTGGACCATTGAAGTCAACACCAAACCCGTCCGCCTAAACGTGTGGGACTTTGGCGGCCAGGAAATCTACCACGCCACCCACCAGTTTTTCCTCACCAAGCGCAGCTTGTACATCCTTACCTGCAACTGCCGCACCAGCGAAGACGAAAACCGCATTGAATACTGGCTCAAACTCATTCAAAGCTTCGGCGGCAACTCTCCCGTCATCATCGTCGGCAACAAATCCGACGAACAACCCCTAGACATTAACCGTAAAGCCCTCAAAGACAAATACCCCAACATCAAAGCCATCCTAGAAACCTCCTGTGCCAACGGCAAAGGCATCGAACAGCTCCGCACCACCATCACCCAAGAAGTTGCCAAACTTCACGACGTTTACAACCTTCTGCCACTCACCTGGTTCCAGGTAAAAGAACAGCTCGAAGAAATGGACGAAGACTTTATCACTTACAACCGATACACCGGCCTGTGCTACGAACAAAAAGTCACCGAAGAACAAAGCCAAGACCAGCTTATAGACCTCCTCCACAACCTCGGCCTAGTCCTCAACTTTCGCAACCACCCCATCTTAAAAGACACCAACGTCCTCAATCCTGACTGGGTAACCACCGGCATCTACGCCATCCTCAGCGACGACACCCTCAAAACCAAAACCAAAGGCATCTTCACCACCAGTGACCTCGACCGCATTCTCCCCTCCGATCGCTACCCAGCCAAACGCTACCCCTACCTCACCGAACTCATGAAAGAGTTCCAGCTAGGCTTCCGCATCGACAGCTGCACCCCCGCAAAATTCCTTATTCCTGGCCTCCTCCCCAAAGACGAACCCGAAAACACCAACCTACAAGGCGACACCCTAGACTTCCAATACCACTACCGCATCCTGCCAGAAAGCATTCTCTCCCGCTTCATTGTCCTCACCCATGAAGACATCCACAACGAAACCTACTGGCGCAGCGGCGTCATGCTCCACCACACCGAAGGCGACAGCATCGAAAATATCGCCCGCATCAAAGCCGACCCCGAAGACAAAAAAATCTTTATCGCCATCAGTGGGAAAAACGCCACGCGCCGCACCTTCCTCACCATACTGCGCAAAGTTTTCGCCAAAATCCACAACAGCTTTGCCAACCTAACCGTCACCGAATGGGTCCCCGTCCCCGACCACCCCGACCATCCCCCCATAGACTACCAAGAACTCCTCGGCGCAGAAGCCATGGGCGATACAACCTACACCATTGGTAAACTACGCAAACGCATCAACCTCCGCAAACTGCTAGACGGTTACGAATCCTTAGAAGCCCGCCAGCAAAGACGACGAGACGAACGCGGCAAAGAAGGCCGATTTGAAGAAGAACAGCTGGCTCGAAGCATTCGTGACATTAACATCCACATCACCAACGACAACAACAACCAACAATCACAAGAGGCACATCAACCCATGAGCAACACCATCCATCAACACGGCCAAGGCGACAACTTCGCAGGCGACCAAGTCCACGGCGACAAAATCCACACCCAAATCAACAACAGTACCGACCTCACCCAGGCCGCCCGCGACATCAAAACCCTACTCACCGAGCTAGACCAGCAATACGACCACACCACCGCCGATGGTCAAGAACTCATTGAAGCCAAAGCCATCAAGGCTATTCAAGGCAACCCCACCCTCAAAAAGCGCGTCTTCAACGCCGTTAAAGAAGGCAGCGCCGCCGCCTTAGAATCCGCCATAGAGCACCCCGTCGCTAAACCCGTCATCGCCACTATCAAAGGCTTCATTGACGCCTAAACCCACTCAGCCTAAATCTACTCAACAGAGAAGCGCTCGTTATATCTCCTCAGACCCCAAATCACTAAACCCCAAATCACTTTTGGCCTCAATCTGAATAACATGGGAAGACCGGCTACCCTCCTCCTTCGCAAAATCCGCAGAACTATACTCAGCCTGGGGAGATGATGTAGAAAAGGGAGTGCTCTTTGATTTAGGCTTGGACTTAAGGTTAGATTTACGCTTAAATTCAGACTTAGACCTAGGCCTTAGCAGAGCACCTCGCCCATCCCTCAAAGAAGCTACAAAATGTCTGAGCGATCGCGCCCAGACAGGAATTCGAAAACCCCTTAACCGAGACCCCTGAGTCAAACCCTTAGCAGACTCACCCTGTAAGCTCTGAAACTTAGCATTGGTCACCACTAACCCCAAAATAGTTTGTTCAGCCTTCCTCAGCGCGTCATTAGCCGCAGCAATCTGAACACTGGAAACTTTACCCAAAGGGCTAAACAACACAATACCCTCGGAAAGCTGCCCCAGGGAAAGGGCCTCCGGCCCCGCTAGCAAAGGGGGAGCGTCAATAATCACAGCATCAAAAGTTCGGGTAGCCGCAATCAAAAGCTGCTGCATTTTGGGCAAAACTAACCACTCCGCGAATGAACCGCCAGACCGACTGCCAGACCGACTGCCAGAGCCTCCCACCGAGCCCAAAGGCAAAAGCCATACATGACTATGCACCTTGTGAAGACTATCCGCTAAAGACCCTTCGCCCTGAAAAACCTGCCTTAATCCAGCACTATTGGCAGGTAACTCCCATAGCTGAGTTTGACTGGGGTTGTAAAAGTTGCCATCAATTAACAGGGTTTTCTTTTGAGCTTCAGCATTCGACATCGCTAGATTTGCTGCCGCCGCTGCCGTACTCTCTGTAGCTGTTGTACCCATCAAGGTGATTGTTTTGATTCCAGGCCCGCTGCCCTGAGCCTGCGATCGCCGAAGCTTAGCTTGCAAACTACGGTAAATTTCACTAACGAGGGAAGACGGCGCATCTCGTAAGGCAATCCCAGTCGCGGTTTTTGGGCCGCCTCTGCTATCTTTTGGGAACAGTTCCAACACGCTGCAACCGTAAAGGCGTTGGAGCTGGGCAACGGTTTTAACAAGGCGATCGCTACGCTCCAACCCAATAACCATCAGAGCGAACGTCCCTAAGCTCACTAGGAATACACCCAAGCCAACAGCGGTTCTTAGGTATCTGCCTGCTCGATTGATCACTTCTGCTCGTTTGACAATCTGAACAGTAGTCTCTACCCGATCAGGTGAACCACTCAGGCGAACGTTGGCAAGATCATTTTGCACATAGACATCCATCACAGCATTCACAAGGGCAACGGAGAGCGCCGGGTTGCCAGATAAGAACACAATCTCCCACACACCCGTTTCAGCTGACGCAGTGACCGAAAGCAGCGCAGCAACTTCAGCTGGGGTAGGCGGCTGGCCCTCAGCATCAGCTAGCGTTAGCCAAACGATCACTTGCTGCATTAAATCCGGTGACTGTAAGCGCTCGGCTACAGGGTCTAAAGAATTGCCGGAGCCTAGTATCGCAGGGCGCTTTGAAGAAGTAGGAGGGGAAAGAGGCGCTTCTGTAGAGGGCGCAGCGCGATCTCGAAGGACGGGCTCTGCTGGGTTAATAAACAGTTTGCCGACGGCTTTATAAGTAGGCCGTTGCTGCGCGATCGCCACCGCACCCAACATCAGCACAGCCATACTCACAACAGCCGAGGGGACCCATCGTCGCCGAACACAAGCAGGACTAAGGTATGCAAATTGCTTGGCAAAACTCAACGGGAACAGGCGAGTCATAGCAAATTTTTTTAGGGGAGTGCCTAATAGCTACAGCAATTATGCATAGCATAAGTTGAATACATTATGCGGCAAATAATCAACAGTGAGTAGCCAACAAGGCTCCGTCGCAGCCTTACATTTAAGAAGCAACTCACTCCACTACCAACGCAGTGAGTAAGCACCAACCCGGAAAATTTCGTCAATAGCCGTCAATATAAGAACTCAGCAATCTACCCTCGAAAATTCAGACAACAGGTTTTGATACGCTGTGCTCACCTCTTCTAGCTCATACGCAGCCGGAATCGTTTCAATTCTAAGCGCCTTGAGCTTAGCCGCACATTCGCTAGATTCTATAATCAAATCCGTCGGCGCAACCTGCTTGTGTACGCCCGCAACCACCGTTGCACTAAGCGTACACAAGGACGCCACCGTCGTGGTGAAGCGCCAGTTGCCCATGAGAGGTTCATTTGCGATCGCAGACTCCCCCGCAATAAACGTCGCCACCGCCCCCAAAATCAAATTCGTCACGCTGTAGCGCCGATCAGTCTTTTTAAGCTTATTCTTTTGGGTCTCAGCCTTGTGCAAGCTGGTTTGAATCTGTTTCCTCAGGTCGCTATGCTGAGTGTTCGCCCGAGCTTTAGAAATGGTCATCGCTGTTCTTTTCACCTTGAGAGTTGGCATCGTTTAGATTAAAAACATTAAACGGCCCACCCCCTCAAATCAGGTGAGAACATACTTAACCACAGCTAAGAAGCCACCCAATAGAACATTAAATTCAAAGCATCCAAGCATCCAAGCCGTCATGGCCTGCCTAGTTATGCTTTCCTAAGGCTTTTTTACAGCAATCACCTTTCCGCCAGAACCACGAACCTTATCGAGCACAAACACCTGCATCTGGTGGCTCACCCCTGCTAAGGGAATAATCGAAAACTGAGCCTTTGAAAACAGCACCAGCCAAAACTCAGAAAACCGCCACACCTCCTGAATAGCAGACCAATTTAGCGTAGAGCTGCCCACATCAGACACCAGCGTAAACGTCTCGTCTTCAGCGATAAACCTCGCCTCTGGCTGACCCAGCGCCCGAAACTTCGCCATAGAGTTTTTAATATGCACGGCATAAATCGTCACCACCAGGCCAACCCCCAGTACAAACACCGTCGCGCACACCCCCGTCACCCAAGAAGCCGTCCCACGAATCAAATCCGGCACAAATCCAACCGCCACCAGCCCCAACGCAATCGGAAAGCCGTAGCCCACCGTCCTTTTCCAAAACGCAAAAACCGCCCTACGAACCAAGGCTTCGTCATAGCGAAGCAACGCCTGATGCATCAATTGCCTAGTCCCCCTCTCACATCACTCCTGACTTCACCGCTCACGGCAGCTTTCACTGCACGGCATGTTCTGACATAAAGCCTTTAAAACGTCACTTCATCAAGATATGCTTGCTGTGGTTTGCCTTGCATTTGGCAGCGCACCCGTCACTCCTTACCTTAAGCCCCTTCTCGTTAAGAAAGCTACATGACAAACCCATCTGCCACCATCATCTACACCGTTACCGATGAAGCACCGGCTTTGGCCACGTATTCTTTCTTACCCATTATTCAGTCCTTTTTAAAAACGGCTGATATTAACGTAAAAGCCAGCGACATTTCACTCGCAGGGCGCATTATTGCCAACTTTCCCGAAAAACTCACCGACGCCCAGCGCAAACCCGACGCCCTCACCCAGCTAGGTGAACTCGCCAAAACGCCCGCCGCCAACATCATTAAGCTGCCAAATATCAGCGCGTCTATTCCACAGCTCACCGCGGCCATTAAAGAACTCCAAGACAAAGGCTACGACGTCCCTAACTATCCTGCTGCGCCTCAAAACGACGCTGAAGCCGCCATCCAAAAAAGATACGCCAAGTGCTTAGGCAGCGCGGTGAACCCCGTTCTCCGAGAAGGCAACTCCGACCGGCGGGTAGCCGCCGCTGTCAAGCAATACGCCCGCAAGCACCCTCACAGCGTCGGCGCATGGCACTCCAACTCCAGGTCTCACGTAGCCCACATGCAAGCAGGTGACTTTTACAGCAGTGAACAGTCCGTTGTGATTGAACAAGCCGGTGATGTCCGCATTGAGCTGGTAAAACCAGACGGTGAGGTGACTGTTTTAAAAGAAAAAACGCCCGTCCTGGCAAAAGAGATCATCGACGCGGCAGTGATGAGCGTCAGCGCGCTCAAAGCCTTTTACACCCGAGAAATTGAAGCCGCTAAAACAGACGACATTTTGCTCTCGCTGCACGTCAAAGCGACCATGATGAAAGTCTCCGATCCTATTTTGTTCGGACACGCCGTCAAAATTTATTACAACGCTGTCTTTGAAAAATACGCCGACACCTTTGCTGAACTCGGCGTCAACCCCAACAACGGCCTGGGCGATGTCTACGCCAAAATTAAAACACTCTCAGAAGAACAGCGCCTAGACATAGAAAACGCCATTCAACAGGTTTATCAGCAGCGCCCTCCCCTAGCCATGGTCAACTCTGATAAGGGCATCACCAACCTGCACGTTCCTAGCGACGTGATTATCGATGCCTCCATGGCCGCAGCGATTCGCACCTCCGGGCAAATGTGGGGCAAAGATGGCAACCCCCACGACACCAAAGCCCTCATTCCCGATCGCTGCTACGCCACGATGTACCAAGCCTGCATTGACTTTTGCAAGGCCAACGGTGCCTTTGATGTCACCACCATGGGCAGCGTTGCAAACGTGGGCCTCATGGCCAAAAAAGCCGAAGAATACGGCTCCCACGATAAAACCTTTGAGATTAGCGCTGATATTGGTGAAGCAGGGGGCACCGTCCGCGTTGTAGACAACAACAGCGGAAAAACCCTCATAAAACACACCGTAGCCGCAGGCGATCTATGGCGCATGTGCCAAACCAAAGACATCGCCGTGCAGGACTGGGTAAAGCTCGCCGTCACCCGCGCCAAAGCAACCGGCTCACCCACCCTCTTTTGGCTAGACGAACAGCGCGCCCACGACGCGCAAATTATTGCCAAGGTAAACGAGTATTTGCCCAACCACGACACCACCGGACTCGACATCCAGATTCTGCCCCCGGTCGCCGCGATGCAGCTTACCTGTGAAAAAATCAAGGCCGGAGAAGACGTTATCTCGGTCACGGGTAACGTTTTGCGAGACTATTTAACCGATTTGTTTCCTATCCTGGAGCTGGGAACCAGTGCCAAAATGCTCTCAGTTGTTCCCTTGCTGGCAGGCGGTGGCCTCTTTGAAACTGGCGCTGGCGGCTCTGCACCGAAGCATGTACAACAGTTTACCAGCGAAGGTCACCTGCGCTGGGATTCGTTAGGAGAGTTTTTGGCATTGGCTGTCACCCTAGAAGAGCTAGGCCGTAAAACAAACAATTCCCGCGCTGCGATTTTGGCCGAAACGCTGAATGAAGCCACCGCCCAGCTGCTAGAGAACGACAAATCACCCTCTCGCAAAGTCAATGAGTTGGATAATCGCGGCAGCCACTTTTACCTAGCCCTGTACTGGGCACAGGCGATCGCACAACAGTCAAAAGATAGCGGCCTAAAAACGCAGTTTGAAGCCTTAGCCCAGCAGCTCCAAGCACAGGAGGGCGCGATCGCACAAGACTTTACCACAGCGCAGGGAAGCGCCGTAGACCTGGGCGGCTACTACTTACCCAATCGTGAAAAAGCAGCCAAAGCTATGCGACCCAGCGAACGCTTTAACACTGCGATCACCAGTCTGTAACCGCCAGTCTATAATCACTAATCTGCAAAAGCCCTACTCATTTGCCGGCTGTTGAGCCTTGGCCTGCTGTAGCGCTTGCTCACAGTCTTCCAAAAAAGATTCAATACCCAAGCCGCTAATCGGCACAATCGTACTCAGCCCAACATTAAACAGCGGCATCGCATCAGATGAGCTGTCCCGGTCGGACTCTATGCACTCAAGTCGGGCAATTTTACCGCGTAATTGATGAACAATTTGCCGCCCCTCTACCTCTGAGCGCCCCGGCAAAATGGCCGCAAACGTCAACGTACCATAGCGCCCTAACAAATCACCGGGCCCTTCTAACACCTGGTTAATCAGCTGAGCGGACTGACGCAAACAGCGATCGCCGCCGTCCGCATCATCCAAAGTATTCACTTGAATCATCAACAGCGTCAGAGGGTTTTGCGTCACCATTTCCCGCTGCCAGCATGCTAAAAGGTATTCATCAAACCGGCTGCGGCTGGCAACCTGGGTGACCTCATCAATTGCAGCCAATCGCTGTAGCTCTTTGAGCGCCTGCTGTAGCTGAGTATTTTGAAATTCTAGCGCCTGCTGCAACCGCTGGATTTTGAGCTGATTTTCAACCCGTGCCAGGACTTCAACCACCTTAAACGGTTTGGTGATGTAGTCGCTGCCGCCGACCGAAAAAGCCTTGACCTTATCCCAGGCTTCATCTAGCGCGCTGATAAATATCACAGGAATCGACCGCATATCCGAATCGGCCTTAATCTGCTGACAAACGAGGTAGCCGTCCATCTCTGGCATGTAGATATCGAGCAAAATCAAATGTGGCTTGCTGCGGGCAATCGCCTGAAGCGCAATCGCTCCACTAATGGCCTGCTGTACTTCATAGCCTTGCTCTTCTAGTAGCTCTGAGAGCAAGCGCAAGTTTTTAGGCTGGTCATCAACCAGCAAAATGGTCGGTTTTGCGGCAAAGGGGACGGTCGCCGCAAACGGCGTTGCCGCAGCGTCAGCACCTAGGTCGTGAGCACCTAGAAGATCGCTAGCGATCGCCTCATCTTTATGCTGGCCCTCTCCAGCGACCGATTGCGGCAAGGGTGCCTCACGCATTTTTTCGCTCAGAACAGCGCGAAGGTTAGATTTTGTGACCTTTTCGTCCAAAGCCTGCGATAACACCTGCCACAGCTTGGGCGCGACGTCCTGCTTCACGTATTTAGCAGAGTATCCGCAGTCCTCTGCTAGCTGGTCGTAGGTTTTACGACCAGCCTGCAAAGCGGTACTCAAAATTTGCCTTTGCAGCTCACTACAGTAGGTGTCTGTTTTTTGACGAATCAGAGATTCTGCAAACGCCAAAAGGCGACCGTGAGCGTCCATCAACATTGCCTTAAGAACAACTATTTCATTTTGCTACGGCTAAAAGCTTATCAAATTGCCTGCGACTCTCGACAAGAGGTCTCTTTTTTGCAAGACAATTGTTGCATTTGGCGAATTTCCACGTCTCACGGACAATTGCCCTCCCATTATTTCTACCAGTGCCCTCCAAACTCACTCCATCAACGCACGACACCTCTAACGAGTGAAAGTTAAGGCGCTTTAGGGGATACGATCGCCCGTTTGAACGCTCCAAAGCCCTGCATACAGCGCGCCTTTGGCCAGTAAGGACTCGTGAGTGCCGCTTTCCACCAGCACGCCATTCTCCATCACATAAATGCAGTGAGCATTGCGAATCGTAGACAGCCGATGTGCGATCGCAATGACGGTACGATCTTGCGTAATCTTCTCCAAAGAGCGTTGAATCGCCGCTTCTGTTTCATTATCTACCGCAGAAGTGGCCTCATCTAAAATCAAAATGGGTGGATTTTTGAGCAGCGCCCGAGCGATCGCCAATCGCTGCCGCTGCCCGCCCGAAAGCTTTTGTCCACGCTCACCCACCACGGTGTCGTAGCCTTCCGGTAGCTGCTGAATAAAGTCATGGGCTTCAGCCACCTGAGCCGCCCGAACAATCTCTCTTTGGGTCGCGTTAAAGCTGCCATAGGCAATGTTTTCAGCCACTGAGCCATGAAACAAAAATACCTCTTGACTCACCAGCCCCACGGCACGCCTTAAGTCTTGCAAGTTAATCGCCTGTAAATCGAGCCCATCTAGGGTAATTTGGCCCGAGTTCACCTCATAAAAGCGCAACAACAATTTAACCAGCGTACTTTTCCCTGAGCCCGTCGCGCCCACAATAGCAGTTGTTTTTCCCGCTGGGATTTTCAGCGAAAGATTGTTCAAAATCGGCTGGCGGCTCTGGTAGCCAAAGCTAACCTGCTCAAAGATAATCTCACCACTGACGGCAGACGCCGGTAGCGCCGTGCTCCCCGTCCGAATCGTAATCGGCGTATCCAACAAATTCATCACACGGCCCGTAGACGCCATCGCCCGCTGATACTGGTCAAGCGTTTCGCCCAGCCGGGTGAGCGGCCAAAGCAACCGCTGCGTTAAAAACACCAAAACGGTGTAAGTGCCTGGATCCAGCGCCCCAGCAGCCGTCGCCATCCCCCCGTAAAAAAGAATGCCGGTAAAGCCAATTAAAATAATGATTCGAATCAGCGGAATAAACGCCGCACTTAAAGAGATCGCCCGCCGATTGCTTTGCCGGTAGGCCTCACTCTCACGGCCTAGCTGAGCGAGTTCGTAGCGCTCGGCAGTAAAGCTTTTAATCGTGGCAATGCCCGTAAGGTTGTTGGCCAGCCTAGAATTAATCAGCCCTGCCCGCTCGCGAACGCTGCTGTAGCGAGGGGCCAAATACTTTTGAAAGGCGATCGCACCCCAAATAATAAACGGCATCGGCACAATCGCCATCCAAGCCAAGCTGGGCGCGAGCACAAAAAACGTCGTGCCAATAATCAGCACCGTTGAAATCATCTGCAAAATGCGATTCGCACCCACGTCTAAAAAACGCTCTAGCTGATTGATGTCGTCGTTGAGCATCGACATCAGCTCACCCGTAGAGCGTTCTTCAAAATAGGCTAGCTCCAGCCCCTGCACATGGTGATAGGCATCCATCCGCAGGTCATGCTCCATAGACTGGGCCAAATTGCGCCACAGCAGCTCGTAAGCATATTGAAACGCCGACTCCAGCACCCACACCAAAAAAGTCACTAGCGAAAGAATGATGAACTGCGATCGCAAATCACTCACGCCCCAGCGCGCCAATATAGAATCTTGCTGCGCAACAACAATATCAATCGCGACCCCAATCAGCGCTGGCGGGGCCAAGTCGAACACAGTATTGAGTACAGAACAAAGACTCGCTAACCCTGCCCGCTGCCGGTATTGATGCCCATAGGCCATCAGCCGACCAAAAGGATGACCGGCCAAACGACCAGAAGAACGACCAGAAGAATAACCAGAAGAACGGCGGACCGAACGAGACAACTCAGAAGCCATGGCAAATGCACTCTCTTCCACAAGAAACACATCACAAGATGTGTGGATCTTAAGGAAAACACACTTTGCCGCTAAGAGACAACGGACCTGCGAAAGACAAGAGCAGCTGGCCTCGTTTACACTGCCCTAGCCACTCGCACGTTATGCCGCCGTTTGCAGGCACTCTTCTATGACCAGCTCGTCCATCACCAACGCATCCAGCTCAGGATTACTCTCGTCAAATCTATCGGCGTCGAGATCACCAAAGTCTTCGTTATCTTCGAGTCCACTCAGAGTTAGCTTAATATCGCGCTCATACTCGGTTTGCATGGCCACCGGATCAACCGGTGCAGTGGCCGGCTCAGCCGTGCTGGCAACTGGCGCATAGGCCAAGTCTTTTAGCACCCACTCAATGGCATGTTCAGCAAAGCGATCAATATCGTCCAAAGAGAGTCGCACAGGCTCAATAGCCGGTGACATCGCTCGCTGATTGAGCTCAACAGCAAAGCCTGCATCTGCCGGTGCCCGATTCACAATGGTATTGAGTTCGCGGGTCATCAGTGCCACAATCAGCGCGTCATCGTCATCGGCCCCAGGCGCTTGAGTCGCCTCATCTTCCAGTACAAGCGGCTCAAAAGAGTCCTCAGAGGTAGGAACAGCCGTTGTCTCGACCATGTAAACAGGCTGGTTAGCGGCCTCATCGTCAGCCTGATACCCCGTTTGATAGGGAGAGTTGAACGGAGTGCCCGACAAATCAAGAGGACCCTCCTGGCGAGCGGTCATTGGAATATCGACCGGCTGCTCACGGCCTATTTCTATCCCATGATCAGCGCCACGATCAGCCTCATACTCAACAGACATATCATCTACAGGAATACCGGCTGCTGAGGCAATCACTGCCGTCAATATCGGATCAGCAGCCGTTGCCGGCTCCACGTCCTGTGGAATCACATCAATAATATCTGAGGGGCTATCCTCTGAGCCAGCACCGTCTGCCGCTGCCGCAAAGGTGGTCTCTACCGTCACAACCTCAGCATCAAACTCAATATCCGTATCTATCTCAACCTCAGTCTCAGCGGCCTCTGCCGAGGGAAGAACAGTCGACGTTGTTTCGTCTGGGACCAATGGAGAGATTAGTGGAGAGGTTGGCGACTCAACAGCTGCCTTGCTAGCGACCGGCCCGCCTGTAATCTGCAACAGCTCCTTGAGCAGTTCGTCTTCTACTGTATTACCACCCATCGGCATAACGGGCTTAAGCGAGGGGTAAGTTACTGGCGTGAGCAGCTGCCGTGCCACAGGTGCCAAGCCGCCTATCGACTGCGGAGTAGAAGATCCAGAAGCCTCAGCCCACGGCTGGTTAGTCCACTCGCCTTTAGTCCACCCGCCTTCAGTCCACGGTGCAATGCTCAAGGTCAGTGCATCAGCCCGCTTAGCAGCGCGCTTTCGTCTGGTAACAGCAGTAGCTGTTGCGATCGCGCCAGCCGCAACCACCACGCCTAGCAAGGACTTTGCCAGGGTGCCGTCCGGTAATTCTAGTGAAAGCGCCCGTGCCCGAGAGAGTGCAGACGTCTCCCCGTTCAATTCGTTTCCAGCAGTGCCAGCTTGTCCAGTCTCTACTGCCGAAGGAGCCAGTGTTGAAGGCGTCGCCAGCGGATCGGTAATGCGATCACGCCCTTGCTCGTATTGCAGCACGAGCGTCTTAGCTTCACTCAGCGCTCGCTGGAGCGTTTCGTACTCTCCTACATTCCCTACTAGCTCGGCTTTACGCGCCTTCAGCCGCTTGTTAATTTCTGCAATGGTATCTTTCCGCAGCTGCTGAACCTGATATTCGTGAGTAGCGATGACCAAGTCCTGCATGGTGTTCAGGGCAGCCGGTGCCTGATAGACAAAGTCAGGCGTATCGACATTAGGGGCAGTAAGATAGTTCCCCAGCGCCTCCTGCACCGTCCGCTGTAGCCACTGCTGATGATACTGGTAGTCTGCATAGGTTTCGTTGAGCGCAGTGGCATCAATATTTGCCTGACTAAACTCATCAATAACCTTTTGTTCTGACTGCTTCAGACGTTCCCACACCGTTTGGTAAGCAGAATCTTGAGCCAGCACCTGCTCGGCAAAACCCAAATCTGCATTGACGGTTACCAGCCTCATTTTTAGCTGCGTGATAACGCGGCGGGTTTCATCAATGCTCGCCTCTAGCGTGACGCTCTGCCCTGCAATTTCGGCAATCCGGTCATTCAGCACTTTCTGATAAGCCGCCATATCTTGCTGGCCGTGCTCAGTCTCAAAGTCTGTCAGCACTTTCTGAGCCGCTTGCACCTTCGCTTGGGCGATGGGTAGCTGCTTTTCAATGTAGTCAAGCCCTCGACACTCCGTACCAGTGCAGGGCATCGGTGGCAGGGTTGCCTTAGCAGGGGTGGCGGTAGGGGTCGCCGTCGTTGAAACGGTTGAAACGGGGACTGCCTGTGCTGTGACCGCTGAGGAACCTGCGGAAAGGTTAGCTGAAGGTGCTGCTGACGACGTTAATGAAGTCTGCTGAGCCGAAGTCTGCTGTACTGAAGCCTGCTGAGCCGGAACCTGCTGAGTTTTTTCAGCGAGCTGCGCGATCAGGGCCTGGGTGTCTTGAGCGTTTTGAGCCTGATAAGCCAGTGACCAATTTCCATCTGCGCCCTTAGCAATCAGGGGTACCGTTGCAGCCCTTGCTGTAGCCTCCTTGTCAGTGGCGACTCTGTCAGCGGCGAAGGAACGATCAGCGGCGAGGGAACGGTTACCCCGCTCAGCAGCGGCCTGGGCAATGTACTGCTCACTCAACGCCGTGTAGCCCGTACTAAAAACAGCCCCGTTGCGCTGGGCGACCTGCGGCAAAACAACCTGGCGCTCACCAACAGCCTCAAACGACCGCACAGACGCGGCTTGCACTTGTGGTACAACGGCTTCATTCGCCGCATCGTCATAGGTATTGGCGGCGATCGCACCGTCACCTGCAAGCGGCATCACAATCCCTGCCGAAGCCACTGCTGCTGCGCCCGTAAAGGTGGTAGCCCGCAGCCAGTGTTGCCGATCAGCGCTAGCCTCACTAGCCGCTGTCTTACTAACTGCTGTCCTACTATCTACTATTTCACTATCCACCACATCATCAGTAGACACAGATGGCTTAGATAGGTAGATTTGGGAGGGCGAGCTAGAAGCTGTGCTCTCGGTCTTGCTCTCGGTCTGAGCGCCTAAAGGGCCTACAGCCTGAGCATCCTGATGACGTTGCATAGAGGCCTGTTGTGGATTAGATGAACAACTTGTTTTTCAGCTTTCAAAAACACTTTTGTTAGTCATCTATACAAAAATAGGGTGACCGCTCCGGGAATTGACGTGTATGGATCATAGGACAACCCCTTAATCTTCGGGTTTCCCCCATGCGCTTGGCCGGGTGTTTGTGCTTCGAACTTACGATCCCGTATCGATAGCGGCGCAGCGGTCATCACACAGCCGTCTCGTGTTTTAACTCTATTCCGCGTGAGCTGCCTCCAATCGGGCAACTTTTAGTCCATTAGCCTTTACGCCATAACCTTTACGACCTATCTTTCAATCCACCAGTCTTCACGCCAGCAGTCTTCACGCCAGCAGCCTTTAATGACCTCTGACTTTTCAACCCTTGCCGCTCAGTACGAAACCACCTTGCTGAGCAACGTGGTTCCTTTTTGGGAAGCCCATTCTCTAGACCCAGCGTATGGCGGTTACTTCACCTGCTTAGCGCGGGATGGCAGCGTATACGACACAGACAAATTTATCTGGCTGCAGAATCGTCAGGTGTGGACTTTTTCCATGCTCTACAACCATTTCCACCAGTCGCCGGAACGGCAAGATAGCTGGCTCACTGTGGCTCAAAGCGGCGCAGATTTCTTAGCCCGCCACGGGCGAGACGACGCCGGAAACTGGTACTTCTCGCTCAACCAGTCTGGCCAGCCACTCACCCAGCCCTACAATATTTTTTCTGACTGCTTTGCCGCAATGGCGTTTAGTCAATATGCGCTCGCTTGTAGCCACGCTGCTGACCAATCGTCGCAACAACCATCGCAACAACCCTCGTCACCACAAACACAAGCGCACCTAACCCAAAAAACGATCCAAAACGCCAAAGAGATTGCACTCCAGGCTTACGGCAACGTGCTTCGCAGGCAACAAAATCCTAAAGGCATATACACCAAAGCCTACCCCGGCACCCGCCCACTTAAGGCGCTAGCGGTGCCGATGATCTTGGCCAATCTCTCTTTAGAAATGGACTGGCTACTAGAGGGCAATCAGCTAGAAACTGTCTTGGCAAATACGACCCGCGAGGTCATGTCCGACTTTTTTGATGCCGAGCGCGGGCTGATGTACGAGCATGTTGCCCCCGAGGGCACTCATGTTGATTGCTACGAAGGAAGACTGATCAATCCGGGCCATGGCATTGAAGCCATGTGGTTCATGATGGCGATCGCAGAACGCCAGCTCAAGCATCAAACCCAACCACCCACTCAAACTCAAGATACACAAAGCAATAACCTCACCGGCAACAAACTCATCCATCAAGCCACCGATATTGTGCTCAACATCCTCAACTTTGCTTGGGATAAAAAATATGGGGGTCTCTATTACTTTTTAGATGCCGAAGGCCATCCCCCACAGCAGCTAGAGTGGGACCAAAAGCTATGGTGGGTGCACCTTGAGACTTTAGTGGCCCTATCGATGGCCTACCGACTGACCGGTCGTGAAGACTGCTGGCAGTGGTACCAAAAAGTGCACGACTACACCTGGTCTCACTTCACCGATACCGCGCATGGCGAGTGGTACGGCTACCTAAACCGCCAGGGTGAGGTGCTCCTGCCGCTAAAAGGGGGGAAGTGGAAAGGCTGTTTCCACGTTCCCCGCGCGCTATTTCTCTGCTGGCAGCAGTTTGACGCAATCAGCAAATCGTAGCGTAGCTATTGACAGCCACGCGCTACAAATAATCTTCTGGGCTCAAAACCGTGATGCCAAACGCAGGAGAAGGGGCCACAGGCTGAACATGCGCTTGGCTCTTACGCAAGGCCGCATAGCGATCGCGCACCGCCCTATTTTTATTAATCGGGTCATGTGCCTGATCGATTTTGACCTCGTTTGAAATGCCGCACACATTGAGCATCCGAAACAGCTTAATCAGATGTAACAGCGAATAATCGCGATCGCTCAGGGCCAAAGACTTCTCCCGGCGAAGCTCAACCATCCGGTGCAGCAAAAATACCTCCTCACTCAGTCCCGCCTTTATCAGCACTGGCTCAAGCCGCTGCAAAATCTCTTCTTCTGGCAATAGATGCAGCTCAAAAATCTCACTACCCGTCAGTGGAAACAGGCGATCGTTGTTTTTTAAATAGTGCAGCTGTAGCGCATAGACATGACCCGCCGTCGTATACGCGCAGCCGTTCATCGTCGAGAGCACCGCCACCACCAAATGCGTGCGAATCGGCCCCCAAGCTTCTAAAATATGCTCATACTTCGGCATATTTTTAGCAAACCAAAACAGGGCTCTGCGGGGTCCCTCTTGCATCACCAAGGCGGCCACAAAATTAGGCTTGAACCCCCAAAGCTGATCACCAATGGCTTCGAGTAAAAACACCACCGGGTACTGAACTTTGTGCATGAGCGTCATTGTTTAGCGGCCCCGTTGTATACGTGTCCTTACAAGTTTCTCCTAAGTGTATGGGATCACCCGAGCTTTGAATCGATGAACTCTAGGACACCCAAAAACAACCCGCACAAGCGACACACCACACAACGCACTGCTCCATAAGACAAGACACGCCATAAAACACGCCAGAACAGAACACGCCAGAACACACTTCAGAGCAAGCGCTAGCAGCCCTTTCAACAAAGCCTCCCAAACAAACCCTAGATGCTAAGAATCTCCAACACGGTTTCTATTCCAGACAACGATATTGAAATGAGCGCTATTCGCGCCCAGGGCGCCGGTGGGCAAAACGTTAACAAAGTCGCCTCAGCGGTTCATCTTCGATTCGATATCACCGCCTCTTCCCTGCCAGACTATTACAAGCGGCGACTGCTCGCCCTTAGAGACAAACGCCTCACCAAAGAGGGTGTGATTGTCATTAAGTCACAGCAGCATCGCTCTCAAGAACGTAACCGTGACGAAGCCCTAACGCGCCTAAAAGAGATGATAAAAGCGGTCACTGTCGTGCCTAAAAAGCGACGTCCCACCAAACCCACAAAAGGATCAAAGCGGCGTAGATTAGACAATAAAGCGAAGCGATCGCAGCTCAAAGCCTCCCGCAGAAAGGTCGATACGGACTAAATCCCGCCCAGATCCCGCCCAGATCTCACCCGAATAGCTTCACTTACTTAGCCGAACATGGGAAGCTATAGGCTTATAGGAAAGCCCTTATAAGGGTGAGCCTTATCATAAGTGGGAGCAGGACCTTTTCCCTATGACCAGTGCGTTGCCAAGTCTTACATCCAACGGTTTCAACGGCCAATCTGCCGCATCGGCGGCACAAGCGCCTTCTCAGCCAGCCAGCGAGCCCACCGAGTCAAACCCTCAAGTGCCAGGGCCAAAGCTAAAGTCAGTGCCAAAGATTGACTTAAAAGCTATCAACGAAAAATTTGACCAGGCAGACGCCGCTGAGCTAATCGAATGGGGACACCAAACCTTCGGCAAAGGGTTGGTGATGAGCACGAGCTTTGGTATTCAATCAGCCGTTATGCTAGGACTGGTCACCAGCGTGGTACCAGATGTGCCGGTTATCTGGATAGATACAGGTTATCTACCCGCTGAAACCTATCGCTTTGCCGATGAGCTCATCCAAAGGCTTTCACTCAACCTAAAAGTGTATCAATCACCGCTGAGCCCGGCCCGCATGGAAGCCCTCCAGGGCCGACTGTGGGAAGAAGGCACCGTTGAAGCGCTCAATCGCTATGATGCCATCCGCAAAGTAGAACCCATGCAGCGAGCACTCAAGGAATTAGGCGCAACCGCTTGGCTAACAGGGCTCAGATCCAAACAAACCGAACACCGCAAAACCCTGGGTCGGGTCGGCCTGCAAAACGGACTGCATAAACTACTCCCCATTTTGCATTGGACCTCTCGCGACGTTTATATGTACCTTAAGGAGAACAATTTGCCCTATCACCCTTTCTTTAAAGAAGGGTATGTCAGCGTCGGCGATTGGCACTCCAGCAGGCCGCTGGTGTCAGACGATGACAACGGTCGGGCAACCCGATTCCAAGGATTAAAGCAGGAGTGTGGGATGCATATTCCGCAGACGCCAGAAGAGGCGGAAAGCTTGAATTCTAGTTCTCTTTAATCCGCGATGCTGTAATCTTTTATGTCGCAATCCTCTATGTCGGCAGTTCCTAACGACCCTAATGCTCAACAGACGCCCCCAAAAACACCCGAGGAAACGCCTAAGGAAACACCCCAAAAAATACTCAAAGCGATCGCAGCTAACTTTGTCGTATCTGACCGCCCAGCCGGCCACATCAGCAGCGTCGAGCCGCTCGGCAATGGCAATATCAACAGCACCTTTTTAGTCACCACGTCCGATGCGGCCAGCCAACACTCTGGCCAGCATTCAGGCCAGCGGTTCGTCCTTCAGCGCATCAACACCCAAGTCTTCACCCAGCCCGAGCAGGTGATTCAAAACATGGTGCTGCTCAACGAGCACCTCAGTCAGCAGTCTGAAAAAGCTCAAAAATCGTTAGACCACCGCCGCTGGGAAACCCCCCAAGTGTTACCCACCACGCAAGGCAAAAACTTTTGGAAAGACGAGCAGGGTCATTACTGGCGAGCGATTACTTTTGTTGAAGAGGCTCAAGTTTTTGACACGGTTAACAGCTGTGCCCACGCTCGCGAAGTGGGTTACGGCCTTGCGATGTTTCACAGTCTCATTAGTACCCTTTCTGCCGAGCGCTTAGCCGATACGCTAAAGGGCTTTCACATTACGCCCCAGTACCTGGCGCACTACCAGCAAGTTCGCCAGCAGGTCCGCCAGCAAGCAGAGCTATCAGCGCCCACGGCAGCGGTTCGCTACTGCCTTAACTTTATTGAGCAGCGCCAAGCGTGGGCCCACGTTTTAGAAAAGGCCAAAGCCGCAGGCCATCTACAGCTGCGTCCGATTCATGGCGATCCTAAAGTAAACAACATGATGTTGGGTGCCGATGGCAAGGCAGTTAGCCTAATCGATCTCGATACAATCAAGCCTGGGCTTGTTCATTACGATATTGGCGATTGTCTGCGCTCTGGCTGCAATCCCCTCGGCGAAGAAACCGAGGACTGGCAGGCGGTTGTCTTCGATACAGACTTGGCAAAAGCCATGCTAGAAGGCTATTTATCTTTAGCCAAAGACTTTTTAACCGAGCAAGACTACGACTACCTGTACGATGCCATCCGCTTGATTGCCTTTGAGCTAGGTCTCAGATTTTTCACCGACCACCTGGCCGGCAATGTGTACTTTAAGGTCACGCACCCCGCGCACAATCTCCACCGCGCCTTAGTGCAGTTCAAGCTCACCGAAAGCATTGAGAATCAGGCAGATACGCTCAAAGCCATCATTGAAAATCTCAGGTGAACGCATTTATTCAACGCAATATTCTTCATCGCAATATTTCAATCCGCAACATTTTAATCCGCACCGCCCGTGACTCATACTGCCAAAAGTTTCTCGCTACAGCCTTTTCAGCCAACGCCTTTGACAACGGATGTGACGATTACAGGTCATGTTTTACGAGAGGGCCCGTCGCTAACAATTGATTATTTAATATCGGGAAACTGGAAAAAAGTTGTCATTGCAGAAAGCAATTTGGGCAATTCAGCCGAAAACGACACACGGCCTAATGACACAGGGCCTAATGCCACAGGGCCTAAGAGGTGCGATCGCCTGTGGGAAAAAACCTGCTTTGAATTTTTCATAGCACAGGGCACGACGCACGACCAGCAGCAACCCTATTGGGAATTTAATATGGCCCCTAGCGGTGACTGGAATGTATTCGCCCTTAACAGCTATCGGCAAGGCTTGAGAGAAGAAACCGCGATCGCTAACCTGCCGTTTGCAGTACACAGCGCACCAGACGGGCTGCACCTGAGCGTAACCCTAAATATCGCTGAGCTCATCACGTCTGAAGCCTCCACAGCCCCCCTGCAACTAGGCGTCAGTATGGTGGTTTTGCTCAGAGCAGACACCACCGAAGAAGGCAAAGTAAAAGGCAAACGTAATCACATGATTGAGGAAGAGGCGGCTGAAGAAGGCGCAGTCAAGGAAACGTTTTGGGCGATCGCACACCCTGCGCCCCAAGCCGACTTCCACCATCCCAAAAGCCTCAGTCTCCAGCTATAGCAGCGGCTAAAAACAGAGCCACAAACCCACCTATAATAAAAGAGCTTTGACTAAAAGCACGTCTCATAAAAAGCACGTCTTATAAAACGCTTCCCACGCCTTATTATGTCTTCTCCTTACAAAGGTCAATCCCAAGCTAAAACCCTCTTTCTCCTCGCTTCCATGGTGGGCTGGCTAATCGTAGGCGCTTCTTTGATTTATCTCGTGCCGGTTGCAGCGAACCTTATTCGGCCCTCATCGACCACAGCCACCTGGATGGAAACCCTATCACGAGGCGGCTACGCCCCTAACCTAGCCATCTACGGCGGCGGCATTGCCTTTGTTCTGACGGTCGCAGGGAATATTTTGTGGTATCAAAAGTTTGAAGAGAAGGCGTAGTATGAAAACCATCGGCGTTCTGGGTGGCATGAGTTGGGAGTCCACTACTGAGTACTACCGCCTGCTAAACGAAACGGTCAAAGCTGAGCTAGGCGGTCTGCATTCAGCCAAAATTTTGATGTACTCTGTCGATTTTGAAGAACTCGTTGCGCTTAAGCACAAAGGAGCCTGGGACAAAATTGGCAAACTGCTTGGGACCGCCGCTCACCAGCTAGAAATCGCCGGCGCAGACTGCATATTGCTCGCAACGAACACCATGCATAAAGTGGCCGATGCGATCGCACTAGCCACTAACATTCCCCTCATTCACATTGCCGATGCCACTGCCGACGCTATCAAGCAAAAGGGCGTTAGCCGAGTGGGGTTACTCGGCACTCGCTTCACCATGGAAGAGTCCTTCTACAAAGATCGACTCATTTATCAGCATGGCCTGGCCGTCCAAGTGCCCAACACCGAAGAGCGCAACTTCATCCACGATGTCATTTACGATGAGCTTTGCCTAGGCCAAATCCGAGAGGCCTCGCGCGATCGCTTTCACCACATTATCGACAACCTGATTAACTCAGGTGCAGAAGCCGTTATCCTCGGCTGTACAGAAATTGGCCTGCTGGTAAAGCCTTCTGGCAGCAGCGTCCCGATGTTTGACACCACCGAAATTCATACGAAAGCCGCCGTCAAATGGGCGATTGAAGACGTGATCGCAAAGGACCCCTAAAGCGGGCTAACCCCATTAGGCACGCGGTTCTAGCCATCTGCACTTTTCGCCAACAATAAAGACATTATTTAGGATTGTCATCATAACAAGACAATCATGCTAGAGTTTGGCATCTCCAAAACAAACTTAACTCTATTTAACTATTAAAAAAGCATCCTCGCGCTCGCTGGCTTTTATCCTGGCAAACTGCTCAAATTAATAGAACAATATTTGTGATTCGAATCACAAATATTGTTCTATTAACAGCAGAAATAACAGCAAAAAACAGGCGAGAAAGGGGGACAGCCAAAAGAGGGCAGCCAAGAGAGGGCAGCCAAGAAACCTGAAAGCTAGCTGGCTAACAACAAAATGATCAGACCAGATAATCTGGCCCATCAACTCACCAACCAATAGCATTCTGCTCAACTCTCCATCACTCAAGCAAAATCGGCATAATTAGCCCCTATTGCAGTTGACCTTTATCAATAAAAGTTATTGAAAATGTGTATACCGACTGTGCCTCTTTATTCAGCGGCCTAGCCTCTGGGTCTAAGCTCTCTATCCGGCATTACGGTAACTAATCCTACAGACACTGGTAACACAAGCCGACTTCACTGGTCTTTAACGTCATTCTTTAACAGACAAAGTCGGCTAAGCGCCCGTAAAACTTACCTGTAAAACTCAACCGGTACCTGCCCATGCACTTTCACTCAACACATCACGTCCCCGGCTAGATAGGCCAAAAGATAGATGCCAGTCCTCTGACCATCAAGTCTAATGTAACGACACCTAAGACTGACCTTTCCAGCCACTTTGCCGCTACGCTCCGTCGTATGTTCGGTCTTTACGCTGTAAAACCACTACTGTAAACAACAACGCTTCGAGTCATTATATAGGAGCAGAAAGGGAGTCTTCAAAACCTCTCAAGTGCTATTCTTAGCTGCTTCTAAGCAGGTTCTCAGTATTTCCTTAAAGCACCCTTATAGGATGAGTTCAAGAGCTTTCACAGATGTTTAGGTAGTCATCTGACGACATTCAATCCGTGCTTCAGAGAAAGTTCAGGTCATGCTAATATAAACTCATAATGATTCCGACTAAGGCGTTTAGCGCTCCTCTGGAGGCGCTTTTCTAGTTAAGTCAGGTTTTGGCCAAGGCCTATCCTTTTCAAGACATTCCTACCAGGAAACCTAGCCAAACGGTCTATTAAAAACGGCCTGAGGAAGCCGCCTAGCAAATCATCTTATTAGTTATCCCAGTTAGTTATCCCAGAGTTTGTTCCATCAGCGTTAGCGCCCAGGAGACTCGCACTCTCACCTCGAAGAAACATAGGCGGAGGCCCACAAAGACCCATGGTTACGACATCAAAGTCCCGCAAAGAGACTAAAAATACCGTCGATCAAGCAAATTCCGACCTGAAGCAAGTTTCTCAGGATACTGTTGTGACAACGCCCAACGCTAAAGCTGAAAAGACAACAAAAACAACAGCAAAAGAGGTGGCTGTAAAAGACGCTAAAACTGGAAAAACCGCTAGGCGAAAAGCCGCCACGAAAAAAGCGACGGCTAAGAAAAAAACGACTAAAAAAGCGACGACCAAAAAGACCACTGCTAAAAAGACCACTGCTAAAAAAACTACGGCTAAAAAAACAACCTCGAAAGCAGCTAAGCGTAGCAAAGTAAGGTCCACTTATACCACCGATGCTGTGCGCGCCTACCTACATGAAATTGGCCGAGTACCACTGCTTAGCCATGAAGATGAAATCGTCTTGGGTAAGCAAGTTCAAAAACTGATGGCCTTACTGGAAATCAAAAAAGAGCTAGAAACACAGCTCCCTTCAGCTGACGAATCCGAAGAGACCTCAGTAGGTGCAGAAGCAGTAGGTACGGAAGCAGCAGGTGCAGACGCCGAAACACATCCTCTCGAGATTTCTCATGAGCAGTGGGCCAAAGCCGCTGACATGAGCGAAGCGGATCTGACCTATCATCTAAACCGCGGCCAAAAAGCAAAGCGTAAGATGATCGAAGCCAACCTTCGCTTAGTCGTTGCCGTCGCCAAAAAGTACCAGAAGCGCAACCTTGAGTTCTTAGACCTGATTCAGGAAGGGACACTAGGGCTAGAGCGCGGCGTAGAAAAGTTTGACCCAATGAAGGGCTACAAATTCTCTACGTACGCCTACTGGTGGATTCGCCAGGCGATTACTCGTGCGATCGCACAGCAAGCCCGCACGATTCGCCTACCGATTCACATCACCGAAAAGCTCAACAAAATCAAGCGGGTTCAGCGCGAGCTTTCTCAAAAGCTAGGCCGCAGTCCTAACGCTGCTGAAGTGGGCGCAGAACTAGAGCTTGAGCCCAAACAGGTACGCGAGTATCTCACCATTGCTCGCCAGCCCATTTCGCTGGATGTCCGCATTGGCGACAATCAAGATACCGAGCTTCAAGACCTTCTAGAAGACGATGGCGCTTCTCCTGAAGACTACACCGTGCAGCAGTCGCTGCGCCAAGACATCTTCAGAATGCTCTCTGAACTCACCACTCAGCAGCAGGAAGTCATCAATCTACGCTTCGGCCTGGGCGATGGCAATCCTCTATCGCTGGCTAAAGTGGGTCAGCGCATGGGCATCAGCCGCGAACGCGTTCGTCAGCTAGAGCAGCAAGCTCTTAAGCATCTTCGTCGTCGCAAAGCCTCTATCAATGGCTATCTAGCAGCTAGCTAGTCGTTGAAGAAGTGCAGCTTAGTATCAATGCTTAGCTCAGGATTAACACAGCACTAAGCAAACACTAAAAAGCCGCCGCAGAAATCCTCTGCGGCGGCTTTTTCATGAAAAGAAATTACGCTGGATATCGTAACAGCTAGCAACGCTATGCAACAGCTTTGTAAGTCTCTAGCAAATCATCCGTAAAAGGGAACTTGGCTTCGCAAGCAAAGGGATAGGTGGTCTCTAACTGCCAGCTACCGTTAAGCGTAGTGCTGCCCACCTTGCCACGTGAGGCATGAACACTCACACCCGTTAAAAAATGCAGCTTTTCTAGCAGTTCCAAACCCGCCTCACCCGTCGCCAAATTGCACGCATAAAGCGAAAGAAAGCTGCCTGCATCCTTCACTTTGATCTTGGAGCCTTTTTTAAGCGTCTGATAGCTGAACCAGGACTCGATGCTTTCAGCAAAGGTGTGAAGGTTCGCAAACGTGATGTCGCCGCTGCTGAAGTGCAGACAGCCTGGAGAGCCATGAGTCACAATGTGCAGGCTCTCGAACTTTCCGGGAAAGCGACCAATAGCCTCTGTAATTTGCGCGATCGCACAGCGTTTAGACTCCAGCACAAGCAGCTTTGCACCACGGATAACGCCCGCAGCTAGCGCATCGCCATGCTCAACACTCTCATCGATAACGACTAACATACCGCGTCCTACTCGGGTGCCAGAGAGCGGCCTCGCTAAGGACGACGTTTTCTCCGTGAGCGACTTAAAGGAAAGCACCTTTGGTAAAAAGCCAGTAGGAGAATGAACAGAAGAAAAAGTATTCACAATTTAAGGGGTTAGGCCCGCTGCTAAAGCCAGAAAACCAACGACAGCAGGCTAAAAATAGCGTCTTGTTTTAACACTCCTAATATGCCCTACCGTTCTAACTTAAGCCTAGGTTGAGCTACGCAAGTAAATATGCCAGGTGAGCCCTGTACCTACGTTAAATCAACGATGTTGCAGCCAGCAGGGCATTGTTTCAATCGACCTAGTTTTATTGATGCAATTATTTGATGCGACTATCTAATGCGGTAGTTAGACTGTGCACTTCAGCGCCGCGGCGGCGGCTTTAAGCGGAGAAAGCAGGTCTAAAGACAACTCAAGCGACCCCAAATCCATAAAATCTGGATTTTTCTCTCTCTTAGGACCGTGATAATCACTACCGCCAGTCATCAGCAGGTCGTGAGTTTGACAGTAGTCTTCAAGCTTACGAATTTGGCTGGGGCTATGAGTGGGGTGATACACCTCTATGCCCATCAGTCCAGCAGCCAGTAATTCAGGAAGTACAGTCGCCACCGTGCCACCTCGAAAAATGTAGGGATGCGCCCACACAGGCACCGCACCACAGCTCAAAAGCAGCTCAATGCCTTGCTGCGCAGTGAACTTTTCATAGGGGACATACGCCGGACCATCATCCTTTAAAAAGCGGTCAAAGGCCTCATTATGTGAATTGACATGACCTGCCTTTTTAAGCGCACTGGCAATGTGAGGACGCCCCGGCGCCATTGCGCCAGACATATCCGGTAGCTCAATCGGAAAGCCTAGCTCAGCGAGCTTACTGGCCATCGCCCGTGCGCGCCGCTTGCGACCTTCTACGCGCTCTTGCAGGGGAGCCTGAAGCTTTTGGGCATCGGGGTAAAAGCCCAAAATATGCATAGAGCGTCCGTTGTATACGGTGCTCAGCTCTAGGCCAGGCACAATTTCTAACGCCAGTGGCGCTGCTGCTGCGATCGCCTCATCCCAGCCCGCCATCGTGTCATGATCGGTCAGCGCCAGCGCCTTCACACCCTGCTTATGCGCAAATTCCACTAACTCTGAAGGGGTCAAGCTTCCATCTGAACAGGTCGTATGGCTGTGAAGTTCTAACATGGCAAGGTTTTGAGAGTGTTCTAAAAGGTCTTGAACTATATTTCTTGAACTGTATTTGTAAAAAGGTCCACTCAATGAAAATGAGGGCGCGCGTGATGCATTTTCAATTCACCTTAACTCTGAATGGCGCCCCCGGTACTAACTCAATAAGCCATACGCAGCTGTTCAATCGGATCTAAGTAGCTGGCAGCGGCTTCTCCACCTATCTTGCAAGCCGCGCGATCCACCGTTAGCAAATCATCTCCCCAAATGACTTTGCCAACCTCAATCGTTTTGCCTTTATCCGGCTTCCAATCGGGGCTTACAAACTTTTGAGTGCAGTCCACCACGCCGCCATCAAACAGATGGCCAATTGTGAAGTAAACATCTTGCAACACCAGCGGCACAGAAGGGCGATGCAGCTGACCGCGAGAGTTTGGGCTACGCGCCTTGTATTTGAGTCTGGGAAACAAGCCGTACAAATTTTTTAGGGAGGCCGAAATCAGTGGCTGTCCCTTCAAGTGAGTCTTCTTAAAGGCACCCACAGAAAGTCGGCAGTCCACTTCACTCAACAGCTTAGGGGCCCACATCGACTTAAATCGAACCGGGGTCGCCATAGTATTGGGATACTCTACACAGGTCAACTCATCGGCATTCAGTAGCTCAACGCCCTCACCCAACAAAGGAAGCAAACCATTTTTGCTAGCAATATCCGCCAAAGAGACTTTTGAGCACACCCCCTCAACAATCAAGATTTCAGCGGTGGGGTTTACCTGACGGATACCGTCTATGACTTTGCCGAGCACAGTCATACTGACCGTCACAGGCGGTCCTACGGGATAACCCAAGTTAGGCTTAAGTAAAATGCGCTCAGCCTCCGTTGCAGCCGCAGGCGGTGTATAAATAAAGTCTTCGGTTGAAGCAATGTGAGCCATGGCCTTTAAAGTAGTAACGCCCGGATTTGAGCAGGCATTTGAACGGTGGACGGACGCGCTGGAAAAGGCGAATTCGATGAAGTCCTCGCTGAAAAGCTGGTTCAAAGATATTCGTATTTTAGAAGGTTCGCAGTCTCAATGGCGGCTCGTGTGGGTGTTTGGCCGGGGGCGATCGCACCCGGAATATCTGGGCCCTGGCACCTACGATCGCCTCGCTCGCCTGTTCATTGAAGAAGCCCAGCAGGAAGCCCAAGCAGAAGCCCTTTCAGAAAACAGCAGCAGCGCGCAACCCTGGCAAATTAGGGAGCATCGCTTTGAGTGGGGCAGCCGGTCCTACCTCATGGGCGTGCTCAACGTCACGCCCGATAGCTTTAGCGATGGCGGCCAGTTCAACACCGTAGAAACGGCATTAGCTCAGGCACAGGCTCTAGTAGAAGCCAAAATGGACATTCTCGATATTGGCGGACAGTCTTCTCGGCCTGGATCAAAACCAACAACCCTAGCCGAAGAGTGCGATCGCGTCATCCCCGTGATTGAAGCGATTCGCGCCAGCCCTCATGACTGGCTGCGAGACATCCCAATTTCAGTAGACACCACCCGGGCCCAAGTCGCTCAAGCCGCATTAGCCGCAGGCGCTGACATCATCAACGATATTTCAGGCGGCACCTACGAGCCCGATATTTTCAACGTAGTCGCCGCCGCTGATGCGCCCATCATGCTCATGCACCTGCGGGGCACACCCGAAACCATGCAGCAAATGACTGACTACGACAACCTCATGGGCGAGATCGTCACCTTTTTAGCAGCGCAGGCAGATAAAGCCGTTGAAGCTGGCATCAACCCGCAAAAAATCGCCGTCGATCCCGGCATTGGCTTTGCAAAAACCGTCATGCAAAACGTCGAAATTTTGCGTGAGCTAGAAAAACTCAAGGTGCTAAATTGCCCAATTTTAGTCGGCACCTCTCGAAAAAGCTTCATTGGCAAACTGCTCGATCAGCCCAAGGCAAGCGAGCGCGTGTGGGGAACAGCCGCAACGCTAGATTGTGCGATCGCCCACGGCGCAGATATTTTGCGGGTGCACGATGGCCGGCAGATGCAAGAGGTCTGCCAAATGGCAGATCTTTTGTGGCGATAAAGGGGGATTGCCCAAGAATCTCCCAAAACCACCTCGAAATTGTTAGAGAGTCTTTGGCTGTGAAGGCATGGTGATTTACACTGAAAGGTGCACTGTTAATACCGAATGCGAGGTTTCTTTCATGAGACGATTTCGAGCCGTAGTTGGCGTTTTATTGGCTGCTGTGGCCACTTTCTTGGTGAGCTGTAGCAGTGGCCCAGCGGCAGTAGCCCCTACCTACACCCCCGAAAAAATTGCCCAGCTTCAAAACTACGTCGGTCGGATTGAAGCCTCGAGCGATCGCCTACCCGAGCTGCTGAACTACATCGAGAAAGACAACTGGGTCAACGTCGATAACTTCACCCACGGCCCCCTCGGCCAGCTGCGCTCTCAGCTCTTGCGTCTCTCCAACCAGCTGCTACCAGCTGACCAGCCAAAAGCAAAAGCACTTTCCGAAGAAATCTTAGGCCACCTGCAAAACCTCGACGAAGCCTCCCAGGAACGCAACTATGGGACCGCACTCAGCCAGTATCGTGAGCTTGCCGCCGATTTTGAAGCATTGCTAGACGTTGTGCCTGAGCAAGCTCGCAAGCAAATCGAAGAACCTGCCAGCGTTTATGAAATGACCACCTCAATCCCTGACCCTGACGAAGTCAGAGCCGAAGCAGAAGACATGGTTCGTACGCCCGTCCTGCTCGACGAAGACAGCTAGTCGCGAACTCTGACGCACGTCTGACGCTTTAAAGAGAATGCCGTCAGCAGGTCGCCTATTAGCAAACAGATTCAATCAACAGAGGATGGGTTTCCATCCTCTGTTCTTTTTTTCCAAGAACAGCTTTTTAGTGAAAAATCCAAAGATTGTTATCGTCGGTTGTGGCATTGTCGGTGCCTTAATGGCGTATGAACTGAGTCACCAGTTTCCCCAGGCCGATGTTGTTGTCTTAGAGCGTAGCCAACCGGCACAAGGCTCAACCGGAGCAGCACTCGGCGTATTAATGGGCGTGATTAGTGGCCGTGTAAAAGGGCGAACTTGGCGACTCCGCGAAGCCAGCATCCGTCGCTATCACACCCTGATGCCTGAATTAGCCGCACAAGGCCATCCGGTTCCCTGTAACCAGCAAGGCATTGTCAGCCTCTGCTATGACGAAGCAAAATTACCCCGCTGGGAAACGCTTAAAGAAAAACGGCACGCGCAGGGCTGGCCCTTAGAAATTTGGTCTCCTGAGCAGCTAAAAGACCGCTGCCCTCACATTGAGCTGCTGACACCTACAAAGAACTCGCCTGACACCGCTCAATTGGTGGAGGCCCAATCCGTAAAGGCGGCTATTTACTCACCCGCAGATAGGCAAGTACAGCCCGTTCCCCTCACCCGTACGCTCATCGAGATCGCTCAAGCACGCGGCGTCAGTTTTCACTGGGAACATGAGGTCACCGAACTGCTCATGCAAGGTACGCTGTGCACAGGTGTGCAAACCTCCCGAGGCACCTTTGACGCTGATTGGCTGATTCTAACCGCAGGGTTAGGATCTGCGGCACTGAGCAAATTTTCAAATGAACCCCTAGCGCTAATACCCGTACTAGGTCAGGCAATGGAAATTCAGCTGCCCGCCCCCCTAGGCAATCCAACCTTTCAACCGGTCATTAATGGCCACGATATTCAGTGCGTGCCCCTAGGTGAAGGGCGCTACTGGATTGGCGCAACCGTAGAGTTTCCGCCAAAGCCGTCTTCATTAGAGCCGTCTTCATCAGAGCTGTCTTCATCAGAGCTGTCTTCATCAGAGTTGTCTTCACCAGCGCCGTGGACAACCAACAGCGATACTTTTAAAGCACAAGCTGATGGACTCGCTAACTTACGGCAGGGAGCAGAAAGCTTCATCAGCGCCTTCGCGCAAGCAACCGTCTTAAAAACATGGAGCGGCCTGCGCCCTAGACCCGTCGGACAACCAGCACCTGTGATCAAGCCGTTGGGCGATACAAAAAACGTCACGCTTGCCACAGGCCACTACCGCAATGGCGTCTTGTTAGCACCCGCGACCGCACAGCAGGTATGCAAGCAGCTATCGGAAACTTTATTTTCTACAGTTTCCTGACCAACAGTTTCCTGACCAACAGTTTCCTGATCAACAGTTTCCTGACCGAGCTTGAGCTTAGCAGCCTGTTGAAAGGGCCATTCGCCGGTCCATCAGATGCAGCCGTTCCGCCATAATTTCCATCACATCCATGGCAAAATTAGGCGTTTCTTCAATCAAAAACCGAAAGCGCGTTGGGCTGATACTCACTACGGTGCACTCCGTTTTGGCGACCGCACTGGCATAGTGAGGCCGATGCTCCAAAATCGCCATTTCACCAACCAGCGTGCCGGGCTGAATGGTGGCTATTTCCTGATAATCTCGAACAATTGCAATTTCGCCTTCGAGCAAAACATACATCAGATTAGCCAAGCTATCTTGCTCAAAAAGAGTTGTACCTGCAGTCATCAAAACGGCTTCTGATGCATTGTCAAACAGGTGGATGGTTTTCATTGGCTAGAACCCATATTTTAAGGTCGCACCATCTTAGCGCCTCAATTAACGCGATCGCCTAGTCGTTAAGCATCCTTACGTATTTTGCTCAGATGAGCTGTTCAAACCCCGCTATTCAAGACCGACTATTCAAAACCGACTATTCAAGACCAGTAGAACCAAAGCCACCACCGCCTCGCACAGACTCAGAAAGCTGTTCAACTTCTTCTAATTCAGCCCGAATCACCGGAGCAATCACCATCTGAGCAATTTTCATTCCTTTTAGAACCTCGAAAGGCTGCTTCCCGTGGTTAATGACAATGACGCCAACCTCACCTCGATAGCCTGCATCAATGGTGCCGGGTGTGTTTACAAGGGTAATTGCGTGCTTTAGGGCTAGGCCGCTTCTGGGCCTAATTTGAGCTTCTGTGCCCAGCGGCAGCTCTATAGCAATACCCGTAGGCACTAGCGCCGTGTCGCCCGGAAGAATGGTGTGAGGTGCGATCGCAAATAAATCTAAGCCGGAATCATCGGCATGCTCATATCGAGGCAGCTGTGCCTCAGGAGAAAGTCGAACAATCTTGATTGTCACTGTTTGCATCGTTACCGTTTCCTCACTGCTTTCGCAGAGCGCTTTTGCTTGACTACACGGGCGGCCCAAAAATGGCCCAAAAATAGGTCAAAAAAATGGAGCTTCCAACAACCTTGGTAGAAGCCCCATTCACTCACTATGTATCGAGATGCGTCAAGTTTTGTAGGCCAAAGCCTAAAGACTTAACGCTAAGCTAACAACGGTTACCCAGTGGGATTTACCCAAAACCTAAGCGGACTTGCGCTTCATCACGCCAAGGCCCAAAGCGGCAACCGCCAAGCCAGCGAGGGTCATAGGCTCAGGTACTTTTTCTGCACCGTCTTCATCAGCGAGCTTAGCCAGTACGATTTCTTCGTAAGTCGTTCCGGCCTCCTTGTGGTTCTCTAAAGACTCTTTCAAAGACTCAAGACCTTTGTAAGCATCGGTGTTGGCGCTAATAATGGTTTCAGGAGCATCTGCCGGGCCGTCAGCACTGAGCCCATCGAAGCTAGCAGAAGGTGTACCGTCTCCGCCACAAGCTGTTGCCAACAAAAGAAGAGGAAGCGCAGCTTTGAGACCTTGCTTTTTGATGATGTGGATCATGGTGTTATGAATTTCCTAATAGTGCGGAGTATCGAGAAGCGAGACAAGAAATACAAACTGCGAGACCGAAGCGTTTAACGATGCCGCAGTGGCTTGTTTGTCTATCTAGCCACAAGGAAATAAAAAAGTCTGTAGAAATAACCAGCCTTTACTCAGGCTAAATATTTTCGTGAGTACAACCACTGAAAAAAGGAAGAATAAATATCACCAAAACAGCTTTCCTTTATGGGTTTGAAGCGTTTGTGAAATCCACAAAAGGCTTGAAATAGAAGAGATTTTTCGCCGGCAAGTAACAGTGCGATCGCCGATTTCCCATCCGACTACGTATATTTTAGGAGCCTTTTTGAAGGTAAACACAAACCTCATAATATCCGGATTTAAAATCCGAGCATCCACGCATGACGGTAGCTATCCCCCGTATTTGGGTAGGCGATTGCAACATGAGTTCTGCATCAACAACAATCTATATGTGGACAGTTTATCGACTGGCGTAGAGAAAAAAGACAACGTAGTCACTCAACAGCCTCCAGATGCGCCTCGCCAAAAAGCAAGAGGAATCAGCCGTGTAAGGTTGTGCTAGGACTTGCCAGCCTCAGACAGTTTTGGCCAGCAAGTGTATACAGCCCGCTCTTTAGATATTGCAGGGCCGTCAAAGGCATGACCTTTGCAGAAGGCCCCTCAATGAAAAGGATCGTACGGCCCGGTTCGTCCTTGGCGTGGAGAAACGGCAGGAGAGGCGTTGTGTGAATCGAAAGGCTCAGGCACGGTGCAGAAGGCGGACAGACCTTCGTGAGGGGATTCGCCTTTACTCATTACCTGCATCCAACGAGAGTTCAGCCAACCACTCAAGGGAGTTAGGCGTCGTCCGTACATAAGTGACCGCCTACACAAAATTCAATACAGTCTCTTACTGTCCCTTAGATCTGTCACTAAGCGCAAATATCCAGAAGGAAGAAATCTCAAAATCGGATATGGAGCTAGTCAGGGTTCCACCACGACTCAGCAATGTCTTCTCAAAAAAGAGTTCTTTGAGTGAGGGATAACACTCAAATGCCACATAAAACAGCGCCAGCGGTCGCTCAACCTCCAACAATTCAGTCGATTGATCAAGAAAAGGTCGCTCATAGTAAGATAATAACCACCTAAAAGCCTGCTCTAAGCTCCGGCCATTCTGAGTCGTGTAATCAGCAATGTCAATGCTGAGAGTCTCTCCTATTAAGAGCAATGCCGCCCAAGCTTGCAGATTCACCATACATCCATGCAGGGACATACTGTATTCAAATTCACTATGCTCAAATTCATACAATTGGGCACCATCAGCATCAAACTGACTATCAATCCTCAGTTTGATGTATTCAAGCGTCTTCAAAAGCGTCCTCGCATCATCACAATAGCTCGCTAGGGCCGCGATCTGTAAGTCATAGCAAGTCGCACGATGATCATGAGAACATCTATCTGCCTGACCTTCATCACTTTGAAGCAACCAAGTGAGATAATTCTGACACCAAGTCTGCATAGACTGATGAATAGATGAATAGTCAACCTCAACCCAGTCATCAGCTAAATGGTCGAGCAACCGCAGAGCATCCAAAAAGCAATGAACGCTCAGTGCATGAGTTATCAATACTCCGTTTGCAACTCCGCTTGCAGCAACTGCTAAAAATTGTTCTCGAACTAACGTGACTGCACACTTAGCATACTCAACTCGACCAGTAAAATATGCTAAGAGCACCAAGCTAGTCACCTGAACCATCACCATCTGAAACTGGCTGCCACGGTTAAAGAACGCCCACTGAGATCTTTCTAAAATCAGCGAATCAGTGCCTGTCTCTTGGGTACTCTCCTGATCAATTGCTTGAATAAGCGACTGAACAACAGAAACTGCGCAAGGCTCATTCTCCAGCCAACCACACCGGTACCGCTCAAGCGTAACTTGATTGAAAAAGAGCAAGCGCTGCGAGTAGAACCGAGAGCGAAACACTTTCTCATCCAAACCATCAATAAAATCCCAGACCGCCTCCTGACGAGCGAATGTTCTTGCCGTCATTCCCGCAATTGTCTGATCACCATCAAGCACGTGACCCGATGACAGACGAACAACCCAGCCTGCTTTTTTCCATTGATGCGCCTCGTCAGAAATCCGCCACTGCTTCCTTTCCCAAGGCTTATAGCTCCAGCTATCCCACACCCCCGGGACCTGTATCCGCCGGAGAAACTCAACCTTATTAAAGCGGCCATAGTGAAGATCTTCGTCATAGGTCTCTTGAGCATCTCTATGAATAGCAATATGAGGTTCCTCTTCCGGAGAGGGTATAGAGTCTGGCAAAAAAAGTTGTTCATTGTGCATCAGTCTCACCATCGGCACAATCAAATACTTGCAGGTTAACTGTTTATCAGCTGTGGACGGCTCAGCTCCAGATGCAGCCTGTAAAATTTGGCCCCAAGCATCACCCATCAAAAAACAAGACCCATCCAAAACCAGCGTCCATTCCGCTAGCTTTTTACCTTCCGACAACGCCTGATTACGTAACTTGTTCAAACTCACAAGATGTAATCGCTTCAAGCGGTACGGCCTATCTGCCGCCCACATGGAACTATTAGTATCAAGCTGTCGAAAGGTTTCAGATCGTAAAAAATCCGGCTCCAAAAAGCTCTCAAAATCAAAGGGAACCCGAGCATAAGCAGCCTCATCAAACGGGAGATAGGTATAACTTTGATGCGTCTCATCCAGCAATTTTAAGATTGCTTTCTCTTGCGCCAAATCTACAATCTTATTCACAATCCACTTTTTCTGACAGTTATGTAGCGGCGGCTCATACTGCAAGATAAACCGTAAGTTATCGACTGTTTGCCCTCGATAATGGCGCGGTGGCAAGTCATTGCCCAAAATTCTATACAGCGCAAAACTGGTTTCTTCCTTCCACCTAAAATCTGTTTTAGGGTTCAGCTCCTCACCTTTTGTACTTTTTGGGGCTGCCTCTTCTATTTTTAAAACGCGATTCAATAGCGCTTGCCACTCCGGTAGTTCAGTGAGCGCTTGAATATCCAAAGCATATCCTCGCACAGCAGCGGCTTGAGTAAAATGCGCTATCCAATCAGAAACCAGCACCGCTGATGTGTTAGTACGAGAGATTTTTGATGACCTAAGTGCCTGACTCATCAGGGCTTGACTCATCGCCGAATAGTCTCCTGCCCAATATTTCCACCAAGCAACATTGAGAAAGTGAGTGCCCATAACTAAAATACACGCAAGCTACTTAATTTCTATGGCTTCAAGCGCAAACATCCAATAGGGAGAGATCCCACTATAAGGATGAAACACAGGCAGAATATTGCCAGGAGTAGGCAAAGGCGAAGTAGATTGAGAAGACGCAGATTGAGAAGACGCAGAATACAACGACCTGTGCTCAAAGAAGTTTCGGTCACAGTAGTGATGCTGAGCCATGCAATACAGCGGTAGAAGACGAGTCAGATTAAACTCTTCAATTTGTTGATATGGCCACGGATGGTCATAGTAGGGCAAAAGCCAGCCAAAAGCTCTCTCTAAAGTCACAGCTGAGTCTTCAGCACTTTGCTCACTATCACAACCGTCTGCACAACGCACTTTCGACCTGTAGTTCGCAATATCAACGCCCACTCGCTCGCCTATCTGTGCCAGATTAGCCCAATTTTGCAGATTAAACGCACAATAGTGAAAAGTCGCACTTCGTTTTAGCTCATGCGGTTGTTGTCCATCCGAAGCAATATGTTGTTCAATCCTCATTTTACTGTATTCGAGCGTCTTAAAAAGTGTCCTCGCATCATCGATAAACCCGGCTAAAGCCGCTTTTTGGAGGTCATAGCAAGTCGCATGATTGTTACTTGCCGCATTCTCTGCTTTCCCTTGAGAACTATGAATCAGCCAGTCTAAAAATACTCGACACCAACCTTGCATCGCCTCATGATCTTCATCAGTCCAAACCGCTGACTGCCTTAACAGCCGCAGCGCATCGAGAAAATAGTAAAAGTCTTTTGTCTCAATTAAACCCCACCGCGCCCCCACATTTTGATGATGGCCCAACACGACTTGAGCGTATGTCAGGTGAGGAGTCATCTTCGTCAAAGGATCTAAAAACCAAGTTCGCACACACTTAGCCGCATGGGCTGCGTAGCGCGCCTCACCCGTAAAATACCAAGCCAGCGCTAAAAGCGTCGTATTATCAAACGTGAGCTGTAAAGCAGTGTAGTCATACTGACGGCTAGCAGTAGAATACAGAACATTTTCCGGCGTGCGCTGCCCATCAAGATAAACATAGGGCAACCCATCTGCTTTAGCAGGATCTGGCCAGTGAAACGCCGACAGTGAAAAATAATCATTGATGCGCCCACTCGGCGGCATATGCCCTTTTTGAACCACCGAGTAAGCTGGCTGCTTCAAAGCATCATTCGCCGATGACAGAAGCGATCGCACCAACTTAGTCGCAATCGGCTCACGAGCCTGCCAGCGCTGTCGCATCTGTAGCAGCGTATCAGAATTAAAAAAGAGCAGCTCATGAGGATGAAACCGTTGACGAAAAATTCGCTCATCAATCCGATCAATTAAATTCCAAACCGCTTCCTGACGCAGCCCCGTTCTAATCCTTAACCCTCTAAGCGTTTGGTCCTCATCAGAAGCATGACCAGAAGCCAGGCGAGCGACCCACCCAGCCTCTTTCCACTGTCCTGCTTCAGGAGAGATCCGCCACCGTTTTCTCTCCCAAGGTTTGTAGTTCCACTTATCCCACATACCTGGATATTGAAGCCGTCGGAACATCTCGACCTTCGTCAAACGACCATACTGCAAATCTTCATCAAATCGCTCTTTAGACTCTCTATGAAAAATGATTTGAGGTTCTTCGATTGGCGGCGGTAAATGGTCAGGATCAAAAAGTTGTTGATTCTCCGTCAGCCGCGCCATCGGAACGATTAGATGCTTACAGACGGCTTGACCAGTCACAGATAGATCACTGAATTCTACAGCAGCATTCAAAACAGCTTCCCACGCCTCGTGAGTAAAAAAGCAGCCCCCATCGAAAGCGAGTGTCCAATCAGCTAACTGTTGACCCTGATCTAGGGCGAGGTTTCGGACAGTATTCACGCCAATAGTGTGAATATTCTTAGGTCGATAAGGCCGATCTAACGCCCACCCTTTAGAGTTACTATCAAGCTTGTCAAAAGCCTTTGAGCGTAAAAAATCAGGCACAGAAAAACTCTCTAAATCGAAGCTGACTTTGGCATAGTCAGCTTCGCTAAAAGGGAGATGAATATAGTCTTGATGACAGCTATCGAGCAATTCAAGAATCTTTCTTTCCTGTTCTAAATCAACAATCCTATTAACAATCCATTTTTTCTGGCAATAGTGCAGCGGCGGCTCGTAATTGAGAATAAACTTCAGATTCTCAAATGTTTGGCCCACAGAATGTCGAGGAGGCAAATCATTGCCTAGTGTTCTGTAAAGAACAAAGCGATTTCCTTGTTTGGTCCGCTGATGAATCCATGGGCTAGGGGGGACCTGTCCAAAGGGGACCTGTCCAAACGCCCCTAACTCCAATCCATCACCTATAGTCAGCACGCGCGCAATCAGCGACTGCCACTCACTCAAATCAGTAAACTGATCAACAATAAACGAATGACGTCTAGAAACAGCAATCTGACTGAATGACTCAACCCAAGCAGCAACACTAGCGCCTGCGCCCTCCCCAGCATTGTGAGCATCAAGTGACTCATGCAAACATTGGCACATGGCTGAATAGTCACCCGACCAATAATGCCACCAGGCCAACCCAACAAGATCTACAGACCTTCTCTGAGGACAGGTCTGCTCAGATTCGACTTGCGCAGTGTCAAAGAAAGTAGTCATGTTGTCGCTCACAAACTATCGAGAAAAGGTTGTTGATAACAAGCTACTGAGAGCAAAACGCAACTGGGAAAAGAGCGGTTGCTTGAGCAGTCGATTGGCACTGCTGCTGATAGTCTGCTGGGCTGCTAACCTGCTTCATCTCATTGAGCGATCGCACCAACAGCTCTGCCGTACGCTCTTGCATATCTGGTAAATCAATCTGTTGCCAAATCTCTAACGACTGCTCCAACACCTCGATCGCTTCCGCATATCGTTGTTGCTCTATATAAACCCTGCCACTGCCAGTTAACGCCTCGCCCAACAGCTTCGCCGTACGCTTCTGTTTCTTCGGCAAATCGATCTGCTGCCAAATCTTTAACGACTGCTCCAACACCTCGATCGCTTCCGCATATCGTTGTTGCTCTATATAAACCCTGCCACTGCCAGTTAACGCCTCGCCAATCCCTCTAGGATTATTCACCGACTGACTCGCCGCCAGCGCCCGTTGATAATAGTCGAAAGCCTTTACATAGTCCGCTTGCATACGATAAACATCTCCAATATGCTGTAGCGTATGTCCCATTCGGCGGCGATCATCTAACGCTTCTCGAATTGCTAGTGCCTGATGATGATAATATAGTGCCTGGTCAAACTGTTGTTGATAACGGTAAACCAAACCAATATCATTTAACGTTCTACTTTTACCTGCCAAATCACCAATTTCTTCACGAATCGCGAGTGCTTGATTCAAATAATTCAATGATTCCACATAGTCTTGTCTATACCTAAACGCTAAACTCAAGTTATTAAGCGTATCGCTTTCCCCTTCGCGATAGCCGGCTTCTTGGTAAATTTCTAATGCCTGTTGAAACTGTTCTTCAGCTAGATTGGGATCTTCTTGACTCCAATAGATCAATCCAATATTGTTGAGCGTGCGTCCCTCTCCAGTGCGATGGCTTATCTCTCGACGAATTGCTAAAGACGCCTGGTAAGCTGCCAACGCCTGATCATACTTCGCCTGATTCCAATACACCGTACCAATGCCGTTGAGACTGCCTCCTGCACCTCTTAGATAGCCTACCTCTTGATGAACGGCTTGCGCCGCCTGATAAGCTGCCAGCGATGCCTCATATTGTCCGGTTGTATTATGCAAGAGACCTAAAATGATCAGGCTATCACCTTCTTCAATCCGATTTTTCGTCGCTTTATTCAGCGTTAAAGCTTGCTGCTGATATGTCAGCGCCTGGTCATACTCACTGATGTACCAGTAGACATAGGCCAGCTGATTCAAAGTCATGCCCTGGTTAGGTCGATCGCCAATTGTTCTTTGAATTTCCAACGCCGACTTATAGGATGTGATCGCCTTATCATACTGTCCCCAATCAGTAAAAAGATCGCCGATATTCGTCAATGTTCGACCCTCACTGATCTGATCACCTACCTCCTTCTCGCGACTAATCGTCAATGCTTGTTGATAGTATTCCAACGCCTGATCGTATTGACTTTGGGCATAAAATGTTTCACCCAAGCGGCTGCGATTAATCCCTTCGCGCTTGCGATCGCCCGACGACTCACTTAGCGCCAAGGCTTTCTGATAATAGTCTCGCGCCCTCCCATACCGGCTTTGTAGCCGATAAATCTCACCAATATTATGCAGACTCAACTCTTGACCCGAAAGATCATCAATATCCTCAAAAATCTCAATCGCCGTCTCATAGACGACTAACGCTGCATCGTAGTCGTATTCACTTGCGCTCACCTCGCCCCTTCCTAGTAGTGAAAGCCCTTCCCCTTGACGATCTTCAATAGTCTGAGCAATTTCCTGGCTTTCTTCATAATGCGCCTTCGCCTCCTCATAGGTACCCAAGACCCTATACACATTACCTAGCTTTCTGAGTGCAATACCCTCAATCAAGCTATCGTTCATGACTCGAGCTAGCTCCAACTGCTGTATGTAATAGTCTTTCGCCTGTTCAGGCTCACCTACAAAAACTGAAACATCTCCTAGATATCGCAGCGTTTCTCCCTTACCCAAATTATCTTTTATCTGAGCCGAAATATTTAAGCTGCGCTCATGGTGCTCAACCGCCGTATCCATCCTGCCTGTTGCCAAATAAGCCCGCCCCAAACTCGCCAAAGCTTGACTTTCTCCTACTCGGTCCTCAATCGTCTGTGCGAGATCCAGTTGCTTTTGATGAAAATCGATCGACTTTAGATACTTTCCCTGGTTGTAATAGACCTTGCCAATATTGCCTAAAGCCTGACTTTCACCCAATCGATCTTGAATCTCCTGAGCAATAGAAAGATGAGTCTCATGATTACTCAAAGCCTTCTCATAATTACCCAAATAGTTTTGCACCTCTCCCAAATTGCCATGCGCATATCCTAGCCCTCGCGGATCATCAATAGACGTCTTCGCCTGATCGAGACTTTCATTCAGATAGGCCAGCGATTTTTCAAACCCCCCTAACGCATAAAAAACATTCCTAAACCGCTGAATTCCCAGCGTACCAATAAAAGATTCTAGCGCCGAGCGGACCTTCCCCGTTTCAAAGTTCAGTTCCTCTAGCTGTAGCTCTAAGTCATCTCTAGCCTGAGTAAGTTCGTCAGTTCTTTGATCAACCTGCTCAAACTCTGCTTGCAAATCACCAAATTCTGTCTGTAAACCAGTCAGCTCACTGTTCTTTTGATTCAAATCTTGATTCACCGTTTCTAGCGCTGAGCGCGTTTTGTTCGTTTGATCCTGAGCCACCTTACGCGCAGACTCTGCAGCGTCCTGAGCCGCTTTTGCCCGGTCCACTTCCTGGCTTATTTCCTGGTTGGTTGCCAGCAAAACTTGGTTACTCTCTTCCAACGTTGCATTGTCAGCCTGCATACTTTGGTTAGTCCCCAATAGTGACTGATTAGTTTCTTCCAAAGAAACCTTTTCGACTTCAATAGTCTCCAGCTCTTTCAGCGCAACCTCTCGACTGCTCTCAGCCTGACTTGTCTCTTCCCGCGCTGCAATAGCCGCTTGCGACTCCCGGTAGGCCTTTCCCTGAGCAGACACCACACCAAAAACTGAAAGCCCAATCAAACCAGTCCCTAACGCGGTCACCCAACGCGTACGACGATTAACCTGCCTAAGTTCCTGATGCGCTGCAGAAAGTTGTTCATTAATCAGCGATAGCGCCCTATTTTTCTCAGTTAGCTGACGAGTCGTTTGTTGAACTGTCGTTTCCATATCAGCTAGCTCGTGACGGAATCCCAGCTTTTGACTCTCTACCAAGAAATTATAGTCTTGCTTACCTAAACTGCGATATTCAGCCCAAGCCAACGCCGCAGTGAGCTGCTCACCCTGCAACAGCAAGGCATCATTATTTTCATTGGCAGCAATCCAAGCATTAATCTGTTCACCATAGGGGCGAATGTCCGCCAGCGATTTATCAATCCAACTCTGATTAAAGACCTCTCGATAAATCGGGTTATATACCCGCAAAGTGCCAAAGTGTTCTATCACCAAGCCCGAGAGTCTTAAGATCACCTGTTGCGGGCTACCGTCTTGAAAAACGCTGCCCTGCTGTAAAATCTCTTGATACAGCCCCAGCATCTGACTCGCTCGGGTTTCGCAAGTCGTCAGGCGATCGCGAATAGTTTTGAGATGAGGCGGTTCGTCCTGCCCCTCCCAATTATCAATAATATGGGTTCTCACCACATACTCCACCCACTGTTCGGAAGTAGGCGCATCCGCCACCGACTCATCCACCGACCATTGATTGACTGACTGACTAGCCGAGCGCCTAAGCACATCTTGACGAATCAAATCACACACCTTTTGAGTGAGAAAAGGCTGCCCACCGGTCCAAGTCAGAATGGCTTTGAGCACCGCTTCCGGGTCACTCACCTGTTCCGCTAATCCGGGCAATAGTGGAGCCGCTTCCTCCCACCGAAACCCTGCCAGCTGAATAGCCTGACCAATATTAAACGGCGATCGCAACTTATCTTGAATCAGCTCTGTAGGCGCTGCCACCCCGACCAAAACAAACGTCAACCGATTAAAAATAGACTGTTCCGAGCGATTGTTATAGCATTCACGGATCACCGCAAAAAAATCATCAGTATTAAAATCGAGACTGAGCACACTATCGATTTCATCAAAGAAAACAATCACCTGTTCAGAAAGCAGATTGAGCAAAATATCACTCAAAAACTTACCAAAACGTCGCACAGGTGAAAGGCGAGCATGAGCGTCCCACCAGTCATCCAAATCAAACGTCGGCCCGTGCTGCTCTAACCGAAACTGATCTAACCGAAAACGATCCACCAAGCTATCGATCAAGCCGAAGTACCACTCTTCTGGCGTGATGCGAGTCGTTCCCAAGCCGCTGACATCAACAGAAGCACAAACTATCCCCTCTGCCTGTAGCCGGGCCGAGGTGCGAACGCGCAAGCTAGATTTACCCATTTGCCGCGAATTGAGCACATAGCAAAATTCGCCTGCTTTAAGCGCCTGATAGAGCTGCGCGTCAGCGGCCCGCGCCACATAGGTAGCCGCGTTAATTGATAGGCTTCCCCCAACCTGATAGAGATGCTCTCTTGGCTGATAACCCTCTAACTGGCTCATCATGATTACGGTCCTCACAGTCGCGTCTTAAAGTACTGTCGGTAGAGTTCGCAAAGTGGCACCACACTATTACCCTGATACTTAACTAAGCCCATACTGCTCAGCTTAAAAGCCTCTGTCGATCCGATCTGTATCGGCTCAACAGACTCAATCACCTGTCTAAACGACTTAAGCAAGGCATCATCATCTTCTAAGTTCAGCAAATGCCGTCTTAGATGATCGTTATAAAGGCCGCCTTCTGTCGGCGCTTCTACCAAAAAGCGCCCTAAAACCGTTCGACCACGCACCAGCTGATTGAGCGCAACCCTGAGCAAATAGGGATGACCACCGACTAATGTAATCAGCTGCTCAAGCTCTTGCGCTGAAAACGTCAGTCGGTGTCGCTCAAGCATTTCAAGAATCTCATCTCGGTTGAGTTCTCTAAGCTCAATCGGCAACCCCACATTAAAAGGAGAACGGTTGATACTCAAAGGCACATACACCTCTTTAGAATGAACAATGACAAGGTGCAGCTTTGCCCAAAGCGGATCGCTTTTACCCTCCTCATGCCAAACCCGAAGCATCCCAAAAAAATCAGTCGCAATCCCAGGATGTTCAAACACCTGATCAACTTCATCAAGGCCCAACAAAATAGGCTTAGAAGTCTCGGTGAGCAGATATCGCTCAAAGTATCGCTGACAGCGGCGAACAATCCCGCGTGAGCCCTTCCAGTATTCAACTAGCTGATCCGGCAAGTCCAGCTCTTCGGTGACAACGCTACAAAACCACTGCAAAAACTCATCGAGATCATCCAGAGCCCGCGCATCAGCCGTTTGCAAATTCAGCTGTATCGTTTCAAATCCTTGCGATCGAGCGTGGTCGAGAACCCTTACCAGCAAAGAAGTTTTACCCATTTGTCTAGGCGCTTTAATCCGAATCAGCGATCCTCGCCTAAGCACCGTCTCACAGCAGTCAGTTTCAATCGGCGATCGCTCAATATAAAAAGGAGAATCAAGCGGCACCAACCCTTCAGGTTCTTCCCAAATCACAGTCGGAGCACTGGCACTCGGACCTGATTGCTGGGTGGATGGTCGAGCTAATGCTTGATCTTCTAATGCTGAAGTTAGCGTTTGGCTGGCTGGCTGAGTTTGGCTAGCTGGCTGAGTCTCTCCAGCTAGTTTGATATCTCGTTTAGGTGAAACATTCGCAGCAGCGCGATCGCTCAAGGTTCCATTCGGTTTCACCGCCAGTGTCGTGCTGAGCTCTGCCTCTAAATCCGCAAGTTGAGCTATTTCAGACGGTGGCGACGCGCTCTGCCGCGCATAGAGTATGGGTGTAGCCGACTCAGGAATATTCTCAAGGTCAATCGCTAAGAGCCCAAATTGAAACGACTCATCAATCGATCTGCCATAACCCAAAGCGTCGTAAAACCCGACCGCAAACTTAATAGCAGCGCGATCCCCAATCGCCTGATTCATCCCGATCACATAGTCCACAGTCTGCGCGATCGCTGCTGCCTGCACTTCTGAATAACAGGCATTGAGCAGCACACAAGTCACGCTATCGCACAGCTCAAACAGCTTCGCTAATGTACGACCTTGCACCAGAGAGGACTGGCCTGCTTCATTCTCAAACACCAGTCCCTGCTGACTAGATCCATGCCCAGAAAAATGCACAATCTCCGGCTCGTACTTTAATAGCGCACGGCGCAAATCGTCAGGGCGCACCGCCCATTGAGAAACCACTTCAAACTTTTCTCGACCATCAGAAAGTGCCAGCCCCTCCTGAATTTCTCGCACCTCTTCAGGCAACCGTAAACGGGTCGTATCTAAAGGATTGGCTGCTAGCGTGAGAATTTTAGTAACGGTCATTATTATACAATCTGCTCCAAGCAGACCAAGTGTTACAAAAAATAGCAGCTACGAAGCATAGCCAGAAGGCGTTCCTTCTGATTCCGATGAACTTGCGTCTTGGGCAGAAACAGATCCTTCCGATGTAGAGGTACCCGACGCAGCTTCAGCCTCTGTCGAAGCATCCTGGGTAGAATCACAAAGGAGATCGCGTCCTACCCTGTGAAAGCAATCTTCAGCCTCTGTCGAAGCATCCTGGGTAGAACCAACTGCTTCTTCAGTCGCAATAACTGGTGTACATATTCCCTCTTCAGTACAGCGCACCTCAGTTGCCCCCTCCGGGACCTCATCCACAGGAACAACGGAAAGGGTGCCATCTTCATTAAGGATGACTCGCCAGTCATTATTTTCTTGTTTGGGCAACGGCTGAAATATTTGTTGAGAAGTCGGTTTCACCGAGTCTTTAGTAGACTCGACCTCAACACTACCGTCAGGATTTAAAGCCAGCCTTGGCGTTTTCTCAGAGAGTCCTTCGATCGGTGGGTGAGCACTCTCAAGACTGGTTTCAGCAGAGATCGCAGAGGCCCCCATCAGAGTGACACTGGCACTAAACGCGCCGAAAAATACAAAAGGGACATTGACACTACGCCTAGCAGATTGCTTATTAGGCTCGGACGTATTTTCAGGACCCGACATAATATTGACTCCTCATTCAAGATTTCAGTAAGTGAAATTAAGCGTCCCTTACCTTCACTTGACTATATGCATATGAATTTTGATAACTACATAAGAGTTAGCGCTTGTTTCAGGAACAATGTCCGTCATGAACATTGTTCCTGAAACAGAAACCACAAAAGCCTCATAAATAAGGCACTTAATGCTCTAGGCATTGAGAATCAAGATACTGAAGACTGTCTTGCTTGCCACGAATAAAGCCCCAATAAAACCCATTGAGCCATGTCAATAATCATCACTTACGAATTCAGTGACAATTAAAACCACAATTAAAACCGTAGAGCTAAGTACTACTTACAAGACTATCAAAATACATTGATGTTCGTCTAGTTAACTTATCTTATCTTGCAGTGTAACCGTCAATATCCATGAAATTTTCAGGGTTATCTGTTCAAAAGCGCCTCAGCTCATGAACTAAGCGTAATATTTGACGACTCCCTTGAGGTAAAGTGAGAAGCTAAAGTGAGCAAAGCTTTATCAAGACTATTTTTACTCAATCGTCAATGCCCAAATGAACCCGTCTATGCATTGACGATTTGATATTCCCAATATGCCTTTAACCCTAGCTTTAACAAGAGAAATTTCGTCAAAGATAGAGAATGTCTTACGCCTACTAAAGTCTTCGTGTCTACCGCTATGTCACCTGCCGTACTTACACCAATATTAGGTCCGCTTCAATTTCCCTGGGTAATCTATGCATTAGATCAAAATAACGATCACTTTGATCGTGCATTTGCCTTAGCGAACTTAGCAGCAGCTACCGGACGTCAGGTTTTTCTATTGACCAATAGCCTCCAAGCAAAATCTGTTCAAAAACAGCTCACTAATGACAATCTTTCTATTCAACTAATCACACCCGATGCCGCTCTAAAAGAAGTCGTTCATCAGGTCACTCAGTTGCTGTCCATAGCGCCTTTTGTCCTAATTGTTGATGCCCTGCCAACAGGACTACAGGGTGAACTCGTCAATATTTTACCGCAACTACCCAATATTCCTAAAATCTTGGTTCTGCAAGATTTTGGACCAGATACCATCATTGCCAACAATCTCAGGCATCTAATCAAGAATTATTATGATTTAGGCATTGTTCCTGGGATAGGTGAAGGGTCAGTTCTAGCAGATTTACCTAACGTCGTCCAGACAGGGCCATGGCTCATGCTCACCCGCTCGTCAGAAAACCATGACATTAAAAATCACACCGATAAAAACTCCGGCGCGATCGCGCTACAAACAGCGGCATTAGCAGAAGGCAGTGATGCAACAGTACTCGTCTTATCCTCTGGTGAACCCAACGAACTAGACATCTATAGCTACATCGCCAATATCATTGCGCAACAGTGTCCATGGGTAACCGTTCGATGTCACAGTCCAGTGCCACCCACCCACTGCGATATCGAGCTATGGGATTCGCACTGGCCGGTATCAGAGCGCATATTAGCAGCTGATTTAGTCATCGGTGCTGGAAACTATGGGACCGTTCACCTATGTCAGCGGCTAAAAATTCCACTCATTGCCTTTCCCTGGTCACGTCCAGATAATCTCCAACGCAAGCGGCTAGAGAAAATAGCAGACATAGATGAAGCAGCGGTCAAAATCGTGACGAGCGCTGAAGAAGCGTTATGCCACACATTCGACTTTCTCAATCAAGGCATAGAAAAATCTCTTTTCTCACCTCAAAAACGCTGGCAAAATTTGCATAGAACCGATGAGTTAGACGATATCAACGGGATCAAAGTCGGACTGAGATTAATTGAAGAAACACTAGCAAACAAATGGGATCAAGTAGCACAGACAGCCATGACACAGGATATCAATCGGCTCAGGCAAAGTCAGTACCCCTCCAAACAAACTTGAATGCGCTTAACGCTAATAGCATCAAGGAAACTATTCATGCTTATCAGAGGGTACTCTTCTGCGGGATCAAAAATGAAAACATAGACGGAAAAGCTAAGAAGTCCGATCTTTGGGTCACGCTTGGAGATCTCTTCGGAGAAATAGAACAATGGACAGATGCGATCGCAAGCTACCAAAACGCGCGATCGCTTTCTGACCAGGAACCAAAAATTCACTACAAGCTAGGCAATGCCTGCTTAAAGAATAGAAACACTGTTGAAGCAATCAGCGCATACAAAAAAGCAGTCGCACTTCAACCAACTTTCCCAGCGGCTTACCTCGCAATGGGCAATGCCTTGGCGCTAGAAAATAAGATCTCACCAGCCATTGCTTGCTACACGACTGTCATTGAGCAAGACAAACAAAACGTCGCCGCCTACAAAAATCTCTCAGCGCTTTTTTCGCTCCAAGACAACCAAGCTGGACTAGCCTTTTGCAATCACCATCTCACTGAACTAAACGCCGAGCAAAACATTGCACTAGACATTAAACAAAACATTGAACCAACCATTAAACAAGCAGAGCCGCAGCCTCAGAGACTTCCCAGCTCTACGACTCAACCCGACCCACATTCAAAGCCACTCAATGCCTCAACCCAGTTACCCCCAAACACTATTCAGCCAGACACTATTCAGCCAGACACTATTCAGCCAGACACTATTCCATCCGTAGAAAACTTCGTAACCCCTCACACAAACCGCCAAGATAACCAACTGGCAAATTTATATCAGGCAATATCTCTCAAGCCCAACAGTGCCAAAAGCTATGTCCAGCTAGCCGATGCGTTAGCCCAAAAAGGCAAATTGAATCAGGCGATCGCCTTCTACAAAATCGCCCTCAAACTCAACCCAACGGACTTTCAAATCGCCCTACAGCTCAAAAAAAGCCTAGATGCTTTATCGACCACCTCACGAAATGCAAAGTCTGCTTTAACACAGCTAGACTTACCGACCCACCCTCAAACACACTTACCTGGATTCCCACCAAACTTTCGCATTCCACCAGCGACAGGTGAGCACAACAATTACACGGTCATCGAACAGAAAATGAGATCGCGAGTAGCCTCTGCCCAGCCTTATCACCTACCCGTCTCAATTATCATCCCTACCTACAACCGCAAAGCCAAGCTGGCGAAAGTCTTAGCGGCCCTCACGCACCAAACCTACCCGCAGGAACTAATAGAAGTTATTGTGGCAGACGATGGCAGCAACGATGACATAGAAACCGTCATCGAAAAGTATCAGTCACACTTAAATTTAGTGCACGTTCGCCAGCCAGACTTAGGGTTTCGTCTAGCGGCCGTTTGCAACCTTGGCATGCAAGCCGCAAAACACAACTTCTTCATCTTTCTTCAGTGCGACATGATTCCTCAGCCCCAAGTCGTTGAAGTCTACATGCAATATTTCCATGTCGCTGAAAATGTGTTCTTAATCGGAGGACGTCAGTTTGTATGCACCGATCACATTACCGATGATCAAATCCTCACCGACATCGGCATCGCCCTAAACTTGCCACAAATTAAAACCAACAACGAAATGTGGAAAGGTCACAAATCCTGGAAAGACTGGAGACTCCCCCTCTACGAAAAAACAGAAAGGCTTAAAACAGAACGCTATCCCTATCAAGCCGTGGTCGGATCAAACTTAGCCTTTCCCAAACAGCTAAAAGAGAAAATTGGTGGTTTTTGCGAAGACTTTCATGATTGGGGCGGAGAAGATCGAGAATTTGGCTACAGAGCCTACAACGCAGGGTATTACTTTATTCCCGTCCACAAAGCTCAGTGCTTGCACCAAGAACCCCCCAATGGCGTCAATGAGACCGACCGTCATCGCGGACAAAAAGCCGCTCAAGCAGGCTGCCAGGCCAAATGTCCACTACTGCTCGATCGAGCATATCAGCCAGGTCGAACATATGAGATACCAAAAGTCTCTCTCTTTATAAATCTCCACAGCGGCAAACAAGACGAGAATGCCTCCCATACCAAACAAGCACTTCAATCTTCAATTGAGAGTGTTCTCACTCAAACCTATACAGACCTAGAACTCGTCATTCTGCACGAGAAAAACAGTAGCATCACTCAGATGCTAGAAGAAAACTACAAGCACACACCGAGAATAAAGTGGATAATACAACCCGAAAAGACCAAAGGAAAAGCCTACACCCAAGCAATAAAAACAGACCATGGGCCATACATTGGACCGCTCACACCGGGTAATATTCTCAACCCAACCGCAGTAGAAACCCTTGTGCACTGCTTAGATCAGGGACTAGCAGGCTGCGTTTTTGGTAACTATCAAGTGATAGACACAGGTCGCGCCCTAAAGAAACTGGGTCCACCCTTACCCGACAACTCCCGCGAGTCGCTCATTCGAAAAATGTTGACCCGCCAGTTTTGTTTATTTAGAAAGCGCGACTGGGGAAAAATAGCGAACAGCTTTCCAGAATTCAACCTAGAATTCAACGACGCGACAGACTACGCGCTAGCCTTGAAATTAGCAGAAGTATGCTCATTTCAATATGTCGATCAGGTACTTTTTAGCATCAGTCATACTGGTCAAAGGTGCTCTCAAGCAGACCTTTGGCCAGCACAGAAACAACAACACGCTCTTGAGATGGCGAAAGTCGCAAACTGGCTAATTCACTGACAAAAAATGGTTGTGCTCGGCATCTTTGGCTGGTGGCTAAACGGCATACTAGGTTGCACTAACCCACCCGGAGAACAAGTTGGCCTTTTCGACCGCTGCGTTCCTCTTTTCCAAACAGTAGAGTCTAAAGTAGGCTGTCCGATTGGATTATCATTATTTGCGATCGCATCTCACAGCAAACTGTCCTAGAAAACGGTCAGATTTTATATAATTCCAATACGTCATGCTTGCTATTTCGGTAGAGAAGTAGTCTGGACCAGTGATGTTGTGACAAGTCGCAAGGTAGTTAGTCGTCCTTGAAAAACCCAACTTAGCGCTACTTGATCGCCCAGCGCTAAGTTACGCCATCGCGAAAGTGCCCGCTGCATCCAGGCAGCAACGGTAGAGCTTGCAGAGGTTAAATCCGCAGGCACTGAGCAATGCGTTGATGCAGTCGCCCTGCTTTCCTTTGAGGAAGTTACGCCCTAGCGCATGATCATGCTTCAGGTGGCCAATGACTGGCTCGATAGCGCAGCGCCGCTTGACCAAGCGTTTGAGCACCCCCTTGAACTTTCGTGTGCCTGCCACGAGTACTTGTAGTCCATCCGGATGATGCTTTGTGCCTCGAAAGCCTTTGTCCACCGCTGCTTGCTTAGGTGCGATGTCTGTCAGTCGGCTGGTCTGTTCAATCACATGAAGCCGAGCAACTCCAGCCACTGCGGATAAGCTTCACCGGTCAACAATTGCTGGGGACTTTTCCCACCCGTTCAGGCTTCAGTGACCGCAGGAAACAGCGGTGATTTAAGAAGAATTGGAGCAACCTCAAATAGTTGTCACTCAGGCTACGGTTAAAGTCTTGTGATGGATGCGGTTGGATGACGGTAAGCCCTAAAACGATCGAATCAGTCTAAAGTGTCACCCCGTTTTGAACAGTCCCCTATCGAAGCAACTATCACAATTTGTCAAAATCAGCTGCGGTATGCAAGGATTTGGCTAGTAGTGCCGCACGCTTTTTGTTTTAAGTTTATGGCGATTCCTATCCCTCAACGACCCAGCGGCTACGCCTTTGGCAACGCCGATGCACCTATTTGTGTAGAGATCTTCTTCGATTTGGAATGTCCGTTTTCCAGGCGGGGATGGCAAAAGGTCATGGCCGTAAGAGACGCCTATACGCCAGCCCAAGTACGCTGGGTCTTCCACATGATGACCCTGGGCAATCACCGGCAAAGCTGGGATGCGACAAAAGCCGTCATTGCCGTTGCCGGGGATGACACTCAAAAGTTTGTAGAGTTTGTCAGTGTTGTCTTTAGCAGGCAGCCAGAATTTGCCAACGAAGCTTGGAAAGATAAAACTCAAACAGAATTCCACGCACTGCTAGCAGAATTTGCCCTATCAGCAACAGATATTACCGATAAGGCGAGCTTTATTGAACAGCTCAATAGCGAAGAAGTGTACGCAGCCGCGCGCATCCCCGCAAGATTTGCTACGGTGCGCGGGGTGTGGTCCACCCCTGCCGTGTTTATCAACGGTGCAGAAGCCACCATGATATCGTCTGGTTCTAGCCTCTCAGACTGGCAGGCTGTGATCGATCCGCTATTAGGTTAAATACGATTCAATCAACCGGTAAGCTCATTGAGCTACTGAGCCACTGGCTTACTAAACAATCGTTTTTGCTTGGCGCTTCGCTTGGCCATGGCTCGTTCTTCATTCGCTTTTGCCGCCGCATCACGGCGCTGGCTAATCTGAGCCATAAAGAACTCTTCTAAGGTCGGCTTGGCAATTTCGAGCTTGGCCACATGCGCATTCATCAACCGAGCTGTGGACATAAACTCAAACGGATTTTCGTAGAGTGTGCCTTGCCAGTAGCCATCGTTAAACGTGATGTTGCGTAGCCACTGGTCTAATACATCGAGGCTGCCGCCGTGCCCCTTGACGGTGTAGTAGTCAGGGTTGCCCAGCAGCGCTTTAATCGCACCGATACAGACAATTTCGCCTTGGTCTAGGATGGCGATGCGATCGCAAATTTTTTCCACATCCGAGAGCACATGACTATTAAAAAAGAGCGTCTTTCCCTGGGCTTTCAACGACAAAATAATCTCGCGGACCTGGAATCGCCCGGTTGGATCTAGGCCGGACATCGGCTCATCGAGAAACACAATCTCAGGATCATTAATCAGCGCTTGGGCCATCCCCACCCGCTGCAACATGCCTTTTGAGTAGCGCCGCATTTGCTTTTTGGTCGCCGAGCGTCGATCCAGCTGCACCAAATCCAGCAGCTCTGAAATTTTTTGCTTTTGAGCGCGGCCCGTAATCCCAAACAAACCAGCGGTGTAGCTCAAAAACTCCCAGCCCGTTAAATAGTCATAGAAGTAGGGATTTTCGGGCAAATAGCCAATTTTTGCCTTGGTCGCACTATCGCCAGCCGGTGCGCCCATCAGGGTAGCGCTACCAGCTGTCGGACGGATAATCCCTAGTAGCAGCTTGAGCAGCGTGGTTTTGCCAGCCCCGTTGGGTCCGAGCAAGCCAAAGGTTTCCCCTTTAAAAATTTCTAGGGAGCATTGCTTCAGGGAAGGCGGCGCGGCCTTTAGCCAAAAGCCCGTACGGTAAACCTTACGCAAGTCCTGGGTTGAGATGATTGTCGGCTGATGCACAATCGCCGCAGAAGCAGGGGCGACAGTAGGATTAGGAGCGGAAGTAACCACGTTTGTATAAGGGGGTAACGTTACTGTTTGGCAGTGAAAATGGAGACAGGCAACCTCAAGTAAAGCAATTCGACTAAAACCAAAGGTGGCAAGATGTTAGCCGCCCAGGGAATATTCCGAAGTGATCGCTATTCTCTTGAAAGAGGGCCGACGGTTCAGAGGGGATAATCCGATAAAATAAGGAAGCTTTGCCCGTCCGGTTTGTCCATCCGTTTGGCTAGATAAACCCCCTACTCGGGCCTTAATTTGGATATACAGTATCTAAACAAGCGCCGCTACCGAAAAAACACTCATTCAAGACACCTTTTGGAGATCAGCCTATGGACCGCTCAAAAATTGTGGCAATCATCACCGGTGCGTTGTCTGTACTGCTTGCGATCGCCTACCTCCTAATGGTGCAAGTGCTTGATTTTCGCGGTGAAATGATTCCTGCGCCAGTGGGTTTACTAGGAATCTTCATGTAATAAATCAGACATTGACCTAACGCAGTCAACAAAGAAGCGCTGCCACAAGGTATCTGGCATGGCAGCGCTCACCGAAAAAAAGTAAAAAAGAAAGCAGAAAAGAAAGCATTTTTGGCTCTCGGGAATTGACTATTATGCAGCGTTAGTTGTTAGCGCTACATGGGCGATGGTGGCGACACGACGCCTTCACCTGAGCTTGACCAAACAAGACGACAGCGGCTAGCCCAATCGCCAGGACTTAGGGAATGACACACCCTAGGCACACAAGTTAGCTATAAGTTGGCTATAAGTTGGCCTTTCCTAGCCCTTAACGTAGCCTTTCACCTTGTCTAATAGGTCTTACAGAGCAACGCACAAGCGTTCCACCTCTCGTCAAGAACAACCCTAACGACAACTTAGGTTATGCCCATGAAACGCCTCATCCTTTCCGCTTTCTCCGTATTACTCGCAACAGCAGCAGTCGCACCCACTGCCCAAGCGCTGCCTAAAGTCGATCCAGCCTTCGATATTCAGACGCTACGCCTCAGCGAATTCGATAGTCGCAACAAATCTGAAGAGTATCCACAGCCTTACTCTCCACAAACATCCACACAACCCTCCGCGCCAACCGTCTCCGCTGAACCAGACAGTGCCCAAACCACCAAACCCACTGTATGGGAGACGTCATGGGAGACGCCATGGGAGACACCAGAAAACTTGGAAGAAGCCGGAGCCCCAGCGCTTTCGCTGACTCAACGGCGTCAGCAAGCCCTAGATCGCAGTTAGTTATCTGACCTTAAATAAAGTCAGGAGGCCCTAAAAATGTTTGCCCTGACACCTGCAACCCCTTTCATTCTTCGCCAGACGCAAACCCAGACAATGGTCTGGAAGCTGGTGGCAAGTGTAGTGTTCTGGTTGCTGAGCGAAATCATTTTGAACTATGTGGGTCTAGATAACCTGGCAGACTATTCTGAATTTTTGTTTGACCGCCACACCATGGTTCAGGTTGACCAAGCCTTTCGCTGCCGATAGCCATTGCCTTTGCGACTTCAGCATCCTACTACCGGACAGCATTCCAGGAGGGCCTCTGTATTTACCCTCTGTGTTTACTTTGTGCGATCGCACCACTATCTCCTTGATTTCACGTAGGAATTCACTTAGCCTGGATACTTAAGGCTGAATTGACGCCTTGTCTAGACGCTATAGAAATTCCGATAACACTTCTATTCTCATCACACTTCATAAAGGCATTTTTAGAGAATTCTCATCTGAGATGCTCTGACTCCCTTTATTCTAAATTTCGACATCCTTATACTGCGCTATGTACCGCCATATCAAACATCTGTTGACTCGTCGCGTTTTACTCGCAGTGCTCAGCGGCCTGCTCTGTGTGGGCCTTTCAGGGATGCTGTCTACAGTCGCACTAGCCCACGACAAAGGCCAAAGCTATCTGTATTTTCAAATTGGGCAAGACACGCTAACAGCCCACGTTTCCACCCCGATTCAAGAACTTGATGAGGTGCTGGATTTAGATTTGCCTGGCGAAAAAAAAGTCGCCAACAGTCATATTGAAGCCAATCTAGACAAAATCCAAGCCTACATAGAAGACCACACCGACATTCAATGTGCGCCCCAAACCTGTGAAACCTCTTTTACCGGTAAAACCGAGATTATTGGCACCAGCAGCGGTCAGTTTTTACAGCTGTACTACGACATTACAGGCTTTCAAACAGTGCCCGAGGCCCTGCAGGTAAAATACGACGTCATTTTGGCAGATAAGCCTGAATTCATTAATTTTCTGTTGATTGATAACAACTGGAAAACAGGCACCTTTGACGAAGAAGCCAACATCGTTTTAACCTACGAAACCCCTGGCGAAGTTCAGACCCTAGATCTCACTTCCGGCAGTCTCTTCCAAGGCTTTTCTGCCATTGTCAAGCTGGGCTTCGAACATATTTTAGAAGGCATTGACCACGTCTTATTTTTAATCGCCCTGCTGTTGCCGTCTGTCGTCAGGCGAGAAAACGGTCGATGGAAACCCGTGGGTAAGTTTTCCACGTCACTTGGCTACATCGTCAAAATTGCAACAACCTTCACCATCGCCCACAGTATTACGCTAGGGCTAGCCACGCTACAAATAGTAGACTTGCCCCCTCGCTTAGTAGAATCGATTATTGCGGCCTCTATTGGCCTGGCGGCTGTCGATATTTTCTATCCTATTTTCAAGCGGCGCATCTGGCTGGTGATTTTTCTCTTTGGATTGTTCCATGGGTTCGGCTTTGCCAGCGTACTGGGTGATTTAGGCGTGACCAGCCAACATGCATTACTCTCACTGTTTGCCTTTAACGTCGGTGTTGAAATTGGCCAGCTGGCAATTATTGCCGTGGTGTTCCCACTGTTGTATTTAATTCGTTCACAGCTATTTTATTCAAAGGTAGTCCTCAAAGCAGGCGGACTGCTGCTCGGCGCAATGTCACTGTATTGGCTCATTGAGCGCATCTTTGATGTCAATATTCGAGTGCTGCCGATGGTTCAGGGGCTGTTTGTGTAATGGACTTTTCCTGGTCACAAGAACAAGTCGCCTACAAAGCGAAAGTCATTGACTTTGCCCATGAGCACTTGAACGGCGACCTCATAGAACGGGACCATCAAAGTGAGTTTTCAAAAGAGAACTGGCAAAAGTGCGCCGACTTTGGCATTCAAGGACTAGCCATGCCTGAAGCCTACAGCGGTTCTCCGGCCCAGGATTTGATGACGGCGGTACTGGCCATGGAAGCGCTGGGCTACGGCTGCGAAGACAGCGGCCTCACGCTGGCACTCAGCACCCAAATTTGGACCGTGCAAATGCTGATACTGCTATTTGGCTCTGACAGGCAAAAGCAGCGTTACTTGCCGCCACTGTGCAATGGCGAATGGCTAGGCGTCCATGCGCTCAGTGAACCAGAAGCTGGCTCAGATGTGTACAGTCTGACGACGCAAGCCGTGCCTTGTGATGGCGGCTACCGACTCACCGGGCGCAAAAAGTTCGTGACCGGCGCGCCAATTTGCGATGTGGCGCTGGTATTTGCAACCGTTGATCCGAGCCTGGGCAAATGGGGATTGAATGCTTACTTGGTAGAACGGTCGGCGGCAGGCTTCTCGGTAGGCCCCTCTCAAGCCAAAATGGGATTGCGGACTGTGCCCTTTGGAGAGATTGTTTTAGAGGATTGTTTTGTTCCCGAAGAAAACCGGCTGGGACCAGAGGGCGCGGGATTTAGCATCTCTCACAGCTCGTTAGAATACGACCGCTGCTTTACCCTAGCCAGTCAGCTAGGGGCCATGGAGCGCCAGCTAGAAAAGACGATTGCCTACGCCAAAACCAGAGAGCAGTCTGGGCAGCCCATTGGCAAGTTTCAGTCTGTTTCTAACCGGGTAGCCGACATGAAACTGCGGCTAGAAACAGCTCGCCTGCTGCTGTACAAAGTCGCTTGGCTAAAGCAAAACGGGCAAAGTACCCTGCTCGAATCGTCCATGCTAAAGCTGCATTTGAGTGAGGTCTCTGTGGCATCTAGCTTAGATGCGATCAGAATTCACGGCGGCAATGGATATTTGACAGACTACGAAGTAGAACGTGATTTGCGCAATGCCGTTGGCGGCGTGATTTATGCCGGGACATCGGATATTCAACGCAATATTATTGCCAGAGCATTGGGGTTGTGAGCAGCACCCGGTTGTCAACAGCGCCTGTGAAAACAAGGCTTTCTGAGAAATTTGGACTGAGAGATTTGGACTGAGAGATCTAGACTGAGAGATTTGGAAAACCCGATGATATATCTTCTTTCTCAAATTTTAGACCGGGCCGCTGACGAAGCCCCTGAGCAGGTAGCCTTTCGCTGTGAGCAGCAAACGCTCACCTATGGCGAACTGTTACAACGTGCCAACGGATTGGCGCAGTGGCTGGTAGCCCACGGGGTCACTCGGGGCGATCGCGTGGGCATTTATTTGAACAAAAGCCTAGAGAGTGCGATCGCCATTTACGGCATTTGGAAAGCAGGCGCAGCCTATGTCCCGCTTGATCCTAGCGCACCGATTAGCCGATTGGCCTACATGGTGAACCACTGCGGCATTCGCCATCTAATCACCCACCGGTCCAAGCGACGAAAGCTTCCAGCGCTCTTACAATCCGCTCCAGCGCTGCGCTGGATAGTCGGCATCCCTGAGAGTTTTGATCTCCAGCTATCTGCTGAGCGCCAGATTGTTCGCAGTGACTGGTCAGCCGTGCCTGGCAGTAAAGCCGCCCCCGTCGTCAAGCTGTTGTCGCAAGACTTGGCCTACATCATGTACACCTCGGGCTCTACCGGCGCGCCCAAAGGAATGATGCACACGCACGACAGCGGCCTTAGCTATGCCCAGCTCGCAGCCCGCACCTACGGGCTTAAGCGCAGCGATCGCATCGGCAACCACTCCCCTTTGCACTTCGACATTTCTACCCTAGGATTTTTCGCAGGGCCGCTGGTAAAAGCCACCACCATCATCATCCCCGAAGCCTACACCAAGCTGCCAGCCAGCCTTTCCCAGCTCATCCAAGACGAAGCCCTGACCGTGTGGTATTCCGTCCCCTTTGCCCTCACGCAGCTCATTCTCAGAGGCGTCTTAGCCCAGCGAGACTTAAGCACCCTGCGCTGGGTGCTTTTTGCCGGAGAACCCTTCCCCGCAAAGTACCTGTATGCCCTGATGCAACAGCTGCCAAACGCGCGCTTCAGCAACATTTATGGCCCTGCCGAGGTCAATCAGTGTATGTATTATCACGTACCGCCCCCAGCGGCAGGAGCCCCCGTGTCAAAAGACATTGCCCCTATCGGTCAGGTTTGGGAAAATTCAGAGGAGCTGGTCGTCAATGAGCAAGACCAGCCAGTCGCACCCGGTGAAATGGGCGAACTGCTGATTCGCAGCGCCACGATGATGTCCGGCTATTGGCAACAACCCGCGCTCAATGCCAAAGCCTTTTTTCACACGCAAATCGCCAATCAGGCGGCGGTCTTTTACCGCACGGGCGACCTGGTTCAGCAGCAGCCAGACGGACAGTATCGCTTTATTGGCCGCAAAGACCGACAAATTAAAACGCGAGGCTATCGAGTAGAGCTAGACGAAGTAGAAACCACGCTGGTAAACCATCCTGACGTCGAAGAAGCGGCCACCTACGCCGTCCCCTACGAAGCGGGAAGCTACCAAATAGAAGCCGCCGTTCTCTTAAAGCCAGAAAAGGCTGTAGGCGAAGCAGCACTGATGCGATCGCTCTCTTCGCACCTACCGGCCTACGCCATCCCGCAGCGCATCAGCATCCTAAAAGAGTTTCCCCGCACCGGCACCGGCAAAATTGACCGGCGAGCCCTGCAACAAACTGCCCTCAAAGAACCTGCCCCGACCAGCGGATAAATACTTTGTTAACCCGCCTAGCCATCTATCACTCATCGTTTCCTATCTCCTTTCATGGACACTCAAGAAAAACTCAAACAGTTCATCAGTCAAACACTGCTCAACGGTCGAGAAAACGTTGAAGCAGACGATGACTTGTTAGGAGAAGAGATTATCGACTCGATGGGGGTTATGCAGCTGATCAGCTTTATCGAAGAGACCTTTGAGTGCACCGTTGCCCAGTCCGATATCACCATTATTAACTTTCGAACCATTGCAGCGATTGATGCTTACTTAGCAAAAAATTTAGCCCAGGGGAGTGCGTGATGGAAAATACGCTTAGCAGCCAGCCTCTTAAGGATCAATCTCTTAATGACCAATCTCTTGAGGGCCAGTCTTTCAATGACCAGTCTCCTCACAGTCATTGGGCAGCCCACTCCAACCTAACGCCTGCGCAGCGACCACTATGGCTAGGTCAAAAGCTCTCGCCCGACTCGCCGCTATACAACATGGCGTTTTTGTTTACGTTTTCGGGCAAGATTGACCCTGATCATTTTCAGGCCGCTTTTCAGGGTTTGTTGCAGCGCTGCGATGCCTTACGAACGGTCATTGAAGAAACCGCAGGTATTCCTCAACAGCGCGTGTTATCCGAGCTAAACTACACGGTGCCCGTGCTCGATTTTCAGGCAGAGCCGGATGCACAAACCGCCGTGCAGACTTGGGGACATGCGCGGTCGCAGCGATTATTTGACCTGACAAAACAGCTCTTCGATACCGTGCTGATTCAGTGTTCGCCCACCTGCACAGTTTGGTACCTAAATCAGCACCATTTGATTACCGATATGGTGTCGCTTAAGCAGCTGTATGAGGTAATGGGCGACTTGTATGCGCGATCGCTGGCGGGCACTTTAGTCGAAGCGCCCGCTCTCCCGGCCTACGCTGACGTTGAGCTACCCACACCCGCCGCAAGAGCAACAGACTACTGGCAGGCCCAACAGTTTTCACCCGCTGCGCTCTATCACCGCACCCACCTGTCAACAGCCAGCGAGTCGGCCAGCCACCGCATCTCCTGCGCACTCTCGCCCGAGCAAACCAAAGCCCTCAAAAAGCTCTCGCTAAACTCAGCAGCGGCAGCCTTTACGCCACAGCTTTCTCTTTTTAACCTGGTAGCGGGTCTAGTCCTCGCGTATCTCTTTCGAATCAGCGACAGTGAGCAGGTTGCCTTTGCTACGCCCGCCCAAGGCAGACCGTCAGCAGCCCTCAAAAAAACAATCGGCGTTTTTATTGAGCTATTTCCCCTGGGTGTCAGCGTAGAACCTGATGAAACCTTTGAGTCGCTGCTGGCCAAAGTAACCGAGGCTAGCGGCCACTTATTGCGCTATGCCCAGCCAGGAGCCAGTGAGTTTGCCGCGCATCGCGATGTCAATGTAGTGCTTAACTTCCTCACAGCCAAAGTCTCCGATTTTGCAGGGCATCCTGTACGCGCCCAGTGGCTGCATGCCGGGGCCAGCGACCCACACCACGATTTGAGAATACTGGTTCACGACTTTGACGATCGGGGCTACTTGCAGCTGCATTTTGACTTTAACGACGCACTGTTTGACCCAGCATTGCAAAAGCGGGGCCCCGCACACTTTTTAGCACTGGTCGATGCTGCGATCGCGGGCCACACCCAACCTATCGCCAACGTCAACCTGCTCAGCGATACCGAACAGCAGCAATTAAAAGCGCTCGAGCAGAGTCAGCCTCTATCGATTACACAAACAGTTGTAGAACAATTTGAAGCACAGGTACAAGAAACGCCAGAGGCGATCGCGATCATCAGCAAACCGCTGCCTGCTGAATCAACAACGGACAAAACCCTCACATACCAACAACTCAACGCAAAAGCCAACCAGCTCGCCCACCTGCTAGTCGCACAAGGTATTACCCCAGAAGCCCCAATCGCCCTGTACGTCCATCGTTCCATTGAAATGCTTGTCGCGATTTGGGGCGTTTTGAAAGCTGGAGGCACCTATGTCCCCCTGGATCCGAGCCATCCACCCACGCGCCTGGCACACAGCTTGGCTGATACGCTATCACAATGGGTACTAACCCACTCAACCCTCACCAGCCAGCTAACTGAGGGCGTCAGCAACAACAACCTAAGCAACAAAACAAGCGTGCTAGCACTAGATACGCTGAATTTAGACACGCAGCCAAACAACAACTTACCAAGCTCTCCAGAACTCAACCAGCGAGCCTATTGCCTGTACACCTCCGGCTCTACGGGAGAACCCAAAGGCGTAGAGATTGAGCATTCCAGCTTGGCAAACTACACCCAATGGGCCGAACAACACTACGTCAGGGGCCGGAAGTTCGCGTTTCCACTTTTCACCCCCCTAACGTTTGATCTCACCGTCACCTCAATTTACGTCCCGCTAATCTCGGGCGGGCAGGTGGTTATTTATCCTGAAAATACCGGCACTCACAACAACACTCCCAGCATCGATCTCTCCTTACAGCGCATCTTTCAAGACAACGCAGTCGATATCATCAAGCTCACGCCTTCACATCTAGGCTTAGTGCAAGGAATACCGGTCGGCTCACGCGTCAGCGCGCTGATTTTGGGTGGAGAAGATCTCAAAACATCATTGGCTCAAACCATCACCCAAGGAACAGCCATTGAGCTTTACAACGAGTACGGTCCCACCGAAGCGACCGTCGGCTGTATGACCGAGCGATACCTCCTACAAAATGATTCGCAAATCTCGCCAGCGTCAACACCAGTATCGGTGCCTATTGGTGTTCCCGCTGCGGGCGCTGAAATCACCCTACGAGATAAGCACTTGAACAAAGTGCCATTGGGTGACGTCGGAGAGATTTATATCGGCGGGGCGGGGCTGGCGCGGGGCTACTTGAATCAGCCTGAGCTGACAGCTGAACGGTTTGTAATGAAAAACGGTCAGCGACTGTATCGTACAGGTGACTTGGGCCGCTGGGAAGAAACCGGCAAACTAAGTTATTTAGGACGGTGCGATCGCCAAGTAAAGCTGAGAGGGATTCGAGTTGAGCTAGGTGAAATAGAAGCTGCGATCGCCGCTCACCCTAGCGTCACTAACTGCGTAGTCACCCTCACAAAGCTCGCGGACAAACAGCAGCTCGTCGCGTACTACACCACGGCCAGCTCGCCTACGCACTTGGCACCTAGCCTCTCATCATTAGCCTTGAATGAGTTGAGTGATGACCTAAAAACATTCATCAGGCAGCGACTGCCCTTAAACGTGCGTCCGACCCACTTTGTTGCCCTAACTGAACTACCGCTAACACGCAACGGCAAAGTAGATATACACGCACTCCCTGACCCCACCGCAGAAGGCAACAATAATTACAACACGTTTGCGCCGCCACAAAGTGATACAGAAAAAACACTAGCCAACATTTGGCAACAGGTATTATCTGTACAGCCCATCGGCCTACACGACAACTTTTTTGACCTAGGGGGCGACTCTATTCTGGCTATTCAAATTGCCGCTAGACTCACCGACGCTGGGATAACAGTCTCTCCCAATCAGCTCTTTCAGCAGGCCACCATTGCTGAGCTGGCCGCTGAATTGACTAATGATGAAAAGGCCAAGGTTGAAGAGGCCAATTCAAGGGCCAGCGCTGAAGGGGCTAAGGGTACAAAAATCGATGCGACCGATAGTCCTAACAGGTCGGAATTTCATCTGCCGGAAATTAGCAGCGGGCAAATGGACAAGCTCTCAGCCCTACTCAATAAGGCTGATAAATCGGGAGAGAAACGCTAATGGAAAATGTTGCAGATATCTATCCATTAACGCCGCTTCAGTCTGGGATGTTGTTTCATACGCTGACGACTCAGGGCAAGGCGGATCAGGGCGATAATTCTCCCAGCAAAGGCGTCTACGTCAATCAGTTCACCTGTGTGCTCACAGGTGAACTGCACCTACAACGGTTTCAACAGGCGTGGCAAACAACCATTAAGCGGCATCCCGTCTTGCGCACAGCAGTGCTATGGGAAGGCTTAGACGAGCCCTTGCAGGTTGTTCGGCAAACAGTTCCACTTCCCTGGCAGACGTTGGACTGGCGAGGTCAGCAAGCAGAGGAACAGACCACGCACCTCAGTGATTTTTTACAGCGCGATCGCACCCAAGGCTTCGACCTGGCCCAAGCGCCCCTGCTCAGGCTAACGCTCATTCAGCTAACAGATGAAACGTTTCAGTTTGTGCTGAGCAATCATCACCTGCTGTATGACGGCTGGTCACTCCTACTCGTGTGGCAAGACGTACTCAGTCACTACGCAGGCAGTGCACCTACGCGCCCTTCCCCTCGCCCCTTTAGAGACTACGTAGGCTGGCACTCACAACAGAACTTTGCAGCAAGCGAGTCCTTTTGGCGCGAGCAGCTACAAAGCGCAACAGTCCCCACCCCCTTACCCACAGCCCGTTCAACAGGCCGTTCAACAGTCCCCCAAACAACGGTCACCAGCCCCTACCAGCAGCAGTCTCAACAGCTGAAGGCAGCATTCACTAGGCAGTTAAGTGACTTTGCTAGGCAGCATCGACTCACGCTCAACACCTTAGTTCAAGGCGCTTGGGCACTGTTACTCAGTCACTACAGCGACGGCAACCCTCAAGCCGAGCGCCACACAGCAGCACCTACTGAGCACTCAACAGAAACGATGCAGTCAGTCACCTATGGCTCCGTAGTCTCTGGTCGCCCCACTAACCTAAGCGGAGTCGAAAGCATGGTGGGGTTGTTCATTAATACCCTACCTGTGTGCGTACAGATTGACCCGAGCCAACCTCTTTTACCTTGGCTACAGGCCAGACAAAAACAACTCTTAGCGCTGAGAGAACATGAAGCCACCCCGCTATCCGAGATTCAGAAATGGAGCGATATGCCCCAGGGCAGCCCTCTATTTGAGAACATTGTGGCGTTTGAAAATCTCACAGCTGCAGCCACACCGTCTTTGGACTTTGAGATAACCAACGAGCAGTATTTAGAACAGAGTAACTATCCCTTGGCGCTGCTGGTATTTCCAGCTGGGCAAGAGAATGACAAAACGTTGGATCTTCGACTACTATACGATGTCGCTCGGTTTGAGTCGGGTGCGATCGCTCAGCTACTCACCCATCTAAAACAGCTACTCACCACCTTCGTTAAACACCCCCACACAACCCTCTCCAACCTACCGCGCCTCACACAGTCAGAACAACAGCAGCTTGCTCACCAACCTCGGAGCGCATACCCTCAACATCGCTGTATTCATCAGCTTATTGAAGAGCAGGCCGCGAGATCGCCCGATGCTCTCGCCGTCACCTACGCTGAAAAATCTCTCACCTACACCGAGCTAAACCGGCAAGCCAACCAGCTAGCCACCGTATTGCGATCGCGCGGCGTTGTCCCAGGTAAACGCGTCGCCCTGTGCCTAAACCGCTCTGTAGAAATGATCGTCGGGATTTTAGCGGTCCTCAAAGCAGGCGGCACCTACGTTCCACTCGATCCCAACTATCCTGAAACCCGGCTAGACTACTGCCTAAACGATACGGCTCCGCAGCTACTCATTACTCAACGCGACGTCAGCTGGGCCACCACCCTTTCAACCCGCCAGGAAACTGCCAAGGTTCCCTGCCTATTCCTCGACAATGAATCACTGGGATTACAGCCCACCACGAATCTAAACAACACTGCCCAGCCACAAAATCTCGCCTACATTATCTACACCTCTGGCTCCACAGGCATGCCCAAGGGCGTGATGGTCTCCCATCGCAACTTGATGCAGTCAACAACGGCTCGCTTTGCGGTGTACGCTCAGCCCGTCGAACGCTTTTTACTTCTCTCTTCCATAGCCTTCGATAGCTCGATTGCTGGCATATTTTGGACTCTATGTCAGGGCGGCGAATTGGTGATCTCCCCTCGTCGCATCGAGCAAGACTTACAACAGCTCGCGGGTCTTATTGCTCGCCGCAACATTACCCACACCCTTTGTGTGCCGACGCTTTACGGTCTTCTATTAGACAGTCTTTTATTAGACAGTCTTTCATTAGCCTCGAATAGCGCACGGCCTCAGCTAGCCTCACTTAAAACGGTGATCGTTGCCGGAGAAGCCTGCTCTCGCAGCCTAGCCCAACAGCATCATGATCAGCTGCCCACCACCGAACTCTATAACGAATACGGCCCCACAGAAGCGGCTGTATGGTGCACCGCCTACCGCATTCCAGCCGTGCTACCCCCTGGCCCCATCTCCATTGGCACCGCAATTCCCAACGCTCAGGTCTACCTGCTCAACCCTTCTCTTCAGCCTGTCCCATTAGGCGCAATCGGTGAACTATACATCGGCGGTGATGGCATCACGCAGGGCTACCTCAATCAACCCGAAAAAACTAAAGAAGCCTTTCTTGAAATCTCCGCATCTTCTCTTTTCTCTTTTGAAAACAACACACCCCCACAACAACAAAGCCGCCGCCTTTATAGAACAGGCGACCTCGGACGCTACCGCAATGACGGCACCCTAGAATGGCTAGGCCGCTGCGATCGCCAGGTAAAAATCCGAGGCTATCGGATTGAGCTAGGTGAAATTGAAGAGGCTCTGCGATCGCAACCTGGCATTCGCGAAGCCGTCGTCATTGCGCCTTCTTCTATCCAGTCTTCCACGCACCCCCCTACAGACGCTTGCGCACAGCCTAATATCAGTGCACCTAACATCAGCACAGACGCGCTAATCGCCGCACTCGAGGCACTACCTGCAGAGCAAGCTGACCAGCTTTTAACCACCGTTGAGGAGGCTCACTAGCATGGCTCATATTGTGGTTGTTACCGGTGGGCTTACAGGATTGTTTAATGCTTGCCTAGCATTAATGCAACAGCTCCAGCAGGCAGGGCATCACATCACCTATGCCAGCCCTGGGGAAGCACCTGCACTGCTAAAAACACTCAATATTTCCTTTGCATCGCTTCCACCGTGGCACAAGCCCATAGAAAAAAGGAATCGAACTCGCTGGCAAAAGCTACGGCATCTGCGCGATCGCCAGCAGCAGGCAGTGGCTGATTTGCAAATGGACAACTTTAGCCAAACGATTCAGCAACTCTCCCCTGATCTGTTGCTCATAGATATTGAGCTGCATCCGCATATCATGACAGCCATCATAGCTAAGTATTCAGTGGCACTGTTGTCTCCCTTTATCTCCATTTGGCGGACACCGCTCGCCGCCAGCGCTCAGCTACCCCCCATTCACACAGAAATTATTCCAGGGCAAGGCTGGCACGGCACACAGTGGGGCATTGCGTGGAGCTGGCTGCGGTACAGCTGGCAAAAGTGGCATGCCTACCAGCGCGAGCGCTGGCAAAAAGTCGGTTGTGATTATCTCTCGGTTCTACAACACTACAGCCAAACTATTCACTATCCCTTTCGCCAACAGTTTGGCCTCACCCAGTGGCTCGTTCCTTATCCGCATAGCACGCTGCCTATCTTGTGCCTGCACGCCAAAGAAATGGATTTTCCTCACATCCCGCATCCTTCCGTGCAGTATCTAGGGCCCATGGTGTACGAAGCTCGTGAAACCGGTATAGAGACACCAGAGATGGCCGCAGACAAAGCCACACTAGCGCGTTTCTTACAGCAAAAACGGCCCGATCAGCCCCTTATTTACTGCGGCTGTAGCAGCTTTTCATCAGCCAGCCGACCGTTCTTTCAACAGATTAGAGCGATCGCGCAACAACAGCCCAACTGGCAGTTTGTGATTGGCCTAGGCGGCTCGCCCTATCCTGACGCACCAGAAACCCTGACGAGCAATATCTGCACCCTGCAATGGGCACCTCAACTTCAGCTGTTGCAGCAGGCCAACTGTGCGGTCATTAATGGCGGAGCCCACAGCATCACAGAATGCATTCACTTTGGAGTGCCAATGCTCGTCATCCCACTATCGCGAGACGATCAAAAGGGAAACGCTGCTCGGGTGGCCTATCACGGCATTGGGCTTGTTCATCCACTTCAAGCCGCCGCTAGCACCACCACATCACGGCACCATTTCGACCCAAAACAGCTTCGCGATCGCATTCAACAGCTGCTTGAAAACAACCAATACAAAGCAAGAATTCAGAAATTGCGCAAAGATATTCAGTACTACGCCCGTGAAAAGATTGCGGTCAGTGTGGTGGAACATTTACTACCAGGAGAACACACCCTACGAGAGGCCGCATCATGAGTTCTACAGTCAGCACAATTAGCCAGTCAAATAGCGCTCTGATGAAGAAACCGTTGGCAAACAGCTCGTTAGGAGACAAACCTTTGGCAAACAGCTACATGGTGTGCTCTACCGTGCGCTCGGGCAGTACGCTGCTGTGTAAAACGCTAGCCCAGCTAAAAGGATGCGGTCAGCCAACGGAATATTTTCATCGACATACGATTCAACAGTTAAGCCTTTACAACGACCCAGAGAAGTTTCTCAGCTACTGCGAAGACATTTTTCAGCAAAGCCTCATCAACAATGGAACCTTTGGCCTAAAGATGCACTGGAGACAGTTGGAAGACTTCTTCACGTTAGCGCGGCAGGTTCCTCAGTTGAAAACATATTCTGACAAAGCCATATTAGACGCTATTTTTCCGGGCCTTACCTTTGTTTACTTACGTCGGGAAGACGGTGTCGCACAGGCAGTTTCTGCTGCGATCGCCACCCAAACAGGACGGTGGGAAAAGCCCGCCAAAGGCGAGCATAGCTGTAAAACATCAGCACCCGACAAGCCGGTAAAATTCCAACCCTGGCATATTTATGAATGGGATCAGGCACTCAAAGAACAAAACCAGCACTGGCAACAGTTTTTTACAGACAACCAGCTAACGCCCCATGCAGTTGCATACGAGACCCTGGTTGCTTCATTTTCTCAAGAAATAAACAGCGTCTTGGACTATCTCAATTTGAGCACAGAGGCCAATATCGAGACCCTGAGCCTACCGACGAAACGTCAGGCAAGTCCCGCTAATCAGTCATTCTCTCAAGCTTACAGCCGGATGCCCACGCCATTATTAGCAGCAATTCATGCGGTGTACCGGCAGCTAAAACCTTTCCCCAAGGAGTCAGCATGATGACGCCTTTCCCACCTCAAACCTTGCATCAGAGAGTCAGCGCACTCTCTGCACAGCAAAAGCTGGCCTTAGCCCGTGAGCTATCGCTTGCACAGCCGCAATCCTTGGAACAACAGCCTCAGGCTAAACCACAGGCTAAACCACAGGCAACAACTCATCCAGCGTCACAGCGCCTCGTAGCCTACGTAGTTGCCCAACCCAACACGCAAGTGCCTGACAGCGCAACCCTACGGATGGCTTTAAAAGACGCCCTGCCGCCCTACATGGTGCCAGCGGCCATCGTCACGCTATCGGCTTTTCCGTGCACCGCCAATGGCAAAATTGATGTCCGAGCCCTGCCTGAGCCTGAGGTCGCAAGGCCATCCACGGTTGAGACTCCCAGCACACCTAGCTCAGCGGTAGAAAAAACGCTGCTAGGCATTTGGCAAAGCACGCTAGGACTTGAAGCCATCGGCATTCACGACAACTTTTTTGAGCTGGGCGGCGATTCTATTCTCAGTATTCAAATTGTTTCCAAGGCCAGAGAGGCGGGTCTGTGGCTCGCGCCCAACCAGCTTTTTGAACAGCCCACCGTCGCTGAGCTAGCCTCAGTCGTCAACCTTGCCCCTGAAGTCACCGCAACTCAGTCTGTCGTAAGCGGGCCAGTGCCCCTAACGCCGATTCAGCATTGGTTCTTTAACCAAGGTATGGTGGCACCGCAGCACTGGCACCAAGGACTACTGCTATCGGTGCCGGCTTCCGTAGAGGCAGCACAGGTTTCTGAGGCGATCGCCACCCTTTGGCACCATCACGATGCCCTAAGGCTCCAATTCACCCAGGACAATTTAGACAGTAGCCCAGCCAGTTGGCATCAGCACAACGCCGATACGCAAGCGCCTCCTCAGCTGATCTCGGTCGATCTCTCGGGTATGAGCCAAACCGACCAACAACAAGCGATCGCAGACTACGGCACACAGCTTCACACCGGCACAAATCTAGCAAAACCCTCTCTCTTTAAGGCGGCTCAGTTTCACCTCGGCGCCCATCAGCCTAGCTGGTTACTCATCAGCCTTCACCACTTGGCAGTCGATGGTATTTCCTGGCAAATCCTCAAAGAAGACTTGCACACACTGCTCTCTCCTACCACTTCTGCCAACGGTCAATCTGCACGGCTTCCCGCCAAAACGACCGCCTATAAGGTATGGGCCGAAACTCTTTTAGACCAGGCGGCTGACCGCAAGCCCGAGCTAGATTTTTGGCTGGCGCAGCTGACCCTGCCTGCGGTGCGATCGCCTCAAAGCCTACAGCCTAAAACTACTGCCCCATCCCCTCTCACAGCCTCTGACAAACAACAAAAATCCACAGAAGCAACCGCTCGTACCCACACCACCACATTAAGTGCAGCTGACACCTCTGCCCTGTTGCAAACCGTGCCCTCTGCGTACAACACGCTCATCAACGACGCGCTGCTCACGGCCCTAGTGCAGACACTGCTTCAAAACACTCATGACCACAGCCCCTCAGCCGTCCGCCTTGACCTAGAGGCCCATGGCCGTGAGCAAATCTCGCCAGAAGTAGACACCGCCCGAACAGTAGGCTGGTTTACCGCTGTATGCCCAATCCGTTTGGCCCTCAGCACCACAACCGATATTGGAATCGCGCTCAAAGAGATCAAAGAACAGCTTCGCCAAGTTCCAGACAAGGGCATTGGCTATGGAATGCTGCGCTACTTAAGCGACGACTCAACCCAGCGCACTTTGGCAGCGTTTCCGCCCTCTGAAATATTGTTCAATTATTTGGGCCAGCGCGATTTGGGCCAGCCTGTGATCGAAGTGATTGAAGGAAACAATCACAGTCAGATACAGCTAGTTGAAGACGTTGACTTAGGTGTGATGCGATCACCTCAAAATCAGCGTAGCTATACCTTGGAAATTAACGCCTGGGTCTCTAACCAACAGCTCCATTTCAACTGGACTTACGATACGCAGCAGTTGACTGAAAATGCGATCACCCAAGTCGCCAACACTTACTCAAATCATCTCAAAGCCCTCATTCAGCACTGCCTAAACGTTCAAGCCAACAGCTTTACCCCTTCGGACTTTCCAGAGGTTGCCTTTACTCAGGCTGAGCTAGACCGACTAATCGGCCAAGTCCAAAGAAAAGAAGAACAAAAAAAGAGAGGGAAAGAGAAATTCACAAACAGAATAGACGCCATTTATTCCCTAGCCCCTCTGCAACAAGCCTTTTTGTGGCATGCGCTGCAAACGTCGTCTGTTTCTGGGCTTCTGCACATGCGTGGCACCCTACACGGCGACCTCGACGACGCCTTACTACAACAAGCTTGGCAACATGTGATAGCCCGTCATCGGGCCTTACGCAGCGCTGTTTACTGGCAAAATATTCAGGAGCCTGTACAGGTAGCGATCGCACAGCCTGCTATTCCCTGGCAACAGCTAGACTACCGCGCACAACCCAACCCGCGCCAGGCCCTTGCCGACTTTTTGAGTCGCGATCGCGCCCTCGGCTTTGACTTTACCCAAGCACCCATCACCCGACTCGCCCTCATTCAATTAGGCGATCGCGAACACGAACTCGTTTGGACCTGCCACCATCTTATGCTCGATGGCTGGTCCGGCACCTTTGTCATCAACCAAGTATTGGCCACTTACCAACGGATCAAGCACGGCCAACCCATTCCTAATGGACCTGTTACTCACTACCAAAGCTACATCCACTGGCTCAACCAGCAAGATGAGTTAGCCACACAACGCTTCTGGCAAGCTACCCTCAAGGGCTTTACCACGCCTACCCCGCTACCCCTTTCTCTGTCGCCTACCCGCTCACCAGCAGCGACAACGCCAATATCTGCCCCTCTGAATCTTCACCTATCCAAAGCACAAACCAACACACTCCAAACATTTCTACGCAGCCACCGCCTTACCCTTAACACGCTCATTCAAGGAACTTGGGCGCTTCTGCTGTCACTCACCAGTCAGCAGCCAGATAGTCTTCCAGACGTTCTGTTTGGAGCCACTGTCTCAGGCCGTCAGGCACCGCTGGCCGAGGTCGAATCTATCGTCGGACTACTCACTAATGTAGTGCCGGTACGGGTGCAAATCCCTCCGACAGAAACCGCACTCTCCTGGCTACAAGCACTGCAAACACAGCAGGCGCAAGCCAGCCGCTACGCCCATGCCGACCCTACCAAAATCCAAGCCTGGAGCGAGTGTCATCGCCGCTTATTCAACAGCTTGCTAGTGATTGAAAACTACCCGGCCAATACCGCTGAGAACACTCAAGAAGACAATTCGCAAGACGATACTAGCCTGCGGCTAGAAAACCTGCGCTCCGGCATTATCAGTACCTACGGCCTGACCATCATCGTCAAGCCAGGTGAAACGCTCGCTTTATTTGTTGAAGCTCAGGGCACTGATAACAAACCTCTAATGGCATTGCTTTCTACCCTTAAAGCATTGCTAAATGCCGTGGTAGAAAAACCAGAAACTAGCCTGTCACAGATTATTGCTTACACGAAAGCGCAAGCAAAAGGGTACCTCAAAAGTTTGCACGAGCGACCCGAGAGAAAAGACAGTGGGCAGAAAGTAACTAGCTCGATGGAAAAGAACACTGATGAAGCGGTTGGCGCGATCGCCTCTACACACGCTCTCCCCAAAACGCCTCTCGAACGTCAGCTCACTCAAATTTGGGAAACGGTCCTAGGCCACTCTCCCCTCGGTGTAGAAACTAGCTTTTTTGAAGTCGGCGGCGACTCACTGCTAGCCGTGCAGCTATTCAACCAAATGCAACAACAGGTTCAGTGCGATCTCCCCTTGGCAACACTCTTTCAAGCACCGACTATTCGCCAGTTCGCGGCCCTACTCAATCAGAGAACGGTTGAGTCGGCAACGCACAGCAGCACCTATCAAAGCGATGCCAGCCAGAAAAACACCTCATCTAAATGGTCGAGCCTAGTCCCCGTTCAAGCAGGGGGAACCCGTCGCCCCCTATTCTTTCACGGCGGTTCTGCCGATGCCCTCACCTGGGCCAGATTCTCTCGTTTACTAGGCCCCGACCAGCCCTTTTATGCACTTCAGCGCCCGGACTTAGACGGTAGGCACATCACCGACATCAGCGTTGAAGCACTCGCTGAAGCCTGCATTAAAGACATCAAAACGATTCAGCCAACCGGCCCCTACCTCATTGGTGGCCACTGCTTTGGTGGCGCAGTCGCCTTTGAAATCGCCAGACAGCTTCAGACCCAAGGCGAAATTACCAGCAGCCTCATTCAAATTGATGCCTACTGTCCTAATGCAGTGCCCAACACCTTCACTGGCCGCCTACAAGAACAGCTGCAAATCGGCCTTTTTCTCTTACGTAAAAGCTACTACTACCACGCCAGCCCTCAAAAGCTTCTCCAGCTGCCAGGAAAAATTTGGCAGCGGCTGCTCCCATCGAAATCATCAGCAAAACCCACCTCTACTCAACACTCTAGTCAAAGCTCCATTCAGCGCCCCACGCTAGCGCAGTACCCACAACAACCTCAGCCTCAACAACTCCACCCTCAAGCGCCTCACTCCCAAACGCCCCACTCCCAAACTATCGGCTCACCAGTAGCCAGCCCACAAACCACCCAGCTTGCCTATGAGGGCCGCTACGCCCTAGCACACCAGGCCAACCTTAGCGCCGCCGAGCAATACCGACCACAACACTATCCCCCGTTAAACAACAGCCCGCTCCACATCTTCCAAGCAAAGGCGCAAATTTTAGACTGGCGCTACGGCCCTTTTCTCGGCTGGAAAACGGTCTCTGACAGTGCGATAACAACCACAACAGTCCCAGGACTCTTCGGAAATCTCTTTAACCAACGCTCTGGCCCTCTGCTAGCCCAGCAGGTCAAAGCTCATCTTGACACACTCCAGCCAGCTCAGCCTAGCCCGTCAAAGTCCCTTTCAATACACTCTAGTCCTCCCGACCCAGCAGTCCAGACCCAATAGCCCAGACCCAATAGCCCAAACTCATTAGCCCAAACAAAATTGTCACTCTTAGCCCCTAGCCAGTTTCTACCATGCCAACGTCCACCCCAAAAATCCTGCAAATCGTTCCCAGGCTTCCGCCCTACAGCGACGGCGTGGGAGACTACGCAAGGCTGCTAGCCAAACAGCTCTCTAGCGCCCATGCCCTAGACACCGAATTTGTCACATTTCGCCCCGGCACCAAAACCCCTGCCGAAGTGGATGGCTTTCCCACCCATCGATTGTTCAACCATTCGGCAGACGCCTTACTTGATCTGGTACCGGACACCATCGACGGAATTCTGCTGCACTACAGCAACTATCCCTACCTACAAAGCAAGCTGGATGCACCCTTTTGGTTAGTCGATGCCTTGAAAAAACTGCAAGCAAGGCAACAGTGCCCTTTGGTGGTGATGTACCACGAGCTACCCACCTTAAAATGGAAGAAGCTCAGACTCCTTAATCCGATTCAAAGCCGGGTCTCAAAACAGCTCTCGCAAATAGCCAGCGCTGTTTTCACAGATAGCCATCACTTTAAGGTGCATTTAGAAAGGTGGAGCACAGCGCCAATCACCTGCATTCCAGATTTTTCGACCATTGGTGAGCCACAAGCCACTCAAATTCGGCCTTTAAAGCAGCGTCAGCGACGACTGGTGATTTTTGGCGGCTCTGACCGCGTACGGGCCTACGCCCATTTCGACACGCTCTTAAAAACCTGCCAGGCCCTTAATATCACAGAGATTTGTGATATTGGAACGCCTCAAAACCTAGCAGCTGAGCGGTTTGGTGATATCACCTTCACAGAAATGGGATTTCAGCCCGCTGAAACGGTTCAGGAGAGTTTGCTCGATTCAGTCGCTGGCTTCATGGACTATTCCAGATTTCCTGGCGACTTGGGCAAATCATCAGTCTTTGCAGCCTTTTGCGCTCATGGGCTCATACCAATTTGCACGACTTACAATCCGTCGGAACCCGATGGCATTTTTGCCGATCAGCAATATGCGATCGCAGGAAGTCATCTCTCTAGCTGGTCCGATGACCAGTGCCAAATCATCGCACAACAGGCCAAAGCTTGGTACAGCCAACACAGCTTAGCCATTAATGCCCAAGGCTTTGCATCGGCTCTTTCCTCAGGCAAGCATCAACCCGTCATGAGCCATTAGCTCGCGTTAACGACACACCCTCAGCTGACTTTTCTCAATACTCTATTCTCAATAGTCTTTTCTCAACAGGTCACTCCGGACTTCTCACCATGGACTATCTCAAGATTCCTCTCTCTCAGCCCTCTATCTCCGCCTTAGAAGTCGCCTGTGTGACCGATGCTGTGGAGTCAGGATGGGTGTCTTCAAAAGGAGACTACATTGACCGATTTGAAGAGATTTTCGCCGACTATTGCGGAACAAAATACGCAATTAGTACTTCCAGCGGGACCACCGCGCTGCATTTGGCCCTTGCTAGCTACGGCATTGGGCCCGGTGATGAAGTCATCGTTCCAGATATCACCTTTATTGCCACCGCCAATGCGGTCACCTATACCGGCGCGCAAGCTGTTCTTGTTGATATTGACACCGAAACGCTCTGCATAGATGTCACGAAAGTAGAGCAGGCCATTACGTCTAAAACAAAGGCCATTATCGCCGTTCACCTATACGGCCACCCGGCCAATATTCCGGTGCTCAAGGCGATCGCACACACCCACGGCATTGTCGTCATAGAAGATGCCGCTGAAGCACATGGGGCCATGGTTCAAGGAAAACGAACCGGCGCTTTAGGAGACTGTGGCGTCTTTAGCTTTTATGGCAACAAGATTGTCACCTGCGGCGAAGGCGGCATGCTCACCACAGATGATGAAGCACTTTACAACAGGGCACTGCACTTGCGATCGCAGGCAATGAGCCCGACCCAACGCTACTGGCATACAGAAGTCGGCTTCAACTACCGTATGACTAACCTGCAAGCAGCCCTAGGCTTCGCTCAAATGAAGCGAATTAACGAATTTGTGCAAAAGAAAAAGACTATTTTTCACTGGTACCAGCAGTGGCTTTCAGCGCAGGGGCATCGGCTGCCGGTTCAAGCAGTACGGCTCAATCGCACCGCACCCTGGGCCCAAAACGTATTTTGGCAGGTGTGCCTAGAAGTAGACGGCTGGAGCACCCTAGAGCGCGACCGCTTTCTTGTGCTATTAGCAGAACAAGGCATTGAAAGCCGTCCTTACTTTTATCCGATTTCTGATATGCCAATGTATGCAGCCACCGCACGCTACGAAACCGCGATCGCGCATCGGGTCTCTCAACAGGGGCTTAACTTACCCTCCTACTTTGACATGACCCAGGAGGATGTTGAAACCGTCAGCAGCGCAATCACGCACTGCCTAAAACGGGTCTCCACACCAACACTGCAAGGCTAAATCGCCCTTTGAGATTGTCTAGAACTGCCATTTGAATCGTCTGATAGTAAACAATCTACAAGCAGGAGCATCCCTGCTTGTAACGAATATCTGCTAATTTTTAAGCCAGCACAATGCCCTTCCAGGAAAAGACTGGGCAGTGAGGCGTTTGATGAATCCAGGCATCTAATCACCGCATAAGCGATCGCAACGACAAGTTTTGGATTTTCACCTAAAGTGCGGCACAATAGCAGTGAGATAGCCAAACACCAAGATGCATAAAAGACCAATGAAGCTAAACAACATTGATCTGCCAATGCCTGCCATCGAACGGGTTTGTCAGAAGTGGCATCTCACTGAGCTAGCGCTGTTTGGCTCGGTACTACGAGATGACTTCCAATCGGAGAGTAGCGACATTGATGTGATGGTACAGTTTCATCCAGATGCGCTCACAGCACTTCGAGGATTTGACTACTTCATTGCACTAGAAGCCATTCAAGAAGAACTCAAGGCTCTTTTTCATCGAGATGTAGATGTAATTGTACGGTCTGGTATTGAGCAAAGCCACAACTATCTTCGTAGACATGAAATTTTGTCTACAGCCCAGGTTATTTATGAATCATCAGATACATCCTCGCGATCTTCACGCTCTACTTGATATTGTTCATTCAGCCAAGATAGTCCAGAAATATGTTGAAGGCGTTTCACAAAATAGCTTTGCAGAAGACGAAAAGCTGCAAGATGCTGTTATAAGACGGTTATTAGTTATTGGAGAAGCCGCAGGTCGAATCTCAAAAGAGAGCCGCAGTGAGTTTCCTGATATTGAATGGGAAAAAATTAGAGGCTTACGTAATCGTTTAGTACACGAATACGACGATGTCAGCTTAAAGGTTGTCTGGGAGGTTACACAGACCGAAATGGAAAATCTTATCTCAAAAATAGAACCTACCATTCCACCTGAAGATCAGCTGTCTGTCTTTTAGTAAGACCCTCTACAAAAAACGACTATACCTTCAAGAAACGCTGGAAAACACTGATCTGCCGATGCCTGCCATCACACAGTCTTCAACGCAAAAATCAACGCAAGATTTGAAGCTCTACGATGCGCAGACCATTGAAACGCTGGCGTGGCCGAACTCTCCCAGTGCCCAGCTAGTCAAACAATACTGGCTACCAATGATGCGCGCGGGAGCCTCCTCCCAATTTATCAATAACGTAGAAACGCAGCTACTGCTTTTAGTAATCGATGATGTGGCGCTGCCGATTACGGTGAATCAACAAGCCTATGAAAATGCTTATGTGTGCTCTTTCTATTCACACTACATTACCTATGCGAAAGATGAGCTGACTACCCTTAAGTTTCCAGCATTAGAGTCCGTCCTGGCACTATTGTTGACGGTTGTTGGCAGGCTGCTGAAGTGGACGTCTATTAATAAAGCGGTGATTGTCAATAACTGGATGCTCTCTACTAATTTGTATCCAGTACTCTCTGCTGAGCAGCTGGGGGCGATTACGATCCATATCAAAGAAAGATTTCCCGATCATGCGATCGCCTTTCGCTCTCTCATTCCCAATTTTGATAGCGAGTTTGATAGCGTCACCAACAACGACCTAGTCACACCGCTCCAAAAGCTAGGCTACCAAATGGTCGGCAGCCGCCAAGTTTACCTGTTCAATCCAAAGTCTCCCAACCTAGATGCCGATCGCACACGGCGAATGAACCGCATGCTCAAACAAGACTTTCGCCTCTTTTCAACCAAAGGCTACGAAGTCATCAACAACGATGACATTCAAGCTAGCGACATTCCTAGAATTGTTGAACTTTACAACGCGCTCTATCTAGAAAAGTATTCTTACAACAACCCCCAATTTAACCAGCGCTGTCTTGAGCTGATGCGCAGCTCGCTGGAATCAGAACAGTCTCCTTTTTTAACCCTTAAAGCACTGCGAAAAAATGGCCAGATTGATGCGGTGGTGGGCTTTTACGTGCTCAATGGAGTGATGACAACCCCACTACTGGGCTACGACACTCGCCTACCAAAGAACCTAGGACTTTATCGAATGCTAACGGCGCTCCTAATAAAAGAGGGCAATGAGCGCGGTCTTGTCATTCATCAAAGCTCTGGAGCCGCTTCGTTTAAATGGCGGCGCGGGTTTTCGGCTTGGGTAGAGTGCAGCGGACTCTTTCACCAGCACCTGCCGATTCATCGCCGTTTGGGATGGTGGTTTTTAGGGAACTTAGTAGACTTTATTGCCATTCCCTTGATGAAACGATACAAGCTGTAATAGGTACCTGCGCCAAAGCGTATGAAAGTACCCTGAGCAACTTAACAGAAGCAGCAGGTAGAATAAGACGCTCTTAGAGGAAGACATTCTAGAGAGGGACATTCTATTTAACAAAGCCCTGCGGGCCTCCCTCCGAACAGCTCAATAACCTATCGTTTACAATGTGAAGGTTCGAACATTGTCTCTGCTCAAGTCAATGTAACCATTCTCTGATCATCTCCATCGGCCAGCTTTATGACTAACGACGAACTACAAGCATTGATCGCAGCCAATACAGCCGCTATCAATGCCTTAGTGACTCAATTTATCCGGCCTAATGCTCAGCAGGCTTTAGAGAATCAGCGTTCTATCAGTCAAGGGGTAGAGCTGATGAATCGCCATGCTCAAGCGATTTTGCAGATTGATGAGCGGCTAGCCGCAAATACCCAACAGATAGCGGCCATAGGTGACCACATAGAGCAACTCGATACACGGCTAGAAGAAACCCGGCAGCTTGTGGCAAAAAACGCCAGTGAGATAGCACAGCTCGGCACCAAGCACGATCAGATGTTTGAACGGCTAGATGCCAGACTTGATCGCACAGATAGCCAAATTAATCTGTTAATTGAAGAAAATAGAGCATTCAGAGAATCACAACAGGCACAGTTAGCCGCTATCATCGGCAATGGCCGCAGAATAGACCAGCTAGAGCAGCAGGCCAGCTAAGCACAATCTTGGCCTGTTTAGCCCTTACACCACATTCACCATCTCCCCATCAGCGGCATTTGCATAATCTGTATTCAGCTTGGTAAACGCCGCATTCAAATACCCACTGACCCGCGTAATTTCCTGCTTCACATATCCAGGAACATCACCTGCGGCTTCCGCTTTAAGCTTATCCAACGTCGCCTGAAACGCCTCATTCGCACTCTGTGCACTGCCAGCTAATGCCTTAATAAAAGGCTCAGGGCCGTAGCCAATGTAGAGCTGACTATCAAAAATAATCAGCCACTGGGCATCGTGACCGTACAGGGCAAAATTCACCACGCCGCAGGAAGTGCCCCGTAGCTCATCTACACTTTCTAGCGCCATCGGCACGCTGTAGCAGTGCAGCTCTTCGGGGCTGTAGAGCCCGATGGCCGTCATATTTTCACTGCCAGTAGTCTTAGCCGCGTTAAAGATTTTTTCAGCAATTTCAGGGGTGAGCGTACCGCTGTGTGCAACCGGTGCTACCTGATAGCCCGCTTGCTTACGGATATCCACCTTGGGCGCACCATCTTCAGCAGGCGAGAGGGCCACCAGTGTTTTAAGCTGCGCTGCCGCCGCCTCTGCTTCGTTGCCGTCTAGTACACGAATAGTATCCACAGCTTTTCCTCAATCGGTAAAGTGATACGCCAGCTGGCCATTGTGTGGCTAAGTGGCTAAATTGTCTGGCTACATTGCCTAGCTATATTGACAATTGTTGACATTTTATAGTGATTCCTCCTCCTGTGGCATGATGGCGGCAGTCTTTTAAGCTGTGCGGATGAGGTGAAGGTGCTATGGGTGCCATTGATTGGGCCATTGTGGGTGTGTATGCACTGATTATGCTGGCAATAGGCATTGCGGCTAGTCGTAAGCAAAATAACACCGACGAGTACTTTCGCGGATCGCGGCAGCTGCCCTGGTGGGCGATTGGATTTTCAATCATTGCGACGTCTTTTTCAGCGGCGTCTCTGCTGGGTGGCCCCGGAGAAGGCTACAACTTTGGCTTGTTGTACCTTCAGCTACAGCTGGGCGATTTGTTGGGCTATGGGCTGGTCATTCTGCTGTTTTTGCCGTTTTTTATGCGGCTTAATCTCATCACGGCCTACGAATATTTAGAACAGCGATTTGATGGAAAAACGCGATCGCTCGGCTCCCTCTGCTTTTTACTCTTTGTCATCACACGCTTAGGTGGTCTGCTGTATGCCGCATCGCTGGCAGTCTCTATTGTGGTGGGCATTCCGCTGCCAGTCGCGATTGTGATTGTGGGCAGTGTCTCTATTGTTTACACGGTCACTGGCGGCATTGCGGCAGTGGTGTGGACAGATGTGTTGCAGTTCGCCATGATTTTTGTTGGGTTGGCCGCAGGGATTTGGGCGGCAGTATCAGCAACGCCAGGCGGCTTAGGAGAGCTGTGGGCCGCAGCCGGTGCCGCTGGCAAGCTACAGGTGATTGACCCCACTTGGGACCCAGCCTCGATTCGGACCTTGCCAACGGCGCTGGTGGCTTACGGCATTTTGGCCTTTGGCGTAGCCGGGACTAATCAACAGTCTGTACAGCGCTATGTGTCTTGCTCGGATTTGGCCTCTGGGCGTAAGGCAATTTTGTTGGGGTGGTTTTCTGGCTTTGTCGGCGTGGCTGCAACGCTGGTATTAGGCGTATTGTTGTTTGGCTTTTACTCGCTCAATCCAGCAGGGCTAGAAGGGCTGGCAGTGAATGCGGACGGCACCTTAGCCGCAGCAGATGGCATTTTGCCTCATTTTATTGCTAACCAAGTACCCGTCGGGGCATCGGGCCTGCTGGTAACGGCCATTTTCGCGGCAGCGATGTCCTCTATTGACTCTGCACTCCATGCGCTCTCTACCTGCATGACAGTGGACTTTTACCAGCGGTATTCTAAAACGACCAAAAGCGACATCCAGTCTTTACAGATGGCACAGTGGCTAATTGTGATTTGGGGAATTTTAGGTATTTTTGCCGCGTTTTACGTAGCCAGTACTGGCGAGGATTTACTGCCGTTTTTGGTGACCTATGCAACATTGTTGCTGGGGCCGCTGCTTGGTTTGTTTTTAATGGGCGTGTTGTTTCCACGTATTAATGCCAACGGCGCATTTTATGGCACGGTGGCCGCAGCGTTGATTCTGATTGTAGGCACTGAAGCGGAGCTGCTGACGTTTTTACCCTCGGGAATTTGGCGGGCGGCGTTTATCGCCCCAGTTGCCGTGATATTGGGCTGGCTAATTTCCTTAGCAGGTGCGGTGCCTGCGGCGCGATCGCTCAACGGCCTCACGCTTTGGCACAAGCACTTAGAATAAAGCCAAGCGTTAGCGGCGAAATTGAAGAGAAACCACACATCACACCTCCTAGCCATAGCCGCCATCCTCACCGCAGGCGGCTTCCTCAGAGTCTGGCACCTCACGCAATTCCACACGTTTGTTTTTGACGAAGTCTATTACGTCAAATTTGCTCAGTCATATTTAACCGGTCAGGCTGGATTCGATGCCCATCCTCCGCTCGGCAAGTATCTGATTGCCACTGGGATGTGGCTTAGCCATCAATTATCTTTTCTACGCGTTGGCTTACCTAGCGCTGAACCGCTGAGCTATCGGTGGATGAATGCGGCAGTGGGTAGCCTGGTTCCGTTAGTGGTGATAGGGATTGCAGGTGTTCTGACTGGCAGATTAGCCGAAGGAGTCACTGAGAGCGATCGCCCTCAACCAGAACAAAACACTCCCCAAAGCTCACGCAAACAACACCAAATCTTTGGCCTATTAGCCGGCACTTTCATCGCTATAGATGGGCTCTTTATTACAGAGTCTCGCTACGCTCTCATCAACATCTATATGGTGTTTTTTGGGCTGCTAGGACACTGGCTTTGGCTCCAGGCAACGCTTACAACAAACGATACAGACAAAAAAGCTTGGATAAAACACAGCCTGCTTCGCTTGTTAGCAGGCATTGCCCTAGGCGCTTCGGTAGCGACAAAGTGGAATGGATTAGGCTACTGGCTAAGCTTGTTGATCTGGGAAATCTGGCAGGCGAGCAAAGCTAAGGGGCAAATTTCCCAGATCAAGCCCCTGATACAGCAAGGAGCACTCTATGGGCTTTTAATTCCGAGCCTTACCTACGGGCTTATCTGGTGGCCCCATCTATCGCTCACAGGAGAGAATTTTCTCACGGTGCAAAAGGCACTCTTATCCTTTCACGATCAGCTTAGCGCTCAAAGTCATATCGCCTGTTCGCAGTGGTACACCTGGCCGCTGCTGGTCAAGCCCTTTCCTTACTGGTACGAAGAATCAGGGACTGTGGTCCGCACCGTTAGCAACCTAGGCAATCCAATACTGTGGTGGCTATCTACTGCGGCAGTGAGCGTCATGAGCATAGGCGCTATCCAACCCAGGCTTAAACCTATCCAACTTAAACGCATCCAACAACGCATCCAGCACGTCAAACACGGCGGTAATAACTCCACAAGCTCATTCCAAAGGACCACAGCAGTCTCTAGTAATCCTGTTATGGGCTATCTGTTGATTAGCTACTTCTCAAACTGGCTGCCCTGGGTAGCGGTGAGCCGATGCACGTATCTATACCTTTATATGCCAGCGGCGGTATTTGCTTTTATGGTGCTTGCGTGGCTAGTAAGTCAGTGGCTGCGCAAGCACGCTGCGGGTGTGCGGACCATGGGATGGCTAATACTGGGCGCGATCGCACTTGCCTTTATCTTTTGGCTACCGCTGTCCTTAGGCTTACCGCTCTCACCCGAGCAGCTGCAAAATCGATGGTGGCTCAGGTCTTGGATTTAGCCCTGCTTCATAAGCATGGCTTAAGAATAAATTCTAAAGTTGTTTTCCCTAAAATCGATAAACTTCAAGGGTATCTATCGTTTTTCTGAATATAGTCATAAAATCTTATGAGTAAGAAAGTTGGCGTAGTGGTTGTACACGGAATTGGCGATCCTAACCCAGGAGAAGCGCTCAGAGAGTTAACCGTAGCACTCACGTCAGCAAACATTATTCGACTCAATCCTAACTCGCCTGAAATTAAGCAGCACTGGATTCCCTTAGAGCATAAACGTGCAAGCGGCCCCGCGTCCAGACTGTTAAACCTACCGCTTCAGATGGGTCAGCTTGAGGAAAAAAACCAGACTGACGACAAACAGACTAACGCCAAACAAACTAACGCCGAGAAGACAGAAGTTGTTTTTGCAGAAGTCTTTTGGGGCGCAGCCAGCAAATTATCTGGTGGCTGGATTGGCGTCATCATGGGGATTAGCCAGCTATTTGCAGGCATGCAAACCATTATTGCCGCAGCCTCGCCCAACTTCAATCAACGAAAAAACTTAAAGTCTTGGCAGGGAGTGTACTACCTGCTCGCCTACACCGTTTCCATCCTCTTATCTGGCCCGGTTTTAGCGATCAACATCTTGCTTGGGATTGCGCTTATCCTACAGCTGGCATTAGCGGCTCAGCCCTACACACCCTGGCTAGTCATGATATTAAGCTGCCTGTCGGCAGGCACCCTATTTAAAATATTACCTGTCTTACAATCAGCACAAATCAAAGCCCTGCGAGTCTCTATATTTGGATGCATACTGCTGTGGTTTGGCGTCGCCCTTACTCGCCAGCACCTAAGCAAACAGCTTTTATCCAGCGAGGAAATCTCCTTCTCAATTCTACTGCCGCTGGGCATATTTTTTGTGTTGGCAACGGTTCTTTTGCTGGTTGTGCTCCTCGCTTTTTCTACCGTCTCTCTGTTTAGGCCAAAGGCTATTACCCCCAGCCTTAAAATTGCTGCAACCGTTGCGTCCCTACAGTTTGGCCTGTGGGTCACCGCCAGCATCGCAATCTGGGGCGGGCTAAAAATACTGTTTGATAGCGACAGCAAAACACGCTTCATCTGGGAAATTTATGACAAATATATTCGTGTCGTTCCGGCAGGCGCAGACACCTCATATCAGTGGAATGCACTCGTCAATGCAATTACATTTGTCACACTGCTCACGCTGCTGTCAATTTTTGTAGTGGTTATCTTTAGGGTGTTATGGCAGCGAAAAAATACTCACACCAACCGCAGGGCTCCCCGACTAATCCTCTCCGATATTATTGGATATACGCTAATAGCCACCATATTGCCTGCCATTTTATTCACTAATTTGAGCCGCATCGCTGAACCCAACATCGCGTTTCCTCAATCCATTAGCTTTATAAAAATTGCCAATGTACTCAAAGACAACGCCTTAGTTCCGTTATTGATTCCACCCTTTCTGGGTCTACTCTCACAGCCCATCCGAGCCATTTTAGATCTGGCAAACGATGTTGTTTTATACCTGTTTAGAGAATCTAAAAACGACTTGAGCATTCGCCAAACCTTTCGCAAAACCGTTGACTACCTGGTAAGCAAGCAGGATATTGAACGCCTCATTGTCATAGCCCACAGTCAGGGCACCGTCATCGCTGCCGACGAGTTAGCAGACCCAGCCTTGGAGCCCCTGTTTCAGAACCTACCAGTGACGCTAGTCACCATGGGCTCTCCGCTCAGTCACCTTTATCAGCACTACTTCCCATCGCAGTATCCTGCCTGGCAAGCAGCTCACTGGGATAAGCTTTTTGAGCGAGTCTCTACTTGGATAAACCTGTACCGGCGAGATGATTACGTAGGCACCCAAGTTACTTTTCCCAAAAGGTCAGACGTTAATTTTAAAAATCATGCGCTTGGGCTTGGGGGTCACCTTGGCTACTGGCGAGATGACGCTGCGATCGCAGCCCTACTCCACTACAACGTATTTTCCACGAATGAAGCCGACGAAGCGATCGTCCCATAAAACAACTCCATAAAACAGCACGACACAACAGTACGACAGAGCAATACTGCTGACCAGATCCATTTTAGTTCACTTGTACTATAATAAGTGAAATTGATAAGCGACCCAAACTGCATTTGGCACGCTTACCCATGAAAGTATAGGCGCTTGGAAGGTTTGGAACGCTGTCTAAAGCTGTCTGTACCTAGTCGTTAATACATCGCTTTAATCATGACTATTCAACTGCTGGATCAGGCCTTAAATAATGCGATCGTCCTTCTCATCTACGGATCTGAATTCTGGCTAGCCGTCTCCTTCAGCCTTTACCTCGCTCGCCGAATTGCCAAAGCCTCTAAAAAATCTTCTAATACATATCCTCATCCAGCCAAGCAATCGACAACTCACCCCACTGAGCCATCTCCAAACTCACCACCGCTCAAACCATCAGGCATCAGCGTTTCCATCACCTACGCCGCCGCCGCCTCTCAGCCTCAGCCAGCTTTACCCATAGCAGACAAATCATCCACACAAACAGCCTCTGAGCAAACAGACTCTGAGCAAAACACAGATCTCAAGGCACCTGCTGTCCCCGTAAATCCTTCAAAAGCACTCACATCGAAAACAATTCAGCCCAAGGTAACGAATCCAAAAATCTCTAAGCCCAGAACAGAAATTCCAAAGACTTTAACGCCACCTAAAACTATTAACAACAATATTTCCTGTGAGCCTGTCAATTGGAAGCAGTGGAAAGTTGGCGACTTGCGAAAAGCAAGCATCTACAAAGCCTGCGGCGTTCGCATAAGGCCCATTGGCTCTCGGCGAAACTTACCCAAAGCTGACCTGATTGCCCAGTACGAACAAAACCTAAAACGGCTCACCAGGCTACCGTCTTCAGCTGTAGTAGAACAAAGCAAATCAGCTTAGTCCTAGTTTTTCGGCGGTAGGCCAAGCCTGATTTGGCAAAGCGCATCGTAAAGTTGTTGCGTGTGAGGCCAGCCCACAAAACCTGCAAATAAACAATCTCCCATGTAGTTAGACAAAAACACATGGTGGATATTAAACGGGCTAATCCAGGTACGAAGCACTAAGCCATTAGGCAGTAAAGACCACAGGTCCGACTTTTTGAACCCTCGATAGTGGGCATCCGTCATACCAGGAATCGACTGTAGCTGACGAATGATGCGATCGCACGGCGTTTCAATTGGGCTCAGCAAACACAGATGGTCCGCACTCTGCCAAAACTGTTGAATAATCTCACCCACAGCAGGATGCTTCTTCATGCGATCGTGACTCACATTGTTGATCGTCACATAGCTCGCCAAGTGAAACTTCGTACACTCCACTGGCACCACGCCATCACTGCCATTGTCGTAGTCACCCGCGATAATTAGCGTCGGGACTTCAGCGGCAATCTTTTCAGCGATCGCACGACGGTTTTGCCCTAAGTCGCGGGCAATGCCAATACCCCATGCAAATGGGTCCACCATCCGACTCAAATCTGCGCCCCCCACCGGAGAACCCACCAGCACAAAAGACTCCACCTGCGGCCACCATTCTGGATGGCGAGACAGCACTTCTAGCCAAATCAGGCCGCCCATAGAGTGACCCACGATTCTAATCGGCGTATCGGGATACTGTTGTTGCGTTTTAGCCGCGATCGCCTCAACCCGATTCACCAAGGGCGCAATGCGAATCCAGGTATTAATAAACCCCAGGTTCGGCACAATCACCTCGGCCCTAGGGCTAGCAATTTGCTGTGCCAGCTTACGAATGCCCCGATTTTCATCAGCCCAGCCGTGTTGTGCATAGAGGATGTAATCAGGGTTGACCATAAAAAAACGGCGAAAAAATGGGTTGGGTAGTGCTATTGCCAACTTAAAGGAGAAAAAGCGCGATCGCCCAGTAGGGATAGCCAGCCTTACAAGCTGTCCATGCCCTCTCTTATTTTCAACACATCGGGTGGCTCAGCCTCAATGCACACAGCTTTCCCCGTGCGAGGATGGATAAACCCTAGGCGATGGGCATGCAGTAAGTAACCGCACTCTCCTGGCATCGCAGAACCGCCGACAATAGGCGTACCCCCCACGCCATAGAGCGGATCGCCCAACATTGGATAGCCCGCTGCCGCCAAGTGAATCCGAATTTGATGGGGCCTGCCTGTGGCAATAGAAACTTCCACTAAGGTAGCCTCAGGCCGACGTTGCAAAATGCGGCACTCACTGTGCGCCGCCGAGCCCCCAGGGGAGTGACCGTACAGATAGCTCAAGCCCGGATACGTCAGCTTGCCAATGGGATAGTCACAGCGAAAACGCTCAGGCAAATCGGTCGGCTGAGTTGGGCCAATCAGCGCTCGATACACCTTGCCCAGAGAAAAATCTGACTGAGAGGAGCCGTTTGCAGACGCGTCAGCTTTACGCGCTGCAGAAATAGCAGGCGCAGAAATAGCCTGAGCCGTGCGGACCCTAAACTGCTTGGAGAGGCTGACCCTAGCACTTTGAGATTTGGCAATCAGCATTGCGCCTGAAGTACCTCGTCCCAACCGGTGGACAGGAACAGGGGTTTCGGCAGGATAGCGCGATCGCAGCTGATGCAGCAGGGTATGCTCCAAAAATCCGCCCCCCGGCAACACGGGCAGTCCAGAGGGTTTGGCAATCACCCACAAATCTTCGTCCTCATAGAGCACCCCAAAATCCAAAGGCGCAGCAGGTTCTTGCCAAGGCGAACGATGGTAAGTGAGCGTTTGCCCAGTAGCTAAGCGAGTCTGCGGCGTAATCGGCTGGTTATTGAGGAGAATTTGCGATCGCGCGATACGCTGCTGCCATTGCTCACGGCTAGAGTGCGGATATCGCTGAGTGTAAAAGTCTAAAACGGTTTGGCCAGACGCATTAGCGCCCACGCGATCGGTATAGGTCCAGCCTTGGTTCATGGTGGAGTCGCGTTGTAGCCTCACGTTGCCGTCTTAAGTAATAGGTCACAAAGTGCCTTTTCTTTCGTAAATAATCTATCTTGAGCGTAGAGTTTTTTTTAAAGCGACCCACTGCCCCTAATGCTTCGAACCATCTTCGCTCAATGGACGGCCAAGCTGTCAGCATACAGAGTCCACATCACTCAGCCTAGCGTTTTCAAATACGTGCTGAGCAGCTTGCTGGTGCTCCTGTTATCGAGCGGCCTGCTCAGCAGCTGTGCCATTCCCCGAGTGAGCGCGGAAGATCGGCTGTTTTTGGATGTTTCAGTCGCGCTGGTCGATAACTGCATCTTGCCGAAGCAAAGCTTTGAGGGAGAACCTGTTGGGGGCCTATCTGCGATCGCCTACGATATCCCCAACGATCGGCTCTATGCCCTCTCTGACAATCGCGATCGCCCCCGCTTTTACACCCTCAAACTCACAAACCTCAGCGACAATGCCACCCTCAGCATTGAATCGGTCACCTACCTAAAAGACAACCAGGGCAACCCCTATGCCCCCGGCGATCTAGATCCAGAAGGACTGGTCCTCAGCCCAACAGGCACCTTGCTCATTTCCAGTGAAGGCTCACCGAAACAAAGCATCGCCCCTGCCATTGGCGAGTACGACCGAACAACGGGCCAGCTACAGAAAGTACTGCCCCTGCCGCAGCGCTACATTCCAGATAGCGTCCTAGCCGCAGAAGCTGCTGCGACTGAATCTGCGGTGCTCACAGAACAAGCTCAAACAGCGCAAACCCAAACAGCGCAAACCCAAGGCGTTCAAGAAAATCTCAGCTTTGAGTCCTTAGCCCTCAATGTGTCTTCCGGGACAGGCGGTGTGTATGAGCCCTACCGACTCTTTGTCGCCACCGAAGGCCCCCTACTTCAAGATTTAGACTTTGCACCAGAGGTCCCCTACAAAAACCGGCTACTGCACTACATGCTCGATCCTTACCAAACTGAAATTATTTCTGAGCATCTCTACGAGATGGACTTAGCTCCCACTGGCGCGGTTCTACATGGCCTCTCTGAAATTGAAGTCCTCGACCAAGGCGGGCATTTCCTGGCGTTAGAACGGTCCTACGGCTTTCAAGGATTTGTCATCAAGCTGTATCAGCTCGCGGCTGGGGGTGCTACTGATATTAGTGCAATCGCGTCCCTACAGGGCGATACCAGCGGCATTAGTCCCATTCGCAAAGAACTCATCCTCAACCTAGCCTCGCTCCCCATTACCCTGCAAAACTACGAAGCCATGACCTTTGGCCCCACTTTAGCGAGCGGCAAGCAAAGCCTCCTGGTCATGAGCGACGATAATTTCGTCCCCGAACAAGAAAGCAGCCTGCTCATTTTCGAGCTAGATCAGTCGTAGCCCATCTTCTTGAAGCGTTCTCTACAACGTTCAGTTTTCATACTTTGCCGAGCAGCTTCGGTCAGCCGCCTTTTTCTGGCTTACTATGTCTGGCTTTTTTCTGTCGTTGATGCTCTGTCTTTGGGTAGATATCAAACACCCTCTAGAAAGCAACAGCAACTCAATTTTAAATTTCTCTTAAACCTCGCTTAGCTTTCCTGTTCAGAATTTTGCGCCGTCAAAAAATAACGGGACGCAGGACTTTTGCCGCGCTTTCAGAAAACGCTTGTAGCTGGAAAAACCTTTCAGGAAAACTTTTCCAGCGCGATCGCGACCCAAAAAGAACGGACGCCTCAGTAACGCCTCAGAGGCAAAATCGTTTCATTTGCTACCCCACCCTTTGCAGGAAACTACCCACCGAGCCCCCTTAACCTGATAAATTGGGCATCAGAAAAGGTCCCAAATAAAGGTTTCATAAAGCAGCAGCATGCGAGTCTTGGTAATCGGTGGTGACGGATACTGTGGCTGGGCAACGGCCCTGCAGTTGCCCGCGTATTTGTCTAATAGATATCTCAACATATCTATTTCAAAGAGGGGTTCTACTTTAAATAGTGATGGCGGGCCTATCTCTGTTCTTAATACAGCCACTGAACGACAGGCAGCGAGCTGGCACAACAAGCGTTTCCTAACCGTAAGCTAGCGTCGATAAATAAGTAATTGTCTTAAATCTCATTTTTCACCCACTGTTCTAATCTCATGCGCATTGCTCTTTTCACTGAAACGTTCCTGCCTAAAGTTGACGGCATCGTTACCCGACTCAAGCACACCGTTGAGTACCTGCAAAGCTTTGGCAATGAGGTCTGTGTGTTTTGCCCCGAAGGCGGCCTCACCGAGTACAAGGGCGCGCAGGTAAAAGGTATTTCGGCCTTCCCCCTACCGCTGTATCCAGAGCTGAAGATGGCAGTCCCTAGGCCCTCTATGCGAGCAGCGATTGAAGACTTTAAGCCCGACCTCATTCACGTTGTGAATCCAGCAGTTTTAGGGCTGGGCGGCATTTACTACAGCAAAGCGTTGAACGTACCACTGGTGGCCTCCTACCACACCCACCTGCCAAAGTACTTAGAACACTACAACCTTGGCATGTTGGAAGGGGTGCTGTGGGAATTGCTCAAAGCCATGCACAACAAAGCAGCAATTAATTTGTGCACCTCTACCGTTATGCAGCAAGAGCTTACAGAGCATGACATTGAGCGGGTAGACGTATGGCAAAGAGGTGTAGATACCGCACTGTTTCGCCCCGAGTTGCGCAGCGACGAAATGCGATCGCGCCTCAGCCAAGGCAATCCTGACGCCCCTATTTTGATTTACATCGGTCGCCTTTCCGCCGAAAAAGAGATTGACCGCATTAAGCCCGTACTCGAATCTATTCCCGGTGCTCGCCTAGCCCTCGTCGGCGATGGCCCCAACCGCGAGGATCTTGAAAAGCACTTTGCAGGCACGCCCACTAACTTTGTCGGATATTTAGCCGGGGAAGAGCTTGGCTCCGCCTACGCTTCCGCCGACGCCTTCATTTTCCCTTCTCGCACCGAAACCCTTGGCCTAGTACTGCTCGAAGCAATGGCGGCAGGCTGTCCGGTCGTGGCTGCTAATGCAGGGGGCATTCCCGATATCGTCACCGACGGGGTGAACGGCTTTATGTTTGACCCAACCGATGAGCGAGGCGCGATTGTCGCCACCCAAAAGCTCTTAGGCATGAAGGCCGAGCGCGAGCTGCTCAGGCAAAACGCCCGCGTAGAAGCTGAGCGCTGGGGTTGGGAAGCGTCCACCCGGCAGCTGGAGCGCTACTACCTAGAAGTGCTGAATGCCGGTATGGGTGCGATCGCGGCTTAAGTAACGCAGTCTTAGGGAGTAACACACCCTCAAGGTTTTAAAAAAAGTGAGAGGTAAACACATCGTGGATGAGCCGGGTTCGATAGGTCACCAAAAAAAAGCAACACATGTGCCTGCCCAATCCTTTCAAACCAAGTGGGAGAAAGTCTCTTTCCTGACTCTTTTGGCACTTAGGCCATTACTAAAACAGTCACTAGCCCCCTTGCGAAAAGTGTTGTTATCTCGATCTAGAAAAACTGGATCTAGCAAAACTCGATCGGGCAAAATCAGTGTCAACGGTCCGTTAGAGATGAGCGATAAAACCATCAAAATCCTGCCTAATTTCCGGCAATTAGCGACAGAATGCCGCTCTCCACCGATTTTCTGCTGATTATATCCCTCTAACACCATAGGGATTTCAAAAAAGACGCTTTAGCCAAGGCTATGCGATACTAGGTAGCATCACCTAGAGTCTGTTGTCTGAATTCTTAATTGCGAGTGTGTTTCCAATGAAAATAATTGTTTTAGGTGGGGATGGTTTTTGCGGGTGGCCAACGGCCCTGCATCTATCTCAAGCAGGTCACGACATTGTGATTGTCGATAACCTGTCCCGTCGCAATATCGATAATGAACTGTCCATTGATTCCTTAACCCCCATCAGCTCCATCGGCACCCGCCTAGAGGCTTGGAGCGAACTCACCGGGAAAGAAATCAAGTTCTTACAAATAGACGTTGCCAAAGAGTATGACTTACTCTTGAATCTCATTCAGGACTACACCCCTGATGCAATCATCCACTTCGCCGAGCAGCGGGCAGCCCCCTACTCAATGAAGTCTCCGCGCCATAAACGTTACACCGTAGACAACAACCTCAATGGGACCAACAATCTTCTGTGCGCGATTGTAGAATCTGGCCAGGACATTCACGTTGTTCACCTAGGCACAATGGGCGTGTACGGCTACGGTACCGCCGGGATGAAAATTCCTGAAGGCTACCTGGATATTCAGGTTATTACCGACGAAGGCAACGTCGTCGAAAAGCAGATACTGCATCCGGCAAACCCCGGCAGCATCTACCACATGACCAAAACGCAAGATCAGCTGTTCTTTGCTTACTACAACAAAAACGACAACGTTCGCATCACAGACTTGCACCAGGGCATTGTGTGGGGCACCAACACCCGAGAAACCTCTATGGATGAACGGCTCATCAACCGTTTTGACTACGATGGAGACTATGGCACCGTGCTCAACCGCTTCTTGTCCCAAGCGGCCATTGGCTACCCGCTAACGGTCCATGGCACAGGCGGCCAAACCCGCGCGTTCATTCACATTCAAGATACGGTTCGATGTCTTGAACTGGCGATCAACAATCCACCCAAGGCAGGCGATCGCGTCAAAATTCTCAACCAGATGACAGAAACTCATCGGGTGATTGATTTGGCAAAAATGATTGTTAATCTTACAGACGCTGAAATTCAGCACCTGGAGAACCCTCGCAATGAAGCCGCTGAAAACGAGCTAATTGTAGACAATCAGTGCTTCTTGGATATGGGACTCAAACCCACCCAGTTGGATAAAGGTCTCATGCTTGAAATTACCGACATCGCCAAAAAGTATGTCGATAGATTCGATCGCTCTAAGATTCTTTGCACATCCAAGTGGACCAACGAGCAGAAGAAAGCCGTTGCCAAAGTCTAGTTTGTAACCCGCCCGTACACTAAATTTCGCGTGTAGTGACTCAGCTATGCGCGAAATTGTTCTATATACCGCCCACCGCCCAAAAGACAACTATCCCTATGATCAACGCTTACGCTGCCTACGCCGCTGGCGAAGCCCTTAAGCCCTACACCTATGACCCCGGCCCACTCTACGACAAAGAGATTGAAATTGCCGTAGAGTATTGCGGCATTTGTCATAGCGACTTAAGCATGATTAACGACGACTGGGACATGAGTACCTTTCCACTGGTGCCCGGTCATGAAGTGGTGGGGACCGTTGTGGCCATGGGCAAAAATGTCACCCGGTTTGAGTTGGGTCAGCGGGTGGGATTAGGCTGGCTGTCCCGTGCCTGCTTGCAGTGTGAATGGTGCATCTCGGGCGATCAGCATTTATGTCAGGGTCATCCTAAGTCCACAGGGCCTGAATCCACCATTGTGGGGCGACATGGCGGCTTTGCCGACAAAGTAAGGGCCCATGAGGGTTGGATTATGCCCCTGCCCAAAGCGCTACCGCCCGAGAAAGCCGGGCCGCTGTTTTGCGGCGGAATTACTGTTTTTGACCCAATTGTTGAGCTGGGCATTCGGCCCACCGATCGGGTCGGCGTTGTCGGCATCGGCGGGCTCGGACATTTGGCCATTCAGTTTTTAAACCATTGGGGCTGCGAAGTGACTGCGTTTTCTAGCAGCTCCAACAAAGAGACCGAAGCGAAGGCAATGGGCGCCGATCGGTTCATTAGCTCAACCAACGCAGACGCCCTCAAAGCAGCAATGAACTCAATGGATGTGATTTTATCCACGGTGAATGTCAACTTGGAGTGGAGCGTTTATCTCTCCGCCCTACGGCCTAAAGGAAAGCTGCACTTTGTCGGTATCTTGCTGGATGAGTTTCCGGTAGAGGCGCTCTCACTCATCGACGCGCAACGCTCTATTTCAGGCAGCGCGCTGGGCAGCCCTGCCGTGATGACAACCATGCTGGAGTTTGCCGCGCGTCACAATATTGAGCCAATCACCGAGCACTTTACCTTTGATCAGGTCAATGAGGCGATCGCACATCTCAAAAGTGGCAAAGCCCGCTACAGAATCGTCCTAAGCCATCAAAGCCCTTAAAACAACCGCTCAATGCTAGAGCTGGAGCACTGGCGGCATAAGCTCTGTAGCGAACGCCACCGCTGGTCGTAGCCCATCGATAAAAACCATTCTCTGGTCAGCTCATCAGTACAACCATAGATAGGGCAACTCCTGAATTTTGCTTAGAAATACCCAACCCAACCCACCGAGAAGTGCTCTATTGGCGGGCATTCTATTAAGAATGAACCCGTGTTTTGTTGAATAAATGCTGAATCAAGCTGCCAAGTTCAATCCTGTTGCAAGCCTGAAATCGTTTTTTTTAGTGCGTTTTTTATCATTTTTGAAATTATTTTTTAACTTAAAGCCACTGTGGCTACTACGGGAAGCCTTTATGTCGTTGCTCCCCATCGTCCTAGTGATGAATATTTTAGTGATGTTCTCTGAGTTCACTAACTTATTAGAAGGCTGGGGAATTGCAAATGCCTCAGCAATCAGTGGAGAGGCGCTTAGCCGCCTGTATACCTTTTCAATACCGCTATTTGTGAGCTTGTCACTCAGCTCGCTGTTAGCAAAAGAAAAAGATCTCGATCAAATCGGCACGATGCTGATTGCAATGGTTTGCTTTTTCAGGCTCTCGGGTTTTTTAGTCATTCAAGACAACGCGCAGCTTGTTTCAGAACACGGATCAATCTTTGCCAGCATTCCTTGTACTTGGCTAGCCGTTGGGCTGTTGCACTATTTTTCAAACGTCTTACGTGCACGCTTTATCGCTCGGCAAAAGGACTTAGGGCCGCAGCTAAGAAGAACACTCGCGCTGATTGCCCCTGGTCTCTTAACTGTTTTGAGTTTTGAGTTAATGGGTCATTGTATTCAATACTTTATCCAAATGGGTGCTTTTGGCTTTGTCGCTCAGGCCCTGCCCCGAATTAACAGCATCGGTCAAATTCCTGAATTAATTTTATACAAAATCGTGTCTTTAGGGACCTGGTTTGTGGGTTTGCATGGAGAACACAGCGCAGAAGGACTTTTTCGACTGCTCCACAATACTCCGGCTAATGAAGAATACAACATTCAGCTGAAGGTTTTTCATAACGTGTTTATGAATATCGGGGGGTCAGGCTCAACGTTTGTCATTCCGATTATCGTACTGTGCTCTCGGCGCATTACTCACTTTAAGTCGGTTGCTAAGCTAGGACTCCCGTTTTCATTTTTCAACGTCAATGAGATTTTGCTCTACGGCTTGCCCATTCTGTTGAATCCTATTTTTTTGGTTCCCTTTTTGCTGGTGCCGTTTGTCAATATGGCGATCGCACTGTTGGCCATTCATCTCGGTCTTTTTGAGCTGCCTTCTGTCGTCGTCCATTGGATGGCTCCCCCCATTTACAGTGCCTATGTCTCCACAGGGGGATCAGGCGGAGCGGTGCTCACTCAGCTGGTGTGCTTAGTGACAGATGGCTTTCTTTACTTTCCGTTTTTGTTGCTCACAGGTCGCCAATATCAAGCACCGCTATACCTGCTAAAGCTCTTTGGAGAAGATGCCTATGGCTTTATTAATGAAGAAATAAACCATCAGCAAGAGCGGTTGTTTATAGCCAAGCAGCAGGCGGTGATGAAAGACCTAACCGCCGCCCAAAAAGTGCTCAAACAGCTACAGGGCGGACAGTTTTTGCTTTACTTTCAGCCTAAGTTCGAGGCGCGATCGCTCAAGCTAGTGGGCTTAGAAGCACTCCTACGCTTTCAAAATCACAAAGACGACATTCTACCACCGACATTTTTACCCGTGCTCTACCAGCAGGGCCTCTCCAAGGTGGTTGATAAAAAAGTGGTTAACTTAGCCTTTTGGCAAATTCTACGGTGGCGCTCAATCGGCCTAAAAGTCCCACCGATCGCGATTAACTTCGACAAAGATTTTCTATTGGACACCCAGGCCGTTCAGGAGTTTATTAACCGTGCCAATCAGCACAAAATTCGGTTTTATATTGAGATTACAGAACATACTTACACCATAGAGCTAGAAGCGCTTGCCCGAGTGATTCAACAACTGCGCGCAGCAGGACATCGCATTTCTATTGATGACTTGTAACTACTCAGGCTTAATACTTCATGAAAGAAACGGTGGTGTCAGGCCAAACGACGATAGTGTTTGAACATCACTA
>JBCBPY010000026.1:0-94426 GCA_039820525.1 Cyanobacteria bacterium J06634_5
CGCATGGCCAAGCCTATCCTGGTCAAATTCCACTAAGGGCCATGATTCCTCAAAATATAGACAACTTGCTGATTTCCGGTAAAACTATCGCCACCAGTAACATTGCGGCGGCGGCTTATCGGGTGCACTCTTTTGAATGGTCTGCGGGTGTCGCGGCAGGCACAACAATTGACTTTGCGCTGACAAACGGCATTTTTCCCTACGAATTAGTCGATGATTTGCCCTCTCAAGAGCCCATGCTAGAGCAGCTTCAGCGACAGCTGAATGCCAACGGCAACCCCACGGCCTTTCCGAACACCTCTGTGTTTAATTTAGATTGGGAAGACTGGCGCGTTTGGTAGGCGTCGTTTTGCTCAGGGCTCTGTTTTAGGCAACTTTAGACAACGTATTTGAGGCAACGTTAGTGCCGATGCCAGTCCCAACGTCAGTGCCGATCTTCCAACATGCTGGAAGGTTGATGCGGGTGATGCGGGCATTGGTTGGTTTACCAGGGGTTGCCAATCATGGTGAAAGCTGACCAATAGAACGGGTGCGAAAAGTCCCACTGGCCACTTTCTTGCAGGGTTGGAATGGTTGCGATCGCATCGTTTTCAGCGCTGTAAACAACACCATCAGTAATGCCAACATCGCCCTTTAGCAAACTAATTTGTGCTTGACGAAGGCTATTAGCCAGCATGGAAGACTCTCCTAGCTGTTCGTAAAATTGAGACATAAAGCCAAGCGTGCCTTCATCATTCACCGGCCATAGGCTAGCTAGCGCCGAGTCGGCTCCGGCATTGACGGTAAATCCAGCGAACCCATATTCTGAAGCGCGATCGCCCAGTGCGGTATTACAAGCACTCAAAATAATGAGGCTAATATCAGCCTTGCTAAGCTGTAGGCTATCGACTTGGTTGAGTGCAAGTTCATCATCCCAAAGCTGAATGTAAGAGTTGTTAAGATCTCCCGATTCAAAAACTGCATGGGTCGCTAGGTGCAGGACATCATAATTTTTCTGTTGAAGTTGAGCCTGTAGGTTTTCCAGCACAAACTCTTCGTTTAAAAAAGCATCACCTTGAAGCTGTTGTTCAATGAGTGCAACTTCTGCTTCTACTGCCGGTAAGGCGGCCTGATTGGTAAAGGCAGAGGCTCCCATCGCGAGTACCTGTAGGTCTTGAAAACGCCCACGTTCATTGAGTGAATCTGCTTCGCCGAAGTTGGTTAGGCTAAAGGAGGGCAGTAGTCCTAAGCTGTAGTCTTCTACAAGATAATGATCGCCATTGTGCAGCGTGGCTATGGGCAATGTGCGTAAGCCCGTATCCATAACAAAGCCTAAGCTGCCGACGTTGGCTTCCTGTAAGACTGGCGCAATGGGTCTGATGATCCAATCGTAAAGCTGTTGTGCAGGCGGTAAGTACTGCTGTGTCGATGAAAATTGACTGGTTACCTGCCGTCGTAGCTCTGAGCCCAGGGCTACAACACGTTCTCTTGTGATGCCTGCTTGCCGCTGCCGAATGGACTCTCCGTCCGGTGTGACAATCAAAATCTCCAGCTCATCGTTAGGGTTAGCCGATGAACTCATAGGGGAGGGGGGAGTGTTGCTTTTGCTTGTAGTGATGGCTACAGCAGGGTCCTCTTCAACAAAGTAGGCATAAACCAACGCGGGGACAATGCCTGTGTTTTGCTCAACCTGTGTCAGCGTGTTTTGTATGGTGGTTGCGGTGGTGGGTTTGCTAGAGTGTGGTTCTTCTTCTAACTCTAAATACTCTCTAAATTCTCTGCTGATAGTAGCTTCGATTTGTTCTAACTGCTGTGTAATCTCAAGCGCAGTATATGCCGGAGCTTGGTAAGTTAGCAACCCGCTGCCATTAGATGCTGAGCCTTTAGCCTCCTGTTCAGAGGATAGAAACTGACTTGATGTTTGACCGTTTTGGGCGATCGCAGCAGATTCTTGAAATAACAATTCTTCCAAGTTTGTAGCGGGCATCAGCTGTTCAGCTTCCGACCCTTGCGATTCGGTCAAGGGTTTTTCTGTAGGCTCTATTGATTCTTCGATTTCGGGAGCAACCGGTTCCCCTATTTTAGGATCTGAAGGATTTAAAGGTTCTTTGATTTCAGGGGCAATCGGTTCTTCTATCTCAGGATCTATAGGTTCTTCTACTTCAGGATCTATAGGTTCTTCTACTTCAGGATCTATAGGTTCTTCTACTTCAGGACCTACGGGTTCTTCTACCTCAGGCTCTATGGGTTCTTCAATTTCAGGCTCTATGGGTTCTTCTACCTCAGGCTCTATGGGTTCTTCGATTTCAGAGTTCATATTTGCCAGCGTGATGTTGCCGGTGAATAAGCTATCGAAACGACTTTCACTGTTAATGACGGTTGTCGGTGTCTCTATCGTCCCTGCAGAAATGTTATCAGGGGTATTTCCCACTATAAAAATTGGTTGTGAATCGTTGCTGAAGGCAATGCTGATAGAGCCGTTTGAGGTGTCAACTGTAGACAGGCTAGCGTTTGTCTCGGGGCTAATACTGGTTGCCCTAAACGAGGATTGTGTATCGATGCTGATGAAAGTTTCTGCGCCCTTATCTCCACCTCCGCTAGCATCAATAAAATCAACCTCAATGCTCTCTAGTGCTGTCAAAGAGACGTTCCCATTTGAGGTCACAATACTGCCGGTTTGAATGTTTGACTCTGCCGAAAAAAGTGTGACGCTTCCACCATTTTGAACATTGTTCTTACCCGCAAATGAAAACGTATTAATATCTTGTGTGGTGATAGAGCCATCTGCTAAAAGTGAGACATCGCCGCCATTACCAGGTCCATTTTGACCTGTGGAAGAAAACGTATTGATATCTTGAAGCGTAATATCACCCGTGGCGTTGATTTGGACCTGACCTCCTGACCCTGAATTGTTTTTGTCTGCTTCTGCTTGGGCTAAAATATTGCCGCTTACTGTAACGTCACCATTATCAGCAATCAGCGTGATATCTCCTCCTCTACCAGCATTGTTTTTATCAGAAAGGCTAGTCGTATTAAACAAGTTTGCAGAAAGGCCCAAACTACTTTGTAGAAGAATATCACCGCCTTCGCCAGAATTATTGGTTGATACGCTGGTATCTAAAATGCCTGCGGTAATGCCCGCGCCAAAAACAGAAATGTTACCCTGCTCTGTGCGTAGGGTAATCTCTTCATCCATCTTAAATTCGCCGCCGTCTACGTTGTCTGAATCGGCGATAAGCGTAACGTTTCTGCCATCTTGAACAGTGAGCAAGTTATTTGTAATAGCGTGTATGTCGATGTTATTTGTCGCTTCAATTCGTATATCGGCTGTCTGTGAAAGGGCTTCAAAGGCTGCACTAGAAAAATGAGTAGCACTGTTGTCTTTAATAGTGCCGTCTGTAATTTCTACATTGATGGGATCAATGAGTAAGGTGCCAAGTTCGCCAAAGTTTGAGCTTAAGTTCACCCTACCTCCAAAGATAAGAGTCTCTTTCCCAGAGACTTCGGCAAAGCCCCCATTGCCAGAAAGCTCTCCGCCACTGGCGCTAATAGAGCCATAAAATTCTGTTGTATTGTCCGACCAAGCGATAACACGACCTCCAGTACCCTGCGCTATGGCATTGGCAGATATTGTGGTTTCCGAGTCAATACGCGTCTCTGAAGCGGTATAGATACTTCCACGTCCTTGGTAATCACCACCGATGCGAATGGCACCACCGCCGTTCGTACCTGAAGCGTCTATTTGAGCGTTGTTGAGAGAGATGCGATCGCCCAATATATCAATCTGGCCACCCATGTCACCCGCTGTAGAAAGCTGCCCTGAAATCGTCACGTTTCCTCCCTGGTCACGAACGATATCCGTACCCAACTCAACTGTTCCATCAGCATGACTGATCAGTGTTGATGCCTGCGGAAGTGCGCTTCCAGTCAGCATTTCACTCAAGCTCTGTGGCCTGTGTTCTGCAGCGTTTGGTGAAGCCTCAATCATGGTGTCTGGACTATTTGGAAAGATATAAGGGGTGACTTCTAACGATAAGAGACTATCGACTGGACTTATCCTAATGAGTTGCTCACCCTCAACTGCGGCAATTGTCAGCGTTCCGCCAGCGGTAGTGAGGCTACCTGCATTCAATACGTCGTTCCCTAATAAACTAATAGTGTTGCCTGGTTGTACAGCCAAGTTAGCCAAATTCGCAACTGTGCCTGAAGTGGTGCTGTCAAAGTAAAACGTAGCAGGTGTTCCCTGTAGTTCGCTATCGTAATCTGTACGAGCTTGTGTCCAATCAAACGTACCGTTATCAAAGCCTATTCCTGTTGCCGTTGTTGCTGTAAACCCTCCAGATAAATTGAGCTGTGCATCAGGGCCTATCCAAATTCCAGCAGGATTCATCAGGTACAAGTTTGCATCGCTGCCGCTGACTTGTAGCGTGCCATTTATGATGGATGCATTGGCATTATCAACCGAACCAATCACAGTTTGGATAGCTGGTGTTGTGACAAAATTAGCAGTTTGCTCTGCGGTGATATCTAGTTGGTCAAACCTGTGGAATACGCTGATGTTATCAGCAGATATTTGGCCGCCCGTAATCTCGAAGTGAACAGCTGGCTCTAATGAGTTACGGGTGATAGTTTTAACAACTGTGTCGCTATTGTTCTCTGTAGGAATAACTTGGGCTGATACCTGTGTTGTAAGGACTGGGATGCCAATGAGCGGCAACATACCCTTCAAAATTTTGTAGACGCTTGTTAGCGCCGAAGCTTGTTGATAAATATCTGTTATGCCAAGTTTATTCAGTGATAACACTTAGATCTAAAAAACAAATGCTACTTAGCCTCAAGGGTTCCCCGTGAAAATTGCTTTCCAGTCAGGTAAAACTCACTTCGATACACACTCTGGTCTGGGGCAGTCTCTTTTATAAATTTTAGAACTGCTGCTGCGGTGATAGGTGGTGCGGACGTTGTCTCTCATCCAATTACCAAGGATTGCCAATCATCGTAAAAGGCGACCAGTAAAAAGGATGTGAAAAGTTCCAATGTCCGCTTTCTTCCAACGTTTCTAGGGTTACAATCTCTTCGTTGTCAGGGCCGTATATTGTCCCGTTGGCAATGCCAACTTCCCCATTAATTAGCTTAAGTTGAGCTTGACGCAGTGCTTCAGTACGTACAGGTGCTTCTTTGAGCTGGCTATAAAACTGAGTCATAAAGCCTAACGTTCCCTCGTCGCTGATAGGCCATAAGCTCGCCAGTGCAGAAGGAGAGCCTGCCCCAACAGCTAGCCCTGCAAAGCCGTACTCCGCATTGTGGTCGCCTAGCGCCGTATTACAAGCACTCAAGATAATCAGGCTGATGTCTTCTTGATCCAACTCTAATTCGCTCAGCTGATTGAGATATAGCTTTTCCTCCCATAGTTGGATGTAAGATTTATCTAAATCACCAGATTCAAAAATGGCATGGGTTGCTAAGTGAACAATGCCGTAATCTTCTTGCTGAAGCTGCTCCTGTAGATTTTTTAGAACGAAGTCCCTGTTTAAAAAGGCATCGCCTTCCCACAATTTTTCTGTAATCAAACTAATTTCTTCACTGACAGCTGGTAAGGCAGATTGGTTTTGAAATTCTGAAGCACCCATAGCCAGAACTTTGGTGTTCTCAAACTGTTCGTGGCTGATGCGGGTACTATCGATGTCTGTAAGGCTAAAGCTAGGCAGCAACCCTAGGCTATAGTTTTCTACTAGGTATTGGTTACCATCGTGCAATGTTGAGAGGGGTAATGTACGCAGCCCGGTATCCATAACAAAGCCTATGCTCTGGATGTCACGCTCTTGCAAAGCCTCTTCAATGGGGGAAATCAGCCAGTTGTATAGCTGTTGAGCAGGCTGTAAATATTGCTGCGGTGAAGAGAACTGGCTAGTGACTTGTTGTCTGAGTGTCTCGCTAGCAGCTTCTACTTGTGCGCGGGTGATTCCCCATTGTCGTTTTCGAATAGGCGTCCCCTCACTGGTAACGAGCATAACCTCTAGCTGGTCATCAGGGCTGGTAGTGCGATCGCTCCCAATGGCTGTTTCCTCATCTTCAGCAGCATCTGGAACATAGTAAGCATAGACTAATGCAGGTGTTGTATTCGTCGATTTCTCAATATCTCCTAAGGTATTTTTAACGTCGTAGAGCGTCAGCGGTTGTTTCGATTCTCCGGTGCTTGGAAGGCTTAAGTAATTTCTAAATTCTTGCTCATTGTTAGCTTCGACCTGTTGAAACGTTTTATTATCTTCAATCGCAGTATCCGATAAAAGAAGCGACAGCTTTGGAAAGCCGAGTGCGGTCACTTTATTCGCAGATGTAATCGAAATGTTGGGCGGTAATATGCCTCTGTTAATAAGTTCAACATTGGCTTGCTGATAGCTGCTAAAGAACTCGCCAGCAATAATGGCTGTTTCGGGTGTTTCTATTCGAAATGTGGTGCCGTTATTACTACGGCTGCCTATTTGAAATAGGTCAGCGAAGCGATCGCGGCTGCCATAACGAAGGCTAACGTCTCCACCGTTAGCGCCCCTCGTTGAAATACTGGCACCTGCTTGCAGCAAGCCAAAGGCTGGATCAGGCACGGACTCTGTAATGCTTAACTTACCTTGCGTCTCAATATCAACACGACTAGGGTCTGTATTATCAGCGCTGCTGCGAGCATCAATGAAGCTGATTTGAATATTACCTGGGCTACGTAAGGACACATTGCCTGGGCGGCTGGGCAGATTGTTAGGGGTAGGGCTATCGCGGTTGGTGGTTGTAATGCCTCCCGTGGTGATACTTCCTAGGGTGGATGTGAGGTTAACATCACCCCCCTGCCCCCCGCCGGATGAAATGATTTGGCCAGTGTTAATATCGCCATTGGCCACAATGCGAATGTCATGGCCTCTTGTGCTGCTGCTCGAATCTAATAAATTACTGACTGTTACGCTCCCGGTACGGCTGGTAAGGTCAATGCCCTGTTGCCCTTTCGCCGTCATCCTGTTGGCTGCAATATCGCTTTGTGCTTCCAGCCTGAGTGCGCCATTGTTTGCTCCTAGTCGATCACTGCGAATAGCGCCATTGGTTTGTAGGGTGAGGTTGCCGTTTGTTGTTTCGATTTGGCCGCCGCGAGTATCAATATCGGCTTGCGATCGCAACATAACCGACGCTTGAAAGCTAATGTCACTAACGGCTCTAATCCCGCCTGTGTATCGCTCTCCACCAATTAAAATGCTTCTAAAGCCTTGTTGAATTGAATTGAGGGCGGTGTTGGTAATGTTTAGTGCGGCGTCTTGCTCGTTTGTTCCACCCAACACAATGTCTGCGCTGGTGTTTTCGGGGCTAATGGTGAGTGTGCCAGTGCCAGAAAGACTTGCGCTGCCGATAGTATTGCCGACCAAGGATAGATCACGACTACCGCTGTTAATGGACCCTGTAATTTCCGCGTCTGCTCCTGTGAACTGTGCTCGGGTCCCTATCCCTGAATTACTGTTGTTTTCTAAATTTTGGATATCGCTGAAACGCGCAAGGACTGTGCTGCCCTGGCGAAGCTGCCCTTGATTTTTACCGTCAATCTCCCAGACAGTTTCCGGAGCGCTGTTAACCATTCGATTGTCAGCAAAATTCTCATTTGTGAGACCACCACCGATAATCAATAAGTTAGAGGGACTTGCCAGCGTACCGAAGTCAAAAACGTCCTTACCGTCTTGTCCATTGAGTGTTTCGATATTAGAGAAACTAAGCATGTTGTTAATGCGCCCACGACCCCGATCAATAATTTTAAAGGTGTCATTATTCGCTGAACCTAGGACTTGATCTGTACCTAGATTGCTCGCGACGATATTTTCTATCCCTTGAAATGATGCGAGTCCCGTTGCGGACATCCTGGCAATATCAATTGTGATTCCTTCGCCATAGTCTGCATAGGTTAGGGTGTCGGTTCCGTCTCCACCTGCGACGTTTCCTGAGAGGCTACTTCCACTGGTGAAGCTAAAAATATCATTTTGCTTGCTACCGACAAGATTGTTAATGCCTTGGAACAGTAAGCCATTGAGTGATCCGCTATTTTCCTCATCAATTAGCCAAGTATTAAGATCACGCTCGTTGTCAACAGCTAGCGTATTGTTGCTGCCTTCACCTCTTATTTCACTGATGTTTGTAAAGGCAATGCCGTTGAGTAGGCCCTTGCGATCGCCTGTAATCACAAACTGATTGTTGTCATCGAATCCTTCAATAACGCCGCTGGCTTCACTGTTCCCAATAATACTTTCTATACTCGAAAAGGCTTCAATGCCAGTGGCTTCTTTTTCGCCAAAGCTTATTTCAAAGGAGCCCCTGTAGTCGCTATAGTCAAGCGAATCTTCACCATTGCCACCGTCTAGTTCTTCTATTGCTAAGAAGGACACTTGATTGTTGACATTACCTGTATACTCACCAGTAATTTTAAAGCTGTCGTCATTAGTAGAGCCAATAAGGCTATCGGTATTAGCACTGCTGCCTATGACCGTTTCAATGCTGCTGAATGCCAGAACCCCTGTCGCTTTTCTGCTGCCAATATTGACTTCTATAGGTGTGCTGTAGCTGCTGTAGTCTAAGCCATCTGTGCCGGTTGCACCATCAATCTCTTCTATGTCTTTAAAGCTCAGTGTATTGTTAATGCGACCTGCGGAGTTTCCTGTTATTTCAAATGTATCGTCGTTACTAGAGCCAATGACTTTATCATTGTCTGCGTTGCTGCCGGTAATCTCTTCAATATTTTGAAATTCTGAAATGCCAGTCGCGCTGCTGTTTCCCGTCATCACCTCTATGGGTGTGGTGTAGCTACTGTAGTCGAGCCTGTCTGTGCCTGCGTTACCGTCAACTATTTCGATGTCTGAAAATGCGAGAGTGCCGTTGATGTTGCCCGTGCGATCGCCGGCGATTAAAAACGTATCATCTCCTGTAGACCCTAAAATCCTATCCTCACTAGCGCTGCTACCTACGACGTTTTCAATGTTTTCAAAGCGCTCTACATTGGTAGCACTCTTATTTTCTAGATTAATCTCAATAGCTGTGTTGAAGCGGCTATAGTTCAGCTCATCTGTACCGCTATTACCATCAATAGTTTCAATACTGGCGAAGGACAGGCTGCTATTAGCTATTCCTCCATCGCTGCCGATCATCTCAAAAACATCATCTTCTATAGAGCCGATGATTTTGTCATTGTTAGTATCACTTCCAATAATGGCCTCTACATTAGTGAAGTTTGAAAGACCTGTAACGCTATTCTCTTCAAGACTGATCTCTATAGGCGTGTTATGGCTGCTGTATTCCAGCGTGTCTTGCCCTAAATTGCCGTCAATAGTTTCAATGTTTGTAAAGGCAAGTGTTCCATTGATATTGCCTGTATGCTGGCCTGTCATTGTAAACGTATCATCGCGTGTGGATCCGATGATTTGATCCTCACCGCTGCTGCCGATAATAGATTCTATATTGTTAAATTCTAAAATATCGGTAGCACGCATCATGCCCAGATCAATTCTAATTCCCTCAGCACCCGGATTATAAGCACCATAGTCTAAGGTGTCATTTCCAGTGCGACCGTCTAGTCTTTCAATGCTAGAAAAAGAAAAGTCTCTGTTGATATTGCCACTGCCGCTGCCTGTTATTGAGAAAGTGTCATCTGCATTGGAGCCTCGAATTGAATCGGCATTGTGACTACTTCCAACAAAAATTCCGATATCTCGAAAGTCTGCAACGCCTGTAGCACTTTGATTGTTTAAGTCAATTGTGATAGGCGTGCTCGTGCTGTTGGTATAGTCGAGCGTATTGTCTCCGCCGTTACCAATGATGCGGCCAGTCAGCTGGCCATTGTTAATAAAGCTAAATGTGTCGTTGCCTTCTCCTCCTTCTAGGCTTTGAAAGTTTTCAAACCTGAGGTTTCTAACGTTTCCACTATTGCTACGGTCAATGGCCCAATTTGTAAGTTCTTCTGCGGGTAAGCTGCTGAAGCTGAGAAGATCATTTCCACTTCTTCCACCCAGTATTTCAATGGCTGAGAAGGATAAGCCTTCATTGATTCTACCCTTGTTGTTGCCGTCTGTAATTTGAAAAATATCGTCGCCATTGGAGCCTATGATGCTGTCGTTGTTAGCGCGACTTCCTATAATATTTTCGATAGTGTCAAAGTTGCCTAATCGACTGGCTTGTTGGTTCTCTAAGTCAATGTTTACAGTTGAGTTCAGTATGCTGTAATCAATCGTGTCAGTGCCAGCGGCACCTTCTATGACACCCGCGATCGCGCCATTGCTGATAAATTCAAAAGAATCGTTTTGACTTCCACCTGACAAGTTTTTAATATCAGAAAAAATAACCTCTGCATTCAGTAGCTCGCCACTGCCTAGGCCCGTTATTCGAAATACATTTTCAACGTCATCCGGGCCTACAATTCGATCTCCCCCAAGGATCTCAATCTGCGGTCTATTTCCCACGCTACTGATTAAGCTGGATTTTAAATTGATAGTACTTGTGCTGTCAGCACGACCTATCCTGAGAGAACGCGCACTGCTGATCGCTGCTAAATCGCTCTCCAAAATATCCAAGCCTGAGGGGCTGCGAAGGATATCTCCAATGTTGATCTCTTGATAGCCAGTCGCTGCTTGAAACTGTATATTTCTACCATTGAGAAAGGCTGTTCCATTGTTGGTGATGTTAATGCGATCGCCCACTAATGAAATGTCAGCGGGATTTCCACCGCCGTTGCTGAAAGCGTATATGCCATTGCCCAAAAGCTTTTGTTGAGCAGTAATTACAACAGCTCCAGCATTGCCAGCGTCATCATCGGCACTTGACCAGGAGACGATAGTACCAATATCAATTAGGTTGCCAGATAGTTCAATGTTGCCACCATTGCCTGCTCCATCATCGTCAGTAGCTTGTGCAACAGTAATTAGCTCACCAGAAATCAATAAAGATTCTGTTGTATTGATTGTAATATTGCCGCCGTTTCCGGCATTTTCATCTGCAATAGACGTGGTATCGATACTACTGCCCGCTGATGTAATATTGACACTATCTGAGGTCAGTGAAACGCGACCCCCCTGGCCAGCATTATTGTTGAACGCCTGTGAGTAAGTATAGATACTACCTGCGATATTAATGCTGCTGCCAAGGCCAACGTCAGCTGCTGCAAGGATGACGTCTCCACCTGCACCGCTGTTGTTAATACCTGCTGTAGATGAGGTATCAATCATCCCAGTATCAATGATATTAGCCGTAATCGTCACATTTCCACCATTGCCAGGATTGGAGCGACCCGCTGCAGAGAAGTTCTCAATCAAGCCTGTAGTGACACTGTTATTGGCCACAATTGTGATATTGCCGCCGTTGCCAGCGCCGTTGTTATTCGCTATGGTGCTCGATAATATGTTTCCGGTGCGGATGCTCTCATTGGCGTTTAAGATAATGTTTCCACCATTGCCCGAGTCACTATTATTCTCGCCGTCACTACTTCGTGCACGCGACCAAGACTCAATTTGTCCGGCAACATCAATGTCTCCAGTGAGCGCGGTAAGTGAAATGTTACCACCGCCTTGCGAATCATGGTCACGAGCTTCAGAGCTCGCTTGTAAAACGCTTGCTGAGGTTGGATTTTCTGTGCTAATTCGAATATTATCTTGTGCCAACAGGGTAATATTCCCACCTGTTCCAGCCTCTCTTCCGTCTACCAGAGAATAGGTTTCGACGGAGCTTTTGATATCAATATCACTGCCTAAAGCTTGAATATCAACACTACCTCCACTAGGCGCATGATGGTCGCCAGTATAAGCGCCATAGGTTAAAACTTCGTTGGCGATCACGCCCCCGGTGCTCACTAATGTGACATCACCGCCTTTAACACCACTATTGCCTCCCTGATTATGTTCGTTGGTATGCGTCCTAATGATACCAGCGGTAATACCATCACCCGTAATAGTTACCTCGCCTTGTTCTGCCCGAATGGTATCGTTGAGACCCATTTGAAACAGACCACCCGATACACCGTCTGAATCTGCGGTAAAGGTTACAGCTCGACCTTTATTTACTCGCAGATCATTCTCGGAAATATCGTGAATTATTATGTTGTTAGTCGCTTCAAAATTTACGTTGCTAGTATTGAACAGATTTTCAATTTCAGCGCTGGATAAAACAGTCGTGTTGAGAGTTCCTAACGGTGTACCATCAGTGATTTCTATATTCTCAGGATCTAACAAAAGTGTCCCAAACTCTCCTGCTGTAGCGCTGAGGTTAATGTCTCCGGTAAAGACAAGTTCCGTTTTTCCAGAGACTTCTGCAAATCCCCCATTTCCAGCGGTGAGGCCCCCTTGAGCACTCAGATCGCCTGCATAATGCGTTGTTTCATTTGCCCAAACGATGATTCTTCCACCATCTCCGTTGTCAATGGCATTGGACAATAAGCTTGATTGTTCATCAACATGAGTTTGGGAGGCGCTAACAATAGGTCCTTGACCTCTATAGTCTCCGCCAATCCTAATCAACCCCCCGCCGCTTTGACCTGAGGCGTCTAGCGTAGCACCCTCTAAAGAGACTTGATTGCCCAACACATTGATATTGCCACCTGTATTACCAAGGGTGGAGAGTCCTCCGGATACTATCGTGCTTCCTACGGCTTCAGAAATAACATTATCACCGCTTCTCAGCTGAACTGTGCCATCCGGATTTGTTTGTATTGCTGTGACCTTGCTAAGTTCTCTTCCTGTAACCATCTCTGCAATGCTCGCAGTTGTTATCGGTATGCTGCCTAGCTCTATTTGTGCATCTACCTCTAGAGATAACAACTGCTTATCTTGTGAGAGACGAACGATGTTTTCACCTTCTACTGCTGCTACAGTAATGCTTCCACTAGGTGCGTTGAGATTCCCTGCATTGACAACGGTTCCGCCAATTAAATTCAGAGCTTGACCAGCGTCAACCTCTAAGTCACCAAGGTTCACGACTGCTCCTGCTTGTTCATTATCAAAGTGAAAAGCATTTACTTGACCGGTGAGGTTCTGATAATTACTGCTACCTGTGGCTCTTAGCTGATCGTTTTCAAAGTTGATTCCTGTTGCTGTTGTAGCTGTGAACCCACCTGATAGGTTGAGCTGTGCTTCTGGACCTAGCAAAATGCCAGCGGGGTTCATAAGATACAAGTTGGCGTCGCTGCCACTGACCTGAAGCGTTCCGTTAATGGTAGAAGCCTTGCCGTTAATCTTCCCAACGACATTTTGAACCTCAGGCGTAGTGGCGAACCTAGCCGTTTGTACTGCCGTAATATCGAACTGCTCAAAACTCTGAAATAGGTTGTCGCCCTCATCCGAAAGCTGTCCACCGCTAATATCAATGCGATCGCTCGTCACCTCTACAATCGTTCTAACATCGTCATCGGCCGCAATGACTTGAGCCGAGGCATGGGCTGTAGGACTAAGAATGCTAAGCAATGGCAACAGTGCCAAAGACACCTGAGGTGCCGTTACTGTAAAATACACCTTGTTTTTACGGATGTCGTTCACGGTTGTTGCCTACTCAGTAAAATGCTTATTTAAACGTTTGTGATGTCACCCTTTAGGGTGCCCAAAAGGGTGTTGATGACGTCCGTCAAGCTTATGCTAGACATACGAGCTGTTAACCCTTTAAGCGCACTTTTTATTCGCTATTTATCACGAAAAGAATCACCTTATTACAAGATATTTATGGCCTTTGAACCCTCGTACGCAAACGGCAATTTAGTAATGTTCTAAGACTGTTTCAATGACCACGCTATCCATGGAGTTTGTACAGTGGAAGTTTCAGACAGCTGGCAAAATTGGCTATTTACCGTTGCCTACCTTTCATTTACCCTGTTTATTATTTGGCAGATATTGAAGCCATCTAAGTAGGGAAAGCGGGAACTAGGAAAGGGCAAGAATCAACGTCTGATTATTGTCCTTTCCTAGGATATTGACGCCTGAACAGGCTGCTTTAAATAGCTTGCGCTAGCTGGCCTTATTCAGCCAATAGAATAGCGATAGAGTGTGACCTTTCTGAAGGATGTAACCGAAGATAAAAAGTTGGATATTTGATAGCTTTTTGACAGGTGAAGTAGTCAGCGTTTCTATGTGTTTTATACTGATGCATAAATAATATTCTGCGGTGTCAGTTCATCCAGGTGGCTGGTAAAATAAAAAGCTATTGCTTACGGTGATAAAAGATGTATAGGGGCCAGCCGCAATGCTGAAACGGTTTATGAATTGGCTATTGCACCGACTGCAAAAAGTCTTAGGTGCTATTACTGGTCAAAAGCGTGGGGGCCGCTCTGCGGCGGCGATATCTCAACTCCGTCAGTCCCCAGACGCTGAGGGCGACACACCTCCAGAGTTCAATTCTGATAGCCCGGCTTTTTTACCCGCTGATCCAGCTTTTGCTTCCGATGCTCTTGTTTCCGACGACAGTGCTCCCAACGGTAGCGCTTTACCCAACGGCAGTGCTTCGACTAATGGCAGCGCTCTTGTCAAGAGTAAACCAGAGTCCGCTGAACATGGCGAAGGTGAAACGTCTCAACCTATCGTCAATCCGATGATGGCTGAACCTGATACGCATAGACGCCTGAACGCCTCTGGTGCAGCCTTACCTGGTGATACAGCTACAGCACCCAGTTTCCCAACAGAAGTATCAGAACTATTGTCTTCCCCGGCGACAACCGCTACGCCTGTACCTGCTGTTTCTAATCAATTACCTAAAATTCACGATATTTTACCTGCTATCGAATCCGATGCTGCCGGTGAAGAATTTCTGGAGGATACTGCCGATTCTTCGTTGGATTTAGACGACAGCTCAGCTCTTGAAGGGGAACTTTCAGGAACAGATTTTCAAGACCTAACCCCTGAAGAACCTTCTGTCCAAGAGGCTACGAATGGAGGGTTTGGAGGGACCACTATTCCAGTTGCACGGTTAGCTAATGTGCCAGCTGAGCCGACCGCTAGCCATGATGAATTACTGCATGATGAGCTAATTAGTGAAGTACACCCAGCTGATGAGGGTGTAACGGTAGATGAGATCGTCAATACGCCGATGCGTAATACTGACGACGTAGATATTAGTGATGCAGACCTAAAGCCTGCGCTTCCGGCTGAAGAGACATCTAATCCAGTTGTCTCTGAATCAGTGGCCCCAGATACTGTTGCCGCTTCTGATAAAGCGGTGCTTTTTAGCTTCGATATTATTGAAAGCGATTCGGTAGAACAGACGTTGTCTGAAGAGGTCCCCGAGACCGAAGAGGTTCTCGAGACTGAAGAGATACTTGAGACTGAAGAGGGACTCGAGACTGAAGATGCCTTGAGGACTGTAGAGACTTTGACACCAGTGACATCAGACACTGAGTTAGCCGTACAGGAAGTGCCCATAGTAGATAATGTGCAAGTCGATGCCCCTATTGCTAGTACGCAGACAGCTAATACGCAGACAGTAGAGACCGAGCCAGTTTCTTTGGAAGCCTCTGACGTGGTTTCTTCGGAACCTTGCTTGAACGAAGAAACTCATGAACTGCCTGTGGTAGAGAATGATCTTGACAAACCGGATATCTCTAAGGAGGTGCAAGATCTACCTTATCCTTGGTCTATTGCGATACCTAAAGATTCCAGACAACCTTTACAGGCAAAATCAGATACCTCCTTTGTCAAGGAGCCTCAAAGTATAAAACCACCTGAGCTAGAGCCTGTTTCATCTACACCGTTAGTGCCCAGCCAGAGTCATTTTAAGAACGGTGTGGTGAAGCTTCTTTTTACCTTAAAACCCGGTAATTTTCATGGTTACATTGTTCCTGATGATGGAACGCAGGACATTCTATTTCATCAAAAATATATCAATGCCGATGTTTTCGACGTTTTAGAGCGTGGTGCTAAGGTTGTTGTTTCTGTAAAGCACATAGAAGGAAAAGCTTACGCTACAAGAGTTGACTTGTTATAGAAAAAGCTTGTAAGCCGGGTTTTGACTTTCATTCCAGTATCGATAACCTAGTGTGTTCAGAAAATCTTCCCATTGGGACATTTCCTCAGGGGGAACCTGCATCCCTACGACAATTCTGCCATAGTCAGCCCCATGATTGCGATAGTGAAATAGGCTGATATTCCAGTTCGGACTCATGGCTGAAACAAAGTTGGTGAGTGCGCCCGGTCTTTCTGGAAATTCAAAACGATAGAGCAGTTCGTTGTGTGCGCGAATAGATTTACCTCCCACCATGTGGCGAAGGTGCATTTTGGCTAATTCGTCATCAGTGAGGTCTAACGTTTCAAATCCACTGTGTTCAAAGTTCGCCAGAATCTCTTGTGCATCGGCTTTATTTTTAATTTTAATACCCACGAAAATATGTGCTTGTTTTTCGTCTGCAATGCGGTAGTTGAATTCACTGATGCTGCGATCGCCTAAGGTATTGCAAAACTTACCAAGGCTACCAGGCTGTTCTGGAATGGTGACTGCAAATACGGCTTCTCGGCGTTCTCCTAGCTCAGCGCGTTCAGCCACAAAGCGCAACCGGTCAAAATTCATGTTGGCACCGCAGGCGATCGCAATTAAGCTCTCGCCTGTAATGCCTTCCCGCTCTACATACGCTTTAACCCCTGCGATCGCCAGCGCCCCCGCCGGTTCTAAAATTGAACGCGTATCCTCAAACACATCCTTAATCGCTGCGCAAGTATCATCGGTACTCACAAGCAAAACCTCATCGACGTACTCCTGGCATAGTCGAAACGTTTCTTTTCCCACCTGTCGTACCGCCACGCCATCAGCAAACAGGCCTACTTGATCGAGCTTAATGCGATCTCCTTTCGCCAAAGACTGGCTCATTGCATCTGCATCAACAGGTTCTACGCCAATAATTTTGATGTCTGGTCGTAAGCGTTTGATATACGCTGCAATGCCAGAAATGAGACCACCGCCACCAATGGCCACAAAAATTGCATGGATTGGCTTTTGATACTGCCGCAAAATTTCCATACCAATTGTGCCTTGTCCCGCAATCACATCTGGATCATCAAATGGATGAATAAAGGTTAATCCTTGGTCAGCTTCTAGCTGCCTGGCATAGGCATAGGCATCGTCATAGGTATCGCCATGCAAAATGGCGATGCCGCCTCTCGCCCTTACGGCATCGACCTTCATTTGTGGCGTGGTTACAGGCATCACAATGGTGGCTGTCGTGCCAAGCTTACTTGCACCTAGCGCAACGCCTTGTGCGTGGTTACCTGCCGAGGCTGCAATGACACCACGGCTGAGCAGCTCAGGTGATAGCTGCGCCATTTTGTTATAAGCTCCACGCAGCTTAAACGAAAATACTGACTGTATGTCTTCTCGTTTTAGTAGCACAGGGTTGCCTAGCCGTTCTGATAGCCTGGGTGCCTTCTCCAAAGGGCTTTCCTGAGCAACGTCGTATACGCGGGCTTTCAGGATACGTTCTAAATAGTCGGAATGAGTCACAGCAGTAGTCATGGCGTAGAAAGGTCTTTCCTTACTTTACGCGTTTAGTTCCGCTCTACTACCGTCGAACCTGTAAAAGACCCGTCAAGCTAATGAAAGCTTGACGGGCAAAGTCTTGCTCCGTTTTGAAGGGCCTTACACAAACGTAAAGCCAGTGTTGAGATTGACACCATTGATGTTCTTGAAAATAGCTACTAAATCTGAGGTATCGCCCTGATAAGACAGATAGGTGTCATTGCCTTGTTGTCGTTGCGTATAGTCACCGACCGAACCATAGAGTTGGACCACATCTTCAGCACTATTAAAGTCCTCAATGACTGCGTAGTCGTACTTTCCGTTACCAGTGTAGTAAGCCTGATTGGCACTACCGACAATAAAGGTGTCCGCACCTAAGCCACCCTCTAAAAGATCTTTTTCCGAGTGACCCGCAGCGATCATATCCGACCCATCCAAAATGTCTGCACCCACGCCGCCTTTTAGCGTGTCGTTACCTCGTCCGCCTTCTAGCCGGTCATTTCCACCATTGCCATCGTCTATGACTAGCTCGGGCCGCTCAATTTCGATGATGCCTCTATAGCCATATTGCCACTGCCAGTTATTGTTACGATATTCCCAGCCACCCGTGTCGTAGTGGTCCTGCCATTGACTTCCCTCAGCGTCTGTCCACTCAATCACACCATAATCCTGGTCGTAATAGTTATCAGGACCGTTGCCTATCCAGTTGGTATAGCTTACGGTTTCACCGCTGGCCCACTCGAAGTTTCCTTCGCTCGTTCGATCATTAATGCCGAGCCAAAAAGATTGAGTGCCGCTAAACTGACTTCGTAGCCAAGCTTCTTCATCAGCGTCATTAATAGTGACTAAGTTGCCGCCTAGTGCCTCAGCCTGTGCTTGTGCTGTGGCCCAGTCTCCTCTGTTGTTGGTCAGTAAATACTCACTGCCATTGTAGATAACGCCATTGGCTGTAGTGGGGGTGGCTGCAACAACAACCGGTTCTGAGTCATCATCACCGTATAGGGCATCATCACCCGAATTGCCATACAACGTATCGTCACCACTGCCGCCGAAAAGGGTATCGCTACTCTCGTTGGCTTGTCCTAATCCGTTATCAAATTCGTCTTCTCCGTAGATAAGGTCATTGCCTTCTCCGCCATAGATTAGATCGTTACCTGCCCCACCTCTCAAAATGTCGCTGCTGGCGCTGGCATCTGTTTCAATAGAGGTTTCTTCGGTCGGCTCATTTACCCTTACTAACTTGATATAGTCTACGTGCGCAGTCCCTGTTCCAGCGAGACGGTTCGCGGATAGCTGTAGAGAATCTTCATTGTTAGTTAGGAAAACGCCAGAGGCAACGGTTCGCTCTACAAAAATGTTGGGACCATTCGTTTGATTTGGTTGCCATTGGTCTTGCTGTAAACCGTTGATATCTAATTGTAACCGAGTAGAGCTATCTCCATTATCAACATAGCTAACGATGACATCGTAGTAGCCAGTTTCTCCTGAAAATAAAGTAGAGCCAGAGGCATTAATAATGCTAGCAAACTCTCCTCCAGAAGGATTAGTGTTATTACTTACTCCTTCACTCATATAGCCTTGGCCTGAAAACCATATGCTTTCAGCTTCAATAATAATTTCTTCGCCTGTAGCCGTTCCACTATTCCCAACTGTATTGACAGGCACTGTAGATGCTGAAGAAAAGTCTATGTAGTCAATTTTGAGTTTTTCTTCGCCTGTTTGAAAAGTTAGTGTTTCTCCATTGTTAATAAAGACTTCTGTTGAGAGTGTTTGACTTCTTATCTCATTTTTTACGCCTTCATCTAATGTCCAAATACCTAGCTGATTACTCACACCACCTGTCCAAATGGCAAGTTGACTTTCTCCTTTTCCTTCGTCGTCATAGCCGATAGAAATATTATAAAGTCCTGACTCACCACTAAACGTAGTGCTAGTGTACGCGTATTCTTTAGCTTCTATAAGCTGTTCTCCAGAAGCATAGTCTTTATCTTTTTCAGATGCTTCTCCTGACCAGTTGAGGTTTTCTGCCTCAAATCGTATCTGCTCAATCTGGATTGTGTCTGATTCTGATGAATTGCCTTCACTCTCGGCAGTAACAGCCACTAGATCAATGTAGTCAATAACGGCTTCTTCTTTACCATCAGCCCAACCTTGTAGTTCAAAGTAATCACCAGATGTCAGATTGATCTGTGTAGCAACTGAACGATATTCAGCAGAAGCTTCAAGTGCATTAAAGCTCCACTCATCTAACGTTTGGCCATTAATCCCAAACGAGGCTCTTGCTTCCTTGTCCTTCTCGTTATCTACATAACTGACGAAAACATCATAAAGACCGGACTCTCCAGTGAAGAGAGTAGTGGCTTTGCCACGTCCTTTCTTGCCGGTGGCAATAACATACTTGTCTGAAGCAAAGTCATTGCTGTCTTCAACTTCATAATCACCTGAGAGGTCAAATGACTCAGCCTCTATTCGGATAGCATTTTTGGCAGCCTGGCGTGTGGCAATGTCTTGCACCACATTAAATTGGCTAGCGCTCACATCGACTTTAATGATGTCTTTAGTTTGACCAATCGTATTTTTTAACCAGTCTTCTTCGGCGCTATGCTTTTCTGCTTCTATCAGCTGTCCGCCCAGTGCGTACGCTTCCGTGCTGGAATTTGTTTGACTTTCCAGATACAAGCTACCATTGTAGAACTGCGCATTTGCAAATGGCGTTGATTCTGTTGTTGAAATAATATCGAGATAATCTACTCGAATAAACTCATTGCCTTCTGCATCGCCTTTTATTTTGATATCATCTCCAGCCTTAATCTCTACGCCGCGAATGGTGTAGGTTGTGAAATTTTGCGTGGAAAAAGCTTCGTCACCGAAATCTTCCTCTATCGTCCACTCAAATTTCTGCTTATCTCTTCCTTTGCCTATCTCAACTTCGAGTTCACTCTCGCCATCTTTTTCATCGTAGTAACCAACAATAATATCGTAAGTGCCTGTGGGGCCGCTGAACTTTCCTTTTGCTTCCCCTCTTCCACCTGATGAAATAAGACCATTACCTGATGCAATTTCGCTTTCATCTGTACTGAAATGTCTAAGCTGAAGATCTTCAGCTTCTAGCCTTATCCAAAAGTCGATGGGATTTGCCTGACTATCGCTTGTAAAACCAGCTTGTTCCGATATTTCTTCAAGGGTTGTAGATTGCTCTTCATTGCTTCTGTGGTACTGGTCACCATAAAGAACATCGTCGCCTCGGCCACCGCTGACAATGTCTTTGCCTTTGCCGCCAATTGCAATATCGCGATCATCGCCACCATAAACTTCATCATCGCCATCGCCACCGTCCAGCACATCATTGCCAGCATCACCTTTTATGACATCATTACCAGCAGCACCATCAATTAAGTCGTTACCAAACCCGCCCGATAAAATATCGTGACCTGCTTCGCCATATAGCTGGTCATTGTCATCTTCTCCCGCTAAGAAGTCATCGCCATCGCCACCGTATAGCTTGTCATCGCCCGCAAAGCCATACAAAATGTCGTTGCCAGCTTCTCCTAACAAGTTATCAGCACCATCTTTGCCGTCAATCAGGTCATCTCCACCGCCACCACTGATCAAATCTCGGAAATGACTCCCGGCCAAAATGTCGTCAGCGTCTCCACCCGAGACAACTACCGACCCTTCCGCATCACTATAGTCAATAACCTGCGTGCCAGCGCCATCACCCTCTAGGCTGCCGGATTCCTCTAGCGTTGAGAAATAGGTATCAATCTGTTGCCACCACTCGCTAAAGCCCATCTCCAGCAACTGCCACCACTCGCTAAAGCCCATGTTCAGCATGTCGCTTTCAAAGGTTTGCCACCACTCGCTAAAGCCCATGTTTAGCACAGTCACTTCAAAGGTTTGCCACCACTCGCTAAAGCCCATGTTCAGCATAGCGTCTGGATTGTCTTGAAACTCTTCCCAAGACTCGTACCCAGCCTCCAACACTTGCCACCATTCACTAAAGCCCATCTCAATGATTTGCTTTTCAAACAGCTGCCACCATTCGCTAAAGCCCATTGTATAAATGTTGCCTGCGGCTCTATGCTCTGTGAGCACATTGCTATCTAAGCCAAAGCTAGCTGCAACAGCCTGCTCTGCTTCAACTAATAAAGACTCTATATTTAGGTTATTGTTCAGCTGGCCGTAGTCCACGTCCCAACCGAGCAAATCTAAAGCCTGTAAGTCTCTTTCAGAAAGGTTGAGCTGTTCTCTATAGGCTAGCGTCGGGTCCATAATGCCCATTGCTACCTGCATCCGCTTCCAGTGGCTTGCCTGGTAGCCATCACCACCAATCTCTTTATTTTGACCGGTTGATAGTTCGCCAAGGCTTGTTTTACCCCCGTCCGCAGAAAGATACGCTGCTTCTCCTTCAGTAATACTGCTGACACTACCGTCAGGGTTTTCAAGCTCAGCAGAAGACGCCGTGAAGCGCCTGAGATCGAAGAGTGTTGTTCCTTCTACAGCGAGTTCTCCTGAAAGCAGCTCATTGATATTAATTGTGCCGTCGATTCCACTTACAAAGCCCATGACATGCGTCAGTTCATGAATCGCCATGCTGAGCGCATCTAGCGTGTCTTCAGCGACTTCGTTTGTTCGTAGAACGTCGTTGTTCCACTCAAAATCTTGATTGACAACAAGGTAGCCATCTAGCCCAACTGTGTCAATGGTGTCTTTGTCCCAGGTGGAACCATCTGATAAAAGAAGTGACTCATCCATCCCCAACGCTTCTGCTTGAGCCCTAGTCAAAAGAATCTCTGTATTACCATCAATCACGTCTCCATAGGCGCTAAGATCTACGGTATTACCGTTTTGCATATGGAGCACAGACTGGTCATCGACGTAGCTAGAGGCGTCTTGCTCTAGATATTCTTTTAAGACGCCGTAATGAACCTTGTGAAATAGTGGGACCGCGCCGCCAACAGCATTACCGTCGTTGAGCCCTGTCGCCCCCAGCACGTGAACATCAACAGAAGTATCGTCTGTGATGTATGTTCCTAAAATTCGGGCGGCAACCTCGAACACAACTCGTTGTTCGAGGCTAATATTATGGCCGTAGGTAAGATTAAATTTCACCATTGTATGGAAGACTCGATTAGGGACGAACAACGAATAGTAACGCTACCGGCATATTCCTGTTGAATCTAACAATGCATGTATCAAATCGAACTTGTAGAATTACTGAGAAATTCTTACTTTACCTACGCTTTAAATCAAAGAGCGTGTGTTTAATATTTTTATCGTTGACCTAGGCAGCTAGTGTTGGGCGGAAGGGCCTGTGATGACGATGCAGATGCTGCCAATACAGTCTGGCCGTTGTCATTAGTAAACCAATTTTGAGCTTCTACGATGCTCTGTGGATGAGCGGTTGTAACATCTGTTGTGTTGTGATCACCATTTTTGAGTCGAGAAGAAAACTCTGGATTCTCCTTGTTCTGTAAGCTGCTGCCTGACTGTTGCTCACTGTTCATCTGTGTACCCGGCAGAAGGCGAAAGTCACTCCAGGTAGAGTCTCCTGTGATTAAGCGACTGCTGTCGGCTGGGACCCCTCCTCTTCCTGTTGTCACAAATGTATTGCTATCGAGTTGTTCGCAGGCGGCGACGATTTTCTCTTTGCCAATGGGGTTTTTAGGCAAAGTAGTGAGGCCATTGGTCGGGTCTTCCTGAGGCGTATTCAGCTCCACGCTCCCGCTAAAGGCTGGGCCAAGGGCAGAGGTTGCTGTAATGTCGCTTTCATCTGTGAGTTGTTCGCGGTAGGCAGTGCCCAGTATTGTGCCAGCGTTAATGGTGATACGTCCGCCAAAGTTGTCCTCTGCATTAGCAGTGATATCACTATTTTCTAGGGCGATTAGGGCGTCTGCTTGGATGTTGATGTTTCCGCCAGCGGCTGACCCTGTGGCGTTGGTTGTGATACGACTATTGTTTCTTAGAATGATGTCTTCGGTTTGGATGGTGATATTAGCGCGATCGCCTGCCACGGTATCAGCTGTAATGACACTGTCATCTTTAACGATAGTGCTTTGAGTATTTAGCGTAATATTTCCGGCTGATCCTGTTCCTTGGTTGCGGGAGCTGTTAGAAGAGCTAGGGAAATTACTGGTATTAATGGTAGCGCCGTTAAGAACTGACAGGAGTGGGGTGCTAACCGCAATATCTCCACCGGCTCCGCTACCTTCACGAGCACCAGATAAAATGCCGCTTCTGCCATCAGAGGTTTGGCCGCTCAGCTCAACAGAGTCAGTGGCTGTAATGGTCAAATGACCAGCTGCGTTATTGCTGTTTGTGCCTGTCGTAATTTGTCCACCCTCTGCAACAACAACATTGCGAGCGTTTATAGTTGCTGAGCCGCTACGACCACTGCCTGTGGGAGAGCCCTGATCATCTAATATCAGTAATGGTGTTGTGCCTGGCCTTCCTAGCGAATCGCTGGGGCCTGTTTGAGAGGATGTCGCTAACAGACTAGGAACTGAAGCGCCATTAGAGCGAGTTGCAAATCCTGTAATGCTAATGTTGCCAGCCGTTTCAATTTGAGGATTGATAATTAAATTGCCGCCGCTGCCTGGGCCAAAGGTATTCGCCGCTATTTGTGATCCTCCAGTGATATTGAATTGTTCTGTGGCTGTGATCGTTAGGTCTCCGCCAGCAGCGTCAGAAGAGGTGTTGTGAAGTGGCGCTACGGTTGTGAAAATGCTGCTAGGTCCTACGTTGGATATGCCATCCGAGTTAATACGTTGTGAGAGTATGTTGATATTGCCGGCTTCGCCTTGGCCGGCCATGGTCAAACCGATCTGTGCCCCATCGCTTAAATCAATCTGCGGAGCATTGACGGTGAGTAAGCTGCTATTTGTTCCAGTGCCTGTCGGTGCAACTTCAATAAATATGCTGGTCGGCATGGTGGGGCTACCGTTGGTACGACGCCGAACATTTGCTCCGATCACCTGAAGGCCAGTGGTGGCATTGATGTCAATGTTGCCGCTACCATTCCCTGTGATTTGTGCTAGGAGTGCCGAACCTTCTTGAAGGGTGATTTGGTTTCCTTGAAGACTAATAACGCCAGCATCTGCCGCGCTGACATCGATTGAAGCATCTTGTGCAATGGAGATATCTTGAAAATCAGAAATTTGACTATAGTCAAACTGCCACTGCTCGTTGTTGATATTAAAAGGTATCTGTCCGTTTTCTCCGATACTTGCAACTTCTACATAGCCGTTTGGGGCTATCAAATTACCACCTTGTAAGTTAATATCACCACCAATTAAGGCGAGGTTTTCACCCGTTGAAACCTGCAACTGGCTACTGGGTGAGCGTCTGGTAATAGAGCGGCTGCTGTAAATAAGATTGTGTCCATCGCCGTTGACAGCAATAGGCGTAGGTGAACTTCCAAACTGAAGGCCAATTGGAGCACTAACCGTTAATAAGCTTTGTTCAAAGTCGGTCGTGTTTGCTCTAAACTGTTGCCCATTTTCAAATAATAGGCTCTCTGCGGTGCTTGCCAAAAACGAACCCTGAATATTCAGGGCTGCTGCTTTGCCAAAGACGATGCCGTTAGGATTTAGCAAGAACAGGTTGGCTGGACCGTTAACACTCAGCGTGCCGTCTATATTAGAAGCGTTGAGCGGGCTAATACCAGTCACCCGGCTAAAAATATTGCTCACCCCTGGTTCATTGTTGAAGGTAACAGTTTCGCCGTTGCCTATGTTGAAACTGCTGAAGCTATGAAAAATATTGGCCCCGGTATTGTTGCTTCTACTGCCTCCTGTGATGCAAATACCGGGGCAGGTGGGACCTGCTGTAGTGGAAAGGGTTGTATTTGTTGAAAGGTCTGGACTAATTTGAGCGATCGCGCTACCTGTCATTAATCCAAAGGTCGTTGTTAGCCCAATACCTAACTGCCCAGCAAATTTTAGAGAGGATGCAACGGGTGAATCCTGAGAGGGACGATTCATAGCGTGAAGCTGTAAATAGCTTGATAGAAGATAGCTTGATAGAAGGCGATGATTACTTTAGAGGTGCTTTTCAAAGAAGCTGCTCTATGTTTTATGTTCTTGCTCTTTCAAGATGCCCAATTTGTGGTGACTGTTGGGATGTTAGTGCTGATCTGGGCAGCGAAATCACTTTGGCGAAGGGTTGAATACGATATTCGGGTATTAATAATTGTGAGCTAGCTTCCAATTATTCGGATAGCGGGAAATTAATGTAGCTACTTGCTCTAGCAAAGCAGTTGGGATAGGGCCCTTATGAATCGTGACCGATCAATCCGTGACGAGCGCACTAGGTGCTGGCGCCAACAGACGCATGGTCAATCAATAGGGTGGCTGATGAACAGCGCTATGCGGTTTGTGAAAAAATGGACGTTTGCAAGCTTAGTGTTACTGGCAATAATGGGTGTTTTAGCACGGCCTGCTATTTCTGCTTATGTCACTCCTTCAAATGTTTCAAGGCAGATGCAACCGCTAACTCGCTCACCACAACTTGCTGCGCTTGAAGCAGGTAGTTCTCTAAAAGGTAGTTCTCTAACAGACAGTTCTCTAACAGGTAGTCCTCTAACAGATAGTCCTCTGTTGTTACAACAGGGCCAACAACAGTATGACGCCGGGCAACTGCTATCGGCATTGCAAAGCTGGCAAGAGTTTGCTGACGTGAGCAGCGCTAAACCTTTGCAGCAATCATTGGCATGGAGCTACGTCTCGATTGTGGCGCAGGATTTAGGTGATTGGGAAACAGCTGCAAGTGCGATCGCGCGTAGCCTTTCCTTGTTAGCTGATTATCCGGACTCTGAAGAGGCTGTATCAGTCGAGGCTCGGGTATTGAATGCGCGAGGACGTTTGTACCTAAAACAGGGACGCCCTGAGATGGCTTGGGAAGTGTGGACACAGGCAGAAACTGTTTATGCGGCGGCGAATGATGTCTTGGGTGAGTTGGGCGCTCAAATTAATCAGAGCCAAGCATTGCAGACCATGGGATTGTATCGCCGAGCCAGATTACAGCTAGAGGCTGTGGCTAACTCACTGATACGGCAGCCTGATTCTCAGATCAAAGCGATCGCACTCAAAAGTTTAGGAACGGTGCTGCAAGCGGCTGGTGATTTAGAGAAATCTCGTGAATACCTCACCGAGAGTCTTGAACTGTACAAGCAGCTGAATCAGAAAGCTGATGTTGCTGATACGTTATTGGCTTTGGGTAATACGCTACGATTGATGGGACAAAATGATGCAGCACAACAGCACTATCAGCAAGTAGAGCAGCTGATGCCTGAGTCTGCCTTGAGTATACAAGCGCAACTCAATCGCTTTAGCCTTTTGATGAAAAGCCAAGCCTGGACTCCTGCTGAAGCTTTATTTACCGAAATATTGCCACAACTGAAGGCATCACCTGCTAGCAGAGAGACGATCTACAATCGCGTGAATTTCGTGGAGAGTCTTCTGTCCGTAGACACGGAGCTGAATAACCCCATGACTTGGCAGCCCATAGAGGAAATTGCTGACTTGCTTGGCGAAGGCGCTCAACAGGCTGAAGCGTTGCAGGATGGTCGTGCTCAGTCTATGGCATTAGGCGAGCTGAGCAAAGTATATGCGTATAGTCAGCAGTGGTCAGAGTCTCAAGACTTAGCTGAGCGAGCATTGTCTCTTTCTCAAGATAGTCATGCCGATATTGCTTACCGTTGGCAACAGCAACTTGGCAGAGCCTATCATGCCCAGGGCAAAGATAAAGAGGCTGTTTATAGTTACACACAAGCCTTTGATACGCTCAATCAAGTACGCCGCGATTTACTGGCGACGAATGTAGAAGTTCAGTATTCATTTCGAGAAACGATAGAGCCTGTGTATCGTGAGCTTGTCAGCTTACTACTGCTGCCGAATGAAGTGAATGAGCCATCACTCATGCAGGCCAGAGAAGTAATTGAAAGCTTGCAGCTGGCAGAACTAGAAAACTACTTTAGATCGGCTTGTATTGATTCGGCTTCCGAATATATTGATCGCCTAGATAGCACGGCTGCGGTTCTCTATCCTATTATTCTGGAGGATCGGGTTGAAGTGGTTGTTTCTTTGCCAGGGATGCCGTTAAGTCATTATCGTACGTGGCAAATGGAAGATGAGACTAACCAAACGTTAGATGAGCTATTTCAGTACTTTAACCCAGTCCTTTCTAAAAACAAGCGTTTGCGTCTTTCGAAGCAGGTGTATGACTGGCTGATTACTCCTATAGAAAACGCCCTAGCTAAAAGCGATGTGGAGACGTTGGTGTTTGTACTAGATGGTAAATTCCGCAATATTCCTATGGCGGCGTTGCACGATGGCGAACAATATTTACTGGAGAAATATAGTGTAGCGCTCACACCTGGCATGAAACTGTTAGGTCCGCATTTTCAAAAGCCACAGCCATTACAGGCATTGATGTTGGGTTTGACTGAGGCAAGAAGTGGTTTTTCTGCTTTGCCAGGTGTGAGAGCAGAACTAGAACAAGTATCCGCTAGGGTCAATGCTGAGGTTTTATTCAACGAAAAATTCACACGAGATAACTTAGCAAAAGAGATAGATAGAGTGCCTTTTCCAGTGCTGCATTTGGCTACTCATGGTCAGTTTAGCTCTAAGCTAGATGAAACCTTTTTGCTGGCTTGGGATCAAAAAATAACGATCAGTGATTTGGATTCGTTGTTACGTGCGAGGCGTCAGCAGAATGAACCTATTGAATTGATGGTTTTGAGTGCTTGTCAAACTGCTGAGGGTGACGATAGGGCAACGCTAGGACTAGCTGGTATGGCTGTTCGGTCAGGGGCTCGTAGTACATTAGCAACCCTTTGGGCCGTCAATGATGAGTCAACAGCTGTTTTGATGAGTGAGTTTTATAAAGAACTTGAGAATACTGGTATTTCTAAGGCGAAAGCTTTACGTCAAGCTCAAATAACAGTTTTAAAAGATCCTCAATTCTCCCATCCCTTTTTCTGGTCGCCGTTTGTTTTAATTGGAAATTGGTTGTCCTAAGTAATGAAGGTTGTGTGGTTTATGCTAAAGGAAATAAGGTCAAAGTATTTTTTAGCAGGTATAGCACTACTAGGTTTTGTTGTGCCAAATACGGTTGGAATACAGTCTGTAACAGCGCAACTTAATGAAAATATTGTCCCTAATGCGTTGATGCCGGATACCTATTCTGCTCGGATTAGCTTTATTCCACCGGCGGATCAAGGCACACCTGAGCAAACGAGTAGTGGTGCTTCTCGAGTCGGTGATGAGGGTGAGCGTGCTTTGTGTTCTAGCGTAGTGCCGTTGGTTCCAGATACAGGGGTAGGCTTCACGAGCGAAGAGCAGCTTTCTTTGTTTGTGTATGCTCCTGAAGGGGCTGCGACGGAAGCTAAGCTGAGTGTGGAGTCGGTCGATGGCAGTGAAGAGTTTGATGCGTTTGTTCAGCTGCCCGCACCGGGAAATGTCGGTAAAGTTGCCTTGCCTGACACACTACCGGCGCTTAAGACGGGTGAACGTTACTTTTGGTCTTTGGTTTTACTGTGCAACGGTGACTTGCGCCCTGATAGTCCGGTCGTCACTGGTGTTGTTAACAAAGTTGCCTCTGTGCTGGAGGCAGAATCGACAGTGGCTCTCTCCATGACAGAAAAAGCCGCTGTTTATGGTGAAGCTGGCCTGTGGTATGACTTAGTTACAACGATGGCAGAGCTGAGGATGGAAAACCCTGGTAACGTTCAGATAACTGAGGATTGGATGTCTATTTTGACATCAGTGGGGTTAGAGGTGGTTGCAGACAAGCCTTTGGCAGGATAGCTGTGTTATGGCGGGACTCAAATAGCATTGTAAAAGCATTGTAAAACAGCTATTTTGCATCGTTTTTATTTAGTGAGAGTAGCCTGATCGTAGAGAGCGGGCTGCTCTTCTTACTGTTGAGGCTAAGCTTTAATTTATTAATGATTGCTCTGGCTTGATGCTCCTGTCTTGGGAATTCTGAAGTTATACCCTGGAAGTTTACTTTCAAAATGTTCCCACAGTTCAGTGCCCGACTTAAGAAAATCCATCAGATATCGGCTGTTGGCGCAGGTACTGTTGTGGCGATTGCCATGGCTGTGACTTTTGGAGTTTTTGAAAATTTTGAAATTGCTATTTTTGATCAATTTACTCAATGGAATGATTCGGCAGCGGGCTTAGATGACCGTATTTTGGTCGTCACCATTGATGAAAAGGACATTGAGACAGCTGGAAGCTGGCCTGTTTCTGATCAGATTCTGGCGCAGGCCATTCGTGAGATTAATCAGTATGATCCTGCCAATGTTGGGATAGATCTTTACCGAAACTTGCCTGTAGCCCCTGGGACTGAAGAGCTTCATGATGTTTTTGCGACATCGCCTAACGTTATTGGTATTGGGCGGGTGGTCGGTGAGACCGTATTGCCTCATGCAGTTTTAGATAGCTTAGATCAAACAGCTGCTTCTGATTTGGTTGTAGACACTGACGGCAGGATAAGGCGTGGTTTGCTCTCTGTAATTACTTCTACAGGAGAGGTGAAACAGGGACTGGCGACAGTACTTGCTCTAAGATATCTGGCTGATCTAGATATTGAGCCTGAGGTGATAGAAAGTCGCCGGTTGTCTTTGCAGGTCGGCAAAGGTATTGTGACTCGATTTGAAGAAAACGATGGTGGCTATGTTAAGGCTGATCCAGGTGGTTTTCAGGTGTTGATGAACTACCAGGGGTCTTCACAGCAATTTGAATCTGTTTCGTTGACATCTGTATTAGAAGGTGAGCTGAAAGATGAGCTTGTGCGCGATCGCATTGTATTGATAGGTGCAACGGGGATTAGCCTTAATGACCTGTTTCGGACACCACCAGAAGGCGACAGCAAGGTAGCGGGTGTTTACGTTCATGCGCACCTAGTCAATCAATTGCTGAGTGTTGCGTTAGAGGGGAAGCCTTTTATGCAGGTAGTACCCGATAGCGTGGAGTGGTTGTGGACCCTTGGCTGGGTGGTCGTAGCCTTCTTCGTTAGCCGCTCAATGTTTTATACCCAGTCTTTAAAGTCAGATGTTTCGGCAGCGGCTTTGCTGGCTAGATTGGTTGGCTTGGGAGGAAGTTTGGGTGCTGCCGGATATGGTTTGTTTGTGGCGGGTTGGTGGGTTCCCGTGGCTTTACCCTTGGTAGCGATAGTATCAACGATAGTGCTGGGTATTGGATATCGTAATTTTCAGCTGCAAAGGCTGGCGGCTTTTGATGAGCTAACGCAAGTGGCTAACCGACGATATTTTGATCAATCTTTAGCAGAGGCATTGAAGGGACATAAGCAGCTGTCTTTAATACTGTGTGATGTTGATTACTTTAAGGCTTTTAACGATCGCTATGGTCATCCGGCAGGCGATCGCTGTTTGCAGCAGGTGGCTCATGCGATTACGTTAGCGGTACGTGACTCTGACTTGGTGGCTCGATATGGTGGTGAAGAATTTGTGATAGTGCTGCCGAATACGACTGCTGAAATGGCTGTGACTGTTGCTGATAGGATTCAGCAGGAAGTGGGTCGGCTAGAGATTAAGCATGAAGGTTCGCAGGTCAGTGAGTGGGTAACGCTGAGTTGTGGTGCTGCCTCGGTTTCTCCTGGGTTTTGGCTATTACCGTTGCAGTTAATTGAGTATGCTGATCAAGCATTGTATGAGGCGAAGCAGTCGGGGCGAAACCGTGTTGTTTCTAGCCAGTGGCAGCTGATACAAGGTGATGAAGCTCACCCTGAAGAGTCTGCATGAACAGTGCGATCGCTCTACTCACTGAGTTTGTACTCTCTAGCGATGCCTGACGTCAGCTTATTTTGATTGAGATTCTCTGGTGTGGCCGGGTGATAAAACGAATGGATTGTCCTTAGGATTACCATAAGCATGGTGGTCACTCGTGAAGATATCCTGTGCCTATGAATACTGTGATTCGAGATGCTTGTACTAAAGATGTTGCAGCGCTGACAGAGTTGTACAACCAATATATTCTTAAGACAACGATTACGTTCGATTTAACGCCCTACACCGTAGAACAGCGGAAAGAGTCTTGGTTTGATTACTATAGTTCGAGCGGAAGGTACCGCTTACTGGTCGCTGAGCAAGAAGGTGCTGTTTTAGGGTATGCCAGCAGCAGTCAGTTCCGGAAAAAAGCTGCGTACGATACTTCTGTGGAGACCAGCATTTATTTGCGTGATGAGGCTAAAAATCAGGGGCTTGGAAGTGAGCTGTATCGAAAGTTATTTGAGGAACTGCGAGCAGAGGATGTTCATCGTGCCTATGCCGGCATCACACTCCCTAACGATGCTTCAATAGCGATTCATGAAAAATTTGGGTTTGAGAAAGTTGGCTTGTTTCGAGAAGTGGGTCGTAAGTTTGGTCGTTATTGGGATGTTGCTTGGATGGAGAAAGCCCTGTGATAGCATTTTGTTCTTTAATGCGACCTAAAGTGTGCGAGATGATGACAGACGAACGATAACAGATGGCACTTAAAAAAATCCCCTGAGCATCAATAAAATACTCAGGGGAAATATTAGGAGAGCGTAAACACACTTAACTTAGGAGACTTATACCTCAAGAGTGATGACATGCATCATTGACTAGAGCATTAGAAGAGGTAACCAAGCCCGAGGGTGAAGCCAACCTCATCATCATCTGCGAAGGGCGCATAGTTAACAGAGCCGTTTGCAACGTACTTGTTGGCGAAGCGATAGTCAGCACCTGCGACCAGGGCGAATTCAACATCGCTGTCGTCACCAATATCACCAGAGACACCAGCGCCTAGAAAGGGGTTAAGCATGGCGTTTTGCATGCCGATAGCGTTGAAGTCGTAGGTAATAGGAACTAGGTAAGAAACATCTTCACCATCGTCGAAGTCAAAGTCAGTAGAGACTTCAGGACGGATGGAGAGATTGTCCATGATAGAGAATTTGCTGTTGACTGCGAAGCCGTCATCACCGCCACCGATGCCGATATAGTTGTAGTTGGGGGCATCTGTAGAGCGAACAATTTGTGCTTGAGCGCTGAAGGGAGCTGCTAGAAGAGCCGCCGCTGCGATTAAGACTGTTGTAGAGAGCGTGGAGAATTTCATGGAACGGTCCTCAAAAGGTTGTTGTGATTTTGAAAAGAAGGAAGTTGTGACGATAGAGAGGAAATAAAGGCAGCTAATACTTAAGGCTTATTCAGCTGCCTTACTCCAGCTTGTCGATAGATGTTGACTGACCGGACTTGCCTGTGTCTAGGCAGTTAGAAGAGGTAGCCAAGACCAAGGGTGAAGCCAACTTCGTCATCGTCTGCGAAGGGTGAATAGTTAATAGAGCCATTCGCAACATACTTGTTGGCGAAGCGATAGTCAGCACCTGCGACCAGCGCGAATTCAACATCGCTGTCGTCACCGATATCACCAGAGACACCAGCGCCTAGGAAGGGGTTGAGCATGGCGTTTTGCATGCCGATAGCGTTGAAGTCATAGGTAATAGGAACTAGGTAGGAGACATCTTCTCCATCGTCGAAGTCAAAGTCAGTAGAGACTTCAGGACGGATGGAGAGATTGTCCATGATGGAGAATTTGCTGTTGACTGCGAAGCCGTCATCACCGCCACCGATGCCAATGTAGTTGTAGTTAGGGGCATCTGTCGAGCGAACAATTTGCGCTTGAGCGCTGAAGGGAGCTGCTAGAAGAACAGCGGCAGCAAGACCAAGCGGAGCCCAAATAAGAGAGAGTTTCATGGAGGTATCCTCAAAAAGGTGTAGAGAACAACAACGCAAAGCGTTGAAAGTATCAATTTGGAACTTCTGTGGCCCGTGCTCTTTTCTAGTGGCTTTTCCTAGGTTGTCACTCAAAAAGGCAAGGTTGAGAAGATTACGAACAAATGGACTGACAAAGGCGAGAACAAAAATGTTGTTTGGACCAATTATTGAGGCCGGAAACGTTTGCTTTGTTTCGCATGTTTAAGTTATATCGATTGGGAAGATGACTTGCGTTTGGGGTATGGACACTTTCCAGGGGTGGACCATCAAATATGTCCCTATGAGGTTGAAAATACGTTGTTTTATGGTGTGCCAGTTAGAGGTGATGGACGGAAGTTGTTGTTTTGATTGAGTGGCTTGTTTGGGCTTGAAAGGCGATGGTGTGCAGGACTCGATGCTTTTGGATTTTGTCTGTCCCATACAATACTGGTGAAAGAAAACATGTAGGTCTGTGTTTAGCGGATTGAAGAGAGGATCTTGAGAGATGGATGGTTTGATTCAAGGTACAGATGGTTGTTGGCGTTGCTGGTGGCCGGGTGATAAGGCTGATTATGTGGCTTATCACGATGAGGAATGGGGCGTGCCTGTAGCGGATGACCACAGATTATTTGAAAAGATCTGTTTAGAGGGGTTTCAGTCTGGACTGAGCTGGCTGACGATATTGCGCAAGCGAGAGAATTTTCGGGCGGCTTTTTCGGGGTTTGATTTTGAGAAGGTGGCTCATTATACAGAGGCTGATGTGGATCGCTTACTTCAGGACAAGGGCATTGTGCGTCATCGGCGAAAGATTGAGTCGGTGATCAATAATGCGGGGCGAGCTTGTGAGCTGGTGGAGGAAGTGGGTTCGCTGGCGACATATTTTTGGCGGTATGAGCCGGATGAGGCCGCACGGCCCGATAAGTGTGATTACGAAACACTGATGAGCTTGGGCAAGACGGCTGAATCGACGGCGATGAGTAAGGACTTGAAAAAGCGGAGGTGGTCTTTTGTGGGGCCAACAACGGCGTATGCGTTTATGCAGTCGATGGGGATGGTGAATGATCACCTTGAGGGGTGTGAGTGGCGATCGCGCATAGAAGACCTCAGGCAGTCCTTTGAGCGACCGGTGTGAAATGGTTGGTTGCTAAGGATGTGGGTGGAGAGTTTTAGGATGATTAAGGCTGTTGTGTTTGATTTGGACGGTACGCTTTTGGATCGTGCGACGTCTATTGTGCGGTTTGCCGAGTGGCAATATCAGCGTTATGAAGGGCTGCAATCGATCTTGCAAGAAGAGTATGTGCGCTCGTTCGTTGAATTGGACGATGACGGTCATCTTTGGAAAGATGAGGTTTATCAGCAGTTGCTTGCGCGCCACAAATTGACTGGTGTGACTTGGCAAGTTTTGCTGGATGACTACGTGGAGAAATTTGCCGAAATTTGTGTTGGCTTTCTGAAGATGCAGGATGTTTTGGAGCGATTGCAAGCTGAGAACTATGCGTTAGGGATGATTACGAATGGCAGATCACCTTTTCAAGAAAAAGCAATGCAGGCCATAGGCATTGAATCGTTCTTTGCGGTGATTTTGGTATCGGGTGCTGTGGGCTGTAAAAAACCTGACGCTAGAATTTTTGAGGCGGCGTTGGATGGTTTGGGTGTGCGACCGGATGAAGCCGTTTTTGTAGGGGACAGTCCTCAGGCTGATATTGCCGGTGCTCAGGGAGTAGGCATGAAAGCTATTTGGAAGGCGGGCGATCGCCCGCTCGCTGGTCACGAAGCAGATGGAATGTGTGACGAGCTCTCAGAACTCCCAGGGATTATTCGCCAGATGTAGCAATTGTGTCGCGATCAAAAGGCTTTATTTATCAGTAGTAGAAAAATAAAGCCTTTTATTGTGGCGGCTAGTGTCTCCTTTGTTCGTAGCCTGAAGCACAAAAAATTGCTTCCCCCCTTAACCACAGCGGCATGATCAGGGAGAATAGAAGTATTAATTTTTTCAAAGCCCCTTTGCTGGGCTCAGTGAAAAAGCTGCATTGGTGCGTCTTCGCCCTTTGCCAGCTATGAAATATAAAACGTATTAGGACGTAGCTCATGACAGCAACCCAAGCTAAGCCCCAAGCCACTTTCCCTATTGATTTAGGTGCTTATAAGCGTATTACTTTAGATCCTTCAAACAATAAGCTGACGGACGATCAGCGGGAGGCGCTAAAGGCCAATATTCAGTTGTGCCGTGAAGCGATTGTGTTCTTTACCGCGACAGGCGGCGCACGGGGTGTGGGTGGTCATACAGGAGGGCCATATGACACGGTGCCTGAAGTGATGATTTTGGACGCGCTCTTTAGAGGCAATCCTGATAAGTTTGTGCCGACTTTCTTTGATGAAGCGGGTCACCGGGTGGGGACTCAGTACCTGATGTCTACGCTTAATGGTGACTTGCCTGCTGAGCAGCTGATGCAGTACCGCGCAGCGGGCTCTAAGTTGCCGGGTCACCCAGAGCTGGGTTTGACACCGGGTGTGAAGTTTAGCTCTGGCCGCTTAGGTCACATGTGGCCATTTGTAAACGGTGTGGCGCTGGCAAACCCTGGTAAAACAACTTTCTTGCTGGGCTCTGACGGTGCGCAGCAAGAAGGCGATGACGCTGAAGCGGCTCGTTTGGCAGCGGCTCAGGGGATTAACGTAAAGCTCATTATTGATGATAATGATGTGACTATTGCGGGTCACCCTTCTGAGTATTTGGGTGGCTACAGCGTGCAGAAGACCTTGGAAGGTCATGGCATTAAGACGCTGGTGAATGACGGTGAGGATATTGACGCGCTGTACGCGAATATTTGTGAGGCGATCGCAACCGATGGCCCCATCGCCATTATCTGTAAGCGCCCCATGACCGTAGGTATTGAAGGACTAGAAGGTAGCTGCCACGGCCACGATGTTATCCCGACTGACCTTGCCATTAAGTACCTAGAGAAGCACGGTCGCCAGGAAGCGGCTGACTACCTCAAGGCGATTGAGAAGCCTAAGCACAGCTACGATTTCTTGGGTTCTAGCGATGAAGTGGGCTCTAACCGTAACGTTTTTGGCCAAGCGGCTGTAGAAGTCATGGGCAAAATGAGCGACGCTGAGCGCAAGGAAAAAGTGCTCGTCGTGGACTGTGACCTGGAAGGCTCCTGCGGCCTCAACCACATTCATAAGGCGTATCCTGAAATCTTTGTCAGTGGCGGCATTATGGAGCGGGGCAACCTCTCTGCAGCTGCGGGCTTTGGTATGGAGAAAGGGAAGCAGGGCATTTTTGCGACCTTTAGTGCATTTTTAGAAATGTGTATTTCTGAAATCACGATGGCGCGCTTGAACAAAGCCAACTTGCTCTGTCACTTCTCCCACTCTGGTATTGATGACATGGCAGACAATACCTGCCACTTCGGTATCAACAATATGTTTGCTGATAATGGCTTGGATGATGGCTACGAAACTCGCCTGTACTTCCCTGCGGATGCCCATCAGATGAAGGCCTGCGTTGAGAAAATCTTCCATGACCCCGGTTTGCGATTCATCTTTTCGACCCGTGCCAAGGTGCCCATGCTCAATGGTGACGATGGTAAAGCCCTCTATGCTGATGGCTATGAGTTTGTCTCGGGTAAGGATGACGTGGTTCGTGAAGGGACTGACGGCTATATCGTGAGCTTTGGTGATGGCCTTTACCGAGCACTTGACGCGGTTGAGCGCTTGAAGAAAGAAGGTTTGAACATTGGCCTGATCAACAAATCCACGCTCAACGTCGTTGATGAGCAGATGATGGAGAAAGTGGGCAAGTCTCCGCTGGTAATGGTGGTTGAGTCCTTTAATGAAAAGACTGGCCTCGGTGCCCGCTATGGTACTTGGTTGCTAGAGCGCGGCTATACGCCTAAGTTCGCCCATGCGGGTACGCATGAAGAAGGGGGTGGTGGTCTCTGGGAACAGTTCTATCACCAGGGCTTGGATCCTGAGAGCATCATGCAGAAGGTGAAGAAGCTGGCGGGTAAGTAATCGACTCGACGAATATGTCTGACTTAGGCTGAAATAGCAAAGGCTCTCTTGGTTTGACTGAGGGAGCTTTTGTTTTGAGTGTGACTGATGGTGTTTGTCATTTGGCTATTCTGTTTATCTGTAGCTTCACTTTGCTATACGGAAGGCGGCGGCGATGCTTTGTATTTTCCGAGTGGATTGAGATGTTGTTTGCTCAGAGCTAGGGAAGTTTGGTATGCCGATTTGCTCAGTGTGTAAAGCTGGCTACGAAGAAAATCCTGGACGTGTTTGTCCTCACTGCGGGGCGGGGCAGGTCTCTCAGAGAGGGGGGCGGCGACTGAATGGTCTGACTGAGCTTGTGAAAAGTTGGTGGGTGCCGTTAGTGGTGGGTGGTAGCGTGCTGGCTATGGCGACTCAGCAGGTTCGAGCGGGTTTTAAGCCCTGTCACTGGCTGGATACGATTTTAAACAGGAGCGGCTGCGTTGCCAAGGTGACTCTAGACGCAGATGAATTGGATACAGCGGTGGAGGCCGTATTTTCCTCGCCCTACGTCCGTTCACTTGTCTTTTCACCAGATGGTCAAACGATTGCGGTGCCACGCGAAGCTAGGTTGATCAAAGATAATGGACGACGAGCCACCGGAACAATCATTCCTGTAGTGAATTTGGACAGTGGTGAGGTGCTCCGCACGCTGAGGGTGGATGAAACGATCTCTCTACAATCTGCGCCGACGCTGCCTGCGACAACCGGAGACGTTGTATTTTCGCCTGATGGTGAGCTATTGGTAGCGAGCTTTTTACAGGGGGATAGCTATGTTGTGTATGCGTGGCGGGTAGAGACGGGAGAGCGTGAGTGGAAAACGCGAATGCAGCGCTGCTCGGCGTTTGCTTTTTCTGAGGATGGACAGTTTGTGCTGTGTGAGGATCGTCGAATTGCGATCGCAGATGGTACCGTCAAAGCGCTTGAATCTGGTTTGCCAGCCCTGGCACAGACTGCTCTGGTGCAGACAACTCTGGTGCCAAGCCTATTTCAGGCTCAACGGATTGCGCCGGATCAAAGCATTCAGGCTGAGATAGAAGGGAATGACATTCGACTCTCTTCTGTTTGGGAGGGTGAGGAATACACGCTGGCTACTTTGGTCCCGAGTGGAGAGCTATCTGAGAGTTTATTCTTCTCTCCCGATAGTCAACAGTTGATGGCGGTAGGGCGTGACGAAGAGGTTGTGTATCTTTGGCGCCAGGGGACAAAGAAGGTAGAGGTGCTTTCTTTTGATGTAGGGGCAGGCTATTCGTTGGTTTGGTCGCTAGATGGTAATCGCGTTGGGATGGCTGCAAGAGATGAACCTAGTAACACTCTGTTGATTTTTGAGTTGGATCGGATGACTCGGCTGTGAGGGTGGGCTGTGTCTGTACGGTATGATTTTGAATAGGTTTACTTAATTATTTGTTTATACTTTTTGGAGCGATCGCACCATGGCCGCAGAATATATTGCAGACGAAGCCGCATTTGATGCGCTGATAAAAGACGAGTCTGTGGTGGTGGTAGATTGCACAGCAAGTTGGTGTGGCCCTTGCAAGTTAGTAGCGCCACTGATGGATCAGCTGGCCGAAGAGTATGCCGGTAAGGCGAACGTTTCCAAGCTGGATTTAGATGCTAACAGGCCCGTTGCAAAGCGTTTTGGCATCAAAAGCATCCCGGCGGTGATGGTTTTTAAAAACGGTGAATTGATGGACACGTTAGTGGGCGTGAAGCCCTACTCCACCTTTAGTGAGACGCTTTCGAGCTACTTGTAGGCATTGAATAGGCATTGAAGAAACGCCAGAGTTAAGAGACTAAGAGGATAGAAATCGATACCGTTGTAGGGCTGTATGAATAATCCAAACAACAAACCTGATCCAAACTTGATTAAGCTATCGCCGGCGACTGTGATGGCTTTGCTGGTTGCGGCCATTTTGATTCCGCTATTGTTAACAGGGTTTATTTCTCAGTAAGTGTTGTCAACAGATGTGTAAAAAGACGTGTCAGTAAGTGGCGAGAGCCCCCTATTGATACGTCTTTTATTGCTTTATGGTGTGCGAAAGGTTGTGTTGACTGATACGTACTGCCGTACAAAAGCGATGCCTGTGGGCCCTGCAATTGCGCTGTGGGAGGGTGTGTAACTTTTTAAAGCAGTCACCATCACAGATAGTGGGTAAAGTAATCTGATTAAGTTTTTTTGGTCTGGAGCATTTATCTAGGCTGCTGGTAGGTTAGTTTGCAGTTTTATAAGGAGTATCGGTATGTGCGGAATTGTTGGTTATATTGGCACCCGCGCCGCGAGCAGCATTTTAATTGAGGGACTAAAAACCCTGGAGTATCGGGGCTACGACTCGGCTGGTGTTGCGACTGTTTTTGAGGGACAGCTGCAACGCACCCGTGCTAAAGGAAAGCTGATTAATCTGCAAACCAAGCTAGAAGGGTTGGAAGATCCAGCTCGCTTAGGCATTGGCCACACCCGTTGGGCAACCCACGGCAAGCCCGAAGAGCATAATGCGCATCCGCACACCGATACAAAAGAGCGAATTGCCGTGGTGCAAAACGGCATTATTGAAAACTATCGCGAGCTGCGTGAAGAGCTAAAAGAAAAGGGCCATGAGTTTCGCTCGGCTACAGATACTGAAGTGATTCCGCACCTAATTGCAGAGTATTTAGAGAATCCAGCGGATGAAGCGAATGCTTTAAATGAACAGTCTCGGTTGCTAGAGGCTGTGCGCAAGGCGATGACACGACTGCAAGGCGCGTTTGCGATCGCAGTGGTTTCTATCGATTTTCCTGACGAACTCATTGTGGTCCGTCAGCAGGCACCCCTGGTGATTGGCTTTGGCCAAGGCGAATTTTTCTGTGCCTCTGATACGCCTGCGATTATGCCTTACACACAGGCTGTGCTGACGCTAGAAAATGGTGAAATTGCTCAGCTAACGCCCATGGGCGTAGAAGTGTACGACTTTACCGGGCATCGGCTCAGGCGTAAGCCCCAAACCCTGAACTGGAATCCCATCATGGTGGAAAAGCAGGGCTTTAAGCACTTTATGCTCAAAGAGATTTATGAGCAGCCGGGGGTGGTGCGAACCTGTTTAGAAACTTATATAGATACTGAGTGGACGCCTGAAAGCGGAACGTCTCCGATTCGTTTAGAGTTGCCCGATACTGTCCTCAACGACTTGCAGCATATTCAAATTTTGGCCTGTGGTACGAGCTGGCATGCGAGCCTTGTTGGCAAGTATTTGTTGGAGCAAGTGTCCGGTATTCCGACGGTGGTGCAGTATGCCTCGGAGTTTCGCTATGCGCCTGCACCTTTGACGGCCAATACGCTCACAATTGGCGTGACCCAATCAGGGGAAACCGCCGATACCTTAGCCGCGCTAGATATGGAGCAAACCCGGCGCGCAGACTATGTAGCTAACGGTGGCGATGACCAGTACGTGCCTCGGATGTTGGGAATTACGAATAGAGCAGACAGCTCGCTAGGCCGCTTGGTGCCTCATGTTGTAGATACCAAAGCGGGGATTGAAATTGGAGTGGCGGCGACTAAAACATTTGTGGCTCAGCTGATGGCGTTTTACTTTTTGTCGCTAGAGCTGGCCTACCGTCGTAAGGCAATGTCACTTGCGCGCATGGCTGAGATTATTGAAGGGCTCAGACAGCTCCCGGCTCAGCTAGAGCTGGTGCTAGAAAGCCAGGAACGTTACGTAGAAGAGCTGTCCCATGACTTTGCTGATACCCAAGACTTTATCTTTATCGGTCGTGGAATTAACTATCCGATTGCTTTGGAAGGGGCCCTGAAGCTCAAGGAGATCAGCTACATTCACGCCGAGGGGTATCCAGCGGGCGAAATGAAGCATGGGCCGATTGCACTGCTCGATGAAAAAGTGCCCGTGGTTGCGATCGCAACCCTCGGCAGTGTGTATGAAAAAGTGCTCTCTAACGCCCAAGAAGCCAAAGCCCGCGACGCTCGCCTGATTGGTGTTGTGCCTATGAACGATCCTGATGCTGAGGAGACCTTTGATGCGTTGCTGCCGGTTCCTAACGTCGATGAGCTGCTCTCACCTATTTTGACGGTGGTTCCTGTACAGCTGCTGTCGTATCACATTGCGGCTCGACGGGGCTTGGATGTAGACCAGCCCCGCAACCTAGCAAAATCAGTCACTGTGGAATAAGCGCGACTGACGTAGCGTCCAATAGGGTCGCATCCCCTGAGAATTTTGTAGTGTAGGATACAAAATTCTCAGGAAAATCTCAGGAAGCTCTGACAATTTGCTCAGGCTATCGTCAGTAGTTTCTCAGAGATCGTTGACATCCTAATAAGTAATCGAATTCGACATAAATCTCGTTACTTTAGGAGTCCCTAATATGAAACGCTTTATCCTTTCGATTTCCCTTGTTATGCTCGGCATGAGCGCGTTTACGCCGGTTGCGTTAGCCAAGCAAGCCTCTACGCCTAGAGAGCTGTCAGAAGATGCAACGCTTCACGATTTGGTGTTGCACAATCGCGATCAGCGCAGTCAGAAATAGTCATCTGTTGTCTGTCGGGATTTATTGCTATCTGCGCCTCTTGGCGTAGCCACTTACACGCTATCAAAACGCCGAGGTTTACCTGCTAAACCTCGGCGTTTTATTTGCTTTTCTCGCATTAAATAAGATTTTTTTGATAAGAAGATGTAGTCTAGGTGAGCGCTAGTGTGTCTAAGGACTTACCTGAAGTATGAAAGCTATTGTTGTCGGGAGCGGTGGTCGCGAGCATGCCCTTGCTTGGAAACTGTTGCAGTCGCCCGATGTGACCGAAATAGTCTGCATTCCTGGTAATGGTGGGACTGCTTCAATGGCAGGTTGTCGCAACGTGGCGATGGCCATGACAGAGGTAGAGGGGATTGTCCGCTGCGCGCTGGTGAACAATATGGCGTTTGTCCTCATAGGGCCAGAGCAGCCCTTAGCTGAAGGACTGGCGAATGCTTTGAGAGCGAAAAAAATAAAAGTATTTGGTCCAGGCAAAGACGGCGCGCAAATTGAGGCGAGTAAGGCGTGGGCAAAAGCGCTCATGGCCGAGGCCAATGTCCCTACAGCAGCGTCGGCTGTGTTCACAGATGCTGAAAGTGCGATCGCCTACGTCAATCAGCAGGGTGCGCCGATTGTGGTGAAAGCAGATGGCCTAGCGGCGGGTAAGGGGGTGACCGTAGCGACAGCAGAAGCAGAGGCGATCGCAGCCATAAACGCTTCTTTTAGCGGACAGTTTGGTGTAGCAGGTGAGCGGGTTGTCATCGAAGAGTTCTTACAGGGGCAAGAAGTTTCGGTATTGGCCGTAACCGATGGCAAAACCATCAGGCCGTTGCTACCTGCCCAAGACCACAAACAAGTGGGCGAAGGCGATACTGGCCCGAATACCGGTGGAATGGGTGCTTATGCGCCGACGCCTGTGATGCCTGCTGACCTGCTAGAGCGTGTTCAGAGCGAGGTCTTAGATCCGACGCTGCAAGCTTTGCAGGCGAAAGGCATTGACTATCGCGGCGTGCTCTATGCGGGGTTGATTGTGACGCCCGCAGGCGACCCTAAAGTGATTGAGTTTAACTGTCGCTTTGGCGATCCGGAAACGCAGGTGGTGCTGCCGCTGCTAGAAACCCCGTTGGAAGACATTATTTTGGCCTGCTGTGAGCAGCGGCTGGCGAGTATGCCACCGTTTGCCTGGAAACAGGCCGCTTCTGCTTGTGTGGTGATGGCTGCTGAGGGCTATCCGGGTAGCTATAAGAAAGGACTGTCGATTGAAGGGATTAGCGCGGCTGAAGCCGACGATGCTGATACGGTGGTGTTTCATGCTGGAACGCGCGTGAGCCCTGAAGGGTTAAAAAGTACGGGCGGACGGGTATTAGGGGTCAGTGCGATCGCGCCTAACTTTGACGCGGCTCTAGAAAAGGCCTATCAAGCTGTCGATAAAATCAACTTCCCAGGGAGCTTCCATCGTCGGGACATTGGACATCGTGTGCGGTAAAGCCTCCAAAAAGCCCTAGCGAACGTCTCAAAATGCCTTAAAAGGCTAGGAGTGACAACACCGTTTAGAATGAAAAGAACCACACAGCAGGGAAATTGCGCTTTAGCGCTCAGCTTTGTTTGATATCCCCGTTCTTTTCATCTGAATAGATCGCTTTAGCGCTAATGGGATAGTGCGCTAACGGGATATCAAAAAGTAGAGCACTTAACTGCTCGCCAAATGAGCGCCAATCGAGCGCCAACCGAGCGTCAAACGGCCACGCACACTCAACCTAAACAAGGCAGTCGGTCAGCAACCACAACAGTCATGCAAATGTTCAGTCAACTCAAAGCCTTACTTGCGAGATGGTGGAGCGACTTTACCCTACAGACTCGGCTGATGGCAGGAGCAACCCTGCTAGTGTCACTGGTGATGAGTGCGCTGACCTTTTGGGCGGTCAATACGATTCAGCAAGATGCTCAGCTCAACGATACCCGTTTTGGTCGTGATATTGGCTTGTTATTGGCCGCTAACGTAGCACCTTTAGTTGAAAAGAACGATCGTTCCGAGCTTGCTCGTTTCTCTTACAGTTTCTATGAAAATACCTCTAATGTTCGCTACATGCTGTATGCGGATCAAGATGGTGAAATCTTTTTTGGTATCCCCTATTCAGAGCCTGCTGTTCAAAACTCATTGACCCTGCGCCGCCGCATGAAGCTGCCCGCGAACTATACCAGCAGTGCCGATGCGCCCATGGTGAGGCAGCACATTACCCCAGCGGGCATGGTTACAGATGTTTTTGTGCCGCTCACCATCAACGGTGAATACAATGGCATGTTGGCGATGGGCATTAACCCTAATCCAACCGTGGTCGCGTCCTCTCATCTCACCCGGGATGTGACGATTGCTGTGTTTGTCTCGATTTGGGTGATGGTGATTTTAGGTGCGGTGATCAATGCCTTGACCATTACTCAGCCGATTAAAGAGCTGTTGCTGGGGGTGAAAAATATTGCTGCAGGTAACTTTAAGCAGCGTATCGATTTGCCCTTGGGCGGTGAGTTGGGTGAGTTGATTTATAGCTTTAACGATATGGCCGAGCGCCTAGAAAGCTACGAAGAACAAAATATTGAAGAACTGACCGCCGAAAAAGCCAAACTAGAGAGCCTGGTTTCAACCATTGCAGATGGTGCGATTTTGCTCGATGCGAAGACTAACCTCGTGCTGGCTAATGTGGCTGCGCGGCGGATTTTAGGATGGGAAGCCAAGGTCCCGCTGACCGGAAGCATTTTGGACCGGTTGCAGCCAGAAGTTCGAGCCCAGCTGGCACCGTCGTTGGTTCAGGCGGTAGATGGTGAGTTGCATGAAGGCAGTGAGTTTCGCATCGCGCTGATGGAGGGGAATCGTACCATTCGGGTGTTGCTGAATACGGTGCTTGACCAGCAGCGTGAAAATGTGAAGGGTATGGCGATTACGCTGCAAGATATTACGCGTGAAGTGGCGCTCAATGAGGCTAAAAGTAACTTTATTAGTAACGTCTCCCATGAGCTGCGCACGCCCTTGTTCAATATCAAATCCTTTATTGAAACGCTGCATGAATACGGTGAGGACCTGAGCGAGGCCGAGCGCAAGGAGTTTTTAGCGACTGCTAATAACGAGACCGATCGGCTGACTCGCTTAGTTAACGACGTGCTCGATTTATCTCGATTAGAGTCGAGCAGACGCTACGAATTTTCGCCTGTTGAGGTTCATCAGCCGATCGATCAGGTGCTGCGCACCTATCAGCTCAACGCGAAAGATAAGCAGATTACGCTAGAAAAAGACATTGAAGACAAGCTGCCTGCGAGCTTGGGTAATTACGATCTATTGCTTCAGGTCTTTGGCAACTTAGTCGGCAATGCTCTCAAATTTACCCCTGCTGGTGGAAAGGTTGTGATCCGAGCCTATCGCGCACCTGGTAGCTTAAAGTTCAACCCGCAGCTTGTGCAAAACGTGCGGATAGAAATTGGCGATACGGGCTTGGGTATTGATGATGAAGACCAAGCGGCTATTTTTGATCGCTTTTTCCGGGTAGAAAACCGTGTTCATACCCTGGAAGGGACGGGTTTAGGCTTGTCTATTGTGAAAAATATTATGGATAAGCACAACGCGCAGGTTCACCTCGTGAGTAAGGTGGGGGTCGGCACGACTTTTTGGTTTGATTTACCTGTGTATGACCTGGCTGAGGAGAGTGATGAAGCTGCTGAGGTGGCTGAGGCGGCTGCCGATAGCACAGAGACAAAGGCGGCAGCACAGCGTCAGGGCAATGAGAGTGTAGACTCGTCAGTGAGTGTTGATCCTGTGAGTGTGACAACAGCTTGAGAGCAGGCTTGAAGCGACGGCTTCAAACTATCTCCTAAGCGAGTTTCGTTTGAGACCTTTAGATTGCGCTTTGTTACTTTTTGGGTGGGTCGAAATCGGTAGATTTGATAACGATTTTGTAAGCAACCGTCGCGATTTTGCGATAAGAATAATTGGTTCTCAATCGACTGTAGTCCTATGTCTATAAGGGATACAGTCGATTTTTTAACAGATGGCTATGTGAGAGCTTCCTGAGATATTGCGTCCGATTTTCATCTTCAGCACATCTTTGCTCCCTCTCCAGTACCTCTAGGGTCTGAGGTCAGTCCTTGAGTCGATGTTGCTTTAGAGTGCGCTGATTACAATTAGGGCGAATACTCTTTAGGAGGACCTCTATGAGCCTGCTTTCACAGCTTAAGGACGTGACGACTGTTGTTGCCGATACCGGTGATATTGGTGCGATTGAAAAGTTTACGCCGCAAGATACGACGACCAATCCGTCTTTGATTACAGCTGCGGCTAAACTACCCCAGTATCAAAATATTGTGGATGAGACTTTGCAGCAGGCAAAGGAGACTCTAGGGGCGGAGGCTTCTGATCAGGCGGTCGCCAAAGAAGCGTTTAAGCATTTGGCCGTGGCCTTTGGTAAGCGCATTTTGGATATTGTGCCGGGACGGGTGTCTACAGAAGTAGATGCACGGCTTTCGTATGATATGGAAGGCACCTTAAAGACGGCGCGTGAGCTGATTGCTGAGTATGAGGCCGCTGGGATTAGTCGCGATCGCATCCTCATCAAAATCGCCTCCACCTGGGAAGGCATCAAAGCCGCAGAAATTTTAGAAAAAGAAGGCATCCACTGTAACCTCACTCTGCTGTTTGGACTGCATCAAGCCGTTGCCTGCGCTGAAGCGCACGTGACGCTCATCTCACCTTTTGTCGGTCGTATTTTGGACTGGTACAAGAAAGACACCGGTCGTGATAGCTACCCACCCAGTGAAGACCCAGGTGTGCAGTCGGTCACTGAAATTTATAACTACTACAAGAAGTTTGGGTATGAGACCGAAATCATGGGTGCCAGCTTCCGAAATGTAGATGAAATTAAAGAGTTAGCAGGGTGTGATTTGCTGACGATTTCTCCGAAGCTGTTGGAGCCATTGTCTGAAACTGAGGGTGACCTGCCGCGCAAGCTATGTCCTGAGAATGCGAAGGATTTGGAGATTGAGAAGCTCTCAATAGATAAGGCGACGTTTGATGAAATGCATAAGAGCGATCGCATGGCCAGCGAAAAGCTAGCTGAAGGGATTGAGGGCTTTACCAAAGCGTTAGAGCAGCTAGAAGAGTTGCTAGTGGAGCGTTTAGCTCAGCTGAACCAACAGCCTGCCGGCTCTGTTGCCTAAATCTGTTGCCTAAATCAGCTCTCATATAGGCAGATCTCCAAGTAGATCTGACAGATAGCTTGACCAGTACACTCTGACTAAGCTGTTCTCCGCTGATTCTGCTCAAATGTCCTGGCTAAAATACTTAGCCAGGACATTTGAGTAGGTTGCCTGATGCAAACGATGGCCTTCGTGCCGTAGATGATTTCATGCCGTAGCTACATAGAAGGCTAACAGGCTATCGGAGGCCTCTCAAGAGTTTGAAGATGCTTACGAGCTAGGAACAATTTTCAGATCGTTGGCGTGCCAAAAGGCTTTAAATTCCTGCGCGATCGCCAAACGATAAGTCTTCGTATACCAGCCTAAAACCGCAAGCTCTAGCGTGTGAGCGGCGCTGTCACCGGGCTGAGAACCCAGCGGGAAAAATGTTGTTCCATACAGTTCGGTAGCGTCACTCCCAGGGACTACTGGCCGCTCACTAGAAGGATAAAACGGCCCCGTCAAATGGTCTGACACGACCAATACAAGGTGGAATCTGTGACGGTGTGCTCGCCAATTTGTTCTAGCCAAAGTGGATTGATAAACGCTTTAAAGCAAGAAAAGAACAAATGATATTTATGGTTAAAATAAATGACCTGGGGACGCTCCAAGTGATAGAAAGGCCAAAGAGAAGCCTCAACAATCCCAGGACCCGCCGCTGGTGGTAATACTGTGTAAGGGCCAGCAGGGGAGTCTGCGACAGCCACGCCTAACCCTCCTTGAAACCGTGCTGAGTCTGAACCGGCAGGTTGCCCTGGCGTTGTTAGGGATGCACAAAAGAACAAATAGGATTTTTCTGCCTTAAAAAAGTAAGGATCGCGCCAGTGCAAATGGTTAGACCAGCGGCAGCGGCCCGCATAGCCAATACCTGAAGCGGTGCGCACAGCGGTCGCCTCTTCAAAAGACAATAAGGGCTGTGAGGATCGTTGCCACAAGCCATTTTCACCTGCTGTAGCCACGCCAATAGTCTCGTGGGTGATGTCAGCCTCACTAGCGGCTGAATAAAACAAATAGCTTGTGCCTTGCTGATGGTGAGCACTCCCTGCGAACAAACGGCCAGACTCCCAGCCTTTATTGGGTAAAGGCTCCAGCATTGCCCCTGTGTGCTGCCAGTGGCGCATATCTTCAGAATAGCCACCACAAATCCAGCTGGTTTTCCACCACGGATCTTGATCAATAGACCCCGTTAAATAAAATAGCTGGTAACGTCCATTGACCTTTAAAATCCAGGGGTCCCAGCAAGGCAGAGATGACGCCGTATCAGGTGCATGCATAGGGAGCCTCAGTTTCGCTAAAGTTTTGTTGGCGGTTACGCTTAAGCATGAACTTTTATATCAGCTTCTCAGAATTATCCCTAAAGGAAGGGAAGCTGTCTGTGTCTAAAACGTAGCATTGAATACATAAGCGCAACTCATGACGTTAACGTTAAAAGATTGAATAAGCTAACAGTTAGCTAAAGCGACATTCTTTCAAACAACAGTGCACAAGCCGTGTCACCTGTCGATTGTCTTCAGCTCTGCCTTCATACAACCCCATGTTTTTCTTTTACAAGTCCTCCTCAGAAAGCTCTCCAAAGATATTGCTTCGACAGCGCATAACCGGCGGACTATCACGCGCACTGTTACTCATTGGGAGCCCTTTACTGTTGGCCTTGGCCAGCTGTAGCCAAAGGCAGGTCCCGCCTGAAGAAACGGCTACTGGTGCGAGTTCAGCTCTGTTAGCAGGGGCTAGGACAGTCACTATTTTGGGGGCAACAACCGGGGTTGAACAAGCTCAGCTAGAAGCGACCTTTGCGCCTTTTGAAGACGCCACGGGTATTACGGTTCTCTACGAGGGCACAGACGCTTTTACCACATTGCTACCCGTGCGGGTAGATTCAGGTGATTCACCGGATATCGCAATGTTTCCTCAGCCGGGTCTGATGAAATCGTTAGCGAAGGAAAATGCACTGATTCCGCTCACGGACGTTTTTACCCGTGAGGAACTCAGTGAGTACTACCCAGATAGCTGGATTGACCTTTCTACCGTGAATGACCAGATTTATGGCATTTGGTATCGTGCAGCGGTGAAAAGCTTGGTGTGGTACGTGCCAGAAGAGTTTGCAAAAAACGGCTACGAAATTCCTGGTACCTGGGATGAGATGACGGCCCTTAGCGAGCAAATGATTGATGATGGCAATACGCCTTGGTGCCTAGCGATGTCATCAGGCAATGCCTCAGGCTGGGTCGGTACAGACTGGATTGAAGAGATTTTGCTGCGCACCGCAGGGCCAGCGTTTTATGAGAAGTGGGTGGAGCACGAGGTGCCTTTTGATTCACCGGAGGTGATTGAGGCGTTTGAGTACTTTGGCGTGATCGCGCGATCGCCCGATCAGGTTTGGGGCGGTAAAACAGGTGTACTGAGCATTGCCTGGGGAGACTCTCCCGCAGGGCTTTTTGACGAGCCACCAGTATGCATGATGCACCGACAGGGTAACTTTATCAGTGCCTTTTTCCCAGATGACGTAGAGCTAGGCAAAGATGTGGACTTTTTCCCCACACCAGATATCAACCCTGAGTACGCTAAGGCCCTGTTGGTTGGCGGAGACATTGTTTCTATGCTGAACGATACCCCAGAAGCCCGTCAGCTGATGGCCTATCTGATTACGCCCGAGCCGCACGAAATGCGCATTGAAGAAGGTAACTTTCTCTCCGCGAACAAGAAAGTGGACCTGAGCGTGTATCCCAACGATATCAGCCGTAAACAGGCAGAAGTGCTGACGTCTGCTGAAGTGGTTCAGTTTGACGCATCAGACGCTATGCCAGGCGCTGTCGGTACCGGTACATTTTGGTCTGGGGTCATGGACTTTGTTGCGGGTTCATCAGCCAAAGACGTCACCCAACAAATTGAATACTACTGGCCAGAAGAGGAACAAGCTGAATCGGTCGCAGAATAACGGTCACAGGATATGGTTAGAGGGGCTAATCAATGAATTATAATCTTGAATTAATTTTAAAGGCACTCCTAGCCATTGTTTTGGGATCAGGTGGTGTCATTGCCCTTTTTTACGGGCTCAATATCTTAGTCGAAAAAGCCTTTCCACAAAAAACGCGGATGAAAATTCTGCCGTGGATTTATATGGGGCCTTCTGTTTTACTGCTGGGTGCGTATTTGGTCATCCCAGCGCTACGTACTTTTTATCTCAGCTTCTTTAACGGCAACTCTACTCGGTTCGTTGGCCTAGAGAATTATTTGTTCGCTCTGACTGCGCCAGATATGCTGATTACCTTTCGCAACAATGTGTTGTGGCTAGTACTGGTCACCGGATTGAGCGTTGCGTTAGGGCTGGTGATTGCGGTGCTAATAGACCGAGTAAAGTACGAGCCCTTAGCCAAATCGCTGATCTTTTTACCGATGGCGATTTCATTTGTGGGGGCCAGCGTCATCTGGCGATTCATCTATGCTTACAGGCCGGAGGGTGCAGCGCAGATTGGTGTGTTGAACGCCATTGTCACCAGCCTAGGCTTTGAGCCGGTGGGCTGGCTGGTGAATAGAGGATTGAACAACTTTGCGCTGATCGTAATTATGATCTGGCTGCAAACGGGTTTTTGTATGGTGCTGCTTTCTTCTGCGGTGAAGGGTGTACCGGATGATGTGATTGAAGCGGCCCGCGTAGACGGTGCTAACGAGATTCAGATTTTTCGACGCATTATTGTGCCTATGATTATGCCGACGGTGATGGTGGTGTCTACCACGGTGGTCGTGCTGGTGCTGAAGGTCTTCGATATTGTGTTTGTAATGACCGGAGGCAACCTGCAAACCGATGTGATTGCTAGCCGCATGGTGAAAGAGATGTTTAACTTTCGCAATTTTGGTCGGGGAAGTGCGATCGCCGTTATTCTTCTTATTGCTGTTATTCCCGTCATGATTGCCAACATTCGCCGCTTTCGCCAACAGGAGTTAAACCGATGACGACTGCTAAACCCTCCGCTGGCTCGCAGGGGCCAAATCAGCCATACATTCCTAACTACAAGTCGCCCAAGCATAAGGAACAGTCTAAGTTTGAGCGGTTGATGGCGAAGGCTCCCGTGCACTTTGCCGTGGTTGCGATCGCTATTCTGTGGACGCTGCCCACCTTGGGCTTACTCATCAGCTCCTTTCGCCCACCAGATGACCTCGTGACCAGCGGCTGGTGGACCGTCTTTATCAATCCCTTTGAATTCACGCAGTTTACCTTGAGTAACTATCAGGAAGTACTGTTTGAAGCGGGCATGGGACAGGCGTTTTTGAACTCGCTAGTGATTTCGATTCCAGCGACAATTATTCCGATTGCGATCGCCACTTTTGCGGCCTATGCCCTCTCTTGGATGGAGTTTCCGGGTCGGCAGGCGTTGTTCATTATCACCGTTGGGCTGCTGGTGGTTCCTCTGCAAATGACGCTCATTCCCATTCTGCGTGCTTACAACACCATAGGCATCGCAGGGACTTATCTGGCCGTATGGTTGGCCCATAGTGCTTACGGTTTGCCACTGGGTGTGTATTTATTACGTAACTATATTGGCTCACTGCCACGTGATTTGATTGAGGCAGCAGCAGTAGATGGTGCGTCCCATTTGAAGACATTTACGCGAATTATTGTGCCGCTGAGTTTTCCTGCGATCGCCTCTTTTGCCGTTTTTCAGTTTCTGTGGGTTTGGAACGATTTGCTCGTAGCGCTGGTGTACTTAGGCGGTAACCAAAATGTTGCGCCCGTTACGCTTGTGCTTAGAAACATCGTAGGTGATAGAGGCCAAGCCTGGTACCTACTCACCGCTGGCGCATTTATCTCCATGCTAGTGCCGATGGCAGTGTTCTTTGCCTTGCAGCGATTCTTCGTGCGGGGATTGTTAGCGGGCTCTGTGAAAGGGTAATCAACGTCCATCATTCTCTAAAACAGTTATCACTAAAAGACTTATGGCAAGCGTTGTTTTTGAAAAAGTGACTAAGCAATATGAGAACGGCTACGTGGCCGTTAAGGATCTCAATATTGAATTAGAAGATAAAGAATTTTTAGTGCTGGTAGGTCCATCGGGCTGTGGCAAAACGACCTCGCTGCGGATGCTCGCCGGACTAGAAGACATCAGCGATGGCAGCATTTACATTGGCGGACAGCGAGTAAATAATGTCACCCCCAAAGATAGAGACATTGCCATGGTGTTTCAGTCTTACGCGCTGTATCCCCACATGAGTGTGGCCGAAAATATGGGCTTTAGCCTAGACCTAAAGGGAACGCCCAAAGCAGAGATTAAAAAGAGAGTACAAGAGGCGGCGCAGCAGCTGGGCATTGAACAACTGTTGGATAGAAAGCCGAAGCAGCTTTCGGGTGGGCAGCGGCAGCGGGTCGCGCTGGGGCGAGCGATTGTGCGATCGCCCGCTGTATTCCTTATGGACGAACCCCTTTCTAACCTAGACGCCAAACTCCGCACCCAGGCCCGCGCCGAACTCAGCAGCCTCCACAAAAAAGTGGGGACTACCTTCGTCTACGTCACCCATGACCAAGCCGAAGCCATGACTATGGGCACCCGCATCGCGGTGATGAACGGCGGCATCCTCCAACAAATCGACACGCCCCAAAACGTATACGATAATCCCAACAACATTTTCGTAGCAGGCTTCCTCGGCAGCCCGTCCATGAACTTTTTTGACGCGCAGCTCCTTCAATCTAATGGGCAAAGTAACGGTACGCTCATCGCCAAAACTGACGGTGGTCTAGAAGTGCTTATTCCCGCTGAACGTCAGCAGCGTTATCAAGCATTTGCGGGTCGCCCGGTTGTCTTTGGCATCCGACCAGAAAGCATTTACCATCCGCAGTACGTCCCACCTGGCATAAATCCTGTGAGCGTACAGGCCACCGCCGCCATCGTAGAGCTAATGGGCTACGAAGTGATTGTGTACTTTACCCTAGAAAATGGCACTCAGTTTATTGCGAGGCTAGACCCTAGAGCCAAAATTACACCTGGCGAGACTTTAAATCTTCAGTTTGATCTCACCCGATTTCACCTCTTCGATAAAGAGAGTGAACAGGTGATTTAAGACGCCTTTAAAATTGGACTAGGCTCACCGATATAGGAAATAAAAATTTGCTTTTTGGCTCTAGTAGCTGCAACATGCAGCAGACTTCTTTCTCCGTTGCGGAATCTTTGTTCTGAAGCTTTATCGGCACAGTGTGCTAGCCCAATAGGCAGAGGAAGAATATCAGCGTTCAGCGAAGGAATAAACATGTAGTTGAACTGAAGCCCTTTGACCCGATGCATTGTACCAATACGGACACCCTCTTCTAGTGGGTTATCTGGTTGGTTTCTTTGAATGCGTTTAACAGGAATATTGTTCTGTTGGAGAACGCTTTCAAAGCTATCAAGCTGGTCATTCGTTCGAAAGGCAACACAAACCCCTGACAGCGTACTATTCTCCTTCTGAATGCTGACAAGGGTTTCTTTCATAAAGTCCAGTTCCTCTTTTCTGTACTTGAAGCCTTTAATCACAGGTGCTTCGCCATACATCACAGAACGATAGTCTTTAAGAGAGTCAGATCCACCGTCTAGATCGTCAACGGCCATATTTTCTACGATGGCGGTTGCCCACCGACAAATTTCGTCGGTGGTGCGATAGTTCAATCGCAGTTTTCTGGATCGTCTACCCCGAATTTCTATGCCACAGTCGCGCAAGGTGACTTTTTTTCCGTAGATACGTTGGTGGGCGTCACCCACAATAAAGAGATCGTTTTTGTGAGAGGGGCCTGCGATCGCACGAATCAGAACAAAGGCTGCCGGGCTCATGTCTTGAGCCTCATCGACAATAACAGCGCGGTAGGGCAAAGATTCTTGCCCCTTGAGGGTAATAATTTTGGCCACTTCACGAAAGGCTTCGTCAGGTTCTCTTAAGTTCTGTTCCCTGAGTAAGTTGCGATATTCTTCAAACACGGGCCAAATAGCTTGCCGTTGCTTTCGATCTAGTCGGGTACCGCGTCCAACCCGTCGGGCTCTGAGATAGTCTTTTAGCGTTTGGCAGTCTTGGTTGAGAACGACTGCTTGCCACTCGTCTTTGTAAAAGTCTTCGGACAGGCCTAGTTCGACGGGTGCTATGGTGTAGGCCTCTTTCCAAATCTTTTTGGTGTCATACACAATGCGGGTATTCACGCCTTCTTGCCGCAGGAACTGAGTTACCCAGGCATCTAGGTTCACCACCTGGATGCGACGCATCAGCTCAATAGAACAAATGGTTTTGAGGTTGGCTTCAATATCGACCGCGAGGTTTCGGGTAAAGGTGGTGAACAGGATGCGATCGCTCGGATCGGTAAATCTATTTTGCGCGAGCCACTTGGCCCGGTGCATGGCAACGACTGTTTTACCCGTACCCGCACCCCCTAGAACCCGTAGGGCACCGAGCCAGTCACGTTCGACTATTTTGCGCTGCGAAGGGTGCAAGAAAACTCGCCACTTTTCTAAGGGTGCAGCTAGCATTTCCTCTAGCTCGATATCGTCGGTTACCACCATAAAGCGACTGAGAGAGTCTGGATTTTCCAGCGCCTTTTCGAGATCTTCTGGATCGATCTTTTCGGGCTCTTGAGATTTTTCGATTTGGTTGAAGACTTCATCTAATGCGTAGCCTGCACCCAGCATTGTCAGGGCTTCGCTCGCTTCTTTGGGTAGGTGCGGCATGAGCTGGTCAAGGTCACTGTCTGTTACCACTTGGCGCACAGCAGGCAGTAAGATTTCAGGCACGCCCAAGCGCATGAGGTGTTTGTCTTTTACCGTGTCAAAGAGGCCTTTGTCCTTATCTAGGTTGTTTTGATTGTTCTTTTTAGCTAGCTGCTGAGTCTTGGCTTCAGCTTCTTTAATATCAACAATTTGCAGCGCGCCAGAGACTTCGTTAACGACGCAGTTTTTGCGCTGTGCCCAGTCGTAGGCGTCGTCGTGGTGGTCTACCCATAGCAAAATATAGATGTTGCCCCGCTCAGGCTTGAGCATGATTGCTCGGTAGGCTTTGTTGATACGAACAGATTTCATCGCCTTGTTGTTGGCGTTGGTAATGTTCTCGTAGTGGATGCCTGGATCGGTCGGATCTTTGCGAAAGCGATTGATAAATTTGGAGACTCTGTCTTGAATGCTACGGGGCAGGGCGCTGTAAGCACTGAAAAATTCGTCTGAGATGGCGAGGCGAATCGTGTTTTGTAGAATCATGTGCTTGGAGAGGGGTTAGCAATTAAGAGCAGGCAACGAGGCAGGGCTGATAGCCTAGAGGTTGAGGCGGGCTTTAAGCTCAGCAAATTCCTTTACGGCCTCTTCTACCGTGAGGGCATGCCAGTCTGCCTCATGAAAGGGGCGGAGGTCTTCACTGAAGCTGACGATGGCGACTTTGCATTGGGGCCAGGCGAGTTCGGCTTCGGCAGTGATAATGTCTTGATCATCGACTAGGGCATAGCCAGGGTTAGGTAGCGGCCAGTTTTCGGCTTGCATTTGGTTAATTAGGGGAAGAAGCGTATCTTCTAGGGTGAGCGATCGCACTTCATTCCAGGCGTCCTCTTGGGCCGTATTGGTTGAGGTTTCTTGTAGGGGTGGATCTGCCAGTATGGGTCGCCTACCGCTATCTGTAGCGGTTGTTGTTACTGCATATACGTGAGGCAGAAACTGATAGAGATTTAGCAGCCGTAGCGACTCATTCCAGCTTTTGCGAAGGCTGTGAGCATTTGGCCCTGGCGTATCGTTTAGCTGAATTACAACGATGCTGCCTTCTGGGTCAGGGTAGGCAAACCCACTCTCTTCTTTAGGATCGGGCTGTGGGTGGCGGGCCAGGTCAGTTCCATGAATCACCGTCAGTTCGTCAGTGACAGGAACAGTCCCATAGATTATTTGTGCCGAAGGATTCCAGAGATCTATCGCGGTAGAACTAACAGCGCTACGCATGGTTTTCGTCCAGGTTTGTTGGGCTGAGGCTGATGGCAAGCTGCCTTGTGCCATTGTCCGCAGCAGTGCCCAGCGCTCCCACTTAGGAGCATCTGGCTCGGCTAAGTATTGCATTAGCCAATCGAAGCTACGCTGATTTTCTAGCACGGGCATGGTTTTGCACTGGTAGCGCTGGTCGTATAACTGCTGTCGCAACGCTGTGAATTGTTGATTCAGTCCTGTGCTAAGCCCATCGCACCATTCCACCACGTGGTCAGGATCTACTTGCTTGGCCACATCATTCCAGGTGAGTGACCAGCACAGGTACTGGTTACTGCGTAAAATGGACAGCCGCTGCTGAAAATCTTCCCAAATGCGGTCTTTGTGATATTCCCAGCCGTCGGTAAAGATGGCAATTGGCTTACTCTTTACTTTGCTAGAGGCCGGGCGAATGATGAAGTCAGCTCGGGAGGGAATGTCTACGCCCTGCTGTGTACCTAAGCTCACCTGCGTTTCAATAATCCAGACTACCTCACCCACTTTGAGATAGTAGCCGTCTTTACCGTCAAAGATTTCTTGGCGGAGGGTGAGGGCTGTAGGATCACCATTGGGTTTGTAGCGCTTAATGACGTCAATGAAGCGGCGCTCTAGCTCACTTTCAAAGTTGCTGTTGAGGCGAATGGTAGATAGGCCCTGGTTGGTTTGTTGCAGGTTGGGCCAGTGTTTTGCGATCGCGCTCAACAATCCCAGCGCCTTCTTCCGGCTCGTTTTATCCTGATCAAAGCTATTGCGATAGGCAAACAGGCACTCATAGCAACCATCTTTGCCCCCTTCTTCTTTACAGCCACAGGCTCGAACGACCTTCAGCGCACTTTCAAACACGGCTCTTAGCTCATCTGGTTCGCGAATAAGTTGCCGGAGGTATCCCGTACCGCCCGGTACACTGTCGTACAGATACAAAAAAGACTTCCGTAGCGTAGAGTTTGGCTGCGGTTCCTCGCTAATGGCGGTATGCAAGTGGCTAGCCTGCCCACCAAACGTTTGCTTTAGCCCTAGCTGCAACGCAGCGATAAACGAGTGCAGCCCCTCATCTGTCCAGAAGCTATCGTCGGGCATGAGCAAGCGAATCGCTTCCGACTCAAACTCCCGGTACAGATACAAAACCTCTATCGCTTTGGCTTGGTCGGGCTTATCGCGATAGCGACAGCTGACCGTGTGGTCTTTTTGAGAAGAGTAGCCTTTCTGCTGGTCCCTTTTAGAGCGTGAGCGAATCACCTTGCCGCAGCCGCTACAAATTTGAAAGCCCTTAGACTTCGTTTCGCGACCTGCAAACTTCACCGTTTGGCCCACGGCGTCTGACTCGCCCAGGTTAATTTCACGAAAGCTCGTCCGCGAAATGTACTCGAACCCAAAGGGAAAGTCATCGTCTTCGATGAGATAGGTTTTTTCGCGATGCTCAGGTGCAAAGTCAATCAGCAAATGCCGCTGAAAAAATGCGGTGTTGCGATCTTCACTGTCGTCGCCAAAGCGACTGTCCCGGTCCGAGGTGGTGGCCATCACCTGCCGCAGGCGTAGCATGGTGCGTAGCTGGCCTTGATCGCGCCACATATCATCGTCGCAGCGGGGACAGGTTTGGCGGGCGGCTTCAGCTTCGATGGCGCGCACCGCATAGCTACAGCTCCGGCAAATCCGCCAAGCCTCTGGCTTAGATAGGTTCAGATCGATTTGATCAATTTTGACGCGGCGACCTTCGGCATAAAACACGCCGCTGGGCACAAGTTCTTTGATAGCAATATTGCCAGGGCGCTCGTAGCTTACTGGGTAGGTCTCGTATTTGCTGCCGTCACCTTGGTCAACCTCTTGTTTGCGTCGCCACAAAATAGAGCGTAGGGTCACGCCGGCTTCTGGGAAAGCATAGTTGGGCAGCAAGCCTTCATCGGTAAAAAAGTTCAGCGTAGACTTGCTGTTCAGGTCTTTCATCAGCACTCTGAAACCTTTTCTCTCTCTTTCGAGTTCCGCGAGTCTTTCTCTATTGTCTTCTTGGGCTTTAATTGCTTCGGGCTCAGCTTTTAGCTTGTTGATCTTTTTCCCAATGTTTTTAATTTGGCTACTGAGCCGAGTGCGCTCTTGTCGAATGTCGCTCAGCCGATTGATGATTTTCCAGCAGAGGCCGCCGTCTTGTTGCAGGCCTTTCTCCATAAAGTCTCGTAGCTCTTGGCGGGTGCGTTCTTCTGTTTGCGCTTCAAACAGGGTTAAAAATGTTTCTAATAGCTCACCTTGGTGGGTTTGAATGTAGCTAATCCAGCTAAAAGGAAACTGTTTACTGCCCTTTCGCTCCATGCTATTGAGCACATCGTTGAGCCGGGGCGGAAAGTCGTGACGGGTGATGCCCGTAGCCACCCAGCTATCGAGGCAAAAGGCAGTAAGCTGTCGCTGCAAAATAGCCGAGGCATCTAAATAGCAGCCCGCCGCTTCTATTTTGCCAGCCAGCATTTTGTTAGGATTAGCGTAAAAGAATAGGTCGTGGGGTTTGCCGTTGGCAACCACACCCACTAGCGCATTACCATCGCGGCGACCACCCCGACCAATGCGCTGCTGAAAGTTCGCGGTGCCGGGTGGCACTGAGCTAAGCAGCACGGTAGAAAGATCGCCAATGTTGATACCCATTTCGAGGGTAGAGGTCGCAGAAATCAGGTTGGGATCACAGCGACGCTCGCTTTCAATAAATCTCTTTTCTAACCGTTCTCGGTTTGTTCTACTCAGCAAGCCCGTGTGCTCAGCAGCGACAATCCGCTGTACTTCTCCCCGACGATAAATTTCTCGGTAATAGACCAGGCCCCGGCGCTCATCAGGCTGGTAATGACCTGTGCAGCCCGTAGCCATGCAGCGCATTCCTTGCAGCGCAGGATGTTCTACCGGGCTGGCCGTGAGCTGATGAGAGCACTGGTCGCACACCAGCACTACGCCTTCATCAGCCAGGTGCAGCCTCTGTGTTGGAATGCCCCAGGCTCGACCACTGTTACAGCTACGAGCTTCTAATAGGCCCGCTTCTGTGGCTACCTCTAGCGCGGTGTGCAGCACTTCTTTTAGCTGTTCTTTTAATAGTAGCGAAGCACCCGCAAACACTCGGCTAATCCAGTCTTCGCTCCAGCTATTGCGAGCATCGCTGCGAATCACATTTTCAAAGCTGTTGGCATTGGCTGAGGCATTACAAAAGAAAATGGGGCGCGGCACTGTTGGGCCAATGCGTGGCATGTAGGTGAACTTATTCCACAGGTAGGTGTTGCCACCTGAGCTGATGTAGCCATCGGTTGCAGGCTGCAATATGCCGCCGCGCTGCCGCAGGTGGTGGAGCCAACCTAATAAAAACTGTTTTATTGCTTCGGGTGTGACTTTTCTCAGCGCTTCTATTTCATTCGTGAGCTTGAGATGCAGCGACCGCGCAGCCTGTTGTAATGGCTCTGTGGCAAAGTGAACGCCACACACCGCGCTTCGCTCCAGCGAGGGGCCCACAGCCGCGCGATGGCCAAACTGATTGGTAATTTCCCAGCTCAGTCGCTCGTTCAGCAGCTTGAGTAGGTTTGTGTCATCTGGCAGGGAGAGTGTGTCGTCTTGCAGGTAGCTGTCCCATTCTCTGAGCCAAGCTAAGTCGCTGGGTAGAAAGGTTGCAACGTAGTCGCCTGTGGAGCCTAGCTGCTGTTGCCAGTAGGGAGAAAATTGTTCTAACAGAGAGTGAAGCGTTAGGTTGGAAGTAGTGGATATAGATTGAGAGGTGACCTGAGAAATGGTGCGGGCGATCGCAGTTCTCAAGGTCGTTCGATATGTCCTGGCACTATAAAACCCCGCCCGGTGCGCCGCATCCTGAACAGAATCAGAAAAGGCCAGGAGCTTTTTATCCGGGTTAAACGGCGTGGTGTACAGCACACCAATCATGGCACTCGTTAGGCTAGCAGCCTGCGCACCAATAATAGAAAGGCCGCTGCTACTGTTGCAGTAAGGGCAGTCTCTTTTTGTGACCAGCCTTTTTTGACCACCACGCGTTTCTTCTTCAGTCATATCTGGTACATGCACAGGCACTAGCTCCTTGTTCCCACAGCTATGGCAGTGGTCTGCACGCGGCCCGTTTAGCGTAAGGCACTGCCCACACAACAGTTCCTTGAGGGGTTCTTCAGGCTTACAAGGAAACATCACGGCCAGCAGCGGATTGCGGCCAAAGTATGCCTGATAAAAACCGCGTAGGTTGTCAGCTTCTAGCTTGCTATTACCCTGAGAGGGACGCACCCCGCCCCAGCCAGTTGCGCCGCAGTCACGGCAGTGCAGCACAGGCAGCGTCTTTGGCGGCTCAGCTTCGGCAGGGTCTAGCACCGCCCCGGTCAAGTCATCTGAATACAACAAATGGGGAAGCGCCTCTACACTGCCCACCATCCGGCGCAGCTCTCGAAACCAGTACTGAATTCGCAGGGTTACCCAGGGCACAATCAAATCTTCGCTATTGGGCCTGGGTACCTGACGACGGGCAGTGGCGATTAGGCTCATGAGGCTATCGAGCAGCCGCTGCTGATAGTGAGCAGGGAGGTCGGACGATAGACCCAATCGACGCCCCATAGACTCTATAAGGTCTTCATAGGTATTGACTTTCTCTTTGGCATCTCGGTTGAGCTGCCGCAACAGATTTTGAATAATAGGAAGCGTTTTAAGCCGTTCACCTAGCTCCAAACACCAGGCATCTTCAATGGCAATGTCTAATTCATCTGCGTGGTCAGAAAGAGGATCAAACTCTTCTCCATATAAAAGAGGCTTTTTTAAAGAGGCTGTAGGCGCTAGTTCCTGTAACCAAAGCCTAGCCTGAGCGCGCACGTAGCTATCTGGAGTGGGGTAGCGCTCGGGGGAGAGCGCATCTAGTTGTTCTATGGTAGGAATGGGCAGCACGTTAATGTCTGCCGCGTCGGCCAAAAACTCATTGGCCGTGAGGCGATCTTCTTCGATGAGTGCGCGATCGCCTTCAAAAGGCTCTTCAAAAATGGTGGTGGCGTAGTCCAGCATGTCGGCTTTGTTACTGCCGCTACCCAGGGTTGCCGAAGTACCGACGCAGGCAAGGTGGTCTTTAGGAATGCGGAGCCGATGCTTGAGCCGACGCAGCAAGCAGGCTAGATCGGTGCCCTGTGCGCCATCGAAGGTATGGAATTCATCGACGACGAGGTAGCGCAGGGTGTGGGGCTGAGCGGTGTTGTGCTGCCATAGCTTTTGCGCGTCGGGCTGAATGAGCAAATAGTCCAACATTTTGTAGTTGGTAAGCAAAATATCGGGCGGGTTGATGCGCAAGCTGCCTTTGTCGGTAATGACTTTGTCTGGCCCCATTTGGCTGGTGGCAGCGTCATCTTGCTCGCCAACGTAGAGCCCGGCGGTGATGTCAGCGGCGGATAAGGCGGGCGTGTTGTGAATGAGCTTGGCGATGCGCTTGGCCTGATCGGTGGCGAGCGCATTCATGGGGTAAATAAGGATGGCCTTAATGCCGGGTTCGCCTGCCTGCTGGAGGCAGTGCTGGAGTAGGGGGAGCAAAAAGCATTCCGTTTTACCGGAGCCGGTGCCGGTGGCGACCAGGGTGGACTGGTAATAGGGCGGGCTGAGCCTGGCAAAAGCTTGCTCTTGATGGCGGTGAGGGTGAAATTCGAGCGGGATGTCTTTGAAAAAGGTTGCGCCTGCGTTGCTAGAGCGAAAGGGCAGGCCGAGGGAGACGTAGGGGCCTCGGCAGTAGCTGTGGGGCCGAGCTAAAAAGCGATCCATCAGGCCTTCTAACCCTGGGGTGGTGGGTCGGAAGGTGGTACGAAGATAGTCGGAGACGCAATTGCGGACTTGGGTAGCAACGACTGATGGAATCATATGGTGTGGGGCGGTGAGGAGGCGGCTGTATCGGTAGGATTGCGATGGCTCAAACGTACCTCTGCGTTAGTACAGATACAGTGATTCCATCACGATAGTTTGTAGCGGGCGTTTAGCATTCGACGTTTATTACTTGAAGGGCGTCCTTTTGACCAGGCTTATGATAGTGCGCATACAGCAGCCATGCACCCACACAAGCCTTCTAAAACGGAATCTCATCTGATTCGGCAGCGTCTAAATCGGCTATGTCAAAGTCTCCGGTGTTCTGTGCGATCCTCCTCGGGAGAGGCTTCGCGATCGCAGAAATTTCTTGCGCTGGGGTAGTAACGGCCTCACCATGCTTTACTTTTTGGCGAATATCTTTGAGGGTTTCTGCAGTCACGACATGCAGCCATCGGCTAGGCGGTGCCAAGGAAAATTTGTTTGTTCTGCCTTTCCGGGCTTCTTTTTCTATGAGGCCGCTGGCTTCTAGTACTTTCAGCGCGTACTGCACTCTCCGTACGCTCATGCAGCAGGTCGCGGCCACCTTATCGAGAGTTGCGAAGCAATTGCCCCGGCGAGCGACGTGGCTGTAAACCCTGAATTCGTACGGATCTAGTCCCAGTTCATCAATTTCACGATAGACAAATATTTTCGGTTTTTCCTTGAATGGCTTCGTGGTGGCCTCTGGTGCAGGCCCTATGGTTTTACTTAAGTTGTTCAAGGCTTCCTGCGTCATAAGGCTACTTCGCCTGCCTAGTTTTGACTTCGCTGGCAGTGTAGCACTGCTGACATTAGATGCGCACGCGGTGCAGATGCATAAGCATAGGGTGCACCAGCATGCGCACTGTGTGCGTTAGTACATGCACTGTGTGCAGTAGCAAGGCTCTAAAAGCGAAGTTTTACAATGCTTACACGCCCTAGCTTTCCTTTTTAAGAAGGCGCATTCGCGCTGAGGGAATGAGGTTAAGTAAGAAAGCTATAGCTCCATGCCCCAGTTCAATAGAAAGCAAGTCATCCAGTTGGTTCTATCGGTGTCTATGCTCGGTTCTATCAAGTTACAAGATCCGACTGTGTCCTATCTGAAGTTGCTGATGGCAGCGCCTGTTACCTACACAGTGTCGGAGAAGGTGACAGCGGTTAGCAAGGCAAAGAAAGAATCCTAGTCCGTGAGGGGCCCCGTGCGCTCGGAGCGTACGGAGCTTCGCTGCTTCCAAACCAACTTGATCTTGACACCTTGGCGGTATTCTATGAGTGTAAATGAGTAGTTACGCCGTTTGATTGAAACGTCTAGTCTTGGGTTCCGTTGATGCAGTTGCCTGATCCAGAGCGCGTTATTTACAACCGCAATCCTTTAGTAGATGTGGTGAGCCAGCTTCGGTTCCCAGTTCTCCTCAAAATTGCGAATCAAGACCCTGTCGAATTTCAAGATGCTATTCGCGACGATTATCCGCTGCTAGAAGTTATTCAAAACGTTGTACTCATAGGGCCTAGCAACCAGCCCATTGCTGAGCCGCAGAAGCCTGAAGTGACCTACCAGTTCAATTCTGAAGATCTTCAATGGCAGGTTTCTCTCAACAAGAGTTTTTTGGCGATCGCAACTAAAGATTACAAGCGATATGAAGAATTTAAACAACGGTTCAGGAAAGTAATCTCCGCTTTTGAAGATATATACAGGCCTGCTTTTTACTCTAGAGTCGGACTGAGATATCAGGATATTGTCATCCGCTCAAACTTAGGCTTGTCCGAAGTAGAATGGCCGACCCTAATACCTCAATACATTGCGCCTGAGCTTCATAAACTAGAAATCGCTGAAGACATTCTGGCTTCTAGCAAAACGCTTGTCATGAAATTAGAGACGGGGCAAGTTGCATTTAGGCACGGCCTGGTTGAAGCTAAGGATTCAGGGGAAAATTTGATTGAGTATGCTTATTTAATGGACTTCGACTTCTTTGTCGAAGAACGCACCGCTGGAGGAGATCATGTTTGGGAAAAGCTTGACGAGTACAACCACTCAGCCAGAAAACTCTTCAGATGGAGTATTAGCGATGCACTCCACCGGGCAATGGAACCCACGCCTGTCGAAAGTGACCCTACCTAAAACCAGCTTTAGAACTGAGGTTGCGCCTGTTCCTATTCATTGGAGTCGTGGCATCGTTGTCAGGCGAAAGTTTGAGCTGGGCTCGACTAACTCATATAAACAAGCCAAGACTCAGAAAACACTTCATAGTGGGCTGAGTTTGCAGTTAGAAAGTCCTCATGTAAATAGCTTTGCACCACATATATTCTCTGCAACTACAGCTGAACGTCAATTCAATCAGCTAGCACAAGAGTGGCGAGCCAATACAGCCTTATTGTCAGATCTATCTAAAAAGTCGATGCACCCTGCCTACCAACGCATCATAGGTATGGGCCAAGAGGTGCTGCCACTGTTACTAAAAGAGTTAGAAAGGCGTCCTGGCCATTGGTTTTGGGCCCTAGGCGCGATTACTGGGGCTAATCCTGTCAAGCCTGAGAATAGGGGACGAATGAAGCGTATGGCTCAAGATTGGTTGGAGTGGGGCCGTGATCATGGCTATCAATGGTAGATTCTTTGACACAGTCAATTTTAAGTAAGCCATCTAGCTGAATGCCGAGCGATCTTAAAGACGAATTTCCAAACCTAAAATCAACTGCCTATCGCGAAACCAGTCCTCGTACCAATGAGTACAACTGCATTGCTTGGGCGGCTGAAGAAGATGATAGATGGTGGTCGCCAACACAGGATGCGTACTACTGGCCTGACGGTGTACCTGCAGAGTGGACGATAGATGCGGTTGTTTTAGTCTTTGAATCGTTGGGTTTTGAGCTGTGTGACAGTGCTGAGCTAGAAGCTGGATTACAGAAGGTTGCTATTTATCAGGGTAATGATGGTGACCCGACGCATGCAGCTCGGCAGCTTCCTGATGGAAAGTGGACTAGCAAATTGGGTGATTGGGAAGATATTGAGCATACGCTAGCTGGCATTGAAGGCGAGAAATATGGAAGCGTATGCCAAATAATGAAGCGATCGCGATAAGGCATTGCTTGCCTGAGACTCACCTGAAGTTAAGTGGCCTGAACAGATGATTTAAGCAACGGCAAAGCCCGTATGCGGACGAACGGACGGCTCATGAAACCCCAGCACAATATCAGACTTAGGAATACCGGCTTCGACAAGTTCATCGGCGACGCCATCTTCTGTACCATCTCGCTGTATCCAAACTTTCCCGTCGCGAATTTCTATATGAATGAGGCATCCATGATAGTGCCGCTGGTCGTTCCATCCTTCGGAGAGGATGGCATATTGATCGCTATCGGTATCGAAGGCCGTGAGATTGCGTACGTCTACGTTGTGGTAAGTGATGTTGGCGTAGGGCTTTAAGATGCGGCGAATGAGTTGGCGGTAAGTGTCTAGTTGATCCATCGGGTAATCACCTCTTGGCGCGTATCGAATGCAGATATTTTGAGTTTTACTTATGAAACGGCATATTCTGTATGCTGTCTACGTTCTACGGATTTGAAGGCGAGGACGATGTGGTCTTTGGGAATGCCTGCGTTTTCGAGTTCGTAGGCGATGCCGGATTCGGTGCCGTCGTGTTCTATCCAAATTTTGTTGTCTTTGATGTCTAAATGCAGAAAGGGGCCGTAGATACGGCGATTGTTCTGCCAGCCGGTTTCTACTAATAGATATCGATTTCGTTCGTGATCGAAAATAAGCTCTTGTTGAATGCTGGCGTCTTGTCCGATGAAGTCTGCATATTCTTTCAGAAGCTTTTCAATGATTTGGCGGTAGGTTGTGGTTATGGAATCCATCTTATTAGCTTCTCCTGCGTGATATCGAAGGTAACTAAGCTCAGCAAACCGTCTTCTATGAGAATTTGACCGACTTCTTCTTCAAATACTGATTCGTACACTGGATCGGGAACGGCTAGATAAACTTTTCTATCTGGATCATAGCGAGAGAGCAGGCGGGAGTACAAGATGCATTGACCAAGGGCTTCTTCGAGGGCTTGCATATCGGAGGCTTTTGTAAATCCTTTGACTTCTACGGCAATTTTTTCGGTGTCGCGCTCTGCGGCGATGACTCGCTCTGCGCCCAAGTCTACATACAGTCGCTTTTTAGACATGCGAATGACTAGCGGGTCGTGGGTGATTGTCCAGCCGTCTTTGATTAGAGCGTTCTTCACATTGTCATGGAATAGGTCTTTAGCTGGCATGTTTCCTCCCTGAGCGATTTGTCCTGTAACTTTTCACTGCAATTTCTCACCTGCGAGCTTCTCAAAATGCGCCCAGGTGATGCGGTAGTCGCTGACCCGATCGCACTTTTCAAAGGGGGCTTCGTATACGAGCTTGCGGTAGCGGCGACCGTCGCCTTCTGTATGACCACCTTCGTCGGCGGTGGGCCAGCGTTCGCCTTCGCGTAGGGGTACGGTGGCGGGGAGGGTGTCGTCTTCTATTTCGATTTCGACTCTGGGTTGCAGGGCTTGGCCGGTTTCGGCGTTGTATACGTCTTCCCAGCCGATCGTATTCTCTTTTTTGTTGCCTTTGCGGGGGAGGCCGACGCCGGTGAGGCCTCGGCTGGTGGTGAAGATGATGCATCCGTGGATGTCGTAGTAGGTTTCGCGTTCGTATTGTTGCATCACGGGGAATTGGACGCGGTAGAGGGTGATGAGTTCTTGTAGGGTGAGGCCGAGGGCCATGGCGGCGAGGACGTCGATTTCGACGAGGGCTTGGCGGCGGGCGTAGTCGGTGCGGAGGGCGCAGTGGCGGTACCAGGTGGGGGTGAGAGCGGTGAAGAAGTTGTGGGGGAGGCGGGGGTCGGTGGGTTTGCTCCAGGTGGAGGTGGTGAAGGTGGGGGAGTAGGTGGCAGTCCAGAGATCGGCGTAGTGGGTGGTGAGGCAGTTGAGGGTGAGGGTACGAAGGCGCAGAGAACTTTCTAAGTGATTGGACAATGAAGGAATTGGAAGAATCCTAGCCAGTTCATTTCTGAGGTCACCTTTACCAGTTGTTTTAATGAAAAAGTCGTAAGGTATTGAACAACATGCTCCACAGAAAAGAGAAAGCATTTGTTCATCTTGCAGAGTAATGCTAAACCCACCAGCAATATGCGCTGTTTGAGGTGGCATTATAGTAGGAATTAAAGTTCTTTCTCCTGATTGACTTAATTGCCTTCGAACGATGAGGCGATAGAAGTCGGTGACGGGTTGTTGTTCGCTCCAGGGGACTTTTGGGGTGCGGCGTTGGTATTCTGCTGGGTCGCAGTCAGGGACGTAGTTTGTTCGGGGGAGATAGTCGTCGGGGAGGGTTTCGAGATTGAGAACGTCGTAGTCGCTGTTGAGCTTGCAAGGGTAGCGAGGCGTTTTGTTTAGCAGGTTGCCAACAAAGAAGTGTGGCCCAGAGAGAATAAGGTTTTGGGTTGCTTCGGGGAACTGTGTGTCTCTTCGAGTTGTGCCGTCTTTTTGAGAGTTTGTTTCGTGCCACATCTCTAAGGCAAGATATTGTCCTTGCAAATCGCCTAAGCGATGCTTTTGAGTACTGAATTTCTGAAGTACATTGACTAGGTTTTGAGCATGTAGAGCTGGCAAACGAGCTTCTGAAGGTGCAGTCCCTTCGCTATCGTAAAGCTGAGAAAAGAGAGCTAGCGTTTCCAAATCAACGCTAATGATTCGTTCTGGATGACCTTTTGTCTCCCACTTGCCATCTTCGTTTTTGATGCCAGGAACTTGATTTAGCTGGAGAGAATCGTTAAAACATTCATCAACAGCTTTAGGGCTATGCAAATTAGCTACATGGTCAAACTGTATTTTATATGCTCGATCTAAAAGTGGCTTTTGGTAGACATTTAAACTAAATGGACGCACGTGATGAACATCTTTAAAGAGACTTAATTCATTTCGAAACTGAAAATGTTTCTTGAGATATCTGTACAGACTTCTACGAAAGAGTTCGCCTTTTGGATCGTCATATATTCCTTCTTGATGAATTAAAGCAGAAACACCCTGCGACTTTGAGAACATCCATACTTGCGGTAAAAAACATTTGAATAAGTTGGTTTGGCTTCCCTTTAAGAGAGGATAGTTTTGAACTGAATTGAGAAAGTTTTGAGTTCCGTCAAACTCCTCAAACTCAATGAAATAGGCACTTTTTAGGCCACTATAGCCATCTAATAATATCTCTCTTGTCTCTGCCAGCTTGCTGGCCGACAACTTTCGCAGCTCCACAATCGGATTATAATCACCCAAAATCCCCCCTTCCTGCCATTCCACCTTCACCCAAGGCGGATTCCCCACCATTAGATCAAAGCCCCCTCGCTCAGCAAAAATATCGGCAAACTCCACTTCCCAATGAAAAAAGCGATGCTGCTGCGCCAGCGCCTTCACTATCTGCAACCGAGGCGATAGCAGCTTCAGCTTATCCAAATCCACATATCCCCAAGTCGTCAAAAACAACTTCGACTGCTCCGCCGCTTGCGTCTCTGGAAACATCTGCATCTGCGACTGGGCCGGAGCCAACATCTCCGTTTCGCCCAGTATCGCGCCCACCTCCTGCAAAAACTGCTCCCGCGTAGGCAACTGCGCCGCCTGTGCAATCGGCCAAAACCACAGGGCACACCAGTAGTCCATCACCAGCTTTAGCCTGCGGTAGGCGCTAGCGTTGGTGATGCCCTCGGAGAGGCGTTCTTGCTGGTCTATTTTCTCCTTCATTTCTAGTGGAGACTGGGTAGGAGATGGGGAATGGGGAACGGGGAACGGGGAGTGGGAGGGTTGGCCCCAGACGGTGAGAGGGTCTGTGGTTCTGTCGCGTATCTCTTTCAGCGCCTGCGCATACTCCACCCACAAATCATGAATCCGCCGACTCAGCTTCACTGCATAGTCCGCCTGCTCCGCCGTTAGCTCACACTTAGCAAATGCCTTTTGCCACGCCTTGATATGGGCAATGGCCTCTGGCTCCATCTTTTTAATCACCTTATCGGTATAGTTCGCCATGCCCGGATCGCCAAGCAAAAAGTGAAAAATTGCCTCCTCCGGCAGCTCTCCTTCTTTTCCTTGTGCTAGCGGCACCCGCAGCGGATCTACCGTGTGCCAAAGCTTTGTGCCCCGTGGCAACCCCGTCACCGCATCCCGGGAATACACCTGCCGCCGCGCGCCGATAAGCGAATTACCACAGTGCAGCTGCAAGCCAAACCACGGCACAAATACATCCCCATCCACATAGGCCGTGTACGCCTGTCCCGCATCGTCGTAGCGCTCCACCGGCAGCTTGTCTCGGTAGATGCAGTTCAGCCATAGCGACACTTCCGCTAGCTCCATCGCAATCGGATTTTTATCAATGCCAAACACATTGCGATCGGCTAGGAGCATCTTCACCTTTTGCTTTTCGATGGTGATGCGCTCATGGGGAATTCGCTCGTTTAGTTCCTGTTGCTTTTTCTCTAAATACGCCTCACTGAGCTGATCGACTACCTCATTCAAAAAGGCCGCACTCCCCATCGCCGGTTCGCACACCGTCAGCGAGAGAATGTCGTCAGCACATTTACCCTGCAACAGTTCTTTGAGGGCGTACTTTACCAGGCACTCAGTGAGAGACTTTGGCGTGTAGTAGCTGGCGCTTTTTTGGCGATCGCGCCCCGACAGGCGAAACAAAAACTTCCCCCGCTCATGCATCCTCGGCGCTCGCTTCGAGCCCGGATCCACCACCATCTCCCCCGGCATAAACTCCTCCAGGCGAGCCTTGGGCACCAGGTAGCACACCTCTAGCTCACTGCGCTCTCCTGGCGTATCTTTCTTCTTTCCCTTATTCGGCGCAGGCTGCACCTCATACAAATCTTCTTCTGCTAAAAATGCCGACAGGCTCAGCAAACCCTCATACACCTCACCCAGCTGGTTTACCCCTAGCTGCGCGTAGCTCACCCGCCCTCGATGCTTGCGCTTACCGCCCGACTCCACCCGCGATAGTGACATCAGCCTCAGCACCTGCTGCATCACGCTATTGCGAAACTGCACCCCGTTTGGCAAAGGCGTCCGCTCTGGAGAGAAGAGGTGACTTTTTAAGGCGGGTAGGCGAAAGGTGTTGGAAACTGGGCTCTCCTCTTTCGCCGCAGTAGGAATATCTAGCTGCACTTCCGCCTGCACCGGATACCCACCCCACAGCAGCGAAAACAGCTTTCGCACCGAGCGATCGATGTAGTAGCCCTCCTCATCCTCCGCATTCAGCAGCGGGGCCAGCTCCAAATCTCGCAGTGTCTCCAGGCTGTAACCCTCCCGGTACACCGCCGAGCCCATGGGAATGTAGCCCAGCTCGGGCCGCGCCTCTATATAAAACACAAACAGCAAACGGTAGACCCACCTCAAGCACTCGATCTTGAGCTGGTTCGGGTCTAAATTGCGATCGCCCCTCTCCTTCTCTTCCTCCGTCGAAAACACCCGCTTCCTTTGCACGTTCTTGGTGTAATAAATTACCTCATTACCCAACAGCTCAATCGCTTGGCGCAGCGCAAACTTCAGATCCTCCGACACGCTATAGGCATGGCGATGGCTATTTTCATCCAAGTCATCAAGCAAAGCGCTGCCTTCAGTGGGGCACGTATGCTCACGATGCAACAAGGTCGCCGCCGCTAGCAAAGAACTCGCATCCCGTTCATCTAACAAAGCCTGAAGGTCGAACCGCAACAGCCGCGATGCCTCCCACTTGTGCCGATCCACCAGCACAATTTGATCGATGCTGATAAAAATGACCCAGCGAGGCGGATTCTCTTGAGAGAAAATAGGGTCTAGGGTCGCTTCCAAGGTTTGAGGATCAACAGGGACGGGGGCCTCTTGATCCACAGTGGTCACCGAACCCACCGGCAAAGACATCACATCCACCGGCTCACCCGACCCATTAAGGCCTTCGAGCACCCACAGCTGCGGCAAGCCGTTAGCTCGGGCCACCTCACTCACCACCGGAATCAGCACCTCGCCCGCTGCCCGCACCTGCGGCTGCCACTCATAGCCCAATATCTCCAACACCTGCTGAGAAAATGCACGCTGCAACATCTGCTGTTCAGCCAAGTCTGTTGTTCTCATCAGCCGATCTTGCAGCCGAAAATAGTCCTTTCGCAGTGCGCCGAGCTTTTTATCAGGTGTTTTCTCTTCTGTTGATTCTGCTGGCGTCTCAGAATAAGTAGCCGCACTTTCTCCAACCGTTCTGCTAGGCTGTGCGGTCGCTGTCCTCTCGCGCTCAGCCTTCTCCAACTCAGCCTTCCACCGCTGAGCCACCGACTTCAAGTCCGCCTGAAGGATCGCATCTAAATAATGCGCCGAATAAAACTCATTCTCGTTCGCAATTCCAATCAGCACCATTATTAAGTCCTCCTTGTTTTTGTGTTGTTTGTTGTTTATCGGTGAGAAGCCTACGTTACCGACCCACCCCGCCTTGCAGGCACCCCTCCAGAGGGGATCGACTTCAGGCGATGATGCTTAAAGTAGTCTAGTTCTGTCCATAAACACCTCATAGCCGGTAAAAATCCCCTCTGGAGGGGTGGCGCGTAGCGACGGGGTGGGTCGGTAATCTTCGCTGTCAAACGATTTCATAGGCTCTCTCACTTATGTGTTAGCGACTGCCTGTCAGCACGGCCACTAGCTTAATAAACGGCTCCGGTTCAGTCGTCATCGACATCTCCACCCAGTTTCGATAGTCCTGAAATATTCGATCAATATGGGTCACCGCGCCCTGCCGCCGCTGCCTTTTCACCGCATCTAGCTGTCCATTGGATTGCCCATCGTCAAAGCGTAGCGCTAACTGCGTGAGGTGTTCACCTTTGAGCGCGTCTAGGCGCGATCGCTGCTCTTCCAACTGCTTTGCCAGCGCCGCCTCAAATACCTCATGCTCAGCGAGGAAATATGCTTTTGCTTGTGCGATCGCCTTCTCCCTCAAAGGCTCTAGCTCAGTCACATCCATCTCACCAGGGTTCGGGATAGACTGCTTTCCTAAATTAGTGCGATCGCGCATTTCCTCAAACGTCTCAATCCGCTGAAATTCGTCGCCATTAAACACCACCGCCGCCCACCGCGACAACATCGGCGCACCCCGCCGATTTGGGAAACTACCAAACAGCAAAAACACCCCCTCCCCCGGTGCCAGCTTCGGTAGCTGCACCACCGGGGCCTGATGCCGCCCAAAGCGAAACAAACACTTATCTGTCAGCCACTCCACCAGCGGATGCAAATCCCACAGATACTGCTGTTGCGGCCAAGCCTTCTCCTCCCGCCGGGCCGCATCCATCGCCGCCATTACCGCCTGGGGCCTATCTGTTAGGGTCAGCAGCGATTTATCATCCGGCTTAATCTCTTTGGGCAGCCGAGCATAGCGCTTCTCCAGCTCCGCAGGCATTTGCAGCTCAATAAACCGCTCTTGCGGATTAATATTCAAGTTCGGCGGCTCAGTCTCCAAAGCCTGAATCGCCGTCGTCGCGTAGTCGTAAGTACTTTCAAATAGCGATGTCAGCTGCCCCGTCTCCACCTGCGGCTGCGCCTGAACCTCCTCACTCACCTCAATCAAATCTGGATTGGTAAATAGGGCAAACAAATCAACCTCTGCCGCCGCTGCTTCTGCCTTCGTCTCCATTGCCTGCTCAAAGGCTGCTGCCGTCCCAGACTCCACCGCAACTGCGGTAATCTCAGCTTCCTTTTGCGCGTCAAACACACCCATAAACACCGACGGATCGCCAATATTTTTGATCGCCTGGTCGTCCTTACGAATCAGCACCTCAATAATTCGCGCCACCTCATCCATTCGCTCAGTCACCGAGCGCGTGAGCAAGTACCGAATCTGCGGCTGTCGCGACTGCCCATAGCGATCGATTCGCCCATTGCGCTGCTGCAACGTCATCAGCGACCACGGAATATCAAAGTGAATCAGCCGATAGCTAAGGTAGTGCAGGTTCAATCCTTCCGATGCCACCTCCGTGGCAATCAGCACCCGCACCTTCGAGCTTTCTTGCCCAAAAGCTTCGACAATTTGGTTTTGGTCCACATCACCCATGCGACCATCTAGCTGTGCGATCGCACCCTTCTTCAGCTTCAGATCTTCCGCCAGCTGCACCGCCAAAAACTTCAGCGTATCGAGCCGCTCGGTAAAAATCACCAGCCGGTCTGTTGGGTCTTTCCCCTTCCAGCCAAAGTCTTTACGAATGAGCTGGAGCAGGGCTTGGTATTTGGCAAAGTCGCTGGGCGTAACGCGGGCGATCGCATCTCTTAAGTCTTCTAGCTGCTGCCGATCGGTCACATCCGCCGGACTCATGTCCTCTTTTTTCAGCCGCTTTATTCGGTTTTTCACCGTTTGCAGGCAGGCCGCCGGGCTAGAGAGCATCGCCTTTAGCAGCGTCGTTTTAAACAGCTGCGAAGCCTTGCGACGACTGTCGATACTCTCGAAGCTCAGCGCATTGAGCCGTTCAAAAACCTGCTCTTCTGCTGGAGATGCGATCGCTTTCACCGGCTCCACCTCCCGCTCTGGCACATGCTGCTTCAAATCCTGCAGCACGTCTTTTTTAAATCGGCGAACGTACAGGTCACGAATATTGTCTTGTGTATAGTCAGATTCATTTGCGATCGCTGTTGGGTCTAGCATATTCATCAAGCTCGCAAAGCTCTCCGCCCGTCCATCGTGCGGCGTCGCCGACAGCAGTATCAACGTATCTGAGCGCGAGCTAAGCCTTTCTGCCAGCTTTGCCCGCTTAGAAACCCCCGCCGACCCCATCAGCCCGCCGCCGCGCCGCGCCACATTGTGCGCCTCATCAATAATAATGATGTCCCAATGCGCATTTTCTAAATAGCTGCGATACTCCCGATCCTGCTTGAGCGTATCGACCGAAATAATGCTGCGATCATAATAGTGAAACGGATTGTGATTACCCGGAATGCGCGTGCGAATCCGCTGAATCGTCGTCGAATCGAGCCGCACCAGCGGAATCGTAAACCGGCTCCAAAACTCCTTTTGGAACTGCACCATCATCGCCTTGGTGGTCACCACCAAAATGCGCCGCCCCCGCCCCCGCCGAATCAGCTCAGAGGTCAGGATGCCACACTCTAGTGTCTTCCCCAGACCCACCGCATCGGCAATCAATATCCGTTGCCGGGGTAACCCCAGCGCCTTGTAAGCAGGCCATAGCTGATAGGGCAGCGCATCCATCGCCGCCTGCTGCCCCTGATACAGCCGCCCATCATCCGGGGCCATCTGCCGCAAATGCGCTTCTACAAATAGAAAACTGTGCACATATCCTGAAGAAGTATCGGCCACTAGCTGCGTCTCTTCAGGCTTCAGAACCTGAAGATCGGCCTCCAGCTCCTCAATAAACTGAGCCCGCTTACCCTGAATAAACTCCGAAACCCCAATCGCCTCAATCACGCGACCACCATCCGAAGCCACCGTCACCGCCTTCACCAGCCACTCCGCATCCCGACACAGAATCCGGGCACCTGGCGCACAGTTTTGCATGTAGACCTTCTCTTGCACGCTGAGTACATTGACCGTTCACTAACGCATTAAATCACCTCCTCACCCATTGCATGGGGGCAGGGCTCACAGCACACAAATAACTTGATATAGACACAGCTACAGTGCTCTATGACGTAGCTCAAATACCATCAACCCGTGTCATACACCCAAAAAACACGGCGTTCCCTTTAATCAGCCAATTCGACACTCTTATTAAAACACATCAATATTGACTTGTAATTGATGTTAAAAAGTGAAAAAACTAACGAAATCAAGCAAAATCTCCATGAGCACCGGAGAAAGCTATCACCTTTTCAAAAGAAAATGGCATGTACTCTTGACAAATGCTATCAGCATACTCTAGAAATAGGTATGCCGATCACAGCAGGAGCCTAGAGAGAAGATGAACAGCCAGACTATTTTGAATCAAATGAAGGCTTGCTTTCAGGGTGTTCTATCTGAGGACGTCGCTGTCGATCTTTGTCTGCAAATTTTGCTGTGGATGAAGAAAACTGACACATTGCCTGAGTCACTGACGGCTGTATCAGCGGCTAATAGCGGCAGCGATGACCACAATAGTTGGCTTTTAATCAATCAGCTAACCGAAGCTATGCAGCACTTAAGTGAAGATAAACGTTTGGGTGATAGCAACGTGCTCTTCTTCTCGGACCCTGCTCTTTATCGGTCTTTGCCTGTTGACAGATTAGAAAAGGCAATTGAGATCGCTAGGTCAGCCCTAAAAACCAATGTGCTCAACCACTTCACTATCCCCGCCAGCCTTTACCACACAGTTGCTAGCGACCTGCTCCCAGAAGAAATCACCCAACTCGCCACTGGTCTGGCTGAAATCAGCGCTGGGACAGATGTCGGTTGCTTATTCGACTATTCAGGCACCTTTGCGCACCATGCTGCCTCAGCAGGTGGCAACGCCCACCTCGAAACGCCCCATCTCAGTAATATCTACTGGCTCACCCGAGAGCTTAGCGACCTAACTTTCAGCATCGGCCTTGTCAATCCGCTCGCCCATGACGCCCTCACCTCCACGCAGCAGCAGCGAAAATTTGATAAAACCATTGCCTTTTTACCCATCGGCAAAATACGCGACAAAAAGACGATTGATAGCAAGTGGCTCCACCTTTTACCCAGAGGAACAAATTCTAGGTCAGTATTAGCCGCTGTATACAGTCTCTCTCAAACGCGAAAAACAGCCGTTTTAATCGTACCGAGCAGCCTGCTCTCAGCCCGAGGCGGCGAGCAACAGCTAAGGTACACGTGGCTAGCAAACCATCAAGTTCAAATCGTTATTGAGCTTCCCAGTGGCCTGCTATCAAGGTCTAATAAGCAAATCTCGATCGTCGTCCTCAACGCAAAAAGAAGTTCTGAAGACGTACGCTTTATCGACGGCACGACTAAAGAATTCGTGAGGAAAGACAAACGGAAGCAGGCTGAGCTATTTGGCTGGGAAAAGCTACTGGCGATCGCACTGAGCAATAACGACGATCCACACGCTACTAATGTCCCCGTCCAAGACGTTATAGACCAAGACAGCCAGCTCACCGTTGATCTCCATGTGCTCTCACCTACCCTGAAAAAAGCCTACACGCGCCTATACGAGTCATATTCCACGCATGAACAATTTACCCTCGCTGAGTGCGTTGACTTCGTCCGACAATCCACACCACTGACAAAAGTAGACGAGCTAGAAGCTGAAACAGTAAAAGAAGTCACCATCTCGGATTTTCCTAAGTTTGCCTACCTTTATGCTCCCAGCAAAACTATTCAGGTCAACCCTCAGCTCATAGACTCAGGCACCATGACGAAATGCTGCCTGCACCCTCACGACATTGTTATCTCAATTCGAGGAACCACAGGCAAAGTTGCGATCGCCTCCCCGAATATTCCATCACCAGGCCGCACGGGATGGCTCGTCAACAAGTCCTGTCTGATATTAAGAGCTAACCAAACGGTTATCGATCCTATTTACCTGTTTATGTATCTAAACTCAGAGGTCGGACAAGCACTATTAGGCCAAATTGTATCGGGCTCAACTACGCCTTTAATACAGCTGCAGTCCCTTAAAAACCTGCCCATAGCACTACCCCCTTTAGAGAGCCCATCATCACTCAAAGCAAAACACATCTTTGAGCAACAGGTTCAGCTACAGGAAGAAATTGACTTTCTCAAACAAAAACAATCTCGCATCAGCAAAGGCTACTGGAGCTTGGATAGCCCCACCTGAGACGAGTAAAACGCTTCTGCACTCCAATTCCAAGCGCATCACCACAGCCCTCATCGTACCCCCTGCATATTTCTCAAGGAGACTTTTATGAAAATTCAACTGTTTGACAACAAAAACTATTTTGTTTTAGCTGCGATCGCATCGGTCCTTACTACTGGCATCGCTATCAAAGGCTCTTTTACCATTCGCCCCGGCAGTGATGACTTAGCCATCGTAAATACGCCAGAGCAGCCCTCTGTTTTAACGTCTAATCCATACGACAGAATAAAAATAGATATGGCCCTTGTAGAAGTACAGGCCCTATTAGTTCATCCCGGCACAGAGGTCAGCAGCTCAAAAGACACTGCCACGTATCACTGGACTGATCCAGATAGCAGCACAATCATCAAAGGCGTATTTGAGAACGGCCTGCTCATCGAAAAGTCACGAGAGTAATTTTCTACACTGACTCTACAGAAACAAACATATTGCCCTGCCCTTTTTCAGCGTGCACGATCTCTTCTGCCTCAGTTCTATTCAAGACACTAAAGTTCAAGACACTACAATCAATGTGCTCTAGCCCATCTCCATTAAACGCTTGTAACGATTTTAGTTGCGCAATATGCAACATTCAAAAAAAAAGAAAGAGCCCGCAAGATTTCACCTGCGGGCTCTTTCTAATCTAATAACTTTGCTTTTTACTCGAAGCCAAGCAGGTCAAAGATTTCGCGGTCCTTCAACGGCTCGATTTCGAGTGGCTTAGCATCGTCGATCATGGTTTGAGCGAGCTTTAGGTACTCGTTCTGCACGGTTTCCACTTCAGGATCGGTGTCTTCCATTTCAAAGACGGTGCACTTCTTCAGGCGGCTGCGACGAATGGCGTCTACCGTGCGGAAACGAGCGAGGGTTTTGAGGCCGACGCGCTCGTTGTACTTATCGATTTGGTCGGTCTCTTCACTGCGGTTAGCGATGATGCCACCAAGGCGGACCTTGTAGTTTTTCGCTTTGGAGCGAATAGCCGCGACAATGCGGTTCATGGCAAAGATGGAGTCGAAGTCGTTGGCAGTCACAATCAAACAGTACTGGGCGTGCTGCAAGGGTGCTGCGAAGCCACCACACACGACGTCGCCGAGTACATCGAAGATAACGACGTCGGTTTCTTCTAGGAGGTGGTGCTCTTTGAGGAGCTTCACGGTTTGGCCGGTGACGTAGCCACCGCAGCCAGTGCCTGCTGGTGGGCCACCCGACTCAATGCACATCACGCCGTTGTAGCCTTCAAACATGAAGTCTTCGGTCTGCAATTCTTCAGAGTGAAAGTCGACTTCTTCGAGGATGTCGATGACAGTGGGCACCATTTTTTTGGTGAGGGTGAAGGTGCTGTCGTGCTTGGGGTCGCAGCCGATTTGGAGGACGCGCTTGCCGAGCTTAGAAAAAGCTGCCGATAGGTTGGAGGAGGTGGTGGATTTGCCAATGCCGCCTTTGCCATACACGGCGATGACGAGTGCGCCGGTTTCTTTAGCTAGGTTCATAGCCTCATCCATGCGGACCTGGACGCTGCCTTCACCGTCTTCGCCTTTTTTGACCGCTGGGGGACGAACGTTTGTAGCTACCAAAATAAACTCTCCTGTTTCTATTTTTAAAGGTATGGGCTCGACTTGCGAACTGTTATGGGTTAGAAGTCTTTCTTAATAAGTTGGGTAAAAACTTATTGAGCGACAGCCAACTCATTGAAAAAAATAAGTCTATTTGCCTATTGCAGCTTTGGCCTCATAGAGGGTGTCTACCGTGATGGTGTTGACGCCTTGATCGCCGGCAAACTTTTCCGTGTTGCGTTTTACCTTGCCGCGCACAAAGAAAGGAATTTTCTTCAGCTCGGCAAGTCCGTCTGCACTCCAGGTAATACCGGTTGCACTGTCTGGAGTGACACCATCTGTAGTTGCACCATCTGGCTCAGCAGCCAGTTGCTTCGCGTCCGAATTAGTTGCAGTGGGTTCTCCTAAAGGAATGGCATGACCAGGCTCAACGTTATGTCCTGTTTCCTGATGAGGAGCCGTATGCAGATGGCTCATGTGACCTTCGGCAAATTCGAAGTCTTCGCGGAACATCCCGATTAAATGCTCCTCCAAACCCATCATCAATGGGTGCACCCAGTCATCAAAAATTACATTTGAGCCTTCCCAACCCATTTGGGGGGAGTAGCGAGCAGGTACGTCTTGAACGTGGATGGGGGTGGAGATGACGGCGCAAGGAATGCCCAAGCGCTTGGCGATGTGGCGCTCCATTTGGGTGCCTAGCACTAGCTCGGGAGCGGCTTCAGCGACGGCTTGTTCTACTGCGAGGTAATCGTCACTAATCACAGCTTCTACACCGTGCTGCTTAGCAACAGCGCGAACCTGCCGGGCAAATTTGCGGCTGTAGGTACCAATACCCACTAGGGTGAAGCCAAGTTCTTCGGTGGCGATACGGGCAGCGGTGATCGCATGAGTAGCATCCCCAAAGATAAACACCCGTTTCCCGGTCAAATACGTCGAGTCCACCGAGCGAGAATACCAGGGTAGCCGTGAGGCTCCCGGTGCTGCGGAAGACGATAATCTGGCCGCATCCCAATTACCCAGCGTGTCTTTCTTCGAGCGAGCGAGGACGGCACTCACATCAATCCCAGCGACTTCGCCAATTTCTGCGATAAAGTCGCGGGTTGCACCGACGCCGATGGGAACTGTTTTGATAATGGGCTGATCGAAATTGCGCTTGAGCCAGTCGCAGGTGGTTTGAGCAATTTCAGGATATAGACACAGGTTGAAGTCTGCATCTGGGATGCGCATGAGGTCTTCAGGGGTGGAGCCGAGTGGTGCAATCACGTTGGCGTCAACACCAATTTCAGCGAGAAGCTTAAGGACTTCTTGAATGTCGTCGCGGCAGCGGAAGCCAAGGGCGGTGGGGCCAATGATGTTCGCCTTGGGGCGGATAGCCGGGTCACGTTCGGGGCGTTTGGTGCCGGGGGGATAGGCCTGGGATAGGAGGAGCGACCGCACCAAATGATAAAGCGTTTCACTTGCGCCCCAATTCTCCTTCTTAGAGTAAGCCGGCAGTTCCAAACTCACCACCGGTACGGGCAAACCCATACTTTTAGCCAGTGATCCCGGCTGGTCCTGAATTAGCTCTGCCGTACAGCTTTCGCCTACCAGCATCACCTGAGGCTGAAAGCGCTCATAGGCATCGCGGACAGAGGTTTTTACCATTTCAGCGGTATCGCCCCCCAAGTCCCTGGCTTGAAACGTGGTGTAGGTGACTGGCGGACGCTTATCACGGCGCTCAATCATGGTGAATAACAAATCGGCGTAGGTATCACCCTGGGGCGCGTGCATCACATAGTGCACACCTTCCATGGACGTCGCAACGCGCATGGTTCCCACGTGGGGTGGGCCTTCGTAAGTCCAGAGGGTTAGTTCCATAGTGGGGAGTCGGGGGTAGAAAGTGAAGGTAGCTCTGGTTGAATAATGGCGAGCTAGTTGACGTTACTGAATTGAGTCAGTCGGGTTTGATTGGTCAGGTCTAGTCAGGCGTGCTGATAGTGACGCTATGGTCAGACTGACAGCCGACGACGGCGTTCTGTAGAGCGTACGAAGAGTTCTGCCAAATCGCCTGCTTGATCGAAGCCATGGAGCGGAGAGAAGACTAGCTCAATGGACCATTTTGTAGAGAGACCTTCGGCCTCTAGCGGATTGGCCAGGCCCAGGCCGCACACTGTGATGTCTGGGCGGGCTTCGCGGCAGCGATCTAGCTGCTTTTCAACGTCCTGACCTTCTGAGAGCGAAGTGCCTGTGGGTAATAGTGCGATCTCTTGGTCCATCAGCATCCGATCGATGTAGGGTGTGCCGACTTCAATCAGGTCCATGCCGCACTCTCTTGAGAGGAAACGAGCCAAGGGAATTTCTAGCTGAGAGTCGGGGAAGAGAAAGGCCTTACGACCCTTCAACACGTCCTGATAACGCTCTAGGGCTAATTTGCCTCGACGGACAGCGGGTGCGGTCGCGGCTTCAAATGTTTCATGATCAACACCCCAAGCCTCTGCTGCTGTCCTCAACCAAGCGGTTGTTCCTTCTATCCCAAAAGGATAAGCAGACGGTAGAAGCTGAGCGCCACGAGCCATGAGCGATCGCACCGTATTACTGAGGAAAGGCTGAGCCACCAACAGTTTCGTGCCTTTGCCTACACTGGGTAATGTCGATGCTCGACGCGGCGGAAAGAATTCGACCGGGCCAATGCCTAGCTGATCAAATAACCGCTTGAACTGATCTTCAACAACATCTGCCAAGCTGCCTACCACCATCAGAGCAGGCTCTTCAGTTTTTTTGTTGGGCAGTACAGGCACCATGGAGTTTAAGCAGGCGTCTTCACCCTCGGTGAAAGTAGTTTCAATGCCGCTTCCGGAGTAGTTCAGCACCCGAACCTTAGGAAAGTAAGCATGGTTTAGCTTTTCTGCTGCCTTTGCTAGGTCAAGCTTAATCACCTCAGAAGGGCAAGAGCCAACCAGGAATAATGTGCTGATGTCAGGGCGACGGCTCAGCAGCTGTTCGACAACACGCTCTAGCTCATCATTGGCATCGGCTAAGCCGGCTAGGTCACGTTCACCCAGCACCGCTGTCCCAAATCGAGGCTCAGCAAAAATCATCACGCCTGCCGCAGACTGGATGAGGTGTGCACACGTCCGAGAGCCCACAACTAAAAAGAAGGCATCCTGCATCTTGCGGTGCAGCCACACAATGCCGGTGAGCCCGCAAAACACCTCTCGCTGTCCGCGCTCTTTGAGCACTGGGGGAGCCTGCATAGACGGATCAATATTGGATGTCCCTTCCTTGAGATCGGTAGATGATTGGGACGGGGCTTGTGTGCAAGGCTGTAGCGGCATATCTTGCTTTCCTCTGGTTTAGCTCTGGTTTGTTTGTTTGGGCCTTTAAGACATCGACAGTAAGAACCCGGAATTCTTGAGCTTTTTGATGGATTTTCATCTAAAGCAGCGCCCGTAGCAGATGGCTGCAACAGACCTCGAATTTATTTATTCGAGAGAGAATTTTTCACCTGTCTACACTAAAAAGCTCAACCGTTAGGCGGTAGAGCCGTCTGTGAGCCAGAAGAAATATGTCTCCTAATCGTTAAATCGCTTGGCTTTACAAGACACTTGCTTTTAAGCGAGGGCTTTTCTCTGATTAGGGGTTTAGTATAGTCATTCCTCCTAAACCGAAAGAGTCGTGATGAGGCTTTGTTTACATTGATCCATCAATGTTTACGAGAGGTAGGGTCTTCACCCTTATGCACAAAGGCTGGCGTATTTCCTCGAACAAGCATGACTCCGGTGAAAAACGCTGATTCCTAACTCACTTAAGGTTTCTGTCGGAGGTGCGATCGCACGTTTTCCTCTATGTAGTAATGTATCTGTTGTTAACAATGCGATAAGCACATCACCCCCCATCTCAAACGCATGGAAAGATTCAACTTCAAAGTTTTCAGGCGTTTTTGGGCGATCGCCCGATCCTACTGGTTCGGTGAAGATAAGTGGAAGGCACGGGGCCTGCCTTTACTGATCGTATTGTTGCTGTTGGGCTATACGGGGCTCAGCGTATTGCTCAATACGCAGCGTGGCGAGCTGATTTCGGCTTTGTCAGCGAAAAGTGAAAGCCGATTCTGGAAGACGGTCGGCGTGTTTCTCGGGATTTTGGTGGTGTATGCGCCGCTACTGGCAGGCTATACCTTTTTGCGCGATCGCTTAGGCCTAGCCTGGCGGCGCTGGCTCACCGATAGTTTTATTGAGCGGTATTTTCGCGATCGCGCTTTCTACAACATCAATCAGTTCAGCCCCGATATCGATAACCCTGATCAGCGCATTGCAGAAGACGTCCGCAGCTTTACTCAAGAATCGCTGGCGTTAGCCCTCGTTGCGGTAGAGTCTGTGCTATCGATTATTGCCTTCAGTGGTGTGCTGTGGGGGATTTCTCGCGAGCTGGTGCTGTTTTTGGTCATTTATGCTGTCGTGGGTACGGTGCTGACCATTGGTGTGTTTGGTCAGCCGCTGGTAAAGCTGAATTTTGAGCAGCTCAAGAAGGAGGCAAATTTTCGCTTTAGTTTGGTAAGGGTAAGAGAAAATGCAGAGGCGATCGCGTTTTACCAAGGTGAAGGGCAAGAGTCCTCACAAATCAAAACCCGCTTTATGGCCGCTTTCGATAATTATAAAAAGCTATTGAACTGGGAGCTAGCGCTTAACGGCCTTACAAACTTTTATGAGTTTATTCCCTTCGTACTGCCTGCCATCGTTGTTGCTCCCGGCGTCTTTAGCGGAGAAGTCGAGGTTGGCAAAGTTAGCGAAGCTCAAGGCGCTTTCATTCGCGTTTTCTTTTCACTGAACGTGATCGTGGCTCGCCTCCAATCCCTCACTGCTTTTGGTGCAGGCATTGATCGCCTTTACGATTTCTCTGATGCGATTGGTGAGGATGTGGCTAAAGAGGAGATAGCTGAAGCGGAGACTGCTGAAGACGAGCTAGTGTTAGCGGCTTCTTTGGAGCCTGTTGTCGATGCGGCTGAAGAAGGGGAGGCTGGAGCGATCGCACCTGGCGACAAGCCAGTGATTAACTTTGAACTATCACCAATGCTGTCGTTAAAAGAGCTGACGCTGCAAACGCCTAACTATCAGCGTACGCTGATTGAAAATTTGTCACTCACGTTAGATAAGAACGGTTCACTGTTGGTCATGGGGCCAAGTGGGTGTGGCAAAAGCTCTTTGATGCGTGCGATCGCAGGTCTGTGGAACTCCGGCACTGGTACCATCACAAAACCTGAGCTGAAAGATCTGTTGTTTCTTCCCCAAAAGCCATACATGGTTCTTGGCAGTCTAAAACAACAAATTCTCTATCCTTATCCCGATACTGAAATCAACGAACAACAACTCGCCTCAGTACTTAAGCAAGTCAACCTGCCCGGCTTAGCAGGTCGCTACGAGAATGGCTTTGATACGGTTGAAGAATGGGGTGATGTCCTATCCCTAGGTGAGCAGCAACGCCTCAGTTTCGCCCGCGTGCTCATACACAAACCCACGTATGCCATCTTGGACGAAGCGACCAGCGCCCTCGACAAAGCCAACGAATCCCAGCTCTACAAGCATCTTGCCGACATCAACACAGCCTATATCAGTGTCGGCCATCATGACTCTTTAGAGGCTTACCACACATCTCTTTTACGATTAGCCGAAGACCACACTTGGACGATCCAACCCTGATCTGTAAGGCATTTCGTAAAATCATTGGTCATGCTCAGGCGGCATTTGCAGCAGCGGTATGTATCGCTGCTGCAAACTTTGAAACGTTTTCAGGGTGTAGACGTGTGGGCACAAGTCTAATTTGGCCGCGACTGATGCCAGGACCGCTTTGTGATTGAGGTCTTGCCTATAAGTAATCTCGGATTCATTCGGCTGCCAATGAGCATCGGTGTAAACTTGCAGCGCATGCTTTTGTCTAAAGGCTAAATCAACAAGAGGAAACCCACCAAAGCGAATCCATAACTGAAGAAACACTCGAAAATTCTGAGAAACAATAGCATTTTGAGAACCCTCAAGGCCCATAGGTGCTGTGACCACAATTGGGGAGCGGTCATTGACTATGCCATCAACCACTAAAAAGCTAAAATGCTCACCATCTACGCCAGTTCTTGCAAAGCTCAAAGAATTTAGTGGAGTGCAATAATATCGAAAATTTGACAGTTCTGTCAGTGGAGAAAAAATGATATCTAAAGAATCAAATTCTCCGCAAAAGTCCTGATTAGACGCTTGTCCAATCTCTTGTCCAATCTTTAGAAATTGCCTGTACAAAGGCAACTTAATCGTCACATCAGCAAGCGTTAAAGGCTGCATCATTTACTTTAAGCGAACGGTGAGATTAAAGTTGCTAAAGGGTAAAAGGTAACAAGCGATCTAACCACTCATTTTTTCAAGAAGTTATGGAAAAGGCAATAGACTTCTTCGTTTACTTGAGCTTAATACTTCAGCTCAATATTCTACGGTCACCGGCGTATGGTCACTCGGCCGTTCTAAACTGCGCGGCGTTGTGTCAATGGTGCAGCTAATCGCTTGCTCGTACAGTTCAGCAGATAAGTAATGGTGGTCAATGCGCCAGCCTGTGTTGCGCGCAAAAGAATTAGTGCGATAGTCCCACCAGCTGAAGTGACCGCCTTCCTCAGTGAACTTCCGAAAGGCATCAGATAGCCCAATGGTGAGAATGTCTCGTAGGGTGTCGCGCTCTACTGGCGACGACATGATGTGTTTGTCTCTGTTTTTATCGGTGTAAATGTCTTTATTTTCTAAGGCAATGTTGAAGTCACCGCAGACATTCAACTTCGGATACACCGAGAGCTGGGCTGTGAGATACTGCTTTAACAGTGCGAGCCAGCTGAGCTTGTATTCATACTTTTCACTACCAATAGCAGAACCATTCGGCACGTACAGATTCACCACGCGTACATCATTTAGTACGCCGCTAATAACCCTTTTTTGGTCATCTAGATTGCCGACGCTTTCCGCATTCATTACATCGGCAAAGCCCATTTGCACGTCTTCTAAAGGCTCTTTGCTAATGAGTGCTACACCGTTATAAGACTTCTGACCGTAAAAGTAAGCATGATAGCCAATATCAGTAAAGGCCGATTCTGGAAAATCTTCATCCCTGACCTTGGTCTCCTGCAAGCACAATACATCGACAGGATTGGTTTGTAGCCAGTCGGTGACATGGCCTAATCGAGTGCGTACAGAGTTGACGTTCCAAGAGGTTACTTTCATAAACTAGGGCTATAAATCAGGGCATTACAACAAAGCCTCAACATTCTAGATTCTGGGGGCTTGTTTTAGGGGACCCCAATCGAGAATTAGCCTGTGGTGCCTAGCACGAGAATCACCCGCGTGATGACCCTAAAGCGATCCTAATCTTCAGTGCTTAAGGCAGGCGTTGTCTGTAGCGTCGTCCAGCTTTGACGGACTAAGGGAACCGCGCTTGAGAAAATAAGCAGCGCGATCGCACCACCCATACCACCATCTGCCCAATACCACCCATACTGTGCAATGAGCACCGCGCCTATCAACACTCCTAAGCAGCTGCCTGCATCGGCCAGCATATGCAAAAAAGCACCGCGTAGGTTCAAATTATCGTCTGCGTGGGTATGGAGTAAGTAAGCATTCAGTCCGTTTACACCCAGCCCTACTGCTGCGGTAATGGCCACCGGACGGCTCAGAAAATCTGTAGCAGGGGTTTGCAATGTTTCAATGGCTTCCCAGCCCAGCCAGAGAGAAACGCCGAGCAGTAAAACGCCATTGATCAAAGCCGCCATCGCATTGAGCCGATCGGCTGACCACTCTAGGCCGGTTCGCTCAGGATTGGCAGTGAGTGAAGCAGTCCACAGAGCCAGTGCGATCGCCAATACATCACAAGCCATATGACCTGCATCCGCCATCAGCGACAAGCTATGACTCTGCACACTCACCCATAGCTCCGCCGCTGAAAAGCAGCTTACCAACACCAGCGCAATCCTGAGGGCCCTCAACTGTTGGGGTGTTGAAGGAATTTCAGCGTGACTATGGTGGGCATGACTGTGACCCATATGACCGTGACCAGCATGGCCGTGATGAGCATGGCTATGCTTCTCTTGCTCTTGTTGAGTCTGATGGTGTGTGTGCATAAATCTCAGGGGTAAGTGAGTGGGCTACTGAGAACAAAAGGATGACTATAGAATAGAGGCGAGTGTAGCGCTGCTTACGATTATGGCAAAAACCAAGAAAAAGCCAGACGGCCCTTTAGAGGGTGAAGCACTGATCAAAGAAACGTGCCGACGGATTCGAGCCGCGAAGGGACTGTGGGATGCTCATCGAAACGCAGCCTGCCGGGGGGAACGCGATCGCGCTCTTGTGCTCTATAACCAGCTCACAAAAGAGCAAAAGAAAAAGATTCCTCAGCAGCTCAGAATTTGGCTACGCTATCGCAGTGAAAAGTATTTTGGACCGCACCAAACCCCACCCGCTAAAAAATCTGGTAAGCAGAAGCCTTCCAGTAAAAAATCGTCGAAAAAGCAAGGGCAAAAGACGGCTCGCAAGAAACACACTCACTCCCCAAACGCTAATCAAAAACCACTCTGGTAGCACAGATAGATGAAACCCAGAAAAATCCTTTAAGGTAGGCTCAGCCGAAAATATTCGTTCGCTGAGATTGACTCTCAGAAGAATCACTGAGATATTAAGGTAATTTCACAATCTTAAAAATTCGGGCTTTATGATGCACGCTAACCGTTCTACCCTTGTCAAGCTATGCTTGCTGACGGCCCTTGCCGTGCCGGTTCAGCGGGCCGCATCGGCTGCTAATCAGCAAACTTTTGAGGGGGCTCGCGCAAAAGCTGAAGCGACTCAGCTGCTAATTGCCCAAGCCAGCAGCGAATTTACCCTGCCCGCTTCCTTAAATGACGGAGAACCACTCCTGATTGATGGCTCTAGCAGCATGCGCTCTATGAATGAAGCGCTCACAGCGCAGTTTACAGAGCGTTTTCCTGATGCTGTCGTTGATAGCGAAGCCAGTGGTACCGATATTGCCCTGCAAAGGCTACAAGATGACGAAATTGAACTAGCCGCTATTGGCCGCCCGCTAACTGAGGCAGAAAAGGACTCTGGCCTCACTGCGGTAAACATTGCCCGAGAAAAAATTGCGATCTTTGTAGCGCCTGATAGTCCATTTGACGGTGACCTTACGTTTGGTCAGTTTGGGCAAATCTTCAGAGGTGAAATTACCGATTGGTCAGATATCAGCGATGAGGCTGCTGGTCCTATTCGCTTCGTCGATCGGCCTGCCTTTAGCGATACACGTCAAGCCTTTCAGCCCTATCCGGTGTTTCAAGAAGCCCCCTTTGAAACAGGGGCAAATGCCGATCCTGTCAGCACCGATGAAACCGAGGCTGTGATAGATGCCTTAGGTGAAGATGGTTTAGGATATGCGATCGCTAACCAAGTCATGGGTAACGATGCGGTCAAAATCGTACCCATGCACCAAACCTTGCCAGACGATCAGCGTTATCCTTTCTCGCAGCCCCGCAGCTACGTCTACAAGGGTGAGCCTAGCGATGCGGTCAAAGGCTTCTTAGCGATTGCCACTAGCCCTGAAGGTCAAACGGTGGTTGAAGAAGTCCGTGAAACAGAAGGTGCGGCCGCTGCTCAAATAGAAGGGCCTACCGTTACCGCCACCAGCCCAGACGGTACGCTCACAGCTGTCAGTAACGAAGATAATGTTGCTGTCATCGTCGATGAAAGTGGTGATCCTATTGCAGCACCCTTAGCAGGTGCCGGTGGTGCCATCACGGCTCTTGCCTTTAGTGAAGACGGTCAAACCCTGGCGACCGGTACCAATACAGGAAAAGTCCGTTTCTGGGGAGTCGATGGCGAACCAAAAGGCGATGTCTTCAAGCCTAGCCCTGATGGCAATGCTATTACGGAGCTTCAGTTTGATGGGAACGATAAGCTTTCGGTGGCCAGCGAAGGTCGCAGAGGGTTTTGGGGTCTAAATGGTCTCCCCTTTGGTGAAACCGCTGTCGCTGGCGGTGCCGCTGCCACAGCCGCAGCCGGTAAAACCGCTGCTGATAGAACCGCTGGTTCACCCTGGTGGTGGTGGCTCATTCCCTTGCTGGGACTGTTAGGCCTAGGGGCATGGTTACTTGGCAAAAGACGCCGCTCACCTGTGGCCGCAGAGCCCAGACGGCAAACGTCACCGACAGCCACTGTGACGCCTCCAACGACCGATCCCGAGAGCGATCGCCCAGTGTCTAGTCGTGCCCAAACTGTTATTAAAACCGATCGAGTGACCGACGAGTCTCGGGTCGTAGCGCCTCCAACGGTTTCTACAGCGGCTTCCGAATCTGCTGTTCCGTTACCGGTAGGCTCTCCTGGCGACGCCTCTCCACCGGTGAGTGCCAACCTACCCGACTTCGAGTCAACCGATTTAGAGTCGCCCAACTTAGAAGGTACTAACCTCGACTTACTCACACCGGGTGCTGTAGGGGGTGCCATTGGGGGCGCTGCAGTTCTTGGTGGAATGGCAGCAGCAGGATTGAGTGCTGAAACGGAGGACGATGACGATGAGGAGTGGGACGACAATCTCGACCTCACCTTAGATGACGCACCTGTAGACTCTGAAGCTGAGATTGACATAACCGGTGAAGTTGACACCACAGTCGCACCCATTGAACAGTCAACACCCATTGAACAGTCAATAGGTGCACCCCCTCCGCTTGAGACTCAGTCAGCTGCTGTCGATACCACCGAAGACTTTTGGAATACCTCTTCTACCGAAGAAGCTACCGAAGACCTCAGTAGTTTGGATGCTATAGAGCCTACGCCAGATATGATCGTTGCAGATACGCGCGATATTTCGGACATAGAACCTACCGAAAGTACGATTATTGGTGAAAGTGCAGTGATTGGTACTAGTGCGGCAACTTTTGGGGGGGCCGCAGCAGTCGAGACAACCGCAGAAGCGGCCGTACCCAATCCAAGCGAAGCAACTGGCTCCGATACAGGGCGCTTCGCCAACGCCGCCGAACCCACACGCCCAGAAGATGCTGTGGCTGGAGAAGACCTTAGTGCTTCTCCTGGAGCCGGTGATATTGCTCTTGGTGTTGCGGGTGCGGCAGCTGGCTCAGCCGTAGCTGCGGGTATCGCAGCGGGTGCAACCCAGTCTCTTCCAACGGATAACACGATGAGCAAGCTGACGGTTGAAGAACTCGCTTCTGTAGATGAGGGGCTAGCAGAGTTACCCGACGGCTATGGTGTGAGTCGGATTGTTTTACTGCCTCGCGATCCAAAATGGTCATATGCTTACTGGGATATTTCCAACGAGCACAAAGAAGAGTTACGTCAACGCGGTGGACAGAAGCTGATGCTTCGTTTGTACGATGTCACTGATATTGACCAAACGATTCAAACGCCACACAGCATGCAGCAGCAAGACTGTCATGAGATGGCTCGTTCCTGGTATTTAGAAGTGCCTGTGAGCGATCGCGACTACAGCGTAGAAATTGGCTATCTAACAGCCGATGATCGTTGGTTACTGTTGGCTCGTTCGGCCCCTATTCGTGTGCCACCTATCTATCCGTCAGACTGGGTCAAGGATCAGTTTGTCACTATCGGATTTGATGAAAGCTTGCAAGGCCGTACCTTTGGCAGCCTAGGTCGTCAGCCAGACCCCGATGTCATTGCCCGCGCTAAGGCAGAAGCTAGTGAGTCAGCACTTTACAATGAGCTATTTGCCTTGAGCCAAGGGCATGGTCTGGGCCATATGGCAGGTTCGCTGTTTGGTTCTATGCATCAATTAGCGCCGGGTGCCCTTTCTCCATCGGGCAATGTCTCTGGTCTTAATATGTCCGGGCTCAATGTATCCGGGCTTACTATGTCGGGTATCGGGATGGGTGATCGCAAGCGGAATTTCTGGCTTGTCGCTGATGCAGAGCTGATAGTCTACGGTGCAACTGAACCTGATGCGACGCTGACCGTGGGCGATCGCGTCATTCCACTCAACCCTGACGGCACCTTCCGTTTCCATGTTGCCTTCCCCGATGGACAAATTGATTACCCCATCAAGGCAGTCGCCGTAGATGGCGAGCAGTCACGCTCTATCAGTATGCACTTTGAGCGCGACACCCCAGAGCGCAACACCAATACTAAAGCTGAGGCCAAAGATGAGTGGTTCTAACTTCTTAAAACAGCTCTGAATCACTTAAGCAGCGGAGCTGATTCATCCAAACAGATGAATCAGCTCCATCACTTTTAAAGATACGAGTTGCAACACCTGAGAGTCTAAAATTTTCTGACGGCCAACCCTCATTCATCAGCCATGATGACCTATGACCTTATCTTTCAAGCTTTGTCGCTGCCACACTCTACAGCTGCTTGTATGCGCTTCTAGCGCAGCCCTGCTTCATGCTTGCGGTGCAAAGACCTGATACGGCTGCAATTAACGGTAGTAAAGGGTCTATGACTATGACCATGTCGGTAAGTCCTTAGAAGCACTTGGTATTTTCCTAGCGGTAGAAGGCCCAATTGATGTCAAACCAGAGGATGTCTCCAGTATTATTGATGCTCAATTTGTTCAGGCTGCAACTTTCTAGTCATAACTTTTTGGCATTCATTAAGTATCTATGCTCACTCGCCTAATGAGTCAGCGTATTTTTAATAAATCCTTCTCAGTTCATCTATCTTTATCGGGTAGATGAACTTTTTTTGTATATTTCTACGGTATCCGGTTTAACTTTTCATGCTTAAGGAAAAGCTATAGAGTATAAACGCTTACCGGTAATCTATAGGATTTTCCGAATGTGATTGAGTCGTGTTATTTGGCTCTGTGTAATATTCGTCCAATTTTCCCTAGATGCCTCGTATTTTAATTGTGAGACTCCTTTCATGTCAGATGCCCCCCTCAAGATTCGTCGTCGTCATGCCTTGCAGCTACTAGCAGGTGCTTCGGGCGCAGCACTACTTCATGCTTGCGGTCCTAAAGGTTCTGAAAATACTTCCGATGCTGGTGGTGACGACACGGCAATGTCTATGACCCTAGGTACCATTCCTTGGATAGGCCAGGTACCCATTTACATTGCTCAAGAAAAAGGGTTTTTCGAGGAAGAAGGGCTTGACTTTAACCTACGGTTGTTTGGGTCTAATAGTGAGTATATGTCAGCATTTTTAAGCGATCAGCTAGATGCGGTTTCACCGGTTAGTTCAGAAGCTGTTGTGATGAGGGCACAAGGCAAAGATTATAAAATTGTTCTAGTCCAAGATAACTCTGTGGGTGGTGACGGCATCCTAGCAAGAGACAGCATTGCTAGTATCGAAGACTTCAAAGGTAAAAAAATTGCTGTAGATACGGGTGGTGTGAGCTACTTCTTTCTGCTTCAAGTGCTCAAAGAAGCCGGGCTGACTAAGGATGACATCACCGCAGTTAACACCGAAACAGCCGCCGCCGCCGCCGCTTTCGAAGCAGGCAGTGTAGATATTGCAGTCACTTATGCCCCTTTCCTTCAGCAGGCCGCAGATGCTGTAGAAGATGGTCGTGTGATCTACGATTCCTCTAAAATGCCAACTGCTATCATCGACCTGTATTTGTTTGATACAGCCTATATTGAGGCAAACCCCGAAGCCGTCCAAGCCTTTGTTAACGGTGCTTTAAAGGGCCTTCAGTTCCTTGCAGATAACCCAGAAGAAGGCATCGCTATTGGTGCCGCAGAACTGGAATACACTCCAGAGGAGCTAGAAGCTGATCTCAAGGGTGTGACACTGCCTGATACCGCAACCAACTTGAAAATGCTGGGTGAACCTGACAGCGATATCTATCTAGAAACGCCACTACAAGAACTCGCCGACTTCTTACTGGCAGAAGGCCAAATTGAATCAGCGCCAGACGACTTAGCTTCGCTGCTAGATCCTCAGTTTGTGCAAGCTGCTCAACTGTAACTATTCCGTTCTCCAGCTTCCTAAGCATTCTTGTTGCTGTCGTTTATTACCTATTTCCGTCTAAGCATTCTTGCTGCTTTCGTTTATTACCTATTTCCGTGCAAGTATAGCCACTTCTCTGTTAATGCAGCAGAGCTTTAGACAACACGAATCATATAACCTACAACCTTACGCAAATGGACTCGACTTCGGTGACTCATGCCAAAAAACGTTACCTCAAGCCATCTGTTTTCTGGGGCATTCGTCAAGAGTTCCCTAGCGGCCTGAAGATCACCTTAGCGGTCATCTCGCTAGCTATACCGCTTATTATTTGGAGTTTTTTAAGCTACGGCGGTTTTGTCAGAGACAAGTTTCTACCTACTCCTGATGCTGTCATCATTACAGGCTTTCAAATGCTGATGGGTGGTGAAAAAGGATTCTTAGGCGAAGATGCTCTTATCTGGGATATTTTTGCCAGTTTAGGGAGAGTCGTCACTGGATTTAGCTTTGCAGCGTTAGTAGGTATTCCTGTCGGCATTGCTATGGGTACGTTTAGCAGCATGGATAGCTTACTAGGCGCATTAGTGCGAACAGCACGCTACATGCCCATTGTTGCTTTTGTCCCTCTCATTATTATCTGGGCCGGCATTGATGAAACATCCAAAGTACTCATTGTGTTCTTCGGAATTGTGTTTTATAACGCAACCATGATTGCTGATGCTGTGAAGTTTATTCCTAACGAAACCTTGAACGTTGCCTATACGCTTGGCGCTAGTCGTCGTGATGTTTTGCTGCGAGTCATACTGCCTGCAACATTGCCCAGCATTCTGGATACCCTGCGAGTCAATATTGCCGGTGCCTGGAACTTCCTCGTCCTAGCAGAACTCATTGCTGCTGAAAATGGATTGGGGTTCACCATCATCCGCTCACAGCGTTATTTGCAAACTGACAAGACGATGTTTTGTATTGTCGTCATCTGTCTGATTGGCCTTGCGACAGACTTTGCGTTTAGGCAACTTTTTCGTCTTTGGCTACCTTGGGCTGATTCTAAAATGAGTTAGCGGCAACAAAGGGGTCGCTAACTCTCACTCAGGCTCTCCTGGTTTGAATTTTTCATTTTTATCAATCTAGCGATGCAAACTAACTTTCCAACGACATTGCCGCTGCCTGCAAAGCAAGCACTGCCCAAGCTAGAAATTCGAAATATTGTCAAAGTCTTCGAGACGAATCAAAACTCTAAAGTTGCTGTCGATAACATCAGCTTAAAACTTGCGTCAAATGAGTTCAGCTGTATTGTTGGACCTTCTGGTTGTGGAAAATCAACGTTATTAAATATCGCAGCAGGATTGACGAAGGCGACGTCTGGGGAAATCTTTGTAGACGGTGATCGAGTGCTAGGACCAGGCTCTGATAGAGGTATGGTTTTTCAAAACTATACGCTTTTTCCTTGGTTGTCTGTTGCGGATAATGTGGCTTTTGGTCTCAATCTTAAAAAAATGCCAAAGGCCCAACAAAAAGCCAAAGTCGCACATTACCTAGAGATTGTGGGTCTAAGCGATAGTGCAAAATCTTTCCCAAAGGCACTCTCTGGTGGTATGAAGCAGCGAGTTGCGATCGCCCGAGCCCTTGCCAATGACCCAGAAGTGTTGCTCATGGATGAGCCGTTCGGAGCCCTCGACTCCCAAACTAAAGAACAGCTACAGGAATTCTTCCACGACCTTTGGGAAAAAACGCAGATTACCGTATTCATGATTACTCATGATGTGGAAGAGGCCATTTTTCTTTCCCAGCGAGTCCATATTATGAGTAACCAAGGCAAACTGCGTGAAACAGTAGAAATCAACTTACCCGTATATCGTGAGTTAGAAATGAAGCTGACTTCGAATTTCCTAGACTATAAGCGCCATATTGTTCATTCTTTACGTTAGTAAAAAAGCTGAACCCCTTTGTTCTTAGACTATTCAGCCCACGCAAAATTTTTCTCTAGAAAAGAGTTGACACTACTACTCGAGTAGCGTTATATTCATTAAGCGCTGAAGGGCGCAGGGGCTGATGCTGCTGCGACTGAAGCGAGGAAGTAGCACCTAGAAACCTGAATAATTTGGAAGAGAATTAACGAGACCCTCGTTAATGGAATGAAATTGTTTATGAGGATAGCATAGCTATTTTGATAAAGCAATAGAGCTAGTAAATAGCTTGAGTTAGACAAACGGAGCTGCATGTGCTTTTAGGGTATGTGTAGTTCCCCTAAAATGGAGAGTTTGATCCTGGCTCAGGATGAACGCTGGCGGCGTGCTTAACACATGCAAGTCGAACGAACACTTTCGGGTGTTAGTGGCGGACGGGTGAGTAACGCGTGAGGATCTGCCCAAAGGATGGGGACAACATTAGGAAACTGATGCTAACACCCAATGTGCCGAGAGGTGAAATATTAATAGCCTTTGGATGAACTCGCGTCTGATTAGCTAGTTGGTGGGGTAAGAGCTTACCAAGGCGACGATCAGTAGCTGTTCTGAGAG
>JBCBPY010000027.1:0-85057 GCA_039820525.1 Cyanobacteria bacterium J06634_5
AAAAAAGCGGCCAGCTCCTTGCCCTGTAGCTGCCGGTTGTGACGTGGGGCAGCTTCTGTGGAGAGCCGTTTAAACCGTCTCACCTTTTGAGTTTCTACCCAGAGGTAAAACTCTCCTTTTTGTACAAAGTCATCCTGGCTGCGGAGGGTTCTCAATGAAGCTTTTGGAGAGGTGCTCTCCGATGGGCCGTCAGGAATCCAGGTACCGTGAAGAATGTGCATGGGTGCAAAAAAGCGACTCACCCTAAATCTTAAGATATTCCTTGAATAATTTATTCAGCAGCTGTTTTCCTAGGTAGCTTTAGCTATAAAACTTAATTTCCAGCTTAATTTTTTCAGAGAAACGCCACCTAAATACGCACCCCAGCGATAAGGTAACAGTTCTGCCGACTCTTTCAAGCTAAGGAGCTTTCGCCCATGACACCCGGACCTGGTAATCGCCTTGTTGTCTCCTATCTCATGCTGCGAAAAGCCATTGGCGGACTGGGCATGGTGCTCCCGTTTGTGCTGGTCATTGGGGGAATGCTGCTATTTGGCCTAGATATTCAGCCCACGGTGAGCGACTACTACCACACGGGCATGCGCGATGTTTTTGTGGGCATTTTGTTTGCGATGGGCGTGTTTTTGTTTTCTTACAAAGGCTATGGCCCTAAAGATAACTATGCGGGCAACTTGGCCAGCGTTTTTGTAATTGGCACTGCGCTGTTTCCCACCACACCGGTGAACCCCACCGGGCTAGAGTCTGCCCTGGGCACGATTCATATTGTGTGTGCGACGGCTTACTTTTTGACGTTGGCTTATTTCTCTTTGGTGTTGTTTACGAAGCACGCACCTAATCGGCCAATGACGGTTCGAAAAAAACAGCGCAATCAGGTGTACAGAACCTGTGGCTATGGCATTTTAGGCGCGATCGCACTTATGGCCATCTATGCCTTTGCGCCCAGCAGCTTCAAAGAACCCATTGAGCAGATTTTAGATCCCATATTTTGGTTAGAAGCCTTTGCAGTACTAGCCTTTGGCCTGTCCTGGTATGTGAAAGGCGAAGGCATTTTGGAAGACGAAAAGTAACGAAAGGATCTAGATTTTGGCACGCTTTTGGATCATGTGTACTATCATAGGCACACTTGCTATAGGTTCATGTGAACTATTTAATGTGAACTATCGCCGCTATATCCAAAGCCATGTCCAAGCTTCTTTTAATCGAAAGCCCTGGAAAAATCAAAAAGCTCAGTCAAATCCTCGGTCCTAGCTGGACGGTAAAAGCCAGCATGGGTCACATTCGCGAGTTGACCAATGAGGGTGAAGATTCCCTAGGCTTTGACATGGACGGTACAGAGATTCGGTGCAAATACGCGCCGAGAGACACCCGCGCAAAAAAGACGATTTCGAGTCTGCGGCAGGCGGTGAAGCAAGCCGATACGGTGTACATCGCCACTGACCCGGACCGGGAAGGGGAAACCATTGGCTGGCACTTGCAGCAGGCCCTACGGCTCAAAAAGCCCTACCGGGTGGTGTACAGCGAAATTACGCCAGCGGCAGTACGCAAGGCAATAGCAAATCCCAGCGTGCTCGATCAGTCTTTAGTGGCAGCCGGGCGAGCGCGCGACTGCCTGGACAAGCTGGTAGGTTATAAAGGCTCTCGGCACGTGGTGTGGCCGCTGAACAACGGGGCAAAGTCGATGGGGCGGGTGCAGAGCGCCACCCTGCATTTGCTGTGCCAGCGTGAGCGAGAGATTGTTAAGTTTACGCCGCAGGACTACTGGAGCGTGTGGGTGAGCTATGCAGAAGGCTTTAAGGCTTTTTATAAGCGATCGCCCACGGCAGGCCGTCCTAAAAAAGGAGACAAAAAAGACACAGAAAAGGGCACGGGTGATAGCAAAAAAGGGCCTGAGTCTGAACGGGTGAGCACGCAAGCCGAGGCAAACCGGCTGGTAAACATCGCCCAATCGGCCCCGCACAAGATCCTCTCGGTAGAAGGTAAGCTCAAAACCCAGGCACCGCCCCCGCCCTTTATTACCTCTACCCTCCAGCAGTCCGCAGGGAGCAAGCTGCGCTTTAGCCCAGAGCAAACCATGAAAGTGGCCCAGTCTCTGTACGAAGCGGGTCATATTACCTACATGCGCACAGATTCTGTTGTACTTTCGGCCCCTTTTATGGCGGCAGTTAAAGACTATTTGACGCAGCACGATCCGACTAATGTCCCGAAGAAAACAGCGAAGCAACGGACGGCAAAAGGCGCTCAAGCAGCTCACGAAGCGATTAGGCCAACCGATGTCACACTGACGCCACAGCAAATTCGAGCAAATCTTTCAGCCGATGCCGCCAAGCTGTACGAGCTAATTTGGAATCGGGCGGTGGCCTCTCAATGTTGTTCTGCAAAGCTGCGCAAAACGCGCGTTGTCACGCAAGCCGGCGAAGGAAAAGAGACAACTTATTGGGAAGCGCGGGGGCAAGTGGTGGCGTTTGCAGGCTATACCCGCTACTGGAACAATCTGAGTGCCGACTCTCAGCTGCCGACGCTTCAGCCAGAGCAAGTGGTGGTTGTCGAGAAAGCGCAGGCAGATAAAAAGCAAACCCAGCCGCCCCCACGCTACAGCGAGCCCAAGCTCGTGCAGCTAATGGAGCGTAAGGGCATTGGCCGGCCCAGTACCTACGCACCCACGATTAAAACTTTGCGATCGCGCACCTATGTAGGCTTGCTCAAAGGCAAGCTCCAACCCACAGAACTCGGACTCTCTTTAGATACGGCCTTAGAAAAGCTGTTGCCCGATTTGATTCAGCCTGAGTTTACGGCGCAGATGGAGGCTGAATTGGATGCGATCGCCTCTGGCAAACAAGAGTGGCAAACCTATCTCACCGGATGGCATAAGGAGTACTTTGGACCTGCGATCGCCAGTGCAAAAAACCAGCTTTCAGCCGGCATTATGCAAGAGCTACGCAAAAGTGCCGCAGACTTTGCCGCCGCGAAGTCTAGGAATAGTCGCGCCACAAAAAGCACGACCCCAAAAGTCACCCAAAAGGCCAAAAAAAAATCAGCTAGTAAACAATCCGCCCAAGCAGCCCCGACCAGCGGAGCACCCTACGACTTTTTTGCCGATACCCATTCAGCACCGGTGAGGTCGACGAAGGGAACAGACAAAAAAGAACAAAAGAGCAAAACAAAATGTCCAAAATGCGATCAGCTGCTCAACAAGATTCCTTCAAAATCTAAAAAGCTCAAAGCCAATCACTTTCTAAAGTGCGGATCTATCGGCTGCGACACCGTCATGTTTTGGAATGCTAAGCAAAAAACGTACGAGCTACCCTACGCCCAAAGAGAAGCCGACCCAGCCGCGTTTACGAATCACCCTTGCCCCGTATGCAACGCCTTGCTCATTCGGCACGCCTACAAAAAAGAAGGCATCGATAAAGTGATGCTGCGCTGTTCTATTTTGGAGAACCGCAAAGGCAAATGCAAAGATGTTGCCTTTTTCCAAAGCCGGGATGGGGGCTTTTGGTCACCTAAGTTTGGCACGTTAGACGATGCCCAGCAAAAAAGGCAACCGCCCAAAGCTGACGTCAACAACAAACGAACAGTAACTCAAAAGCCCAAGATCAAACCCTCTAAGAAATGAGCATTAAATAATTGTGTTCTTATGCCGCGTCTTCTACTGCCGTGACACGTCTAGATAGCGATAGCACTTCGGCTAATATCGCATCGAGTCGCTGTTCGTTTCCTTCGGCTCGCCGCTGACCTTCCAATAGCAATCGTTGGTTTTGACGGATTTCGGCCTGCGTCTCATCAAACTTACGGGCAGCTTCGGTGCGGTCTCTCCTATTCGCTTCAATAAGTACTTGTATTTGTTGCGACTGCTCTTCTTGGCGCTGTCTATAGCTAGCTAAATCGCGCCGATCTTCGTCTAGCCATTCTTGATGTTGGATGACGGCATCAGCCAAACTATCTGTTCGGTCGATTAAAGCGGCGATCGCACGTTGGCTTGCCAAGGCCTGTTTCGTTAATGGTTGCAAGAATTCAGTCACGAGCACCCCAACCGCATCGCTCAGCTGCGATACAGTTTGCCGTAGGTCATCCATTTGCTGCTGTGTGGTTTGATCACTCACAGGTTTAACCAATAGCTTCGTTGTGCGGTTGGCTCTAGTATAGTACGCCTCAGGTTGAAGCTGTGAGTAGTCAAATTCACACATGCGCAAGTCCCATACGCTTTAATTTAGCCCACCTAGGCACACCTTAAGGCAGGCACACTTTTACTTTTAAGGCGCTGTTGGCAAGCTGCAACAGTCGAGTAGAGGTTGTTCTACAATATGCCCTAGGTCAACGGACTCTAGCAGTGTGCTCCAATCCGCTCCACTGGCCGCCGCCGAACTGTTCGTCGCCGGCTGATACTGTTCACCTACCAGCGTCAATGCCTCCTGCCAAAAACCATTTTGAGCATACAGCTCAGCCTGCTCTTGAGGGGTTGCGGCCGCAACCGCCGCTTCTACACTCGGTGAAAGTGCGCTGCGCTGCGTCCAGCCTTCTACAAACGTTGGACTATTAGAATCGCAGTAAGCCAAAAAGTACCAGTGATAGCGTTCATTCAGCTGGAGGTCCGGGGCACTACTAGGGAGCGTAACGTGAACCACACCAGTGCCGTCACCGCTACTGGTAAGAGTGTCTTTATACAGCGTGTTGTTGTTTTCATCTTGCAGCACAAATTCTAGCGGCGTACTGCCTACTTCGTAGGGGACATAAAACCAAAAGGTTGGCTTGGCGGCATCAGTCAGCGTAAAAACAGACTCGTAAGCGGGCGCATCTTCGGGTGTTTCTTGAGTGGAGGGCACCAGCGCAGTCAGCGGAATGTTAGCCGGATCTACCGTGCAGCTGCCTCGGCTAGCACCCCCCTCGCTCCGGCCACCCGGACGACCGCGATCCGGTGGTGGCGGCGGTACGAACTGAAGCGAGGTGTTGAGCGGTGTTGTTTGGGCGTGGGCGGTTTGAGAGCGTAGCGTTTGGGATTGTGACAGTATTAGCAGTAGCGGAAGCGTGCCGAGCACTGAAAAAATCATCCGGGGGGCTTTCATGATGACTCCTTTGAGGATTACTTTAGAGAATTGTTTTTAGCTATCTTTTAGTCTGTTGTTTTCTGAGTAATTGAGCTGGAGCGAGAATCGAAAAAACGCTGTGAAAAGCGTCGGGTTAGGGGCGCACTGCTGGCAACGGCGATAGGGGCGATCGCAGCCGGCACCCAAGGCACCCAAACCGTTTTTTGGGTGAATAACAACCAGCACAGGCCAAACAGTCCTAGCTCACTGAGGAGCAAACCCAGAAACAGTTTGACAGCCGCTGGGCTACGCTGGCGCGGCCTTTGGGTTGAGGGACTCTGTTGCACAGCATCGGTCAACAGTGGTCGGCCCAGGGTAAACATCAAAGCGCTACCCACCGCGGCCCATGCACTAATCCAAAGCATTTCCTGCCATTCTGGCCAGGTTTTGAGTAAAGGGCGGTTATCGAGGACGGCGCTAAGCAGGTGGCTGGTCATTTGAGCCTGCATAAAAACGCCTTTGGTTTTGCCTTCTGTAGGGCTGTAGGGTGTGAGCCAGTGGTCGCGGTAGCTGCTGGCAGTGGTGCCAATGAGGACAATGCGATCGCGAATAGCCTCTGGCGACACTTGCCCGTTCAACATATCCATCAACGTCACCTGGTCGGCAATCTGGCCGAGCCTATCGAGATTTCGATAGTTCAATAGCAGCTGATACCCCTTGGCATCCACCCCTCTGTATCCCCCGTCATCAGCTTCGAGCGGCTTAAAGCGGGTTTCACCAATGCTCAAGTCTCCCTCGGGTGAAAAGCTGGCGCTTATCCCCTCACCTTCTAGGTAGCTCAAGGCCAGCAAGGTTGCCAAACCATAGGAAGCGGTACAGGGTGAGGCGGGCTCCGGCGTAAACGACAGCACCTGCCGGCGAATTTTCTCATCATCATCTTGCACAAAATCGCTAAAGCCCACTCGGTTACTCGGCACTTCTGGCGGTGGCGCAATGCCGTCACTATCCGCCTGCTGATCACGGCTTTTGCACACCACAAAAAGATTGTTGGTATTGGCAAGGTCAGCCGCAAGCTGAGGCTGGCTTTTGAGCGCAGGAAAATCTCTATACACATCGAGCCCAATAGCTCTGGGCTGCATAGGCTCGAGCTTTTCAAGCAAGTTTGACAAGGCGACATCGGACAGGGAGCCCCGCCTATCCTCCGCATTTTGAGCCTGAACATCGGCCTCAGTAATCGTGATAACCACCAGTCGAGGGTCGGGCAGTTCTTTGGGGCGAAGGCGAAGAAAGCGGTCAAACGCACTAATTTCCCAAGATTGGAAAAGACCGAGGGTACGAAAAAGCAGCAGCAGCGCCGTAATCAGAACATGAGTGGTGAGAATCAGTGGACCGTTCAGCCGAGAGTGAGGAGAGGAAGAAAGAGACTGTTCTCTCGATGGCTGAGGGAGTGCGATCGCCTGAGCAGCAGGCTCTGCCGTGAGTTGAGATAGTGATTGCCAAGTCGGCGGCGTTTCAGCGGGGTTTTGATAAATCGTCGGGAGCCAAGAAGCACAAGGAAAGTTATCTTCTAGCGCCTGGAGCTTTTCGCGAGCTTCGCGGACAGCCAGGTAAAAGCTTTCGCCTCTGGAAAAAGCTTCTAAAAAAGATTTGAGGAAGGTATGGGCGATCGCATCTGGAATCGGCTCTCGCATCACCAGCACTTGAGAAATCCGCAAATCAGCCAAAGCCTGGGCAAGCCCCAGGCCATCACAAGAGTTAAAGATGGCGATTTTGAGCCCACGGGTGAGCGCTTTTCGCAGGGCATTTTTAAGCTGGGGAATGGTGATAGAGTCGGTCGGATTAATAAACAGTTTGCCAACAGTCGCTTGCTCAGCCGTATTCTGCACACCAGCCTCACGGCACTCGGTCACGCTATGACCGGCAAAAAACAAAATATCCCAGCCCTCAGGATCCCACAAATGGGCATCTAAAATTTGACGAGTCGGCTGCGAAAGGACGTGAATATCCGCCTGGGGAAGATGGTTAAGCAGGGCGCGATCGGTCTCAATATCCAACCCTTCGCTGTGGCCTAGGATGGCTAAAATACGTACGTTCTGACGGGGCGGCACTGCGGTAGAAACGCTTTGTTCGTAGGTCGGTGCGCTAAGGGCCGTTTCCAGCTTGGGGTAGCGATCGCAAATGGCCCACAGGTGCCAGGGCAGGCGCTGCACAATATCGTTACTGGTTTGTAACACGAGCCGAATGCTATCGGTGGGCGTGAGGCTCTCTAAAAGCTTTTCCTGAATAGGCCGAAAAGACTCAGACCGAAGCCACTGATTGAACGCCGCTTTCAGCTCATCGGCCAGCGCATGACAATCTCCCACAATAGAGACATTCGTAGCAAACCCCGTTGGGTTAATGCTAATGCGAGTGGGCACACCCAGCTGTCGGTAGGCCGCTTGCCAGCGCAGGTACACCGCTTTCAACGACTGTGCTGTCGGCAAGCCACCCGAAATTTCAGCGGTGGGAGCCGCGCCGTCATTGCCCACTTGCAGCGTGACCGAGAAGCCCGCTTCCAAACTGCCATGATTAAATTTTAGAGTGACCCGTTTGTTCATCGTTTGGGCTTCGCAGCTTGTAATCAGCTATCAGCGGTACTGGCAATTATTCTGCAATGAAACTATCTGCCAGCGGCTCAAGGCAGTTCACTCACATCCAAACTAGATCTATCACACTCAAACGTTGAGAATGGGCTCCGCTTTCGTATGAAGAAAGTTAAGCCATTACTGAAAACCGCTAGGGTTGCCTGATAGTTTGTTAAAAGCCCCTTTTTTACAGTCCTTTTAACAGATACGCCCCTTCTGCTAAAAGCTCACGACTATGAAATCATTATTTAGCCAACTGTGCTACTTGACGTTAGCGTTGCTAGCCTCAAATCACTTTGCCAATACTGTTTTTCTCCGGACGGCTTACGCCCAAACGGTTCCAGATGCTTCCCTAGGCACAGAATCCTCCATACTGCGACCGTCAGCTACGAGCATCGGCGGTCGAGCTGCGGATGTGGTGGAAGGGGGCGCGGTCCGAGGGAGTACTTTATTTCATAGCTTTTCAGACTTTAACATCGGCACTCAGCAACAGCTTTATTTTTCGCCCGATAGCCGCGTTACCGATATTTTTACACGCGTCACCGGCGGCGGTGAGTCCCAAATTCTAGGGACGCTAGGCGTTTTGGGCAGTGCCGACTTTTTTTTACTCAATCCCAATGGCATCCTCTTTGGTCCTGAGGCTCAGCTAGATTTGCCGGGGTCTTTTTTAGCCACCTCAGCTGACGAGATTGCCTTTGAAGAGGGCTTTGTATTTGGCACACAATCACCCATCGCACCGCCAGCAGCACTGCTCACCGTTCAGCCTACGGCCCTATTTTTTAATCAAGAGAGTCCAGCGCCGATTATGAGCGAGGGCAGCCTGATTATGCCCAAGGGGGAGCGGATTCAGCTGATAGGGGGAGAGATTGCGATCGCCAAACCATTGGCCAATGATATAGATACTGTGATCGCCGCTGAAGAAGGGCTGATTACACTTGGCGGCCTGGCAGAACCCGGCAGCGTTATCTTTTCACCCGATGGCGGCGTTACTTTTTCACCCAACACCGCCCGAGCCAATATTTCGCTCACGGACACGCGAATTGATGTGGCCGATACCGCCAATGGCGATGTGAGAATATATGCCAACAACATGGCCCTCACACGCAGCCGAATTATCGCGGGTGTTGCCCCTGATAAAGGCTCACCAAATAGCCAAGCCGGTGATGTTGTAATCGACGCGCAAGGCAACTTTGTCGCGCTGGAAAGCACGATTGAAAACTCGGTCAGAAACGGTTCGCAAGGGACCAGCGGCAATATTGTCATTACCACCGGCGGCGATGTTCAGCTACAAGACGCTGACATTATCAATCGCCTATCCGGGAAAGGGGGCAATCAAAACATTAGCATCACCGCCGAGGGAAACTTCAGCATGCGCGTCTCGAACGTAATTAACGATGTTTTTAACGATGCCGAAGGGGACGCCGGGAATATCAGCATTCGAGCAGATGCCTTTTTTATGGAGACACCTGAAGGCAACCCTTCCAGCGAGCAAACGCTCGTTTCCACCGGGACATCTGGGTTTGGCGATGGGGGCGTGATTACGATTGACGTCAATGCACTGACGATGATTGGCCCTGGCGTCAGTGGCCCTAGCGGCATCACGGCGAATGCGGGCAGGCGGCGAACCGGCAGTGAAGGGAATGCAGGCTCTGTCTTTATTAATGTGGCTGGCCCGATGACGATGACACGGCGCGGCAAGGTAGAGTCTGCGGTGACCGAAACCATTGGAAGAGGCGGCAACATCGTGATTAATGCGGGCTCACTGGCCATGGATGATGTGAGCTTTATGCAGGTGCAAAATCGAGATTCTTTTGGCGCACCGGGCAATATCACCGTCAATGTAGAAGAAGCGTTTGATATCCGCAACGCCAGTTTTTTAAGCGCCTCTATCAATGTAAAATCTGTTGCTGACACTAGCATTACTGAGGAGGTAGGCAATGTTGTTGTTAACGCAGGCACCCTAAGACTCTCCTTTTTAGGCAGCATTCGATTGTCCACCCAAGGACAGCAGGATGCTGGCGATATTCGCATCACCGCAGACGTGATTGAAATAGACGATCCATACTTGCCCGATGAGATTGTTGAAACAGCCAGCGGCTTCTTTAGCCGGAGCCGTCCTAGGGCAAGAGGGGCCGGCGGCGACATTGTGCTAGACGCAGGGCTATTGCGAGTGAGCGGCAACTCGGTGATTACCACAGAAACAGAAAGCCCTTTCCCAGGCGGCAATATTGAAATAGGGGGCGATCGCATTCTGCTAGAAAACGGCGGCCAAATTCTCAGTTCAGCCTCAGCGGACGGTGAAGCTGGTGACATCACCATTTCAGCCACCACCGAAGTGGCTTTGCTCGGGAATGATCCGAGCTTTGCGGTGCAGGTGCAAAATGGGCAAGCCCGGCTAGACGCCGGACGCATCAGCGATTTGCGCCAGGTAATTAACCGCCAAGGCGCAAACGGTGTAGCCCCTAGCGGTATTTATTTACAGTCATTAGGAGATAGCGAACGGGCAGGCTCTGCGGGCAACCTGGTCATTCAAGCACTCGGCAGTGGTCAGAATACGCGCCTGGTGATGAACGGTGGCAGCGAAATCAATGCAGACACCATCAACACCACGGGCGGTAACATTGCTGTGGCTAATTTTGAGACGGTGCTCCTGCGCGAGCAAAGCAGCATCACCGCTGAGGCAGGCGCCTCCGATAGAGCGGGTAACGGTGGCAACATCACCCTGTCTATTCCGAATGGCTTTTTGGTGGCTGTCCCCGAGGAAAACAGCAACATTATTGCCAATGCCTTTGAAGGGGCTGGGGGGCAAATTCGAGTCAATGCGCTCAACATTTTAGGCTTTAGCGCGCCTAACACCCTGCAAAGCGATCGCCTACAAAACAATCAACAAAGCCGGATTAGCGCCAGCTCCGAGTTTGGCCGCGACGGTGAAGTCACCCTAGAAACCATAGAGATTGATCCCAGTCAGGCCCTGATTGAACTGCCGAGCAATTTGGCCGATCAGAGTAATCAAATTGCGCAGCGCTGCTTAGCCAGCACCGACGAAGGCACCAGTGCCTTTGTCATCACCGGGCAAGGCGGCACTAGCCCTTCACCGTCCGACATTGTCCGCAACGAATCAATCGGGCTAGTGGACTGGGGTAACCCGCAGGCAGCAACCGAACAGGTTACGAGACCTGCGGGTGAGCAGGCAGATGTTTCCGCTCGTCCGGCGATAGAAGAGCGTCCCATTTTAGAGGCCCAGAGCTGGCAAAAAGGCCCGAATGGGGAGGTTGTTTTACTGGCTCAAGCGATGTCTCAGCCGCCAGCTCATGGTCAGCATTCGTCGTCTTGTCAGCAACGGAGGTAGGGTATGAAATTTTTCTTTAAGCGATCGCACCGCCGCTCTATTCTCCCACGCCCCCTTTTCCTCCTTTGTTGTTTTTGTTGTTCACTGCTATTCACTCTCGGCCAATTCGCTGGATCCTCATCTGTTGCCTTGGCAAAGTCTTTCTTACCAAGAATCGCCTCTGAGAAAAACATCACGGCTAACTTAGCTCCGACGACTGAACAGCAAATCAACAGCTTCGCACAAGCACTACCCGCTGCTGAGCACAGTCAGACAGGACAAGACGGTCAGACAGGCAGAGACTTCTACGAAGCAGGTCAGTTCACTGCGGCAGCTGAAAGTTGGGCACAGGCCGCAGCAAATTTTGCGGCCCAAGGCGATAGTTTGAACCAAGCAAGTATGCTCAGCTATCTGGCTTTGGCGTATCAGAAACTCGGCGATGTAGAGCAATCTGAAAGTGCGATCGCCCAAAGCCTTGCTCTGATTTCTCCCGAGTCTTTAACGCTCACAAATGCAGGCTCACAGCCACGCAGTGAAATTTCCCACAGTGAGCTTTCTCAGCGCCTCGCTCAAATTCACAACACGCATGGCAATTTGCGGTTGTTGCGATCGCAACCCACAGAAGCCCTAGAAGCCTTTAAGACAGCAACAACCTACTACACCCAAACCAGCGATAATGCGGGCCGCCTGCGCAGCCAGCTAAACCAAACCCAAGCCCTCCAGGCCCTGGGCTTTTACCGCCGCGCCCTGATTAACCTCACCGACATTACGCCGCCCCTGGCTCAACAGCCCAACTCCATCACAAAAGTCACTGGCCTACAGATGCTGGGCGATCTCTACCGTACAACGGGTGATTTAGACGCAGCCCAAACAACCCTAGAATTAGGGCTGGAAATTGCTGAGGGGTTTTCAGTTCAAGAGATGTCTGGTCAGCAGGCGATCGCAGCAGTGCAGCTCAGCCTAGGCCACACCGCCGAAGCAAAAGGTAATACGGCCCAAGCCCTGACCTACTATCAGACGGTGATAGCAACCGCTCGCGAGTCTGCATCATTAGACTCTTCTTCAGCACTCTCTTCTTTGCCCCAATCTTCCTTACTATTAAAAGCTCAGCTTAGTCAGCTGGCTCTTCTGCAAAATGCAGACAACAACGACTTATCTCTCACAAACGCAGCCCAACAAATCAATACCCTAATAACAGATATTCAACAAACCCTAGAAACCCTACCCACCGACCGTCTTGCCTTAAATGGACGGCTGGACTTAGCACGTCAGCAGTTAGATCAAAGCCAGCTCTCAAACGACGTTGCTCAGCAGATGATCCAAAGTTTGGCGATCGCACTTCAACAAGCAACAGCACTAGACGATCCTAGAGCAGAATCTTACGCACTGGGCTACTTAGGTGAGCTTTACCGGCAACAACAACAGTACAGCGATGCGCAACAGTTACTCGCACAGGCCTTAACCCTCGCAGAAACCCTGCAAGCCCCTGACCTGGCCTATCAATGGCAGTGGCAGCTCGGTCTCCTAGCCCGACAACAAGAAGACACTGCCGTCGCCATCACTCACTACGACAACGCCGTGGAAAGCTTGCAGGCACTGCGAGGAAATTTGCGAACCATCACCCCCGATCTACGATTCAACTTTAGAGAAAAAGTAGAACCAATCTACCGTGATTTGGTCGATTTGCTGCTAGACGATGCCTCAGCAGTCACCGCAGGACAAGGCGATGCACAACCCCAACTCATCAAAGCGCGCCAAGCCATCGAATCTTTGCAAATTGCGGAGGTAGAAAACTTTTTCCAGGAGCCCTGCGTCGCCATTAGCCAACAGATTGATCAAATTATTGAAAACACAGCCTCACCCACAGCGGTGGTCTATCCCATCATCTTGCCCGATAGATTAGAAATTATTTTGAAGCTGCCTCAGCAGCCCTTACAGCTGTTTTCTAGTCAGGTTGATCAGCTAGAACTAGAGCAGCTGCTCACCCAGTTTCAAACAGATCTGCGCTTACCGTTCACCATCAATGCCGTCCAGTCTGAATCAGCCCAGCTTTACGACTGGCTGATTGCCCCGATAGAACCCGCTCTCAGCAACAGCCAAATCGACACCCTGGTCTTTGTACTCGACGGCTTTTTGCGAAGCATCCCTATGGCCGCCCTGTACGACAGGCAACAATACCTCGTTGAAAAATACAGCATCGCCCTAGCCCCTGGCCTCCAGCTAGTGGACCCACAGCCGCTCAGCAACAAAAGCTTATCGACCCTGATCGCGGGGCTCAGCGAGCCGCGCCACGGCTTCTCCGCCCTACCTTCCGTACAAGACGAAGTCACTCAGGTACAGCAAAACACCGATAGCCGAGTTCTCCTCAACGAATCATTTACTCAAAACAACCTTGTCGATGCCATCAACAACACGCCTTATCCGCTGGTGCACCTAGCCACCCACGGACAATTCAGCTCTGACCCGGCAGAGACTTTTGTCCTGGCCTGGGACAAGCCCATCCAGGTAAACGAGCTAAACCGGCTGCTGCGCCAAAGTGAACAAAGCCGCCGAGGGGCCATTGAGCTGTTGATTCTCAGCGCCTGCGAAACCGCCGCAGGCGATAAACGTGCCGCCCTGGGCTTAGCAGGCGTCGCCGTCCAGGCCGGTGCCCGCAGCACCCTCGCCTCCCTCTGGAGCCTCGATGATGAAACCGGCGCACTCTTTTCCGACTACTTTTACCAAGCATTGCAAAGTCCTGGTATTTCCAAGGCACAAGCGGTTAGGCAAGCACAGCTACAGCTGTTAGGAGAGGCGCGATCACCTAATTCTCCCTACCAGCATCCCCGCTACTGGGCTCCCTACATCCTGCTCGGGAATTGGCTTTGATGCTTTTTAACGATGCCCTTTAATCAGATGCCCTTTGTTCAGATACCCTTTGTTCAAAGAAGTAAGCCTCAAAGAAAAACCGAATCACTTTCCCCTAAGATACAGCTAACATCTGACTGGAGCCCCATGAAATTCTCTCTAAGCGATCTTGCTCTTCTTAGAATCAAACGGCAAAGCACAAGCCTACTTATTGCGGGTAGCGCGATCACCTTACTGACCACCACCGCCGCTACCGCCGCCACTTTTAAAGTCAATTATTCAGGCTCAGTCACTGCCCAAAACGAATACTTCGCCGGCCCCTTCGAATTTTTGTTCATCACGCCAGAAGAAGCAGAAGAACTTACCGCGTTAAGGCCTCCTGAAGAAGACACTAAAATTGAAGGCACATACACCTTCGACGACCTGACGAATGAAGTCACGTCAGCTCAATTTCAGCTCATCACCCCTACTCAAACTACTACCGAAGCATTCTTACCAGCGGAACCTGTATCCGATCCTGAAAAAATTCAAGACCTCATCAATCAGGACAACTTTAGAACAACCTTCTCAACCGCCAGTGCCACTGCGGCTAGCTATAGAGAAGATATAGAAGGGTTTACCAGCTTCGAGGGGTCATCGGTTTCTGTCGATAGTCAAAACTTTTCCTACTCCACATTTTTCTCAGGATTGGGTATCGGCAACGCTGAGTCTAGAACGATCGGTACTATCGATAGCTTTGCACTCGAAAATAGTGAGCACCCCGAAGAAGCAACGACTGTGCCCGAGCCCAAGGCATTGCTAGGCATTCTGCTCTTAGCCAGGGCCTGTCTCGCAGGAGGGTACAAGACCCAAAACCGTCAGTCCTGAGAAACAAAAATGAGTGTTGCCCCTCTATCAGTCGTACAGATGATTTGACAAGAGATTACTTCATACGCCATCCGTGGAATCGTGATCGCCCAACACCCCCTGCCAGAATCCCTGCCACTGGGCACCCTATATCCTGCTTGGTAACTGGATTTAATACTGTGCGTTAGCGATCTGACTCTTCCCGCTATGTTTGATAGGTGGTTGCGTAATTATCAGGCTGCGTCTTCTACCGCTTGCACACGTCTCGATAGCGACAGGACTTCAGCCAAAATGGCGTCTAGTCGCTCTTGACCAGACAGCATCAACCGTTGATTTTGCCGGGTCTCGCTCTGCAATGATTCAAACTTATCGTTAGCGGCCTTTCGGTCGGCACGAGCCTCATCTATTAGCGTCTGAAAACGGACATCGCTATCGGCTCGGAGCGCACCAAGGTCGCGGCGGTCATCATCTAGCCATTCTTGAAACTGTGCTTCTCGTTCTATCAACCGCCCTATAGATTGTTGGTTTTCTACCGACTGCTGAGCCAGCGGGCGCAGAAACTGAGTCACCAATGCATCGACGGCCCCCGTCAATCTATCAAGCCGTTCGTCTACGGCATTAAGGCGTTGATTGGTTTCAGCGTCAGGCATAGGAGCAGCCAATAGCGGAGCATCTCATAACATTATACTGCGGCATCTGGGGACATAACATTAGAGCAGCTGTACGGCATTTGTGCAGATGATTTAATCATCCTGGACGAGTAGAGCATTTCTGAGTGAATATTGGAAATAGCATCAATTGTTCAATCTTTTGCGAGAAATCACTTCGTACAACATCAGTGCCACTGCGATCGCCCATCCCAAAGCCAATCCCTCCAAAAAGCCAACAATTCCGCTCACTAACCAAATCAGCTGCACCATGCCATAGTCAACCACAGAAAGCCTTTTGCGAGACTTATACACCCACTCATACAGCGCAGAGAGACCCAAATACAGCAACAGCCCACCCAGAATAGTGGTAGGAAAGTAGGTCAGCCAAGGGGAAAAGAGAACCGGCAAAATCACAAACGTAGCGGCCCCTACCAGCGTCACCAACCGCGTCCGTCCGCCCATTTTATGTGCGAGAATCGAGCGACCCAAAGACTGAAAAGAGAGAATGCCGCCGCCGAGGCCCATAATCATGTTGGCACTGCCAGCCACTTTTAACTCGTGGTTAATATCAATTTTGTGGGCCAGTATGACTTCCATGCCCTTCACGTTCATTAACAACAGCACCGCTGTCACCACGCTCACTGTCCCTGAGCACATCCACTGAGCGCCAATAGCACCCCAGTTTATTTGCCCTAGGTCCGACCAGTGCAGAAGCTGCCAAGTGGTTTGCAATGGGGGAATACCGAGCGTGAGCCCCTGGGTATTGGCCTGGGCAAGGGAAACGCCCGTGAGCGACAGGCAACCGTAAAAAAGTGCGATCGCCGCAGCCAAACTCCCAGCCATCACCAAAGAATGACTGTACCGACGAGCGACCACCAGCAAATACACCGCCAGCAAGAGCCCAGGCAGCCACTGCATCAGGCTTACAGACTGACTAAAACTCACAATTGCCTCAAACGTAAGCTTTTGAGTGGTTAAGACTTCAAAGGCTCCTTTCACCAATAGCCAGCCGCTACTGGCGATAAAGCCACCAATCACCGCATCAGGCAACAGTCGGGCCACATTCCCTAGCTTAAGCGCGCCCATCACCCACAAAAAAGCACCCGTCAGTAAGGAGGTAAAGGCAATCGTCACAATCACGGTGACCAGCAGCTCTGTAGCGGTGGCGGTGGTAGGCATCTGCCGAATAACCATGCCCGTGCTCCAAGCCAAAATCGCCGTGGGAATACCGGCCAGGTCCGACACCATACCAGGGAAAGAACTCAGCAGCCCCACCATAATGCGAGTAGCCGCTGCGCTAAATAGAATAAAGCCAATGCCCGCCGAGAGATAGTCCGACAGGCTATTGGAAAAAATCAGCACAGCAAAGGACAAGTCAAAAAGGATACCTAAGGTACCGGTAGTGACCCCGATAGCCACAGCCGAGAACACTGACTGCGGCGCTGTAGGCAGCTGCGGGGCGTTAGGAATAGAAGACATGTTTACAATTCAAAGAGATTAAGGGGTATAAATAGTGACTCGGTAAAGCGCGGCTGATTACATAGTGACTGTAAAAGGGAATCGAGATTTTTTAGGGAAGTGATGCCTCCTATAGCTTTCCCATCGGCTTTTCTAAGCGCAGGTCGCCTAAAGAATAAAATTATCATGAGAAATCATAGTGAACTTAATAGAGAGCTTTTGTAACAGAGAAAAGACATTACGGTTTTTTCAAAGATATAGACGCCCGTACCATCTAGTCCCGTACCCTCTAGTACTGTCAAACTGCACCATTTGACTGTGCACCTCATGGAAAGCCAACTGCTAACATGTCCTACATATCTCGCGAGTTAGGCGGTGTGGTTAATCAGCGCCGCTGTTTAAGTTGCGATCGCAATGCAATAGAAGGAGTTTGAGCGATGAGCGGATCGCTAGCAGAGCAATATTTAGAGCTAATTGATGGAATTGTACAGCAGACCCTAAAAGGCAACATTCGCTCTAAAGAGCAGGTGCGATCGCAGCTAGAAGCCGCCGTCCAGTCCGGCACAGGCGAAATTTTTGAGCGCGCCGTGGTCACCCGCATCACCGAAACCGAGGCCCAGCTAGAAAGCTCACTCAAAGCAGGCCGCATTTTACGCGCGCTCAAAACCATCGAAAGCGAATGGCAAAAAGGCCAAACGGCTCGGCAAAAAGCCAGTAGCCTTTCAGCCGCAGCCAGTCAGCTTCAGCAGGCAGACGCTGCCGAGCGCCCCGTCACCTTCCTTAGCCTCATAGACCCAAACCAGCTCAATAACCTAAACCGCCAGCAGCTAAAGGACCTGGCAAAAAGCCTCGATTCAGAAGACATGCAGCCCTGGCGACAAGGAATTTTAGCGGGCCTTACCAGCTACGAACGCATCGAACCGGAACTCGTCAGCTGGCTATACCAATCGGCAGGCGGCAACATCGGCTTTGGCTCTAAAAAAGACCTCGGCCCGTGGCCCGTTTGGAAAAAGCTCTCCGAAGGACTGCCCAAACTCCTATTCACCACGCTAGCCGAAGGCGACCCGGTAGATACCGTCACCCGCACCGCTGTAGATACCGCCAGCTGGGTGAATCTGGCCGTGGTTATGCACTTTTTACAGCGCAGCCTCATCACCTGGTTTGACAAACAACCCTACAGCGCCAAGGCGGGAAAACAGCTCTCCTACAGCACGTCTTTAATTTTCGCAGCCATTTGGGGACGGCTTTCTCAAGGCTTTAGCAGTGGCGGGGCTCGTAGCTATCGGGCCTTTGGCGATGGTAGCTTTCAGCTCATGCTCCAAATTTTGAGAACCTTCTCTCAGCGAGATGACTTCCCCCTATACGGCGGCGTATTCGCCTCTTTTTCGGGAGACTACTTGCAAGATACGTTGGACTACTTTAGCGAGCCCCTCAGCCAGGTAAAAGGCACCCAGGAAAAAGCAAGAATTTTAACGCTGCTGGGCTACTCCCGGCAGATGCTGGGCCGTGCAAGCGAGGCAAAGTCTTTTTACGAGCGCGCGTTAGAGATTGCCCAAGAAGCGGGAGATTTGGCCTGTGAAACCGCTGACCTGTGTCACTTGGCTCGCAACGCGGTGCTAGAAAAAGACTATGAAAACGGGGTGGCGACCAGTCAGCGCGCGCTGATTTTAGCCAGGCAGCGGGGCGATCGCATCGGGCAGGCCAATGCCCTAGTGAACTTGGGATATGCCCAGGTGTTACAGGCGCGGGCAAACGACGTCGGCGATACAGCGGTTTACGATGGCGCGATCGCCTACCTTACTCAAGGGCTCGAACTCGCGGTAAAACAAGGAGACTTTCAGAGCCAAGCACTCGCTTACAACAGTTTGGGCATCGGGTATGTGATGTGCGATCGCCCCCAAGAAGGCCTCGACATTCTCACCAAAGGCGCAGAGGCCGTCAAAAGCTCTGGCAACATTTACCTGCAAGGGCTCTACACCCTCTACACCGCCGAAGCCCACCACGGACTCAAAAATTCAGAAGAAGCCATCTTTTACAGCGCTCTGGCTATGCATTTGCTAAACAGCATCGGCTCAGAAGACTGGCGACAGGCCGCAGGACTTGCTTCTATATTGCAAGGCCAACTAGGAGAAGAGAGGTTTCAACAAACCATAGAAAAGTATCGCCGTCAGCTCACACCCATCATGAGCATGGAGGGCTATGAGAAATTATCTGAGCTTTTGGCAGAGTATCGCGATCGCTAGCGTTGAAAGGACACACTACGCCTTTAGAAGCTTTTAGAATCAGACACTTTAGGAGAAAATAAAACGACGACGTTTGTTGGTTTTTGCCCATGAAATTCTTTGAAAAGCCCGGTGCTGACCTTGCTGACCGTGTGCCCCCAGGGCAAAGCCTTGCCAAAGGGTTTCCCGTCCTGACCTATGGCGACACGCCGCAAATTAATACAGCGGACTGGCAGCTGAGTGTGTCTGGCCTCGCCACGGCCAAAACGTTTTCCTGGCAAGATTTCATGGACATGCCGCAAAGTGACTTCACTGCGGACTTTCACTGTGTCACCACCTGGAGCAAGCTGGATGTAAAGTGGCGCGGAGTAAAAGTCACCGACTTTCTCAATGAAATCGACGTTGACCCAGCAGCCGTACATGTGATGGAACATTGCTATGGCGGCTACACCACCAATCTCTCTTTAGAAAATTTTGCGAAAGAAGAGAACTTTTTCGCCCATACGTTGTTAGGAGAGCCTTTGCCCGCTGAGCACGGCGGCCCCATGAGAACCGTCGTCCCTCATTTGTACGCGTGGAAAAGCGCAAAGTGGGTTAACGGAATAGAGTTCTTGGCCGATATGGAATTGGGCTTTTGGGAAAAGAATGGCTACCATCATCGTGGCGAACCTTTTGCAGAAGAGCGCTATAGCGATCGCTAAAGCCCATTATAATTGCGATGCTGCTTAGCCTGTAAGCCTATCTGCTATGAATCCAGTGCTCCCCGGTGCTCCTTGGTTAATTGCTCACCGTTCTATGTTGGGCGTCAATCAACCGTACAAGGTCACGCTGAACGGCACTGACTATGTGCTATGGCAAAGCTCAAAGGGTGAAATCTCAGCGCTAGAGAATGTGTGCCCTCACATGCAAGCACCCTTGTCATCTGGGTGGATTTGTCGCGATCGCAACACCCTCGCCTGTCCTTTTCATGCCCTAGAATTTGATGGAGCTGGTCGCTTGTACCAAGGGGCATCGTACTCAACAAAGGAACAAAGCACCTCCAACCAGCCACTGGCAAAGCCTCTAGCAATTATCGTTCAAGGCGATTTTATTTGGACCTACGGCAACCACAAGCCCGTCACTGACATTCCTACCTTTGACAACATCCTCCCCGCCGAGAGCACCTTTGTTGGCGTCACAGGAAATGAAAGCATACACACAAACTTTTTAAGGGCCGTCATGGTGAACTACGACTTCAACCATGCCACGGCCACCCACCGCTATCCGCTGAATCTGCAAGAAAGCAACGTTTTAGACTACAAAGAAGAAGGCCATATCTCTCATGTAAAACAAGAGATTGTTCGCGGGCCAAATACCTGGCTAGAAATGTTGAAAGATCCGTCCTTAGCCTTCACACCTAAGCGCTACGTGAATACGTTTGAGTACACCTTCCCTTCTACCAATTGCCTCACCGCAGATCTGCCGACAGGTCAGATAACAAGCTTTTTTATTCTCTATCCAGAAAGTGAGACAAGCACAAAAACGTTTGTGCTTGTGTTTGCCAAAACCCCTCTCACCTGGCTAGTTCCGCTTTTGCGAACGTCTATTCTCAAGGCATTTGGCCTGGTGGTTCGTCAAGATGTTGAAATGTTAGAGCAGCTGTATGAGCGATCGCACCCAAAAATCCGCTTACCCCAAGAAAACGTGATGCTCCGCGCCGAAAATCTATACCGCAACTGGCCTAATCCTATGTTCTAAACTATCTAGTGGCTTTAAGCATTTGTATTGCATTCTTATACGAAATACAGACAAATCCCCCTCTCAATAAAGACTTCGCTAAAATCAAATGGACTGACACGTGCGCTCATTGCAAGTTCGGTGACACTTTTTATACCGAAATATCTCATAGCTCAAGCTGGTTTTGCATTACAGCGGCAAAATGCGAGTCGATTGGCAATAGCGACAGATCATAGAGAACTTGCATAAAAACCAAACGATGATTATCCAGCCCAGGATAACAGAGGGCTATGTCCTATTTTGGAGACTCAATCCTGCATCCCAGAATACACCCCTTCTGTCTGCCCTTACCCGACAGCCAAAGGTCGACTAACCCTCTTTCGGACTGGTTTCACTACATCTCAACACTCCGCGATTATAGTACGTATAAACTATAATTAAAATATGCCTTTCCACTCATGGAAGAACTGCTTACTTGTAAGGGTGTGTGATCCGAAAACTTTTGAAACAGAAAAGTATGAACGGTAACAACGCTACCTATTTAGAGAAATTTAATTCCATCAACGGAGAAAAATGAAAGGACTACTATCACTATTCGATCTAGTAAGTTTCTTGCTTCCTGGGTTCCTGTTTCTTGGGATACTAGAGCTTATTACCGAAAACAATCTATTTCCCAGTATCACCCAAATCACCCCAATTCCTTTACTAATTTACGCTGGTATTGCTTATATCTTGGGTCAGGCGGTAGATTCATGCTCACAATTTTTTATTGAACAATTAATTATTAAGAAATGGCTTGGTCACCCGGCTTATTATCTGATAAGACAAAGGAGAGTGGGAAGGGTTTTCTCAATCTTCTTTAGGGAATATTGTAGTCCGTTGCCAAAACCAATCAGAGATAAACTCTTAAAGAGAGCAACGAAGGATGGAATAGATAATTTAAGTGAAAGCGTCCCTGAAACTGAGGGAAAGAGCATCAAAAATGAAAAAAAAGGCCGCATAACTTCCGCTAAAAATTCAGCTATAATCTTCTTTGATACGACTTATCATCTAGCTATTAAAGAATTCAAAAGAGATCTCTCTCTACTATTGATGAAAGAGTTCTTCCTTAAGTATAACTTTGCAAGAAACGCGGCGTTTGTTGCATTCATTGGCTTTGTATTGACAATAATAGGGACAACAATGAATCCTTTGGGTGAATTCAAAACCTTGTCTTTAGAAGATTGTCTCCTTCTTGCTGTGCCGCTTATTTTTGTATTCGTAACGCTGTTCTTTCGTCTGCTAAAGTTTTACAGGTTATACGCATACGAGCTATTGACGGCATATGCTTCTGTCGACGGACATCAAGGAGTTGGGTTTTACTAAAACTTTCAATAACCTCGCGCTAGATAGCAATCCGTCAGATCTGGTCAGCCAAATTGAGCCGAATCACCATGCTCACAAGCGTTTCTACAGGTGTTTAAGCAGCCTGGAATATGTATTCTCATTCACCAAGAGTCTCCAGAAATAGCTCTCTGAAATCATGAAGACACACGAATTTTGCCATGTATGATCGCGGTCTTAATAAAGTTACCCTTGCATCGCAAGTGTCAGAACTGATTTCTCAATATTCCCTATTGAAAATTTTGACTGGATATCGTCTTCTCAAGCTCTCAATTTTTCGTTGACCTTACTGAGAGTATTCTCAGTAATACATACTGAGAATAGGAACTTAGGTACTTAGTTCTGACACTTTCAGTTGAACAGCTAAATTTCTACGATCAAACTATCCTGCAATCGAACGTCGCCAGTTGAAGAACTTTCTCAGAGTATTCTGGAGGAACGTGTTCTTTGCGAACTTTTGCTTGGTCAGCTGAAGCGCTGCCTTAGGACTGATTTCGCTCAGGGTAGGATACACGTGAATGCACTGCAAAGCGCTCACTTTCAGGTTTTGGCTCATGGCAATCACCGCTTCATGAATTAGCTCACCCGCATGAGCGCCCACAATGTGCGCACCCAAAATCTCTCCATTGCCTTTGGTAATAAATTTGGCAAAGCCATACCCTGCCGACTCGGCGAGCGCACGGTCTACCCCGCTAAAGTCCTGACGGAGCACAAACACATCATCGCCATAGCGATCGCGCGCCTGTTGCTCAGTTAAGCCCACCCTTGCCAGCTCAGGATCGGTAAAGGTTGCCCACGGAATCACGCGGTAGTCCGCCTTTTTGGTGGGCAATACCAGCGCATTTTGCATCGCTACACCCGCTTCATAGCCAGCGACATGAGTAAACTGATAGCCTCCAATGATGTCACCTGCCGCGTAAATTCTCTTGTTGGTTGTACGCAGCTTCTCATCGACCTTAATGCCCTTTTTGTCGTACTTCACCCCTGCCGCTTCCAAGTTCAGCGACTCCACGTTAGGCGTGCGGCCCGTCGCAATCAAAATCTCATCAACAACGATGGTTTCACTACCAGTAAAAATGTGCTTTTTACCATCCACCACCGTCACTTTTTTAGCGCGGGTGTTGTTCAAAATGCGCACACCTTCTTCTTCCATCAGCCGCTGCACAACTGCCGCCGCCTCCGGCTCTTCCTTTGGCATAATCACATCACGACTTGCCAGCAACGTCACCTTAGACCCCAGCCGAGAGAATGACTGCCCCAGCTCACAGCCAATCGGACCTGCGCCAATCACCGCCAGCGCATCGGGCCGATCGGTCACACTAAAAATCTGTTCATTGGTCAAAAAGCCAGCTTCCTTTAGTCCTTCAACCGGCGGCGGTGCGGGTCTAGAGCCCGTTGCCACCAAAAACGCTCGCGCCTTGAGCTGGCGACCATTCACTTCAAACGTTTTTTCATCAACAAACTGACCCATGCCAAAAATCACATCCACGCCTAGTTTCTCAAAGCGCTCGGCAGAATCATGAATTTGAATCGTGTCTACCACCGATTTCACATGGCCCATCGCCTCATCTAGCTTGATGGTGGGCTCATTGGTATACACGCCAAATCGAGAGGCTGTTTTTACGTTGTAGGCAATCTGCGCCGCGTGAATGAGGGACTTACTGGGCACACAACCATAGTGCAGGCAGTCACCCCCTAGCAGGTGCTTCTCAATCAGAGCCACTTTCGCATTAATTTGAGCACCTGCACTGGCAGCAACCAAACCGGCAGAACCGCCACCGATAACGACTAAGTCATATTCTACTGACATCCACTTTCCTCATAAGCGCATCTTGTACAGAGTATGCCGTGCACCTGAAGCTTTGCTGAGAGTACGCCTAAAAAATATAGATTTTGTCAGATGCGTATCCGTAAGACTCATCAGTACGGTTTGCGATAGAACTGAATCAAGTAAAATAACATCAGCGCTTGCGTACTCTGATACTGAGAGCAAATTCATTGATGATTAGAGCAGTTCAATACTTACCTATCAGCCGGGAAGTAGAGGTTTTGCTAACGGATCACTCCCGCAATGCTTGGCGAGTAGATAACCTAGAAATGGTTGCTAATGTGGATGGCGAAGTCGTACCCCTGCCGACCCCTACGAGGGAGCAACTCATAGATGTGATTCCCTACGGTGGTGGCGCATATATTTACTGGCCACAGATAGAGCAGCTGTTTGAGTTGGAGGCACTGCTGGAGGGTGTGTATGGTCGCGAAAGTTGGATGGAAAATCTGAAGAGTGTATTGACTACCTAGAATCTTCCTCCAAAGGCACTCACCTTCGGAATGTCGATTTTCCTAAGGAAAAACCCAAAAAGCAAAGAACACTGGCATCATATAGGGCCAGCCAAACCTCTACTGCCATACCTTTATGGTCTGATCTTTACCACCGCTTACCAGCGTCGAAGTTTGCGGGTCGAAGGCGACGGCTGTAATCCAGTTTGAGTGATCGTTAAGGGTATCGCTGATTTGACGGCTGGGAAGATCCCAGAGCTTCACCGTACTGTCGTTGCTACCGCTGGCGAGTGTCTCTCCATCTGCGCTAATCGCTAAGCTGGCAATTTGCCCGTTATGGCCACCATTTTCAGTGCTAAACGTCGTTTGCAAACTGCCGCTGGCCAAGCTCCATAGTTTTATCGTTTTATCGGAGCTGCCGCTGACTAGGGTGCGCCCGTCCGGACTAATCGCTACGGCGCGCACAGCGTCGTCATGTCCATCAAAGGTTTTCAGCAAGCGGCCCGAGGCCAAATCCCACTGACGAACAGCCGCGTCACCGCTGCCACCTACAAACGACTGACCATCCGGCGCGATCGCCACTGACCATACCGGCGCATCCGTCTCAATTCGGTACAGTTCTTCGCCCTTAGCCAGATCCCAAGCCGTCATACGACCCGTGTTGTCACTGCTCACAAACGTTTTGCCATCCGGTGCGATCGCCACCGACCACACCGAAGCCTGGGCTTTTGGAAGACTGTATTCAAGCACGCCCGTCTCTGGACGCCACACCTTAAGACCATCGCTACTGCCGCTTACCAGCCAATCGCCCGAGGCAGACATTGCCAGCGTACGAATACCGTCAGTATGACCGGCTAAGGTGCGAATGGGCTCGCCTGTTTTGCCATTCCATATTTCGATATTGCCATTGGCACCGCCGCCAATCACCCAAGGAATGCGATCGCCTGACTGAGCGGCATGAGTCGCCACAGCCCACATCTGACTCCCTCCTGTCAGCGACTTAGACAGCGCAAACGTCTCTGAAGATTGCGCAGCCACCTGCTGCGGACCTAAGCTCGCAATACCCACGGGTAAACCAACCGCCAACAACATGCCGGCTGCCAGCGTCGGCATCCATACAACGCGCCGCTCAAAATATCGGCTGAGCTGTGACGACCATCGTCTATCCGCAGAACGCCGCCCCCAATTGTTTTTCGTGCTGTTTTTCGTTTGGTGGCGTAGTCCTACAGCCAAGCTGGAGTCTGACTGACTCAACTTTTTTGTCGCAGAGCGCTTTACAGAGCGATTCGTCGCGGAGGGTTTTACAGGCTGTAGCAAATGGTTAGAAGGCTTTGCAGGCAGGGCGATCGCAGATTGTCGAATGGCTTGCTGACGCAGCGCCGCCGCTTGGGGGCTCTCTCCGGTTAGGCTTTGTAAGCTTTCTGCCATTTGCTGCAACAGCGATCGCCGCACCGCCTTTTGATCCAATCGCTGACGATGAACCGGATCGTTAACGTCACCTTTGGCATCATTTTTGGCAGCAGCGATCACAGGCACACATTGGCTCAGCAAATACGCCACCTCATCCACATACGGATCTTGACTGGGGTCGCTCAGCTTTGCGGTACGAAAGTCAGCATCTGCAATCTGAGTTCCTAACAAATTCGCCCGTCGCAAATCCGCTCGGTCTAAGTTTGCCTCACTCAAATTGGCGTGGCTCAAGTTAGCCCCCGACAAATTCGCATCGCCCAAATAAGCACCGCTCAAGTCAGCACCGCTCAAGTCAGCACCGCTCAAGTCAGCACCAATTAAGCACGCCCGCTGAAGATTAGCGCCCCTTAGGTTAACGCCATCGAAGCGTCCTTCAAAAAAATAACCATGGCTAAGATCTTGCCCAGCCAAACTGCATGTATCGGGAGGATGACTTGCACGCCAATGGTTCCAGCTATCAATGCCAAGCTCTAATACAGCAATAGAGTCTAAAGAAATAGAGTCCATGACAGACGACTGAGTTGATGACATCATCGGTACAAAAGCGTTGAAACGTTGTGAAGGCAGCTCAAGAGTTGAGGCGAACTTAGGAGCACTGAAGCTCTGAACAATTTGAGGAAAACAATGTCACAAACAGCCGAATGTATTGTGCTATTTGCGCGTCACTTAACTCACAAAAATAACGGCTTTAGCCGGAATTAGTGACGTAGGCCAAGTGACCAAAGCTATAGTCAAAAAGTAGAGATTAGTTGTTGCCTAGGTAGCAGATGCACATAAAATATTATGTTTAGCTTACCCTTGACTTTTCCTCACAAAACTCCGTAGTAGCGCCCAAAAAATCAACAACATGCAAAACCTGTTGATGCCCTAGAGCTTACAGAGAGATTCAGAAGAAAACCATTGCATTCCGAAAGTTTTAACGCCTGTTTCACACTATTGGATCGCCGGTTCAAATATTTCGCAAAAACTGTTGTATCCGTGTTCCAAAAAGTCACTTTAGCTAGTCATAAATACTGACACGTCACGCACTTTAGACTTTAATTAATTGAGAAGTCTCTGCCCGTTTAAAGCAGTAAAAAGTCCGTAGAAGCACCGAAAAAGTCTGTAAAAAGAAGTCTAAAAAGCATCAAAAGCGAAGACAAATCTTTCCGTCGGCTCCGACTCTTCAATGCAAATTTCCCAGCCAAATTTATCCAGCCAGATTTCTCCAGCCGGATCTTTCAGCCGAACCTCTCAGCAGCACTTCAAGACCCATGCGAACCCCTTCGAGCCTCTGCTCAGCTAAGTAACCGAAGCTGATAACCGAAGCTGACGACCAAAACTGACCACTAAGGCTACAGTCCTCTGCGCTTGAGAGAACGCTATTCCACTCAAGCTATTTCACACGAATCCAGCAAGCTTTATCGAGGCCGTCATACCGTTAAGCAGGCACTAAGCAGGGCTCACCCGTCAGGCTAAACGCGCGAATCTCTGTGATTTTTACAGGGACAATTTTTCCTTTAAGCGCATCAATCTCTCCTGGGAAAAAGGTGAGGCGGTTCCCCCGAGTACGGCCCATCACCTGCGTGGGATCTTTAGGATTCGCCGATTCGACCAGCACTTTTTCAATGCGGCCTGCATAGCGTTGCGATCGCACTTCCGCCTGCTGCGACACTAAATGATTAATCCGCTGCAATCTATCCTGCTTCACCTCTTCACTCAGCTGATTGGTCCACTCAGCTGCAGGCGTTCCGGGCCGAGGCGAATATGCCGCCGTATTCACCATATCGAACACCACCTCTTCCATCAGGTCTAAGGTGTCCTGAAACTGTGCTTCCGTCTCACCTGGAAACGCCACAATCACATCCGCACTAATTGACGCATCGGGTACATAGCGGCGCACCGTATCCAGGATGCGCAGATACTTTTCGCGGGTATAGCCTCGGCCCATCGCCTTAAGCACGTCGTTATTACCAGACTGAAACGGAATATGAAAATGCTCACAAATCTTGGGCAGCTCAGCGCAAGCCTTCACCAGCCGCTCTGTAAAGTAGCGCGGATGACTCGTCGCAAAGCGAATACGCTCAATCCCAGGCACGTCATGCACATAGTGCAGCAGGTCAGTCAGCGTATTTTCCCGTCTGCCCTCGGGCGTAATCCCTGGCAAGTCACGACCATAGGCATCAATGTTTTGCCCTAGCAATGTTACTTCCGTGTAGCCCTGCTCGCCCAGCTCCACCATCTCCGCTCGAATGGCCTCTTTGGTCCGTGACTGCTCTAGTCCACGCACACCCGGCACCACACAGTAGGTACAGCGCTCATTACAGCCATAAATCACATTCACCCAGGCACTCACCTTGCTATCGCGGCGCGGCTTAGTGATGTCCTCCATAATGTGCACCGGCTCGGTCGCCACCACCTGATTGCCTTGGGCCACCTGCGCGAGCAAACTCTCTAGCTGATTGGCATACTGCGGCCCCATGACCAAGTCCAGCTCGGGCACCCGGCGAAGCAGCTGTTGGCCCTCTTGCTGAGCTAAGCAACCGGCAACAACAAGGGTCAGGTTTGGATTTTTGCGTTTTCGCTTAGCTTGCTTACCTAAATAGGAATACACCTTTTGCTCAGCGCTATCGCGAATGGTGCAGGTGTTGTAGAGCACGACATCAGCCGCCAGCGGGTCTTCTTCCCAGGCCATACCCAAATTCTCAAGGATGCCGGCCATGCGTTCGGAGTCTGCCTTATTCATTTGGCAGCCGAAGGTAGTCACGTGGTAGCGGCGGGATTCGCTCATGGCAAAGGCGGGGTCTAAGTGCAGTTTTTGAACACTCTATTGTGACACCGAATTGGAAATTGAGCTCAAGTTACCTACAATTAATTTTCCATCTGTACCGCTCGACAAGGGACATTGTGGGCTTTAAATATTTAGAATAGACTCAGGCCATAGGGGAAATTTGATGAAAACGTTCGAAGTTTCGGTAAACATTCCTGAGAATCGGCGGCTGATGATTGAGCTGCCTGAAGGTGTCGAAGCGGGCGATTACCAAGTAGTTGTGATTATGACCCCGGCAAAAGCGTCTATGAATAGCACCTCAGATAATCCACACAAGCTTAATGAGTTGGCAGGGCAGGTATCCTCTTTTTCAGAAGTAGATGCGGTTGCCTGGCAGCAACAAATAAGAAGTGAATGGGATGCCAGCTAATTACTTGTTAGACACTAACATTTTCATTCTGTTGTTTGATAACCGCTTAATAGAGAAAATTCCCGACGGAAATTTAACCTACTCAATTATTACTGAGATTGAGCTGCTATCTTTCGCGGGCTTACATCAAACAGATGAGAAACTCATTCGGCATCATTTACACCAGCTTCAGGCAATAGCGCTAGACCAAACGGTTTGTGACAAGGCGATTTGGCTACGTCGCCAATACCGGCTCAAAACGCCCGACGCAATTATAGTAGCCAGTGCTTGGAAAATGAATGCTTGTTTGCTGACCAACGATCAAAAGCTGCTGAGTATTAAGCAAGTAGAGGGACGTAGCCTAGATGAACGCTGACCCTTAAGAAATGAACAGCTCAACAGACTGAGCACATTGTTTTACATTCAAAATTAATTAACGGTATAAGGAGTTCAGGTGGACACAAGTTTTTGGCTAAAAAAGTGGGAAGACAACAATATTGCCTTTCACAAAAGTGAAGCGAATCCTGCACTGGTCAAACATTTCAAATCACTTTCTTTAGCGCCGGGCGATCGCATCTTTCTCCCCCTGTGCGGCAAAACGCTCGACATTGGCTGGCTACTGTCCAATGGCTACCGCGTTGCGGGCGCGGAACTCAGCAAAATCGCAATTGAACAGCTGTTCGCAGAACTTGGCGTGAGCCCTGAAATATCAGACGTTGGCTCAGAAGCTAGCCCATTGAAACACTACAGCGCAACAAACCTCGATATCTTTGTGGGTAATCTCTTCAACTTGTCTCGTGAGCTGCTTGGCCCGGTCAATGCCATTTATGATAGAGCGGCCTTAGTCGCCCTACCGCCAGAAATGCGCGATCGCTACACGCCACACCTCATAAAAATTACCCAAACAGCACCACAGCTGCTCATTTGCTTTGAGTACGACCAAACTGTAATGTCGGGTCCGCCCTTTTCAATTAGCCCTGAAGAAGTCACCAAGCACTACAGCAGTAGCTATACATTAACAAGCTTGGAAAGCGAAAACATACCCGGTGGGTTGAAAGGAAAATGTGAATCAACCCAGACCGTTTGGCGACTACAAAGCTGAAACCGTCACAATCCCTCGGGTCAAACCTGAGACCGAATCCACCGTATTGACCGCGTTCCACAGCGTTTCCACCGTCACCCACACTGGCGGGTATTTGTAGCGCGACACATCCAAAATCAACACCTGATCGGTCTCTGCATCGTAGGCTGCTAAAGGAGAAATATGTCCGCCGCGTTCTTGGCCAATCGAGCGGCGCAAATAGTTCACCACCATAAAGTTATCCGGCTCAGCCAGATTGGTAGCAATTAGCTGACGGAACTGCGCTAGGCTCACATCGCCACCGTGATGACGTCCCACCTGCACCGGATAGCTCGCAAAAATATCCGATAATTCTTCTAACGTCAGCCCTTGTCGCGCAATCTTCTCGCGCGGAATCACCGCTTCTGTGGCCGCGTTGAACACGTTGTCTTGAGTAAAATAGGCTCGATTCCACTCGGGCGCGTTGGGCGCAGAAATCCCGGTGCTATTTAGCACCATTACGATACTGGCAATCCCGCAAAAGGCTTGATTATCCTGGGTTACATACTGACTCATCAGCGGCACAAAATCGGCCTGAGCGTCACTTTCGCGTAACAGCGCTTGCCCCGCAGACGAGTCGAGAGCCGTCAGTTGCTCGGGTAGGGGTAGCGTCTGCGCGATTAAACGTGGAGACTGGACCACAAGGCTGGCGCTAGCAATCACGAAAGCAAATAGGAACCGCGAAGGCAGGCGAACTGAGAAGAATGGATTTATCATAATAAAATTCTATGGCTATCTTACCTGCACAGTTCGGCTCTGGTCAGTTCGTCAGAGAATGAGTTAGTTCACTCTCAAAAAACAGCTCCCTTACAAATCAAGACAGACAAAACAAGACAGACCTTGTTGCAGACGCTGAAAGACCTTTCTGCAGGTCGAATGCCTGCGGTGGAAGTAATATAAAGAAATTCTCTGACAGAGTGGGATTTAGACGTTAATTAGTTGGGAAATTAGGTCACTAGCGCTCAGCCACTCTGCACTTGGCAGAGTATAACAGCAGAACACTCCGAGTAGTGATGTTCATTCAACCTGTAAGCTTTCAATAACCTTCAAATTGGCTCTTAACCAAGCGTTTACTAACGTTTGCACGTCTACTCCACTTTTTTCTGCCAAATTAGTCATTTGGGCATCCACATCCGGCTCCAAATGAATAGGAAAACTTAGCTCAGCTTGAGCATTGTAGAACTTGCCTCGCTCGCCTAAAGAAAAATCATAGTTATCTTTCATTCGTCACCTTCCTGGTATTGAAAAACTTCTGACTTATTTGCTTTTCTTGCGGAAATAATACGAATTTTGCAGACGTCTTTGCTGAGCTGATCAAACGTATGTACAACGACTCTGACAATACCTTCACTATCTAATCCAAGCGTAATCCAGCGATCCTCTTTTTGACTATGCTTTTCGTCATAAATAGTAATCTGGCAAGGATCTTCGAAGACTGTCGCCGCTTGGCGAAAAGCAGTTCGGTGCTTTTGACGATTACTAATTTCTTTTTTTGCATCCCAGTCAAAACTATATTTCAAATGAAGCTCCCCGCAGAAGTCGCCTAACTTGCTCTGTTGAGGTACTAGCGCAGACTTTTACGCTCACCCACCCTTAACTTTGCTGAACGCGATCGCTTATTTGCCCCAATCTCCTCACGGGTTGCCACCAGCGGCTTTTTCGTAATAATCTGCAACCGCTCATCCCCCCGATAGGCATACTTCACAATCCGGTCCTCCAAGCTATGAAAACTAATAATCGCCAGCCGTCCACCCGGATTTAGCCAGTCCGGCGCTGTCGCCAAAAAATCCTTCAGCACCGTCAGCTCACCATTCACGGCAATCCGCAACGCCTGGAACGTCCGCGTCGCTGGATGAATCCGCCCATGACGGGCCTTTGCTGGATACGCACCAGCCACCTCCCAAGCAAGCCCCGTCGTCGTATGAAACGGACGCTTCTCCACAATGCGCCGCGCGATGCGCCGACTCAGCCGCTCCTCGCCATATTCAAAAATGGTATCTGCAAGGGTTTTCTCATCCCAATGGTTCACAATCTCCTCAGCCGTCAGCGCCTGCGTATCATCCATTCGCATATCCAGCGGCGCTTCTTGCCGAAAGCTAAAGCCTCGCTGGGCCTGGTCTAGCTGCGTAGAACTTACACCAATATCAGCCAAAATCCCGTCAAACATCAGTCCTTTCGGATCGAACCTGGCAAAATTAGTGTGATGGAATATCACACGGTTTCCGTCAGCGGCCAGTCGTTCCTTTGCCGCTGCCAATGCCTGCAAGTCCTGATCGAGCGCCACTAGCTCCACCGTCGGATCAGTCTGCAAAATCAACGCACTATGGCCCCCACCGCCCACCGTTGCATCTAAATATCGCCCACCCGCCTTCACCTGCAACCCTTCTATGACCTGAGTTTTAAGCACAGGAATATGAAAAAAAGGCTGCGGAGCGGTGTCTTCAGACATAAGTTCAAGGCCATATCGGCATCAATGGCGAATAGAGGAAGCAAATAGCAGGGGCATTACCCTATAATCAGGGCAATTATGTGTCGCATGACGTTGAATCTTGCGAGCAAACATATGACAATGTAAATGGTACAGAACTACACGGTAAACCCTCCCTCGGTAACTAATGGCTACGTTGCAAACCAAGACCGAACCCATGGTCATCAACATGGGGCCTCACCACCCGTCTATGCACGGCGTGCTCCGGCTAATCGTCACCCTCGACGGGGAAGACGTTATCGACTGTGAACCGGTCATTGGCTACCTGCATCGCGGCATGGAAAAAATTGCCGAGAGCCGCACTAACGTCATGTTTGTGCCCTACGTTAGCCGCTGGGACTACGCCGCTGGCATGTTCAACGAAGCGATTACGGTGAACGCACCTGAAAAGCTAGCGAATATTGAAGTCCCCAAGCGTGCTAGCTACATTCGCATGATTATGCTGGAGCTAAACCGCATTGCCAACCACCTCCTATGGCTTGGGCCATTCATGGCAGACTGCGGCGCAACCACGCCCTTTTTCTACATTTTCCGCGAGCGCGAACTCATTTACGACCTGTGGGAAGCTGCTTCTGGGGCGCGCCTGATTAACAACAACTACTTCCGCGTCGGTGGCGTCGCCGCTGACCTGCCCTACGGCTGGATTGATAAGTGTGCAGACTTCTGCGACTACTTCATGCCCAAAGTCGATGAGTACGAGAAGCTCATCACCGACAACCCCATTTTCCGCCGCCGCGTAGAAGGCGTAGGCACCATGTCCCGCGAGGACGCCATTAACTGGGGCTGCTCTGGCCCGATGCTTCGTGCTTCCGGCGTGAAGTGGGACTTGCGTAAGGTAGACCACTACGAATGCTACGACGAGCTAGATTGGGACGTGCAGTGGGCGACCGAAGGCGACTGCTTTGCTCGCTATATCGTGCGCATTAACGAAATGCGCGAGTCGGTGAAAATTATTCGTCAGGCTATGGAGCAGCTGCCAGGTGGTCCCTTTGAGAACCTAGAGGCCAAGCGAATGATGGAAGGTCCAAAATCCAAGTGGAATGAATTTGACTATCAGTTTGCGGGCAAAAAGATTGCCCCTACCTTCAAAATTCCTGAAGGTGAGCACTATGTCCGTGTAGAAACCGGCAAAGGCGAAGTCGGCGTCTACATCATCGGCGAAGACAATGTCTTCCCCTGGCGCTGGAAGATTCGCGCTGCGGACTTCAACAATCTACAGATTCTTCCAAACCTGCTCAAGGGCGTAAAGCTCGCTGATATCATGCCAATTTTAGGCAGCGTCGATATCATTATGGGTTCTGTAGATAGATAGCGTTCACAAAAAGACGGATAGAAAGACGACTCAAGAGCTGACCGTCGTCCTAGGCAAAACCATCAACAAAGGCCGTGACAGACTCTTTCTGTCACGGCCTTTACGGTATCTATCACTGTCTTGAGTTTTGTCTTTCTAAAGAACGTGTAATGTCAGGCCCCTAAAGAACAGGCACAGACAGCTTTGTTTTGCCCTGATGAGAACGGTGAGTCAAATCCATCAGCAGCTGAGAATAAATCCCTTCATTCATGCCTGGGGCACTTTCTTGTCCGGCATCGATACAGTTCACCCAGTGATCGACCACACGAACAAAGGGAGCGATACGGCCATCTGAATAAACTTTCGGGAAAGCGTATTTTTCAGGAACGGGCATTTCGGTTAGCTCGCCGCCTCGTTCGCTAAAAAAGACCTTGAAGCCATTTACATAGTCCGTTTGGCTGGAGTTGCCAATAACCAACGTGCCTTTATCGCCATACACCTCAATAAAATGGCCTCGTCCAGCGTAGCTGACGGCGCTAAGCGTAATTTGGCACAGGGTACCGCCAGCAGTAGAAACGCTGTCTGCCAGGTTGAGCGTAATAGCACACACATCGTCAGAGTCAACAGGCTTTAACATGCCGGAGTCAGGGTCGGGGCGTCCAGGGATAGAGGTGCTGAGCGTGGCGCTAATTTGGGCGGCGGGGCCAAAGAGCCAGTTGACGTAGTCAAACGTGTGAGAGCCAATGGATCCTAAGGCGCCGCCGCCTTGGCTCTTTTGGGCGTACCAGTTCCAGGCCCGCTCGGGGTTGGCTCGGCTGGAGGCGAGCCAGTCAATTTTAATCAGGCGCTTGTTGCCCACGATGCCGCTGGAAAGCAGCTCGGCAAAGTGTTGCCAAGCAGGAATAAAGCGAAACTCAAAGTCAGGTACGACAATGACATTATGTTCTTCGGCAAGTTGCTGGAGGTGTTTGGCTTCGCCGACAGAAAGGGTGACCGGTTTTTCGAGTAAAAGATGTTTGCCTGCGGTGATAATCTCCTTGGCCATGTCGTAATGGGCAAAGGGCGGCGTAGCTAGTGTTACAGCTTGAACGACGTCGCTAGCAAGGATATCTGAAAGCTGGTGGGTGGCCATACCAATGCCACAGTCATCGGCCACTTTTTGGGCTTTGGTAAGGTCGCGATTCCACACTGCAACAACATCTGTACGATGATGGGCTGCTAGCCCAGGAATATGAACCTTTTGACCAAAACCTGTGCCAACGACGGCAACCCCAATCTGTGCCATGTTTACCCCGACTCCCTCTTCAACCTACGGCTATATAACAGCCTACAGGACTAGCTTCCACAGCAAAATTCTACAGACGAGGATTATTCAAGCCGGTAGAATTTTCAACTGTGGAATCAGGACTAGGCGGTGCTCAAAGCCTGCTAGCTATTAGGTCTCTGACTATCAGGTCTCTGGCTAGGCTTTGGTCAGCAAGAAGTGACCGTTGCCGTTGTACTCGCCATCACAGGTGGCAAAAATGGTGCCCAGTAGGAGCAAGTAGAATCGCCACATGCGACGGAATTTGGCGTAGTCCATGCCGTAGTCTAACTCTTTGATCTCATCTTGGCTGGCATCAAAGCGGTTGAGCCAAGCAGTCAGTGTTTTGTGGTAGTTAATACCATTTAGGTACCAGCGATTAACGGTTTTAAGATCGCGATCGCAGCTCGGCACCGCGTCATAATTCCAATAGCGCCCATGGGGGAAAATGTACCTGTGAGTAAACCCTGAGGACATATTATTCGGCGTACGCACCGTGATGATATGAATAAAAACCTTACCCTCATCGGTGATCATGGACGCCATCTTTTGGAAGGCTTTGGTCAAGTTGCCCACATGGCAAAACACACCAATGGTTAAAATCTTGTCAAACTTTTCAGAGAAACTGGCTTCATTCAAGTCACCCTCATACAGCGTAAAACGATCCGAACTCAGGTAGCTCTTAGGATCTTTCATTTTTCCACGAATGAACTCGCATTGCTCGTGACTTAGATTTAGCCCCGTAAAGCGAACATTGGGAAATTTTGACAGGATGTAATTGGGCACACAACCCCAACCACAACCAAAGTCAAGAATATTGTCCCCATCTTGAATATCAAGCCGTTCGATCACCTGATCGATCATGTGCATTTGGCTCTCTTCCAAGTCAGCAGCCCCGCGTTCCCACAGGCCCATACTGTACTTTGGATAAATCACATCCCAGTTGCCCAACATGCGGTTGAGCATCTCTTGGGGGCGATCGTACTGCACATCCATCAAGTCCTTAGCCCCTTCAGCGACCTGATCGGTTTCAGTCAGCACCCATTCGTAAGGGGCCAGCAGCCCCGGAAAATACTTAAAAAGCAACGGCATCGTGGCATACATAGAGGCGCGCATAATGCTGTCTGGAATCTCTAGCCCGTTGATGTAGGCTTGGGCGATCGCCATTTGGCCAGCATTAAAAACGCGACTCAGCGCACGCGTCATTTTGTACCTAGCCGATCTCTTATCTTTGACATCACCGGCCAAAGGAAGAGCGTTATCGAGGGTCATTAGTCTGTCTGTAGAAGTCATGACTATACCTGCGAAATGAGTTGTTTGTTGTAACGCATACCTCCTATGCGAGTAACTAAGTGTAGTCAGTCAGGGGCAAAAAGAATTTAAGATTTCTGAAGAACACGATGACTCACTTCGCCCCGCTGGTTCTGACCGTGAGAATTCTCTACACTAAAGACATGAACAAAACCGAACAGATTCTCTCTTCTATTCCCGGCAATCCTTTGAGGGGCCTAACCAAGGCCGATGAGCTTTGGGATACCTACAAAGCAGCGCATCAGGCGGGCGCCCGGCCCGTGCGCAGCGTCATGACCCAAAGCCCAAGCGCTCTACCCTCTGTAGAGTATGACGTGGCCATTTGTGGTGGCACGTTAGGGATTTTGCTGGGCGCTGCACTGGTAGCTAGGGGATGGACGGTCGCGCTGCTAGAGCGGGGCACGTTGCGTGGGCGAGACCAGGAGTGGAATATTTCACGGCGAGAGCTAGAGACGTTTATTGAGCTAGGATTACTGAGTGAGGAGGGCTTAAAAGAGGCGATCGCATCTAGCTATAATCCTGCCCGCATCACCTTCACAGGCGGCAAAGAACTCTGGGTTAAAGACGTCCTCAATATTGGCGTAGATCCCAAATACTTACTCGAAACACTCAAACAAAAATTTCTCTCAGACGGTGGCATTCTCCTAGAACAAACCCCCTTTGAGTCTGCAAAGATACATCCTAACGGCGTCAGCATTCAAACTGCAAAATCCGATTCATCCATCACAGCGCGTCTGATAATAGATGCCATGGGCCACTTCTCTCCCATCGTGCAGCAAGCCCGAAAAGGTGCGAACCCAGATGCTGTGTGCATGGTAGTAGGCACCTGTGCAAAAGGCTACGACAACAACGACACGGGCGATCTGATCGCCTCATTCACCCCGATTCAAAAGCAGTGCCAATATTTTTGGGAAGCCTTTCCCGCGCGCGATGGCCGCACTACCTATATGTTCACCTACCTAGATGCGCATCCGAGTCGGCCTAGTTTGGCAGAGATGTTTGAAGACTATCTCACCTTGTTACCTAAGTATCAAACCATCTCGCTTGAACAACTCGACTTTGTGCGCGCACTCTTTGGCTTTTTTCCCTGTTATAAAAACAGTCCCCTCCAATACCCGTGGAATCGAACCCTGGCAGTAGGTGATAGTAGCGGCAGTCAATCGCCCTTGAGCTTTGGTGGCTTTGGCGCAATGGTTCGTCACCTAGCGCGTTTGACCCATGGCATTGATGAGGCCCTCAAAGCAGACCTACTCGACAGCCAGTCACTCGGATTGCTGCAACCCTATCAGCCCAATCTTTCAGTGACTTGGCTTTTCCAAAAGTCCATGAGCGTTGGGCCTGATCAAAAACTTCCTGACAACAAAATAAATGAAGTGCTCTCCACCATCTTTGCTGATATGGAATCGCTCGGCGACGACGTACTCAGGCCGTTTTTGCAGGATGTGGTACAGTTTCCAGCCCTGGCTAAAACCATGCTGCGAACTTCAATAAAACATCCAGCCCTGGTCGCAAGCATTTTGCCTCAAGTCGGTATCAGCTCAGTCGCCAGCTGGATGCGACATTTTATCAGTCTAGGCAGCTACAGCGCACTCAACACCATGCAAAGCACTGTCGATACCCGTAAAACATCCGACAAAAAACAATATTACGCAGACCGTTGGCGGGAAGCATTAAAATACGGCGCTGGCGCTGACTACAAGGAATAAATGTTGTTGTTGATGTGTCAGGTCAGCAGCTAAAAAAGTAGCGCAACGGCTAAAAATGGGCTGAGGCAGGTACAGGTGAGCACAGCCACCATCAAAGGAATCTGCTTTTGAGAGTGGCTGAGGGTTTGGCGGAGTACGTACAAAGCCCCCACTAGCACAATGACAAAAGCAAGCAAGCCCGCAAAGGTGGCAAGTCCGTCAGAAGAGTACAGGCCAGTATCAGGAGCTAACGTATTTTTAGCTTGCAGCGCCTGGCGGGTCAAGGTAGACACCCCACCGGCAACAAAAACAGCAACAAACGATAAAACACCTGATAAAACGTGCCTCATAGAAGTTGTCATAGCGATTTCTCCAGGAACTCTTTCATCAACAGCAGCTAAGCAACTGCAATTGATGAATTGAGCAGTAGTGTACCCCTCGCCCATGTAGATAACTAGCGTGTAATCACTCAGTCACTGCAACTAAAGAGCAAGGCTGTCGCAGAGTATTTGATACGGCAGCCTCGGGGCAACATATCGCTATTCTCAGAGGGTCAAAGCGGTACGAAATCTATTATCAATTTACCCATTATTGAATGGGTGCCTCGTTAGAGCTACAACACGCACAGCCTAATGCACCACTGCCGTGTCGTGATACTGATGGTAATGGGCCCCTAAAGCATTGTGGTCCCAATCGTTTGTGAGGTCTCTAAAGGAAGCGTGGACATGGTTCGAGTCAATTTCACTGACCACCGCAAAAGTATTGGACTGGAGTAGCTCAATCAGATAGCGATCGCTCTGAATACGGAAATACAAATCCGCCTGTTCATCGTCCTTATCTCCAAACCACCACACGCGAGCAGTCGCCAAGTTTGCCTTAAACGCATCTACATCGATATGCGCGCTCGACTGCAACTCCAAAAACTCTAGGGCAAACTCAAGCATAAGTTCTTGTTGAACTGGGCTAAGGGCTGCAACCGAAATACCGGGCTGCTCGCCTTCCAAGTAGCTGGCCGCATCCAGCGGAACCTCCGCGCCACCAGCCAAAACCACGTCAGGCAGCTCGGACCAGGTTCCTGGCTGAAGAGTGTCGGCGTCTAAAGACTTGAGAAAGGAGCGGGCTAGCCACGCCTCCCGGTGTAGCAGCTGCTGACCCTCTTGCTGTTGCCACTGGGGGTAAGGATTCTCTTCACCGGCAGCTACATCAGGTGCTTTTTGAATGATCATGGGACTAGAGCCAAAGAACATGGGTGCAATGCCCACAGTAGGCTGCTCACCTTCACCACCAAAGGTCAGATTAAAGCTGAGGTGATGACCTTCAAACCTAAGCCCCCATGGCTCTGTAGACGCAGGCTCGCCAAAGAAGGCAATGTAATAGTTAGGCGCTGCGCGCTTGGCAGGCGGTGTCCATTCTTCGACCAAGGGACTGCCGACCGTCGGATAATTTTCTGGGTCGGCGCGGTGGGCATTTTCTGTTTCTTCGACCAGCCACTCACGATTCATCGTTTGAATCGCCCGGGTGTAACCTGAGCCGCTAAAGCTTTTCATCAACAGATTGTTCAGCGCTATTTTTTGTTCTGAATTGAGATCTTGTATTTGCAATCCAACAAACTCGTCGTTACAGCGGGCGAGCACATAGCAGAACGCCCGGGTACGAAAGGGATCGTCAAAAGTGCGAACCACAGCTGCACGTCGTTGTTCATCTAGTGCGGCTAAAAAGCTCTGAATGGATTCGCTGAGTTCTTGATAGCGCACGTCTTGGAATGACTGGGTTAGGGCAAGATCAGAATCATCGAAAACATATTGAGCATCTGGTTCAATATCTGTTTCAGAGAGCGACTGTGCAGACTGGCTCAAACGGTTATTCTGTAGTGCCTTTTGAGCGGCCTTTTGAACTGGCTTTTGAGGACTGCTCAGCATAACCAAAGAGGCCGTTAAGCCAATGAGCGCAGTCGATCTTGAGAAAATAACTTTTTTCATAACTGAAGCTGGCCTCTATGATACTTCTCTAATTTTCAAACAACCTGTCCAAAGCAATCTGTTCAAAGCAATCTGGTCAGAGCAACCCTACGAGCAAACTATTCAGTAAAATTACTGCATATTATTTTTAAATATCACACTGCCTGTAGCCGCACACCATAAAGGTTACAGACCGTAATGCGCCTTTGTTTAGAAATTTTAGAAGCACGCAGGCGATAAACAGTTGCGAAATGACAGTTGTTGAGAGTAGAGCGATCGCTTCATGCCAAAGGAAGATTTTTATAGGGCTAAGACCTTTTGAAAGAACAGAAAGGTTAACAGTCATACACGAATCTGAACTGTCACACTATATTTTCCGGCCTAAGATCAACGCCACAAAGTCATCCCCCAAACTCTCGTCGGCAGAAGCTTTCAGGGACTGAAATACTTATCATATTCTTTTCGTAAATCCACAAGTCTCAGCGAGATAGAACAGATAAGAGCAACAGCTATAAGCCCAATTGCACTCAATATCAACAGATTAGAGCTCGGACTAAAAGGACCTTCCGCATGGAAAGGGAAAGCTATAATCGCAGAAAATGCTGTTGTCAAAAGAAAGGTTCCTGGTACAACCGCATAATAAGGCAAACGGGGCTTTTTTTTCTCTTCTCTGCCTACCCCTTTATTTAGCCATGTCTCCCATCCTAGCGGAGGAAGTTGAGTAGAAAACAGCATATTCATTTTGGCTTCCACATTTTCTATATATCGACCAACCCGAACCATTCTTGCAAACTCTATTGCATATAAAGTAAAGAAAAACAGACAAAAGATTGGAATTAAAATTGCAAATAAGTAGTAACGAACTCGACCGTCGTCTACGCCTACTGACAGAGTAATCGCAAAACCAATTACGGCTATTCCTAACCTCAACACGGCCTGCTGGTTAGCCATGGCAGTGAGGCTCTCGGCACGCAAAGATTTGTACTCTTCTAACGTTACGCTGAGCCACTGTGGATCAAGTTTCACCATGCTCATAAGTTCTTTTATCTTGACATCTTGAGTCACTCTATCGCAGGGATAGCGTCTATTGTTTTAGAAGATAGGTGTTTTAGAAGATAGATCCTAAGCAACTCGACGAACGCCATAAGAACAAAAAGGGCGCACCCTTTAAAGGTACGCCCTTTCCACCAGACAGACGCTGTCTGACCAAAGACTGCTGAGGTCAAAATTACAGTGTCAGTGACTGCGCATTGTTTTCAATCAGGTCGCACAGGTCTTTTAAGAAGGCTGCGCCGTCTGCGCCGTAGATGATGCGGTGATCGCTGGTCATGTTTACGCGCATTTGGTTGCGCACGCCCATCAGGCCATCTTTTGTCGCCACGACCTTAGGTTGAGAGCCACCAATGGCCAAAATTGAGCCCTGGCCCGGTGGCAAAATCGCATCGAAGCTATCTACGCCAAACATGCCGAGGTTAGACAGGGTAAAGGTTCCTGTGCTGTACTCATCTGGTGAAAGCTGCTTTGAGCGCGAGCGGGCAACCAAGTCTTTCCAAGTGCGAGAAAGAGAGTAAATGTCCATCTGGTCTGCGCCGCGCAGTACGGGGGTGATGAGGCCGCCATCCGGCATGGCCACAGCAACCGCGATGTTAATGCTGCTGCTGTACTGGATGCCGCTAGGCGAAAAGCTAGCGTTTACGACAGGGTGCTTTTTGAGCGTGACGGCAACCGCCTTAGCCAGCAGCGCCGTCATGGTGACGCCCTTCGGCTTGATTTGCTTGTAGAGCGCGTCGAGGGCGTTGGTGGTGATGGTGTAGCCTACACGGAATACGGGAACCGAAAGGCTGGCATCCATATTACGGACGACGGCTTGCTGAAGCGAATTAAACGCGACCAGTTCGCCGGGGGCCGCTGCTGGTGGAGTGGGCTCGGCGATAGGCTTGGATACCGCCGGGGCCGCTGGGGCCGCCGGGGCCGCGATCTGCTGGGCAATACTGGGCGTGGGTGTCTTACCGGCAGCGCTTTCTATGTCTTGCGCCACAATACGACCATGGGGGCCGGAGCCCGTAAGGCCAGCGAGATCTACGTTTAGCTGCTTGGCAAGCTTGCGAGCACGGGGAGAGACGACCACACGACCGGAAGGGGCGCTGGTGGTCGCACCATTGTTTTGCGCGGGCGCAGCAGCGGCAACCGCGGCAGGTGTTGCAACGGGCGCAGCCGGTGTTGCGACAGGTGCAGCAGCGGGTGCACTGGCCCCGCCATTTGTAAGGCTGGCGGCTTTTTGCTTAGCTTCTTCAATTTCGGCTTCGGTATCGGCGAGGAAGGCGATCGCATCATTGACCTGGGCCATTTCCCCAGCGTCAGTCACAATCACCGCCAAATAGCCCTCATAAAAGGACTCCACATCCATGTCGGCCTTATCAGACTCAACGACGACAACGGTTTCGCCTTTTTCTACCTTGTCGCCCGCAGACTTGGCCCAGGAGACAATTTTTCCCTCAGTCATGGTGGAGCTGAGTGCAGGCATGAATACTTCGCGAATCATGGATAGTGGTGTAAGTAAGAACAACAAAAGCACAGCTAGCATACGCCAGCGCCTAATTGTATCCCGTTCTGGGAACGACGCCCGCAGCGGAAAATTAATTTCTAAGGAGAATAAATCATCTGGATCAATCTTCATGAAAAAAGACCTGATAGTCCACAAGTTTGTGGACTATCAGGTCTTTTCAAGTCGGTCTTTTGGGGCGGGGCTATTCACAGCCCTCAACATGACTCAGCGCTGCTGGAGGTCTACAGCTCACCGCGAATATCTTCAACTACGCCATCACGCAGCAGAATTTCTACCTGCATCTTTTTGATCATGTGGTCGCCAACCGATACGCGGAAGAAGCCGTCAATTTGGCCCTGGCTAACTTCTTTGTCTAGCTCTAGGGTTTGCACCTGCTGGAGCTGTTGAAGCAGCTGGTTCTTTTGCTGAAGCAGCTGGCTTTTGTCTTGGTTGAGCTTGCCCTGGACGCTGCTAATTTGTTGGGAAACAGCGGCATCAGCAGGATTGGAGCCTTGCTTTTGCATCTCAGTTAAGATGCGCTGGCTCTGCATCTCTAGCTGCTGTAAGCGGCCATCAATTTGGTTGAGCTGGCTTTGGAGCTGCTTTTGAGCCTCCTCTTTCCAGAGCGGTGTCACGACGGCTTTGATATTGACAACGCGCTTAAGCAATAGCTGAGACTGGGAAACATCCATAGCGAAATAATTTATGTAGACAACTAAAAAACAGTGGGGCTAAAGCTTTATTCAAGTCAAAACTATTGAATCAGACTATTGCCACTTTGTTGCGACCAATGCGGCTGAGAGGGGTTTTCTAAGCTCGAACGCTCAATCTCCAGACTAAAAACACAAGGCCGTCACGGGCAATCCACTCAGATTACCCACATATCAATCGTTCTCAATATGTTTCACAGCATTATTCCCCCTACCGGGAAATCTTGCACATTTTATACAGAAAAAGCCCGTATTTGGAGTCACACACTCAGAAACCGAAGAAAGCACCAAGAGAGTCACAGCCAGCAGCGGAAAGCAAAGCAGGGGGCCAGCTATGCATACAGTCCATCAATGACAGCCTGGTAGCGATCGCGCACCTGATTTTTCTTCACCTTCAGCGTTTGCGTCAGCAGTCCATTTTCAATGGTAAATGGCTCTTCTAGCAGCGCAAACGTGGTGACTCTATCGTCTGGGCGATATCCAGGCCGATTGGCCACTTCGCGCTTTAGCTCCTTTTTAAACAGGTCCACCACCGGCTTACTGGTGAGCTCAACTGGGACACCTTTAGTCGCCGCCCACTGCTCTAGGGCCTCCATATTCGGCACAATCAAGGCACCGATGCTCTTTTGGTCCTGGCCCACAAGCATAATCTGATCGACATAAGGACTGCGCAGGCAGGCATTTTCCACCGGGGTCGGCTCAATATTTTCACCGTTTGTCAGCACGATAGTGTCTTTGGCGCGGCCCGTAATAATCAGGTCGCCCCAGGCAGTGACCTGTCCCAAATCACCCGTGTCAAACCAGCCTTCTGCGTCAATCGCCTTGGCCGTCGCCTCAGCATTTTTGTAGTAGCCCTGCATGACCTGCGGCCCCCGCAACAGCACCAAGCCCGCTTGGCCAATCGGCACTGGCTGACGGGTTTCTAGGTTCACAATGGCGGTTTCGGTCCCTGGCACCGGCTGACCATCGGCCCCTCGCAAGTTGCGCCAAGGTCTGCGCACATGGGTAATGGGGGAGGTTTCAGTGAGGCCATAGCCCCCTAGGATAGGGATGCCTACCACTTCGTAAAAGTCTTCTAGGTAGTCGGCGATAGAGCCACCGCCGCTGACCAGATAGTCCACTTGGCCGCCCATACCTTCACGGATTTGCTTGTACACCAAGCGATCGCCCAGCTGATGCAGCGGCCATAAAAAGATCAGCTTCAAGGCAGCGATTAGCTTTTGGCCCGCCGAACTCTCTAACTGGCCTAGGGTTAAGCCCGCGAGCACACGCTGAGCAGCAATGTACTGATGGCTCTTGTCTAAAAAGAAGTTCACCAGCTTTTGCTTATTCTCAGGCTGGTCGCGAAATTTCTTTTGGACCCCTTCGTAAATCGACTCCCACAGACGTGGCACAGCCACCATATACTGCGGCGAATGATCCTTAAAATCGGTTTTGACGTGGCGAATGTTGGTGTAGATTTGCGTGCAGCCCTGAGACAGGGTGAAGTACTCAAAAGAGCGCTCGTAGCAGTGCCAAATCGGCAGAATGCTGAGGACTTTTTTACCGGGGCCCACGTTGACAACGCTGCAAGCACCAGCAATTTGCGAAAGGAGGTTGCTTTGGCTGAGCATGACGCCTTTGGGCGTGCCAGAGGTGCCGGAGGTGTACATGAGCGTGGCGAGGCGATCGCGATCAAATTTCACCGGCGCATAGGCTTGCTCTGCGCCCATGGCCATGAGTTCAGAAAAGTTCATCAGGCGCGCGCCACCCAAATCTGTCTCTAGGTCAGCGGCTTCATCAGTGAGCAAAATCACAAAGCGCAGGCCCTTACCAGGTAGAGCGCTAGCTATTTTGCTCAGCACGCTGATATCTTGCACGACCAGGCCAATGCTGTCGCTGTTATCTAAAATAAACAGCAGCTCAGAGGTTTCAGAATTTGCGCCGCGCACCGCGTCAATCGCACCTGCGGTCATGATGCCTTGATCGGCCACCATCCAGCGGGGGCGATTTTCGCTAAACAGTGCGATCGCCTCTCCAGGCTGTACGCCCAGCGCCTGCAAGCCCGAGGCAAATTGCTTAATGGCTGCCGCTAGCTCACGGTAGGTGTACTTGGTTTCAGGGTTGCTATGGGGATCGTAAAGCGCCAGCTGATCGCCGTATTTTTCGGCAACAATAGGCCAAACTTCTGGAATCGCCGCGACCTCGCCATAATTGATTGCCTTCGCGCGGTTAATTTTTTCGTTCTCGTGCAGCGCCGCTGTCATGATGTGTTTTCCCTAACCGGATGATGTTAAAGGTAGTGTGCAAAAAGGCGTGTTTAGTAGCCAGCAATATTAATTGATGGGTATCACCTGATAGCCAGAATACCCGGATTGTTCGCGCCCATACATTAAAGATATGACACACAACTGATGCCACGCAGTCAATACCAGACGGAAATATCGCATCTATAGTATTGATTACGCTCTATATAAGACCGCAATAAGTATAAGACCGCGATAAGACTGCTGAGGCCTCAACCGGGATTGCCAACCCCTGCCTTCATTGCGAACGTCTTGCGAAAACGCTTCACTAGAGCGGCCAAAAGCGGTTTACCATTTTTAAGTAACGTTAAGCAGCAGTTCTAAAGACTCAAGGGACGTCATCCATGGCAGCAGGTTTATTGAATACGCTCTCAAGCATCTGGCCATCAGATGGGACGCACATGCCATGGGTGTACTATCTGACGCATTTGGGGTGGGCGCTGGCCTCTATCGTGCTGGTTGAAATGGTGCGCGACTTCTACCATTTTCTCGGTCACCGTCTGCCGCCGCTTCAGCGCCTGCACAACTGGCACCACCGTGCCTACAAAAAAGACTTTTCGCCGATTAGCGCTGAGGTGTATCGCAAAGCTCAGCTGATGAATGACGCGCCGGAAGCGACTTTTATGATAGTCGTGTTGGCGATCGCAGCCATCGCGTTCAACCTTCCTGGCCTCTGGGTTGGGGTGATTTATGCAGCAGGCTTTTTGGTGGCTGCCGTGGGGCGATCGCGCGGCCTGCTGGCCAGCACAGATCTCACACACGAACCAGGACCGCTGGCAGGCATTCCCGGTCGTTGGAAAGTGAACCGGACCTACCACTGGCGTCATCACTTCGACAATACCAATGCCTACTACGCCGGACTCTTTCCCCTGAGCGATCAAATTTTAGGCACTGCGCTTTCGCTCAAGGGTAAAACTGTGGGTGTGACCGGTGCTTCTGGCACTCTGGGGCGGGCACTGATTACAGAACTCGCCAAACAAGGCGCTAAGCCTGTCGCGCTGTCCACATCAGCCAACGCAGATATTCCTGATGCCGTGAAGATTATTGCCTGGCGCGCTGGAGAAGAAGCCGAACTGAGCAGCGCCTTCAGCAAAATCGATATTCTGTTGATTAACCACGGCATAAACGTGATGGGCGAAACCTCTCCTTTAGCCATCGAACAATCCTTAAACGTCAATGCCCTCTCTGCTTGGCGGATGATGGAAGTGTTTTTAGAGACGGTAGATAATCGCACCGGACACGCCACCAAGGAGATTTGGGTCAACACCTCTGAAGCCGAGGTTAATCCGGCCTTTAGCCCGCTGTATGAGATTTCCAAACGGCTGATTGGCGACCTCATTAATATACGCCGTACCGATTCCCCCTGCGTGATTCGCAAGCTGGTATTAGGGCCCTTCAAGAGTCAGTTGAATCCGGTTGGCGTCATGAGCGCAAGTGCGATCGCTCGCGCCATTCTCTTTCTCGCCAAGCGAGACATCCGCAACATCATTGTCACGATTAATCCACTTACCTATGTTCTATTGCCGCTCAAAGAGATTTTTCAAGCGGCTTATTTCAAGCTTTTTCTAAACGCTTCTCATCCACAAAGCAAGCTTCAAAATCAAGCTGAAAAATGGGAAACGCCTAGCTAAAGAACCTCACTATTAAACACCCGCTGGAAAAACCATGGGATTATTGGGATATCAATTGTGGTCAAACATAAAGCTAGTCACCAGCAGCGAGGGGAGGATGCTCGAAAAAGACTCATGCAAGCAGGAATCGAGGTCTTTAGCCTCAACGGTTACGAATCAGCTCGGACACTCAGGCAGGTCACTCTCGGGAGCTTAGGGTGGGAAACCTTTGAGGGCGATCGCACTGACCTTATCCGCAGCACTATTCACCAACAGGTCGATGACGCACTAAAATCACAAATCGAGAAATCAACCGTTGAGTCTCAGACCTAGAAAGGGCTTAAACCTATTCCCGCAACATCTACTTTTTCATCAACCTTCATCGGTTACAAGTCTCACCGACAGGGAGTTTAGGGCTTGCAGTGATACTGTTGCTGTTTGGTTCCTTGCGTTGTCAAGGGTTCTCCTTGGGGCAAACAAAGAACATTGGGGAGTGAGACCGCTGGCGGGAAAGGGGCCTGGCGATGAACTTCAACCAGCCAAAGGGTAAACGAGTCAAAAGAACGGCCCTCTATATCACCTCGGCGAAGCGCCCATTCTTCAGAAGGGGCAGAGTCAGTGAGTCCTACTAAAGTGTTGGCGCGGCGAGGAATCGCAAAAATATAGCTAAAAATGCGAGATTGAAAGAATGGTGGCGGCGGACTGATAAGCACGATAGTGGGCTGGCTACTTGCCGCCAACTGCGCTCCAATTTGCCCTGGGAGATAGGGCTTAAGCAACGCTAGGTTGTGCGTAATAAAAACCTGGCTGAGGAGTCCAGCAGCAATCACAATTCCTAAAACCCATCGACGATGAGCCAGCCTACTAGCGATAATCGCCGCGACTGCGGGGTACAGCGTAAACAAGTAGCGCGGAGCCACCGTCAAATCTTTGCCAGAGACATAGGTGACTATGAAGATGAACGTGAGCACACATAGACCATAGCTAACTAACGGTCTTTCTCTAAAGCTTTCTCTAAACCTTTCTTTGGGACTTGCTCTATGTCCTTCTCTGCCAGGAAGCTGCGTTGACCGAAGTCCCAGTATCGATTGTTGTACAACTAACCAAAACACGCCAAGCATTGCGATCGCAGACAAAACCTGCACCCAAATAGAGCCGGCCTCTACAGGCAACAGAACTAGCATGAAGACACCCGCAGCCATAGATTGAATCCACGGGAGCACGAGGGTTTGCCACCAAGGAATAGAACGGCTCAGCCAGCTCGTACTCCCCTCAGCTTGAAGATGACTAAGTACGGTGGGCAGTAAGGGAGCACACAGTAATAGCGTCATGCCCATTGCACCTAGCCATTGCCTTGCGAGACGTTGGGCACTCGCGGCTGAACGCTGTTGCCACAGCCGACATAAAACAATTGCCCATTGTGCTGCGATGCAAAATACGTAGAAATAATGCACCCAAAAGCCAAGGCTGTTGAGAGAAATCCATGCTATCCAATGATATTTGGAGCGGTCAAGCTGCTCTTTATCAAGCTGCTCTTGAACAAAAGAATGCTTCAGCAGAAATAGCCAGTTGAGTAGTGAAAAAGTCGCGATCGCAACCGCCAAACTGTAGTGGCGAGCTTCTTGCGACAGGTAAATGCTATAGGGTGAAACCGCCATTAGCACCGCCGTATAGCGACCGACCTTGGCACCACCAATCAGACGCCCCAAATAATAACCGCCCGCTACAGACACTACGCCAAAAAGAACCGGAAGCGATCGCAAGCTCCAAATTGAACACCCCCACCACCCTAGCCAGTAGTTCATCAGCATGAAAAAGAGCGGTGGATGATTGCTGTAGGTAGTCACTGCGTAAGCAGCCTGCCAAGGACCACTCTCCGGCGGGTACGACAGCAACGCCCAGTAATCATCTAAGGACAACAGCATCTCTGCGGGCACGTCTGCCAAACTTTTTCCGAGACTATAAAAGGCCGTATAAATTTCGTCCCCCCACAGGGGCTTCGCATCCAGCTTCCAAAAGCGCAATAGCGATGCCACACCCACAATGAAAAACCGTTCCCAACCGCCTACCTTAGCCATAGCACGCTTATCGTTTCGTTTAACTTGATCGTTACGACCTGAGGCTTCTGGAATCGCCACAAAGAAAAAGGTCAGACGGATGACTTATTTAGTTCAAACGAATGACTTAAAATAATTCAATTTGATTAAAGCGCATGTATACATAAAATGCAAGATGACGCCAAAGTGGCGGCTAGAAGCACTTTAAGGGCTTCAAAAACAAACAGCCAAAAAGGTGAATCACTCACCCGCTAACATCGAAAGCTTAAGCTGATCTTCTCAAAAAATATGTCCACCTGGTTTGTCTATCTCATTAGGACTCGGCACAATACGCTATACACCGGCATCACCACAGATGTCCCTCAGCGCTTGGCCCAACATTTACAGGGAAAGCAAGGGGCAAAATACCTGCGCGCAAAAAGCCCGCTAAGCGTCGTGTACCAAGTAGAAATGGGTAGCCGCTCGCTGGCGTCTAAGGTAGAGTACCGGATCAAAAGACTCACCAAGCGCACAAAAGAACAGATCGTCGCCAATCGGTTGGACCGTCAGGCACTGCTTGCAAAGCTAGACATTCATGAGTAGCAGGCCCCTTTGCACAGCGATTGCAAACAGAGCGGTTGCAAAAGCGATTAGCGATCGCGCTTTTCAATCTGTTCTTCTAGCGTAATTACCCGCTGATTAAGTTCAATCACCAGCGTTGCCAAGTTATCGAACTGAACCTCTAAAGAGGGATCGCCCGGCAGTAAAGAGGAATTATTAGGAGAAGACTCACTGCCGGGAAAGCCACTGCCCCCGGTAGCACTGCCGGGCGATAAACGAGGAGAGGCATTGCGCAGCTGATTAATTTGAGTTTGCAAAGATCTCACCTGAGACTCTAGCTGGTTAATCCGTGAACCGGTCAAAGAATCGGCGCGAGAAGGCATCAATAAGACGCTAGCGACCAGTACAAGCGACCACAAAAATAGCGTGATAGGTTTTATCCACAGCTTCATGAGCGTCTCACAGCAGAACTCCCTCTATGTTAAACGCACAGTCAAACACAGTTAAACGCACAGTCAAACACGGCATCTCTCTCAGCAGCCGCTCAACCCGCTAAAACTTGCCTAAGCGGCAGCTCAATAACAAACGTAGTCCCTTCTCCCAAGACTGAATCACAGCGCAGCAAACCTTGATGCTCAGCAATAATTTGATAGCCAATTGCCAATCCCAAACCGGTTCCTTGCCCAATCGGCTTCGTGGTAAAAAACGGATCGTAAAGCTTAGCTTTCACCTCATCGGACATGCCAGCACCGTTGTCTTCTATTGAAATTATCACGGCGCTTGAAGAGACTTGAGTAGTCATAGAAATCAGGGGAGCAACCGAGGGATTTTCGCAACCAGTCAGTGATTTTTTGGAGCGCCACAGTGCATCAATAGCATCGGCTGCATTGGTTAGCAGTCCCATTAGCACCTGATTAATTTGGGCAGGATAGCACTCTACAGCGGGCAGATCGGCGAAGCATTTGGAGATTTTGATTCGAGGACGGTCAATCGTGGGCTGAAAACGGTTTTGTAGCAGCAACAGCGTGTCTTCTAAACTCTCGTGCAAGTCAATGCATTTGAGACCCATTTCATCCAATCGAGAGAACGTTCGCAAAGAGCTAACAATGCTGCTGATACGGGATGAGCCCGCCCTCATCGAACCAAACAGTTTAGGCAAATCCTCTAAGATAAAATCTATATCTAGATTGTCTTTGGCCGCTTGAATCGCGGGAATATCAGGTGGGCAGTGAGCCTGATAAAGCTTGACAGTGGCAACCAAGTCCTTGATATACCGGTCCATGTGATTCAAGTTTCCCTTGATAAAGCTCACAGGATTATTTATTTCATGAGCCACACCGGCCGCCAGCTGACCCAACCCGGCCATTTTCTCGGCTTGGGCAAGCTGAATATGTGCAGACTTCAAATTTTCAAGCGTTTGGCCAATCTCGTCGGCTTGCTTTCGAGTTGTACTCAACAGTTCTGCATGTTGAATCGCAACGCTTAAGTGCACTGCAATTTTAGACACAAACTCAATGTCACTCGCCTGCCACTGGCGTGGACCTGAACACTGATGAATGCACAACAGGCCCCACAACTTGTTCTCTTGCAACAGGGGTACTAGCAAGTTAGCGCGGACCTGAAACTGACTGAGAATGTCGATATGACAAGGGCTAAGACCCGCTGAGTAAATATCATCGATTGCCTGAATTCGACCTTTTTGGTAAGCCTCTGCGTAGTCTTTGCCAAAGCAGTGGTCGCGTACGCGAGCGGCTAAAACTGAGTCGAATCTGGGCAGTACTGTTTCAGCAACAAACTCACCTTCATCCCAGCCCTCATAAGGGTTCAAGTGAACCACACCCACGCGATCGACGTTTAGAATATTTCGAATTTCTTGAATAGTGGTTTGAAAAATTTCATCGAGATCTAAAGACTCACGGATTTTAGAAATAACTTTGAATTGTGCCTGTTCGTGCTCACGGGTTAACGCGCTTTGGGGTGTTGAGATCGCATCAGAGACAGAGGTATAAAGCACTTGAATAATAATAAGAGTCTTAATTATTTTCTAAGATTCCCAGCTGTCCGTAATGACATCTGCGCGATTTTTCTCGATCTTGAGTAATATTTAGAACACTCGGCTGGAGACTGCGGGAGAGGCTGCTGCCCCCAAAAGCCAGCGACCTCAGCCACTAGGCCGGTCAATTTCGGCAAAATGATAAGGTGATTAGCAATACATTGTGTATTCCACACTGTTATTCTTTACGCGGCGCTGCCTTGTCAGCTATGAGGCTTCATGCAACGTTACCTACAGCGATCTTTACAGCAGCTATCATCCGCCAAAAGCCTTTACCGCTTATCGCTTTTTATCGGGTGCCTGAGCTGGCTAGTGTTAATGGCGATCGCTCGCGGTCAGTCGCTGGTACCGGTTGAATACCTCACCCGGGACCCTGCCACCATTGCCGATCACCCCGAATACTACGGCGCGCTCTCTAATATCGGCGTACTGCTATGGAATGCGAGCGCAGTGGTGTGTCTGATGGGTGCGCTGCAAATTCGAGCCATGATGAGCAAAGTACCGTCAAGCTATCTTAAAATCAGCAGAGAGAGTAGCCCTTTCTTAGCAAGTTTTGGTATTCTAAGCGGAATTTTATGCTTAGACGACTTGTTTTTGCTACATGAGTCGATTATTCCTAACAAGCTGAACCTATCAGAAGAGGTGGTTTTTATCAGCTATGGTATTGCCTTGATGTGTCTACTCATCCGCTTTCGTAGGCTGATAGTCAGCACCGGGCCAGGTGCCCTGCTCACCAGCCTGCTCATCTTTGCAATCTCTATCACCGCCGATAAAGGTCTGCCGTTGACGGCCATCACAGAGCAGGACGGCTACCTCGTCGAAGATGGGCTTAAGCTGTTGGCCATTTTTCTATGGCTGGCCTACTTTGTGTGGACAACCCTCACACTCACGACTGCTCACACCCATGACTAATGTATAAAAGTCCGCCGTAAGCTAGTATCCCTCCTAGTATCCTTAAATGACTTGCTCTTTGATCAGCATCATCATTAATAACTACAACTATGGTCGGTTTATTAATCGCGCCATCGACAGCGCCTTGGGCCAGACCTACACGCCCGTAGAAATTATTGTTGTTGATGACGGCTCCACTGACTACTCTCGCGAGATTATTCGCAGCTACGGTGATCTCATCAAACCGATTTTTAAGCCGAATGGCGGGCAAGATAGCAGCTTTAATACCGGCTTTGAACAGGCTAAAGGAGAGATTATTTGCTTTCTCGATGCCGACGATATGTTTGTCCCCAACAAGCTAGAGAAGATTGCAGCCTGCTTTGAGCAGCAGCCTAATATCGGCTGGTGCTTTCACACCATTGAGCTGCAAAATATTAAAACCTGTGAAACCCTTGGCAAGACGCTGGCCTTTCCCGGAGAGTCGAACGATCGCTCGGCCAGCTGTGACTTTCGCCGCGCGATTCGTCGCGGACAGCTGCCCTTTTACCCCGCCTCTACATCTGGGCTTTGCTTCCACCGCAGCCTATTACAACAGGTGCTGCCCATGACCGAAACCTTTGCAAACACCTCCGCCGACCGCTACGTTCGTGCGGCGGCAATGGGGCTTGCACCCGGATACTTTTTAGCCGAAGAACTCACCATTCAAGGCATTCACGATAGCAATATCTCGACCCTGCGCAAGGACAGACCGTTTATTCCAGAACGTGAGATTGTGGCGGCCTATTTGTTGCGCACCCATTTTCCTGACCTGAGCCAGTATGCGAACCGTCTGTTTGCCAGAGGATTATCCGCCTATCAACGCACTCAAAAAACATCAACGGTCATAGAACCTGAGTATGAGGGCCTGATTCAAGACTATTGGCAGCTGTGTTCACCCTTGGCAAAACTTGCGATCGCAGCGGTGAGCCTGTATCACTCTCGACCATGGCGCAAAGAGGGAACTTTTCTTTCCAAGGCGGCCTAGTGCGGGTCTCACGGCTGACCAAGCTTAAACTCATCGAACTTCACCACTGCTGAGTCCGGCTCACGCGTATCAAAGTAATAGCTGGTGAGCGTTGCGCTACCGGTATTGAAAATCGTAAAACTCGTAATATCGTTACTGGCAAGGTAGGGAAGCGGCTGGCCGTTGTCATCAGTCAGGGGGGCAACCGTGGGCACAACAGGGGTTAATCCGTTTGGATCGCCGAGGGTGACATAGCCCTTGCCAAACGCGCTGAGGTCTCCAGCCTCACTGACTTGTTCTGTGGTTGGAACGTTGCGCGGATTGCCTGCCAGGTGCGCACCATAGCTATTGCCCACATTAGAGGTCTCTAAAAAGTGGGTGCCGGCCTCACTAACAAAGCGATTCCACAAATGAGAATGTCCATAAAAAACAAGATCCACACCCGAGCTTTCTAGTAAAGGCACCAAATCTCGCACAATATAATCAGCGTCTTTGGGGTACTCATACTGGACCGATTGCAAAGCACCGTCCTCGCTGCGATTTTCCACGGCAACCGGGTCAGTAAACGCAGGCACCACGTTACCGCCTAGCGTGTGGGGTGGATGGTGCAGCATCACCACTTTGTATTTGGCTCGCTTAAATGCGTCACTGGCAAGCTCCTGCTGAAGCCAGTTGTACTGAGTGCTCCCTTTGCGAATCTCTTCAAAAATATGCTGCCCGTACCCCCAGACTTCTGGATTGTTTAGGGTATCAGCGCTTTCACGATAACGGCCCTTGGTCTCGGGAGAAAGGGACGGCGATCGCCAAATTTGAGTGACGTACAAAGAGACCAGCCGCACGTCGCCAAACGAAAGCGCGTAGTATTGTTCCGTCTTGTGTCCGTCGGGCAATGGGGTGGTCGGCAGTGAAAAAATCTCTTCGTAGGTATCGGTGTTAAAAGAGTGTTTTTTAATCCAGGCCATTATCTTAGGATCGCGCCTGTGGTCGCTGTCAGTATTAGCGCGCTCAGGCAGTGGATAAAAGCGGCTCACCAGCGTCCTAGGCAGGGTATTGGCCAACTCATCTTTGAGCTTACCAGCCGTAGAATGGCGGCCCATCACTTCATGGTTGCCAATGATGGGAAATAGGGGCGCATGTTGAATAATCGCACCGCCTGTATAAGTCGTGCTCACGCCGTCTTTTTCAAGCACGGACTGCGTGCGGCCCTGCAACGCCGGAAAAAAGGAGAGCCCTCTGGCATCGTCGAACCATTCAGAGGCTCTGTCGCTCACATTCACCAAATCTCCCGCAAAAAACACCGCGTCGACCTGGCCGGCGGTTTCCACAACCTTTTGCAGGTTGGCAGGCGTCATTGGTTTCAGCTGATGGTCCGAGGTCAGCAGTATTTTTAGCGGCTTGCCCTTGGGCGGTGCGGCTGCCAGCGTAAAGGTGTCACTCAGCACCACTTTGCCATTGTCATGGCGGCTCAGCACACGATACGGCAGTCGCTCGCCCCCTGAAGTCAACCCTGTTACCGTCGCGGCATGTCGCCAAATCTCTCGCCGAGTTAATCCTGGAAACGCCCGCCCCTGAACCCGTGAGTCGCTGTCTTCTCTGGTCCGGCTCAGCAGCGTTGTCTCGGCATCCACCGTTAAGTTCTCACCGTATTCCACCCGGTGAGCAGTCCCTTCAAACTCGGTAAACCACACCACCTGTACAGTGTCTTCGGTGGGTTGCTGTAAAAACGGATCGCTCAGCAGTACTGGAGCCGCTTCCGCGTTCAACCCATTTTGAAGATCGGAGATGCGATCGCCTCGCCCTGGCAAATTATCAGACTGCATGATCAAAACCAGCACCGCACAAACAACAGCAACTGCCCCTAACAAAAATCGCCGGATCACATTATTTTGCTAGGGCCAATATGCCTAGCGATGTCCACTACAGCAGTCATGATACTACTCCCCCCTTAAAGACCGGTAAAGAAGCCGGTAAAGTCAGCAGGCAAAACATCACTGACAATTCCATAGGCGGTCCGGACCCGACACGTTTGCCCTCAAATCGTGGCACCCTAAAGAGGACCTTCTAGCTTACTCATCCATCGCATCTAGCCGGTGAGATGACTGTGAAGTGACTCCAGCGAAGCCCAACTGGCAAAAAGTAATCTATTGGTTTAGCCCAGTATTAGGGCTTTCTATTGCGTTGCATGGACTCGCGCTGCTCATCCCAGTCCCGCCCGAAAAAGAACCGATTGAAGAGACCCAGGTCGAATTACCCGAACCCATTCAGGTGTCTGAACTGCCCAAGCGACCCCAACCCACCGCCCCTGAGCCGACAGAACCGATTGTGGTCCCCCCACCAGCACCCGTCGTCGAACCACCGCTGCCGGCAGCACCAGCCCCTGTGCCCGAAAGTATTCCAGAGCCGGTTATTGAGCCTGACACGATTGAACAGCCGCTGCCGGAGCTACAGCCCCAGGACTTTGAAGCTTTTGAACCGCTTGAATCGGATCCCCAAACGCCAGATCCCCAAACGCCAGACACCCAGACGCCAAACACCCAAGATCCGGACACCCTGCCACAAGAGCAACCCACCCGACAGGCTTTCAACAGTGACTTAGCTAATGCGCCCTCTATAGGTGCAGGCAGTCCTTTAGACGTGCTGCGAACGGGCTACCAGGATGAGAGCGGCGAACTGCCCCAAAAAAACATTCGGAAAAAGCTAGCGCTCAAGTTTCCCAAAGCCAATACCTGCTTTGAAGGGTTAGAGGTCCCTCAAGAGTTAAGGCTCTCGTCAGGCATTGTGTTAGAAAAGCTAGAAGATGCCCAAGGACAGTCCCTCATTGAGATTGTTGACGGCAGTTTGTTGCAGGCGACAGGCTACCAAGGGCTTAACAGTTGGACAGATCAGTCCATTTTGCCGCCCTCACCCGGTGATGAAGCCGCCCCCACAGACGACACTCCAGACGACAGTGAGCTGCCCCCACTGGCAGACGTGGATATTTTGAGCTGGATTGAGGAAAACGTAGGCGAAGATTTGTTTGAAACCGAAGAGACCATCAAGCTCTTCACGTTTCCCGTTCAGGTCACCGTCGTGGATAATTCTGCCTGCGGGTCTTGATTTTGTCAGCAACTATCCGCCGCTCACAGGGGGAATCAACACTAGCTCATCGCCGTTTTTTAGCGGCGTATCGGCCTCGGCAAACTGTAGATTGATGCCAAATCGGGTGAGGTCTCGCCAGCGGGTGAGGGTAGGATGGTCCCTCAGGAGGCGATCGCGCACCTCGCCAGCAGTTATGCCCACCGGTAACACCATCTCCTTTTCAGGCACACCGAGCGCTTCTTGGTACACCGCAAACAGCTTAAGCGTCACCGTAATCGTCTCTGTCATCATCTCGGTCAAAGCCGTCTCCCCTAAAGCTATCTTGTTTCAAACCGTCTCCTATAAAGCCGCATCCTCTAGAGCTGCCGCTTTATAGCTGGGCGCGCTCTTTCTCTCGCCGCTTCTCTTTCGCGGCCTTTAAGGTTTCTTCTAAGCTTTTTAGCAGCACCCGCTCCTGATACGGCTTAGAAAAATACGCCGTTGCACCGAGGTTCATCGCCAGCATCCGGTGCTTGTCTCCACTGCGGGAGGTGAGCATGGTGATGGGCACATCGGCATAATTAGGTTGCGATCGCAGCTTAGACAAAAAGCTATAGCCGTCCATGCGCGGCATTTCAACATCGCACACAATGCCATCGACCAGCAGGCCAGTACTCAGCTTTTCAAACGCGTCTTGACCGTCCCGGGCCTGCTCAACTTCGTAACCGGCTTTTTCTAAGGTTAGGGCCAGCAAGCGGCGCACATTCACCGAGTCGTCCACCACCAAAAACTTAACCGCGCGGTTCATCACCTCAGGAGCCGCTTCCAAACTCAGCGCATCAATCGCCCCCGAAGTCACCGGATTAGAATACAGTGCCTCAGCCGAGTGGATGTCGGAGCCTTCGCAGTTCACGACCCACCGCGCTAGATCGGGGAGATTGATTAAGGGCACGACCTTACCATCGCCCAAAATCGTGCAGTTACTGAAGCCTGCGGGCAGGGCAATCGGGCCTTCCACCCGCCGCACAGCCACTTCCTGATCGCCCCAGGAGCGATCGACCTGCAAGCCAACGCGCTGCTCACCCACCCGGAAAATCAGCGTACTGGGACCGTCCATTTTAGGCACTTCATCTAAGCTATCAATCTGCCTGGGGCAATTGAATGCCAACCATTTCGACAGTCGAATCAGACGCAGCCCTTCGCCCTTAAAGCGGAACATTTCACGGCCATCGGCCTCATAAACGTCGTCGGGCGCTAGCACCGTCACTTCTTCAATCATGTCTGTGGGCAAGGCCACGGGCATCCGGTTGCCCTCAGCCAACATAATCCGCGTCACCGACAGGGAGTACGGCACTGAAATCGTAAACGTCGTGCCCTGCCCAGCGCTGGTATCGACGCTAATATCACCGCGAATTTGGGTGAGGTTATTGCGCACCACGTCCATGCCCACGCCGCGTCCAGAGAGGGCAGTGACTTTCTCTGAGGTGCTAAATCCAGGCTCAAAAATCAGCGAGAGTAGCTCGGACTCGCTGGCCACGTCGAGCAAATCTGCATCTAGTCCCATCGAAAGGGCGCGATCGCGAATTTTCTCTAGGGCAATCCCATTGCCATCGTCACTGATGGTAATCATCGTCCGTCCGCTACGATTCGTCGCCCGAATCGCAATAGTTCCCGTCCCGTTTTTCCCTTGCGCTTCGCGGCGCTCAGGCGTTTCAATGCCGTGGTCAAAGGCATTGCGCACAATGTGCATCAGCGGATCGTTGAGCGCTTCTAAAATATTGCGGTCAATCAGAATCGTTTCGCCTTCGAGCTGCAATTCCACCGACTTACCGTGCTTTAGCTCCAGCTCCCGCAGTGCCCGTGGGAAACGGTTAGTCACGTCCGAAAGCGGGCGCATACGCAACTGGTTGAGGTTGCGCTGCAAGTGCCTGGCAGTGCGGTGAATCACTCGGGTGGTTTGCTCTGTTTTATCGACGCTCAGCTCAATGTCATCGGCCACTTCTTGCAGCCTGACCACCGACTCTACAATCTTTCTAAAGGGCAAATGGGCATCGTTATACCGATCAAATTCTAAGCTATCAAAGCCCTGGCGAAAGGCAGGATCAGCGTCCATATTCGCCGCAGGCTTAGCCGCAGCTGGGGTGTTCATTCCAGCTGCGGCAGGGGAAGGATTCGCACTGCCATAACCCTTTTGGGCGCCGTTTTGAGTGCCATTTTGAGTGCCGTTGTAGGTGCCGTTCTCGAGACTGCTGAACCCATTAGAAGAACCGTCTCCCGACCCCGGTAACAGGCCAGCGCTGCGGGCTCCAGCAAGCAACAAAGGCTGGTCGGGCTGCTCGTACAAGTCCCTCACATCGTCATTAATTTCATCGAGCGATCGCAGCTTTCGGCTCAAGTCACCGACCAGTCCGCGCATTCGCTTAACTTCAGCCTCTAGCCGATTGCGCTCAATGGTCAGCTCGCCAAAGTAGTCGTTTAGCTCATTGAGCTTACGAACCGACACCCGCACAGTGTTATCGCCCAAATCAGGCGCATCGGCCTGTGACTGAGGCGATGCGGAAAAACGAAACGCGGTCCCGGTGCCCTCGTCTGCACTGCGAGCTTTGCCGGAGCGCCCAAAGACATCTGAGGCATCAGCGTTAGCCGCAGAAGAGACCTCGTCGAACACACCCGCAAAAGCATCGGCGGTCTCACGCTTCGTCTGAGAGTCTTGTGTTGTGGGCTGTCTCGTCTCGTTTGTCTGGCTCTCAGCGGTCTGCCAAGCGGTCTGGCTCTCAGCGGCCCCTGCCTCCAGGGACTCTGTGAGGTCTCCATCGAAATCCCCAGTTGAATCCCCAATTGAATCCCCAGTTAAATCCCCAGCCCCTGGGTCAGAATCCTCTAGCCCAGCGAAGACATCGCCCACCAGCGCATCGTCTTCTTCTCCCAAACCAGCGAAGATATCGCCCACCAGCGCATCGTCTTCTTCTCCCAGTGCATTCCACGTGGCCTCATCTAGCGGCGCATCCACCAAAGCAGAATCCACCCCTGCTGAACTATCCACAGCGCCATCAAATTCAATATCAATCAGACCAAAGCTCATACCCGTCAGCTGAGCAGGCATAGACTCCACATTATCTGTCAGCACAAGGGCCTGCGCCCGCCGCCAAATCTGAAGGGTTTTGCTAGCCACTTCCTGGACCTGCGCAGGACCGGCAGCGGCGATCGCATATTGCTCTACCGATTGGCACAGCTGAATAAACAAAGGCAGCTCCAGCATTTCACCCAGGCCACTGAGCTCTTGAGCCATGGTGGCCACTTCAGCTTGCAAATCAGCTGGCTGCTCGTCAATCAGGGCCTCTAGCCGCTCCAAGGAGCCCTCTACTTCCGTCTGAAAAATCAAGGGCATGACGTTTTGCCCCTCATCGGCGTCCATAATCGAGGCCGCATCTTCTGCAGAAGGCTCGCCTAAAGCGTCGTAGAGCCCATCAAAAATGGGCAGTACCGAGGCGTTCACCCAGGCTTCATCAGCAGGCGTCCCGGTGCGATCGCGCTCTACAATTTGGCGAATCGCATCCACGCCGCTCAGCAGCTGACCTTCTACATCACTGGTGACCCCTTCACCCCGCTGAATTTTGAGCACCTTAAGCGAGTCTTCTAGGCGGTGAGCCAGCTCGCTGGTCAGGCTATAGCCCATCAGCGCCGCGCCCCCTTTAATCGAGTGGGCCGCTCGCAGTGCACCATTGATTTCATGGCTGTCCACCCCTCGCTGCGCAACCCCTAGCAGCGCGGTCTCCAGCGTGTCTAAATACTCTCCGGCCTCATCGAGAAACTGTAGGCGAATCTCTTGTTCTTTATCGACCATGACCTACCCCTCCTCAACGACGAACGTAGACACCTGCTCTTGCAGATCTTGAGCCACCGTTACCGTTTGCTTCAGCGCTTCTGACACCTTCAGCGAAGACTCAGACGTCCGCTTAGAGAGTTGGGCAATCCCTTCCATTAGCTCACTGACAGACGCTGAGGTTTCAGCCTGCGAGTTCGTCGCCTCAGAAATCATCCGCGCCAGCTCGTCCATCTTCTGCGAGCCCGACAAGATTTCGTTCAGGCTGGTTTTCGCATCCTCAACCCGACGGGTACCTTCAACCACCTGAGCCGTACTCTGCTCAATCGCTTCTACCACGTCGCTAGTTTCTCGCTGAATGGTGTCTACAATGCGCTCAATTTCGTCGGTCGCCGACGCCGACCGGGTTGCAAGCTCACTCACTTCCTCAGCCACTGCCGCAAAGCCCTGGCCTTCCTCTCCGGCGCGGGCCGCTTCAATCCCAGCATTAATCGCCAGCAGGTTGGTCTGCTGAGAAATCTGGTTAATCAGCGAGACCGCCTTGGTAATTTGCTGGGAGGATTCTCCTAGGCGCTTCACTTTCTTCGCCGTCTGGCCCACCGTCTGCCTGAGCAGCATGATGTTACTCACCGTTAAATCCATAGCCTCTTCACCTTCAGTGGCGGTTTCTGAAGCGGTTTTAGCAACGGCAGCGGCCTCTTGAGCCTGCTGGGCAACCTGCTGAATCGAGGCAGTCATTTGCTCCACTGAGTTCAGAGTCAAGGTGGTCTGGTCGGCCTGCTGCAAGGCTTCATCGGCCAGCAGACGAATGGCACCTTCGTTTTGCCCCAGCGAGTCGTTGACCTGATCGGCTGAGCGCTTCACCTGAGTCACCACCTGACGCAGGTTCTCCACAATAGAATTAAAGAAATCGGCCACTGTACCGATCTCACCAGCAGACACATCTGCCCGCACGGTCAAGTCCCCATCGGCAGCAGCTTCTACATCACCTAGCAGCTGTATCAGCTGGCTTTCTATCACTTCTTGACGCTGCAAACGCTCGTCGGAAAGCGCTTGAGTCTGGGAAAGCGCCTGTTCTTTTTGAACCGTTGCTCGAGCCTGCTCCAAGGCAAAACCAAGCTGCGTGGCCACCCGCTGAACAAAGCTACAGGTCAGCTCAGACCACTCTCTTGGTCCAGCACATTCATGCACAATCAGCAGTCCAAGCAAACGGTCTTCCACCACGATCGGGGCCACTAGGTTCGCACGAACCTTAAAGGGCTCCAGCTGGCTGAGGTGGCACGGTGTTAGCCCCGCACTGTAAATATCCGGGGTTGCTTTTACCCGCCCCGTTTTGTACTGCTCTACATACCTGTCAGCAAAGCAAGGATCGGCAATTTCTGCGCCCAGGGCCGGCGGCCACTGCGGATCGACAGACTCAGAGACCACCGTACCGGCCCAGCTATCATCAAAGGTATAAACAATGACCCGGCTTGACTCTAGCGCCAGCTTAACTTGGCGGGTAACCACCCGAAAAATCTTGTCTTCGTCGCTGGTTTCACGAATGCGGGTCACCAGGCTAGTGAGCTGCTGCTCTCGCGCAAAAGCCTGCTTTTGAGACTGCAACAGTCGGGCCTGAGCCAGGGCGTACCCCACCTGAGTGCTAATCTGCTGCATCAGCGTGATTTCTTCGGGCTGCCAACGGCGCGGCCCGTCGCACTGGTGGGCGCACATCAGCCCGATCAGATCGTCTCCAACCACAATCGGAGCCACCATGTTCGCCTTAACATCCAACTCCCTGAGCAAACGGCAATGGCACTCCGTTAGGTCTTCTGTTTCAATATTTTCGACGTAGGAAATTTGACCGGATTTAAAGCGGTCGATTGACTTAGGGAGCATCGGATCTTCTAAGTGACGCCCTTGGGCCCTTGTCCACCCTTTGCCAACAGACTCAGCGGTAATGTCACCGCCGCCGTAGCCTGTGCTAAAGCGATACACCACCATCCGGTCAACATTCAGGAGGTCTCTAGCCTGGTCGACCGCGGTCGACAAAATTGTCTCAACATCTAAAGTCTGACGAATCTGGCTAGTGAATTCAGACAGCAGCCGGGCACGTCGGGCAGATTCCGTCTGAGTTTCAGACTGGAAGCGCAGCGACGATTCAGAGCTGGAGACCGCTTCGGCCAGCTCGTTAAAGGCACTGGCAACCCGACCCACTTCATCCCGCGAAAATACATCGGCCCGCGCGGTTCTATCACCTGAGGCAAATTGCTCAGTGGCTGCCTGGAGGTTTTTCATCGGCGTCACCACCGAGCGACCGAGCAAGCGCGCAATAATCACATCTGCTAGCAGTGCTAGCATGGCCACCCCAATTTGTAGGCCCAAGGCATTCACAAGGCGCGCGTTCAAGGCGCGTTCTGGCAAGCCGCGGACAACCACGCCGACGGGCTCATCGTTGGCATCGATGAGGGCTTTTGCCGCCACCGTATGGTCACCGTCAACCAAACTAAAGCGCCTGCTAACCGTTTCGCCAGGGTTGCTCACAGCCTGGGTTAAAAAGTCAGAATCGTCATAACGAGAGCTGGCACCTGCTGCGGAGATATCGCCATCTTGACCCCGACCAACCAGCTTAAATCCACCACTTGGCTCCTGCCGATAAAGCGCGCTGTAACCGGACGAAAACTGACTGAGCGCATTGGCAATCTCTGCGGACTCTGAACTAACCACATCCCCGGTAACCAGCGCACCAACAACCTCGCCCCGGCTCACGGCATCATCAGCTTGCGCCCCGCCAGAAAACAGCGGCGTGACCGAATATTTCAACAGGGCTGCCTCATCGGCATTCGGCGGGGTAATGACCCCTAGCTGATTGAGTTCGGCCACTGAAAGTAGGACCGTCGCTTGCTTAGGGATGCCCTGGCGTAGCGCGCTGGATACGAGATTGTCAGGATTAAACAAATCGCCTGTGCGATCGCTCCCTCCACTGGCAACCACCCGCATATCTGTCCCTAACAGGGTCACGTACTCCAGCTGCATAGCATTGAGTTCCCCACGCAGCGAGCGCTGCGCCGCCTGCACCGAAGCCACACCGGCCTGACCGCTTTCAGCATAGTCTTGGGCGGCTTCCACCAGGGAGTCTTCGCCCAGCACAGCCGCCGGACGCTCATTATCAAGATCATTCGCTGTCGCAGAAAGCTCCGAAACGGCCTGCTCTACCAGCTGCCGGCGTCCCATCATTGAGAGCAGCAGCAAGCTCACACCAATCACACCCAGCACAGACAAAATTTTAGACGCCAGCAACCCCGAAAGCTGCTTATCCGAAACCGGCAAGTCGTAAAACCATTGCAGCCCCCGAGACCGACTGGCTTCAGTCACCTCAATTTTTTCAGGCGCATAGCGTTCGCCACCGGCCGCGTAGCGAATGCCACGATACACCCTTTCGTCCGCATTAGCGGGGCCAGCACTGGACCTAGAGGCAGCAGCTACATCGAATTTGGCACCCCGATAAAGCCCTTCTTCAGGCGAAGACGCTTCAGGCGAAGATGTAGCAGACAAGTCTGCCATCGCCGGATGAGTAGAAGCTGAGCTATTTTCGCTCACTGGAGTGCTAGCCTCCACTCTGTTCTGCTGGCCGCTGATGCCTTCAGCCGAACTTCCTGCGGCCTTTCCCGTCACACCATTCCCCGTCAGCGCATCCACATCAGCATCGCCTGCGCTATTCGGATGACTCGAACCATTAGCATTGAGCGCGTCATCACTCGAATCAGATGGGTGAGGGGGGCGAATATTGGCTGTCATATCAGACTCACTTCAGAACGATGCAAAAGTCGGGAACGTAAAATGCACACAAAGCGACACACCCAGCGTCGTCGTTAGCTTTTTAGCTCCTTATAACAGTAAGGAACAAACAGCAAAAAGGAACAAACAGCGCGGGTGAAGCGCTGCCAACCTTAGCCACTAACTTTGAAAAACAGAAGACTGCAAAACAGCTTCTGCATCTAAAACCAGCAAAATCTGGTCGTCTTGAATGGCGCAGCCTCTAAGATAGGGCACCAAAATTGGGTTGACCTGAGGCGGTGGCGGCTGCAACGCATCTGCATTTAGATGAATAATACCGTCGATTTCATCCACCATCAGCCCTAAAGAAGAGCCCGCCTTGACAATGACCATACTGTACTGCTGCCTGGGACGATCGGGCACAGGCATCCCCAACAACCGCACCAAATTAGCCATCCAAATAACGCGGTTGCGACGATTCACCAATCCCAACATGCAAGCCGGCATGTTGGGAATTGCGGTGACCTGGCCAGAAGACAGTACGGTGGCCTCTTCAACAGCTCGCGCCGCGATTACAGCGGGCACTCGAGGTGCGAGCTGAAATTTGAGATAGGCTTCGCCAATCATCTGGCGATCGGGTATGGCAAGCTTGGTCTTCAAAGGAACGTACTCGTTAATGGTCAGTCTAAAAAGGTCGCCATCAAAACAGAGACCCAAGACGCTAAACAACAGTTTCTTTTTATACTGATCTACTCTTTAACTTGCTTTCAACTGTAATCCTTCCCAGAAAAAAGCTCTATTCATCAACCTTTCTTAATAAAATCTTGCTATCAGTATGCTTTTATACCGATTTTCATACCGTTTTTATTGAGTGACCCCTATAGCGCTCACAGCAGCGCTGACTTCACAGCCTCCAACAGCTCATCGCGCGTGTAGGGCTTGGTCAAATACACATCTGCCCCCTGCCGCATGCCCCACAGCCTATCAATATTTTGCTTTTTAGAGGTACAAATCACCACGGGCACTGCCTGCGTTTCTGGCGTACGCTTTAGCTTGCGGCACAGCTCAAACCCGCTAAACCCAGGCATCACAACGTCGGTAACAATGACATCTGGCTTCAGAGATTTAGCCTTGTCTAGTCCCTCTTGTCCGGTTGGCGCACTAATGACGCTATAGCCCTCTGAACGGAGATAATGGGTCATTAGCTCCATTTCTGACGGGGCATCTTCAACCACCAGGACAGTGGCAACTTTTGTCGTGTTCATCTTATACAAGACCCAAACAAAGGTCGCAATAAAGACAGCTCAGCGAGCACAAGGTATTGCACCACTGCCATGATACTGCCGGTCGGACAAATGGGAGCGAAATTCATTAGAGCCTTCCTGCACCCTGAGCTATCCTACGAAATAAGGCGCAGAAAGGCTCATTAAATAAGGCATTGTAAGTTAAGAGCTTTGAAAAGCGCGGCAACTGCCGAAGCGCAGCGACAGCAAGTTAGCTACTACTAATTAGCTCTTGCAAATTAGCCCTTAGTCGGTAAATGCTTGAAGACCATTTTCAGCAGGTCGGACTGGGTAAAGGGCTTTGTTAGATAGCCCGAAGCCCTGACTAACTTCGCCCGCGCCCTATCAATCAGGCCAGTGTTACCAGTCACCATCACAATCGGGGTTCGCTTATAGCGAGGATGCCTACGCAGCAAGGCGCACAGCTCATAGCCATCTAAGTTGGGCATCGTAATATCGAGCAAAATCAAATCTGGCTTGGAGCGCACAATTTGCATGAGTGCTTTCACCGGATCGTTAATGGCTACGACCGAAAGGCTTTGGTCTTCTAAAAACTTCTGAATGGCATTGAGCACCGTAGGACTATCGTCAATACAGGCCACGGTATAAGTTGTGCGCCGCATAGCATTCATGCCTGCGCCCATGCCACCCTGACGCGGCCCCATACTGGTGGTTGCGCCCACGGGACCTGTGCCATTAACCTGGCCGCCCAAAACAACAGGATTGGCCGCTGAGGCATTGGAAAGCCGGCTGGTGATAGGGCCACCGGCGGCTCGCTGCTTGCTGTTGCGCTGACACAGCTCCACAATCGGTCGCAGGTCGAGGTTGCAAAAGGTAGGAATTCCCTCGGTTTGGGCCGCAGGAATTAGCTCGTAGCTGCCTTCTCGTACGCTCAAAAAAGGCTCAATAACCTCAATAGCGATCGCGCCAATGAGCTGTGCAGCCTGCTCATTACTGATATATCGCTGATCGACCAGCCAACACAGCGCCCGATAGTCGCGGCTGACCACATCATCGACCTCATCGGACTGCTCAAACAGCAGCCGCATCTGATCGCGAACAGCTGCAGGCACTTCTTGATCCAACGCCAGCAGCTGTCTATCTAGGCGTTCAAACGCGTCAGCAGAGTTTGTCGCAAAATTTAATTGCCCCCGATTAAACAGCAGTCGCCACTCAGCGGCCTGCGCCGTCAGCTTGAGACAGCCACTCACCTGACGGCTAATCAGCTGAGCCAAAAGACTTAGGGGGTGCAGTTTGTGAGAGGTACTGTAACTCGTGCTGGAACGGCTGTTTATCATCTATCTACGCCAAGCCTTTAAAAACAAGCATATCGGAACAAGCATATTGCGATCATCGGGGTTAGACTCTGGTCCCAAGCTTATGCATCAAAGCTTGGGACCAGCGCTTCAGTACGAACAGGTTAGTGAAAGAAGAGTACGCCGCAAACAAACTAACGCGACTGTATCAAACATTGACACCTAACTCACTGCCAAATCCTATCGTCACCAAATCCCGTCGCGACTTACTAATTGTGAGTCAACTACCATCATTCGTTATTCAACCACCGTCATTCAGCATTCCGTCATTCAGCATTATCGTTAATTCAAACCCATGATAGTAAACACATCAAGCCCGATAGATATATCACCAGGGATAGATTGCCCGTTTCCTGTGCAATATTAATCGCTTTACCGCACTTCCATCAGCTTTCCTCGATGATTACAGCATAATTACCTAGATTCAAACGCGCAATCGTTACAGGATAGGGTTAAAGCGAACTTTATAAATCAATGACAATTGTCTTCATAACCTATTCATAGCCCTCGCCTGTGTATGGACCTCGCTAAATACATGGGCGAGGGCTATGAATTAAACTCTCAAACTCAGGATTGTCCTTATTTAGGCTGCCTCGAGCACGGTTAGTCAGGGCTCAGTTGGAATATCGATAGTCCCAGGGCTCAAGAGCGTCTCTTCACGAGTGACTTCTTTAACCTCACTCACCTGAAAAACGAAGTCAAACGGGCGCTTCAGGCGGCGAGCAATTTCCGATTCTAGTAGCTGAACCTGACGCGGCGTAATCGGCAAGCTGGAATTCACAATCATCCGAACCTCCGGCGGTTCCTTTTGCCAGTTGGTACGGCTCCTCACCAGCTCCACATTCTTAAAGGTCTCAGTTTTTAGCAGCTCTTGCTTCACGGTGGCCTCTAGCTGGTTTTGGCGAACCAGCTCAACTAAGCCAATGCCCAAAGGAATCACCAGCAAGCTGGTGAGCAGCACCACTGCACTCAAAGGCCGACGCGCCCGACGAAAAGGCGAGTAGCCAGCAATAAAAAACGCCACCATACAAGAGAGCGTAATTCCTAGCAGGTTGGTGCAGTACAAAAGCCCTGCCCCCACCGTCAAGGACGCGTTGAACTGGGCCAAGCCTAAGCCCACCACACACAAGGGCGGCATCAGCGCGACTGCGATCGCAGTTCCGGCCAGGGTACTCGACAGCCTTGGCTGCACCTTGGCGTAGCCACTAATCCCACCGGCAGTAATCGCAATCCCCAGGTCCAGCAGCGTCGGCGACGAACGCGCAATCACCTCCGCGCCATAGTCCAAAAAGCCAGACCCTGATCCAATCAGCGCCGACAGCACAATAGACACCACCGTACCGACCGCCAGCGACTTTGCACCCGTTTGAACCAGCTCCAAATCGCCTTCTAAAATGCCAAAAGCCACCGACCGAATCGGCAGCATCAGCGGTGCAATCAGCATCGCGCCGATAATGACCGCTGCGCTGTTTGACAGCAGTCCTAGCGTTGCAATAATGCAGGCACCCAGCGTCAGCACCACATAGTCAAGATCCAGCTCGGCCTCGTCTAGCAGGCTATCTTGCATATGTTGATGTGCCATTGGAGACACTCGACGCCCCACAAAATACTTACGGCCAATGTCGTCGAGCCGGTCTCTTAGCGCCTCTCCTCTCCCCTTGTTTGGGCCATCTCGCTGGCCGTCCGGTTGGCCATTTTTCAAGACAATACCTCGCTGCGTTCTAGATATTTCGCTACGCTATTTGAGTAGCAGACTTCTCAAATAGCGTAGCGAAACCACCGTCCCCTTTTTACGCAAAGAACACAAAGAAATAGACACCCTGCTCGTCATTTCTTTCGTATTTTCTCTGTAATTTCTCTATGAAAATTATTTGTTTCTAAAGATACATAAGTTCAGGTGTTCGCTCAGATATGTTTGTACCTGAGCAGGAGCCCCCTGCCTTTGTACACCAATGCGGAATAGCAATCATGGGTTTTTTCAAGAGAATTTTTGGCAAAGACAAGCCAGCTAGCGCCTCCTCCAAAATCAAGCGCGGCATCGCTAAAGCAGCCGATGGCAAAGATGTCCCCGACTACAAAGTAGGTCTTGACGGCGACTTTGACGAAAGTGGCCTGGCCAAGCGCGTCACCCTTGCCTTTGACGAAGATTCTCAACTCGACGATATCGATACTCTCTGGGTTGCCCAAACTAGCGCCACTGTTGTTCTCAAAGGCAAAGTGCCTAGTCAGGCAATTCTCGACAAAATGGTCTCTGTTGCCAAAGGCGTAGACGGTACCGATGCGGTTGATACCAAGCAAGTCGAAGTTGGCTAAACATCACTCGGTTGAGCGTTTGGGAAAAGCTTGAGCCTCAACAAAAACGCGGTAACAAAAACGCGGCGACAAAAACGCGGTGACAAAAACGACAAAAGGGGCTGCCATTCCGGTAGCCCCTTTTGCATGGACAGCAGGTCGTCACTGGCGCCGTCTCTGTAGAATAATGACGCTGTAGAAAACATCATCCGAGCACATAAGGCTTGAGCAACTATGAGCGAGCAAACCATTCCTGTCGTTGTTAACGGCGCCCTTGGCAAAATGGGACGGGCTATCGTCAAAGCCGTTTCCGAGGCAGACGATATGACGCTGGTCGGCGCGATCGACCGCAATCCTAAGTTCGTTGGGCAAGATGTCGGCGAAATCATTGGCGTTGGCCCCCTAGAAGTGCCGGTGTTAGAAGATTTAGAAGCCACCTTGGTGATGGCGCAAAACGAAATCCCCAAAGAAGGCAGCAGCGTCAGCAGCGCTGTCATGGTAGATGTCACCCATCCAGACAGTGTTTATCAGTCAGTGAGAGCCGCCTTGGCCTATGGGGTTCGGCCAGTGGTAGGCACCACCGGCATGAGCCCTGAGCAAATCAAAGACCTGGCAGATTTTGCCGATAAAGCCAGTACGGGCTGCTTACTTATTCCTAACTTTTCCATTGGAATGGTGTTGTTGCAGCAGGCCGCACTCCAGGCAGCTGAGCATTTTGACCATGTTGAAATTATTGAGCTACACCACAACCAAAAGGCTGACGCGCCCAGCGGCACAGCCGTCAAAACCGCCCAAATGCTCTCGGAGCTAAACAAACCTTTCAATCAGCCTGAAGTAGAAGAAACTGAAAAAATGGCGGGTGCTAGAGGCACCGCGACAGACGATGGCGTCAGAATCCACAGCGTTCGTTTGCCAGGGCTGATTGCCCATCAAGAAGTGATCTTTGGGGCAGCAGGGCAGTCTTACACACTGCGTCACGACACCAGTGATCGCGTTTGCTACATGCCGGGTGTACTGCTCTCTATCCGCCGCGTGCTACCGCTCAAGTCATTGGTGTACGGACTCGATAAAATTCTGTAGAAGCGGTCCAAATAAACAAGACAAATACAACAAGCACCGGCTGCGGTGTATCGCGGCAGCCGGTGCTTATTGTTGAACCTGCTTATTGTTGAACCTGCTTATTGTTGAACCTGCTTGCTGTTGAAGCTATTGAGCTATTCAAACCGTTTAAAAAGAAAAAGGCCTGACCCCTTTAAGCCCCCAGGGTCAGGCAGCTCACCTGTAAGGACGCTTAATATACACAACCGATTTCTTCTTTCCCCAAAATGCCCCTTGGAAAAATATGAACGGCTTGTGTATGCGCTCTACAGAAGTGGTTCTATTCTCTACCGGTCGCTGAGATAACACCTCGAAGTAAATACGGAAGTATCGGCCTATTTGAAAATAGAAATAAAATTGATTTCTCCGTATATGCACGGTACACACGCAGGCCAATTAATGAATCAAATTTTACAAAGACATCGAAAGAAATCTCCGCAGATGCCCCATTCCCTTTAGCCACGCTAAAAGTAGAGCAGCAAATTCAATCCAGGAATCGTGCGAGAGAGCGTCCACAGCAACAGGGCTACGTAGGCCACCCCAAGCACCCACTGAAACCATACCAGCGCACTGATTAGCCCCGGCACCTGTGAATCGCGCAGGCGAATATCGTTAAAGCCAAACTTAAACCAATTGTTAAAGCTGAAGTCAAAATAGTTGAGCCAGTTCCAACGCGTATCAAGCAAAAGCGGGATATACCTATCGCGATAAAACGGATACTTTGGCACAATCGGCAATCTGGCAATCAGCACTTGGAGCTTGCGCAAGGCACCGTTTTCAACAAAATAGCTGCGATCCATCAGGTCGTGATAGCGACCCTGCTGATACAGCCGCGCTACCATCGCCAACGGGATAGGTAACGCCACAACTGCCACCGCGACCAAGGTCCACACAGGATATTGACCGCTCACGCTGCTGCTAAATCCACGCGGGCTAAAGCTCCCTAACGAACCCGCCAGCGGACGACTAGATTGGCCAATCAAACTCAGCGCTAGCAGCAGTATTCCAGCAGCGCCGCAAAGCATGTACATCGTTTCGCCTCGTGTCGGCACTATCGGTGTAGGCAGTCGCCGCCGGTAGCGGTCTACCAGCCAAAATATAAGCGCAAAGATTGTCATCGCGATCAGGCCCACACCAAAGGTCAGCCCTGCATTGGTACCGTACTGGCTCAGCAACAGCAAGCCTGCTAGCAACCCCCAAGCAATCAGCCTTTGGCACCGACTAAAAACACTGGTCGATTTGGTCGTGACGCGATCGCGCACCTTCAAATAACTGGCCAAGTCAATCTCATCTAAGCTCAACAAATCGGTATGGCTGACAAAGGGCTGCTGCTGGGCTCGGGCAACCACCGCTTCGGCCTGCGGGGCACTTAAGCCAAGGCCCTCTAGCTGCGATCGCGTCGCCTGATTGAGACCTAGGCCCAACAGCTGTCTGGCAATCGTTTTGAGGCGCAGGCGCTCGGTCGTGTACTCCAGCTGATTGGCATCTCCAATTTGCTCTAGCAGCCGAAAATTACGCACGAGGTTACGCAATACCGTTTCATTACTGGCCAGCGCCGGCACCGAAAACACCCGACCAATCATGCCCGGCGAGCCCAGAATTTTGGCCTCACCCGGATTAAAGTCCAAATCGGCAACGTTGATCGTCATTGAGCGAGAAAAGCGCGCATCGCCAAAATCGAGCTGGTTGAGAATGTGCGCACCGCGCAGGCTAATTGGCATTTGAAACTGAGCCTGCCGAAAGTTCGTCGCCGCCTCAAACTGCCCGTCTGTTAAAAACAGCGCCTGATCGAAACGTCCCTTTTGAAAGGTCACCGGGTGGTGAAACTGCGCTTGGTCAAAGTCAGCGGTTGCAAGCCAGTGCGTCCGGGCAAAATTCGCCGCCTGGAAATCAGCCTGTGCAAAGCTAGCAGCCCCATAAAACGTAGCCGCCTCCCAGTGAGTCGCGCTATTGAACACCCCCTGATTGAACCGCGATCGCCCCGCGAACAAAGCCCCGCGAAAGCGACTCTCCTGCTGAAACTGCCCTCGACTAAAGTCCACTGCGCGCGCAAACCGCGCACCACGCCAGTCACTCAGCTGCGTAAAAACAGCACCGGGAGCCTCTACGCGACTGAGAAAATAAAGATTAGCGGCACTCACCGCGCCCGTAAAACAGGTTTGGCTCAGCAGCAAGGGGCCCTGAAAAGCGAAGGTATCTAGCAGGACCGCCTGAGGCTGAATTAAAAACGAGCGCGCCAGCGCACGCGATCCGCGCGTTGAGCCAGCAAAAGCACCTGCGCGGAAAGCATTCGAACGAGGGGCAAGAAAAGCGCTCTCAGCCGGCGCGTCTTTTGAGAGCATCGGCTGAAATTTCTGATTAAACGCTTCTAACTTAGGCACCGCAAGGCCACCGTAAGCAGGCACTCTCAGGCTCAAGCGAGAGAGGTCTAAATCGCCTTGAATCAGTGAATAGCTTAGGTCCAAACCCAACGAAGCAGAACCGTTGAGCCCCGACGGTTTCAGGCTTGGTTGATTTAGTCCTTGCTGCAGGCGCTGATAAAACTGCTCAGAGAACGAGGGCTGAGAGGATTGCCTCTGCTTTGCAGTCTCTACCAGCTGCTGGTCGTCAGGCTCTCGCAGATCAATGATCACATTACGCAAATCGATCACCTGCGAACCGCCCTGACGAATGGGCGCAGCTATCCGCGCATCTAAAAGGTCAAGTGTTAGCGGAACTCGGGGCGATCGCACCACCTGAGACGACAGCCGACCCAAACCGCTACCGGACAGACTCTCGGCCATCACAGGCGGTGAAAGTCCTAGACCACTCATGAAAAGCCAAAGCATTAAAAGCGCTGACAGCAGCCTTGAGCAACTAACTGTTTTCACGCGCTTAACCCCTGCTATCGACCGCTCGTAGCCTACCTTACGACCTAGCTCGCAGGCTAGCCCGCGAGCAGCGAAGCATTTCTTAGAGAAATGTGAAGTGAATCCGAAAAATCTATTAAGAAAGATAAACTAACAAGCATAAGAAGTCTTTACGCCCTGCGCGTTTAACAAAAACGATTTAAGAAAAACAGATAGTCAAAACACTTTTGCCCACGCGACTATCGAGGTCTTTAGGTTGGCGAGTCAAACACCCGCTGTGTCCAACGCCTTTGAATCCGACGCTTTTGGAATTGAAGAAGCGACCATTGCAGACTTACAACAGGCCATGGGGCGCAAGGCGATCACGGCTTGCACGCTTTTAGACTTTTACCTAGCTCGCATTGAACAACTCGACGGCAAGCTCAACGCTATCCTCTCGCTGAATCCTGACGCTAAGGCGCTGGCTAAAACGCTAGATGAAGAACGCGCAGCGGGCACCCTACGCGGACCGCTACACGGCATTCCCATTATTGTTAAAGACAATATTGATACGGCTCAAATGCCCACCACAGGCGGCTGCAAAGCCTTAGCAGCGCTACAGCCACCGGACGATGCTTTTGTGGTCACCCAGCTCAAAGCAGCCGGGGCCATTATCCTAGGCAAAGCCAATTTGCACGAACTCGCCTGTAGCGGTGAAACCACCAGCTCCCTGGGCGGACAAACCTGTAATCCGTACCACTTGGACTACACACCCGGCGGCTCCAGCGGCGGCAGTGCAGTGGCGATCGCCGCTAATTTTTGCGCTGTGGGCCTCGGCACAGACACTATCAACTCAGTGCGATCGCCCGCCTCTGCCTGTAACCTTGTCGGCCTACGCCCGACCTCTGGCCTGGTTAGTCGTGACGGCATTATCCCAATCGCACTCTCTCAGGACGTCATTGGCCCCATGGGCCGCACCGTTACAGACGTCGCCACCCTGCTAGAGGTCATTGCCGTTGGCGATCCAGACGATCCGATGACCGCTCGCCACGCGGGCAATCAAACCACTCATTACCCAAGCCAGCTTAAAAAAAGCGGCCTAGAGGGCAAACGCCTCGGCATTATTCGTAGCCTTTTTGGCCAAAAAGCGCACCATCAGGAAGTCAACCAGCTGATGGACGCGGCCCTTAACACAATGGAAGAACTCGGTGCCCACTGCTTTGAAGTCGCCATTAACATTGACATCGAGCAGCTAATCGAAGAGCTATCCGTCATCCTGTGGGAAGGCAAGCTACACCTTAACCAATACTTGGCAGAACTGGGCACCGCCGCCCCCGTCAAAAATCTCAAAGCCCTTCTAAAGTCCGAGCAGGTGCATGCTTCTGTACAGCCCCTCCTGAAAAAACTACAACAGATTAACTCTCCGCTGGGGAACAACGAGTACTGGCAAAGGCTGTATCCCCGCCGCATAGAATTGCGGCAGCTGCTCAGTCAAATTTTCCGAAACTACCAGCTCGATGCCCTGGTATATCCTCATCAAAAACAAACCGTCGCCCCCATTGGCAAACCGCAAAAAGAACGGAACGGATTTTTAGCGGTTGCCAGCGGCACGCCTGCAATTACGCTCCCAGCAGGCTTTACGCCCGCAGGACTCCCCGTTGGCATTGAGCTGATGGCGCTGCCGTTCCAAGAGGCAAAGCTGTTGCAAATGGCCTATGCCTACGAACAACAAACGCAGTGGCGACGGTGCCCCAAGCTGTAAGTCCTCGCCCTGCTTAGCCAAGCAATGGGGAAACTCGGTAAACTGGCAACTATGGATGGACAACCCCAAGAACAACAGCAATCTGACTCATCAGAACGCGCCAAGCCAGAGCGCACCAAGCCAGAACGCACTGAGCTGACGCGTCCCCAGTCAGCTCAGGCTAAATCAACGCGCATCGAGCCGCTCGCCCAAGAAGTCATCTCTCTGATGGCAGCTGGAGAGGTGATAGATTCTCTCGCAGCGGTGGTGCGTGAGCTAGTAGAAAACGCGTTGGACGCTGGCGCTACCAGAATTTCGGTGAGCCTGTGGCCCCAGCAATGGCAAGTCCGCGTGGCCGACAACGGCACTGGCATGGCCTTAGCCAATTTGCAGCAAGCCGCGATCGCACACGCCACCAGCAAAATCTCCACCCGCCCCGACTTGCTTAATGTCCGCAGTTTGGGCTTTCGCGGTGAAGCCCTCCATAGCATTGCCCAGCTGGCCCAGCTCGAAATTTGCAGTCGTCCCCAATTAGGAGGCCAGTCAGGGGGCCAGTTAGGGGGCCAGTCAGCTAGTGCGCCAGGACATCAGGTTCGCTACAGCACAGAAGGCCAACCGTTAGCCATTGAAGACGTGGCGATCGCACCCGGCACCATCGCCACCGTCAGCAACCTATTCGGCAACTGGCCTGCCCGCCGAGAGGTGCCCTCAGCAGCGCAACATGTTAAGGCTGTCAGCCAGCTCATCCACCGGCTAGCCCTGTGCCACCCGCACATCACCTGGAAAATTGAAAAAGACGACGCACCCTGGCTATCGCTATGGCCGGGTCCTACCGCTAAAACCCTCATACCTCAGCTCTTGCGAAACGTTCAGAGTAGCGACCTTGAAGACACCACCACTAAGGGCCTCTACTTGGTGGCGGGTCTACCAGACCGCTGTCATCGCAGAAGGCCAGACTGGATACGCGTCGCCATCAACGGTCGCTCAGTTGAGGTCAGCGAGATCTTTCAGACTGTGATGAACAGCTTTCGCCGCACCCTGCCGCGCGATCGCTATCCGGTGTGCTTTTTGCACCTCACCCTGCCCCCGTCCCAGCTAGATTGGAACCGTCATCCAGCAAAGTCAGAAATTTATGTGCAGGGAATTGAAGCGGTATGCGATCGCATCACCACTGCGATTACCGAGCTGCTCCAGCTAGGAAATCTAAGCGATAGCCTCCAAACCCAACGCGCCGCCAATCTGGTGAAAGCGGCCGAGCAAGCAGGCGGCTATCAAGTCTCACGGCAGGTTCACCCAGCAGGCCAAATGCCTGGCAACCTCACTGGTGACCTCACTGGCAACCTCACTGGCAACACGACAAATGACACAGCAGCAAGCGATGTAGACATGCAGACTACGGTCAATTTGTCAGATGCCTTGCCTGGGCAGTCGCGAATGGACTTGAAGGTGATCGCGCAGCTCCACAACACCTACATCTTGGCCGAACACGCCGGCGGCTTGTGCCTCATAGAACAGCACATCGCTCACGAGCGCGTCCTGTACGAACAGCTACAACAGCGCTGGCACATGGTCAGCGCCCTGTCGCCCATTATTCTGCCGGATCTCACCGATGAGCACATCGAAAGGCTCACCGAAATCGGCATAGAAGTGACGCCCTTTGGCGAAAACCTGTGGGCTGTTCGCACCGTGCCTGAACCGTTGCACCAGCGAGAAGACTGCGCCGAAGCCATCCGCGAACTCGCCCAGGGCGCAAACCTAGAAGCGGCGTTAGTAGCCACGGCCTGCCGCACTGCGATTCGCAATGGCACCCCACTCAGCCAACTCGAAATGCAGACCCTGGTGAATCAATGGCAAAACACACAGCGATCGCGCACCTGCCCCCACGGACGACCCATTTGCCTCACCCTAAAAGAATCCAGCCTGGCCCGCTATTTCCGTCGCAGCTGGGTCATCGGGAAAAGTCACGGCATCTAAGCCTAAAACCGTCTTTAGCGCTGGCCATTCCTCAGCGAGTTACTGAGATAGACTGATGTCAGAGACGCCATTAAACTTCTGGCAACCTAATGAAACGATCAAAGGCGGTGAGACGATGCCTTCTCCCTTCCCTGGGATGGACCCCTATTTAGAACATCCTGAGATTTGGCCAGGGGTCCACCTGCTGTTAATTGCAGCGCTCGCTGAGTCACTGAGCCCACAGCTACGACCCAAGTATTCTGTATCGGTTGAAGTTCGCTTGTACGAAACAACTGGCGAAGGATCGTTGCTAGTAGGCATTCCTGATGTTTCCGTACAGAAAGTGACTCGGCAAACGCAACAACTGAATGCTGTCGCGATCGCAACACAACCTTCACTGGCGACCTCTCAACCCATTCAGGTCAACGTTCCGATGCCCTTAACCGTTCGGCAGGGATATTTGGAGATCCGCGAGGTGGCTACCAAAGAAGTGGTGACGGCTATTGAGCTGCTTTCCCCCATCAACAAGCGGGCAGGAAAAGGCCGAAAAACTTACGAAAACAAGCGCCAGCGAGTACTTAACAGCTCGACGAACTTAGTAGAAATTGACTTGCTGAGAGCCTACGAACCCATGCTTCTCTTTGGCGATAACTGGCAAAGCGACTACAGCGTCCTGGTTAGTCGCAGCAACAGTCGACCGCAAGCAGAGCTGTATGCCTTCAATCTACCGGACAAAGCTGTTGAGTTTCAGCTACCGCTTCGGGAGGGAGACGAGGCGCCCACCGTGAATTTGCAGGAGCTATTAGACGACATTTACGACCGCTCGGGCTACGACTTGAAGCTTGACTACACCCAAGAGCCGGTTCCACCTTGCGCTGAAACAGAAAGCGCCTGGTTAGCTAACTTACTAACAGAAAAAGGGTTGCGATAACGCGCAAGTTGCCGCAAAGCGCCCGCACGTTAAAACCCATCAAAACGCATGGCTATACAGAGGCTAAGCGGGTGTCTTTTGCAGCTCAGGCTTTTCTTCGGGCAAAATGGCACCTTCTACCGGGCATACCTGAAGGCAAATGCCGCAGTCAATGCAGGTATCAAAATCAATCCAGTACCAGCCGGTGCCTTTTTTGTTTTTACCAGGGCCTTCGTCAATACAGGCCACGGGGCAGGCATCGACGCAATCCGCAATGCCTTCACAAACGTCGGTCACAATAGTGTGGGCCACAAAGGAGGTCTCGCTACTTAATATTTCTACACGCTCTAGCTTAGTGAACAATCTCGATATCGGGCAAGCCCTGATCGGAGATCCAGGCAATTCGCTGGATGTTGCGCTTACGTGCGATCGCCCTCACCTCATCGGCAGATTGATCTAAATCCAAACTCATCTCAACACGTATGATATCCCGATCAGACGTCCCCTGCGCAGACATTCCCTGCTCAGCTATCCCTTCAGACTGCCGGGCTTTTTGCGCATAGGCGATCGCCGCGGCGGCGGCTGACTCATCTTTAGGCACTATTAGCCAGTCCGTCGGCGGAGTGTCCGTCGGCAGCTGTCCGCTGGCGGCTAGCTCCTGCTGAAGATGCTCAATATTGAGGACAAAGCCAACGCCAGGGAACCCCTTTGAATCACCGCTGTTACGCGCATCATACACAGAGAGCAAATCGTCGTATCGCCCGCCCTGCCCTAAGATTTGGCGTCTGCCGTTACTCACCACTTCAAAAACGATGCCGGTGTAGTAGTCAAAAGGCCGGATGAGGCTAAGGTCTAAAACGATGGCAGGGACGGGGATATTGCCGTTTTTCAAGGCCGAAGCAGTGCGATCGCGCTCTAAGGACAACAGCTCCAATAAAGACTTCAGCCGATTCACAATGGCCTGCTGCTGCTCGCTTAGGGTCAATTCGGCCAGTTTCGCCAGTACGCGCTCAGGCTCACCGCGCAAGTTCATCAGCTTGAGCGCTAAGGCCCGCTGCGGCTCATCCAAAGGCATCTCTTCAATCGCGACCTGATCTAAGGCTGCAATACCGTGCCGCACCCTCTCGCGGATCTCTTCAGGAAACGCTGATAGCAGCGAATAGGTTAGTGCCGCCTCGCCCAGAACAATTTTTGCATCGGCTAAATCTAAGGCGCTGAGGCAATCGCTGGCCAGCAGCACGGCTTCTGCATCGGCCATTAAACCGTTTGCACCCAACAGCTCAATTCCAGCTTGGTGGTATTCCTGCTGCCCGCCCTGGGAGCCCGTCGGCGTACGCCGAAACACATTGGCGTTGTAGTACAGTCGCTGCGGATAGGTGACCGACGCTAGCCGCGTGACAGCCGCTCTGGCAATTGAAGCGGTTAGCTCAGGGCGCAAGCCCAATCGCTGCGCACCGGCTTGGCCCAGCTGAAGCTCAATTACCTCCACTCGGTCAATTGCCCCACCTGCCATCAGGGTATCCATCGTCTCTACGGTAGAGGTAATGATGCGGTGGTAGCCCCACCGCTGAAAAACATGCTCGAGGCGATCTTCAATCCAACGCTTTTGAACAACGTCTAAAGGGAGTAAGTCTCGGCCACCCGTAGGGGGTTGATAGATTTTTCCTTCTGGCATTTATCCTTTCTTTCCAGCAAACAATCCGCTTAAGAAACCGCCCCCCTTTTTAGCCCCTGCTTTGTCCCCTTTTTTAGCGCCTTTTCTAGTCGTACCTGCGCTTTTTGCAGCTGTCGCCTCTAGCTTGGCCTGTATGGTTTTGGCCATCTCGTTTTCAGCATCAAACGCCAGCGCCTGTCGGGCGTGAATTTTCGCCAGTGTCGCCTGATTAGACTTCAGGTACAAAACCGCTAAATAGCCGTGACAAGGGGCGCTTTGGGGATGGGATGCGATCGCTTCTCGCAGTTCCAAAATAGCGCGAGAGTAGTCCTTTTTATAGTCAAATTCTTTCGCCCGACTCAGATAGCTCTCAATAATCGCCTCATGACGGGGGCGACGAGGCGCAGCTTCGGATTCGCTTTTGTCGGCCTTCGCCGCGCCGCTGCTGGCTGTACTGGCAGGCTTACTGCCCACATTACCCTTCCGCATCAGGTACACCGCATTCAGCTCGCTCAGCTCAGCGGTCGCAGTCTCTACCCGATTCAAATCATCAAACTGAGTGAGCGCAATCTGTTGCAGCGCCTTGGAGTAATCGTGCTCCAGGTTGCCAGTACCCAACAGCTTTTTCGCCACTTCGCTTTTTGCCGAAAGCAAAATAGGCCGCGCCACCAGCTGGTCCTGCTTCATTTTCAGCAAAATATGGTGTTCCTTAGCCTTTTTTTCCTGGCTCAGCGCCTCATAGGCAGGGTTTACCATTTTAGAGAGCAGCTCACTGGCCAGCTTCCTTTGCTCGTCAGACGCGCCGCGCAGACTATCGGGATGAAGCTTGCGAGCCACTTTGAGGTAGCGTTTGCGCACCTGCTTGGGTTCTGCCGCCAGGGAAAAGCCCAGCACCGCGTGGTGGTCAGTCACATCAAGCTTGAAAAGCCCTTCATTGATGTTCATGGCTGGTTTTTAAAGTTGGGGTAAAGGTCGTAGGCTCAGGATGCCCGCAATTGCCCCCTGGTATATCTCTTAACCAAAGAGAGACACGTGCATTCAAAATCTAACAATGCATACAGAATGAGCATCACATCGCATATGATTAAGGCATCCATCGCGATAGCCAGCACATGCGCACTACGTTGAATATTGATGATGTTCTCCTCGAAGAAGCCTGCCGCATTACCGGCGTAACTGAGAAAACGGCACTGGTAAAAGCGGGTCTCATTGCACTCATAGAAAGAGAAAGCGCAAAACGCTTGGCAATGCTAGGTGGGTCGGAAAAAGACTTACGACCTATTCCGAGACGTCAGCCCGATGCCCAACTATGATCCTGGTTGATACCGCTCGCTGTGTGGATCGATCATTTCTATGCGGGTGAGCCATCCCTAGCGAAGCTTCTTGAGCATGAGGAAGTCCTGATTCACCCTTTTATTATTGGTGAGCTTGCTTGTGGAAACCTTCAGAACCGTCAGGAAATTATTAGCCTGCTCCAAAATTTGCCCAACAGCTCACGTGCCAGCGATCAAGAAGCATTATTACTCATAGAGAATCACGCCTTGATGGGGCGGGGCATTGGCTACATTGACGTACACTTGCTGGCCTCTGTTTTACTGACAGAAGGGGCAAAACTATGGACACGTGACAAAAGACTGGTTGCGATCGCAACTGAAATGGACCGCTCATACCAGCCAATCTAAAGAGTGCTTACCCTTCCGTCGGGACCCATACAGAAACAGAGCCTGCTTCGCAGCGGAAATCAGCCCAGCCATCATTGTCTGTAGTGATGGGCTCATCAATACGCTCAGTGAGGTCAATATAGGTGCGATTGGGCTGACCGATATTCATCCGTTTGGTGCCTTCGTCACCGTTGCTAAGGATAACGGCCATACCGCCAGGATTTTCCTGGGTGCCTAGGCGAGTCCAGCCAATGGTATTAGCATGGTCAAAATAATCGACTTGCTCACCGTAGCCATAAGTGTGCCTAGCTTTTAAGAACTTGTCGATAATCCACTGATGGCTATCGAGGACGATGTCGTGCTCGTTGCCGTCATCACCGATATCGGTATATTGAGCGCCGTAGTAGTCTGCATAAAAGACGCAGGGGTAGCCGTCGCGGCGGAGCAGGATGAGGGCGTAGGCGAGAGGCTTGAACCAGGGTTCTACAACGGACTCTAGCGACTGTAAAGGCTGGGAGTCGTGGTTTTCAACCAAGGTGACGGCTAGCTCGGGGTGGGTGGTTACCAGCGCATCGTCCAAAATGGTGCGCATGTCATAGTCATCCCAAGTGCTGGCCTGATGGAAGTTGTAGTGCAGGGGCGCGTCAAATAGGGTAACGGTGCCTTCGGTTAGCTCAATAAAGCGATGCAGCGCGTTGATATCACCAGACCAATACTCACCGACTGCAAATAGAAATCGTCCGGTGTAGCGCTGCACATGGTTCATCCACTGTGGGAAAAAGCCTGCGCGAACGTGCTTGACCGCATCAAAGCGAAAGCCATCCATGTCGATGGTATCTACATACCATTCGCCCCATTTTTTAAGAGAGTCTGCCACCTCTGAATTGTTGACATCCAGGTTGCAGCCCATGAGGTAGTCAAAGCTGCCTTTTTCCAGGTCTACCTGGTCGTGAAAGGATTTCCCTTCAAATAAATAAACGGCCTCAAAATCTTCTGGCTCGTATTCGTTGTGGTCTGTGGCGTTAAAGTGCCACCAGTGCCACTGCATCTGATCGTACTTGCCCTGGCGTCCCGGAAAGTCAAAGTGGGTCCAAGCCTTGATGGGTTCTTCTGCACCGATGGTTTGGTGTCTATCTTCGGGGTCGCAAGGGGTAGCGTTAAAGTCTTCTTGGTAGTCGGCCCCCATCATATGGTTTAGCACCACATCGGCGTACACCTCCAGGCCTGAGTGCTTGGCGGTGGCTACCGCATTAACGTACTCATCGCGGGTGCCGTACTTGGTGCGAACCGATCCTTTTTGGTCGAATTCTCCGAGGTCGTAGCGGTCGTAAACGCTATAGCCAACGTCATGGTCGCCTTCAGAGCCTTTGTAGGCTGGCGGGAGCCATACGGAGGTGATGCCAGCTGCGGATAGCTCATCCGACTTTTGTGCCAGCTCGTTCCACAGTGAACCATCTGGGTTTATGTACCAGTGGAAGAACTGCATCATCACGCCGTTGTTGTTAGCAATGGGCGTAGCAGTGCTACGGGTTGCAGACATAATACGAAGGAATCCTTGTAGATACTGTTTGGGGACTCGAAAGTTTCGTTTCTATCGTTGCTTCTGGTTACGGGGTAAGTAATGTCACTCAGGACATAATTCGCAATAATCGCCAGAGTGAATCGGTTGCGGTGCCACCTTAGCACACCGTCTACTGACGGAGTTGCGGACAAAATGTGCGAAGCTACGTCAGTGAGAACAGGGTTGTAGGCGTCTTATATCAAGGCTTTTAGCACTGACTGGTATTAATGCACTAGCGTGTTTTTACGGATTAATAAAACTTGATTAAGAAATGATGACATATCTCTAAAAGCGGGATCGGTGCTGCGATCGCAAAAAGCGTTTCATCCTATATGCAGATGTTTAGAATTGCCAGTTCCTGACTCTATAATTTGAGCAAGTTCCTGCCTTTGCCATCAATGACACGATTTTTTGTGAGTTATAACCGTGCCGACAAGGGGTGGGCGGAGTGGATTGCTTGGACGCTGGAAGAAGCAGGGCATAAGACGGTGATTCAGGCGTGGGACTTTCGGCCTGGCGGGAATTTTGTGTTGGATATGCAGCGGGCGGCGGCGGAAACGGATAAGACGATTCTGGTGCTGTCGGAGAATTATTTGGCGTCTGAGTTTACGCAGCCAGAATGGGCGGCGGCTTTTGTGGATGATCCCACCAGTCTGGAGCGGAGGCTGATCCCGGTGCGGGTGCAGGTGTGTGAGCCTCGGGGATTGCTGCGGCCTATCGTTTATGTTGATTTGGTTGGAGTGGAAAAAGAGGCCGCGCAGCAGAGGCTTTTGGAGGCGTTGCCGGAGCGGTTGAAGCCGGAGCGTGAGCCTGAGTTTCCGAGGAGGGAAGGGAAAACGGGGAAGGGGAAATCGGATGAACAGGGGGAGTGTGTGGAGCCGCCTGATTTTCCGAATCCGGCGGTGTCTAAGCCTTGGAATGTGCCCTATGACAGGAATGCGTTTTTTACGGGGCGGGAGACGGTTTTAAATGATCTTAGGTCGCAGCTAGCTGATGGCGGTGCGGCAGCAATTGCCCAAGCCATTAGCGGCCTCGGTGGCATTGGCAAAACGCAGACGGCGGTGGAGTATGCCTATCGGCATCGGGATGACTACAGCGCGGTGTTTTGGGTGCGGGCGGAGACGGTGGCAGAGACGCAAACGGGCTTTGTAGAGATTGCGCGGTTGCTGGACTTGCCGGAGCAGGCTGCACAAGATCCGAATGACACGGTGCAGGCGGTGAGGGGCTGGCTAGAGGATAATGCGGGATGGCTGCTGGTATTTGATAATGCGGATCAGCCTGGGCAGCTAAAAGAGTTTCGGCCTCGGCAGGGGACTGGTGCACAGCATATTTTGCTGACGTCTCGGGCGCAGACGTTCGATAGTTTGGGGATTACGCGGCCTGTGAGCTTGGCGAAAATGCCCGCAGAAGAGGCAGTGGCCTTTTTGTTTAAGCGGACGGGGCGGGACATAGAAGAGAATAGCGCGGAGAAAGCAGCGGCGGCAGCGCTGGCGAAGGCGCTGGGGTATTTGCCGTTGGCGTTGGAGCAGGCTGGGGCGTACCTGTTGGCGCAGCAGATGACGTTTGCGAATTATTTGAAGAGTTATGGCAAGCGAAAACTGGCGTTGCTGGCGCAAAAGGGGCCGGTGGCTGGGGACTATCCTGAGTCAGTGGCGACGACCTGGGCGCTAAACTTTCAGGAAGTTGAAGCAGCTTCGCAGGCGTCGGCGGATTTGTTGCGGGTGAGTGCTTTTTTGAGTCCGGATGCGATCCCCTACGAGCTGTTTGAGGCTGGGTCGAGTGAGATGGGGGATGCGTTGGCGGCGGCGCTGGAAGAGATGGCGGAAGACCCGGCTGCTTTTGCAGAGGTGCTGGCACCGCTGACGCAGTATTCCTTGGTGCGGGCTGAGCCGACAATGCAAGCCTACAGCGTGACGCGGATGGTGCAGGAGGTGCAAAAGGCCGCGTTGACTGAGGCAGATCGTCGGGGTTGGGCGGTACGGAGTATTGAGGCGGTGAGGAAAGCGTTTCCGGCGGTGGAGTATAAAAACTGGCCACGGATTGAGCGGTTGTTGCCCCATGGGAGGGTGGCGGTTCAGTTAGTGAGTGTTTATCAGGTTGAGGCGAGAGCCGCCGCTAATCTTTTAAATGAGACAGCGGTTTATTTGTATGACAGGGGACTCTACGATGACGTTGAACCGCTGTACGAGGAAGCGATCGCAATCGGCAAACGCAGCCTGGGCGAGGACCATCCCGATGTTGCAACGAGTCTCAACAACTTGGCCAATTTATACC
>JBCBPY010000028.1:0-82477 GCA_039820525.1 Cyanobacteria bacterium J06634_5
CCAAGCCCTCTCTAGACTTGTCGCAGAAAGAGCTTGAAGCTCTGCCTGCCGCCATGTTTTAGCGTCGAACTCACGTTGTTCAAACGTTAGGATAAGCAGCTGATACTGCCCATTAGCAATTAGCACCTGACTTAGCACAAGCCGATCGGGTGATTCGTTGTCGATGGGAATTAAAAAGCGCAGCTAAAGAGCCTAGTGTTGCCTCAACCTAAAAAATAGGGAATTGATGCTGCACTAACTGCTGCACTGCTACAGTTCTTCGGTTTCTAATTCCTTAATGGGCACTGCCAATTCTTTTTCCTTAGCAGGCTGAAACTCGGGCGATCTGGCGGGAATCAATTCCTTCTGACGCTCTTCTCTAGTCTCTTCTACGCGTTCTTCTAGCTTCAGCGGTAGCTGTACTTTTTGTGGGACTTTGACTTCTTTGGTCTTCGGCAAGGTGCGTTCTAGGTCACCTAGCGGACGAGGAATTACCATCACGGAGTTGAGTTCGCCGATACGTTCGGCTTCATTCATTCCGGCTTCGACTGCGATCGCAACATTAGACAGCGAGCCCTGAATAATAATGGTGCACAGCCCTTCGCCAATGGTCTCGTGAGAAACCAGCGTCACTTCAGCCGATTTGGTCATCGCATCTGCCGCGCCTACCATGGCCGGGAAGCCCCGCGTTTCTAGCAGGCCAATCGCGCTGCCACCCATTGACTGGCCAGCGCCTTCTAATTCTTCTATACGTGTTGAAATCGGCAGCACCGCTTCCAAATTCCCGCCCGGTCGAGGAATCATAGACGACGATACAAACTGACCAAACTGCTGCGCTGTTTTTACCCCGGCATGAACCGCCATGCGCACATCAGCAACGCCGCCGCGCACAATCACCGTGCAGTGTCCGCCACCGGTTTTCTCATAGCCGACCAAAAAGACGTTGGACGATTTCATCATGGCATCGGCGGTGCCAATGATCGCCGGAAAGCTTGTGGTAGAAACCATCCCTAGGGCGGTGTCGTGCAGCCAGTTACGACGAGTTGCGGTAAATGGCTTGCGCTGAGGTGTGGCATCTGATTGCATAACCGTCTTCTACAGAACCGTCTTTGTACAGATAAGTGCCTTCAAGGCTGATGCGACTGGTCGCCGTACGGGCTGCCGCAAAGGTCACCGTTTGCTTTTTGTCTAACCGTTTTTTAAAACTGCTTTGGAAGTATCAGTTTTGAGAGCCATTCAGAGACGCTCGGTTAGGAAACAACGTTGAAATGAGCTGACTGACTTGGTCTTTGCCGTACACGCGATCATGTGACGGTGCCGTTAGAGCAGAAGACTGATGGTTAGAGGAGTTGCCGTTGCTCAAGCCATTGTTGTCTACGGTGTTGTTGCCTACAGTGTATGGCTGATTTAATTGTACGCCATTCCTTGAGGGGTCGTAGCTGGCAGGTGCCGCATTGACATCAATCGCAGGAATTTGAATGGGTTTGGGTTCAACAGGCCCTGGCGGCACAAAAGTATTTTTAGGTAAGGAGGCTTCTGTTGAGGCCGTTTGGGAGGTTGAGTGGCCTGTCGAGTTGCCAAAAGACGAAGCGTTTTGGCTACCTTGATCGAAGCTACCGGCACTGAACCCATTTTGATTGAATCCGTTTTGACTGAATCCGTTTTGACTAAAGCCGTTTGAGCTGAATCCGCTTTGCTGATAGCCCGTTTGAGTAGCTTGGAAGCCTGAAGATTGAAAGCCTGGGGATTGAGCGCTTGCAGACTGACCACTGCTAGCCGTTGCGTGCTGCATGCTGCTGCCATCCAGTAGCGAGTTGGGTGCTATTAGCTGGCTATTGCTGACTTGAGGATTAAGCAGGGTCGTGTTCGCACTTACGCAGGCATCGGCTCCGATGGTGCCATTGCCTACCACTAGCACGTTCGCACCCAAACTGACGCCTGATGAGATCGTCAGCACACCAGACTTAGATTGGAGGCAGACGCCGCCTGCTAAGCAAACGCCCTTGCCAATGACGATGCGACTGCCGGGAGAGGCCTGTAAGACAACACCGGGTGCGATCGCAGCTGAAGCATCCACCGAGACATCGCCCACTACACAATAGTGAGTGCTGCTAATAATAGTGGGCTCCTGCTGGATCACATTCGGTATCCCATCTTTGTTGATAACAGACCGCTAATCACAGACGATTACGGACGCTGAATCGTCGCTTCTAGCACGCGGCGCTTGGCTTGGGTGTCTGTCCCAACCAGGCGGACATACTCTCCTTGGTGCTGCGCAAGCTGTTTGCCAAGGGCTGAAATCGCTTCTGCCGGACGGCGCGCGCTAATCGCCCCACCGGTTTTCCAAATGCCGCTGCGATAGCGACGCTTGTCGGCGTACTCAAGTGAGATTTTGTGACCCTGGTTGACCAGCTGCGTGACCTGATCCATTACGCCAGAGGCCATGCCGCCATTGTTTCCGTTCCTATTTCCGTTGCTGCCGTAGCTACTAGGCTGGTTGCGAAAAGCCGGATCGTCGTAGTGAGGCGGATTCGCATTGATAGGATCTGGACCCGTGCCAGAAACGCCTTTTTGTCCAGGTCGTTGGATGGTTGTTTCTACCACGCGTCGCTTGGCTTGGGTGTCTGTTCCAACCAGGCGAACATAATCCCCCTGATGCTGCGCTAGCTGTTTGCCCAGCTCAGAGATGGCTTCTGCAGGGCGGCGTGCTTGAATGGCAGGCCCTGTTTTCCAAATACCGCTGCGAAAACGTCGCTTGTCTGCAAATTCAAGTGAGATTTTGCAGCCTTGATTCACAAGCTGTGTGACTTGATCCATCACGCCAGAGGCTACGCCACCGTTGCTCCCTGTGCTGCCCCCTGCGCTGTTAGACGAGTTGCGGAAAGCAGGATCGTCGTAGTGAGGGGGATTGGCATTAATAGGGTCTGGGCCCGTGCCAGAGACGCCTTGAGCGCTGCCGTTAGCAAGGTTACTTTGCTTTTGTCCAGGCTTTTGAACAGTCGTGGAAGCACCCCGCGTCTTCATGTTGGAATTTACACCGAAGATGCGCACGTATTTATCTGAATTTTGACTCAAAAAGCCTTCTAGCTGGCTCATGGCTGCCGATACGCTTGTGGCGTTTAGCGAAGGCGCTGTTTGCCAAATGCCGCTGCGGTAGCGACGCTTATCTGCAAACTCGATGCCGATCTTGTTGCCGTTGCTGATGATTTGCTGTACTGCTTGAGCACTCTCACCACTGGCGCTGCTGCCGTTTTGGCTGCTAGAACCGTAGCTATTAGAAGCGTAACTACTAGAAGAAGACTGGCTTGCGCCGCCTACAGTCGGCACGTTACGGGCAGAGACTTCGACGGGCTTACCGTCTGCACGCTGAATGGTGGTCGAGGTCGTGCGGCTTTTCATCTTGCGGTTAATGCCAAACATTCGCACGTATTCGCCACTGTGCTCATCTAGGCAGTGCTCTAAGCGTGAAAACACCTCACGCTCGTTGTTGGATTCAATCGGAGAGCAGGTTTTCCACACGTTGCTGCGATAGTGGCGTGGGCCAGCGTGCTCCGTACCAATAATGTAGCCAGCGTTGAGTAAGTTGCGCACTTCTTGGGCAATGCCTGCACTGAGCGCACCTTGAGATCCCCCTTGAGATCTGCCCCGAGAGCCGCCACCCTGTGAGCCGCCGTAAGACTGACTTGTACCTTCTTTCATCGCGCTGTCGCCAGGACGCTGCACGGTGACCATTCCCATTCGACGCTTGGCCTTTGTATCGATGCCAAACATGCGGACATACTCACCTTGATGCTCTGCTAAACATCGCTCTAGGCTGGCAAAAACTGCCTGCTCTTGCGTGTCTTTAATCGGCGTGCAGGTTTCCCAAACGCCGCTGCGGTAGCGACGGGTATCGGCATGTTCCATACCAATGCGATACCCCTGGTTGAGGTGCTGGCGGACCTGTTGAACGATTTCTGGCGCGAGTCTTTGGGCTTGCATGTTAGCTCCTTCGGTGGCGTAGACCTTTGGGTTGGATAGTGGGTTGGATGGTTGTTGACCGGATGCTCCAAGGCCAGAAGTCCGGCCAGATGAGCTATTGATGGCGACAAGGCGCGATCGCGAGGCTGTTTTTGGAGGCGTGGAAGGACCTCTTGCATTTCGAGGTCTCGCATTTCGAGGTCGGTTTTTAGGCGCTTTGCTGGCAGACGACGATGAAGAACCTGTGATTTCTCGGGCGAACTCAAGGTCCTCCGGGCGGACGTTGGGCAGCTGATCGGCCTGATGCTGGCTGGTGATGACGCTGCCAGACGGTACACACTTACCGGCAGGCACTTCCACATCTTGAATGAGGGTGTGCATCATCACGATGCACCCTTCACCGATACGGGCGTTGAAAATAGTAGAGCGACATCCGATGAAGCAGTCTTGACTGATGAAGGCAGGGCTCTGGACGACGGACTTATGGGCAATGGTGGTGCGATCGCCCACCCAAACAGAACAAGATTGCTGGCCGTTGATAACCTGAGCGCCACCGGTTCCTTCTATAAGTACACCTGGCAGCAGCGCGCAGCTATCTCCAATCACAACAGAAGCACCTGAGGATGCCGTGACAGCGACTCCAGGTGCGACTAAAGCGTCTGCGCCGATTTGCACATCACCCTCCACGAAGGAGAACTCATGCACCTCAGCGGCAGGATGCACTTGCGGATTGGCCAATAAGCTTAACCGTGGCATAGCATCACCTCGTTTTAATTAGCCCCGCTGCTCATCTAAAATCTTCTCGCTTATCGTAAAGTGGCCCAGAGTCAAGGCTGACGGTATCAACAATCGCAACGATTGCCGCATCGACAGGTCTTTGGTGATAACCCTGGTGCTGCCTAGCTCCACTACCTCGGCTAACCAGCACCCACTCTCCGACACCTGCACCGACAACGTCGGCAGCAACTTCGTAGTCATCTTGAAGATCGCCCGCCTCATCAATCAGTTGAATGAGTAAGAGCTTGACCCCCATGAGACTGTCGTCCTTAACGGTGCTCACCACCGTTCCTCTGACCTTTGCTAGGCGCATAGAGTCTTATTTCCTCTATTGTTTCACCTACGCTATCTATCTCCCGTAGGGACGAATGCCACTGACGCTCTCGCGGAACTGCTCAACTGCTTCTGTGTAGCGAATCGGCAATACAAATTCGAGGTTCTCGTGGGGACGCGCAATGATGTGAGTGGAGAGGACCTGGCCGCCGTTTACGCGCTTGACGTTTTCAACACCCGCCGCAACAGACGCCTGAACTTCAGAGACATCGCCACGGACGATGACGGTGACTCGGCCACTACCGATTTTCTCATAACCCACCAGCGTTACGCGCGCTGCTTTTACCATCGCATCAGCCGCTTCAACGACTGCTGGGAAACCCAAGGTTTCCACCATACCTACTGCAATTGCCATATTTTTTTCCTAAAACAAGTCCGAAACAACAAACCAACTCATAAGGGTAAAACCACGCGGCTAAGCGCTGAGGTACTGCCCTCAAAATACTTAACTTAAGGAAAGCTCCAGTGCGGAAAAACTTAAAGAGGGATAACGCTAAGAGACTCAAGAATCATCAAGTAAGCCCCTAGCGTCCAAATCCCCAGCGTCCAAACCGCTTCCGATTTAGACGGCTTTTCCTCTCAACAGGACCGCTACGATCGGAACTGCTCGACCGCTTCGGTGTAGCGAATCGGCAGCACGAACTCTAGGTTCTCGTGAGGGCGCGCAATGATGTGAGTAGAGAGCACTTCACCACCGTTCACACGCTTAACGGACTCAACTCCTGCGGAGACAGAAGCTTGAACTTCAGAAACGTCGCCGCGAACAATAACAGTTACGCGACCACTACCAATTTTTTCGTAGCCGACCAAAGTAACGCGTGCTGCTTTTACCATCGCGTCAGCAGCTTCAACAACTGCGGGAAAACCCTTTGTCTCAATCATTCCTACAGCAATAGGCATTAGTCGAAATCTCCTTACAAGTACTTAAAGCTCTTTAAAAAAGTCATAGCCAGGTGAGTTTGTGATAGAAAAAGCCTGCTTTTATCGCTCTGCTTAGTCACGGAGATTCCGATAGGCAGTGCAACCAAAATAGCCACTAAACAACTACTGGGGATCAGCTTTTCACAAGGCCCAAAATGCATCGAATAAGCACTGGGCAAAATTCATCAGGCGAGCCTGCACAACTCCTGCGTCATAACTCAGAATAAAGTGGCGTTGCCGCTTTGACAATATAAGCCGCAATGATTGCTGCTAATACCGGACATTATTTAAGCTTATGCCGTGATTGTTGCTAATTGTGTTTAAAGGTAACGCTGGGGCACGGCGGCGCTTTAGCGCGATCGCCTTAGCCTAGTGCAGCCTCTGGAAATCCCTCAATTCATTGAATTACTTCGTCTTTTGGCTAGATGAGCGGTGCTAAAAGTCGTGATCCCACTAGCCCTGAGCGCCAAAAAAATACGCACCAAGCCATCGAATACCTACGCATTAAGGGGGCCGGCGCTCAGGTAATATTAAATAAATGTGAGATTGCTTCGCCGCCTTCGGGCCGTGAGCGCCCTTCATCTACCCCTGCTGAAAATGACCAATATAGCGCTCGAACTTTTGTTGTGCTCAGGTTATTAACTAGGCTCTTTAAGCTTGGAAACAGCCTGGAGAAAGTCACGCTTAACCGACACTTCTGCAAAAGCTGTTTAGCCCATGGCTTAGCCACTACTTTTGAAAAGAGTTTATTCTCTCTTGAAACAATTTTTGTTGGACTATTCAGAATGCTTTTTAGGTGCGTTTATTTGGTTTTTGTCTTTTGAATCACTTGAGGCAAAGGAGTTCTTCTAGGGTCGATTGGACCGCTTTGATATCGCTTTTTCAATACATTCTGAAGTGTCAGTGATGCAGTTTTTTGTTCAATGGAGCTGGTTGATTCCGCTGTATGGCCTCACAGGTGCGCTAGCTGCGCTGCCCTGGGCTACACGGCTCATTCGTAAGACAGGCCCTCGGCCAGCGATGTATATCAACGTTTTTACAACAGCACTGGCCGTGCTGCATGGTCTGTTTTTGCTGCAGGCAATTTGGAATACAGGAACACAAGAGGTCAGTTTTGAATGGCTTCAGGTCGCTGGACTCAACCTGTCTGCATCGCTAGATCTCTCTGCGGTCAATCTCATATTTTTAGAGCTGTCGGCGGGGCTGAGTCTGCTCGCGCAGATATATGCGATGGGCTATTTGGAAAAAGACTGGGCGCTGGCTCGATTTTTTGCGCTCATGGGCTTTTTTGAAGCGGCAATTAGCGGCGTGATTTTGAGTAGCTCTTTGTTCTCCAGCTATTTTCTGCTAGAGATGCTGACGCTCTCTACCTACATGATTGTGGGCTTTTGGTATGCGCAGCCTTTGGTGGTGACCGCCGCCCGCGATTCTTTTTTGACCAAGCGAGTGGGTGATGTGCTGCTGTTTATGGGGCTGATTGCGCTTAGCACCTACGCGGGTTCTCTACGATTCAATGACTTGTATGCCTGGGTCAAAAGTGCCGACCTCACCCCTTTGGCGGCAACGCTGACTGGGCTGGCCCTGATTGCGGGGCCGACGGGTAAGTGTGCTCAATTTCCGTTGCATCTGTGGCTAGATGAAGCGATGGAGGGGCCTAGTCCGGCTTCTATTTTGCGAAATTCGGTTGTGGTGACCACGGGGGCTTACGTCCTGATGAAGCTTCAGCCTGTCATTGTCATTTCACCCATCGCGCTGGATGTCTTAATCGGTATTGGTGCGATTACTGCGATCGGCGCTTCCTTGGTTTCGCTGGCCCAAATTGATTTTAAGCGGTCTTTTTCGTACTCAACGAGTGCTTACATTGGTTTGGTCTTTATTGCGGTGGGTGCAGAGTGGCCAGGGGTTGCGTTTATGCTGCTCTTTACCCATGCGGTAGCGAAGGCGCTGGTGTTTATGAGCATTGGTTCAGTCATTTTTTCAAGTAACAATCAGGACCTTACAGAATTAGGTGGGATTTGGTCGCGAATGCCTGCGACAACCACCGCGTATCTCACAGGTGCTCTGGGTTTGACAGGGGTGCTGCCCTTTGGCTGCTTTTGGTCATTTTGCTTAGGGATCGAGTTTTTGTGGTCAGAACATCCGATTTTGGTGGGTGTGTTTCTGCTGGTGAACTTTATCACTGCTCTGAATTTAATGAGGGTATTTCGACTGGTGTTTTTAGGTACGCCTCAGCCTAAAACGCGTCGGACGCCAGAGGTGGGCTGGCTGATGGCGATTCCAATGGTGTCGCTCTCTATTGTTGTGCTGCTGGTGCCTGTGATGCTGGCGCGGCTTTCGTTGCTGCCGCCGCTGGCTTATTTTAATTTCGCTGCGATCGCACTCTTAGTCGGCTCTGGCCTACTCGGTGCAATCCTCGGCTGCTACTTACCTATCAACCGTGCGTGGTCACGCTCTAGCCTTGCGCCGCTGAGGGTGGTTCAAGATTGGCTAGGCAATGACTTTTACACTGAAAAGCTTTACGAAGTCACCGTCGTCAGGTTAGTGGCGTCGCTCTCAAACCTGAGCAACTGGGTGGACCGGTACATTATTGATGGGGCCGTGAACTTCGTGGGTGCTGCCTCTTTGCTAGGGAGCGAAGGGCTTAAGTACAGTGCCTCTGGCCAATCTCAAAGCTATATTCTGACGATTTTGTCGGCGGTTGGTTTGTTGGTTGTGATGACAACCTGGTCTCTGTGGTGACGCTAGGTGGTGGTGACGCTGTGCGGTGGTGATGCTAGGTGGTGGTGACGCTGTATGACAGATGCTGTGTGATAAACGCCTTACAACCACGCTAAAGACGTCTGAGCCTGCCTTTGAAATACATGGGTTAGTGAAATAAGGGGCTAGTTGCTGTTTTGATACCGAATCGCTGTTTTAAGAAGTTCACTGTGAAACGATGATATTGAGCGCGCTGATAGTCATTCCGTTGGTGGGGGCTTTAATCATTAGCCTTTGGCCTGCCCAGTTAGAGTCTGCTCAAGCCCGATTGGGAGGCTTAATTACGTTGGGCGCGACGCTAGCGGTCTCTCTGTATTTGGCCAGTGAGTTCGATATTAACAATCCAGGGTTTCAGTTTGTTGAGCAGCTGAACTGGATTGAACCCTTGGGATTGAGCTATGGCTTAGCGGTAGATGGGATCGCGCTGCCGCTGGTGGTGATCAATAGCCTGCTGAGTTTGGTTGCTGTGTACATCAGTGATGATGTGAAGCGGCCTAGGCTCTACTACCCACTGCTGCTGATTATTTCGAGTGCGGTGGCTGGGGCGTTTTTAGCTCAAAACCTACTGTTGTTCTTCTTGTTCTATGAGCTAGAACTGATCCCGCTGTACCTACTGATTGCTATTTGGGGTGGGGCAAGGCGAGGCTACGCGGCCACCAAGTTTTTGATTTACACAGCGTTCTCCGGCATTTTAATTTTGGGCGCATTCCTAGGCTTAGTCTTTTTGACGGGAGCGGGTAGCTTTGACTACAATCCGGCGCTGGCACAGGGCCTTACACTGGTGCAGCAAACGATACTCATGGGCGCGCTACTGATTGGCTTTGGGATTAAGATTCCGCTGGTGCCGTTTCATACGTGGTTGCCGGATGCCCACGTGGAGGCATCGACGCCGGTGTCTGTTTTGCTGGCGGGCGTGCTGCTGAAGCTAGGAACCTACGGCATGCTTCGGTTTTGTATGGGGCTTTTCCCGGATGCTTGGTTGGATCTTGCGCCGCTGCTGGGTTGGTGGGCAGTGGTGAGTGTGTTGTATGGTTCGTTGGCTGCGATCGCCCAAACCGATATGAAAAAGATGGTGGCCTACAGCTCGGTGGGTCACATGGGCTACATCTTGCTGGCAGCCGCTGCGGCAACGCCTCTAAGTGTGCTGGGTACGGTGATGCAAATGGTGAGCCATGGTCTGATTTCAGCACTGATGTTTTTGCTGGTCGGTGTCGTTTATAAAAAGACAGGGACTCGCGATCTAACCGTCCTCCGTGGCCTGATGGCGCCGGAAAGAGGACTGCCGTTTATTGGTTCATTAATGGTGCTAGGGGCGATGGCTAGCGCAGGTATTCCAGGGATGATGGGCTTCATTTCAGAGTTTATTGTGTTCCGTGGAAGTTTTGAGACGCAGGCACCTCAAACCCTCCTGTGTATGGTCGGTTCAGGGCTAACAGCGGTATACTTTTTGCTGATGATCAACCGAGCGTTTTTCGGACGGCTGGCGGTCAAACCGCCTAAAATCGGTGTCCCTGTAGATACGCTTATTCCAGGTGTAACGTGGCGCGATCGCATTCCTGCATTAGCCCTGGTTCTGATGATATTTGCCTTTGGGTTGCAGCCAGAATGGATGACCCGCTGGATGGAGTCAACGACGGTGTCCTTCATCGCCTCGCCGGCAGAGGTGGTAAAGCACGTGACCCCCGAACCGGTCGCTTTTACAAACAATCTCCTCCCATCTCCTTGATTGACACTTCTGCTGATTTTTGAAATGACTGCGGTGCTTGATAACGAACGATTCGGTTGCCTTACGACAGCGTGCTCGCTATGACCAAAACACTTGATAAAACGCAGCTCAAACCTGCTCCCGTTTACTCGTTGAGCGAGTACGTAGATCGCTTGCTCAACGGCATTCCGATGCTGCCCGAAACCCCTGAAAACCTTAAAGAAGTGGTCGGTGTTTTAGATTCCTATGGCATTGTTTTAGATGCCTATTCCATCAATCTTCAGCACATCGCAAATAACCAATTTTTGGTGCTGGTCCCGGTGTTTAAGTACTTCAACGGCGAAGTCACCCCCGATAAACTGGTTAAGCATCTGTGGCACGACCGTATCAACTACGAATATGCAGAGTACGTCATGCGGACGATGATGTGGCATGGCGGTGGTGGCCTAGATTCCTTTTTAGATTCGGATGATTTTTGGGCCTGCTGTAGCCCTGCCATACAGGCTAAAATTCGCCTGAATCCGCTGTTGCTCACCCTAAATCGTCTCTTCCCAGACTATCTGGCCGAGCAGGTGAGGCAGCTTGCCTACTACTCAGGGCTTGGCCAGTTTTGGCGAGTGATGAGTGATATTTTTGCGCACTTAGCCGAGGAGTACCGCCAGGGAAGAATCAACTCTATTCCTGAGGTGATTGATCTGATCAAAGCTGGATTGGTTGAAAATGCGGCCAATCCTATTAGCTACACGGTCGACATTGGCGGCGCTGATTACGACATCATTCCAAAGTCAGTGGGCCTGACCTTTTTGCCCGATACAGCGGTGCCCTACGTAGAGAGCATTTTCTTTCGGGGAACGCCCTTTTTTGGCACGGTTTCTTACAACGCGCAGGCTCAGCAAATTCCGATTGACCAAGCTCAATTTGGCTACGGTGCCTTATTTGCCGATCCGCTGCCGATTGGCGGTGCGGGTATTCCGCCTACTTTGCTAATGCAGGACATGCGTCATTATGTCCCCGATTACCTGCACGAGATTTATAAGCAATCGACTCGAGGGGAAGACGATATTCGAGTGCAGCTTTCTCAAAGCTTTCAAAAATCAATGTTTTGTGTGACAGAGGCAGCTGTTAGAGGCTTAATGCCCTACCCTTCCGATACCAGCGATCCTAAAGAGCAGGTGCTCAACCGGGATTATCTCAGTGGCTGGATGAAGCGTTTGAGTGAATCTCGACTAGACGTTATCCAAAAAGAACAGTCTTAAAGGTGTTTCTTCCTTTTTGAAGCTGTTTATGAGCTGTTGACCGGCAGTGCCAACTAGCGCAGGGCTCTACCAACTAGCGCAGGGCTCTACAGTGCGACAAGTGAGTGCGACAAGTGTCATTTACAGCGTCTCTGTTGCTGCCCGACGAATAATTTCTGTTACCGACGCTGCCATTAAGGCATCTACATAGCGGGCTTCTGCATTTGCGTTGCCTGTGTTTTGGCTGGCGATGAGCGTAAAGCATAGAGAATAGCGCTGATAGGCTGCTGTGGGGTCGGGCATGCTGCCATTTCTGCCAGTGCGTGGGAGACTGAACTGTACCAGCGCGCTGTAGGTGAGTTCTGTGCGATCGCGCTCATCGCTGCGTCCAAAGCCACTTTTTGAAATAATCACTGGCGATCGCACCCATGGTTGCAGGCCTAGGGTTTCAAACGCCACATCGACATAGCGTGCGGTATCAACACCCATGGCACGAATCAAACTCTCTGCGCTATGCCCTTGCAAATTCAAAATTCTGCCGGTTGCAGGCAGCTGCCAGTGCCAGCCCAGCATCGATAAAAGCCGCGTTAAATCGTAAGTGGACACGAGGTTTTGACCCCTGTGGGAGGTGCCGGCTGCTTTCAGCAGTACCTGCTTAGTGTGCGCATCCCAAAGCTCGGGCTGCTGAATGAAGGGCACTTCCCCATAGCGCCCCTGAAAGGAAAGCTGCTGGTTGCCGGTCATCTGCTGGGTCCATTTTTCCAGCCGCTCTGGGGTTTCAAACTGCTTGAACATAACGGCCAGCGCGTTTGAGGTGGCAATGCGATTGTCATAGCTCATAATGCCAGCGGCTAGCTCGTGAAACGACAAGCCTCGCCCGGTACTACCTGCCCTGCGTACTCGGGCGCGATCAATGTCGGCTTCTGGGGCAAAAGCATTGGCCCGAGCAACCACGTTGAGCAGTGGAATAAATTTAGTAGAACTCCACATTTGCCGTTCTACTAAGGCCTCGCGCCCCAGCCAGCGTGTGCTCAGCTGTCCGTCTTTGGAAGTAGACAGGCAAACACAGCCTGAGAGAACCTCGGGTGCGAGGAAGTCTAATCCGCCCTCGTTGACAAAGAAAACGTCGCCTCGCGTGGGATAGTCGCTGGTATTTTTGAGGGGGGTTGGGAGGTCTGTAGGGACCTGTAGTCTCACGGGGGCTTTGGCGACAGCTGCACGATAGGGCGATCGCGCAATGCCTTTGTCCAAGAAGGCTAGTTTTTCTGCGTTGAATCCTGCTTCCTGCTGCAAGAACTGTTGAAAAACAGCCTGACGATCTTGTGCGGCGGCCATCGCCGGTAGCTTGTTGACCCGTAGGCCCGCTGGAATATCGAGTACCCGGCAAATGAGCGCTGCGACTTCTCCTCGAGTAATTGATTGGTTGGGATGGAAGGGTCTTGGGCTGCTAAGGACTTCTAAAAACTGACGGTCTAAGGCTGCGGTCACCGCGCTACGGGCGTAGTCAGGAATATCTGCCGCGTCGCTAAACGTCTCGGTCAGTAAGTTCGGTGACTGTGTCAGCGCAGCATCTACGCCCTGAGAGGCTTCGAGCCCGGCGACCAAGGCAACGACCGCTTGGGCTCTAGAAATGGTTTGGCGCGGACGAAAGGTGCCGTTGGGGTAGCCGCCAAACAGGCCCCGTTGGCTCACCCATGCGATCGCATCACTCGCCCAATAGCTCTCAAAAACATCGCTGAAGGTCGCCTTTGTTTGGCGCTCGGGCAGTTGAGAAAACACTCTAGGCATGACAGAGGCAAACTCTGCACGGCTCATCCGCGCTTCAGGGCGAAAGGTGCCATTGGGATATCCATTAATAATCTGTCGTTGCGCCAGTGCGACTACACCCTCACTGGCCCAGTGATTTGTAATATCAGAAAACATATGTCAACAACTCGCTTCTATAAACCCACTCAACGACCAGATTCTTACAAGCTAGAGTCTCAAAGGGTGGTAGCTATTATCACATTGCCTAGCATAGGGTTTCCGGACAGGGCGAGCGATACGCTACATTTTTGCTCAAATTGGTTTTGCGTAGGTTAAGGCGTCCTTGCCCCGAACAGCTGGTCCCGAACAGCTAGCCCTGAACAGCTCTGGCCTTCAGCAGTCTAGTGACCTCCTAGCCGTCTTACGGAAGAGAGAACCCCTGAAGAGAACGTTTAGAATAGAAAGGCTTGAGTTTTTTGCGTCTTCCCTTAATTGACAAGCGCTTTTCTCACTTATGTTTTCGGTGCGCTTTTCCATGACTCAGCTTGCTTCATCGCCTTCTTCTTCAACGCCGCCCTCTAATGCAGACAGCCAGAGTGCAGGCAACCAGGGCGACCTTGTCGAGGGATCTTCTGCACCGCAGGTACAAACCGTCGTGCTAGATGTACAAGGCATGATGTGCGCTGGCTGTGTGAGCACGGTTGAAAACAAGCTGGCTCGGTGTGAGGGCGTTGTGAGTGCCAGAGTCAATTTGGTGACAGAAGTCGCCGCTGTAGACTGCCATTTAGAGACCGATGCTCAAGCAGTTGCACAGGCGCTAACGTCAGCCGGCTACCCTAGCAAAGTTCGGCTGCAAAGTGAGCAGGTGCCATTGCTCGCTGAACGTGATTGGCTAGAGCGTAAGCAGCAAGCTCAAAAGGAGCAAGGGCGTCAGCTGGCGATCGCACTGTTACTTCTGGCCTTGTCTACCCTCGGCCATCTTCAGCATTTCTCCTGGGCCAGCCGGTGGACCGCCGATTTTTCAGTTCCGATCTTAAGTACGCTTTGGTTTCATGGTGGGCTGGCCACGCTAACCCTCCTTTTTCCAGCGCGCGGCATTCTAACGGAGGGCGCGCAGGGCATTGTGCGGGGGGCGCCCAATATGAACACGCTGGTGAGCCTTGGCGCGGTTAGTGCGTACTTGACAAGTGTGTTTGCGCTGATATTTCCGCAGCTGGGTTGGGGGTGCTTTTTCGATGAGCCCGTGATGCTGCTCAGCTTTATTTTGCTCGGGCGCACGCTAGAACAGCGGGCAAGATTTAAAGCGTCTAGCTCATTGCGATCGCTCATTGCGCTCCAACCAACGCTTGCCAGGCTAGTGCCCGCGCCCAGCCCACAGGGGCTTGAGTCAGACGCTACTGGTGTCCAAATCCCGGCAAGTCAGGTGCAGCTGGGTGAATGGCTACGCGTATTACCCGGTGAAAAAGTCCCGGTAGATGGCGTGATTCAGGCCGGTCAAACCACTGTGGATGAATCTATGCTCACAGGCGAATCCATGCCTGTTGTTAAGCAGGCAGGCGATACAGTCGTGGCCGGCAGTCTCAATCAGTCGGGCGCTATGACGCTTCAGGTGAATCGTACGGGCGCTGATACGACCTTGGCCCAAATGATTCGGCTGGTGGAAACGGCGCAAACTCGCAAGGCCCCCATCCAGGGCTTGGCTGATGTGATCTCGGGCTACTTTACCTACGGCGTGTTGCTCTGCGCAGCGCTGACGTTTGTGTTTTGGTACTTTGTCGGGGTGCCGACTTGGCCTGAGGTGGCGCAGCGCGTGATGGGCCCTGCGCATCATGCGCATATGGTTGCTGCATCACTGTCTTCGTCGCACCTGTCTTCGTCACACACGTCTATGCAAGCCGCAGCCCCTGCAGCTGTGACAGGGTCTTTGCGTTTACTGGTGGGTGTCAAGCTGGCCATTTCAGTGATTGTTGTGGCCTGCCCCTGTGCACTGGGGCTGGCCACACCGACAGCCGTATTGGTGGGCTCTGGCATAGGGGCCCAACAGGGTTTGCTGATTCGGGGGGGCGATATTTTAGAGAAAACGCGATCGCTAAACACCTTGGTCTTTGATAAAACCGGAACGCTCACGACCGGACACCCCCTGGTCAGTGACTGCCTACCAGTGAATGCGCTAGATATGTCAGACGATCAGCTGCTGCAAATTGCGGCCACGGTAGAAAGTGGCACGCGTCATCCTTTAGGCGTAGCTATTCAACAGGCGGCTCAACAAAGAGCCTTAGAACTGCTACCCGCCGAACACTTTCAAACTGAGGCGGGCCTTGGGATTGCCGCAACCGTTCAGGTCGCTGAGGAGCAACTGCTGGCACGGTTCTTTTTAGGAAATGTAGCGTGGATGGAGAACAACGGCTGTTTGATCGACGCCAAGGTGCGATCTCAGGCCGATGCGCTAGGCAACGCTGGAAAAACCAGCGTATTTGTTGCAAAAGGTGATCAGCTTGTGGGCCTGATAGGGGTTACTGACGTGCTCCGGACAGAGGCAAAAGAGACGGTTGATCGATTGCAGGCCATGGGTTTGGACGTGCGGATTTTGAGTGGGGATACGGTCGCTGCCGCCAGAGCGATCGCGCAGCAGCTAAATCTTGGCGCTGAGCAAGTCCAGGCAGAAGTCACGCCCGAAGGCAAGGTGGATGCGATTGCTCAGCTCAAGCGCGAGCAGCGTTTAGTGGGTTTTGTCGGTGATGGCATTAACGATGCCCCAGCGTTAGCCTCAGCTGATGTTGGCATTGCCCTTAATTCAGGGACTGACGTTGCGATGGAAACCGCCGACATCGTACTGATGGGTGATTCTCTTGCCGACGTCCCCGCTGCAATTTCGCTTAGCCGCAACACAGTTAACAAAATTCGTCAGAACCTAGCCTGGGCATTTTTGTATAACCTCATTTGTATCCCGCTAGCAGCAGGCGCATTCTTACCGGGCTTTGGGCTATCACTCAACCCGGCCCTCTCCGGTGGGCTCATGGCCATTAGCTCGCTGACGGTTGTGCTCAATTCTTTGCTGCTGCGCCGAAGCAAGCGCTTACGGTCTGCTTGACTTGCTTGACTGCTTGACTGCTTGAAGAGAGGTCTGCCTAGAGGCGCTGTCAAACACAGCTTGCTGCATGATGAAAAAGGCGTAGCGACTAACAAGTCGCTACGCCTAGTTTGCTCAAAGACAACGTGAGTTATAAACAGACCGACTGACTCAACAATCGACTATTAGGACGAACCCCTACGTCCGCGTTTTCCTAACCCTGCTTTTTCCAATCAGCGCTGTGGGAAATACAAATTAGGTTTTCACCGTAGCTTTGAATCATGCCGCCTTGTCGCAATTTGCCCATGAGACGAGTCACGGTGACGCGTGTAGATCCAATCGCGCTACCAATTTGAGCGTGAGTGAGTGGAAACGGCAAATAGTAGCCTTGCTCGCACTGCTCGCCGTGCTCATCGATCAGTAGCGTCAAAAAGCCCAGCAGCCGATCAATCGTACGCCGTTGACCGAGCGTGCTTAGCCATAGCAGCTTGCGCTGGTGCTGACGACGAAAAGCATCCAAAACTTCCTTTTGGAAATGAGGCCAAGTGTCCAAATCATTCCAGTACAGCCAAATCACCGTCGTTTGATCCACATGGGCAAAGCTTTGCAGCGTAAACGGTGGCTGTGCAACGACCTCAAACGGCTGCCCTGCTCCCACAAAGCCCAAGAAGGCTTCTTCTGCGGCAACGAGCGGCATCCGTGAGGCACTGTTTTTCTTTTTGATCGTGGCACTGACCTGAGCATTGCCCAACAAGCGTACGGAGCCTTTCTGTACGAGATATAGCAACCCAGGACGCGCAGGGATTTTTTCGTCTTTATTAAAGGTACGGCAACGATAATGTTCTGAAGCCCAATCAGAAATACGCTGCCACGCTAAAAAGGGGCGAGCATTATCTGATTGGGAGGGAGAAGCCATAGTAGCAAGACTAGAATTGAGTTTAACTGGAGTAGATAAGTTCATCTAACGTAACGAATAGTGGCATAACTTTGAGCAGACAGCAGACAAATTAGACGGTGGGGTTTCAGTTATCCGTAGTTGTACGGAAACCTCAAACAGATCATCTTCAGACGGTGGGGGGGCAGGTCTGAGAAGGTAATCATACGCAGTCATTTCGTAAGGGCATTGAGATGACTAACGTTTTGACTTTCATCACCGCACTTTCATCACCGTAGAAGGCTGGTAATACTTCCTACATTCAATCAAGCATGATGAAGTCGATGTTGTAAGTACATTAATATAAATTGTTGGGTTTTGTATGAGTAAATCCTCTTCTTTATCCCTACTTCAGCATTTACCGAGAGCATCCGCGAATATTTTTTCTAAAGCATTCGTATAATCCCCGATTAATTTATTCAAAAGATAAGTTCATCCCATTTATTTAGGTCAGTTATTCAATGCCGATTTTGTCATTGAAAGGTGTTTTACTCGGTTGCTTAGATCAATCTATATTTAGCTTGTGTAAAGAAGATTCGCCTGACTTTACGAACTTTTTACACAACCCAATAGACAACTTCTATTTTTTGAGCAAAAACGTTCTGAGCGCATCCGCTCACTGGCGTAATATACCGCTTGAAAAAAAGAAAAAATCAACAGACATCCTGTATGTCAGTGCTCTTCCACAACTATTGGCTAGCTATCAAAACAACAGCCGTTATAAAACGCTTACACAGATCTCGGATCGGCTAGTGAGTCAACTTCGCCAAGTCCGATTTGAGGTAGAGCAAAGTGATTTGGATCACCAAGGTGACAGGCTGCATTTAATGTCTCAACTTTGGGATGAGTTCAAGATAGAAACTCGTCGAGCAGGATGGATTACCTTTCATCTTTCAAAGAAGGGAATTGAGATATGGATGAACCAAAGCCAGAATTTTCTTCATTCACCTAAAAAATACGAGACTGGCTCTTTAAACCTCACCGCTCAAAGTCAGTTTGATCTGGCTCAACTTCATCCTTCTCAATCCAATTTAGCTGATCAAGATCACACCGTTCTTGATGCTGAAGAGAACGCTAAAGCACCTTTTGAGCGGGCTGTCGTTCCAGGGGCAACGCTGACTGAACCGCTGGAAAATTCAGCGATTCAATGTTTCCAAGACCCCGGGCGCTCTCCATCGGATCCTTCTGTGACCCCTACCCCTGCAAATGCCCCGTGCGAGGAGCTTTCAGAGGGGCCTGCTCGCGGGGAAATGCAGCGCTACCCGCAGACGATGGCAGAGCCGCCTCAGTCTCAGCAGGCGCGTGCTCAAAGTGCGCCTGCTGATGTTGCAATCGCTACCCGTGTAATGCCTGCTGGTCAGCCTCAAAAGGTCGATGAGTGGCTATGGCAGGTCCAGTACACACATGCTCGAGGCTGCTCGCTTTTGCGATTATGGGCGGATATTCCTGGTTCCTCTGCGGCTGTTGGGGCAGCTAGTGTGGAATCAGGCTGTGTGGAATCCTATTGGGTGGCTAGGTTATACGAGGATTCTCAGGCGTGCCTGTTGATTCGATCTTTGGTCGCGCTTGCCGATGATATGTTTTGGATTCCTTATCGATGGCCGTTTCAACAATATTTTTTGCTCCTGAAGGCTGCAACTGTTGTTTGCCAAGCGTTTGATGCCTTTTATCGTGGGTCCCTGAGCGGTTTTGGTCGCGGTTTTAGTCAAATTTCATCCGGATCAGAGACGGTGGACGCTTCAGTCTATGGCAGTGCTTTTGATTCTTTTGAGGCCCGATTTGGGTTGGTCAGATCAACCCAAAATATCCTTGAAATGCTTTTGCAGCAGTACTTAGCTGCAAAAGCTCCCACCGAATTGTGAAGCGTATATGTAGTATTGAGAGTACAGCGCCTGTGTTTCGTGGGCCATGGTTGTGACAATTGAGCTGATGTCCACCTAAGATGACAAAACCAGAGTCATCCTTTATATTTAGGAAGTGTGAGGAGCGAACCAGTTAAGGCACCGAGACGAAACACGGCCAGTCGTCGGTGCCTTTTCTGATCTGAAAAACGGAGCTAAAAGTCTTGTCTTTATGCAGGGCTTTTGGGTCCGTTTTTTAGTGCGCTTTTTTAGTGTGCTTTTTTATGAGTGTGGATGTTGACTGTCGCTAGCTCAGTTGACTTCTGGGGCCAGCCGTTCGCTTTTAGGCTCGGGTTTTCGCGTGGACGGGGCTTCCTTGTGCTAGCCTATGCGCTATGAATGGAAGCGGACACCAGCGGCGCGTTAGTTACCGCCTGCTGTTAATGATATTGTGGGCGACACTTTTAGTATTCGCCATTGAGCTAACAGCCGGATGGGTCAGCCATTCTCTGTGCTTGCTAGCAGAATCGCTTCATATCCTTATAGATGTATTTAGCACGCTACTGAGCTTAGTCGCGGTGGCTTCTCCGCAGCGCACTCTGGGGAAGGAAATATGGGGGCACGGACGTGGAGAAGCTGCGGGTGCGCTGGTGATGTCTGCTGTTTTGGGGTTTGCAGGCATCTCAATTATTATGATTGCCTTTACTCAGTTTGAAAGTGCCTTGCAGCTGACTCGGGGAGCGTTTCCGGTGACGGTGACGCTGCCACTGATTATTTTGATATGGGTGATGTCCGGGCTGGTGCTGGCCGCTGTGCTGGTTGCCAAACACCAGAGCCAACGCAGCCGGAGCTTGGCGCTTAAGCTGAACACTCAGCATATTTTGAGTGATGCCTGGCTCACAGGGGTGATGCTGGTTGGCCTAATGTTGATTGGTCAGGGCTATCGTTGGATTGATCCGTTTTTGGCGATAGTGCTGGTGTTGTTCGCGATTAAAAGCCTTTGGCAGATGCTACAGGCTCAGCTGCCGATGCTCCTGAAGCCAACGGCGATCGCACCTGAAGCGATCGCCCAGCTTGCCTGTCAGGTTGAAGGGGTTACTCGCTGCACGCGCATTCTCTCTCGGGGGATGGTCGGTCGTCAGGTCTGGATTGAGCTCCACCTTGCGCTGCATCCTGAATACATGATGATTGCCAAGACGATTGGTGAGCGGATAGAGCGATCGCTTCGCGAACACTACGGCCCGGTGTGCGCCCAAATTTGGCTAGATAATAGTTTTCAAGAGACGCCATCGGGAAAAAAGATAAAGCGCTGACCTCTCCAATGAAGGGCAATCGCGGAAGGGCAATTGCGCTCATCGCCGTCACGAACGCTGTGTCCACGACTAGCGCTGTGCACCCATAGGCCCCAGGTATCGAATGAGATAGGGCGAGAACACTTCATAAATGAGTGTTAGTGGCTTGCCATGATGCCAAAACAAATAATGCCTGCCCCAAAAAGGCCCCTTTTGCTCAAAAGCGTCTTCTAAGGCGGCAGAATGCCCGAAGTAAATGCCTTGAATATCGCGATACAGCTCTGTACGGAGCTTGGCCAAGCTCGCCCAAATAGGCAGCTCTCTATTCTCTAAGTAGTCATCTACATGGCTAGCTTCCCACCAAGAGGTGGCGTAGGCCAACCGCTGGCCAGATGCGGTTCGTAGCCACACCTGCCTGCGTAGGTGCGGCCCTGGGACCTGTTCAATTTGAGCGGGCGCGCAGTCACCGTCTTGACCGACGAGCGACATATCAATCACGTCTACTTCGGTAGGTTCTCGGGTGAGTAGCTGTAAGTGCCGCGTGGGAGAGCCATCACCCAGCATTAAAATTTGCCAAGCTGGGGAGAGCTGATCGTGCGGGAGCCCCTGGGTTACAACCGCCTTATCACCTTGCCATAGGGGTTTTAAAGGATGCCACAGGCTGCTTTTAGAGAGGGAAACGGCGGTGGAGGCTGAAGTCAAGTCGATCACACTGAGTAATGGCCGCGTAGTGGCTGTTATGTAGTTGGCATTGCTAGATGAGATAAAACGTTTACAAAAGTTTATCTCTTGTACTCATCATAACGAAGAAGCCCACCACAAGACAGTTTTCCTTAGGGCACAAAAGCAGGTCTTGAGAAAGTGCTCAAGACCTAGGTCCTAGAAAATAGTCACTACAAAGTAGGCCCTGAAAACAGGTGCCGAAAAACAGGCAAGTCAAAAGCCCCAGCGTATGAGGTTTGAACGCTGGGGCTTTTGGGCGGTATTGGCCGTAGATTTCTCCTGTGAGGAGACTCAACAAAATGCGGATGGCGAGACTCGAACTCGCAAGGCGTGAGCCACACGCCCCTCAAGCGTGCGTGTCTACCAATTCCACCACATCCGCAGAAGGTATCGACTATTAAAGATACGGCATTATGGGTACTTTGTATCGACTTTCTTAAAAAAACGGTCACGCGATCGCCCTCAGCACTTCTGTCCTCCCTCTTTTTCTTCTTCAATACTTTTCTTCTTCTTCAATACTTTTCTATAGAGTCATTGCAATTTACCTCGCACTGCCCTGATCCGTAACGGCTTGTCAGAGAAGCTAGGCCCTGCGTGATACGATCATTTTCTCGACGACCTTTGTAAAGCGTCGTGTGCGAAAAGTTGCTGGCTGCCAGATGAGTTTTTCTAAAGTTTTGATTGCCAACCGTGGCGAAATTGCCTTACGGATTATCCGAAGCTGTGAGGAGATGGGGATTGCCACCGTTGCGGTACATTCCACTGTCGATCGCCACGCGCTACATGTGGAACTTGCCGATGAAACTGTCTGTATTGGTGAAGCTTCTAGCAGCAAAAGCTATCTCAACATTCCAAATATTATTGCAGCGGCGCTGACAAGAGGCGCGACGGCGATTCATCCTGGCTACGGCTTCCTGGCTGAAAATGCGCGCTTTGCCGAAATTTGCGCGGACCACAATCTCACCTTTATTGGACCTACGCCCGATTCCATGCGGGCGATGGGCGATAAGTCGACCGCTAAAGCGACGATGCAAAGCGTCAAAGTGCCGACAGTGCCTGGTAGTGATGGACTGCTCAGCAGCCAGGAAGAAGCGGCCAAACTGGCTGCTGAAATCGGCTATCCGGTCATTATTAAAGCGACTGCTGGGGGCGGCGGGCGCGGTATGCGTCTGGTGCGTGAGCCCGAGGAGCTTGGCAAAATGTACATGGCGGCTCAGGGCGAAGCCGAAGCCTCGTTTGGCAACCCTGGGGTGTACTTGGAAAAGTTTGTTGAAAACCCGCGCCATATAGAATTCCAAATTTTGGCCGATAGCCACGGCAATGTTGTTCACCTCGGTGAGCGCGATTGCTCTATTCAACGCCGTCACCAGAAGCTCCTTGAAGAGGCCCCGAGTGCTGTTTTAGATGCCCACTTGCGTAGGCAAATGGGGGAAGCGGCTGTGAGGGCGGCCCAGTCGATTAACTATGTGGGCGCAGGGACCGTGGAATTTTTGGTTGACCACAGCGGCAACTATTACTTCATGGAAATGAATACGCGTATTCAGGTAGAGCATCCCGTCACCGAAATGGTGACGGGAGTTGATTTGATTGCAGAGCAGATTCGGGTCGCCCAGGGCGATCGCCTCTCGTTTACCCAAGAAGACATTGTGCTGCGTGGCCACTCTATTGAGTGCCGTATTAATGCTGAGGACCCAGACCACAACTTTAGGCCCAATCCAGGCCGCATTAGCGGCTACCTAGCGCCTGGTGGTTTAGGTGTTCGCATGGACTCGCACGTTTATACCGACTACGAAATTCCGCCCTACTATGATTCACTCATTGGCAAGTTGATTGTGTGGGGCCCCGATAGAGCGACGGCTATTAGCCGCATGAAGCGAGCGCTTAGAGAATGTGCTATTACCGGGCTGCCGACAACGATTGGTTTCCACCAAAAGGTGCTGGAAAATTCGCAGTTTTTGAAAGGGGAAGTGTATACAAACTTTGTGGCGAATATGATGGAGTAGTGGCGCGGTCGCTGGCGTTTAGAAATAGTCGAAATAGAAATCGCCCAAATAGTCGCCCAAATAGAAAGAGCAAAGCGCCGAGCTAAGGACGAGTTAGCTCGGCGCTTTTGAGTTGCAGGTTTTGAGGATGGGTCACTTACTTTGCTAATGCAGCTGCCAGTACAGCTGGAGCCTTTTTTAGGCTAGGGCCTCATCGTCCACGATGGTGACGCCGTAAAGCTCGACGAGGGCAGCGCCTTTTGTTTTGGTGGCGAGTGTCACTAGCTGGTTGAGCCGACGGCGAGAGGAAATAACGCCTGTGAGGATAACAACGCAGCCGCGCTGACGAACTTTGAGTTGCGCAACTTCGTCACCAGCAGCCTGACGAAAAGACGTCATAACGCGCTTGGCAAGACCGTTGTAGTCGTATTCTCCGTGCACTCCGATGCGTTCGGGAGGATGCTTGCGAAAGCTATTTATGGAAAACGCTGGCGTAACCGAGCCAAAGGGCCGGTTGACCGATGGAATTAGTACCACTGAAGATTCACCCAAAACACCCATGACCTTAACCCTTTTCCAACTAGCTGGCGAAATTGATAGTTTATGAACCGCTCTTTAATAATTAACGAAGATTGTATAAATAATACAGGGATATTTGCGTATATTCTGATACTTAGAAGACTTCTTTTTCTAAAATGCCGCGTTTCCGCGGAGATTAGGCGTAGATTTCAACAAAAATATTCGCTTTCTATAAAACTACCGTGAAGCTTTCGAAAAATATACGGATCGGTGGCCAGGTTCTAGATCGTCTACCAAATTTTCTTATTTTTGGGGTTTGCCCTGAGCTATCCCTGAGGTCGCGCTTGTCTGAGTGCCTTCCTCATAGAGAGTACAGAGATCGGCGGTGAATACCAGGTCGGTTACGGTTTGTGTAACAGCGCAACCGCATAGGCTGCAATCCCTTCTTCTTTGCCAAGGGGGCCTAGCTTTTCATGGGTGGTTGCTTTGATGCCAATTTGGTCAGGTTCAAGGTTGAGGGTGGCTGCGAGGCGATCGCGCATGGATGAAATATGCGGTTTGAGTTTGGGCTGCTCCGCAATCACCACACTGTCAATATTACTGACAGCCCAGCCGCGATCGCTCACGAGCTGATTGACCTGTTCCAGCAATACCTGGCTGTCGGCCCCGGCCCATTTTGGATCGCTTGGCGGAAAGTACAGGCCAATATCTCCTAAGCTAAGGGCTCCGAGCATGGCATCCATAATGGCGTGGGTGAGCGCGTCAGCATCACTGTGGCCCAGCAATCCTTTTTCATGGGGAATATCAATGCCGCCCAGAATGAGCTTGCGATCTGTCGCCAGACGGTGGATGTCGTAGCCGTTGCCGATGCGAATGTTCATGGTTAGGGTTCAGTGGGGTGATTTTGGATGTGATGCTGCCAGCGTTCAAACAAATCGGGGCGGCGATCGCGCGTCCGTTCAAGCTGCTGTTGTTCTCTCCATTTTGCAATGGCACCGTGGTTGCCTGAGAGTAAAACGTCAGGTACTGCCCAGTCTCGAAACTTCGCTGGGCGCGTGTAGTGGGGATAGTCCAGCAAGTCTGTCTGAAAGCTGTCGTACTTGAGGGAGTCCGGCTTGCCAACCGTACCTGGTTTGAGCCGAATGGTGCCATTGATAAGGGTTAAGGCTGGAATTTCACCGCACGTAAGCACAAAATCTCCCAGAGAAACCTCGCGAGTCACAATATTCATTACGCGCTCGTCAACCCCTTCATAGTGACCGCAAATGAGGATGAGCTGGTCAAAGTCTGTCGAGAGGGATTGAAACAGGGCTTGGTTCATGGTTTGCCCCTGTGGCGATAGCAAAATCACGTCTCGTCGCGGCAGCGCAGGCAGCGATTCTACTGCGGCAAAAATAGGGTCTGGCTTCATCACCATGCCCACACCGCCGCCGTAGGGAATGTCATCAACCTTGTGATGTTTATCAGTGGTAAAGTCTCGCGGGTTGGTGATGTGGACGGTTGCAATTTGGTTTTTCAACGCCCGGCCAATCAGCCCCGAGCTGAGCGGAGAGGTGAAAAAATCGGGAAACAAGCTGACGATATCAAACCGAAGCGGTGTGGTTGAGGGTGAAGGTGATGCGGAGGAAAGGTTGTCCATAAAGAGGAATATACCAAAGAGGAACATACCGTCGGCAGGTCCTGTCGGGCACAGCGCATAACCATGAGAAAGCCCACCGTCTGTTATGGACGGTGGGCTGACAATACGGAACTCTCTTTTTTAGAACTCTCTTTTTTAGCTGTTGAGCCGGTATGAAAGCGATCGCACTCGATTTGCTAGATCGGCCTGAACCTGCTTACGGTCTAAGGCTTCGGCAAGCTGTACGGCCTGCTGATAGGCAATATAGGCCGCCATTAAGTCACCCGTTTCTTCGTAAATTTCGCCGAGGGTGCGCAAGGTGACCAGGTGCTGCCAGTCATCACCCGTTTCGAGGGTGAGGTCAATACGCTCATTCAGATAGCTAGAAAGCTCACGAGGTTCGTTGCGCTGACGGTATATCGCAATGAGTCCATCTAGGGCTCGTAGCTGAAGGTAGGGATCTTCCAGCTCGCGGGCCAGCGAGAGCGAGAGGCGATAAGCGCCCACGGCGCGTTGCATTTGGCCAGTTGCAAAATAAATATCACCTAAGTTGCTGTCTGTATTTGCCTGTCCCGCATAGTCGCGGGCTCGGGCGCGATAGTTGGCGGCGACTTCGTAGTACTTGCGGGCGTCGTTGGTTTGACCGCGGGCGGCGGCAATCAGTCCTAGGTTGCTCATCGAAAGGCCAATACCGCTCTCACTCTCTACGTCCTGGGCAACGATAAGGGCTTCTGAAAAGGCCGCATAGGCCGGATCTAGCTCGCCGTTTTGCAGGCTAAGGGTGCCTAGGTTGTTGAGTGCCAAAATCTGATCGCTGAAGTTGAAGTTGCTGCGAGCAACGGCCAGCTGCTGGCGGACGACGAGTTCTGCCTTGCGATATTGGCCCAGGTCGCTGTACACCTTTACTAGCTGCTCGTAGGCTTCGCCCATGCCGACAAAGTCGCCCAGGTAGTGGTAAGCGTCTGCGGCTTCTTCTAAAGCTGCGATCGCCTGCTCGTGTTCGCCAGCTTCCAGCTGCCCTTTGCCCAATAGCAAAAACTGGTCGGCGACGTCACGCTGTGCGCGGATGCTGTTTTGAGGTGGCGTATGTAGCTGATCAGTCAGGCTATCTGCCCCCTGTGCAGGCAAGGGGGCAGGCAAAACAATCCCTATGCTAAGCAGCAGGGATGCCGCCGTCAATTTCTCTTTAAAACCCATGAATGATTCCCCGCTTCAACGCTGAGCTGGCTGATAAGACCGGCAGTATCGCCCTCAGTGAATGAGGGTATTTGTGGGCCTAAGATACCCAGGTTGCGGCTTAACGCTGACAGCGCGAAGGTGATGCATCTTGATTGTTATGCATCCAGATTATCGAACTCAATGGTGAGCAGCCCGCCCTCAGCTTCTGCGGCTGCGGCTTCAAATTCCACAGCTTCTGCCATTGAGGGCATGAGTGCAGCTGGGGGCTTGTTGAGGTAAATGGTGCGGATATCATCGGGAATACCACGCTCTAGCGACTGATAGGCCGCCTGTAGCTCTAGGTCAACTTCCGCCGGTGAGAGCTGCTTTCCCTCCGCTTGTAGGTAGGCAGAAATCCGGGTGTCGCTCCATTCAAAGGTCTGTGCCATGAGCACAATCAAACGGTGCATTGGTGAGAGCCTGTCGAGTGCGCGCTCGGTGTAGCACCAAAGTGGGGGAGGGGCGTCTTCTAGGGTGTAGTGAATAGACGCGACATCGGGTAGCTGAGCCTGATTGATGTGCGCAGCGGTTAGGTTAATGAGCCATCCCTGTAAGGAAAACTCGGTGGCCAAATCGCGATTGATGGCCTTGGCTTCGGCTTCGGCTTCGGCGATGCTGCCGGACTGCTGCCGCTGCCTGATGGGGGAGAGATCAATGCCGCTGAGTTCATTGAGAATGTGCCGCCAGGTCAGGGCAAAGAGGTAGTCTGCTTGAACCGGTGACTTGGCTGAGTGGCGAATGAGTGAATACACCACCGGAGAGTACCGGCAAAACAGCGCAGTAAAGTACTTTCCATCCATTGGCGACTTTTGAAGCATGTCCACCAGGGCGTAGTCGCTGTGGTGAATCAGCTCTTTGACTAAATCATGGTCGCATTCTGGGAACGTAGGAATTTGCACAGTGTTTTAACAGTGATTCAGCGTTTTTAACAGTGATTCAGCAAAAGCAAGAGTTCTAGCGAAAGCAGACAGGTCTCTAGCCTAGAGTCAGACGCTTAGCAATAGGCGTCTTCTCATCAATTAATAAATATTGATTTATCTATCGTTCCACAGCATGCCCATTCGCTCGTGGCTTTACTCATATGAGGTCTGTTTTTTAAGCGGAATATGGGTATTGGGTTTGGCATGGGCATCAAATTAGCATTACTATACCTGCCACTTGTCCCCATCTCTCGATGCCGCTTGGTAAACTAGCCAATAAGCATGGATTCTTCTGAGCGAATTTTTTCTTAGGCTTCACCCGTCATGACGACTTCCGCTTTTACGCTAGCGAACATATTTCAGGGCCTGCCGTTGGATGCGCTGGTGTCTACGCAAGGCATCATGGTGATGTTGCTGGTGGCCTACGCGGGTGCGATGTGGGCGTTTTTGAGCAGTGCGCCTAAAGTCCATACCGTGATGGTTTCCGATTTGGACTTGGCCCGTGGCTTTTATGAAGGGGTGCTGAGCCTATCGGCTGCGGATGTGCCGCTTCACTACTATTACAACTACGAGCAAACCCTAGGGACGGCGGGCATGGACCCGATGTTTGGCGTAGGTGGCATGGGCGCGTCTAGTTTGGGTCAGCCTGCTGGTGGCTACGGTGCGCCCGATGGACTGTGGTATCAGCTGAAGAAAAATACGCAGCTACATGTGATTGCTGGGGCGAGCTTGGGCAGGCGCGATCGCCAGCGCCATGTCTGTTTCGATCACGATTGCCTAGAGTACTTGCTCATGCAGGTACAGACCCGAGGGATTCGCCATAAGCTGCGGCGCGATCGCCCTTTGAACTTTTTGGTGAAAGATCTCAACGGTGAGGTTATTGAAATGGCTGAGGTCGAAAACTAAGGGATTCATGCAGCCGTTAGAGGCAGGCCGTTAGAGGCAAGCATTTCGAATGCCTAAATATTCACCGGCCAATTAAAAAAACATCTGCTGATTTCGTCGGCGCATCGGCCTTCATAGCTGGCACAATATTGAGAGCCCTTGAAGCCGAGTAGTGTGTGATGGATGGTTTAGTAGATGCGATTGCGAGTGTTAGTGCTGCCCTGCTTCCAACGCTGACCTCTGTTCTGGCCCGATTTCAGTCTCCGGGATCCGAGATTTTTAGCCTTGGGCCCATCACGCTGCACTGGTACGGACTGCTGATTGCGATTGCTGTTTTGGTGGGTGTCTCCCTCTCCCAATCGCTGGCTGAAAAGCGAGGCGTTGACCCTGAGAAAATTGGCGATCTTTTGCTGTGGGTGGTGCCTTCCGCCATTATTTGCGCGCGAATTTATTATGTAGCATTTGAGTGGGAATCCTACGCAGACGATCCGCTCAGAGCCCTCGCGATTTGGCAGGGAGGCATTGCGATCCACGGTGCGGTGATTGGTGGAACCTTAGCAACGTGGTTTTTTGCCCGTGTCAATCGACTCTCCTTTTGGCAGCTGACGGATTTTGTCGCGCCCTCTTTGATTTTGGGGCAAGCCATCGGTAGATGGGGAAACTTTTTCAATTCAGAAGCTTTTGGTGGGCCGACAAATCTTCCTTGGAAGCTCTTTATTCCACGAACGGTAAACGGCTTACCCAGACGGCCTCCAGGCTATGAGGCGGTTGAATATTTTCATCCTACGTTCCTATACGAATCGATTTGGAACCTGGGCGTTTTTGCACTACTGCTGTTTTTGTTTTTTTGGGGTTTAAAGAATTCTGGCAAGTTCAGGGCAGGCACGCTGTTTTTGGTGTACATGATTGCCTACGGCACAGGCCGTTTTTGGATAGAGGGTCTGCGGACCGACAGCTTGATGCTCGGACCGCTGCGGGTTGCGCAGCTCATTAGCCTGGCGACGATGGCAGTTGGTGCCTTTGGCTTGGTGTGGACCTACGGCCTAGGCAAGCGCTTACCCGATACGGCTAGGCCAAAGATGAACAACAAGAGCAATGGCGGTACGGCGACAGAGCGGTAGCGGGAAAAGGATCAGAGCGGTAGCGGGAAAAGGATCAGAGCGGTAGTAGAGAAAAGGCCCAGAGCGATCGCCGCTGATGACGCTTCGACGATTAAAAAATTGACTGGAAAACTCTTTAAAAAGAAAAAGCCCCTGGGGTCGAAAGACCTTTGGGGCTCGGAATCAGGGTGCATCTACATACCAAGATGCAGGATTTTTCAGCGCTATCCCGAGTTTGTCTCTTGGCTTTATTTAGTCTTCAAAAACTGAGCAGTGATAATAGTAAATTGATGAATATTGGAACTTAATATCAATTTAATTAAATTAGTTCCATAAACAGTCCAATGACTCTTTAGTATCTTTTTAGACCCCACCCTTACAGGTTTTCATGGATCCCGATACCTCTTTAAAGACACCGCTGACCGATCAAGTAATGGCCCCAGCGACGTCTCTTCCCCCGGCGGTTTACATTGTTGGTGCTGGCCCTGGTGACCCCGAATTATTAACAGTAAAAGCACAAAGAATGATTCAGCAAGCGGATGTTTTGGTATACGCCAATTCGCTGGTTCCGATGCAAATTCTCTCCGCTATTCGGCCGGATGCTGAAAAAATTGCCACGGCCAATATGACCTTGGAAGCTATCGTTCCGCTCATGATTGATCGGGTGAAAAATGGTCAATCGGTGGTGAGGCTCCATTCAGGCGATCCGAGCTTGTACAGCGCTATTCATGAGCAAATGCTGCGACTTGCTGAGGCAGACGTCCCTTTTGAAGTGATTCCTGGGATTAGTGCTTTTCAGGCGGCAGCGGCAAAATTACAGGTAGAACTCACGATTCCAGCGGTAGTGCAAAGCATTATCTTGACCCGAATTAGCGGGCGTACTCAGGTTCCAGCTGCTGAAGAACTCGCTTCGCTGGCGGCACATCGCGCTAGCCTATGTCTGTACCTGAGTGCACGCCATGTGGCAGCCTCTCAGGCAGACTTGCTGGTGCACTATCCGCCGACTACGCCTGTTGCGATTTGTTTTCGGGTGGGATGGCCTGATGAGCACATTGAGGTCGTGCCGTTGGCACAGATGGCTCAGGTGAGTGAAGCGAAGGCATTGGTGCGAACAACGCTCTATATTATTTCACCGGCGTTGGCAGGGCGAGGGGGGAAGAAAACCGCAGACGTGGGCCAGACGCCGATGACGTCGGGAGCAGTTAACGACACGATTTCGGAGGGAGCAGTGCGATCGCGTCTCTACAATCCAACGCACGACCATCTTTTTAGACCTCTTACCCACCAAAAGTCTGGTAGCGAAGAATCTGGCAAAAAGCCGTTAGAAGAGGCCAATCAGGAGCCACGGTCACAGCAACTTAAAAAAGAGCAGGAGAAAGGGCGCAAATGAACTATTTGGTGACCGTGGTTCTAGATCGCATTCAGGCCGAAGAGGTGTATACCGCCTTGGAATCGGCCAATATCACCATGGATAAAGTGGCGATTGTGGGCCAAGGGTTTAAGTCGGCTGACGAATACGGCCTGATTGACCCCAATGAAGAAGCCTGGAAGCAAATTAAGCGGCTGGCGCTATGGACTGTTCCCTTTGGGTTTGTTGCAGGGTTTTCGTTTAATCTGATTACCGGGCTCGACACGTTTCCCTGGGCGGGTGTGCTGGGCAACCAAATTATTGGCGGCTTCTTAGGTGCGGGTGCAGGGGCTATGGGGGGCTTTTTTATCGGGGGTGGCGTGGGCCTTGGTATTGGTAGTGGAGATGCCCTGACCTACCGCAATCGTTTGAGTCAAGGACAGTATCTGGTCGTAGTGAGAGGCTCAGAGGGCCTGATTTCTCAGGCCAGCCGGATTATTCGGCCTTTTCGCCCTGAGACGATGCAGGGCTATACGGCCCGCGATTGAGGTAATGCCCCTGGATATGGCCACGAGGGAGACACATGCAGAGACTGAGGTGAGCTATGATAATTAAGTGCAACTCATAATGATTATGAGTTAAGAAGCATTCTATTCTGAAGCTTTTGCATCCTTAGCGCTTACACCCTTAGCTTTCACACGTTGACCTATGATCGCCGTTTCTTCGCCTGTTAAGGCTCCACCTGCTGACAACCCTCTGCTCATTGGTAAGGGCCTACCTCCTTTTGAAGCCATTGAGCCTGGGCATGTTGTGCCTGGAATTGAGCAATTGCTTAGTGACTTGGACGCTTCCCTAACGGCCCTAGAAGTGGCCTTGGAACAACGGCTAGAAGCGTCTAAGTCTATTAGCTGGGACAGCCTGGTCACCCCCCTAACCGCGATTACCGAACGGTTGGGCTGGAGCTGGGGCATTATTGGTCACTTGATGGGCGTAAAGAACAGCGCCGAGCTGCGCGATGCCTATGAAAGTGTGCAGCCGGCCCTAGTGCAATTTTCTAACAAAATTAGTCAGAGCCAGGTGATTTACAAGGGGCTCAAGCAGCTGAGAGAACGTGAAGACTGGCCAGCTTTGGCGGCAGCTCAGCAGCGCATTGTGGACGCCGCGCTCAGAGATGCTGAGCTTTCTGGTGTTGGGCTTGCGGGCGATGTGCGCGATCGCTTCAACGAAATTCAACAAAGTCTCGCAGAGCTGTCCACCCAATTTTCTAACCATGTATTGGATGCCACTAAGGCCTTTAGCCTGACGCTCACCACTGAAGATGAGGTCGCCGGTTTGCCGCCAAGCTTGCTGAGCCTGACCGCACAGGCAGCTCGCGATGCAGGCGCAGAAGCGGCCACCGCAGCGTCCGGTCCTTGGCGAATTACGCTGGATATGCCCAGCTATGTGCCCTTTATGCGACACGCTCGGCGTCGTGACCTGAGAGAAAAGCTGTATCGCGCTTTTATTACCCGTGCTTCTAGCGGTGAGCTAGATAATGCGCCGCTGATTGAGAAAATTTTGACACTGCGCCAGCAGCAGGCTGATATTTTGGGGTTTGAGAACTATGCGGTGCTGAGCTTAGCCCGTAAGATGGCCCCTTCTGTCGATGCAGTAGAAGCACTGATGGAGGAACTGCGATCGGCTAGCTATGAGGTCGCGAAGCGCGAGCTAGCCGAAATTGAGGCGTTTGCACGAGGTCATGCGGGATCTGATTCCTCTCAGAGCACTGCCTCCCAGAACACCACTTCCCAGAGCACCACTTCCCAGACTGAGATAAAGCAGTGGGACCTGTCTTTCTGGACAGAGCGGATGCGCGAGAGTCAGTTTGAGCTGAACGACGAGGCCTTGCGGCCCTATTTCCCTTTGCCTAGAGTCTTGGAGGGTTTGTTTGGCCTAGCTGAACGGCTCTTTGGCATTACGATTGCGGCCTCGGATGGTCAGGCGCCGCTGTGGCATGAAGACGTGCGCTACTTTCAGGTGAGCGATGCGGATACTGGCCAGCCGCTCGCACATTTTTATTTGGATCCCTACAGTCGTCCGGCTGAAAAGCGAGGGGGTGCCTGGATGGATGAGTGCATTGTGCGAGCCAAGGAAACTGCTGGCATGGACGAAAAAGCCAATGAGTCAGCAGGCGCGCTGCGATTGCCTGTGGCCTATTTGGTATGTAACCAGTCGCCACCGGTCGATGGCAACCCTAGCCTAATGACCTTCCGTGAGGTCGAAACGCTATTTCATGAGTTTGGCCATGGCTTGCAGCACATGCTCACTGAGGTGGACTACGCGGGCGCTGCGGGCATTAACAACGTGGAATGGGATGCGGTAGAGCTGCCCAGCCAGTTTATGGAGAACTGGTGCTACGAGCGAGATACCCTCTTTGGGATGGCGAAGCACTATGAAACCGGTGAGCCGCTACCCGAAGCGGACTATCAAAAGCTGCTGGCGGCGCGCCACTTTATGACAGGAAGTGCGATTTTGCGGCAGGTGAACTTTGGCTGGCTCGATATTGCCCTGCACGCCCAGTACCAGCCGGGGCAGGGTGAGTCTGTGTGGGAGATTCGCGATCGCATTGCCGAAAAAACAACGCTGATGGCCCCCTTACCTGAAGATGCCTTCCTGTGCAGTTTTGGCCATATTTTTGCCGGTGGGTATGCGGCGGGTTACTACAGCTATTTTTGGGCGGAAGTGCTCAGTGCAGATGCTTTTTCTGCGTTTGAAGAAGCTGGATTAGAGAATAAAGGCGTGATCGCAGCGATTGGCCGCCGGTTTAGAGAAACCGTCCTGGCCTTGGGTGGCAGCCGTCATCCGATGGCGGTATTTAAGGCCTTTAGAGGGCGTGAACCCAGCACGAAAGCGCTTCTGCGTCATCGAGGGGTTGCGGCTTAAAGCACACGGTCAATCTTTTTAAGGCCGCCTAACCTGTGGATAAGGATGCCGTTGATACCGTTTCCGTAGTCGTACTGTGTATTAGGGGCTAGAAAAAGCTGTTCAGGCGCTTTTCTAGCCCCTGTTTTTGCGCATAAATTTGGTGAAATCAGCCGGTTATCTCAGGTGATTTTTCTATTGATGCTGCCAAGGAATATTTTTTACGTTTGTTGATGTTTCAGCCCAAGGTGTCGGCACGGTTTGCGGTGCCGTTAGCAGCACTGTCTATTGCGGTAGTTGGGTTCTCAAGCAGAGCGTTGCCCAGGGATATTATTTTGCTTTCAGCGAGTAATCGGAAATTCTTTATAAGATTTATATTCTTTAAAGATTTCCGTGCCATCCCGGAGGGCTTCCGCTGTGTGTATGGAGTGCAGCGCTTTTGGTCCGTGTTTTTTGTGCTACTGAGCCGCATCCTGCTGAGGTGCCCCTATTGCGAAATCGTATTTTTACGGAACTACATATTAATAGACCTTGATAAGTTCATAACGTGGCAAGCGAGTCGGATGCGTTCGGGTTGTTTGTGAGTTCCTCATCTGGGTGGAGGGGATTGATATCTTTCTCGTGTTGTGAAGTTCGTGTTGTAGCGCTAGAGCAATGCTACAGCGCCTGTTCAACGCCCTGTCTGACGTGCTCCTAATTTGCTGTCTAGTTTTTGTTTAACTTTAAGCCTGTTTAAGATCTATGACTGTGTTTGCACCCGATCGATCTGCCCCTACCTCGGCAGGAACCGTTGTCATTTGGCAACGGTTTGAAGGCGCCGAGCAAGGGCGTGATTCAATTTCTATGACTTTGCAACAGCACCACTATCGGGTGATGTGCGCGCAGCACAAAAACGACGTGCTGCGCAAGGTGATTGCCAATGTGCCTGACTTGCTGCTGATTCATTTGCAGGCCTCTGGCGAAGCGGGCTATAAGCTGTGCAAAACGCTACGTAAGCTGTCGAGGACGAGCACGGTTCCGGTTGTTTTTTTGGGAACGCGCAGTGAAGCCTCTGAAACGGTTCGGGCTTTGCGCTGTGGCGGCAATGAGTACATTCAGCTGCCGATTGATCAAGAGGAATGTCAGCTGCGGCTAGACCGTCACCTACAGGCGGCTCAGCTAGTGCGATCGCTCAAGGCCGACAAAGACAGTTTGCACCAGCAGATTTGGTCTTACAACAACATTTTGAGAGAGCACGAGGAGCGAGAGGTTTCACTCGCCGAAGAAAACCAGATGCTACAGCGCATGGCCTTTGTTGATGGGCTGACACAGGTGGCAAATCGCCGTCGGTTCAATCAGCAAATTCCACAGCTGTGGCAGCAGGCCTATCACAGCGGTCAGCCGATGTCGCTACTGCTGTGCGATATCGATTACTTTAAGCGCTATAACGATCACTACGGACACTTGGGCGGCGATGGCTGTTTGCAAGCGGTGGCCAGTGCGATGGTTCGTGGGGCGCATCGTCACAGTGACCAAGTCGCTCGCTATGGGGGGGAAGAATTTGCAATTTTGCTTCCTGCGACAGACCTCAAAGGCGCGCAGCAGGTTGCCCTAAGTGTGCAGTCAGAAATTGCTAAAGCTCAGATTCCCCACCAAGCCTCACTGGTCAAAGACCACGTGAGCCTGAGCATTGGGTTGTGTACGCTGTTGCCAGAGACCCTACAGCAGTCTTACGAAGTACTGATTCATGGGGCGGATGAAGCGATGTACACCGCTAAGCTGCGGGGACGCGATCGCGTCGTGATTAATAGTCCAGATGGTTTGATATCCATCGTTCAAAATCAGTGTTTGGTGCCTGATAATTCCGCAGGCGATGCTGCTGTCGCTCGAAAAATTCCTGCGAAGATGGTCCTCAATACGCCACCCTTGCCAGCGGCTGCTTTCTCTTCTGCGCCGTCTCCTCTGGTGTCATCTTCATCGCCGCCGCCCTGCCTTTCGCCTGTAGAAGAAACGCGCTCTGTCGGATAAGCCTGCTGCCGGATGACTTGGATGTTGTGTCGCTCTTGTTATGTCGCTCTTTAGGTAGCGCGGCACGTCCGGTGGCGAGGCTGTTCCGCATGCTGTTGGGCGCTAGGTTCGATAAACGGGGCGCTGCGACAGTAGACTATAAACGTCGTTGCGAGAGGATCTGGCGGTGCCCAATAGCGAACAGTCGGCTACATCTCAGACTATCTCGCGCCGTGAGCTGAGCGAACTGGTGCGATCGCAGCTCCAAGCGCTCCTTGAGCAGGACAATTTTCGAGGGGCCAAAGCCCTGCTGGTGCCCGTCCAGCCAGCTGATATCGCCGAAGCGATTGAAGGCTTGCCTGAAACCATGCAGGCGATCGCCTTTCGCCTAATCGCTAAAAACGAGGCCATTGAAGTCTATGAAAACTTAGACTCCTCGGTGCAGCAAGCCTTAATTGAAGAATTTAAGCGCCAAGACCTGATCGATATTGTCGATAAAATGTCGCCTGACGATCGGGTGCGTCTGTTTGACGAGCTACCCGCCAAAATTGTGCGCCGTTTGCTAGAGCAGCTCAGCGCTCAGGAACGGCAAGCCACCGCGCTGCTGCTAGGCTACGAAGCCCAAACCGCAGGCCGGATTATGACACCGGAGTATGTGGCGCTCAAAGAAAATTGGACCGTTGCTAGAGCCCTAGAGCACATTCGCGCCCAGGCTGAACTGAGCGAAACGGTTTACTACTTATTTGTAACTAATTTTGCGCGCCAGCTGACAGGCATTTTGTCGCTGCGTCAGCTAGTGGTGGGCCAAGCCGAGCAAACCATTGGTGAACTGATGACCCGTGAGAGCGAAGTGGTCTCTGTGCAAACCAGCGCCGATCAGGAAGAGGTGGCTCGGATTATTCAGCGCTATGACTTTTTAGCGGTGCCTGTTGTCGATACTGAAAACCGCCTGGTGGGGATTATCACAGTCGATGATGTGATTGACATCTTAGAAGCCGAAGCGACCGAGGATATCTATACCCTTGGGGGGGTGCAGTCGGGCGGTGACAACTACTTTCAAAGCAATCTGCTGGATGTGGCCCGAAAACGGGTGGTTTGGCTCTCTGTGCTGCTGATTACCAATACGGTGACGGCGGCGGTGATTACCAGCCAGGAAGATGTGCTGGAGAAAGTCGTGGCTCTAACGGCTTTTATTCCCCTGTTGATTGGCACGGGTGGCAACGTGGGTGCGCAGTCTTCTACGGTGGTGATTCGTGGGCTCAATACGGACGAACTGACTATCAAAGACGCGCTGAAGGTGATTCGCCGAGAAGCGATCGCAGGGGCCTTTTTGGGGCTGATGCTGGGCCTAGTGGTCACAGCTTGGGCGTATTTTTTGCAAGGGGGCGAGCCGAATGCGCTGCCTGTGGCGATTACCGTGGGTGCCGCGCTCGTTGGGATTTCGATTTTGGCCTCTAGTGCAGGGGCGGGGCTGCCTTTTTTATTCCAATCCTTTGGGCTGGACCCTGCGCTGATGTCGGCCCCTTTTATCACCACGGTTGTAGATGTTTTAGGCGTTTTAATTTATCTCAACTTGGCCCGTCAGGTATTAGGTATATAGCTGGCATATAGCCGCTGGCTCATCTGGGTGATCGGCTCATCTGGGTCATCTTTGTGTTCGAGACGACAGAAGGCTGACGGACCTCGCTTGGGTCTGAGCTTGTGTTTGTAAAAATTGATATAATTGATACATGGTTAGTAAGACCTCGCTCAAACTGAGTCATTCAAAAGCTCGCCAGATGAGCAACCAGGCGGCTTAGAGGATAGGTCAAATTTAGAAAAAAACAGACAAAACAGGCCACATAAAGCAGGCCAAATTTATAAAGAGCTGGAAAAAACAAGCCGGCGCAAACGGAATCATCAAAAAATATACTTACATTGTGTGATTTGTGAAGATACAACCGCAGTTGATGTAGAGCAATCGGGCAAAATTAGAATAAGTCAACCGAGTGGCGTGCGTTAGCAAGCGAGTGATTGGGTGGCGACTTTTCAAAATCACAACTTAAATAAAATTCAGGGTCTCAGCCAGCGTGAATGCTGGTAAACGGGTAAGCTGTGCTTCAAAAATTCAAGCAAGATCTCAAAAACGACCTGATTGCAGGGTTGGTCGTCATTATTCCACTGGCGACTACTATTTGGCTGTCAGTTAATATCGCGATCGCGGTTATCCGTTTCCTCACTCAGTTTCCTAAGCAGCTTAATCCCTTCACTGGGCTCAATCCGCTGTTGATCGATTTGATCAACCTTGGGATTGGCTTTGCCGTACCGCTGCTGGCGATTTTGCTCATTGGCCTGATGGCCCGTAACTTTGCCGGACGCTGGCTGCTGGATTTGAGCGATCGCATTGTTCAGTCTATTCCGCTAGCAGGCTCGGTGTATAAAACGATTCAACAGCTGCTACAGACGGTTTTCCAAGATTCTAAAACGCGTTTCCGCCGGGTGGTGTTGATCGAGTATCCACGGCCTGGGCTGTGGGCGATCGCATTTGTAACCGGCGTTGCCCTTGCTGATGCGCCTAATAAAATGATCAGCGTTTTCATTCCAACGACGCCGAATCCAACCAGCGGCTGGTATTCCATTGTGTCTGAAAACGAAATTATCAACCTCTCGATTTCTATCGAAGACGCGTTTAAGGTGCTGCTTTCTGGCGGCATTGTGGGCCCAAATCTGGCCGCAGAAATCCCAGCTCATCTAACAGGGGCCGCTACCGACGGCGCGACCTTCCGCGAAGAGGTCCCCTCAGAGCTGCCGGCTCCGTCTGCAATGAGTTAGCTTCCTGCAATGAGTTGGCCTGCCATGGTGTAGAGGGTGTGTTGTACAGCGGTGCATAGCATTGGCGCATAAGCTTGGGCTGTGCGGTTTTCCCCAAGCGGCCCAAACCAGTCTGACTGATAAAATGACTAAGCTCTCCGCTGATGGTATTGCATGAAGGCGCGTTCTATTGCCCGTGAAATGGCTCTTTTGGGCATTAGCCAACTCACTGACAACCCCGATAGGGTAAAACCCACCTCCGATAGACACTCGCTGTCGGCCAATCAGCTCGACGGGCTGTTGGTGAAGGCACTGGCTGCGCTGAGTGCAGATGTGACTGAAGCGATTGAAACGGCTGAGGGCGAATTGCAGCGCGGTGAGCGGCTGATTTTAGAAAGCGAGACGCGCACGGTTGAGGCGGATAAGATGCGATCGCGCATTGAGCCTGCGATTCCGCTGGTGGAAACGGCGATTAATCGGGTGGGTAGCACCCTGGAGTTTTTGGTGTTTGCCCAGCAGGGCGATAAGCAGATAATGGCAAAGGCTCAAGCCTCGTTAGAGTCTGCGGCGACGGCTTTGGGTGGGGCCGACCAGACACTGGCCGATACAGAGCAGCGGATTGCCGATATCAGTGAGGTCCGATCTCAAATTCAGCGTGCGATCGCCGCTTTGCGGTCCGCAATTAGCGATCTTCGTGGGGCGCTATCGCCTGACAATCTCAAGCAGATCATTGACCGCAGCGATATCCGGCAGTACGCCTGCGACCTGCTGGACCATTGGATACACCACTGGCGCAGTGTCGATCGGCAGCTGGATGATGCCATGGAAAAATGGAATATCCGCCGCCTTGCCAGGGTTGATAGAGACATTTTGCGCTTGGCGATGATGGAAATAATCTATATGGATGTGCCCAAGAGCGTCGCCATTGATGAGGCGATTGAAATGGCTAAGCGCTACAGCGATGAGGACAGCTATCGCTTTATCAACGGTGTGCTAAGGCGTACGACTGATAAGCTAGAGGCAGGGTCATCAGATGCTGAAGTGGTTGCACAAAGTGCTGCAACGCAGCCTGTGAAAGTGGCTGTTTCTGAAGAGGAATAGCGTTAGATAGCCAATAGACCTTCTGTTTGTCGCGTTAAGCGAGATTCCGGATCGGTTTGCTTGGCAGACGACTAAGCAGGCGATAGGTTTTCCCATCGATAAGTTTGTACGTAATTTAAGTCAAGAAGTGAGTTTAGGGTAATGTCATCTTTCAACTGGTTCCAGCGCAGCTACGAGGAGCCTGAAGAGCCTAAAAAAGAAGAAGAACCCTCTGCTGACGAGGCGGTTGCGAAGGAAGATGCGCCCGTTAGTTCTGAAGACTACCTAAACTGGGCGAAAACCGCCTACCAAAATATCCAAGCCCGTCAGACAGAAGTCGCTGAAGCGCCTGCTGCAGAAACTTCCGAAGCACCTGATGAAGCCGCTGAGCAAGAGACAGCCGCTGAGGGCGATGCGACTGAGGAAGCAGTCGCATCCGAGAATACCTCTGAAAACGCAGTTGTTTCTGCACAACAGCCAGAAACTAGCCCGACTGAAGAGGGCTCTGTTGAAGAAGGCTCTACAGTCTCTGAAGCGGATGAAGCAGATAGCTCCGAAGAGACAACGGTTGCTACTGACTCGGATAGTGTCGCGACAGATGAAGTCGCCGCAGATTCCGATGCTGTCGATACTGCTTCCGAGCAGGCTGCGCCGGTGCAGGCTTTTTGGGCAAAAGCGGAGCAGGCACAAGCCGAGCGAGAAGAGCGCCTACAGCGGTTGGAAGCTGAGGCCATCCTAGAGCCTGAGCCAGAACCTGAGGCGAAAGCGCCTGAGCAGACCTTTGTTCCGCTGGATATTGACCTCGATGAAGCCTTCCTGTGGTCAGCAGAAGTGCTCGCGTCTCAAGGCCGTCGCCCGGACCAAATTTCCATTGAAGAAATCACCTGGCTGAACAAACTGCGCCAAGGCTTAGATAAAACCCGCCGGGGCTTGGTCAATCAGCTCAAAGCGATTGTGGGTCAAGGCCCTTTGAATGAAGAGGCCGTTGATGAGATTGAGTCTTTGCTGTTGCAGGCGGATGTGGGTGTTGCTGCCACCGATAGAATTATCACCGCGCTGCAAGATAGATTGCGAGAAGATACGTTGCCGCCGGAACAGGCGATCGCATACCTCAAGTCCCTGCTGCGCGACATGCTAGAAGAGCCCCTCAAAGGCAAGCACAACCTCACCTTTACGCCTGAAAAAGACACGCTCAGCATTTGGCTGATGACCGGCGTCAATGGTGCGGGTAAAACCACCACCATTGGCAAGCTCACCCATATCGCTAAAAAGTCTGGCTTTGAATGCCTCATTGGCGCAGCAGATACCTTCCGTGCTGCCGCTGTAGAGCAGGTGAAAGTGTGGGGCCAGCGCAGTGGTGTCGAGGTGATCGCCAACCCAGGCCAAAACACAGACCCTGCCTCGGTTGTTTACGATGCCATTAGCGCTGCTAACTCTCGCGGCACGGAGCTGTTACTAATTGACACAGCAGGCCGCCTACAAAATAAAAAGAACCTGATGGATGAACTCTCTAAGGTTCGCAAAATTATTGATAAAAAAGCGCCCAATGCCAACGTGGAATCGCTCCTCGTGCTCGATGCTACGTTAGGTCAAAACGGTCTGCGGCAGGCCCAAGTGTTTGCTGAAGCGGCTCAGCTGAGTGGCGTTGTCCTCACCAAGCTAGATGGCACTGCACGCGGTGGTGTGGCCCTTGCGGTGGTACAACAGCTCGGGTTGCCTATTCGTTTTATCGGGGCAGGTGAAGGGATTGAAGACCTAAGGCCTTTTTCTAGCTATGAATTTGTAGAAGCTTTGCTGAATGGGTAGAGCTTCTAGAGACGGCCAGTTGCCCGAGTGGTTAGCGTTGGCGATGCATTCGAGGTGTGGTGTCTTGAAACACGCTTATTTTTTAGAGAGTACTGGCAAAATGTTGCGGTTGTAAAAGAGCTGCATTTGGTAGCTAACAACAAAGATGAGCGGAATCCCAAACCCTAGGATAAAGAGAGAATGGACGTAGGAACTTCCGCTCCACAGCTGAGAAAGCAGGGTCCAAATAGGCCGGTGAAATAAGAACGCGCAGTAGGACGCTGCGGCAAGACTTTTCATCAGCTTGGCAATGTTTGGCGCTACCGTAAACCTTTTAAAGGAGGTGAGTAGTGCCACATGAAGCGGCAGCGCGCTGCCCAACACCAAGCTCCGATCTAGCACATAACCGCCAATGACATTGCCAAACAGCAGTGTTTCTGGCTGCGTGAATTTGAAGGTCATTAGGGCGATCAAAGAAAGCACTGCTGCACCGATTAGTAACTTCTTGTCTATACGGCTAAGCTTTTTTTTCGTTTGAGAACAGACCATGCCAGCGGCAAAAAATAGAAGATACGCATCGAAGTAGCCAGTGAAAATGTCGATGCCGTAGAGGCTTGCGATCTGGCGTATGAGATAAATTGCAAAGAGAGAGAGCCCTAACCGCACTGCCATGGCTGACGGCTTGCCAAGTGATGGCCTCAGACCGAGAAACAAGAGATAGCAGCAAAAGAGATTGCTCACGAACCAAATACTATGGAAGTTCTCTTGAAAGAGACTGGGCACAACAGACTGAAGGCACAGTGCGTGAACTAAGAAGTTGGAGAATAAAGGGCGAGTGCCCAGTAAATTGGGATAGACGGTGACTGAAAATACGCAAACGGCCAGAAAATAAAGCGGATAGATGCGCTTAAGCCGATTGATCAAAAAGAGTTTGGCAGGCTCAGAGACTTTAGAGAGTGAGAGTTTGTAGCCTGATAGGAATAAAAAGCCACCCACAGCGAATTTTTGTAGGAGTTTGTCGAACCCGGTAGTGTATGGGTTGAAAACGCGATGGGTCACTTCCCACAGGTAGTCGATAGTGTAATTAACGTGGTGTAGGAAGAGAACGACACCCAAAAAAATCAGGGTCATGTAGATGGTGGCATCGACCAATACTGCTTGAGAGTTGGGTGTTTGGGTCTTCGCTTGCATGAGGGGTGCGTATCCGCAATGAGGAAGGGGTGAGCCATAATGCCGGAATCCATAATGCCGGAATGACAGCATAGAAATAGGGAGCCCAGCTATGTCGAGTTTCTACACCTCTTTTTTTAAGATATCAGGAGGGTTGCTTGAATATAGCTGAGCAGATGCTGGTGCTGCTTTTGATGATAGGCAACCCTATAGGCTATAGGCTAGCCACTGTTGCAAGGTCCTGCTGTTATAAAGTGCCAGTGTGCGGCATAAATAGCAAAATAAGCGAAATCTTGGGACATTTACAGCCCTATTTATACAACCTGTGCGGTATGATTTCAGGGAAAATACAGGTGGGTCAATAACGCTTCGCAAGGACTTAAAGTTTCCTAAATATATTCATTAAAAAACGATTTTTGTCCGTGTAATCGCTGGAGAATGGTTGGATGTTGCTAACCGTTATAGTACTGATTGATTCAGTACTGATCGATACAGTGCTGGATAACTGTGGTCTGTAACTGTAGTCCGATCGTTAGCAGCATTTGGGACCTTGCGAAGGATAGTTCTCCTAAGGATAATTAAACGATGAATAGACGAACCTTTGCTCAGCTATCTGGCTGTTTTTTAGCCGGCCTAGTGGTAGCTAGCTGTGATAGTCGTTTGTCTTCAACGCAAGGCGGGGATTCAGTGACCCGGTTGGCAAATAATGAGCCTCTTCAAATTTGGTGGCAGGAGGGTTTTTACCCTGAAGAAACGGATGCACTGACGCAAATTATCGCGGACTGGGAATCCGAAACCGGTTCCACCGTAGAGCTGAGTGTGATTCCACAAAAGGACATTCTGCAGGAAGTAGAACAAGCCTTGGTCGCGGGAGATCCGCCCGATATCCTGTACTCTGGCGCTGCTGATATTACCATTATTCCTAAGTTGGCTTGGGATAATGTGCTGGCTGATGTCTCGGAGGTGGTTGGCACCCAGGCAGAGCGCTACAGCGAAAAGGCGCTTACCAGCGTGAGCTATCAAAATAAGGCTGTGGGCGATCGCAGCTATTATGCGGTTCCACTCATGCAGTCGGCCATCCACATCCACTACTGGGAAGATATGCTCATTAACCTGGTAGGTGAGCGCCGAGATACCATTCCCCAGCAGTGGGAAGACTTTTGGCAGTTTTGGCTGACTGCTCAACGGGCGCTTGACGATGCTGAGGTGAGCGATACCTACAGCATCGGTATGCCCATGTCTTTGAGTTTGGATACCTACAATAACTTTGAGCAGTTTTTAGAAGCGTATGATGTCAATGTTTTGAGTGAAACCGGTGAGCTTAGAGTAGACGCGCCCGATGTTCGTCAAAAGCTTGTCAACGCGCTAGAAGACTACGCCCGATTCTACGAAGCTGAAGCGGTTCCGCCCGAATCGGTTGACTGGGACAACACCGGTAACAATGTCTCGCTCTTAAGCCGCAACAGCCTGATGACGGTGAACCATACCCTCTCGGGACCGGGCTCTCAGCGCAATGATGCCGACATTTATTACGATCGGCTGGCGACCATTAAGTGGCCCGACAAGCCCAATGGCGATCCTATGCGATTTGTGATTGAAATTAAGCAGGCCGTCGTGTTTGCGGCCTCAGAAAATCAGGACGCCGCCAAGTCGTTTTTGACCCACCTCACCCAGCCGGAAAATTTGGCGACCTATACAGAAGGCTCTCAAGGACGTTACTTGCCAGTAATGCCAGAGCTATTTGAAGACCCCTTTTGGCAAGATGCGCGTGACACCCATATTTCGGTGGCGGTAGAACAGCTCGAAAATACCCGCCCTGCCTACCAGGCATTCAACCCTGCCTATGGTGAAGTAGCTGCGCAAAACGTATGGGGCAATACCATGCGCAAAATCGCCCTAGAAAACATGCCGATAGAGGTGGCTGCCGATCAGGCGATCGCAGATATTCAGCAAATTTTTGCTGAGTGGCAATAGCTCTAACGCGCGACTTAGAAGATTCCCTTAGTTTTTGCTCTCTTACTTTTTTAAGGACGTAACCGCTGTGAAACTCGCTCAAAAAAGCTTGCTGAACAAATTATTGGTTCCGTTCTCTTTGCTCTCAGTGGCGACGGTCTTAACGATTTCTACGACCAGCTATATTTCAGCTAGAAACTCACTTAAGCAATCTGTCTTCGATCGGCTCAGTGTTGCGAGTTCTTTAAAAGAAGATCAAATCAGCAAGTGGGTGCAAACCCAGCGAGAAGACATTCTCCTGCTGGCGAGTCTGGCCGAGGTGTATGACAATACAACACGGCTGCTGGCCGAAAATCAGGCCACTAGACCTAATGCTGCCAGCAAGCAAGACACTTATGAAGCAGTCTCCCGTGTCTTTGAAGAGATAGGAGAGACTAAACCCAATCTGCAAGAGATTTCTATTTTGAGCGAAGGGGGAATTGTTTTATTCTCCACTAACCAGCAGCGGCAAAACAAGTATCAGCCTCTAGGGGCAACCACCACCTACTTCACCGCTGATGAAACAGAAATTAAACCCACCTTTTACAATTCGCCGATTACGCAAAAAGCGGCTATTACCCTAGCGACACCTGTTTTAGATGCTGACAATCAGCGGATTGCGGTGTTGTCTGTCACGCTAGATCTTCAGGAAATTGATGATCTGATTCGTGAGAAAACGGGCCTGGGAGAAACGGGCCAAACCTATCTAATCGGACGGCTAGAACGTAAAAATACGTTTATTGCCTCTGCTGCGGCAGAAGGCAATGCCGCAGCAGAGGCACCTTCAGCGGAGGGTGTGAGTAGCGTTGGTATTGATTCTGCGACCAAAGGTGAAGATGGCTCTGGGCTGTATGCCAACTACGAAGGGACGCCCGTTTTGGGGATTTATCGCTGGCTAGAAAGTGAAAACCTGGCCCTACTTGCCGAGATTGATCAAAGCGAAGCCTTTTCGCCTGCGCGGGCGTTGGCGAGAAACATTGCCTTGATTGGGCTGGCGTCCACCGGGTTGTTGTTAGCTGGTGTGTACTTAGTATCTCGCCGGATTACTCGGCCAGTGCTTGCGATTACCGACGGCGCGCTGCAAATTGAGCAGGGCAACTTGGACCATACCATCCCGATAGAAGGTGACGATGAAATTGGTGTACTGGCCAAGACCTTTAACCAAATGGCCCAGCAGGTGCGGGACTCATTTTCCACGTTAGAGACGACCAACCAGGGCCTGGAAATGCGCGTGCAAGAACGCACCGCCGACTTAGAAAAAGCTAAAGAAGCTGCTGAGGCCGCGACCTATGCCAAAAGTGATTTCCTGGCCAACATGAGTCATGAGCTAAGAACGCCGCTTAACAGCATCATTGGCTATAGCGAAATGCTGGAAGAAGATGCTGAAATGTCTGGACAGAGCGCGTTTGTGCCCGATCTGGTCAAAATTCAGAACTCGAGCCGGCACCTGCTAAATCTGATCAATGCGGTGTTGGATCTCTCTAAGGTTGAGGCTGGTCGAATGGAGCTTCAGGTGGCGCCTATCGATCTTTTACAGCTTTTAAACGAGGTGATGACGACCCTTCAGCCAGCGGCGGAAAGTAAGGGCAATACGCTCATTCTCGATCGTCACGCTGCGCCTCAGCAGATGGATGCCGACGGTAACAAATTACGTCAGTGCTTGCTGAACCTGCTGAGCAACGCTAATAAGTTTACGGATATGGGTCAAATTACCCTAGAGGTTGTTGAGCTCAAAGGCTCGGATAATAGGGCTGTTCAGTTCAAAGTGAAAGACACGGGCATTGGGATGAAGCCAGAGCATTTGAATAAGGTGTTTGACGCGTTTACCCAGGCGGATGCTTCTACGACCCGTCGCTATGGTGGTACTGGGTTGGGCCTTACGATTACGCAGGAGTTTGTCAAAATGATGGGCGGTACGATCGCGGTGGATAGCCAATACGGTCAAGGGTCTGTCTTTACGCTGCGTTTTCCGCAGTCGGCGGCCTCGAGGTCACCATCTGCTGTGCTGCCTTCACCATTTCCTGTGATGACACACCCCTCTCGTACCAGTGAGGTTGCCAATGGGGCTGCCAATGGGGTTGCCAATGGGGCTGCCGGTGGAGCTGCCAGTCAGGCCGGTTCGATATTGGTCGCAGCGGCTTCTGGGGACTTGTGCGATCGCATTACTCAGGCCCTTAGAGCGGTTCATGTCTCTGTTCACACAGCCCATACCCAAGCGCGCGCCCTACAATATGTGCAAGCCTCCTCGCCTGCGGTCGCTGTGATTGATGTGGCCTTAGTGAGGCAAAGTGACTTTCGATTGGTGCCTGATTTGCGATCGCACCCAGGTGCCAGCACCATTCCTATCCTTTTGGTCGGTGAAGGCATTAACCTATCGGCAGAGGAACGCAAAAAAATAGGCGATAGCGTGCAGGGAATTTATGCCCTACCAGAGCTAGATACCCCTGACTTTGCAGAAGATATTGAGAGTCTGATTGAATTTAGCCTCAGTGCTTAAAATCAGTGCTTAATAAAGAGTGCTTAAAGACGCTTCTAAGGCAACACATCTACACAGCAAACGCAGCATGGTCAAGATTTTACTGGTCGAAGACAATCCGCTAAACCAAGATATGCTGAGCCGTCGGCTGGCCCGCCAGGGGTATGAGGTGGCGGTCGCGATTGACGGTGCTGCGGGGCTTTCGATGGCAAAAACAGAATTTCCTGACCTGATTTTGATGGATATGAATATCCCTATCATTGACGGTTGGGAAGCGACGCGCCAGCTCAAGGCAGATGGAAAAACGCACTCTATTCCCATCGTTGCCCTGACGGCCCATGCCATGATCGGTGACAGAGAAAAAGCGATCTCAGCTGGCTGCGACGATTACGCCACGAAGCCGGTTGAATTTAAACAGCTACTCAAGACAATTCGCGCATTCACAGAAGATAAGACTGCCAATGATAGGATGGCTGGCGATAAAACGGCGCCTGCCGCACCGACCTCGCCACTACAACCTCTCCATCAGGCGGCTGACTTGAGGGGTGAACAAACGCCGTATGCTGCGCCGCCTAAGAACATGAGGTTACGGATGGCCTCGGCAATTCCCGAAGCTGTGCCTAAGCCAATCATCAATCCGGTGGGCTATCCGGTGAGCCATCCGGTTGTGGATAAAGCCAAGGTGCCTGCGCCCCCTCAAGCGAGCGATGCTAAGAGCAACAACGCCTTTACGCTGCTGGTCGTTAACGACAATATTACTAATCGGAAAGTGCTGAGCGCTCACTTACAGCGAAAAGGCTATACCGTCGTGAGTGCGGACAGCCCGCGCGCAGCGCTGACCATCCTGCACGAATTTTCAATCGATTTGGTGTTGTTGGACATTATGACACCTGACGATGGGAACCTAAACACGTTGCAGAAGATTCGAGAAACCTATCCCAAAACTATCCTAGCGGTGGTGCTCATTACGGTGAATGACAGTGATGAAGAGGTTGTACGAGCTTTTGATATGGGTGCCAATGACTATGTGACTAAGCCGATCAACCTGGCGATTGTGATGGCGAGAATCAAGGCCCAGCTAGAGACCCTACAGGCCACTCGCCCCCAGGCTAGTCTCGCTTCGCCCGCGTCGCGTCATCAGCGTTCCTTGTCTTCCCAGACCAGCTCAGCATTACCTAAGTCTGACCGACTCTCGTCAGCAGGACCTGCTTCTTTGGAGCCGGCTAATACAAATGCCCGTGGACCGTCTCCTATCCTGCCCACAATGCCTGCTGTTCCTACCGCTACGCCAGTGCCTTTGACCGGCCAGTCTTCTCTATCTGACCGAAGGGCTGATCAGCAGGCCAATCAACGGGCCAATCAACGGGTCAATCAACGGGCCAATCAACGAGACAAACAACAGACTATCCAACCCTCAGTCAAACAAACTACGAACAGTCCTGTAGGGACGCATTTACGAACGAAATCTTATCCGCTAAACCATGTTTTCTCACAAAGTGGATTGGCCAAAGTCACTTTACAGAATAATCCAGAGCCCGATGGCTCGGCCTTTTGCCTCGTAGAAACGTTCTCACCAGATATTAAAAGTGAGCGGCTGCTTGCGGACCTAACAGCCGTCATTGAAGAGGTGCGATCGCCCCTTAAAACGATTTCCCAGCACGAGCGCATCGCCGAGGTTTTGAGCTTCTTTAACCAATCTGATTCGTTCGGGTGGGTGCAAGCTTACTCAGAAGGTCATGTATTCTCTGAAGAAATAGGTCCCCATCAGCGGGCCTCGGCACAGGCGACCGGTCAGGTTATTAAAGACATTCTAGAAGTGTTGTTGCCTTTTCATGAGCAAGGGATGGTTCATTCTTCAATTCAGCCGCAGCATTTGTGGCGATCGCACCCTAGCGGGCGAGTCATGCTCATTAACCTAGGCTTGAGCCAGCGGCTATGCGCCTATCTGGCCAATCATGCCATAGAAAACAGAAAAGCCTTCACCGTAGAGCATGACTACATGCCAATAGAACAGAGGATTGGACACCCTGTTTTAAGCAGTGATTTGTATGCGGTGGGCCTCATTGCCCTCCAGCTCCTGACCGGTCAAACGACCTCAGATTTGACCAATATGCTGTTATCCAACAGCTCAGCGATTGCAAATATTCCTACCATGACATCTGAGCTAGCCCAAGTACTTTCAAAAATGCTGCCTCAAGAACCCAGCGAACGTTATCTGTCTGCACGAGAAGCGCTACAAGCGGTCAATGCAATTGTTGCCAACTAAAATGGGCAGCTCGTTATTCGAGGCTAGGTGCGGGTTAAGCCACTTGAAAAACTATCATTCATCGCGCCTGTTGCTTATGTGCGTTGCTTACGGTGGTGATAAACCTACCCTCAACAGCAGCAATATGCAAAATAAACTGACATCATGGTTGATTGTGGGTGCGATCGCCCTTTCGACTATTTTCTTGCTCCGCCAACAGATTATCTGGGGCGTTATCCTAGCGAGCTACTACTTTGCAGGGGCTCCCGAAACCTACGAACCTTGGGACGGCTGCGCAAACCCGACATCTCAAGCTGAGCTAGACGAATGGATCGCTCATTCCAACGCGACAGGTGAGCCTCTGTGTAATCCTGACGTTGTTAACCTTGAATTTCCAGAGAGTACAGAAACTGACTGATGAACTGACCTTACTGATTCAATGTCCCAATTCAATGCTAGGGCAGCGGCACAAAGCCATACTGCTGAAGTAACCCTTGCCCTTCTGCTGTTTGCAGCAGCTCAGAATAAGCTCTCCCCGCTTTTGCTCCAGGCTGATCGTCTTGCTTTATCACTACATACAGCGGTCTGATTAGTGGGTAGGACTGTGATTGAAACGCCTCTAAATTCAGCTGATTGCGCTTGCCTGGACACTCTGATGGCGGTACATAGGGTTGCTGATATGGCGCGACGAGCTGACGGACGGAGGTGCCGATGGGCAGCGGCGCAACTGTGCACTGACCCACAATTTCGGGTGCGGAGGCAAAGTAAATCGCGCCGGGCGTGTTACTGACAAAGCGCAGTGCTTCGGTTGTACTGCCGAGTATTTTGGTGCTGGGGCCAAAGGCTTGACCTTCTAAAACATCCTCTTGAAAAAACTGTACCGTGCCACCATCTTTACTTCGTGAGGCCGCCTGAATGGCTAAATTTGGACCGCCGACCTGGTTCCAGTTGGTGAGCTGCCCGGTGTAAATGTCTTTGAGCTGGGTGAGGGTAAGCCCTGGAATGGCAAGCTCTGGATGAGTGGCAACAGCAACGCCTTCGAGCATCACAGGAATCTCTTCAAGGGGGATACCCTTTTGCTGAGATCGTCTACGCTCTGCTGAATTCAAAGGCCGTGACGATTGGGCAAAGTCCAGCTCGCCGTCAATCAGTTTTTGAATACCATCACTAGATCCTGAGGTGTTTTTATAGGTAAGGCTAAACCCAGGCACCGCATTTTGAATGGTTGGATCTACGCCGCCGCGTAAGGGTGCCCAGCTAGTGCTACCGCCATAAGAAAACTGTCCCTGTGGTACGTTCGCTACGGCTGTTGAAAAACTATTGCCCTCGCTGCTACTGGCTCCGTTGCTACCAGATCCATTGCTATTAGCTCCGTTGCTGTTAGATTGGGCTGCGCCTTCTGGCTGAACAATCACCGAATCGACACCGCCACTTAGTATCCCGCGATCTCTTACCCACCAAATAGCACCGCCCACAAGCGCAGCAGTCACGACTAACGCCGCAATCAGGGCTGGGGTTTCGTTTTTAGAGTTACTCATAGAATCTAGGGTAAGGACAAGTGCCTTTAAATAAGGAAAGCCTACGGCAAAGCCATCACAACAGTAAGATACCGACTCTCAGAAGTCATTCCGCAAATCTTCCTAATCGACAGGTTCAGCTGCCTAAAGCAACGGCACCAACTCAAAACACCTGATTCCACTCGTAGACGGCATAGTCTGTCCAAATGCCGTTCTCCCAGTAGGGATCGCCTTCTACCAGCTGGCGTACCGCATCTTCACTGTCGGCTTCGTAGGTGGCAAATACTTTGGTGTTGTCTGTAGTGGGCCCTAGTGCGGTTAGTACGCCTCGCTCTTTCTGGGCTGTTAGCCCCGCCAGATGTGCCTCACGATAAGGCGTGCGTTTTTCCAAGGCATTTTCGCAGTAGCTGCCCCACATCACAAACTTTGCCATCGTGCGTTTTCCTTTAGCCTGTGTCAACGATTACGCACCTATCAAATCACAGAATTTCGCCTTTTGATACTCACTTCGTCGTGACTGTCTTTTTATCTGGGTTATGCGATCGCAAACACCACACCATAGGTTTGCTGTAGGTCACAGGTGGTGTGGTCTACTACATTGGTATCGCTGAGCTCTAGGTTATAAAAATTCACCGTGTCAGCGTCAAAGTAAGGCCCCGCATGCCAGGTGCCCACTTCTAGCTTGACGAAGCAGCTGCCTGGAATGTGAAACACCTGAATATCTTCAAGCGGCGGCTGGTCACGCTCGCTGGGGGGCGCTACGCCCAAAAACCAGTCTTTGCCTTCCAATGAGCCCAAGCACTGGGTACAAGCGCCATGCTTTGTAATGGTGTGAAACTGCCGGCCCCGCTGGTGCAATTGCATGATGTAAAAACGCGGCGTCCCATTGTGCAAGGCAAGCTGCGCATCCTGCGGATTAAACGGCGTATCGTCTGGCTGTGGGACAATCACTTGGCCAAAGGGGCGAAACGCCTCGGCGGTGATTGGCTGAGCCTGAATAGAGCGAAGGACGTGGTTGCTAACAGACGGTAGAGCAGCTGAAGTCATAGCAAAAAAATTGGCTGAGAACGTGGCAGCTGAGCCCAAACTAAGGGGGCACATTATCACGAAGTTATAAGCTTTCTGCCCTAAGCCTATCGTTATCATTCTAAAGAAAGCACAATCGTATTTCCACTTAACTGTTCTCATCGCAAGCGATTATTTATGGACGACAAACTAATGCTGATGATTCCGGGACCCACCCCGGTACCCGAAAAAGTTCTGCTGGCAATGGCTAAGCACCCTATTGGGCATCGCAGCGGCGAATTTAGTCAAATTATCGCTGAAACCAATGACAACCTAAAGTGGTTGTTTCAGACGAAAAATAATGTAATGGCGGTTAATGCCAGCGGTACTGGCACGATTGAAGCGGCGATTATTAATTTTTTGAGTGCGGGCGATCGCGTCTTAGTCGGCAGTAACGGCAAATTTGGCGATCGCTGGGCGCAAATCTCTAAAGCCTATGGCCTAGATGTTCAGGTGATTAGCGCCGACTGGGGCACTCCGCTGAACCCAGAAGACTTTGAAAAGGAACTCAAAGCTGACAGCGACAAAAAAATCAAAGCCGTCATCATCACCCACAGTGAAACTTCTACCGGCGTGCTGAATGACCTAGAAGCGATTAATAAGGTGGTTAAAGACCATGGCGAAGCGCTCATTATCGTCGATGCGGTTACCAGCCTAGGCTCCTACAATATTCCTGTGGATGAGTGGGGGATTGATGTCATTGGCTCCGGCTCACAAAAGGGCTTTATGCTGCCCCCAGGCTTGGGCTTTGTGACGGCTAGTGATAAAGCGTGGGAAGCGTACAAAACAGCGACCCTACCTAAGTTCTACTTGGACCTAGGTAAGTACAACAAGTCTGCGGATAAAAACAGCACGCCGTTTACCCCGCCGGTGAATCTCTACTTCGGGATGAAAGTAGCCCTAGAGATGATGAAAGCCGAGGGATTAGAAAGCATTTTCGCGCGTCATACGCGACAAAAAGAAGCCTCGCGCGCGGCCATGAAAGCGCTGGGCTTACCTCTTTTTGCACCGGATACGCATGCTAGCCCTGCGGTGACGTCTGTGGTGCCCGAGGGTGTCGATGCAGAGAAGATTCGCTCGATCATGAAGAACAAGTTCGACATCGCTTTAGCTGGCGGTCAAGACCATATGAAGGGCAAGATGTTCCGCATGGGTCACTTGGGCTTTGTGAGCGATCGCGATGTCCTCACCGCGATTAGCGCGCTGGAAGCAACCCTCACCGAACTAGGCCACAAAGCACCTGCCAGCGGTGTTGCCGCCGCCAGCGAACGGCTCCAAAAAGGCTAATTTCTAACTAACTACAGATTGCACAAAGCGCTGAATCATCAGAAACAGGATGATTCAGCGCTTTGTGGTGTGAGCCAACTCTATTTCTAGGGGGTTAAGAGGCGCTGAAAGCCAGCTTGCTCAAAGTGCCGATCGGAGGTGAAAGCTACGGTTATATCCGCTTGCTTCATCACAACAAAGCTAATGCAGTCGGTCAACCCCCAACTCTGATCGAGCCTGTTGCTGTAAAGTGCCCATCCTTGGCTTAACAGGCTTTTACTGATAGGCAACACTTCCAGATTCGAGAGTGCTCTTAGTCTATTGAGATAGCTCACCGTAACGGCTCTAAACCTCGCACTAGAGAGTGCGTCGGCAACTTCTAAAAATATGAAATCTGTGGTTACAAGATGGGATTTCTTTTGCTGTAGCCGAGTCCTAACGGCTACAGCCTGCGGGTGAAGATCGTCATCTTTATTGATCAATGCGAGCCACGCAGCGGTATCTACAAAAACTTTATTCACCACTATTAAACATCGCGCTTTGGAGTGCCCTGACGATAGTGATCATGCTGCGATGCCAAATCCTTGATACCTGTAGAGAGTTGACAATCATTCAAAATGTTATCTAACTCGGACCATGATGATGCTTCTAAATCACTTGAGCCAGGCTCTTCCTCGATAAAAGTCACAATGACACGCTGACCATCTTGCTTATCGATATCCTCTAGAAGCTCAACGGTACCATTCTGATATGTCCCTTCTACAGCAAGCTTTTCACCCACAGCAGGATTAAAAGCAGAACCCGTCAATACACGAACGAATTCGAGTACATGACTTTGCAAATTCTGAGGAATGCTCTTTATCTGCTCTATGGATTTACTGAAGGCCGATGAACTCATAAAATCAGCTAGCTAACAATTATAGACTTATGGTAGCGCCTCGCTTCACGCTCAATCGATAACTACCTTCTATTTCTCGCTACATTAAGCTGTTGGAGTGAATATTGTCAGTGCAGTCGCTATGCCCATTACTAATTCCACAAGCCGCTTTTCTGATCGTGTAGACAATTACGTGCGCTACCGGCCAACCTATCCAGCAGCTGTGCTTACTCTTTTGCAGGACAGGACAGCGTTACAGCCTGCTAGTGCGATCGCAGATATCGGCTCCGGCACAGGCATTTCTGCTCAGCTGTTTCTCCAAAATGGCAACATTGTATTCGGCATTGAGCCTAACGCGGCAATGCGCGAAGCCGCTGAGACGCAGCTACGCCAACCTAATTTTCACAGCATCACAGGCACCGCCGAAACAACAACACTGCCCGCACAGTCTGTAGACTATATTGTCGCCGCACAAGCGTTTCACTGGTTCGATCAGGCTAAAGCCAGACAAGAGTTTGCTAGAATCCTGCGACCCCATGGCTGGATTGTGTTGATGTGGAATTCTCGTCGTACAGAGTCTACAGACTTTTTGAAAGCGTACGAGGCATTGCTGCAGGCGTACGGTACGGATTATCAAGAGATTCGACACAGCAACAATAGAGAAGAAGATTTACGGTCTTTTTTTAGCGGCTCTGTCGAAGTTGAATCGCTATACAATGAACAACTTTTTGACTTTGAGGGGCTTAAAGGAAGGCTGCTCTCTTCTTCTTATGCGCCTAACCCTGAGCATCCACAGCACAAGCCTATGATTCAAGCGCTAAAGGCTGTTTTTGAGCAGTACGAAGAACAAGGCCAGGTACGCTTTGAGTACGACACCAAGGTTTATTTTGGATGCTTAGGTCTGTAGGTGGGTAGAGGCTTAAATAGGCGAGTTTGATCGGATGCGTTGGATGGGGGTACATCAACATGGCTACAGAGTCGGTTAAGCTTTGGAAAACCACCATCGCCGGGCTTGAGCTGTTTGAGGCTCAGCTGTTTCAACATCGCTTTGGGAAACACTTTCATGGAGCCTACACCATTGGTCTGAATGAAGGTGGACGAGGAAAGTGTCAGCATCAAAAAGAAACGCACTATCATTATCCTGGTAGCTTTAACTGCATCAATCCAGGCGATGTGCATACCGGCGCGGCAGACTCTGAGGACGGTTGGGCGTTTCGTAACCTTTACATCGATTCCAATGCTATTGACAATCTTCTGACCCAGCTAGACTGGCCAGCGCATACCCTTCCCCGATTCTCGAATATTGTTGTCGATGATCCGCACTTAGTCCCGGTTTTTCATCAGGTATTTACGGCTGTCAAAGAGAAAACAGCCTCTTCTCTAGAGAAGCAATCTCTTTTGCTGTATTTCTTCTCTCAACTATTTTTTAGGCACGCACAAACACCGCATTCGCTCAGGGAGCCCAAGCCAGAGCCTAAGGCGATCGCACTCACCCGTCAATACATCGAAGCCCACTGCACAGAGCCCATCTCAATTAATCAGCTTGCAGACCTTGCGAACCTAAACCCTTACTACCTTATCCGCTGCTTTCATCAGCAGGTGGGACTGCCGCCCCATAGCTACAAAAAACAGTGTCAGGTGTTGCAGGCTAAGCAGGCGATACACACTGAGATGCCGTTAGCTGACGTTGCCACAAAATACGGATTCTACGACCAAAGTCACCTCAACCGTATCTTCAAACGTACATTTGGGTTATCACCGGGACGCTATCGAAAGGTTAATTCTGTTTAACAGTCTCTCAATAGTCAACTTTGTCCAATACAGGCGGTTTGGCCCTTTCTATGATGAAAGGCATCACCGCGTGGGTTCTTAGATAATGACGCTGACCAAGGATTTTTCGCTCTCCGCAGTCATTGCTGGATTTATTACGGTGCTGGTGGGCTTTACCAGCGCGGGCGTGATTGTTTTCCAAGCTGCGCAAGCCCTGGGCGCAACCCCTGCTGAAATCGGGTCGTGGATATGGGCTCTGGGGGCAGGTATGGGCCTTACCAGCGCCTTACTCTCGTGGCGTTATAAGCAGCCCGTGGTGACCGCTTGGTCTACACCGGGTGCCGCGTTGTTGATTCCTGCGGCGGTGGGTGTTTCTATGCCAGAGGCTATCGGTGCTTTTCTCATCTGTGCTGTGCTGATTACGGTGTGCGGTTTTACGGGCTGGTTTGCCCAGGCGATGAATCGTATTCCGATTTCTTTGGCCTCAGCAATGCTCGCGGGTGTCCTGTTGCAGTTTGGGCTGAGTGTGTTTGTTGCGATGCAAACTCAGTTCGTCATGACGTTTGCAATGTTTTGCCTATACTTGGTGATGAGACAGGTGTTGCCGCGCTATGCAGTACTCTCAGCGTTAGTGCTCGGCATTTTGATTGCCAGTGCTCAAGGCCTTCTACAGCTGGATACGGTGCAATGGCAGCTTGCCCAACCGGTATTTACCGCGCCGCAGTTTTCATTCTCTGCCGTTGTTGGGATTGCCCTGCCGTTGTTTATCGTGACGATGGCCTCTCAAAATGTGCCAGGTGTGGCGACCATTCGCGCGTTCGGATACGACACGCCGATTTCGCCTTTGATTGGTTGGACCGGTGTTGCAACACTTGTGCTGGCACCGTTTGGTGGGTTTGCGATTAATTTGGCCGCGATTACCGCCGCGATTTCCATGGGAAGGGAAGCGCATGAAGATCCGAGTAAGCGCTACGTGGCGGCGATCGCATGCGGCTTCTTCTACATGACTGTCGGCATCTTTGGTGCAACGGTCGGCTCACTGTTTGCCGCCTTACCTCAAGAGCTGATAGTTGCGATCGCAGGCTTGGCCCTTCTCGGCACTATCGGCAACGGCTTAGCCACAGCGCTTGCCCATGAACCAGATCGCGAAGCTGCTCTCATCACATTCTTAGTCACGGCGTCTGGCATAACGTTATTTGGCATTGGTTCAGCCTTTTGGGGGCTGGCCGCAGGACTGCTGGCGACGGCTTTGACTCGTGTCTTTGTCGGGGCCTCTTCTTAGGTCTTTCCTTGGGCAGATTGATGAAAACGCTACCCTAGATAAATCCTTTTCAGCTGTTTTAATTTGGTTTTTACTTCCAACCTTGGTGCGATCGCCAAGTCTTTCGTTCAAAGCACTCGTCAAAAAGTAGCCGGTTCTTTAACGGCGTTCCAAGGCATTTATAAAAACATGCCTCGCTTGGCTCGGCTAGTGTGGGATGCGACTCCCGTCTCGCTGCTGGTTAGCGTTGTGCTCACGCTGACCAGCTCGCTGATTCCTGCTACGCAGATTTACATCAGTAAGCTCATTGTCGATAAGGTTGTCGAACTGGTGGGCGCAGGCGTTGCATTGCCCGTGATTACTCAGTCGCTGGTGCCGTTTGTCGCGGCGGGATTCGGCTTTTTACTGCTTCAGGCGTTTTTGCAGCAGCTCGATGCTTACAACACGCAGGTCATGAGCGATCGCTTTTTGCTGTATGCCAATACGCAGCTGCTCCAACAGGCCACCCGGTTGGACTTGGCCCACTACGAATCTTCTGAATTTCACGACATTCTTAACCGCGCTCAGCAAAGTGGCAGTAGCTACCCTATGCGAGTGCTGCGGCTGTCGCTACGGTTGCTAGGGCAGGTTACGCGGCTCTTCGGCTTACTCGCGCTCTTGCTGCGGTTCAATCCGCTGGTATTTGTCCTGCTGTTGCTCAGCGCCCTGCCGACTTTTTGGGTGAGTGTGCGCTTTTCCGAACGACGCTTTTTTATGACGCGCCGCCAAACGCACTCGCGCCGCCTCGCGGACTATTTCGGCAAAATTCTCACCGAGCCTAAGTTTGTTAAGGAAGTGCGTCTGTTCAACTTAGGCAGCTACCTAGTAGATCAGTATCACGATATTCGCGATGAGTTTAACCAAGAGTCTAAAGTGCTGGCCCGGCGGCAGGCGATCGCGCAAGTCACCCTAGAAATTATTTCGGCGATTGGCTTCTACGGCGCCTACGCGCTGGTCTTATGGGAAACCATTCGCGGCTTGGTCACCATTGGTGATTTAACCCTGTATGCTGGCACGTTTCAGCAGGCCCAGGCAGCGACCGCAGGCATCTTGCTGAGCATTGCGACCCTCTACGAATTCAACTTGTATGTTTCTCAATACTTCGAGTTTATTGATCTTGATCCGCAGGTGACTAGCCCGCCTAAGCCCAAGGCGTTTCCAACGCCGATTCGAGAAGGCTTGATGCTTAAAGACGTTTACTTTACCTATCCTGGCAGCGAGCAACCCACCCTCAAAAACATCAACCTGACAGTAGCCCCGCAAGAATGTATCGCCTTAGTCGGGCTCAATGGCTCGGGTAAAACCACCCTGCTCAAGCTGCTAACTCGCCTGTACGATATCGACCGAGGGCTGATTGCGATGGACGATGTGCCGTTGGCAGCCTTTGCGCTCAAAGATCTGCGTCGTAACATTGGCGTGCTCTTTCAAGACTTTGCTCGCTACGCGCTCACCGCGAAAGACAACATCGGCTTTGGCGATCTGTCCCACCGGGAAGACGAGAGCCAAATTGATATGGCCGCAGCCGACGCGGGCGCGGTGGATGTGATTACTGGGTTAGATGACGGTTATGAGACAGTACTTGGCAAAATGTTTACCGGCGGCGTTGATCTTTCCGGCGGGCAGTGGCAAAAAATTGGGCTGGCTCGGGCGTTTATGTCGCAGGCACAGGTGCTGATACTCGATGAACCCACGGCGGCTGTAGATGCGATCGCCGAACACGACCTCTTTGAACGCTTCCGTCAGCTCACCCAAGGAAAAATGACTTTCCTCGTCAGCCACCGCTTTTCTACCGTACGCATGGCCGACCGTATTGTTGTCCTAGAGAACGGCGAAATTATTGAAAATGGCACCCACGACGAACTGATGGAAAAGCAAGGCCGCTACGAAGAGATGTTTCGTCTTCAGGCTGAAAGCTACACAGCTGCCTAGTGCGTCTTTTTGCTGAATTTGTTGTTTTGCTGAATTTGCTGTTGGCTAGCGCTCTTCTCAAAATCGTTATTGTCAATACGCCTAAACTCATCAGTTTGTCGTTAGGATGATGAAGGCAACTTTATTCTTTACAGAACTTCGATGGACATTCGGTTTAAGCTTTGGATTGGCGTTTTTGGCTCTCTACTGACGCTTTGGCTGGCAGTGAACTTTTTGGTATAGAGTCCGCTGGGATCTCACCCTAATAAGTTAGGCCTCTTTGGAAAAAGGACGCTGGTGAAATGGCCAGCGTCCTTTTTTGATGGCTTATGCGGAGGCAAAAAGGCTTTGCCAGTCGATTGTTGTAGGCCGATCACCTTTACTAATGATTTCAAAGGCTTTATTGGTCGCAGCTGAACTCTCTAGCGCTGCGACGCAAGCAGCTGCCACGTCAATTCGGCTAGTTTGCCCGTTTACAGAATCGCCTGTTTCTATCGTGACGCCAAGTTTGCCCTCGGTAGTGGCCTTAACCAGCGAGTTAAAATCTCGCGAGGTGTAGGGGCCATCGGTCAGCTGCCCGGGTCTGAGAATGGTGTAGGGCAACCCGGAGCGCAAAATAGAATTTTCACCCTGGCTCTTAGCTTCTAGCACGCCATACGCGTTCAAAATAGTATAGGGAAACTGCTCGGTGCGCGTCACTCCGCACGAGGATACGAAGACAAACCGCTGTAAATTAGCTGGTGCTGCGGCCACTAGGTTACTGACCCCCACAGCATCCACTGCTTCCGGTGTGTTGCGCGCGTGGGCCTTGCGAAACGCTTCGTCCAGGTAAACCTTGGCCCAGTTAGCGACTTGCTCTAAAGGATTACTGCCCAGGTCAATATCAAAGTCCCAACGGTTAGAGGGCAGTGCGGTTGTGCCAGTAGCGCAAATTAGGTGGGTAATGTCAGCGGTTGCTTCGCCGAGGGTTTCGCGCTTACGAATGTCTCCGAGGGCAATGTCTACTTTCTGCGCGAACATTTTGGTGGCTTTTTCGGCGCTGCGAGTGAGTACCCGTACGCGGTAGCCTGCGGTGAGTAGGTTTGCGACACACAGCTGCCCTACCCCACCGGTAGCCCCTGCCACTAGCACGAGCGCATTATTTTTTATCTCTGAATCAATGGCGGTAGCGGCAGTCATTGCAAATCCTGATGTACGAATACCGGGGACAAAGCGATGTTCTATGAGGCAGGTTTAGGTGCGTTTATAGAGATATCACGTCAGTTACGGCACTCAGTTGTTAATATATCGTCATAAAGCTTGTGTGCATAAAAGGCTGCGGAATGTTGCTAGCTTTTATCACTGGCTTCTCTACTTGGCGCTGATCCCGTCTGGCTTTTATGACCGTGTCCACATATTACGGTGCCTACGTATTACGGTGCTCACGTATACAGTGCTCACGGTAAGTATCTGGTAACTGTCAGGGTTTTGTCTAGCACCTATTGAAAGAGGTCTACAGAGCCGTCGTCCTTTTATGTCATTTTTTCCCAGTTTACGACCCGTATTTTTTTGACTTGTATTTTTTGATCTGTACTTTTTGACCTATGCTCAAGCAGCTCTTTCCAAAGCCAGCTTTGAACAATGATTCTGCTCTAGAAGATGCCCCAGCGACTCAACACACTTCTGCAGCAACCAGTCCCGTAGTAGAACCAAAGGTGGACGATAGAGGTTCAGAAAGTTTGGAAGAACAGGCGTCTGATGACGGTGCTGCTGCTCCGGATGAAAAGGACGCTTCTGCTGTGCGATCGCGCTTTTCAAAGTTTTCCTTTCCCCTCTTAGGTGCTGCTAAAAAAGCCACGCGTGCAGTCGCTTCGGTTCCCAAACGCAACGTAGCGGCCCTCTTGGGTGTTGCCAGTGCGAGTACAGGGTTTGCTTTTACCCAGGTGGCACCCACTGAGATGCAATCTGCTGTGTTGCCCGAAAGATTAGTCGTAGAAGCCCCACTACGGCGAGCGAATGATTCTACGGCTGAAGTCTTTGTGATTAATCCGCGCGGCTTGTTTTTAACCCATCAAATTTTTTATAGAAAAGTAGAGGCGATCGCACGCATTTCCGGTAGCGTTGCGACGTCCTCTTCCCAAACCGCTAGCCAGAGTGACATCCCCCCGAAAAAAGAGACGCTACAAGGCTCAAAAAGCCCCGAGAAAACAGCTGAAAAGAGCACGCCTTCTGCTTCCAAAGCGACTCAATCTGAGCCGCCTAAGTCTTCAGAGCAAGTGATTGCCGCTGCACCGCCTGCACCGGCTGTAGCACAGCCTGTTTTTACCGGTACAACTATCGATAGCGTGTTGGAAATGCGAGTCGCGGTCGCCAAAGATGTCAGTGCGATCTCGTTTGCCACCTCTGGTGAAGGGACCCTCACCGATTTAGACGGCAACGTCCTAAAGTCACTCTCGCCTGAAACCGGTGCCTATGCTGAAATCGGTGATGGCCTTGTCGTGGATGGTGAAGTCCTGCCAGATGCTTTTTGGGTCTATCCCGAGGATGGCGGATACGTTGCCATTGGCAATAGCTGGTATCGGGGCCGTGTGCTATTGGCCCTCAGAGAACGGGGCCTGATTGCCGTGAACTATGTGCTGCTAGGCGATTACCTCTACAGCGTGGTAGGGAGTGAAATGTCTCCAGGCTGGGCGATCGAATCGCTTAAGGCTCAGGCGGTTGCCGCCCGCTCCTACGCGCTGACCCACAACATTCATCCTGCCAGCGAAGCCTTCTTTGATTTGGATAATACTCAGCGTTTCCAGGCTTACAAGGGCATTGGCCGAGAAGCGGATACTACGCAGGCCGCTGTCCAGGCGACGGCTGGCGAATTCATCAGTCATGACGGCGGCATTGTGGAATCACTATATGCCGCTTCTCAAGCCATCGTTGATGACGCCCACAAAGGCAGCGGTATGAGTCAGCTAGGGGCAAAAGATCTGGCTGAACAGGGCTACGACTACACGGCTATTTTGGGTCACTACTACCCAGGTACTGCCCTAGGCCGCATTGAAACAGATTCTGAGTAAGGTTATTCTGCTCTGCTTGGCTTACCGCTGAGTCGTGACCGCTGGGTAGTGATAGCTGAGTAGTGACAACAGCAATGTCTATTTCAATAACAGCGCCTGTAAAACCCATACTGTCAGACCCAAAAACAGCACAAACAGCAGCCATGCGATGGTTTGCGCACTCACGGTTTGTATGAGAGAGATCACAGCTGGAATCAAGATTATCAAGAACAGCACCAGCATAATGATGCGCGCGATGCGTATGAAGTACTTGCGTTTGCGCGATCGCCGAAACGCCGATAAATAAGACTCCTGCATCGAGACCTCAGGATGTTCTTGGCTGCGGTTTTGCTTCGTGGCCTCCAGCGCCTTGGCGAACATATCTTCAGCCTCGTTCAGTCGGCCCTGTTCCTTATACAAAAAAGCCAGCGTATTCAGGTTTTTACTCACCGCAGGGTGGTGGTCTCCGTAGCTGTGCTTATTCATCGCCAGGGCCTGTAAGCACAGCGATTCTGCTTCGCTGAGGCGGCCTTGCGCTTTATATAGCTCGCCCAAGTTATTCAGGCTGTTGGCAACATCTAGCGAGCTTTTATCTTGGCTACGTTCTGTAATGGCGAGGGCCTGCTTGTACAGCGGTTCTGCCTCTTTGTAATAGCCCTGGTTGGCGTATACGCTGGCCAAATTATTCAGGTTTGCTGTCAACACAGCGGGATGGGTGTTAAAACTGCGCTGGAGAATTTTGAGCGACTTTACATATAGCGGTTCGGCCTCGCGAAAGCGACACTGCGTTTTGTACAGAAGCGCCAGATTATTCAGGCTAGTGGTGACATCAGGATGATTTTCCCCCAGGGTTCGCTCCGCAATCTCAATCGCTCGAGCGTACAAGGGTTCGGCCTCGCGAAAGCGGTCTTGCCCAGAGTACACATTGGCCAAATTGTTGAGATTTTTAGCCACCATCGGATGGCCTTCACCCAGCGTACGCCTTGTAATGGCTAGGGCGTGCTGGTACAGCGGCTCGGCCTCAGTAAATCGGTTTTGAGCTTTGTACAGCAGGGCTAGGTTGTTTAGGCTGGTGGCGACCGAAATATGATTTTCACCCAGGTTACGCCGCGTAATTTCTAGGTCTTGAATATAGAGCGGCTCTGCTTTTTCGTAGCGGCCCTGACTCACGTATACGTTAGCTAGGCTGTTGCATATTTTGGCGACCGAAGCATGGTCATTGCCCAGATTGCGCCGGGTATTAGAGAGCGCCTCAGCGTAGAGCGATTCTGCTTCGCTGAGCCGATCCTGATTGGCATACAGCAGCGCTAAATTGTTGAGCCCTGTGGCGACGGTGAGATGATCTTCCCCCAGGCTTTGCTTGGTGACTTTTAGGGTTTTGATGTAGAGCGCTTCAGCTTCGCCAAAGCGATTTTGCGCAGAATAGACGTTGGCTAAATTATTCAGACTGTTGGCGATATCAGGGTGGTCCTCGCCCAGCTGCTTTTTAGACAGCTCTAGGGCCTGGGTGTAAAGCGCTTCAGCTTCTGGGTAACGGTCTTGCAGAGTATATACATGGGCCAGGTTGTTGAGGCTTTTGGCAATCCCAGGGTGGTTACTGCCTAAGCGATCGCACAGCGCCTGGTGAGACTGCATCGCCCAGCGATGTGCCTCAGTAAAAATTGCCTGCGCGCTATAGAACCGGGTCATTCCTCCAAACAGCGCTTCTAGGGTCTGAGCGGGCACCTGCGCCATCCGGTGTTCTAAAACAGCTTTGATGTAAGGAATCGCAGGGGTAATCTGGGCGAGTTCCTGAGGCGAAAGACTGTGGTTGATGCGATTAGCAAAGTCTGCGAGCCCTTGAATGTAGGCCTGTTCCCACCGATCGTGTGCGGAATGGGCTTGAGCCAATCTCGATTGGCCCGACGCGCGGCGTGACGATTGACGCTGCCTTTTGGTGGCTAAAAAGGCTTGGTTTAGAGGATGTAATCGGAGCAGCACATCGCCATTTTTTTGGGTGAGCTGTTGGACCAAGCCCTGGGCGCAAACCTGATGTTTAGCCTTCGCAAGATCTTTGTTAACCAGCTTTGTATAGGTCGCAACACTGTCCGCTAAGGCGGCTGGAACATCTCCAGGGGCGAAAAAACTCAAGATTCTAGCGAGATGCTGGGCGGGAGCACCCAGCTGCTGCCAGCACAACTCTAAGGTTGCTTCGATGCCTTTTTCAATCAGAGACAAATCCGTTGAGGGCCGATCAATTAGGGCGGGTACGGCTGAGGTTTGATGCGTTGTTTGACGTGCCAGGATTTGAGCTTCTTGTGTGAGCGACTGACTCACTTCGCCGACTGACAGGGATGCATTCTCGGCCAGATACCGTCCCAGTAAGCTAATCCCCAGTGGCAAGTAGCTGACTTTTTTGCACAGCGTTTTGGCCGCCGGCTGAGCGGTCGTGACCCGCGGGCCCACAAATGTGCTGAGCCAAATAAAAGATTCCTCGCGGCCCAAGCTATCCAAATCAACAATATCTAGGGAGGCTGTTTCCAGTGAGGTTGGGTTAAATAGCGCTTCTGGATAAATAGACTCGTCTAGGGTCTGCTGGATATCAATGCTGATACCTGGCTGCATCGGGGTGGACTTGGCCGTCAACGGTTGGGTGTCCGTGGATGGGGGGGCAGCTGCATAGTCGCCTTGCCACGGCAGATTTTTTTGAGGGCGTTGGTTTTGGGGCAGCTGGCGCTGGGTTGGCTGAAAAGCAGGGTTGTGTTGGGGGTCTTTGGGCGATCGCAGGGTGAGTAAGCTGTGAAACCGTTGGGGTAGCTGGTTTAAGAGGGGCTCAACGTGGGCGATGTTCTCCACATCGTCAAATATTATCAGCACAACACCAGGCACTTTCCACTGGCTGAGATAGGCGCTGGCAGTCTGCGGCAGGTCTAACTCTGAGGTGGTTTCGATTTGCTCGGGGGTGACGCCAACGTGCTGCTGCACAAATTGAATGAACTGAGTAAACAGGGTATGTGATCGGCTGTTAATCCAGCAGATGCCGCCGGGGTAGCAGCGTCGATACTGCGTGGCGTATTGCATGGCCAGCTCTGTTTTGCCGACCCCACTCATGCCTGCGATCGCAACTGTTCCGCCAATGTTGGTTTGTAGGAGGTGATGGACTCGCTCAAGTTCTAAGGTTCGCCCCAAAAACAACCCATCGTCGCGATCAGGAATGTTCCAAGGCGTATCCAGTGGGGTCTCTTTTTTGATGGCGTCAGCTTCTGCCATGCTATCCAAGGGCTGTGGTGACCGTTTTGCCGTCGGCGGGGGCTGCTTTTTCCCAGATGGCCTGACGCTAGCGCTCTGAGCGTGAGGAGATGCCGTATGCGTAGATGCCGGACGGGGAGATGCCGTATGCGTAGATGCCGGACGGGGAGATGCCGTATGGGGTGCTGAAGTGTTGTGGGGGGCCGAGGTTGCTGTACCGTTCGCCGCTGAGGATGCTGATGCGCTAGGGGCGCTGCCAGGCACTTCTGGGTTGGGGACTTCTTTTTTAAGGTCTTCTTTACTGTGGACTTCTTTTGTAGACCCTTCGTTCCCTGCTTTGTTCACGCTTTGCTGTCTATTCCTAAAGTCGTCTTTTTGTGCCACAGCCTTTTGTCCTGTAAAACCCTGTCTTCCCGTTCTTTCCCTGTTATTCCCACATTCTTTAGTGAGGCTTTCACACGCACCCCGGATTAAAATTATTTTCTAGTGTAATGCGGTTGTGTCGTGCGATTAGAGGCCGCCCTGGGAAAAGCTCTGATTTCCCCTGATATTTTGGCTGGCGGTTATCCGTCTAAAAATCCCAGGATTAAGGTGGCATAAACCCTCTTCTCAAAATCAAAAACGCTAGATAAGCTGTATTTACACGTGTTTACCGCTTCATTTCTAAGTAGCTGTTTTATCGATTGGCTCGCACAGATTGGGTGTGAGTTTGAGGTTTTGTGAACAACAGCCTGCAAGTGTCTTTTGTCCTGCTGCCTTTTGTACTGCCATGAAAGAGCCTGACTATTCCGCCCACTCATCTGCTCATATCTCTGAGACCTCCTCTTTAGGACATTCGTCTCAAGAAAACCCGTCACAAACGGCAATTAGCTATCTTTTCTGGGCGGCCTGTTTGTCAGGGTTCTTTGGCGTACATCGTCTGTACAACGGTAAAATCGCGACCGGTTTGCTGTGGATGTTTACCTTTGGTCTTTTTGGTATTGGCCAGCTGATAGATTTGGCGCTGATTCCTGAGATGGCCGATAAGCGATCGCGCCAGTTGCGCAAACGCAACCATCAGCTGAGTAAGCACGATGTGCCAGGCTTGCTTGATAACTCTGGCCCGCAGGCACCACCACTGACGATTCAGCTGTTGAAAATAGCAAAGCGTAACCGTGGCCGGCTCACCGTGACAGACTGTGTGTTGGAAACCGGCTCGACCTTTGCAGAAGTCGAAAAGCAGCTCAAAGAACTGGTGAAATCAGGCTACGCCGCGGTCACCAATGACGTAGTTTCGGGCGTGGTGGTTTACGAAATTCCTGAGCTAGAAGCCTAGCTGTTGGATGCCAGAGCTTAAGACGCTAGGGCTTAAGCTGTTCCTTCACAGCATCGACGGCTTGGGTCATCCCTTCAAAGCCCAATCGGAATAGCAGATAGAGAATTGTGCTAGTGGCCGCAGCGCTCACCGCGCAAACAGTGAGGCCCGCAAGGCTAATCGCCCCATCGTCATCCAGCAGGCCAAAGCCTGTCACGAAGATGCCAATAGCAGGCAGCGTGTTGGTGAGTGGAATTGGAATCATCATTGAGATAGACATCAGTGCGATCGCAATGCCAATAGCCATACGACCGACCCGACTGGTACACAGTGGTGTGAGCCTTGGCCGTGCTACTGTCTCGATGCGTTCCAGCCAAGGAATCCCCTTACGGATGAACCCTTGAACCGTCTTGCGCTCAAATCCTCGCTTCCGAAACTTTTCCGGTAGCCAGGGTTGCTCGGAGCCCACAATCAGCTGTGCCGCCAGCAAAAACATCACAACGCCAAACGGCGTTGAGTACCCAGGTGCTGGAATAGGCAGGGCCGATGGCAGCGACAGCAACACAAACAAAAAGCCAAAGGTGCGCTCACCCGCGATTTCTAAAATTTCGTTGAGCGTAACGTTGCTATCATCATCAGCTGGTCTACCCTGGCTGCTCGAAAAGCTTTCACTCGAGTCTGTTATTTGAGAGGCGCTTGCCCGCTCATCACTCAGAAAATACTTTTGTAGTTCTACAGATAGCCTAGCCATACTCAAACTCGCTCAATCCCCACCTAAGGGAAATGTTAGGTCCTTAGCAATATATCAATAGCTCGCCGAGTTTTTCTCCAAAAGCTTATGGCTTTGTCAAGCCTTCGTTTTTAGCTGCAATGTCTTAAATCTACCCTAGCTACCTGGCTGCGGGTACAAAATTAAATCTTCACCGCTACATATTCCTGTTGAATATGTAGCGGTGCACTCTTCCCTAAGTGATCTAAAATTTCGTGCGCCGAAGACTATCTTCCAAAGAAGCGTCTAATGAAGTTCTGTATAAAGTTAATAAATCTCCGAAGCCGACGTCTATCTGCCGGTTCAGGATCTTCATCTGGTTCGTCATCTGGTTCGCAAAGTGGTCCACAGTCTTGTGCTAGCGCTGTTGTTTCCCAAGTGCCCATCGAAACAGCACCGGGTTCATAAGGTGATTTGGAAGTCAGTGAGGTGCTAACGATGGGTGCGGGTATTGCACCTGTCACGATTAACATGGCTGCAATTGCAATGGGTATAGATGCGAGTTGAGAAGGCTTAAACTGAGAAAAACTTTTCATGGTTACTCCTCTAAGTTCTAGTTGGATACTCAATGCCAAATATGACCGCTTGATCCTTATAATTACATTCGTTTAACCCATGCTCTTTACTGTAACAGCGCACGGGTTTACACCCTTCCTATTCTTACTATTGATAAAACTGTCTCTGCGCTCATCGGCACTGTAACTGCTTCAAAAATACCAAACTGTAGGCATTCGGATCGTTACAGTTAATGTCTCAAATCATGAGACTTTGCTATCTCCAGGTTCAGTTGGTAATAGCTCTATTGCAATCGTCTATTCCTTACTACTAATCCCTCATAAAAAAACACCACCGATGGACTTATATACTCCATCAGTGATGTCTTCCAACTATTAAGTTTTAATCGTTTGACTGTATTAGAAACTCAACTTTAGTACTTGTAAGTTTCGTTCTTGAAGGGGCCTTCTACCGTCACATGGATGTAGTCAGCTTGCTCGGGTGTCAGCTCGGTGATGACGCCGTTGAAGCCTTCTACCATGTAGCGAGCGACTTCTTCATCTAGCTTTTTAGGCAGTAGCTCAACAGTGATGGCCTCAGCTTTCCTGTCAGCTGCTAGGTCAGCAAACTTCTTCTCGTAGAGAAAGATTTGTGCCAACACCTGGTTCGCAAAGGACCCATCCATAATTCGAGAAGGGTGACCGGTGGCATTGCCAAGGTTCACCAATCTGCCTTCAGAGAGCAGAATCAAGAAGTCTGTTGGATCGTCAGAGCGATAGACCTGGTGAACTTGAGGCTTCACTTCTTCCCAGCGCCATTCCTTGCGCATGAAGGCAGTGTCAATTTCGTTGTCAAAGTGACCGATGTTGCAAACAACAGCGCCTTTTTTGAGGTTGGCCAGAATGTTCTTATCGCAAACGTTGTAGTTACCAGTTGCGGTAACTACCAAGTCAGTTTTAGACAACAGATCCAAGTCTAGGCTGTTTGCTGTGCCGTCGTTTTTCCCGTTTTTGTAAGGAGAAACCACTTCAAAGCCGTCCATGCAAGCCTGCATTGCGCAGATGGGATCAACTTCAGCGACTTTTACAATCATGCCTTCTTGGCGAAGGGACGCTACCGAACCCTTGCCGACGTCGCCGTAGCCAATAACCAATGCTTTCTTACCAGAGAGCAGGTGGTCAGTGCCACGCTTGATGGCGTCGTTCAGACTGTGGCGGCAGCCGTACTTGTTGTCGTTCTTTGTTTTAGTCACCGCGTCGTTAACGTTGATAGCGGGAATTTTTAGCTCGCCTTTTTCCAACATCTCAAACAAACGGTGAACGCCTGTTGTGGTCTCTTCGGTAACACCGTGGATAGCGGTGAGCATTTGAGGATACTTTTCGTGGATGTGGCCGGTGAGGTCGCCGCCGTCATCCAGAATCATGTTGGCGTCCCACAGCTCGCCATTGGCACTGCCACCAGCGCTATGGCAAGTTTGCTCTAGGCACCAAATGTACTCTTCTTCAGTTTCGCCTTTCCACGCAAATACGGGAATGCCGGCAGCGGCGATCGCAGCAGCCGCGTGATCCTGTGTGGAGAAAATGTTGCAAGAAGACCAGCGCACTTCAGCACCTAGCTCGCACAATGTCTCAATCAAAACGGCTGTTTGAATGGTCATGTGAATACAGCCGATGATTTTGGCGCCTGCCAAAGGCTTAGCCGCGCTGTACTTGTTACGAATTGCCATCAGTGCGGGCATTTCGCCTTCTGCGATCGCAATCTCTTTCCGGCCCCAGTCAGCCAGGGAGATATCGGCAACTTTGTAATCTTGCTTTGCGGCGGGTGCGGTATCGGGGATGCGTGTGCTGGTCGCAATCATAATTATTCTTGTCTAACGTGTGCGTCGTATTCTGCTAATTAGCTTACCTTCAAAAATAAATGTAGCGTGCTCAAAGGCCATGCACCTCACCGATGCATATGTATTGACGCTATCTATCGAGCCATGAAAAGACTGGATGACAAGGGCTGAGCAACACCCGTTTTAGGTCCTTGCACTAGCGCCTTACCTAGTGCCTTATATAGGGCGCAAGTTCGTCCCAAATGTTGGAAAACTGAGTGCGAATCTCGTCGGCTTTGGCAATGGTCATATCGCGATAGTCAAAGCCTGGGGCAACGGCTTCACCCAGCAGGCCGTACTCTCCTGTTTCTAAAACAGCGGCTTTCCAGTAGCCTTGGGGCACCAGCAGCTGAGGCACTTCTCCCTCAGCGATATTCATCCCAAGTTTTACTTTGCTCAAGCGACCTTCTAAATCAACCAAGATATAGGTAATCGCTGCACCGGCCTGAAAGTAGTGCATGATGTCTGACTTGTTTTGGTGCAGATGATCAACGGGGCGATCGTCTGTGAGTAGGTAGTAAATGGAGGTCATGACCGAGCGGCTAGATCCTTCTCGGGGGGTTGGCATCTCTTCTGTGGCTCGATAGGTTTCTGAGAAGTATCCGCCTTCAACATGCTCTACCAGCGATAAGGCTTCAATCAGCGCTTGTTTGTTCATAACTATCTGTAGAAAGATCGTAGAAAAGAAAAAGAGTGTAGAAAGCCATAGAACACTCTCTCGGGTGGCCTTCAGTGTTTTACCTCAAACTGACGAGTTCTAACATCCTCACAGAACCGCTGTGCGGCTTCAATCCCTTGGGCTCTGAGGTTCACATAGGGTTTGGCAAAAGGTGGCTGCCAGTCAGAGAGGCCGAGTAAATCGGAGGTGACTAGAACCTGCCCATCGCAGTCTGGGCCTGCGCCAATGCCGATGGTTGGAATGGTCAATGTCTGACTAATCTTTTTCGCAAGCTCTGCGGGGATGTGTTCCAACACAATAGAAAAAACGCCTGCCTGTTCTAGAGCCAGGGCTTCTTGCAAAATGCGATCGCCCTCTTCGGCGGTTTTTCCCTGTTTTCGAAAGCTGCCAAACTTATACACAGACTGCGGCGTGAGGCCAACATGCCCCATCACGGGAATGCCCGCTTGCACCACCGCTGCGATGGTATCCACCATGTCTGGATAGCCACCTTCCATTTTCACGGCCTGCGCGCCGGTTTCTTTAATCACCCGACCAGCAGCGAGTAAGGCCGCCCCTTGACTGGCGTGATAGGTCAAAAAGGGAAGATCAACCACGACCAATGATGTTGCGATCGCCCGACGGACCATTTTGGCATGGTGCAAAATCTCATCTAGCGTCAGCGGCAAGGTGGTGTCATGTCCCATCACGGTCATGGCCATTGAGTCGCCCACCAGCACAATATCGGTGCCTGCTTCAGAAACCATCTGTGCAGAGAGATAGTCCCAAGCGGTCAGCACAGCAATCGCTCGCCCATCCTGTTTCCACTGAGCGAACTGGTGCACATTGACGATCATGATATTCCTGCGCCACGGATTTCCTTAACGCCCACAACAATATCAAACCAAACGAGGCTGATTTAAGTAGTGATTACCGCGCAGAGATCATCTTTGACCGCTAGATTAGACCGCTAGATTGCTATCGCTGCGCGCCCACCGCGCTCACAATCGATCCGTGGGGCGTCCCGCGACCTGTCACCGTACTGACCCAGGCGAGTCCTTCGGTGGTGCCCACCCAAATTTTGTTGCCGGTATCAGGCGAAATGGAGAGCACGTGTTCAGAGGGTAGGTTAGGGACTCGGCCCACAATCGCCCCGTTATAAGGATTGAGCTTTACGAGCCCTTCGCGTGTGCCAACCCATAAGCTTTGGGTCGCGTCGAATGCGATCGCGCCTACATTTCTCCCCCGCAGCTGAGTTACTGAGCGTAGCAACTGCCCGGTTCGACTATCGACCACTAACAGGCCCGTGGGCGTTCCAATCCACAAGTTGCCCTGCGGACCAATCGCCATCGCTTGGGCTGAGCGACCGGGCAAGTCCGTCACGCGGTCGGTCACATAGGCGGAGGCCGTATTAATGCGAACCAATCCTTCTAGGGTGCCGACCCAAAGGTTCCCGTCGGGAGCTAGTCCAAGGGTATTGGCACTGACACCCGGTAGTGCCTGTAGCGTTGTCATCAGCAATCCTTGGTCAGGACTAATCATCGCTAGTCCCCGATCGGTCCCGACCCACAAAAATCCCCGCTCATCGATCAGTGTCGCTAATACCCGGTTAGACGGCAGTCTAAAGTTCTGCGCGGTGACCTCATTAATACGCGGCTCTACCCGGATCAATCCTTCAGGTGTGCCCAGCCAAATGCGACCTACCTTGTCCTGGGCCATAGCATCAATAAATTGATTCGGCACCGCCACCTGTGCCTGAACTTGTCCAGTCTCCGGGTTGATACGTGATAGCCCCTGATGCGAGCCAACCCATAGGCTGCCGGTATAGTCGGCTTGGAGGGCGCCTACCTGATAATTCTCACTCATGGGATTGGGGGCAGTCGAGCGTTCTACGGTGAGTGGCCTTGACGGCACGCCGATGTTAACGCTGGCGGGATTCGGCTTTCTGACCTGTCCGCTTGCCCCCATGCAAACTGCTCCCCACAGAAAAGTAGCGCTTGCGATGTGACCCACTTTTCTGGCAATGCTCACGAAATACCTCTGGCCTAGCGCCCTAGTCAATAAAAACTGTCAACAAAAAATGCTGATGAAACAGCTTGCCCCAAAGTGCCCATTCACCTGCTTTTATTAACTGCTAAGTGGACGGTTTAGGGGCTGATTTTATTGGCAGGTTAGAGGCCTTCTTAAAAGGGAGAGGGAAAGGGGGTGAGGGGCAATAGAGTCCTTAATTACATCAGGACTCTAGTTCTATTCGCATCCCTAAGTGAAAGGCAAAATTGTGTCGAAGATAGCCAGCACTGTTCAGCGCCTACGCTAATTCTTAAATTCACATAACAAGTTGGGTATGTTCTGTGAGAGGTAGATTATCCTCTAAGGGAAATAAATCGAGTCGCAAACGCCCCTCTTCAGTGCGCGAGTCGAAAATATGGATTCATTTAACATTCTTCGTTACGGAATGTTACGAACGATACTGAATGTTTGCATATTCAGAAATGCCCTGAAACCTTTCTACATCAGTATTCATAACATTTAATTATCAGTCTATACAGAACTTCTAAAAGGAAACTTATCGGAGGGCTGGTAGTATTCTGTAAAGCACAGGTTTAACTGACGGGTCTCTTGCGAAGACACCCAAACCTTATTAGCGCCCTCGTCCTACAGCTATTCAACAAAGACCTCCTGCACCTGCTCTGGGCAGTGCCCCGCGGTCCAATCGTTTGAAGCTGGGACGGAGAAGAGCTAAAACCGCTTCGAGCTTCCATCAAATCAGAAGTCGCCAAAGAAATAATCGCTATGTTCTCTTTGTAGAATTAGTGGTCACTTTCTAGGGTGTTGGGTGTCGGTCCCTTTCAATGGGATCCATGGAGTTCGGTCAATCATCTAGTTGATTTACGAAGAATAATAGACAGGAAATAGGGAAATATGTCCTACTCACAGACTCAGTCCAAGTCGGGCGCTGGCTATGATGCTGGTGTACAGGATTACCGACTGACTTACTACGCGCCAGACTACACGCCTAGAGATACCGATATTCTGGCTGCTTTCCGGATGACGCCTCAGCCTGGCGTACCTCCTGAAGAGTGCGCAGCTGCTGTAGCCGCAGAATCTTCCACGGGTACCTGGACGACGGTTTGGACTGACCTACTCACTGACATGGACCGCTACCGTGGTCGCTGCTACGACATTGAGCCTGTCCCTGGTCAAGACAATGAGTACATCGCATACGTTGCCTACCCTCTAGACCTGTTTGAGGAAGGTTCTGTAACCAACCTACTAACGTCCTTGGTTGGTAACGTGTTTGGCTTTAAAGCGCTGCGTGCTCTACGCCTCGAAGACCTTCGCATTCCAGTTGCTTACGTTAAGACCTTCCAGGGTCCTCCTCACGGTATTCAGGTTGAGCGCGATCGCCTTAACAAGTACGGTCGTCCAATGCTTGGCTGTACGATTAAGCCCAAGCTAGGTCTCTCTGCAAAGAACTACGGTCGTGCCGTTTACGAGTGTCTCCGTGGTGGTCTGGACTTCACAAAAGACGACGAGAACATCAACTCACAGCCTTTCCAGAGATGGCGTGACCGTTTCTTGTTCGTCGCGGATGCTATTCACAAGTCCCAAGCAGAAACCGGCGAAATCAAAGGTCACTACCTCAACGTAACCGCTGCGACTTGCGAAGAGATGATCAAGCGTGCCGAGTATGCGAAAGAACTCGACATGCCCATCGTCATGCACGACTTCCTCACCGGTGGCTTTACAGCCAACACTTCCTTGGCTCACTGGTGCCGCGACAACGGCGTCCTGCTGCACATTCACCGTGCAATGCACGCTGTAATCGACCGTCAGAAGAATCACGGTATCCACTTCCGCGTACTTTCAAAGTGCTTGCGCCTCTCTGGTGGTGACCACATTCACACCGGTACCGTTGTCGGTAAGCTCGAAGGTGACCGCGCCGGTACTTTAGGCTTTGTTGACCTGCTCCGTGAGAACTACATAGAGCAAGATAAGTCCCGTGGTGTGTACTTCACCCAGGACTGGGCTTCTATGCCTGGTGTCATGGCTGTTGCTTCCGGTGGTATCCACGTATGGCATATGCCTGCGCTGGTTGAAATCTTTGGCGACGACTCTGTGCTTCAGTTTGGTGGCGGTACTTTGGGTCACCCATGGGGTAACGCGCCTGGTGCGACAGCTAACCGTGTTGCACTTGAAGCTTGCGTTCAAGCCCGTAACGAAGGTCGTAACCTCTCTCGTGAAGGTGGCGACATCCTTCGCGAAGCAGGCAAGTGGTCTCCTGAGCTTCAGACTGCTCTTGATCTTTGGAAAGAGATCAAGTTTGAGTTCGATACTGTGGACACGCTTTAATTGGGTTCAACTGCTCTTTGCAATGTTATTTCAAACGGCAATGTTATTTGAAACGCCATTGCAAAGAGTGGTGGGTAGAACGGTTTATGGCTCTCTAGTAATCTGAGAACAAGCACTGGATAAAAACAGTGTTTGACACAGTAGATTTTTGGGGCACTGCAAAGGTGTCCCCTACCTATGGATCTCAAGCGAATTGCCAAAGATACCACTCAGGTGCTTACAAGCTACCTGACCTATCAAGCCGTTCGCACTGTGTTAAGCCAGCTTTTAGAAGCCAATCGACCGCTGTTTCATCAGCTCAACGAGTTCGCGAGCCGTGAAAAGCTCCAGGATGGCGAAGCCTTTATTTCAGAACTGCTCAAAGAGCATACTGAGCTGGCCTTTAGGATAATGACGGTGCGATCGCATCTCGCCGAAGAAGTTGCAGAATTTCTTCCCGAAATGCTTACCACCAATATTCAGCAGGCCAATATAGGGCATCGTAAAAAACAGCTCGAGAAGATGACGCAGATGACTTCGGAAGACCTTTTAGGCGGTGCTAGTCAAAGCGAAGCTGATTCAGATGACACCTCTACGGAAATCTCTGAATAGTCTTATGCATCGTGCAGTTGCTTTTACTAATCGCTTGCAAAGTTCTGCCATACCCAACTTTTGAATACCCCAACCTTCGAATAGATCGTAAAAGACGATCTCTCCCTATTTACTCTTTTCAAATTAAGGAAGAAAGAAAGCCATGATGAACATGAAAACGTTGCCTAAAGAGCGTCGGTATGAGACTCTCTCATATCTACCCCCTCTCACTGACCAGCAAATTGAAAAGCAGCTAAACTACTGTTTGCAAATGGGCTATATTCCTGCTGTTGAGTTCAACGAGAACTCTGATCCTGAAGTTTACTACTGGACAATGTGGAAGCTTCCTCTGTTTGGCGCAACTAGCACTCGCGCGGTTTTGGACGAAGTCCAGGCTTGCCGCTCTGAGTACGGCAACTGCTACATCCGCGTTGTTGGTTTCGACAACGTTAAGCAATGCCAAGCTGTAAGCTTCATCGTGCACAAGCCTGGCAGCAACAGCGGCAGCGGCTACCGCTACTAAGCTTCACTCTCAATCATTATTGCTTCGACCACAGTTTTGATAATGATTGTGGGTAAGTAACCCTAAGGGGGCAGAAAATAGTCTGCCCTCTTATTTTTTTGCCGGTCTATTCGCTGTACAGTTAACTTAGCAATTACGTTGAAAAGGACGACACAAAGATGTCCCAGACAGAGCGCTTGGTCATGCTGGCTGAAGATCAGCTTACCGAATACAGTACTGATGCGCGCAAAATTGAAAAGCTTCGTCAGAAAATAGCTTTGTCTGTGCCACCCGCTCAACAAAAGCAAGTAAAAGCTGAGTTAGAAGAAAATCTTCCTCGCAATTTTTTTGACGAGATTTTGTTAGAGCAGCGGCAGGCTGTGTCTTTGCCATTTTGGGGTATCGCTGGCCTAGGTTTGTTGTTTGGAATTTCGTTTACGCAGCCGCAAGATTTTGTTGCGACGTTAGTCGGTGGCGCGATCGCAATCCTGATCCAAAAGCGTGGCTGGAAGCTTCAGGCTAAAAACTTAGTCATGCAGGCCCTCACCCAAATCGAAGAGCGGACCCAGTCTGCTACAGCTTCCAGCAAAGCCGCTGAATAATATAGATGGTAGATAACCCGCGAGATATTCGCATCTGTTTTTTCGGAGATTCTTTCGTCGCAGGAACCGGCGACCCAACCTACCTGGGGTGGCCCGCTCGTGCTTGTGCGGCAATGCGCTCTCCTCGCTATAGCATAAGCTACTACAACCTAGGCATTAGAGGGAATACCAGCGAGCAGATAGAAACGCGGTGGCTAGCAGAAGCAACGCTAAGATTTCCGAAAGAGACTGATAACCGCGTGGTGTTTTCGTTTGGAACCAACGACAACCGTGTTGAAGAGGGCCAACGCTTCGTGGAGCAAGCCGATTCTATCCTCTGTGCTCGTCGGATTTTAACGCAGGCTAAGGCCCTCTTTCCTGTTTTACTTGTGGGGCCGCCACCCACGGCTGACGAGGCTATGAACCGTCGTACTGCCTCACTTTCTAACGCTTACGGTGATCTGTGTAACGCATTAGGCATCCCTTATTTGGACACCTATCAGCCACTCATCAGTAACGCCCTGTGGATGCAAGAAGTTGCGGCTGTGGATGGTGCACATCCTGCGGCCTCTGGCTATTTAGCTTTAGCGCAGCAGGTGATAGATTGGCCCGCATGGCAAAACTGGTTTGGGCAGGATAACAACAACTCATGAGCTATTACGTTTCTCCTCGCTTTCTCAACAAGCTCGCTGTTCACATCACCAAAAACTACCTGGATCTTCAGCAGGTGAAGGTGCCCTTGATTTTGGGCGTTCACGGACGCAAGGGCGAAGGCAAGACTTTCCAGTGTGAGCTGGTTTTTGAGCGAATGGGCGTGGAAGTGGTTCATATCTCAGGCGGAGAGTTAGAAAGCCCGGATGCGGGCGATCCGGCCCGACTGATTCGGCTCCGCTATCGAGAAGCTGCGGAGCTGGTGCGTGTGCGTGGCAACATGGCTGTGCTGATGATCAACGATTTGGATGCGGGCGCAGGACGCTTTGATCGAATGACGCAGTACACGGTGAATACGCAGCTGGTGAATAACACCCTGATGAATATTGCCGATAAGCCAACGAATGTGCAACTGCCGGGTAGCTACGATGAGAAAGCGCTGCCTCGCATTCCAATTATTGCGACAGGTAATGACTTTGCGACACTGTATGCGCCGCTGATTCGTGATGGCCGGATGCAGAAGTTTTACTGGGAGCCCAGTCATGACGATCGCATAGGCATTGTGAGCGGCATGTTTTCAGAAGATGGACTGTCTCCATCAGAGATTGAATCGCTGGTGAATCAGTTTGATGATCAGGCTATTGATTTCTTTGGGGCAGTGCGATCGCAAATATACGACGAACAAATCACACAGTTTATTCATTCGGTGGGTATTGAAAATATCGCTAGCCGTGTCGTCAATTCCCTAAAAGCGCCCTCATTTTCCCAACCCAACTTTCAGCTCTCGAACCTAATCGAAGTAGGTAACACCCTAGTCAAAGAGCAAGCTTACGTTCGCACCATGGGTCTGGTGAGTGAGTATAACCAAGCGGTCACACCAACCGGGGAGGCTGTAAGGACACCTCGCCGCCGCGATTCCGCCTTACTAACGCCGCCAGCAAATAATCCACTGAGGCCCTACAGTACTCATCACAAACAAGAGCGACTTGGCAAGCGCGATGCTCAATTGGCGTTCTCCGCATCCTCAGGGTCTTCTTCAGATTACACATCTGCTAACAATGGTTCTATCGGCCCAGCGGTTCGATCGCTTGAGAATTCCGTCGGCTCTGAAGCTGTCGAGCAACTGCGGCGCATTATGGCTCAGGGCCATCGCGTGGGCATAGAACATGTGGAGCAGCGACGGTTTAGTATTAACTCCTGGCAGTGTTACACCACCCTAGAGAGCCGCTCTTCTGACAGAGAGGCGATCGCCTCTCTGTCCAGCTGCCTCTTCCAATATCCTGAGCATTATGTTCGGCTGGTCAGTATTGACAGCCAAACTAAACGACGGATGAGCGAAACCATCGTTCAACGACCGTCCTAATCTTTTCAAGAGAGGCCCATGGAAGATGGCCTTGTTGAAAGCGTCTACTAAGATAGCCTATTTTGGAGAAGATTGAGCTGTTAAATAGTACTTAAGCCTGCTTAGGCTAGCTGTTTGGCCTAAATTTAGCGGCAGCAGCGAGATTCCTTCCAAGCGTGACTGAACCCAGCCATCACCCCACTGCCACTCATGGAACCCATCAATCCCACCGCTGAGCAATAGTCGAATGCCTTGTGGTGAGAGCAGTTCAACCCGATGCGTTATTTGACTGATAAGCAGCTGGCTCTCAAATAGCTGTCCTTCAGACAGGCGTTCTCCGGAAGCCTGAGGGCCAGAAACCTTTATTTGCTGTGGCCATAGCCACTGCTTGAGTGCACTGATCTTGGTTAAGCCCCGCTTGATTTCATCAGCACTAGCGCTGACCTCTATCCTCAGATTGCTGTGCTGATAAGTCCCAAACATACGCTCTCTTTGTTCATGTATCTAGCCAGCTATCGCTTACCAGCCAGCTAAGCGCCAGCATAAGGCCAGCTTGCCATTACACAGATGACGCCCAGCCAGTAAATGCCTCTGCGTTTAGCTAGCGACCTTTTCAGGAATTAACTCAGCTTCACTCGGTAGCTCCAGACAGTAGCCGGCTCCGTAGACTGTCTTAATGTACTGAGGATGCCTAGGGTCGGGCTCCAGCTTTGTTCTCAAATGTCGGATATGAACGCGAATGGTTTCAATATCGTCGTTAGGATCGTAGCCCCACACTTCTTTTAAAATTTCGCTAGGCGAGACAGTTTGACCATGCCTTTGCAGCAGACAGTGGAGCAGCTCAAACTCAAGGTGGGTTAGCTTTACGGTGCTGTCTAGCCAGATGGCTTCAAAGCGCTCTGGAACCAGTGTGAGTGGCCCGTAGCTCAAAATCTCGCTGTGCTTAGCTGCCTGTGGAATACGATCGGTTCGTCTGAGCAGTGCACGAACGCGTGCCAGCATTTCCTCTAGCTCAAAGGGTTTGGTGAGGTAGTCATCTGCCCCGGCATTAAACCCGTCTACTTTGTTCTGCGTTTCACCCAAGGCTGTCAGCATTAGCACAGGAATGTCAGCCGTGCGGTCGTCTCTTCTGAGGCGCTGACAAACGGTGAATCCATCTACTTTGGGTAGCATGAGGTCTAGCATTATTAGGTCAGGCACCATTTGTACGGCTAGCGCCTGTCCTTTAATCCCATCGCCTGCTTGGCTAATGTCATAGCCAGCCATCTCAAGGTTAATTGAGACTAGCTCTACAATAGCTGGATCATCATCAATGACGAGTATACGAGGCATATTAAAAAGGGGTGTTGCTATACGTTTAAGACTACCACCTCCGTCAAGAGTAGCAAGTAAATATACTCACTCCTGTTAACAAAACGCATGGATTTATCGAACATTAATAAACCGTCTTTTTCTGACAGACTAATATTCACTTCTTAATATTATGTCAAGGAAGCTTAATCACGAGCTTGCCTTAAGACCTGCTTAATATTTGAATGCAAAAATCTGACCAGAGACAGATTCTCTAGTCCAGAGCTTCCTAAAGCAGACTGCCATTTCCTAATTGAAAATAACAGCTGAATCCAAATTACTGCTAAAACTCCCCAGGTAGGATTCGAACCTACGACCAATCGATTAACAGTCGACCGCTCTACCACTGAGCTACTGAGGAATGCGAACTTCATAGTACATAAGCCAGTGTCGGTTTGGCAAGATAATTCTCAAATTCAAATTTTGAGCGTATCTTGCACAGGACTTGCAGGGGCCTTGTTTCAATAAATTCTCGTTTTTATGGATTGTGCTGGTAGGACACCTGCCTGTGCAGGTCGCTCTACAGTTCGAGTTGTCACTAATATTGGGGCTCTTGTATTGGGGCTCTTGGGCTATGGATTTTGGGGTGTAAGAGCAGAGTGAAAAAGAGTCGCTCTATCAGCTGGGAACAGCCAGGAACTCAGTCAGGAATCTTCGCCGTTGGTGTTCCCCCCAAATCTGATTTTGTCTAGCTTGGCTTGGATGTCTGGCGTGAGAGTTGTAAAAATGCGACCGGACCGATTTTTAGAGGTCCTTTGCCGCTGTCTGACGCGCTGAGCAATTTTAGCGACCTCGCTTTCTAAATGAATTGCCGAGATGCCCTCTGCGCCGTAGCCCACGACGGTTTGTCTATGGACGCTATCAGAGGTCGCGACAATGAGGCGCTGCGTAAATTTTCTCGCGTCGTTGCGAAATTTGGCGCAGGCTCTTTCTATATAGCTATCTGCTGTTTGTCCGAATCCGGTGTAGTGAACAGAGAGATAGGTTGTAATGCTTTCTTGTGAGGCTGGTGTTCGCTGCTCGTAAGCGTCAAATACTGCCCAGGTTTCGTATTCCTGGTAGGCACTGTAGTTAGAAAGGGCTGCGATTAGCTCTTCTCGGGCTGTGTCTAGGCCTTTTTCTTCTTTGAGGCGTGTAAGCGTAGCCCATGCACCGATGATATTGTAGCCATCGACTAATAAGATTGCCTGAGAAGGTTTGGCAGACATGGATAGTGTGAAATCGTGTCAATACTATCCCAATAGTATGTGATTTCCTCGAAGAAGGTTGGCCTGCGTGAGCAAGGGAGGTCAAGGGTGGACCCTTTTGCAAGCCGGATGGTTTGAGCGTTACAGGTGGGCTATTGAGGTTCAGTTAGCTTTTAAGTAGTTGGTTTTGAGCTTGTTTTTCAGGCGCTGTGGATTGCCCTGGTCACTGACGGCTCCGTTCTCTAGTAAGAACGCGCGATCGCAATAGTCTAGTTCTGCAAGCCGGTGTGTGACCCACAGCGCGGTGAGGCCCCTGCTTTTTACCAGCGCTTGGACCTGGCGCACCAAATCAATTTGGCTGTCCGGGTCTAGCAGGGCGGTTGGCTCATCGAGGAGTAGAATTTGCCGGTTCTGTGCGATCGCACCAGCGATCGCGATTCTTTGCTTCTGCCCGCCACTCAGCGCGTAAATTGCCCGCCGCTGAAAATCCAATAGATTTACCGCACTCAGCGCATCTTCCACCCGCTGTTTAATCTGCGGCAGTTTCAGCTGCTCTTTAACAAGTCCAAAGGCAACATCTGCCCCGACGGTTGGCATCACAAGCTGATGGTCAGGGTTTTGGAAAACAAAGCCAACCGGACCATTGGTCTCAATAGTGCCGGTTTGCTTTTTAAGAAGTCCGGCTAAAAGCCTCAGGAGGGTAGATTTGCCACTGCCGTTATTGCCTAGCAACATGCAAAACTCACCCGGCTCAACGGTCAAAGAGCAGTTTCGCAATACTGATGCGCCGGAGGGCCAGTAAAAACTGACGTTGTTAACAGCAATGGCAGGGGCGCTAGCTATTGGATTCATTATCTGCTAATGCGAAGAATCCAGGAGCCCTGCCAGAAGCGCCTGCACTGCCTGACTTTTCGTAGATTTGCACAGCGGCGAGTTCACTCACTGCGATCGCAACTTTTTTGTCGGTGACCTTATCACAGCTAGATTCTAAGGTGACTGGGTTTCCAGAAGCGATCGCGTCTAACGCTGCTTTGTAAGTGGCTTCAGCCGCGTCTTTGTCCTTTTTTTGGACAGTGAGCGGCATAGCAGTGTGCTTTAAGGCAAATTCAACTATATACATGCGATTGATTTTCCGTGGTTCAGCATGACCTGTTCTATAGAAGGTCCAGTCCGCCCTCTAGTATTACAAACAATCTAAAAATCGGGGACACCAATCTTGCCATAGGTGACAAATGAGGGCTAGCTAAAATATGTGTGTGCCATTTTGAAGTAGCTGAAAACCTATTGCTGCCAGGCCTTGCCTGCAAGATCCAGGAATCTTAATCCTTTCAGAGGAAGATTTTTTAGAAAAGGAGTCCTATAATAATGAGAAGTGTCGTAAAGATTAGTTAACGCTCTTCATATTTTCACCTTGTGAGTGTTACCAGTGACCAGCTTTTATGCTGAATCTTCAGCCATGGGGAGCGCTGGATAATTTTTACCTCGGCCTACATAGATAATCCGATTGGAGATCTTCCTTTAATGACTATTGCAATGGGACAAGCGCCCGCCGGTCGGGGACGGTTTGACGTCCTCGACGACTGGCTAAAGCGCGACCGTTTCGT
>JBCBPY010000029.1:0-80129 GCA_039820525.1 Cyanobacteria bacterium J06634_5
CCTTAAACTGCGACTGAGTTAGATACCGTGAGGCGGTGGCTGGTGGAATTAAGGCACTCCAGGCATACCACTGGTTAATCAGTGGTTCGGCAATGACATCGGGTTTTAAGTAGCCGAGGAAGTCTTTCATCGGTCCATCGTTGGCTGTTTCGTTGGTTGCTTGGTTAGTTGTTTGGCCTGGCGATAGCGTCACAGTGAAATCTCCTCCCGCTCTTCGTCATCACTCACTGGCTGCTGCATTTTGGCCAGCTGTTGTTTTTGCTCAATGCGCTGTGCTAGCGCGGCTACCGTGGTGGCTTCAAACAAATCAATCACGGTAATTTCTACCTCGAACACCGTCAGCAGCTGTGCGACGAGCTGCGTAGCCAGTAAAGAATGGCCCCCCAATTCAAAGAAATCGTCATAAATGCCCACAGCTTCTAGGGATAATACCTGAGCGAAAATGTGTGAAAGAGACTTCTCCGTATCACTGCGTGGTGCAACAGATGGCTGAGAAGAGATTGCAACGGGTGCAGGCAAGGACCGCATATCGACCTTGCCATTGGGGGTTAGTGGCAGGGCGGGCAACCACATAAATAGAGAGGGCACCATGTACTGAGGTAGGGTTTCGGCTACAAATTGGCGAATTTCGGTAGGCGTTGCCTGTTCTTCATGGCTGACGCTTGAAACACCATAAGCTACCAATCGTTTGTTACCGGGGGTATCTTCTCTGACGGTGACAAGTGTGGTCTTCATTTGTGGGTGAGATTGTAGAATCCGCTCGACTTCTCCTAGTTCAATGCGGAAGCCGCGTATTTTAGTTTGGGTATCGATGCGACCAAGCACCTTGATCCGACCGTCGGGGAGGTAGGTGGCAAGATCGCCGGTTTTGTAGAGAGTGTCTGGTTGGTTCGGGTTTCGACTCCGCTCAACCCCCGTGATTTCTCGGTTTTGAGCTGTTGTGAGGGGGAAGGGGTTGGGGATGAATCGCTCGGCGGTTAGGGCTGGGCGATTTAGGTATCCCCGGGCGATGCCGATGCCACCGATATGGAGTTCGCCAACGACTCCGACGGGGAGGAGTTGAAGATTGTTGTCGAGGATATAGAGCTGTTTGTTGGTGCTCGGCAGGAGGGTGGGTTCTACGGGGTGTCCGTTGCCGCAGGGGACCATGCTGGCGTTGACCGTGGTTTCGGTGGGGCCATAGGCGTTAATGAATAGGCGATTTTTACCCCAGGTTTTTACCAGGGATGGAGCCGGGGCTTCACCGCCAACGAGGACCATGCGGAGGTGGGGGAAGTTGTCGTAAAGCGGGCCAGAAGGGACGCTGGTGAGGGCGGAGGGCGTGAGGGTGATGTGGGTGACGTGGTGGCGGGCAATGAGCGCGCTGAGGTCGGGGCCGGGGAGAAGGGTGGTGGTGGGCGCTAGCAACAGTTGGGAGCCACTGCCCAGGGCCATAATGATTTCGGGGATGGAGGCATCAAAGCTAAAGGAGAAGAACTGTAGAATGCAGTCGCTGGGGCGCACGTCGCAAACACGGATTTTGTCTTCGGTAAGGTTGACGAGGCCGCCGTGGGGAATGAGGACACCTTTGGGCTTGCCGGTGGAACCCGAGGTGTAAATGAGGTAGGCGAGATTGGCTGGGGTGACGGTGCTCTCGGGGTTTGTGAGTGGCTGCTCGGTGGGCCAGTTTGTATCGAGGTTAAGCCGTTGGGCTGTGGTCGTGAGTGTGAGGTTGCCGTGGTTAAGGAGACTGTGAGTGAGGAGGATCGGAACTTGGGCGTCTTCTAGCATGTAGGAGAGACGCTCGGCAGGATAGGTTGGGTCGAGGGGGAGGTAGGCACCGCCTGCTTTGAGGACTGCAAGGAGGGCGATGATCATGTGGGGCGATCGCGCGATGCAAATGCCGACAATGGTCTCTGGCCCGACGCCAAGAGATTGAAGATGGTGTGCGAGCTGGTTACTGCGCTGGTTTAGCTCGGTGTAGGTGAGCTGTTCAATCGACTGTTCAATCGGCTGTTCAGGGCTGGAAGTCGGATTGTTGAGGCTGTTATCGAAGGTGAGTGCGATCGCCTCCGGGTACTGCTCAACCTTCTCTTCAAATAGCTGGTGAAAACAGCAGTCTTGGCGATAGGGCCGTTGAGTATTATTCCACGCTACTAGCTGCTGCTCTCGTTCTTTTTCAGTGAGCATGGGTAGCTCAGCGAGGGGAATTTCTGGCGTTTCTACGATTGAGACGAGCAGCTTTTTAAAGTGCTCTACCATTCGCTGAATCGTTTCGGGCTTGAAAAGGTCACTGTTGTATTCAAAGCCACCTACAATTCCCTCAGCTGTATCGTATAAATCAACACTGAGATCTAGTTTTGCTGTTGTAATTGATTGCGGCAGTTGTTTGAAGGTTAGGCCCGGTAGGGTGATGGTCTTTTGTGGTTGATTTTCTAGGCGAAACTTCACCTGAAAGAGTGGGCTGTAGCTGAGGTCTCGCTCTGGCTGTAGGGCCTCAACGAGTTTCTCAAAGGGGAGATCTTGATGGTCGTAGGCGGCCCAGGTTGTGGTTTTGATATGGTCGAGCAGGGCTGTGAAGCTTGCTTGGGGGGTGAGGTGTGAGGGCGCAGTCCCGCCAAGAGACGTGCGCAACACTAGCGTATTTACAAATAGCCCAATCAATCCTTCCACTTCCGCCCGATGGCGATTGGCAATGGGGGTGCCTACGACTAAATCAGTCTGGCCTGTGTAGCGGTACAGCAATACCTTAAACGCTGCTAAGAGCGTCATAAACAAGGTGGCAGACTGTTGTTGCCCTAGGACTCTGAGCTGCTCACTCAGTTCCTTTGATAGTGAAAACTGTTCTACCGCGCCGCGATAGGTTTGCACCCGTGCCCGAGGGTAGTCAGTGGGCAGCTGTAGCACGGCCTGATTAGCATCTAGCTGTTGCTTCCAGTAGTTGAGCTGGGTGTCTAATTCTTTGCCTTGCAGCCAGTTTTGTTGCCAAATGGCAAAATCGGCATACTGTATGGACAGTGCGGGGAGAGACGAGGCTTGCCCAAGCAGGGCTGCTTTGTAAAAAGTGGCCAGCTCTTGGATTAATATCTCCTGTGACCAACCGTCGGCAATAATGTGGTGCACGGTAAAGAGTACAACAGATTTGGCATCGTTTAGGGAGAGTAGGGTGACACGGAGCAGCTGATCTTCACTGAGATTAAAAGGTTTTTGGGCATCGTCTATCGCTGCCTGTTTTACGGCATCTTCTGGGTGAGCGCTGGTCGTGAGATCTATCTGCTGTATTTCAATGGGGGCAGCGGGTTGGACCACCTGCACGGGCTGGCCTTCTACTGTGATGAAGCGAGTGCGCAACACGTCATGACGGCGAACAATTTCGTTGAGACTGTGGGTAAAGGCCTGGACCTCTAAAAAGCCTTCGACTTGAATCGCCATGGGCAGGTTATACACGGCTAGCTCTGGCTGCATTTGATGGAGGAACCAAAGGCGCTGCTGGGCAAACGAGAGGGGAATCGGCCCTGCTTGATCAGAGGCTGGTGAAATGGTGGGCGTGGGCGGCTGGCTGGGTAGCTGTTGTAAAAACGTGATAATATCTGGCTTGCGGGCTTTTAGCTGCGCGTTGAGTTCATTGGTTAACACAGCTTCTGGGCCGCTACAGCGTAGGCGATCGCCGTCCATCCACAGCGTCACCTCTTGGCGAGAGAGGTCGGCCAAGAAGGTTTCGATATTAGCTGGGGCTGGCGTCGTGTTCATCGAGCTTGCGGTGTCCATCGGGCTCATAGTTCAATCTCCTTATGCCCGACGGGCCGTGTAGTGTTTGCGTTGACGTTAATGGTTAGGGCATCAATGTAGGTGGCGAGGGCCTCAAGGGTGGGGTGTTCGAAGAGACTCTGTAGGGGAATTGGGCTATTAAAGTGTTTTCTCAGGCGTGTATTGACCCGCGTAGCACTGAGGGAATGGCCCCCTAATTCAAAGAAGTTATCGTTAATGCTGATGTTCTCAAGCTGGAGAACGGCTGACCAAATTGTTGCGATCGCCTGTTCTGTTTTATTGCGGGGGGCAACTGTCTGCTCGCGCTCTATTTGCTGGGGCTGAGACTGAAGTTGCCTCAGGGCGCGGCGATCTAGTTTGCCATTAGGGGTGAGGGGGAGCGCATCTAAAACTATGAACTGGGCAGGAATCATCACATCGGGCAGCTGCGCTTTCAGGAAGGTCGATAGTTCTTTCTCTAGATGGGTGAAATGATTTGCTTCTCCCACGATGTACGCGATTAGGGCGTTTTCTCCAGTACGTGTTGTTTGCCTCACGACAGCGGCTTGGCGAATAGCTGTATGGCTGGTTAGGGCCGCCTGGATTTCCCCTAGCTCAATCCGAACGCCTCGTAGCTTGACTTGATTATCTCGTCGGCCCAGATATTCGAGTGAGCCGTCGGCACGGTAGCGGGCGAGATCACCTGTTTTATAAAGAAGAGATGGGGAGCGCGTAGGTTGGGTTAAGTCTGCGAAACCCAACAAAGCAGCATCCATAAACCTCTCAGCCGTTAAGTCTGGTCGATTATGATAGCCACGGGCTACACCAATTCCGCCGATGTGCAGTTCTCCTGGAATTCCGATGGGAACGGGATTGAGATCGGCATCTAATAGGTGAATTTGAGTGTTGGCGATGGGACGACCGATAGGGACAACGTCAGATCCGGGTTGGCACTCCCACGCGGTGACATCAATGGCGGCTTCGGTGGGGCCATAGAGATTGTGGAGTTTGGTAGTTGGCAGTTGGTGGAAGAATTGTTCCTGCAAGGTGCGCGTGAGCGCTTCCCCACTGCAAATAACGTGTTGAAGCGTTGTACAGTTGCTGGCTTCGGGTTCTTCTAGGAATGCGACCAACATACTAGGAACAAAGTGAAGAATTGAGATGTGTTGGGTTTGGATAAGGTCTGTGAGGTAAGCGCTGTCTTTATGACCGCCCGGTTTGGCGATGACGAGAGTCGCTCCGTTAAGCAGTGGCCAAAATATCTCCCATACGGAGACATCGAAGCTCAGCGGGGTTTTGTGAAGGACACGTTGGCCTGCTGTCAGGCTGTAGGTTTGTTGCATCCAGCACAGGCGGTTGACTAAGCCTTGATGGGTGTTAATAACGCCCTTTGGCTTGCCAGTGGAGCCAGAGGTGTAGATAACATAGACGCTGCTGTCAGGAGAAAGGGTGCGGTGTGGATTGCTGATAGGCTGCTGTGAACTATCTGGAAGCTCTTTTAGAACGGCAGAGGCCTCCGCATCGGTCTGCATGTAGGTGAGCCGTTCTGCTGGATAGCTTGGATCAAGCGGGACATAGGCTGCGCCTGTTTTGACAATGGCCAGAAGGGTGATCGCCATTTCCAACGAACGGTTAAGATAAACGGCGACGCGATGCTCTTGTCCAATGCCTTGATTTTTTAGATGGTGGGCCAGCTGGTTGGCTTGCTCGTTTAGGGCTTGGTAGGTGAGGGATTGGCCCTCAAAAATGAGTGCGATCGCCTGGGGCGTTTTTTCAACCTGAGCCTCAAATAAATCTGGCAGTGACTTGTCTAAGGGATACTCTTCTACCGCTGTGTCATTCCACTGGGCGAGCTGTTTCTTCTCGGCTGAGCACAGGAGAGAAATATCTTTTAAGCAGATGTCTGGTTTCTTGATTAGCGCTGTAATGACATTTGTGAGGTGTCCTAAAAAGCGGCTAACAGCCTCTGCTGAAAGTTGCTCAGCGCGATGCTTGGCGGTAAAGGTGAGCTGATTTTCCCCAGAGACAAGGATAGTCAGCGGGAAATGGGTCCACTCATTGAATTGAATATCGTCTAGCTGAAGATCGGTCTGGGCACTAAATGTTTTTGCCGAAATAGGATAGCTTTCAAAGACAAGTAAGCAGTCAAAGAGACTTTTGCCTTCATTCGCCCACTGTTGCAGCTCTCTTAAAGAAATATATTCATAGTCTGTCGTCGCCGCTTGCTGAGTACTCAGCCCTTGTAACCAGCCTGCTACCGTTGCGTTGTTATCTAATCGGACACGCACCGGCAGTGTATTAATAAATAGCCCAACCATGGACAACGCCCCAGCCAGCTCAGTGGGTCGCCCGGCGCAGGTCGCTCCAAATACAACATCCCTCGTATCGCAGTAACGGCTTAGAACAAGTCCTAAAGCGACTTGAATAAGGGTGTTGAGGGTGATTTTATGGGCTTGAGCAAAGGTTTTTATACGTTGGGTGGCTTTGGCTGATAGGGGCCGCTGCTGTTCAGTCAGTTGAGGGGAAAGTGTTTCCGCTTTTTGGGGTGTTTGGATTTTAACGATTGGCAATGACGTTGGTCCTGCCCAGCCGTTAAGGTAGTCTTTCCAAAAGCTTTGAGCCGCAGTGATATCTTGCTTATTCAACCAAGCGATGTACTCGCCATAGGCAGGCGGCACTAATCTGGGTGACACAGAAAGATTGCCAGACGACACAAAATACTGTTGAAAAACCTCTTTTAACAGCTGGCTGGCTGACCAACCATCGAGAATGAGGTGGTGGTAGCACCAAATGAGATAGTAGCGGTTCTGAGGCGAAGCGGTTTGGCGATCGCACCCACGGTCAATCCACGTTAACCGCATGAGCGGCGGTTGATTCAGGTTGAATGGTTCACTACGGTTGCATTCTAGTAAAATTTCGAGCTTAGCGGCTTGTTCGGCAGCAGATAGGTGCTGCCAGTCCTGCTCTATCCAAATTTTATCTGTCCAACTGCTGGCCCCATGACGATAAACAACCTGGAAGGGATTATCCCGCTGCTCCCAATAAAATCCTGTGCGCAATGTACTGTGTTGCGCAACGGCCTCTTCCCAGGCTTGTTTTAGCAATTGGCCATTGATGGGCCGTTCGGGATCACTAGAAAACGATAGAACAATTTGAGGAACGTACGTCCCTGACGCTGGTGATAGCAGTGAATGAAACAACAACCCTTCCTGCATCGGCGAGAGCGGGTACATATTCTCAATTTGAGTATTCATGACAGCTCACCTCCTAAGCTCGCTAACAAGTCATCTAGTTCACCCTGCTCCAAACCCATTTGAGGGAAGTCTGTTGGGCTATAGCCTCTATCGGTGTCTGCTGATAAACAATACTCGATCAATGTGTTTAGCTGTACGAGATAGCTTTGTGCCCAACCAGAAATAGTTTCTTCCTTATGAATTTCTCGGCTATAAGTCCAGTGCATTGCCAGCTTTTTCCGGCTGACAACCGCGTTGACTTCTATCAATACATCGCGTGGGTCTTCCCCATTGCGAGCGGCTCCGGCGGATTCTGTGGCAGGGGCTAGCCAGCTATCCTTTGTAAAGAGCTGATCGGTTTGACCCAGATAGTTGAAGCGAATGGGGGTATCTGTCTCTAAAGAAGATCCTATGGATAGTTCGGGCTGTAAATAGCGCAGGGCACCATATCCCATGCCTTGCCTTGGCACTGACCGCAACGTTTCCTTGACGGCTTTGATCGCTTCGCCGACATTGATATCTCGATTCATTGCGGGCGGCAGTTCCAGCAGAACGGGATAAAGCGTTGTGAGCCAGCCCACCGTTCGCGATAGGTCTTGATCGTCTGGGCGGCCATGACCTTCTAGCGAAATTCTTAGGGCTGCTTCTGGTTGGGTCGCTTCTGTTTTTTCGTCCTCTTGTTGTGTGCTGAGAGAGGGAGCTATCGCAAGGAGTAATGCGGTGAGTAGAATATCTTCAATGCGGGCACTGTAGGCATTGGGAACCTTCCTCAGTAGCTTTTCCGTCTGTTCAGCCGGTAACGAAATTGAGACTGTATCTGCGGTGTTCATTGCGTTATTTCCCGTAGGGAAGTCTCGCTCGAATGGCGGTAGTTTTGCCGTTGCGATACGTTCCCAATACGGCAGCTCTGAACTGAAATCAGTAAGGGTTAGTTGCTTGGCCCAATGCTGACACGAGAGCGTTTTGGGGGGTAAGAGCGCTTGACTATTTTGGTTGGAGGGTTCACAAAGCTGCTGATAAAGTCGTTGCAAGTCACTGAGTAAAATGCGCCAGGAAATGCCATCAATCAACAGGTGATGGCAAACGATTAGCAGTCTCCGCTGAGGCCCCGCAGGGGTTGTGAGATCGTAATAAACAATGTTTAAGAGCGGGCCTGCTTTTAAATCGAAACTTGCTTGTGCAGCCGTGGCTTCAGCTGTAACTACGGTAGAGATTTCTTCACCCTCTACTTCTTCACCCTCTGCAATGATGCGCTGGATAACCCTCAATGGGACACTTTCTGAAAGTCCTTGGTAAGACTGCTTCCAACCGTCTTTCGTTTGCTCAAACGTGGCTCTTAACGCATCGTGGTGATGCATGAGTTGTCGTAATGCTTGTTCTAAAATGTCAGGCTGGAGGGGTTGCTTTACGGTGAGTAAAACAGATTGATTCCAGTGATGGGGGCGCTGGAGGGGTTGAGCTAGGAACCAATGCTGGATGGGGGTGAGGGCGACAGGGCCTACAATCGGAGTTTGCTGGGCCTGTGTAGAGCCTTGAGTCGTGGCGATCGCAGATAGCTGTGAAATTGTGGCGTATTGAAAAAGGTCGCGGGGTGAGAAGTAAAGCCCTACACTTTGGGCCTGGGCGATCACTTGAATGGCCAAAATCGAGTCGCCGCCTAGCTCAAAGAAATTGTCACGAATGCCGACCGGTTGGCCGAGTAGGGTCTCCCAAATTTTGACGAGAGATTGTTCGGTCGGGGTGAGGACTTCCCTTAGTCCGTTTAATGCCTTTTCATTTAATGCCTTTTCAAGAATGGGATCCGGTAAGTCTCGACGATTTATTTTACCGTTGGGCAATAGGGGAAGTGTCTCTAGGGGCACAACTATTCCCGGTAACATATAGTTGGGAAGAGACTTTTGGAGGTGCGATCGCAATCCTTCAAATGAAGGTGAGATTGTCGATAACGCCTTGCCTAAGGCTGCTTTCTCAGGCGTCCCGACAAAAACGACATAAGCGACTAATCGTCGATTTTTTTGAGTGTCTGTCCAGACTTTAGCCGCTGCTTGCTCTACCTGTGAATGTCGCAATAGCGAGGATTCTATTTCCCCTAGCTCAATGCGAAATCCGCGAATTTTTACCTGATTGTCCAGTCGGCCTAGGAATTCCAGTTGTCCATCAGGTCGGTGGCGAACGAGATCTCCAGTTTTGTAGAGCTTGGGAGCTTGTGGAGAAAGCGCAGGCGGACAATCAGTAAACTTTTCAGCGGTTAACGCCGGTTGATTCCAATAGCCTTGGGCAAGTCCTTGTCCGGCTAAGTACAGTTCGCCGGGCATGCCAATGGGAACCGGCTTTTGCTGTTGATCTAATACGTAGGCTTGGGAGTTGGCGATGGGGGTGCCGATTGGAACAACCGCCTTCTCTGGAGATTTTTCTGGGGCTTCTTCTGAAGAAAGCAGGGCGTAGGTAGAGTAGGTAGTATCTTCAGAGGGGCCATACAGGTTGAAGACTTGCTGCACTGAGGCGAGGGTGTAGAGCTGCTGAACTAAGGCTGGCGGAATGGGTTCGCCTGCGAGGTTGATGGTGGTGACGCTGTGAGGGATGCCGCTAATGCGGGCGAGTTCTGCGATCACAGTGGGCACGGTATTAATCAAGCTCACCTGCTTAGCCGCAGGCAACGTGGGTAGCTGCAACACGTTTTCCGCGAGGATGACGCGACCGCCATTACAGAGCGGAACAAATATTTCAAAAATGGAAAGGTCGAAACAAACTGAGGTGGCGGCTAATACACCGGATAGCTGATCCGATGAAAAGACTTCGTTGGCCCATTGAACAAGTGCCACCGGGCTACGGTGCTCAATTGCAACGCCTTTGGGGTTACCTGTGCTGCCGCTGGTGTAAATGATGTAGGCGAGATTGTGAGGTCGTGTGCTGTGCGGTATGGGTGCGTGGTTGACGGGCGCTGTGACAGATATATTTTGCGCCGTCAAGACAATTGTGTGAGGGGTTGATGTTGCGATTTTTTCATATTCAGGCTGAGTGATGATGCTAGATACTTGAGCATCTGCGAGAATGTACGCGAGTCTGCTTGAGGGATAGTTGGGGTCTAGTGGTACGTAGGCTCCCCCTGCTTTTAGGACTGCGAGAACAGCAATAATGAGGTTTGCGGAGCGATCTAGGCAGATGGCGACGCGAGAGTTTGCCCCGATGCCCTGGGCGCGCAGCTGCTCGGCAAGCTGATGGGCTTGGGCATTGAGCGCTTGATAGGAGAGCGTTTGGGTTGGGGTGATGAGGGCTTGGGCTTGGGGCGATCGCGCCACCTGCTGCTCAAATAGCTGATGCAGGCATAGCCCAGTTGGATAGTCACGAGCGGTCTCGTTCCACTGCTGTAACTGTTGTTTCTGGCGATCACTGACCAGAGGTAGGTCAGAAATGCGTTGTTCAGGCGAGGTCGCGATCGCATCAAGTAAGGTACAAAAGGCCTCTGCCATCGACTCAATCGTTCCCTGTTTGAAGAGATCGCGGCGATATTCAAACTTTCCACTTAATTGAGTGCTCTCCTTTGTATTCTCTTCTGCCATGGACAGCGTGAGATCGACTTTTGTCGTGTTGCTATCGAGTGGGCGCGGAGACCATGTGAGATCATCAACCGCAGATGTCGTTTCTAACTTAGCCGCTTGCCATACAAACAGCACTTGGAATAGCGGTGAGTGACTCCAGGTGCGCGGTATATTCAGCACATCTATGACTTGCTCAAATGGGACGTCTTGATGGGCGTAAGCCTCTAGGGCCGTTGCTCGCACCTGCTGGAGTAGTTTAGTAAATGTGATGTTTTCTGAAAAATCACCACGCAATACCAGCGTATTGACGAACATCCCTAATACGCCTTCTAGCTCAGCCTGTGGACGATGGGCGATGGGCGTTCCCACAACTAAGTCCTCTGCACCGCTGTATCGATATAGCAAGCTTTGAAACGCCGCCATCAACGTCATAAAGACTGTCGCGTTGTGTTGTTGGCTAAGCTGCTTCAGTGCGGTGGTTTGCTGCGCTGTAAGCGTGAAGCGATAGCTCCCGCCTTCAAACTGTTGTATGGCGGGTCGTGGATAGTCGGTTGGTAGTGAGAGCAGTGGCGGCACTTCTGCTAGTTGTTGTTGCCAGTAGCTGAGCTGCTGTGAGGTGTCCAGGCGCTGTTGCCAAGCGGCGTAGTCCACATACTGAACAGGCAGAGCCGTTAGTACGACTGATTCCTGTGCCTTCAGTTGACTGTACACAGATACAATTTCTCGCATCAGCATGTCCACAGACCCAGCATCGGCAATGATGTGGTGCAGTACTAATGAAACTATATACGCTTGCTCGCCAGTGCGAATCACCGTTACCCGCATCAGGGGTGCCGTTGTGAGATCAAAGGGTTTTCGCGATTCAGCGATTAATTGCTCTGTGATTTGTGACTCAGCGCGCTCGTTATTCCTCGCGTCTACATACGATACCTTTGGTGTAAGTGTTGGTCGTATCTGTAAGTTAGCGTCTCCCTCTATTGATTGGAAGGTTGTGCGTAACCCTTCGTGGCGATCGCACAACAGCGCCAGACTTTCTTCTAATAATGGAAGTGAGAAGTCTCCCTGTAATCGTACGGCAGCAGGAATATTGTAAAAGGGGCTATCGGGTTCTAATTGGGCAAGAACCCACTGTCGCTTTTGGGCATAGGATAAGGGCAGGGCATCTTCTCTATCAATGGCTTGAATCGGCTCGAAAGTGTTGCTCTTAAGGGTAGCGTCAACAGCGGCAGCAAAGGCCGCGAGTGTAGGGCTCTCAAAGAGTGTCCTTAAGGGCACCGACATGCCAAGAACTGGCTGAAGCCGAGCCATGACACGGGCGGCCAAAAGCGAGTGTCCGCCTAGCTCAAAGAAGTTATCGGTAACACTGACGGTAGGGAGCTTTAACGTATCGGCCCAAATGTTGGCGATGAGCTGTTCGGTTTGGGTTTGCGGTAATGAGGATTCTGTTGTGGGCTGGCCTATTTGGGGTTTGGGTAGGGCCTTACGGTCAATTTTTCCATTGGGTGTGAGTGGAAAGTCCGCCAGTAAAACATACGCAGTAGGCAGCATGTAGGTGGGCAGTTGACCACTGAGGTCTTGGCGGAGGTTTTGGCGGAGGTCTTGGCGGAGCGTGGGTGGATTATCACCCCGTTCAACATCGGGCCACACCTTACAGTAAGCGACCAGTTGAGGCTCGCTGCTTTCGCTACTGCGATAGAGCATTACTAACGATTGATCGATGTCAGGATGGTTGTTGAGAACGGCTTCAATTTCGCCAAGTTCAATGCGGAATCCGCGAAGTTTGATTTGGTGATCGAGACGGCCTAGGTATTCCAAGGTGTCGTTGGGATGGCGGCGGACGAGATCACCCGTTTTGTAGAGTTTGGTGGCGTGGGAAACGCCGGAAAGCTCAATATTGACAAACTTCTCAGCCGCTAGCGCTGGGCGATTGAGATATCCCGTGCTGAGACCCGCTCCCCCGATATGAAGCTCTCCCGACACACCGACTGGCACGGGTTGTTGTTGTGGATCGAGAATATGAAAAGTGGTGTTGTCAATCGGTCCGCCAACGGGGATAAATCCGTTGGCTAGCACTGCTTCGTCAATGCGGAGGGCACTGGACCAGATGGTGGTTTCGGTGGGGCCGTATAGGTTCCAAAGTTCGTGGCAGCAGGGGAGGAGTTGCTGGGCGAGGGGCAGATCGAGCGCTTCGCCGCCGCAGAGGATTTTGAGCTGGGGTAAGCCTTCCCAGCCTGCCTCTAATAACAAGCGCCATGTGGCGGGTGTGGCCTGCATCAGGGTTATGTTGTTGCTTTCTAGCTGGGCGATGAGGCGATGGCTGTCGCGCACGGTTTCAGGGCATGCGATCGCCAGCCGTGCGCCTACTGTGAGCGGTAATAATAGCTCCAGTGTGGCAATGTCAAAGGCGACGGTGGTGACGGCTAAAAAGGCGTCTTCGGCACTCATGCCAGGAGACTTGGCCATCGACGTCAGCAAATTAACCAAGCTACGATGCTGAATAGGCACGCCTTTGGGCTTTCCGGTACTGCCGCTGGTATAGATAATGTAGGCGAGAGCTTGAGGGCTGACGTTAACCTCAAGATTCTCGATAGGGTGTTGCGCGATGGTTTGAGAATTTTGCTTGAGATCAAGAATGGGAACCTTAAGATCTGAGATTAGCGTCGTTAAGGACGCTTCTGATTCGAGAATGAGAGAGACGTTTGAGTCTTGTAGGATATGCTGCAAACGCGCTTTTGGATGGGTAGGGTCGAGCGGAATGTAAGTGCCACCAATTTTTAAAACTGCGAGCAGGGCAATCACCAGTTCGGGAGAGCGATGCATGACCAAGGCAATTCGGCAGCTAGGTTGATCAGCTTCTTGATCGGTGAAACCTTGGTCAGTGAGGTATTGCTTGAGATAGTGTGCGAGTTGATTGGCCCGGTGGTTAAGCTGCCTGTAGGTCCACGATTGCTGAGGCAAGGAGAACTGGGGAGCCCCATTGTCGGCGGGGATGTGGTCTATGGAGAGTGCGATCGCCTCTGGTGTTTTTTCAGATTGGGCTTCTATCAGCTGATGAGCACACTGTTCAGGAATATCTACAGTTGTTGTATTCCAGCTTTTTAAATCGGTAAGCTCTGTCGGCGTCAGCAACGGAAGGGTGCCAATAGGGGTTTTAGGGTTGGCAACAATCCCCATTAACAACGTTTTAAAGTGGGCAACTAATCGCTCTAGGGTGTTGGATTCGAATAAATCGGTGTTGTATTCAAAGACACCGGTTAGACCTGATGGTCCCTCATACATATCCAAGCTGAGATCGAACCGAGCGGTGCTATTGCCCAGCTCCAGTGCGGTGACCTGGAGCGCCGGTAGCGTAAAGCCAGCGTTGGGCGTGTTGTGGAGAATGAACATCGCCTGGAACAGTGCGTTATGACTTAGCTGCCTTTCCACTTGGAGGGCGTCAACAACCTGTTCAAAGGGCACGTCTTTGTTTTGATATGCGCTGATGGCAGTTTCTCTGACCTGGGCTAGGAACGCTGCAAAAGGTTGGCTGGCAGTCACCTCTGCCCGGAAGACTAGGTTATTTACAAAGAGGCCGATGAGGTCTTTGGTTTCAGCGCGATCGCGATTACTCACGGTGGACCCCACCAAAATATCTGACTGCCCTGAGTAGCGATACAGCAATACTTGAAAGGCCGCTAGCAGTGTCATAAAGAGGGTTGATTGCGATCGCCCCGCGAGCTGAGCCAATCCCTCCGAGAGTTCTGGTGAGAGCGTAAAGCTATGGCGCGCTCCACTAAAGCTTTGGATTGCAGGGCGGGGATGATCGGTGGGCAGCTGAAGCACCGCTGGGGGCTTGGCTAACTGCTGGAGCCAATAGTGGAGCTGGGATTCGGTAGAGGTCCCCTGCTGGGAATGCTGCCAAGCTGCATAGTCGCCATATTGAATGGGGAGGGCGGGTAGAGGGGAGGGTTGGCCAGTAGAGAAGGCCTGATACAGCAGGGCAATCTCTTTCATCACTATCTTGAGAGACCAGTAGTCAGCGATGATGTGGTGAACGGTGACGGCCAAAATATGGTCCTGCTCACCGAGTTTAAGGAGTTGCGATCGCAGTAGTGGCCCTGTTGCAAGATCAAAAGGCTGCTCGACTAGCGCCGTTAAATGAGGGCGCAGGTGAGCGATAAAATCGGCAGCAGTGTCCTCTAGGCTAATCGATTTAGAGCCTGACCATTCAGAAGCCGACAAGTCAATAACCGACAGCTCAATGTTTCGCTGAGACAAGATAGTTTGTGATGGATTGCCTTCTACTGCAACAAATTGGGTTCGTAGTATTTCATGACGGTCCACAATTTCATTGAGGCAACGTTGCAGCGTGTCTACCTGTAGTGCGCCCTGGAGCCGCAGCGCCGCAGGAATGGTGTATACCGTTTGATTCGGCTGGAGCTGATCGATAAACCATAGCCGCTGTTGGGCAAAAGAGAGCGGGGCCGTATTAAGGCCTTGCGACTGAGTGTCTCTTGCTGGACTATCACCTAAATTGGGCGCAGGTTGTTCTGATTTTTTCGTGGAGGTGAGGTTTGATTTTTTCGCAGCCTTGCGCTGCATAAGCTGAGTGAGCAACTCGCGCTTTTGCTCAGCGGTGAGGTTCGAGATATCAGGAGAGTTTACGGGATTCATGAGGTTACCTCCTGATTGTCTTCTGCTAAAAGCTGTCCTAATAAATCATCCACAGATTCATCGGATAGCGTCTCGATGTTGAGTGGCAATGTTGTTTCCTGTCTGCGGGGAATGGCCCCAATACTTGTATCATTCTCTTTCTGCCTGTGTAGCGCTGAGTTAAGTGTTGAGTTATTTATGCTTTGACGGTCTCCTTCGCCCGGCTGCTGATCCACAATCTGGGCTTGCTCGGCGGGGGTGAGTGCACCGAATAGCTGGGTAATGGTTAGCTCGACTGAGAAGGCGTTTTGCAGTTGGGACAATAGCTGCATTGCCGTCAGAGAATTTCCCCCAACTTCAAAGAAGTTGTCGTGGATGCCGACTTGTTCTACATCGTCTAGCAGGGTTTGCCATAGCTCAGTGATTTTTGCCTCAACAGGGGTCGTCGGTGCGACATATTCAGTGGCTGTGCCTAATGTGGGGATAGGTAATGCACGCCTATCGACCTTGCCATTGGCCGTGAGGGGTAAACTTCCCAAAATTTGGTAGCGAGTTGGCACCATATAGCTAGGCAGCTTTTCGCTCAAGTGTTGTTTTAATGTGTTGGTGAGTGACTCTGTTGTAAAAGCCGTGCGGGGAGACTCATTAACGGCCATCCATTGCTGGCTCCAACTGGGGGCAATCATCCCGCCGACTAAAGCATGCAGGGGCTGCTGTGGTTGTGAGAGCCCTAGCTGGCGTTGCAAGACCTCGGGGTTAAAGCCGCCTATTGGGCAGAGGCCAAGGTCAAAGTCAGGGGCTTTTTCCATCATGAGTTGCCCCATGTATCCAGTTTCAATCAAGCAAAAATCTCTGGATTTATCACCATAAATCGGTTCAATGGCTTCCATGTTGGCGACTAGAAAAAGAGAGAAGGCACCCTCTCGATGAAGCTGTTGATTGGGGCCATATAGGGATAGGGCTGAGGCAGCATTTTCCTGAGAGGCGTCTTCCTCTCGTATCTGTACCAAACCGTGTTGAACGGGATGATAGTAGTACCAGCCGGGGGCGACTCCTTCGATCCGGTTTGCTTGAATGTGTAGATAGGTTTGTATGGGGTAAAGGCTACCCGCAGAGGCGTAACGATATTTGGGAAGAGGAGAATCGGCAATGGTGTGCGCACTTAGCTCAGCCAGACAGTCGCTAAACGCTTCTAGGGCTATGGGCTGAGCGAGGAACTGACGATGGCTTTGTCTGCGAATAAAGGGAGCTGTGGCTGCTTTTTCGCGGGGAAGTTCTAGGACTTTTTCCTGAGGGGTGATCTCTCGAATACCTAACTGTTTTTGCTTGAAGTCTAGCTTTGCCAGGGGTTGGCTCAGCGAACTTGCGATCGCGCTCATTTGAGGCACAACATAAGCCACTAGCTCGGCAGGTGTGCCCACCGCCTCAACAACGGCAGCATCAATGGCTGGATACTGTTGCAAGGCACTTTCAATTTCACCTAACTCAATGCGATATCCATTGACCTTGACCTGGAAATCTTCTCTACCCAGGAATTCGAGAGTACCGTCAGTCCGGTAGCGACCCAGGTCACCCGTTTTATAAAGCGAAGTTGAGGAAAACGTAGGTTGGGTTGAGTCCGCGTAACCCAACAAATCAGCATCAACAAACCTCTCAGCCGTCAATTCCGGACGATTCCAATAGCCTTTGGCCAAGCCAATCCCGCCAATATAAAGTTGACCGGTAACCCACGGTGGACAATGGTTGAGGTTCTCATCAAGCACGTACCACTGTTGATTCGCTAGCGGGCGACCATAGGGGATACTGTGCCAGCTAGGATCTACAGATTCAATCGGATAAAAGATTGACCAAATCGAGGCCTCGGTAGCGCCACCCAGGCTGATGATCTGGGCCGTAGGACAGTATTGTTTGATTTTCTCAGGAAGTATCAGGGGAATCCAATCGCCGCTGAGGAGGGCAAGGCGGATGGCATAGTCACCAATATTCTCTTCCGCCGTTTCTAATTCTGTTGTGAGCAACTGCATGAGAGCAGGAACAGAATTCCAAACGGTGACGCTGTGCTCTACTACAAGCTGTCGCCAGTGGGTAGGGTTCTTTTCCTGGTGGACGGCAGGCATCACTAGGGTTGCACCAGCGGCTAGGGTGCCAAAGATGTCATAGACAGAGAGATCGAAGCTAAGTGAGGAAAGGGCAAAGATGCGATCGCTTGGCCCTATCTCAAACCGCTGGTTAATATCCAAAATTGTATTGACCGCGCCTCGATGGTCAATCATCACGCCTTTGGGCATGCCAGTAGAACCCGAAGTGTAAATGACATAGGCCAAATCCGTTGGGGATTGGAGCGGTTTTTCCGTGAAGTCTTTAGGGCGTGCAGCTGTCTCTTCGTTGATGCAAATTTGGGTGAGTCCTGTAGGCCAGTCGAGAATTGTGTTGGCTGCGGTAAGCACAATATCAGCAGAGGACTCTGCGATCAGCTGCCAGCGTCTTTCCTGCGGGAGGGCTGGGTCAATGGGTACATAGGCTGCCCCCGCACTCAAAATTCCGAGAACGGCAACAACTTGCTGCCAACCTTTTTCAATCGAAACTGCAACTAGCTGATTTGGCTGAACGGCCAGTTGATTGAGCTTACGGGCTAAGGCCTGCGATCGCGCAGCCAATTCTCCATAAGTCAAGGTTTTCTCTGGCGTAATCACCGCTGGGTGCTCAGGCTGCTTGGCTGCTTGGTTAAAGAACAACTCATGAAGACATAGCGTACCTTCTGAGAACGTTCGCTCGGTTTGGTTGAGGGTCTGAACGTGCTGCGTGGGGGCAAGCTTTGGTAGGGTTTGCCAAATGCTCTCGTCTTCAGCGAGCCGGTGGAGTAGCTGACTGTAGGCAGTAAACATTTCATTGAGCAGATTGTCAGGGAACAGATCGGCAATCGCATCCCAGTTAAAGACCAGTGTCCCGGCAATTTCAGACACCTGATGATCCAAATACACCTGGGAAGTTTGGCTCACACTGAACACGGTTTCCGTTTGCCATTCTCTCTTCTCGGATTGGGGAATCGCCTGATTCAACGTACTGGTGAAGACCACAGGCATCAGTGCGCTCATCGATGCGCCCGTCCCTTTTTGCCCCGCAGCTTTTGCTAATTCCCTGAGTACCCGAACACCACTCACCGCTCGGCTATCCAAGTCCTCCCATAGCTGAGCCTGAAGGCGCTTTGCCCGGTGGGTAAACGAATCGTTTCCGCTGTTATCCACTGCTAGCAGCATGGATGCAGTGAAATCGCCCACAATTTGATTGACCTCTGGATGCAGCGGCTGTCGATTGAACAACGTGAGATTGAGGGTGAATTGGGGCTGCTGGCTCCAAGTGGTGAGCACTTCTGAAAAGGCGGCAAGAATAACCCCAGATGGTGTCAGCGCGGCTTGATGAGCGCGTTGTTTTAATCGCGCCCAGTCATCAGCTTCCAAGCGCCCGCTGCGTCGTTCAAACCGAGGCGTTTTCACTTGGCTAGGGGCCATGGTCAGCGGGAGGCTAGGGGCAGGCGGTAGCGTGGTTAGCCTGTTTTGCCAGTATTCAAGTGCCTGTGCGTAAGCCGGTGTTGTGTGAAAAGCCTGCTCTGCCATCACGTAGTCACGAAAGCTAAGACTTAAGGCAGGCAGCTTATCGCCTCGAATCAGCTGAGCCATTTCCTGCCCTAAGCGTTGAAAACTCCAGGCATCCCCAATTAACACGTCAAAGCTGACGAAAAAGCGAACTTTGTTGTTTGGTAGCTGAGCGGCTTCGATGTGGAAAAGAGGCCACTGTTCTGGGGTGAACACTTGGTGGGAGAGGCGATCGCGTAAGGCTGCTAGTTGTTCATTGTTGTCCCCTTGAAGGCAGTCAGATACCTGGATTTTATAGCTGGGCACCGCTGGCAAAATCGTCTGTAACCCATCGGTGTTCACCACTGCTCGCAGCATGTCGTGACGCTGGATTAAAACATTGAGCGCTTGTTCTACTGGCTCAACAGAAAGGCCGTCTACTTCTAGCTCACGGTAGCCGTGGGTACCGATATTGCCTAGCTCAAAGGCCTGCGATCGCCCCACCCAATAGGCCTGCTGAATATCCGTAAGTGGAAAGGGCTCGTGCTTTTGCGCTGGGTCGGGCGTTATTTGTGGTCTATTGATGACCTGAGGCATACTGTTTTGATTATCCGCAGCCTGTTCAGATCTCCCGTCGAGGTATTGTGCGAGTTCTGAAATGGAAGGCGCTTTGAAGAATGCCTGCAAAGGGATTTTGGACTGAAGCGCGGCCTCTGCTTGCGCCACAATTTGAATGGCCAACAGCGAATGCCCACCTAACTCAAAGAAATTATCATAAATGCCGATTTTTTCTTGACCCAGCACGTCACACCAAACGGTGGCCAGCGTTTTTTCTAGCGTAGAGCGAGGGGGAACGTAGGCATGAAGGGCCTGAAGCTTTGGGTGTGGCAGGCCGCGCCGGTTAACTTTGCCATTGGGCAGTTTGGGGAGAGCCTCTAGCGCTACCCAACTGGTCGGAATTAGATAAGCGGGCAAGCGTTCTGCCAGGTCATGGCGTAGCTGCGCTGAAGGGGAGGTTTCTGAAGATGTTGCCAAAGGGCCATCGTTCATAACCACGTAGGCTACGAGCTGTTTATCCGTGTCGCCATGGGCGATAACAACGGCTTCTTGTACCGCTGAATGCTGGCGTAGGGCGGTTTCAATTTCGCCTGTTTCAATCCGAAAACCGCGAATTTTGATTTGTTGATCGAATCGCCCTAGGAACTCAAGAGACCCGTCGGGACGGTAGCGGACGCGATCACCAGTTCTGTAGAGCTTACCAGCATCACCCTTGCCGAAGGCTGAGCGTAACGTCTCTGAAAGAGAAATCTCAGAAACAAACCTATCTGCCGTTAACTCTGGACGATTTAAATACCCACGCGCTAAGCCAGCACCTCTTAAATACAGTTCGCCAGCAATGCCTACAGGAACAGGCTGTTGATACCGATCCAACACATAGACCTGCGTGTTCGCAATCGGTTTGCCGATGGGGACGCGGTTATCTGCCTTGGTGAAGTGTTGGCCGTGTAGTGGGGCGCAGGTAGAATAGGTCGTGTCCTCGGAGGGGCCGTAAAGGTTGTAGATCTTTTGGATGTGAGGGAGCTGCTGAAGCTGCTGAACAAGCGAGATGGGGAGTGCTTCACCGGCTAAATTAACGGTTTGCACAGACTCTGGAAGTTTCCCAATTTTCAATAGCTGAGTTAAGACACTGGGGACTGTGTTGACTAAACTCACCGGCACGGCTGGGGCGGTGGGCAGTGTGGCGAGTGCCAAAGCATTCTCAACTACAATCACGCTTCCACCCCAACTTAAGGGTGAAAATATCTCAAATACAGACAGATCAAAGCAGATGGAGGTGGACGCGAGAACACCGGATAGCTCTTCTTGTGAGAATTTCTCTTGTGCCCAATGGAGAAGGGTGAGGGTGCTGCGGTGCTCAATCGCAACGCCTTTTGGCTTGCCTGTAGAGCCAGAGGTGTAGATGACGTAGGCTAAGTCATCTGGCCTGATGTCCGTTTTGAGTTTTGTTGTGGGGAGGTTGTCGGGAAGCGCAGTGATATCAACAGTTTTTAGAGACGGGCTGGCCTCAAAGCCCATCTCTTCACCCTGCGTTAAGAGGATTTGAAGGTTGGCATCTTCAGCGATGAAGGCTAATCGCTCAGCAGGATAGGTCGGATCTAGGGGCACGTAAGTTCCGCCTGCTTTGAGAATGGCCAACAGAGCCACCACCATGTTGCAGGATCGCTTCATACAAAGCCCTACAGTTTGTAAGGACTGGCTAGATGTGGTCTGGCTAGATTTAGATGGGGTTGGAGAACCGATGCCTAACTTTCTCAGGTGGTGGGCGAGCTGGTTGGCTTGGTTATTTAGCTCGGTATAGGTAAGTGAGATGTGGCTATCGGTGAGTGCGATCGCCTCAGGCGTTTTCTGTACCTGGCTCTCAAATAGCTGATGAATACAATTATTTTTCGGATACTCTCGCTGAGTTTGATTCCAGTCTATCAGCAGCGTTTGTTGTTCTTTCTCGCTCAGTAGGGGAAGCTCAGCAAGCGGTTTTTCCGGATTTCCAACTAGGCCAGCAAGTAAGATTTCAAAGTGTCCGATCAGTCTGGTAATCGTGCTTTCATCAAACAGGTCACTGTTATACTCGACTTGACCTGCAATGCCATTAGGTGTGTCTTGTAGGTTAAACCGTAGCTCATACTTCGCTTGGGTTTCAGGTAGGGGATGACGCTCGATGGTGAGCCCGTCTAGCTGCATGGGTTTTACATCTACCTGCTGCAAGTCCAGCTTGACCTGAAACAGCGGCATCATTTGGCTAAGGTGCCGTTCTGGGTTGATGACTTCTACGAGCTTTTCAAACGGCAGGTCTTTGTGGGCTAAGCCACCGAGGACCGTTTCTCTTACCTGTTGTAGCAGGTCACAAAAGCGAGGATTATTCGATAGGTCGCTGCGGAACACAAGGGTGTTTACCAGTAGGCCGATGAGCCCTTCGGTTTCAGTGCGATCGCGATTGGCAATATCACTGCCCACAACAATATCGTCACTATCGGTATAGCGATGGAGCAGCACTTTACAGGCTGTGAGTAACAGCGTAAATAGCGTAGCCTGATACTCACTGCTCAGTGCCTTTAGTTTGTCTGAAAGCTCGGGTGAAAGGGAGAGCGGGACCTGGCTACCCTGGTATGTGGCCACTGCACCGTAAGGATGATCCACGGGCAACTCTAAAATGGGCAGTTCGCCAGAGAGTTGGGTTGTCCAATAGCGAATGTGTTGTTCGAGCTTTTTACCTTGGAGCTGTTGTCGTTGCCACACGGCCCAGTCAGCGTATTGCACCCTCAGCGGTGGCAAGGGCGAAGCTTGTTGTGGAGACTCCGCCTGAGAGAATGCTCGATACAGTACCGTCATTTCGCGGAGAAAGACCATGACTGACCAGCGATCGCTAATGATGTGATGGGTAGTAAGGACTAACAGATGGCTATCTTTTTCGACCTGAAGCAGGGCTGTTCTGAGCAGTGGCCGCGTGAGGTCAAAGGGCGTTTGGGTGAGTGCTTGAATCTTGAGATCAGCGGTTGCTTGTGGATTGACACTGCCTTGAAGGTTCTCGACCTTAAGGTGAATAGACTGGGGCGAATCAATCACTTGAACAGGATTTTTCTGTCCGGTCTCGTTAGTCTCTAGCTCAAAAGTCTCTAGTTCAAAGCGGGTGCGGAAGGTTTCATGCCTTTCCACCAGGGCATTTAAACTCTTTTCTAACGCTGAAATATTGAGCGTTCCTTGCAATCTCAGCACGCTGGCTACGTTGTAGGCCGTGTTTTGTGAGTCGAGCTGCTGGACAAACCACAGGCGTTGCTGTGCGAAAGAGAGGGGAATGGGTTGGCCCGTAGGGCGCTTAGGAATGGGCGCTGACCCTAGGCTTTGCAGACCCTTTTCAAGGCCTTTGGCGGCAAGCTTTTTCTCGAAGAGTGCCCGTTGCTCGGGGGTGAGCGTGGCTAGCTGTTGATAAAACTGACTCATACGTCACCTCCTGATAATTGGGCTTGAATTTCCTCGGTGGAAAGGGTTTGAACCTCCGCTAGGAGCGCTGCCATTTCATCGAGTTCGTTTTCCTGTGGTAGCTGCTCGGCAATGACCGCAGCGATTTTTGCCACGGTTGGGGCTTCAAAGAGGAGGTTCCGCATCTCTATTTCAACGGGGAAAGCTTCTCTGAGTCGTGAAATGACCTGAATCGCCAGTAGGGAGTGGCCTCCCAAGTCAAAGAAGTTATCGTTAACGCCGACTTTCTCTATGCCTAACAGATCCTTCCAAATGGTGGCAATGCTCGCTTCTACATCATTACCAGGCGGAACATATGCGGTGGAAAGTTGAGGACGGCTGTAGCTGTGACCCGAGTTTTGGCCAGCGTGCGTGTTGCCCTGTTCTTGTTCTAGGCTCACATCTTGGGAAAGTCCTGCCCGAACAGCCGGTTGATGGGGGCCAGCATGAATCCACTGTTTATGGCGATCGCAAAGATCACCTTTGGAGACGATGGTTTGGCCGGGACTGGCTTGGGTGAGAATGCGCTCGGTTGCCTGCCACACTTCTGTTGGGGTGAGGGCAAAATTTGCGAGGGCCGTTCCCCAGCCTGAGGCGTTATTTTGCGAGGTGTTCTTTTGACCTGATTCAGTATCGGATGACCTCTCAGTCGCTGCGTTGTCGTCAGTATGGGCGTCCCAGTTGATGCTAAACCAGGGGAAAGATGAGTGTTGGTTTTGTTGGGCTACAAAGGCATCTATAAAGTGATTGGCTCCTGAGTATGCGGCCAGGCCCAGGCCACCGATGATTGAGGAAAGGGAAGACTGCACGCAGCAGAAGTCAGGCGGTGGGCTTTGTTCAGTATGGCTTTGGAGTGCGTTGGCGGAGCCTTTCTGAAAGAGACTCGCTAAATTTTGCAGCACAGTTTTCTTGGTTTTAGTGCTGTATTCCCAATGGTGAGGCTGCATCAGGGCAACCGGTGCCGCCGACTTTTCGTTGGTCATCGGGCTGCTTACAAACACGCCCTTAATGGGGCCAAACTTATCCGCAGCTTGCTTTAGCTCAGTCTGCAATGTCTCTTTATCAGTTTGTTCTATTTGAACAATTGTTGCCTGATAGTGTGCCGTTAGCTGCTCAGCCCATATTGAACTGAGTCCTTCACTGCCAATAATGACGTACAGTCCGCCCTTGTGCAGGCGAACCCCTTTGGCAGAGATTGTTGTTGGCACGCTTTTAGCTAATGGAACTGCCTGATAAGTCTGTTGCCAACGATGGCGATTGCTAGCACCACCCCGATAGGCGACCACCGCAGCAGGCTTTTCTACCTGTAGCTCCTGCCAAAGCGTTTGGGCGAGCTGCTTAGGCGCTTTCTCACCTTGCACCCAATCCACCTGACGGCAGCCAATGGATGGATACTCCTGACCCATCACTTGGCAAAGTCCCTGAATCTCTGCTTGCTCTGGCGTCAGCGATTCGGTGCCAATGACATCATAGGCAGCTTCAGTGACGACTGTTATTTGCAGTGGGGTAGATTGACCAGAGCACGTTTTGAGGAGCGTCATCAGCGTGATGAATGGGTCTGCCGTTGCCAGTGGATTGGTCTGTAGATTTTCTTGTGGATTGGCCTGTGTGTTCGGCTGTGCGTTAGGCAGCGACCACAAATACACAATCTCCGTAGGCACCATCTCTCGAAGTTTTAGGTCCTCTAACAGCTCTTTAAAGTTGTCAGGCGCTTGCGGATTAAGGCTGAATTTTCGATACCCTGCCTGCTCAAATGTCGTTCCTGGGTAGACACTCAAAACATCTTGTCCTGATTGTTCAATGGTTTGGGCGAGCTGTTTCCCAATCCCTGTACTATCTGAAAAAACTAGCCATAGAGGTCGTTCTGTGGGTGACTTTGTGCGAACCGTAGGCACGCACCGCTCCCAGCTAGGACTGTAGAACCAGTCTGCCAGGTCGGGTTTTAACGCTGTTGTGAGTCCTGTTTTGGTATTGGTTTGTGCGCTGGCCTCTACACCGGACCTTATCTGTTCTCTGGTTTCGCCCATCTGGTCTGTGAGTGTGCTCGCATCAAAATCCACCCAATATCGTCGGCGTTCAAAAGGGTAGGTCGGTAGGGGAATGCGTCGATGGTTGTGTTTTCCTTGGACCGCTTCCCATTGAATGTCAACGCCCGCCGACCACAGTAGACCGATGGCCGAGAGCATTTGTGTGCTGTCCGTCTCAGTTGACTTGGGATGGGGAAGGCTGTTGATGGTTGGGTAGGGTTTCCCTGGGTGATTTTTCTTTGGGTGGTTTTCCTTTGGGGAGGCCGGTGAAAAATGCTGTTGGGTTAGCTTTGTTAGGGTGTCGCCTGGCCCAATTTCTAGGAAGACGGGATCGGCTAGCTGTAAAAGGGTTGTAGTACCTTCACTAAAACGGACTGTTTGCCGAATCTGACGGCCCCAATAGTCGGGGTTTGTGGCCTCCTCAGCAGTAATCCAAGTACCTGTGACGTTGGAGATAAAAGGGATAGTTGGTGGATTTAGCGTTACCTGACTAACGGCTTCAACAAAGGGGGCCAACATCGGCTCCATCATGGGGGAATGGAATGCATGGGAGGTCTGGAGCTGTCGTGCGGTGATGCCCTCTTTTTCTAGACGAGATTGCAGGGCTGCGATCGCCTCGTGCCTGCCGGAAACAACGCACAGCTGCGGGCCATTATTGACCGCTAAGGTAATGTCATCAGTTAGCCACGGCTTCACCGCCTCAGCTGCGATCGCTACGGAGAGCATAGCGCCACTGGGCATCTGCTGCATGAGTTTCCCTCTCAGCACAACCAGTTTTAGTGCTGTCGTGAGATCAAAAACACCTGCTAAACAGGCTGCTACATATTCTCCTACGCTGTGGCCCAGCATCGCGGTGGGTTGGAGGCCCCAACTTTTCCAGAGCTGAGCGAGGGCATATTCGATCGCGAAAAGGGCCGGTTGTGTGTAGGCGGTTTGGGAAAGCGTGGGGAAACCCTGTTGTTGGACTGGTGTTTTGTCTGTGTCTGAGTCAGGGTGGAGTAATGCTAAGAGATCAATGCCTTCCTCTGAGAGAATCTTTGCACAGTGATCCAAGTGCTGTTTGAAAATGGACTGCGAGCGATATAAGCCTGTGGCCATGCCCAGGTATTGACTGCCTTGCCCGGAGAATAAAAAGACGAGAGAAGGCTGTTCTGAAATCGTGTGCGTCGTTTGAATATGCAGCTTTTCAATGGCTTCGGCAGCTGCCCTACAAACAATGCTACGACGATGCTTAAAGGCCTTGCGACCAATTTGTAGCGTATAGGCAACGTCTGCTAAGGCAAGGTTGGGATTATTATTGTCTGCACGATTGTCTACTATTTTTCCTAGATAATCAGCAAGATTTAATGCCGCAATATCTAACGCAGTAGGCGTTTTGGCAGAAAGGACTAAAAGCTGTGGTTCGGCTGATTGTGGCCCTTTTGGTGGCGTGACAACAGGGGCTTCTTCTAAAACCACGTGGGCGTTCGTCCCGCCGATGCCAAAGGAACTCACCCCGGCGCGGCGGGCTGAATCGCCTTGGGGCCAGTCTGCTAAGGCAGAATTAACATAAAAAGGACTGCTGCTAAAGTCGATATTTGGGTTTGGGGTGTGAAAATGTAGGCTGGCCGGAATTTGTTTGTGCTTGAGGGCGAGTACCGTTTTGATGAAGCCTGAAATGCCTGATGCGGCGTCTAAGTGACCAATATTGGTTTTCACAGAACCAAGGGCGCAGGCGGTCTGTGTCGCTTCGTTACGGTCGGCATCTGCTGTAAAAGCTTGGGTCAGCGCGGCTATCTCAATGGGGTCACCTAGCGCGGTGCCGGTTCCATGGGCTTCGATGTAGCTAATGGTGTGTGGCAACACTTCTGCCATGCCATGGGCCGCTTGAATCACCGCTGCTTGAGCTTCTACACAGGGCGCGGTATAGCTCACTTTTAGTGCGCCATCGTTGTTGATTGCCGAGCCTTTTATCACCGCGTCGATGGTGTCGCCATCGGCCAAGGCATCTTCTAACCGCTTAAGGACAACAATGCCTACCCCGTTGCCGCTGACGGTGCCAGCAGCGGCAGCATCAAAGGCACGACAGTGACCATCAGGAGCATAAATGCTGCCTTCTTGCACCTGATAACCGAGCTGTTTAGAAACTGCGACACCGCCTGCGATCGCCATATCGCATTCCCCGCTCAGTAAGGCTTGAGTGGCCATATGTACCGCGACTAAAGATGATGAGCAGGCCGTTTGCACGTCTACGCTGGGGCCTTTGAGGTTTAGCTTGTAGGAGACCCGAGTGGTTAAAAAGTCTTTGTCGTTTGAAATAAATAGCTCGTAGGGACTCACACGCTGGCGAATGGCTGGGCTACTGTACAAATTCAGCAGATAGCCATTCATACCCGCTCCGCCATAAACGCCGATATTGCCGGGATAGCGTTCCGCGTCATAGCCAGCAGTTTCGATCGCTTCGACGGCAGTTTCTAGAAACAATCGCTGTTGCGGATCTAAAATCTCAGCTTCGCGGGGGCTAAAGCCAAAGAAGGCCGCATCAAAAAGATCCGCACCTTCAACAACGCCGCCAACCTTGACATAATTAGGATCTGCGAGCATTTCTGCTGAAACGCCTTGGGCTAGAAGCTGCTGATCTTTTAAAGGCGTAATAGACTCTACAGACTGCTGTAGGTTTTGCCAAAATTCATCAATGGAACGAGCACCCGGAAATCGTCCGGCCATGCCAATAACGGCCACTTCTAGTCCGGAATATTCAGGGTTAGGAGGGATAGGCTGTTCTATGGCCTGTTCTATGGTTGTCATGTTGTGTCACCTCCGTGTCGTTCCGCTGATTTTCGCTGTGTTAGCCGTCTTTTGAGTCTTTGTTTCCCCGCTGCGACTGCAACCTTTCGATTATATTTTTTCTCCTTTTCTTGTTCTTCGGATTGTTCTTTAGCCTGCTTGATCTGACCGATATGAATCGCTAATGTACTCAAGGTTGGATAGCGAAATAAATCAACCATAGATAGCTCAACCCCAAGCTTTTGACGGATTTTGCTTTGGGCATTGACCACCAATAGTGAGTGACCGCCAATCTCAAAGAAATTGTCGTGAATGCCGACGGTTTCTAGCGGTAAGAGGGCGCACCAAATGTCAGCCAGGGTACTTTCTATGGTCGTTTTAGGGCGCGTATCCGGTGTGATAGCCGCTTGCGTAATGGTCGGTAGCGCTTTGCGATTTATTTTGCCATTGGGTGTGAGCGGGAAGGCCGGGAGGACCTGATAGGCCGTTGGGACCATGTAGTGAGGCAGCTGTCCGGTAAGATGGCCGGTGAGATGCGATCGCACATCCTGCACAATCCTTTGCTCTATTTCTGTCGCCTCTTTTAAGTTATTCTCTCTATTTGTTAACGTTACATAGGCTGCTAGCTGTTGATGTCCTGGCGTATCTCCTTGGAGCACAACAACAGCTTGATCAATTTTTTCATGTCTTGCGATCGCTGTTTCAATTTCACCCAGCTCAATCCGATAGCCGCGCAGCTTGGCCTGAGAGTCCAGTCGGCCCAGGTAGTCTAGCGTGCCATCTTCGCGGTAGCGGACTCGATCGCCTGTGCGGTAGAGCGTTGCCGGTTGGGATGGGTGAAGTTGTTCGCGTAGCGCCTCTGAAAGAGACAGTCCATCAATAAACTTCTCGTGAGTTAAGGCTTCTCGATGCCAATAGCCCTGACTCAGCCCCAGCCCACCAATGTACAATTCTCCAGCGACACCCAGGGGAACAGGCCGCTTTTGCTCATCTAGAATATGAAAGTGAGTGTTGTCGATGGGGTGACCAATAGGCACTGTGCCGCCCGTTAGCATCTCCTTGGACAATGCCAATGCGCCGGACCAAATGGTGGTCTCAGTTGGGCCATAAACATTCCAAACCTCTTCGCCACAGTCTAGTAAGCTGTTGGCCAGTGCTGCATCTAGGGCTTCGCCACCGCAGAGGATTCTCAGCCCGTTTTGCCCGGCCCAGCCGCTGCTCAGCAGCATTCTCCAAGTAGCGGGGGTGGCCTGCATGATGTCTACGCCGTAGGTATCGAGATAGGCAATGAGCTGATGACTATCGCGGGCAGTTTCGTTGCTGGCTAACAACAAACAAGCCCCTGAAATTAAGGGTAAGAACAGCTCTAGGGCCGCAATATCAAAAGCGAGGGTGGTCACAGCCATGACCGTATCGGTCGGTTTTATCTGGAGGCGAGTGGCCATAGCTCCAAGCAAGTTACTGAGGCTGCGGTGGGTAATGGGCACACCCTTAGGATTTCCCGTGCTGCCGCTGGTGTAGATGAGGTAGGCAAGGGTTTCTGGTGTTGCTGTAGAGGTGAGAGAAGATTCGAGGGCTAAGGTGGGCTGAGCTGCGATCGCCTTCATACAGTGGCTCAAGTTAATCTGTTGAAGTGAGGAGTCTTCAACTGCAATCACCTGCTTTGTTGCTTCGTGGCAAATTATCCACTCAATACCTGCATCAGCTATAGCGTACTGTAGCCTCACCGCCGGATAAGTCGGATCAAGCGGTACATAGGCACAGCCCGCTTTTAGGATGGCCAGTAGAGACACCACCATATCTACAGAGCGCTCTACACATAGTCCGATGGGTGTTCCTGAGGCAATGCCTTGCTGCCTTAAGTAGTGTGAAAGCTGGTTCGCACGGGTGTTGAGCTGTTGATAGCTGGTGGTTTCACCTTCTACAATGAGGGCTGTGGCGTCAGGATTTTGGTTGGCTTGCTGGGCGATCGCATCCTGTACGGAGCGTAGAGAAACAGGCTCATCAGGACCGCAACCATAGGTGAGGAGCTGTTGTTTTTCAGCCGGGGAGAGGATACTGGTACACCCTAAATTGCCTTCAGGTGCTGCCACCATCGCGCCTAAGGCAGTGTGGAGATGGCTGAAAAGGCGGGCGATCGCAGGGGCAGAAAACCGCTGTGTATCATAGAGAACCTTAAAGTCCAAGGTCTCTGTTGCCACGGCAAATAGGGCAAGCGGGTAGTGCGTTTGCTCTGTAATAGAAACGTCTATAAGCTCTAACCCACCAATGCCCTGGGTCGATTCGAGCGGATAGTTTTCAAAAACAACAACACTTTCAAAGAGTGGCGATTGTCTCGGAATCTTGCTAACGGTCTGAATCTCTACCAGTGGCGTGTATTCATAGGGCTGCTGCGCGAGCTGCTGTGCCTGAATGGTTTGGAGCCAAGGCACCAGCGCACTCTTTGCCTCAACCGCTACCCGCATAGGCAGGGTATTAATAAATAGCCCCACGCGCTGCCCAGCCGCAGGCAAGCTCTCTGGCCTACCTGCGCGGGCTAATCCGTAAAGCACCGTGCTTTCGCCACTATAAACGCTCAGCACCTTACTCCAAGCGCCCTGGACTAGCGTGCTCAGGGTGAGTCGATGTTGCTGAGCAAAGGCTTTTAGCTGCTTGCTGAGGTCAATTGGCAGTTGATAACGCTGCTCTGTAAAAGACGGCTCTGTAAAAGACGGCTCTGTAACAGGTGTCTGGTCGTTTGTTGCTTTTGTGTTGTTGTCGCGGAGACTTCCTATCCCGAGGGGCGTTGGAACGCTGATACCCGCTAATTGCGCTTTCCAGAATTGCTTCGCAGCGTCTAGGTCTTGCTGCTGTAGCCACGCAATATAGTCGCGGTAGGGACGGGGCGTACCCAGAGAACGGTCCAGTGAAAGCGTTAGCGCAACAGGATTTTGCGACGTTGCAGAGGACGCACAAGCGGCTTGGTAGCTGGCAATCCACTCCTTGAGTAGCAAGGGGAGTGACCAGCCATCTAGCAAAATGTGATGGTGCGTCCAAAGAATACGGTAGTGGTTTGAGCCTAGCTGAATCGCATGGATTCGCATTAAGGGGGCAGTAGATAGGGTGAAGCCTTGGGTGCGATCGCTGGCAACTAATGCCGAGAGCTTTATTTGTTGTTCCTCGCTCGATAGGCTATCCCAATGGTGCCAGTGAATCGGTAAGCTAGCCTTTTGCCCAACGACTTGAACGGGGGCCTCTAGGTTTTCCCATACGAACGCTGTTCGCAAAATAGTGTGACGGCTCACTAATTGTTGCCAGGCATTTTCAAACGCATCATGGTTTAGCTCACCTCTTAAGGTGTAGCCTACCTGTACAACGTAAGTACCTGCTTTCGCGTCTCCGTACAGGCTATGGAATAGTAATCCCTGCTGTGTGGGCGAAAGGGGATAAATGTCTTGAATCGCTCGATTAGTAGCGGTTGTTGTTGAAGCGGTTGGAGATGTCGTCGGAGAGGTTGTCACTTTCTCACCTCCTGTTCTGTGGTGTGCTCATCAGCAAAGCTAACTTGGCTGAGTACGGCTTCAAGTGCTGATGAGTCGAGTTGTACTAAGCCAAAATCATCAGGGGTGTAATCAGCTGTTTCCTGCTGGCAGCAATGTTCAATGAGGGTAGATAGATTTGTGATGAACTGTTCAGCTAGCTGGCCAATTGTTCTAACAGAGTCATAGCCACGGCTGAGTGTCCATTCGACTTGGAGCTGATTAGCCTCTATCCAACTGTTGACTTCGAGCGGGTGGGCCTGGGCATTTTTAGCAGATTGATTAGCACTGTGCTCAGGGCCAGATATCTGAATTGTGGGCGAAACAACCCTTTGGAAAGCGCCCTTGTTAAGGCTATCTAGCTGCCCTCTATCTAACTGCCCTAGGTAGTTAAAGCTGACCGGTGGGGTAATGGCCAATGACTGTGACGGGTCGCTGTAGCGCTTATTCATGTACCGCAACAAACCATAGCTAAGGCCCTGATGGGGAACTGCACGCAGGGTCTTTTTTATCGATTTAATATTGCTTGCTAAGGCTTGTGTGCTGTCGAAAGTAAGCGCAACAGGATAGATCGTGGTGAACCAGCCAACAGATCGCGACAGATCCAATACGTCAGAAAATCGGCCATAGCTCTCAAGATCGATTAAGGTAGATGTCTCTTTGGTCCACTGGGTAAGGGTTTGAGTAAAGGCTGTCAGCAGTGTTTCGGTGATTTGAGTGTTGTAAGCGGATGGGACTTGCTGTAAAAGCGCCTGAGTCAGTTTTACTGGGAGGGTTGCGACTACTGTCTGCCTGTGTCTTTCGGTCTGGCTGTGTTCGGATTGGCTGTGCTTTGTTGTATTTCGGTGGGAAATTTCACACCAATATTCAAAGTCAGCTTCTATTTCAGGCGAGTTTGCTACTTTTTCAAGCTCATGTGCCCACTGCTGATAGGAATGGGTTTTTGGCGATAGCCTAATAGCCTCTCCTGCGACTGCCTGTTGATAGGCTTGCTGTAGGTCTGCCAGTAAAACTCTCCAGGAAACGCCGTCTATAACGAGATGGTGAATGGCGATAAACAGCTGCGCTGGCCGAGTGGAGCCGAGTTCGAAAATACCGATGTTAACAAGGGGGCCTGATTGGAGATTGAACCCAGATTGTAGGCTTTGGATTTGCTGGGCGATCACACTCTCTTGCTCGGCTTCAGACAGCTGAGAAAAGTCAAATCCGTTGACAGCCGGAGGCGTCATGTCCTCCGAGTAGGCTTGCTGCCAACCTTCACGCTGACTCTCATCAGCGTTATGAAATCTGAGCCTAAGGGCATCGTGATGACGATAGAGGTGTGCGATCGCCACTTCTAAAGCCTCCTGACTAAAACCATCCGGCAACGCTAGCCGTACCGACTGATTGAAGTGCTCAGGCTCGGCCAACGCCTGCTCAAAGAACCAGTGCTGGATAGGGGTGAGGGGCACTTTCCCTGTCGCTGGCTCCTGGGAGATCGTTGTCTGCTGGACTTGCTCAGCTACAGTTGATAGCTCAGCAACGGTTTGATATTGGAATAATTGCTTCGGTGAAATGGCGAGCCCGGCCTGCGAAGCCCTGCTAACAATTTGCATCGCTAGGATAGAATCACCGCCCAGTTCAAAGAAATTATCGTGAATACCGACAGACTTCACGGGCAGCAGTCCGGAAAAAATGTCTACTAGCATCTCTTCAATAAGAGTCTGAGGTATACCGTTGCTGTCACCATCCTGTCGTGTGTCTGCACCAGATGTGATCAGCGGTGCAGGCAGTGCTTTTTTATCGATTTTGCCATTCGCTGTCAATGGCAATGCCTCAATCCACACAAACTGGGCAGGCACCATATAGTCAGGCAGTTTCTCCAGCAAAAACCGTCTGAGGTCTAGTGTCGATATAGTTTGTTTTATGGCATCTGGATTGGCAGCGTCTGGATCAGCAGTTTCTAGATAGGCCACCAATCGTTTTTGTTCAGCGCCCTCTCCATAGACAACAACGGCAACTTGTTGAATAGCTGGATGACTCTCTAATGCTGCCGCGATTTCGCCCGGTTCAATGCGGAATCCTCGTATCTTTACCTGCTGATCTAAACGGTTCAAATACTCTAGGGCACCATCGGCACGGTAGCGGACGCGATCGCCCGTCTTATACAGGTAAAAACTATCGCTCTCTGAACGCTGGCGAATATCGTAAAACGGGTTGGGAATAAACCGCTCAGCCGTGAGTTTAGGCTGATTTAAGTAGCCCCGAGCCACACCTGCCCCGCCAATATACAACTCCCCTGGAATACCCGCAGGTACCGGCTGCAAGTCTGCATCTAGCACATGAATTTGAGTGTGTTGCAGCGGTCGGCCAATGGGGATTGATGAGTCTAAATCCTGCTCTGTAACAGTATGGCAACAGGTAAACGTCGTTCCTTCTGTCGGTCCATAGCCGTTGATAATGCGAGTATTTGTTAGGGATTTTAGCGCCTTGCTCAGGTGGCTGATGGAGAGAACATCTCCACCGGCCAAGAGCTGACGGACGCCGGTAAGACTGGTAAGCTGTTCATCCACCATAAGATTGAACAAGCCAGCGGTTAGCCAAAGTGTTGTTATTTGATGGTGGGAGATGGCCTGACCCAGCTCTTCTAAAGATGGTGCCTGGGTGGGGAGTAATACAAGCTTGCCGCCGTTAAGTAAGGCTCCCCAAATCTCAAAAGTGGACGCATCGAAGGTGAGCGGCGCGGCTTGCAGGAGTACATCGTGCGGGGTGAGCGTGACGTAGTTAGGTGATTTTACAAGGCGTGTGACGCTTTGATGGGATACGCACACACCCTTAGGACGGCCTGTAGAACCTGATGTGTAGAGAATATAGGCGAGTGACTCGACTGTTGCTGGGCCAGAGATTTGTGTCGTAGGTAATGATGAGATTTGTTCCGTAACCGCACTGAGTTCCACGGTCGGAACAAGGGCTTTGATTGCGGCTGGAATGGCCTCTTCTGAAGGGTCAGAGATGAGGATCGCTATGCGGGTATCGGCAATCATCCACTCTAGGCGCTCTAGTGGGTAGTGAGGGTCTAGTGGGATATAGGTGCCACCCGCTTTGAGGATGGCTAATATAGCTATGATAGTAGCGGGTGATCGCACAGCCCAAACGCCCACAGGTGTTTCAAGGCTGACACCCTGCTGCTGTAAATAATGTGCTAGCTGATTCGCCTTCTGGTTAAGGGTTTGGTAGGTGAGGTGAGTGGTGTTGTACACGAGGGCGATCGCGTCAGGAGCGGCACTGACCTGTGTTTCAAATAGCTGTTGAATACTCTCGCATGGTAAGGGCTGCGCTGAAGCCGCCTTCCCCCAGCCCTGTAACTGTTTTACTTCCTGCGATGAGAGCATGGGCAGGGCCGATAGCCTCAGGTCACCATTGTCAGGCAGTGCTTTGAGCATGGTGCGAAAGTGGCCCGCCATGCGATGAATGGTCTCAGCACTAAAGAGATCGGTGCGATATTCTAGCTGTCCAACCAGTCCCTTTTTAGACTCTTTTATATCTAGGGTGAGGTCAAACTTGGCTGCTGTATCAGTGTTGATGCTCATTGGCGTCCAGTCTAAATCAGCGCCATCGGTACCCGTCAGCGACGTGCCTGTATGGGGCGCATTTTGCAAGGCAAACATGACCTGAACCAAGGGCGATTGGCTACGGCTACGCGGAATATCTAACGCATCAATGAGTTGTTCAAAGGGTAAATCTTGGTGGCTATAGGCTGCTAAGGTAACGCTGCGGACCTGGGTTAAAAAGTCACTAAATCGAGGATTGTTGTGTATTTGGGTGCGGATAACCAACGTATTGACAAATAGGCCAATGAGCCCTTCTAGCTCTTGCCGCTGTCGGTTAGCAATGGGGGTGCCAATGGCGAAGTCACTTAGTCCGCTATACCGGTATATCAGGGCTTTAAAGGCCGCGAGCAACGTCATAAACAACGTCACTTTGTGCTGCTGGCTAAATTGTTTTAAGGCTTCTGTTTCCTGCTGGGATAAGCGAAATTCGTAGCTTGCGCCTGGGGAGGTAGGTTCGGCAGGACGGGGATAGTCAGTGGGTAGGGCCAGGAGAGGGGCGATTCCGCTGAGCTGTTTTTTCCAGTAGGTGAGCTGATGATTGAAATTCAGCGTTTTTTGCCATGCTGCGTAGTCCCCATAGCGAATGGGAGGCGGTGGCAAAACGTCTTCAAGGGCTTTCCTTGCCTGATGGGCGGCATAGCAGGCTGTGAGTTCTTTAATCAGAACGCCCATAGACCAGCCATCGGTCACAATGTGGTGCAGGGTGATGAGGAGAATGTGCTCGCGATCGCCTAGTCGCAGAAGGTGCGATCGCCACAGCGGCCCCTGGGTTAAGTCGAAGGGCTGCTGAGCCTGCTGCTGAATGGTTTTCGTCACCTCGCTACGTTGCGATATTCCCTTTAAATAGCTGAGATCAATAAATTCTAAATGTACGAGAGATTGGGAAAGACTTACGGCTGAGGGCTGTTCTCCTGAAGGATATTCGGTCGGGAGAATGGTCGGAACAGCGACGCCTTCAACGGTTGGATAAAGGGTCCTCAACGTATCGTGTCTCGTCACCACCTGAGCGAGGCTTTTGCACAGTCCCTGTATAGAGAGATGCCCTTTAATCCGAACGGCAGTCGGAATATTGTACGCAGCACTCTGTGGATCTAGCTGTGTCATCAGCCATTGTCGTTGCTGGGCATAGGAGAGAACACACTTGTCACTGTGGGGAATGCTGGATGAAAATTGAGTACTTTCCTGCTGATGTTGATCATGCTGATGGTGGACTACTTCAACAAAGCTCGATAGTTTGGGGTGCTCAAAAAGTGCTCGCAAAGGCACCTCTATTTCAAATACCTGTCTCACTTGAGCAACAACTTGAGTCGCAAGCAGAGAGTGCCCTCCCAATTCAAAGAAGTTGTCGTTAAGACTTATCTGCTCTACTTTGAGCACGTCTGACCAAATCCCTGCGATTAGCTTTTCGTTGGGTGTGGACGGCGGCTTGTTGACACAGACTTTGTGAGAAAAGGCGGGTAGCGATCGCCTATCGACTTTGCCGTTAGGGGTGAGCGGAAACGCCTCCAGTAGACTATAGCTGTTGGGCAGCATGTACGCTGGTAGCTGTTGTTTTAGATGCTGGCGGAGTTTATGGGTAAGCTCATCACTGGCCTTGTTACTGGCCTTGTTACTGGCCTTGTTACTGGCCTTATTACCGGATTTACTAGCCATATTACTGGCTTCAGTGCCCTCATCGCCCGCAAGTGTCACATAGGCCAGTAGCTGAGGATTGTTGCCGTCAGACACTATCACGACGGCTTGGTCGATGTCTGGATGTTGACCTAATCGAGTTTGAATTTCTCCTAGTTCAATGCGGAAGCCACGGAGCTTAATTTGGTTGTCTAGCCGCCCTAGGTAATCGAGGGTGCCGTTTTCACGGTAGCGGACGCGATCGCCTGTTTTATAGAGAATTTCAGCAGGAGAGAGTGGGTTCGCAATGAACCGCTCAGCCGTTAAATCAGGCTGCTTCCAATAGCCCTCACTGAGCCCTGCGCCACCAATACACAGTTCTCCAGCGACGCCCATCGGCACCTGACGCTGTTGATTATCCAAAATATAAAACTGGGTGTTTGCAATGGGCGCACCAATCGGAATACTGCCTTGCTGCAAGATCTGTTCATCAATTTTCAGTGCGCCCGACCAAATGGTGGTTTCTGTTGGACCGTACAGATTCCACAGCTCGTGTCCACAAGCTAATAGCTGCTGAGCCAAGGCCAGGTCTAAAGCTTCGCCGCCGCACAACATTGTTAGCCCAGGGTGGCCCTCCCAACCTGCGTTCACCAACAATCGCCACGTTGCGGGAGTTGCCTGCATGAGCGTAACGTTGTGGGCACTCAGCTGAGTGGCAAGTTGTTCTCCATCTAACGTGGTCGCGCGGGTTGTCATCACCAGATGAGCGCCCGTTACTAGGGGGAGAAAAATTTCGAGAGCGGCAATATCAAAGCCTAATGTCGTGATGGCTAATAGTGTGTCATCAGCTGCAATAGCTGATATCTGAGCCATTGACGTCAGAAAATTAGTAAGGCTGTAGTGGCGAACTGGCACGCCTTTGGGTTGGCCGGTACTGCCGCTGGTGTAGAGAATATAGGCGGTATCGGTTGGGGCGACTGTCAGTGGGAGATTCTCGCCTGATTGTTGTTGAATTAGCGCCTTCTGCTCATCCAAACAAAACAGTGAGGCCGTCGTTTTAAGGGTTGATTGCTCAGCAAGCGTACGGGTGGTTACCAGATGCTCTATTTGAGCATTTTCAACAATATAGTTAGACCGTTGCGCTGGATGACTGGGGTCGAGCGGCACATAAGTGGCAGCCAGCTTTAAAATCGCCAGCAGACTGGCGACCATATCCACAGAGCGTTCTAAACACAGCCCCACTCGACTGCCTGGGGTTACGCCTTGTCCTTTAAGGGCGTGTGCGATTTTGTTGGCCCGCTGGTTTAGCTGTTGATAGCTCAGCGTTGCCTGAACGTTTGCATCCAAGCCCGCTGAAAAGGTCATTGCTGTGCTGTCGGACGTTTTGGCAGCTTGCTTTTCAAATTGTTGATGGACACAATCGGCTGGAGTCCTAACGACCTCACCCTGAGCCATTTCATTGAGCTGTCGCTGTTCAGCGGCTGTTAAGACAGGGATGTGTCCTAGAGGTTGTTCTGGACTCTCTATAAAGCTTCTCAACACGACTTCTAAGTGCCCAAGCAGACGAGTTGCGATCGCCTCAGAAATACGCTGGATATCGTACCGGCAGCTAAGCTGGATGGACTCTCCTGGAATCACCACTAACGTTAGAGGATAGTTGGTTTGCTCATATCCCTGCCCATCTCGCAGCGATAAGCCAGTGTCTAAGCTGCTCGTGGCCGCTTCTATAGAAATCGGATAGTTCTCAAAGACTAATAGGCTCTCAAATAGGGGCGTACCGCTGGGGACATCGCTCCAAGTTTGCAGGTCAGCGAGGGGGCTATAGCTGTAGGTCTCGCGATCGCGCTGGGTTTGCTGTAGGTCTTGCAACCAGGGTAAAAGTGGTTCTGTTGGTGAGAGCTGCGATCGCAACGGCACCGTATTAATAAACAGTCCCACCATCGACGATACGCCCGCTAGTGCCGGTGGACGGCCCGAAACCGTAATCCCAAAGAGCACATCCTCCAGTCCGCTGTAACGACCAAGGACAATGGCCCAAGCACCTTGCAGTAGCGTATTGAGCGTGAGGCGTGACTGACTTGCAAACGTTTGCAAGTCTTTTGAAAGGGCTGTAGAGAGGAAATAGTTCTCTTCCTGATGAATAGCACCCTCATGACCAGTAGAGCCTTCTATATCCAAATGATCTTTTTGCAGGCGATCAATCCCTAAGGGTGTCGGTGACTCAAATCCTTTTAGGGCGTCTCGCCAGTAGGCTTCTGCACTTTCTTTATTTTGCTGCTGAAGCCAGACAATATAATCGCGGTAAGGCTTAACCGGTCGAAGCGCACACCGCTGCCCTTGACGATTGGCTTGATAAATTGTCAGGACTTCTTTAATCAGGACACCATTACACCATCCATCCATGAGCAGATGGTGATAGTTCCAAATAAATCGGTACTGACTATCTCCAAGTCGGAGAAGCGCGCAGCGCATCAACGGTCCACGATCAAGCTGAAATCCCTGGAGACGTTCCGCGATCAAAAAAGCCTCAAGCTTCTCATCCTGTTGCGTCGGAGAAAACTCTCTCCAGTCCTCATCACTCCAAGGTAACTCTAGGGTGTCATACACAACCTGAAGCGGCTTATCGGTTTCTTCCCAATGGAATTCACTGCGCAAAATATCGTAGCGATCACACACCTGTTGCCAAGCCTGCCTAAAGGCCTGGGAATCGAGCGGACCTTCTAAAAGACAATGGCGTTGCTCAAAATAAACGCCTGTTTCAGGGGCATACAGGCTATGGAACAGCATGCCCTGCTGCATAGGAGAGAGTTCATAAAGGTCTTTTACAGTACTCATCGGTTACCTTCCCTCCCTAGCGTTGAGCTTGCCCATCAATTTGTTCAGCTGGCTTTTGTCCACCCGTGCCGCTGCAAAGTCAGCCGCGACCACTGCCGTTTTCTCAGGTTGTTGGCAGTGGGCAATCAAAGATATGAGATTGCTGTGCAAACGCCCGCCGAGCTGTTCTAGCGTGCTGCGCTCATACTGCTGTTGGCTATATCTCCACCTGATGTGCAGTTGCCCAGCTTGAATGAGGGCCACAATTTCAAATGGATAGCTGCGATCGCTCTTGGGGCTCTTTGTCTTAGGGATCGGCTCATTGGCGAGTCCGGTGATAAATCCGGTGGTCTCTACCGCTAGCTGACCGAGATAGTTAAAGCTAATTTTTGCGGGCGAAACAAGCGCTTGAGGAGACTCTTTTGCTGAGAACCTCAAGGCCCCGTAACCCACCCCTCCATTCGGCACCTGAGCTAGCTGACTTTTTACCTCAGCTAACAGTTCCTCGAATCCTCCTGACGGCAGCGATAGCCTGAGTGGATACAGTGCGGTAAACCAACCCACCGTGCGGGACAGATCAAACGACTCATCCCAAGTGTGGCGGCCATGTCCCTCCAGATCAACAACAAAGCTGCTATGTTGACTCCATTGTTTGAGTGTTTGAGCGATCGCACCAAGCAGCAGCACATTTACGGGCCAGTTCAGTCCTTTAAGTGCCGTTGTTTCCTGCGTACTTAAAGCCACCACAATTTCCTGAGTGTCTGCGACGGTGTTAAGTCCGGAGGGATGATCGACAGGTAACGGTGATGTTTCGCGACAGGCCTCTAGCCAATAACTGCGTTCTGGCTCAAAGGTGTTTTCCCTGATTTGTTCATTGAGGTGACGGGTCCAGTTGCCAAAGGCCGTTGTTTTGGCTGGGAGCGTGACCGGTTGCCTGTCGGTGATTTGCTGATGGGCGGTGAGTAAGTCGGTAAATAAAACCCGCCAAGAGACGCCATCTATTAACAAATGGTGTGCGACTAGAAGCAGGTGTTTACCTGATGCCAAGGTTAAAAGTGCGCCCTTGAATAATGGCCCTTTCGTCAGGTTCAGGCTGGTTTGCACTTCCGTAATGACCGCGTTTAAGGACCGTGCGTTTTGACCAGTTAGATCGATATCAGCGAGTTCGACCGATACAGTGTCCGAGTCAGCATACTGTTGCTGCCATCTCTCGGCCTCTTTTTCAAAACCCCCTTTTTCAAAACGAAGTCGCAGGCTGTCATGGTGCCGTGCGATCGCGGTTAATGCTGATTGAATTACATCCGCCTGACTGTCCGACGTTACCGTTAGCATCACAGCTTGGTTGTAGTGATGAGGGTTTGATAGGTTTTGCTCGAAAAAGTTTTGCTGAATGGGGCTCAACGGCACTTTCCCAAGCGCTGGTGTCGCAGAAACATTAATGGATGACTTTTCTGTTGCAATCGCGGCCTGTTCAGCAATGGTTTGATGCTGAAATAACTGCGCAGGTGTGAGATGCAGCCCCTTCTCGTGAGCCTTTGAGACGATTTGCATTCCGGAAATGGAATCGCCGCCTAGGTCGAAGAAGTTATCATGAACGCCGAGTTCGTCATGGGCTAAAATCTGTTGCCAGATGGCTAACAAGATGCTTTCTTTGCGATCGCGCGGCTGAACATGCCCTGCTTTTGTTTTTACCAATGGAGCAGGCAATGCTGTGCGATCTATTTTTCCATTGATCGTGAGAGGGAGTGACTCAAGAGGGACAATATGGGACGGCACCATATAACTTGGCAATGCTTGTTCGAGGTGCTGAGTCAGTTTATCGGTTAAGTCTGTTGTTGCGTCTGTGAGGGTTGTATCTGTCGGTGTAATGTAAGCCACCAGCTCACGCTTATTTTTCTCGGCTCTTAAGACAACGACGGTTTGCTCAACCTGCGGGTGCTGGCAAAGCAAGGTCTCTATTTCACCTGGCTCTATCCGAAACCCTCGCAATTTGATTTGACTATCTATCCGTCCAAGGTATTCTAAAGTTCCGTCTGGTCGATAGCTGGCCAAATCGCCAGTTTTATAAACTCGCCCTAACCTCTCGATCTCCACAAATCGCTCAGCCGTTAGGTCTGGTTGATTCAAGTATCCACGGGCAACACCCGCACCGCCAATGTATAGCTCTCCTGGTAACCCGGCGGGAACGGGGTGTTGAGTCTCGTCTAAAATGTAGAGCTGGACGCCATCTATAGGACGGCCAATGGGCATATTGCCGCGTTCTTGCTGGGTTATTTGATGAACGCAACAACCGACGACCGCTTCGGTGGGGCCATATTCATTAAATAAAGCAACTTCTGGATAGTGTTGCCGCCAAGTCGAAATGTGATGTTCTTGTAGCGCTTCTCCCCCAATGATAAAAGCCTTGGGCAGGCGGTTTCGATCAAGGGTTTGAGTCGTTAACAGCGGCTGCAATGCGCTCAGGTGGGCTGGGGTCAGCTTGATAAAGCTAAAGCCACCGGAAAGGGCTGATTGGAGCGCGTCAATCTCAGTGTCTCCTAACCCAAAAATGACCTGCTTACCAGCGAGCAAAGGCGAAAAGAGACTCGTAATGGTGGCATCGAATCCAATGGCAGACTGGACAGGTGCGCCACAACCTTGGGAAATCGGATAGGCTTCCAGGCACCAGTTGAGATAATTGATCAGCCCGCCGTGGGTGAGCTGAGTACCTTTTGGCTTACCCGTAGAGCCAGAGGTATAGATCACGTAGGCCAAATCTTGAGGCGTGATTTTGTGCTCTAAATTGTTTCTGGAATTCTGTTCGGGATTCTGTTCAGGGTGAGAAATGAGCTGTGGATTGTCCCTGTCTAAATAAATGACTTTGGCTGAAATCTCCTCAGCGAAACTATCACTCAGGCCATCACTCAGGCCAATCAGCACCGCAGGACGGGCGTCTTTCACCATGTAGCATAGTCTTTCTGCCGGTAGCGTCGGGTCTAGGGGAACGTAGGCTCCGCCTGCTTTAAGCGTTGCCAGTAATGCCGTCATGAGGTCTACGCCGGGGGGGAGGCAAATGCCGACTAAACTATTTGAAGCAATGCCCTGTGCACGTAGCCAATGAGCTAGCTGGTTAGCTCGTTGATTGAGCTGGCGGTAGGTAATGTGTTGCTTAGGGCTGATGGCATGATCGGTAAGGGCGATCGCATCGGGCGTTTTTTCTACCTGCTGCTCAAATCTAGCTGGGAAACACAGGGTGGCCGGTTCAACAGCTTTTCCCTGGCCCCAATCCTGGAGGATCTGTTCTCGCGCTTGGGGCGAAAGCAAAGGAAATTGAGAAACGGGCTGCTCCGGCTGTGTAATAACTGCGTTTGCTAAGGTGTGGAAGTGCTCTAGCATTCGAGTCATGCGATCGCTCGAAAATAAGGCTGTTCTATATTCAACCGCTACGAGCAGTCCGCCGTCACGCTCAATCACATGCCAGCTCATATCGAACTTGGTTTCCCCTGGTTCAATCCACTGTTGGGTGAGGGCTAGCCCAGGCATTCCTAAGCTCAGCTGCTCAGCATTTTGAAGCTGATACCCATCACTCTGCACCTGAAACATGATTTGGAAGAGTGGGTTTTTGCCGGGTATCCGGGGTGCCCCTACTGCATCGACTACTTCAGAAAAAGGAATGTCTTGGTGCTGTAGCGCATCGGCTAGGGTCGCCTGTATTTGCTTTAGCCACGCTGGAAATAGCTGATGCACATCAAGGTGCGATCGCAATACCAGCGTATTTACAAAAAAGCCAATCAAGGGCTCCACTGCGGCGGACTTTCGTCCGGCGACCGGAATACCCACCGCAATATCTTTTTGGCGGCTGTAGCGGTGTAGTAACAGCTTGAAAATGGCCAACAACACCATAAACACCGTGGCACCGGATTTTTTCGCCAACGCCTTAATTGCCTGCGTTTGTTCTGCTGAGAACGTTTGCATGCAGGTGTGGCTAGTGAAAGTCGTTGCAGCAGTGCCCTCTTTGAGCAGAGTTCTCTCGGAGGGTAAGGTGAGTTCGGGCAGGTCTGCTAGCTGCTGTTTCCAATACTCTCGTTGGACTTGGCAGTCATTACTTTGGAGCCACTGCTGTTGTTTCAGCACATAGTCAGGGTACTGAAGGCTCAGGTGTGGCAGGGGCTGCGCTGACTTGTCTTGTCTATAGCCTTGGCCATTAGCTTGGCTGTAGTGACGGTAATTCATCGCTAGCTCTCGCAGCAAAATACCCCGAGACCAACCGTCTGCGATCAGATGATGTAGAACTAAGCCTAATTCAAAGACATGGTCCTCTCGTCTGAGGAGTTGAGCGCGGATTAGGGGGCCATTCTCTAAGTCGAAGGGCTGTTGCGCAAGCTGTTCTTGATGGCGAGTGGCTTTTCCCTGAGGCTCTGTTGCGCCGCGCAGATCGATAATGGGGATCACCAGATCAACGCTCGGTAACACCTTGGTGCAGGGCTGATTGTCTTCCTGTAAGAAGAGGGTTCTCAGTGACTCGTGGCGATTGACAATGCTTTGGAGGCTGCGCTGCAAGGCTTCTGTCGCGAGTGTGCCCTTCATGGTTAACACCAGCGAAATATGGTACGCAGTGGTCTCTGGATACAGCTGATGTAGTACCCAAAGCTGCTGCTGAGAGGCAGATAGCGGCAACCGTTCTGGTCGGGCGAGCGTTGCTGTTTTGGGAGCAGGGTGAGTGCTCTTGTCGGCAGCTGCTACGGCTTGCTCCCATGGAATTCCTTTGGCCTCAAGCTGCTTGCGAAACAGCTGTTGTTGCGCAGGCGACAGGGATGAAATCCGCTGGTGTAGTGCTTGCAGTGTTTGAGGGGTATCAGCCATGAGCAAAAGTGCGGTTATGAAGGGTAAGCGTCACTTATTCGACCTAAACGCGGCACTGGGTAATGCGTTGCTTTGTAAGTGACAGAGCGGATTTTAAGGCTTACAGCTTTACGTTTTAGGTTAGATTACTGGAGCATCAGGTCCTTGCTGGAAGGAGAGTATTGTATCTTTCGGAAGCCAGAGCGTTTTGTGATTGTTGAGAATCAGCTTAGGTTGCCGACCCACCCCGTCGCTGCGCGCCACCCCTCCAGAGGGGATCTACTTCAGTCGATGAAGAGAAAAGCGATCTATTGCGATCACATAACATAGCAAATTCAGGAAAAATCCCCTCTGGAGGGGTGCCCGATAGGGTGGGGTGGGTCGATAAGTCGGCTATCAGCCCATGCCTCACAGCTCACTCAAGCGATCGCAGCCATAACGGGTACCTCCTTATCACAGCGCTGCTTGAGCTGCGCCAAGTAAGGCAATGACCCCATGACAGCGTCAAAGTCTTGAACAAAATCTATCAGGCAGGCGACCTCATTAACACCAGCCTCATGTAGTTGTTTTACAAATGGTTGACAGCTTTCGGGCGTGCCAATTAATGACCGTCCTTTTATAAATCCTTCTACACCAAATAATAACAAACTATCGAGATCATCATCCGAAAAATCAGATAAACTTACGTCTAATCCCATCCCCTTTGCTAGATTCTCTAACAGGCCATAGTGAGTTTTTAAATACGCACAGAAGGGTTGACGAATATCTTCTTTAACCTGCTCAACCTTCTCACCTAAAAAGGTGTGCATCATCATCGACACCGTTCGTGATTCGGGATCGTGTCCGTGCTTACTCAAGGTTTCTCGATATCGCGCAATTTTAGGGGCCACTTGCTCTAAGGTCTCGCCGAGTAGGGAGGTCAGCACATTGGTTCCTAGTCGGCCCGCTTCGATAAAGGTTTCCATTGATTGGCAGGTCACCCATACGGGAAGCTTATCTTGAACGGGCCTGGGCAGGGTCTGGGTGCTCACCGTTCTTCCCGTGGCATCTTCAAACTCTACAGCGTCACCTTGCCATAGCTTTTGTACAGACGCTAGCCCTTGCCACATCACCGATTTACGGCTGCCGTGGGGCTGGCGGGAGAGAATGAATTCGTCCATGGTCCAGCCGGAGGCAAAGGCGATCGCAGCCCGCCCACCAGAGAGATTATCGACCACGGCCCAGTCTTCGGCGATGCGTACGGGATGGTGTAAAGGCAACACCACGCTGCCTGCCCGGAGCTGAATTTTTTCGGTGACCATGGCCAGGGCAGCGCTGGTCATCGCGGGGTTGGGATACAGGCCACCAAAGGCATGGAAATGTCGCTCGGGTGTCCACACTGCGCTGAAGTCATGCTGGTCGGCAAACTTCGCGCTTTCAATCAGTAACTTGTACGGGTTCCCTTGGATGTTTAACCCGTCTCCATCGAAATAAAACAAACTAAATTTCATTTTTCACCTCCTCCGGCGTCATTTCTTCAATTTGATCTAACAAACTCTCTATTGTCGATTGAGTCTGATCCTCTGCTGCTGCATTTAGCGGGTTCTCATTTATTTGGTCCTCATTTATCTGGTCCTCAATAATTTTGGCAATCCCTGCAACAGTAGGTGCTTCGAACAAAAAGGCCCGCATGGGTAAATCAACCGGGAATTTTTGTCTGAGTTGGGTGACGGCCTGAATCGCCAGCAAAGAGTGGCCGCCTAGCTCAAAGAAGTTGTCGTATATGCCTACGGCTTCTATCCCGAGCAGCTCTCCCATCGCTTGGGCAACGGTTTCCTCTACAGGCGATCGCGGGGCAACGTACTCGGTCCCTAAACTTGGGCGAGTGTGGGCTTTTGGCAGGGCGGACGTGTCTTGTGGTGCGCCTGTTTGCTGCTCCGTTGGGGTTCCGCCCGGATCTTTGTTGGCTGGTGTGAAGGCTTCTTCGATTCTAGAGCTTAAGTCGCGAGGAGAAATCACGAGTTGGGAGAAGTCTGATTGTGATTGTGCCAAAGCCCTTTGGGTCGTTTGCCACACTTCCTCAGGGAACATTGCCAGCGCCATAAGTTCAGACGCTGCCCCCTGAGCCTTGTTGTCTAAACTCGTGGCTGGCGGATTACTTTCCTCTAGCTCACAGGCATCCCAGTTAAGACTGAGCCAACGGGTGGTGGTTCTGTTTTGTTGGGCGGCGTAGGCATCTAGGTAGCTGTTGGCAGCGGCGTAGGCCCCAAATCCAATGCCACCGACGATAGCAGAAAGAGAAGATTGGAGGACGTAGAAGTCAACGGGGATATCGGTGAGGGCTTGCTGAAGGGCTTGCTGAAGGGTCTGTATGCCTTTGACTTTGGTGTGGGTGATACGCTCACAGTCATCATCGGTGAGTTGAGAAAGGCCGCAGCTGGCGCGATCGCCCATTACCCCGGTGTGGAAAACGCCATTAATCGTAGACCCAAACTGCGCTACGCCCTCTCGGACGGCAGCCGCTACCCAATCAGCCTCTGCTAAGTTACCGCTAAACCAAAGGAATTGTTCTCCCTCCTGGCCCAATGCCTGTAGCCGCCGAATCAATCGGCTCACGCCATGTTTTGGACTGTGGGTCAGTAGCCACTTTTCCCATTCTGCGGGGGCAGGCAATCCTGGCCGTCCAAGTAAAATCAGCTTGGCGTCAAATTCTTTCACCAGTGCGTGGGCGTACACCATACCCAACCCTTCTACCAAATCTCCTGCAATTAAGTAGGTGCCTTTTCGCTTGATGAGTGAGGGCGACTGATCGGGGAGGGGTAACGGTTCGTAAGTTTGCACCCAGCGTTGGCGATCGCGATAGGCAATCTGTCGTTGGCGGTAATCGTAAGGCGTGGCTAACTCTTTATAAAGCCTCTGAAGCGCCGTCGGCTCAATGGTATCAATCGCCAAGCCCGCATCAATGACCCGGCAGCTGAGCCCCGGGCACTCCTGGGAAATGACCTGAGATAGCCCCAACACTTTCGCTTTTCGTGGGTTGAGCGAGTCATGGGTGGTGACATCATGAACATCGGTGGTGATGATGCTCATGATGAGATTGTTCTTCTCGGTGAGGCTGAGCCTTGCAGCTGCGATCGCCTGCGTGAGATACAAAAGGGATTGAAAATCATCGGGGTGAGATTGGTCCTTGCTGGAGATGTGGGTCAGGCCCCACCCGTAGATGACTTGAGTCGGCCAACTGTCGTTAGCCCGATTGTCATCGACAAGCGCTTGGATGAGCTGTTGATAATCAGCTGCGTGCTGGGGTTGGAGTGTGTAACTCTCGCCTTCGTGGGAAAAGGCTGAGCCAGGATTGACCCAGGTAATGGCTGGCTGGGTGTCTAGGGTTGAGACGTGATCCTGAAGCTGGGCTTGCAGGGCGTCATCAGCAAAAATCAGCCAGCGCTCGCCTGAAAGATTCGAGATATTTGCGGTTAGCGGCAGGCGCTTCCACGTGGGCAAATAGAACCAATCTGTCATATCAGCAGCTTTTGCCTGGGCGATCGCGTTGCCTACAGCCGCAGTCTCTTCAGGCTTCAGCAACGGTATCCAATAAGATTCTCTTTCAAAAGGGTAGGTGGGCAGTGGCAGTCGATGGCGTTTTTGGCCCTGATAAAGGTTAGACCATTTAACGGGGCCACCCGCGAGCCAAAGCTGTCCCAAGGCGGTCATCAGTGTGGTGGTATCGTCCTTAGCCTCTCGGGGATGGGGTAAGGATTGAATCACAGGAATGTGCTGGGCTGACAAATGCTGTTGCACTAACTTTGTTAAGGTATGCCCCGGACCCACTTCTAAAAAGATTGGATTGGGTAATTGTAAGAGCGTTTCTATCCCTTGACTGAAATGGACCGATTTGCGTAAGTGGCTGACCCAGTAGTTGGTATTTGTGGCTTCAGCATCTTCTATCCAGGTGCCCGTCACATTTGAAATGAAGTCTATCGTCGGGGGCGATAGCGTGACCTTTTGTAAGGCCTTGGAGAACTCGGCCAAAGCCGGTTCCATCATGGCTGAGTGAAACGCATGGGAGGTCGCGAGTAACCGGCAGGGAATATTTTGAGCCTCTAACTGTTTTTGAAGGGCTTTGATAACAGCGGTTGCCCCGGACACCACACAATTTTGAGGACTGTTTATCACTGCAATTTCAGCGTCTGCGGGCAATAGCGGTTTGAGGGTTGCTGGCGCGGTTAACACAGAGAGCATGGAGCCGGGGGTGCAGCGCTGCATCAACTGTCCCCGTTTAGTAATGAGCGAAAGTGCCGCTTTTAGAGAAAAGACACCTGCCACACAAGCTGCGACATATTCACCAATGCTGTGGCCAATCATGGCTTGGGGCTCAATTCCCCAGGCAATCCAGAGTTTGGCGAGGGCGTATTCGATGGCAAAGAGAGCGGGTTGGGCGTAGGCTGTTTCAGTTAGTCGTGCAGGCTTGATCTCCGCTGAAATAGGCTGTGAGAGGGGCAGCTCGCTGTTTAGATCTGTTGGATAAATAATTTGGAGTAGATCAATCCCCTCCTCCGTTAGAATCTCGGCGCATTGGTTAATCGTTTGCTTAAACACAGACTCTGTTTTGTACAGGTCTCGTGCCATATCAATGTATTGAGCGCCCTGCCCTGAGAACATAAAGACAATTGATTTTGGGCTGGCTGGCGCGATCGCCTGCTCCAGAGAGCCTGATGTGCCTAGTTCACTCAACTGTTTGATAGCACTTTCGATGGTTTGACACAGGTAAAAGCGGCGATGGGGCCAAGCTCTCCTGCCGACCTGTAGTGTGTAGGCCACATCTGCCAGCGTTAAGTCAGGATTTTGCTGTTGTTGTTTTTGCAGATGCACGGCCAAATTTTGGGCGGCTTTCTCCAAAGCCGTTGGCGTTTTTGCAGAAAGGGTAATGAGCTGCCAGGGGCGCGCAGGTTCAGAGGGGCATCTTGCAGGGGCTTCTTCTAAAATAGCGTGGACATTGGTGCCGCCCATCCCAAAAGAGCTGACGCCTGCGCGTTTGGGTGTGCCCTTATTAGTATCTTGCTCGGGCCAGTCTATGCAGTGTTGATTGACCACAAACGGGCCGTTTTGAAAGTCGATTTTGGGATTGGGTTGCTCGTAATTTAGGCTGGCTGGCAGTGTTTTGTGTTGCAGTGCCAAAACCGTTTTTATCATGCCCGCCACGCCTGCTGCCGCGTCAAGGTGGCCCAAGTTTGTTTTCGCAGAGCCTAGGGAACAGGGCGGGCGATCGCTCTCTTTGTTGATAGCACTGTTTGCTTGACCAGATGTTTTATTACCAGACGCTCTATGACCAAAGGCCTTATTAAGAGCAGCGACCTCAATCGGATCACCCATTGGTGTCCCGGTGCCATGGCCTTCCACATAGCTGATGGTGTCTGGGTCTACACCGGCTGCTTTAATGGCGTCCTGAATCACGGCTGCTTGGCCAGAGACACTGGGGGCAATTAAGTTCACCTTGTCGGCACCATCGTTGTTAATGGCAGATCCGGCAATCACGGCGTGAATATGGTCACCGTCTAACAAGGCTGTCTGCAACCGCTTGAGCACAACAATCCCGACGCCGTTACCAAAAACAGTGCCTTGGCCATTGGCATCAAAGGCCCGACAGCGGCCATCGGGAGAGGCGATACTCTCGGCTTGATAGGTGTATCCCTGAGGGGTTGCACTGCTGATGGTCACCCCGCCCGCTAGGGCCATATCGCACTCATGGTTCAGGAGACTTTGGCAAGCTGTGTGAATGGCGACGAGCGCTGTAGAACAGCCGGTTTGAATGCCGCAGCTAGGCCCTTTGAGATCGAGCTGGTAAGAAACACGAGTCGGCATTAGCCCCATGACGTTGCTGATCACAGCCTGTACGGGGTTAATGGACTCTCGGACTTCTGGGTTGGCGTGAAGATTGACGATGTAGCTGTTGAGCGCGGCCCCACCGTAGACGCCAATGGTGCCGTCATATTGTTGTGTGTCGTAGCCTGAGTTCTCCAGGGCACTCCAGGCACATTCGAGGAAAACCCGGTGCTGAGGGTCTATTAACTCAGCCTCTCGGGGAGAGTATCCAAAGAAGGGCGCATCGAACCCGGTGGGATTTGGAAAGCTGGCGTAGGCGCGGACATAATTGGGCTGGTTGAAAGTGCTTTCGGGGACGCCAGCGGCGAGCAATTCGTCATCCGAGAGCATTTGAATGCCAGATTTTCCCTGCTTGAGTAAGTCCCAGAATTCATCTAGGTTATCGGCACCGGGGAAACGGCCCGCCATGCCGACAATGGCAATCCGTTCGTTACGAGCCTGTTCGATGGCTTCTAGCTGCGATCGCGCCTCTTTCAACGCCTTAAATACGCGCTCAGAAGCCTGCATGGGGTTAACTGAATTTTGCGAGACTTCTTCACTCATAGCGCTGTTGGGGAAAGGAGAGTTGGGAAAGGAGAGCTAGACAAATTAGCAAAAAGGAGAAACCGGCAGAAGGGAAATTAAGAACGGTCTAGTAAGGTTTCGAGTGCGGCCAGTTCTTTTTCAATCTCAGAAGGCTCTGCCGCAGAAACCTCTGAAAGCACCTCTGGAATAATTTCGGGAAGCCCCTCTGGCGATTTGTCTGGCGGTCTGTCTGTCGGTGTCGGTGGTCCAGCGGCAGCAGCAGCGGCACTACGCTGAGAAATCTTCTGCTCGGTAGTAACATCAGCCATACTGTCAGCCAAGTGCGCAGCGAGGGTTTGAATGGTGGGATATTCAAAAATGACGGTGGAGGCAATGGGCCTTCCTAGTCTGATATCTAGCTGATTTTTTAGCTCAACGGCCATGAGTGAATCCATGCCCATGTCAAAGAAACTCGCCGTCGGTTCGATTTGCTTGTGATGGGGAAGTGCCAATACCTTAGCTACTTCGGTTTGGAGCGCCTGAACCAAGAAAGCCGCCCGGCGACGCTGGGGTAAGGTGCCCAACTGCTGAGCCCAATCGGCGGTTGCTGATGACTGTTGTTGATTGGCCTGCTTTTTTGCCTGTTCCTCGATCTGTTCTGGGGTAGTTGCAAAGTTTGAAAAGAAAGGATCGTTCGCCAGTCCTTGTTGAAGTCCCTGTTGTTGAAACTGTGGCCAGTTAATGGGGACAACACCGACTTGGGCTGTTTGAGATGGAGTGTGGGAGAGACTGTAGTTGAGAATTTGGGAGAGCGCTTGTATGCCTTGTTTGGGGGCGATCGCGCCAATCCCCCGCTGCTGCATCTGCTGCTGCATCTGCTCGCCTGCCGCCGAACCGACCTCAGACCACGGCCCCCAATTAATACTAACCACAGGCAACCCTTGGGCCTGCCTGTGGCGGGCCAACGCATCTAAAAAGCTGTTGGCGGCGACATGGCTCCCTTGCCCAGGTGAACCTAACAGAGACGCTGCCGAAGAATACAGGACGAAAAAGTCTAGCTCATGGTGGGTTGTCATCTCTGCTGTGAGCTGGTGCAAATTCCAAGCACCCCAAACCTTCGGTGCTAAAACTTTTTCCATTTGATCCCAGCTCAGCTGTTGCAAAATGCCATCTTGCAAGACACCTGCGGCATGAACAACCCCTTTCAAGGGGGGCAATGTTTCTTTCACGGTCTGGAATGCTGAGGCTAACTGAACCCGATCAGCCACGTCTGCCTGTAGGCCTAATACCTTTATTCCTTTTTCCGCAGTGTCTTTAATCCAGGCCTTGGCTGATACCGATGTAGTCATGCCACGACTCACTAAGGCTAGGTGACGTGCGCCTTGCGCTACCAGCCATTGAGCGGTGGCTAATCCTAATCCACCGGTCCCACCGGTAATTAGGTAGGTGCCGTCAGGGGAGATGTTGCTGGTAGACGTTGCCTCCACCATTGTCAACACAACTTTGCCGATATGCTGGGCCTGCTGTATGTGGCGGAAGGCTTGGGGGGCCTCCGCTATTGGGAATAAACGATGGCGAACCGGGGTAAGCTGCTCTGATTCAAACTGTGCCTTGAGGGCTTGTAGCATGGTTTGAATCTGCTGCGGTTGCTCGTGGGCCACCGACATCAAATCAATGATGTGATAATCCACATCTGGCCGGGCTGTCTCCATCTGTTGTTGGGAGAAAATGTCACGCTTGCCAATTTCTAAAAAGCGCCCATTCTTCGCCAGTACGGATAGGCTTTTTTCGATAAACTCGCCCGAGAGTGAATTCAACACAACATCTACGCCTTGTCCGCCTGTTTTTGCCATAATCTCCTCGGCAAAATCAAGCGTGCGGGAATTCATAATGTTGTTAACGCCCATTGCTCTGAGGGCGGGCCATTTTTGGGGACTGGCCGTTGCGTATATTTTGGCCCCTACCTGCTGTGCAATTTTCACGGCTGCCATACCGGTTCCACCAGCAGCTGAGTGAATTAAAATGCGATCGCCCTTTTTAAGCTGGGTGAGGACTTGCAGCGAATAATGGGCTGTCAAGAAATTCGCTGGAATCGTTGCAGCTGCTTGAGGGCTTAAATTTTGGGGCTGGTCAATTACCAGCGCGGCAGGTACCGTTACATACTGGCTAAAGCTCCCGGCAGCTAGGGCCAACACCTTATCGCCCACGGAAAACTGTTCAATACCTGTACCGATTGAAACAATCTCGCCCGCACACTCTACACCCAGCCAATCACGCTCAAAGGGCAATAGTGCTAGCGCATCTAGGACATCAATAAAGTTGAGCCCTGCCGTCGTCACCCGAATTTCGACCTCCCCTGGCTGGGGCGCTTGGCGAGCCTCGGGGACTAGCTGCAAATTATCTGGGCTCCCTTTCGTTAGCAACGCTAGCTTGAAGGGTTCTGACGGCGGCGTCAATGTAGGACTATCTGTAGGACTGTCGCTGGTTACGCGATCGCGGGCTAAGCGGGCAACTCGCCGTGCTCCTTGCTGATACGTAACAGATCTTTCGTCAGTATTCGCGTTTAGCTCCTGGCAAAGTAATTCAACTTTTGTCTCAGTAGCATCTGCTGGGTCAAGGTCAATTCGGCGACAGTGCAAGGCAGGATACTCTAGCTCAATTACCCGTGCTAAGCCCCATACAACCGATTGCGTTAGGCTATGCTCATTGAGAAAGCCCTGGGTAACGATGCTTAATCGAGGAATTGAATGAGCGGTGGTAGTTGGCAGCGATTGTAATAGGTTCAGCAGCCCTGTCGCAGTCCTTTGGGTGACTGATTTGATTGTTTTAGTAGACGTTTTAGTCAGATCGAGGCTGGCATTTTCTGCAATATAAACAATCTCCTCAGGCCATTCATCATCAGCTGAGAGGTTTTGGAAGAACGTCGGCGACATCTCTTTTGCCTCGACCCATCGACCCTTTACGGCCTGGGCTAGCTGTGTGCTGAAGTCACTTCCTGAGCTAGCGACAGACTCTGTCAGGATTAGCCAGTTTTGTGTTGCTTGCAGTGGCGTGCTGGCAATGATGATCGATTGAGGGAGCGTTTCTGCTGCACCCTCTGATGTTTCGAGTAGCTTAGATTCCTTAAATCCAGCCATTTGTAAATGCTGCTGCCATTGGGAGACGGAGAGTAGGGGATAGGTGGGGCGTTTCCACCAGCCTGCGGTCATGCCAAAGATAAGGTCTAGCCAAATTAGGGGTTGGGTGCCTTCTAGGAGGATGAGTTGCCCGCCAGGGGTGAGGAGCGATCGCACCCTGGCCAAGGCGTGATCAATATCCGCTGTGGCATGCAGCACATTCGAGGCAATCACCACATCATAATCCCCGCATTTGAACCCTTGGGACTCTACGGACTGTTCAATATCTAACCGTTCATAGGTGAGGTTGGGGTAGTCGGCAAAGCGCTCTTTCGCCTTTGCTAAGAACAGAGGAGAAATATCTGTGAATACATAGTGCGACTCACCGAGATGGGGCAATACGTGAGCGGTTGTGCCACCTGTACCTGCCCCAATTTCTAAGATGCGAAGTGGGCGAGTGGTATGAGCTAGGAGACTTTGAACCACCTGCTGTACCTGCTGATTCATCAGCTGTCCGCCGGGTGAGGTTTGGTACAGCCCAGTCAAGTCGCTGGTGTCACCGGCTGGGAAAAGCAGCGTGAGCGGATCGATGTTGCCTTGGAGAACGTCGGCTAAATTCTCCCCACAGCGCTGGATCAGCGTGAGTTCTGCTTTGGCGTTGGCATGTTGTTCTAAAAGCTGCTGGTGAAGCGTGTTTGCTTGGGGTAAGTCGGTGAGGTTTTCAGTGGATGAGACTTCTTGGAGGCGGCGGAAGAGGGCCTGATGCTCTGGAACAATTTCCTGCTGGGTCAGATTTGCTATCGCTTTAACAATATAGGCAAGGCTGAGATTCTCAAGCTGAGGGAGTAGAGCCAGGTAGGACTGAATGAGGGGAGTGGCGATCGCATCAGAAAAGCCACCAGCTAACTGTTCAACCATAGCCTGCACTTCAATAGTAGAAACAGCTAAGTTTGCCACCTCCGGCAGGGACTGTTGCGGCCACTCTATGGTGTATAAGTCATCGGTGTAAAAGTCATCAGTGTAGAAGCCATCAGTGTATGAATCATCTTCTATGGCTGGCTGGCGTGTCTGAGTGTTTAGCACCCTTTCCACACTTGCAGGCTGTAGCCGCAGACCTATCAGGCTAACTAACGGTTCACCGTCTAACGACACGAGCTGGATATCAGCTGTCAGCCAGTCCCCTCTTTTGGTGACTTCTACATGGCTCCATAGCTCAGTGTGCTCAATTCTGGGGACATGCATCTGCACCTGGGCGATCGCGGCGGGCAGATAAGTATTCGTCTCTGCATCATTAACAAAAATAGCTGCAATACTCTGCAAGCAGGCATCTAGTAACACAGGATGCAGAGCGTAAGACGCCTGTGTTGACAACAGATTGCTAGGGAGCTGTAGACGGCTTAGTGCCTGAGCGTCACCGACGTATACCTGTTGAATGGCGCGGAAGCTTTCTCCATAGGTCACGCCTTGACGATGTAATCGCTCGTAGCACTCAGCGGCGGTTATTTCCGATAGATAGCGCGCCTGCAATCGTTCTATTTCTAGAATCTCCGGCATTGGAGAACCCGCATCGTTTAGCTGGGTCCTCAGGTAGCCACTCGCGTGCAGTTGCCACTCGCCACTCTCTGGTAGGCGGCTGAAGATTTCAAATTTGTGTTGCTTATGGTGAGGTGTCAGCACCACTTGTATGGTCTGAGCTGTTTTGAGTAAAAGAGCTTGGTGAAAATTAATGTCGTCTATTATTCTGACGGCATTGGGCTGGCGCTGAACTGCGGCCAGCACCATTTCCAGGTATCCTACAGCGGGCAGTACGGTGGTCCCAAAGACTTGATGCTCTTGAAGGAAGGGGACGGAGGTCGGCGTAATGTGTCCCTCAAAGTGGGTGGCTTGAGTACCTGCTAGCGGAATGCGATCGCCCACCAAAGGATGTCCACTCGAATGTCTAGCTTTTGAAACGATTCCTGCTTTTTGCTGTCGGTCACCTTTCTCAATATCTATCCAATAGCGCTCTCTTTGGAACGGATAGGTTGGTAGGTCTACTCGTTTCCCAGCCTTGTCAGGCCAGGTGATGTTCGCCCCGCTAACGTATAGCTGGCCTAGGCTTGCCAGCATAACCCGCCGATCATTTCGGGTGTCGTAACGGTTGGGACGTAGGCTGGGTAACCATTGGCCTTGCCAGCTGGGCAGGCAGCCTTGGCCCATGGCTGAGAGAACAGGTTTGGGGCCGATTTCCAACATCATGTAATACCCTTTTTCGCTCAGATATTCCATACCTTGCCAAAATTTGACAGGCTGCTGAATGTGGTTTGTCCAATAGCGCGGCCAATCGTCAGCTTGTGAAATTGCTTTCCCGGTCACCGTAGAGATCATCTCGATGTTAGGCGCGCCGTAATCCATGCTCCGGGCGATGTCATCAAAGTCTCCTAATACCGGTTCCATCAGTGGAGAATGGAAGGCATGCGAGACCTTAAGCTTTTTCGTTTGAATCCCTTGTTCTTCCAGCTTAGCCAGCATGACATTTAACACCATCTGCGGACCAGAAAGCACTGTATTCGAGGGGCCATTTTCTGCTGCGATCACCACGCCCTCTCTTAGGTAGGGTGTGACCTGTTCGGCTGAGGCCATCACGGCGGCCATCCCACCTCCAACAGGTAGCCCTTCCATGAGCTTGCCTCGCGCTGTGATTAAGCGTAATCCCGTTTCCCACTCCATCACCCCGGCGGTGCAGGCGGCGGCATATTCTCCAACGCTGTGGCCTAGGACACCATCGGGTGTAATGCCCCAGGATTTCCAAAGTTCTGTTAGGGCGTAGGCGATCGCGAAGAGTGCGGGTTGGGTGTAAACCGTTTGGGAAAGACGATGGGGCGATGGCTCTGAATGAGGATACAGGACACCGAGGAGATCAATCCATTCTGCTTGCAAAATGGCAGCACATCGATCAATCACCTGGCGGAAAACGGGTTCATGCTCGTATAGTTCTCGGCCCATGTTGATGGACTGAGCCCCTTGGCCGGTGAAGAGAAAGGCAATTTTGGGTCGGCGTTGAGATGCCCTCCCCATTGTGTTGCCGGTTGTTTCTTCAATAGTGGCTTTGGATTGCCTATCGGCATACGTCGTCAACTGATTTTGGGCTTCTGCCGCAGAACTCGCGACGATGGCGAGGCGGTAAGGAAATTGGGATCTTAGTGCCCAAGCACTCCAACACACATCGCTAAATTTGTGAGCGCCTAGCCTTGCTAAACGCTCAGCATAGTGATTGGCCAATTCTCGTAATGCTTCGGGCTCTTTCGCTGATAACGTTAGTAAATGAGTCTCCTTCATCGAGCTATCGCTCTTATTGAAGGGAGTGAAGGCGGACTCAGCAGAACAGATAGTAGACTGCGGCGCTGATTCAACAATGACATGGGCATTGGTCCCGCTAAACCCAAAAGAACTGACCCCGGCGAACCTGGATGTTGTTGCAGATTTTCCGTTTTTAACGCCGTGCCAATCCATTGGCCAATCAACAGCCTGCTGAGTGACGCTAACGGGCAAAGTGGCCCAATCAATATGGGGACTGGGCTGCTGAAAATGTAGATGTGCGGGCAGTGTTTCATGCTGCATCGCTAGCACCACTTTAATCAGCCCGGCAATTCCGGCGGCAGCTTCTAAATGACCAATGTTGGTTTTTACCGAGCCAATTTTCAAAGGTTTTTGGAGAGAATGACTTTGCCCAAAAACTGCACCTAAGGCACCCACTTCAATGGGATCGCCTAAGGCTGTTCCGGTCCCATGCGCTTCAATGTAGCTCACCTGCTCGGGCGTTACTCGGGCATTGGCCAGTGCCTGCCGAATCACAGCCTGTTGCGCCGGACCATTGGGGACCGTTAGCCCGCCGCTGCGCCCATCCTGATTGACAGCCGCACCCCGTACCAACGCCAGTATGTTGTCACCCTGGGCGATCGCATCCGACAACCGTTTGAGGACAACAACACCGCAGCCCTCTCCCCTGGCAAATCCATCAGCGGCGGCATCAAACGTTTTGCAGCGCCCATCCGGTGAGAGCATGTGAGCCTTGGAGAAATTAATGCTAAATTCAGGCGCGAGAATTCGATTCACCCCGCCTGCGAGAGCCACCTCACATTCTTGATTGCGCAAGCTTTGGCAGGCTAAATGCACAGCAACTAAGGACGACGAGCAGGCAGTATCGACCACGAGGCTTGGGCCAGTGAACCCCAGGCTATAGGAAAGTCGGCCAGCGATGACACTATGGGCATTGCCGGTGGCCAAGTAGGCGTCAATGTCCGCCTCGTCACGGCTCGATAAATATTGAGAGTAGTCGTTGCTACTCACCCCTGCGAAAATTCCCACCGGTTGGCCTGTCCACTGGTCAGGCACCATGCCCCCGTGTTCCATGGCTTCCCAGCTCACTTCCAACAACAGCCGCTGTTGAGGATCTAGGCTTACGGCTTCGCGGGGAGAAATGCCGAAGAAGTCGGCATCAAAGTCTTGTAAATGATTAACAAATCCGCCGTTTCGAGTGATGATTTTCCCTGGAGCATTCGCATTTGGATCGTAGTAAGCCTCCGCATCCCAGCGATCGCTGGGGACCTGTGAAATCGCATCTTTGCCCTGGGCCAACAGCTGCCAAAAGGCGGCTGGGCTATTCGCCCCACCGGGAAAACGACAGCCCATTCCGACGATTGCAATTGGTTCTGTTTTAGCCGTTTCTACCGCAGCGAGTTTGGCCTGTAGTTTTTCAATGGCTTGCAAGGCACGGGCCATGCGTTGATCATTATTATTTGGAGGTTGGGTATTGGCAGACGGTTTGGAGGCTGGCTTACTCATGGTGTGTCCTCCCCTAAAAGATTTTCGATATCAGCTAACTTTTGATCCATCTGAGCGATGAGATCGTCTCCAAACAGAGGATCTACAGCCTTTTCAGCATCGGCCTGTACGGCTTGTTCGCCATCCATCTTTTGTTCTGAGGTCTCTGCTGTTGGTTCATGGGTTGTTTCACTGATGATCTGTGTTGCAAGGTAGGTTAGCAGGGCTTCCACGGTTGGATAGTCAAAGGCGAGCGTGCTGGGCAGTGAGAGCCCTAGATCGGTTTGCAAACTGTTTTTTAGCTCTAATGCCGTGAGTGAATCCATTCCCAGATCAAAGAATCCAGTTTGCCGGTCTAGCTCGCCCTGTGGGAAGCCCAGGGTTTGGCAAATTTGGGCGCAAACGTACGTGTCGAGCAAAGGTTGTTTGTCCTCAGGGTCGGCTGCTGCTAGGTCCGAGAGGATAGAAGATGTGGTAGCAGAAGGCCCTGTGGACGCAATGGAAGGCGTTGATAGTTGGGATGCTTGGGTTTGGAAAATGGGCTGACTGGCGGCGGCTGGTAAAGAGAGAAACGCTGGCCAATTAATGGGTACCACACCGACCTGAGAGGCCGTTGTTGCCCAAATCGCTTCTAGCTGGGCAATCCCGTCTTCTGGAGAGAGTGTGGCGACACCAGGGAAGTGCTCTAGGGTTCCTTGCTGCTGATACTTCAGGGCCGAGCCCACGCCGGACCATGCGCCCCAGTTAATGCTGAGGGCTGGTAAGCCAACTTGATGGCGGTAGTAAGCAAGGCCATCTAAAAAAGCATTGGCCGTGGCGTGATTGGATTGCCCTGGTGAGCCGAGGAGAGCCGCTGCTGAAGAGAACAACAACAAGAAGTCTAGCTCACAGTCCTGAGTCAGGGTATGCAGGTTCCAGGCTCCAGCTACTTTTGGACTTAGAACCTGTTCGAACTGGTCCCAGGTGAGCTGTTCAATGAGCCCGTCGGCTAATGTCCCGGCGGCATGAATAACTCCTTTTAATGGATGCTGGGATTGAGCGATATCCGCTAAGGCGGTATCCATGGCCGCTAAATCCGTGACATCTGCCTGTTTCACGTCTACGGTAACGCCATTGTCTTGGAGCTGATTAATAACGGATTGGGCTTCAGCAGTGGGCGCTTGGCGGCCGAGTAAAACAATTTGCTGGGCACCTTGAGCTGCCATCCACTGCGCGATAACGAGGCCCAGTCCACCTAGTCCACCAGTGACTAAGTAGGTGCCTCCAGCTTGGAATTGAATCGATTGTTTAATTGATTGCTCAGTGGTTTGTGACTGCTGGGTTAGGAGAATTTTCCCGGTGTGTTTTGCCTGTTGTAAGGTGCGGAAGGCTTGAATAGTATTCGCCTGGGTAAAAGCGGTGCTGGGGAGCGATCGCCAATGCCCCTTGCTGACCTGTTTGCCCAAATGGCACAGCATGGTTTGTACTTGTTGTGGCTGCTGCTGGCACAATGCGGCGAGGTCTACCGTAAAGTGACGAACATCGGGGCGGGCATCTGTGATTTGCTCCGCCGTAATGCCCTCACCTTTGCCAATTTCAACAAAGCGCCCTTGGTTTCCTAAGGTCTGAAGGCTTTTCGCCCTAAACTCTCCAGGCAGGGCATTGAGCACCACATTAACGCCCTGGCCGTTTGTAGCCGTCATAATCTCATCGGCAAAGGTCAGGGTTCGAGAGTTCATGATGTGGGTAATGCCTAGGTCTCGCAAGGTATCCCATTTCCCAGGACTGGCCGTGGCAAATACTTCAGCCCCGACCTGCTGGGCGATTTGGACAGCGGCCTGACCGACACCGCCTGCGGCTGAATGAATTAAGACGCGGTCACCCGCTTGCAGCTGTGCGAGCTGACAAAGACTGTAGTAAGCCGTAATGAAGGCAACAGGAAGGGTCGCAGCTTCTATCGAGGGTATGGTCGTAGGTATTGGTGTCACTAAGTTGCGGTCAACGGTGACGTATTGAGCGAAGCTACCGCCGGCGATCGCCATGACTTGTTGTCCTACGTGCAAGTCTGCCGCTGCTGGCCCCACGGACACAATCTCACCGACACACTCACAGCCTAAAGGTACTTCCTCAGGGTATTGGCCCATTGCGATCAACACATCTCGGAAATTTAGTCCGGTGGTGTGGACGCGAATTTCGACCTCGTGGGTATCGGGGCCACGGCGTGAGGCAGGCTGCCAGGACAAGCCTGATAGGCTTCCCGCTTGACCCACGGCGAGCTGGATGGGGCCCTCTGTTGAAAGGCTTCCTATTGAATGGTCTTCTATTCGTGCGACCTGTCGCTGGCCCTGGCGGTACGTCACCTGAGTTTCAGGAGAGTTGGACAACAGTTCAGTAACTAATTGCTCAGCGGTCTGGGCCTGAATGTAGGTGCAGCGCAGCTCGGGATGTTCTAACTGTGCAGTTTGAATCAGGCCCCATAATCCAGACTGCATTAACTGTGCTTTGGGTGTCGTGTTTGTGGTGACAAAATATAGCCGAGGCGAATGAGGCTGCTGGGTAAGGGCCTGTATGGTTTCAAAGGCCTGACGACAGATGAACTGTGTAGCTGTAATGACATTGCTGTTGCTGTCATTACCTAATACCTGCAAGTTCTGTTCTTCTGTCTGTTTTTTTGGCAAAACATATACGACTGCATCACAAGGCCGGTCGTCAAGTTGAGATAGGGCCTCACAAGATTGGCCTTTCTCCTGAAGCCCTAAAACTACGGTACTTGCAGCAGAATCTGACCCTAGCACGCTCCAATCTTTTGGGGTTGTCGGTTGCTTTTGGGCAATGATCACTGATTGAGAAAGCTTGGAACTATTATGACCTTTGGGCTGTAAGTCTAAGGCTGTTGAAAACCCAACAGAGGTCAAGAGCGTTTGCCACTCGTCTACGGAGATCAAAGGATGCTCAGCCCGCAGGGCAGTATCTGAAAAGGCCCACCAACCGGGTGTCATGCCAAAAATAAGATCAACCCAGCCGACGGGCTGTGTCCCTTCTAGTAATATGAGCTGTCCTTTAGGGGCCAGCAAGTTGCTGACATTTTCTAAGGTTTCGCGTAAGTTCGCGGTGGCATGAAGAACATTTGCTGCGATCACCAAATCGTAATCAGCCGAAAAATCCTGCGACTGGGTCGATTTCTCAATATCTAGCAGCGCGTAGTCTACAAAATCAAAGGCCTGAAACTGTTCTGCCGCAGCACTCGTAAACCGAGGCGAAATATCAGTAAAGAGATACGTGAGCTGATTGGGTAATTTGGCGAGCTGTGGCAGTAAGTGAGCTGTGGTTCCGCCGGTGCCTGCGCCAATTTCAAGAATGCGTAATGGGCGATCCGCAGGGACTGGACCCACAGTGGTGATCACGGCTTCCTGTACCAGCTGATTCATTACCTGTGGGCCAACAGATCGCTGATACAGCTCAGTGAGATCGGTTAAATCTCCTTGGGGAAATAGCAAGGTGAGCGGATCTAGCTGGCCTTGTAAAACAGCTGCAAGATTTTCACCACAGCGCTTAAGGAGTGTAAGCTCGGCGCTGAGGAGTGGATTTTGACTGAGGCGCTGGCAAATTTCCTGTGGATCTAATAAAACCCAGGCATCAATTTCTGTCAGTAGTCCCACACAGCGATCAAATAATTGCTGATGTTGGGGGATGACACCCAGTGACTCTGCGAACTTTTCAATGCGGGTCTCTGCCGCCGCACCTGTCCAACCCATCACCAGAAATGCCTGCTGAATGTAGGCTAGGGTGAGGTTATTGAGTTCAGATTGGAGAGCCTGATAGGCGAGAAAATCGGGTTGTTGAATAAGTTGCGTAAAGGGCTGGGTGACGCGATCTTTAGCGCGATTTTCGGTAGGAGAGGCGACCCCATCGCAGACCAAGTCAGGTGGTAATAGAAGATCAGCCGCAGTTTGTGTTAGGGGGTGCGATCGCCACACTATTTTATGCAGCCACTGGGTTTGTTCCCAGCCGCCTAATAGGGTCTCTTTTTTGACTTCTTGTAACCTAAGACCTATCATCTCAGCGAGAACTAGGCCCTGCTCAGATAACCAGCGAACGTCTATAACGACACTTTTGTTACCTGCTTTTTCAGCTGAATTAGTCGATTGGTCGGCAGTACGCTGCTGCGCGTAAACCCAGAGTTCACCTTTGGGCAGTGGCTGATAACGGTTAAACTGCTCTATCGCGACGGGTAAATAGCTGCCGCCTTTTTTAGACAGGGTAACCCCTGCGACCTGTAGTCCGGCATCTAGCAATACGGGATGGAGCAAGAACGCAGTTGTCTCAGAAGCGGGCTCACTCGGCAGGTCTATCGAAGCTAGAACTTCTATGGCTGATCGGGTTAACCAAGCCTGTTTAATGCCCTGAAAAGAGGGGCCGTAATCAATTCCACTCTCGGAAAACTGTGCATAGAGCGTTGACGTAGCCAGCGGCTCTGTCACACGCTGTCTAAGTTCAGTCAGTTCAAGAGAGAATTCTGAGGGCGAAGATTTGTTCTGTAGTGTGCCTGTTACATGGTGAATCCAATTCTCTTCTGATGTTTCTTCTGACGCTTCTGGGGGCGAACTGTAAATTTCAGAACTATAAATTTCAACGGTATAGGTGTCTTGATCCTCACGTTTGATGAGTGTTTGCACTTGAGTCGGTGCTGATGGATCGAGCCAGAGTCCTTCATGTAAGGCTATGGGGCCTAAACTATAGTCGCCTTCAAATAAAGTTCTCCCAGCGGCTAGACCTATCTCCACGTAAGCCGCAGCAGGCATCAGTGTTTTACCAAATACTTGATGATGGCCCCAGTTCAAGGGAGCTTCAGTCGGTATCTGGCTGTCAAAGCACTGGATGTTTTTGTCTGCGAGCGCGCGCGCTCGCCCCAGTAACGGATGCTCCAGTAACGGATATTGGCTTCCACCCGTAACACTTCTGTCATTGTCATTGGGGTTTACCGCCGAGAGCCAGTAACGCTGCCGTTGAAAAGGGTAATTTGGCAGTAACACCGTTCGCCGAGGATAGGCCCGATCAAATCCAGCCCAATCGATCGTGCCCCCTGCTTCATAGAGTGCCCTCAGGCTAGAGAGAATGGTCTCCCAATCTGAACGGGGCAATCGCGTATTTGGAGAAGAAAGGCTCGGCAACCATGTTGCCTGCAATGACGGCAAACAGGCTTGACCCATAGCCAGTAAGGTCGGCTTTGAACCCATCTCAATAAACAGGTTGCAGCCCTCACTTTGCAACGTCTCCATGGCAGCTGAAAACTGGACCGGCTGGCGAATTTGTTCAACCCAGTATTGTGGCTGAGCCATCTCCACATTCGCTACTTTGCCGGTCATGCTAGAGACAATGTCTATCTCGGGCAGAGTGTACTCAATCGCCTCTGCTAAACGCTGAAATTCATCCAGCATGGGTTCCATCCACACGGAGTGGAAAGCATGGGAGACTCTCAATGGCTTGGTTTTAACCGCTTGCGTTTCTAGCTGCGCAACGACTTTGTTGAGTTCTGCAAGTTCTCCAGAAATAACCGTGTTTTCAGGCCCGTTGACGGCTGCAATTTCCACCCCTGTTGGTAATAGAGGCGCTATGTTTTCTGGAGGGGCCATCACCACGACCATGCCGCATCCTCGGGGAAGTGCTTGCATCAGCCGTCCCCGTGCAGCAATCAGTCGCAGTCCGTCTTCTAGGCTGATAATACCAGCGGCGTGCGCAGCCGCATATTCCCCAATACTGTGCCCCAGAACATAATCGGGCTGGATTCCCCAGTCTCTCCACAGTTCAGTAAGGGCATAGGAGAGTGCGAAGATTGCAGGTTGGGTGTTGGCGGTTTGGTGTAAGGCTGCTCGCGCATTGTTGTTGTCTGTTTCTCGTTCAGGATAAAGCACCTCTAACAGGTCAATCCCGTCTTCTTGTAGCAGGGCTCCACAGTGATCAATCGCATTGCGAAAGACCGGTTCGGTTTCGTATAGCTGACGCCCCATGCCGATATATTGAGCGCCTTGGCCAGTGAAGAGGAAGGTGATTTTAGGGCGTGGGGGCGTGGGAGAGGGTGACTTTTGAGAATTTTGGGATGAGAATGCTTGTAGCTGCTGGATGAGCGTTGCTTTGTTGGCGGCGACTAGGCCAAGACGGTGAGTGAAGTGCGATCGCCCAGCATTTGCCGTAAAACAAATATCCGGCAAGGCTGCGGTGGTTCTCGGTAGCCAGTGCTGATAGCGCTCGGCAAGTTCCCTGAGTGCGGGCTCGTTTCGGGCAGATAAGCTCAACACATGCAGCGGGCGATCGCTTAGGGCAAGCTGTTCAGCGTACGCAGTATCTGTAATCGATTCATTGAAGGCTTCTTCAATAATTAAGTGGGCATTTGTGCCGCTCATGCCAAAGCCACTCAGGCCCGCACGCCTCGGTTCGTTTGTGGCGGGCCAAGGCGTGAGCTGCTTGGGCACTTCAATCGCTAAGCGATCCCAGGGGATATAAGGATTGGGTGTGGTGAGATGGAGGTGGGGCGGGATTTGCTTGTGCTGCAAGGCCAGAATCACCTTCATCAGCCCCGCGACGCCCGCAGCGGCTTCCAGATGGCCGAAGTTTGTTTTTACTGAGCCCACCAGCAAAGGTGATGGGCGCTCTGCACCGAGCGCACGATTTAAGGCGAGTAGCTCTATGGGATCTCCCAATGAGGTGCCGGTGCCATGGGCTTCGACATATTGAACTTGTGTGCTCTCTAGCTTGGCGTTGGTGAGTGCCTGACGGATCACAGCCGTTTGCGCGGAGCCATTGGGGGCGGTGAGGCCGTTGCTGACGCCATCGTGATTGACTGCCGACCCTTTTACAAGGGCGAGAATGTTGTCTTGATTGGCAACGGCATCCGACAGGCGCTTTAAAACAACCATCCCACACCCTTCGCCCCGTCCATAGCCATCGGCTGAAGCATCAAATGTCTTGCACCGTCCATCTGCCGACAGTGCCTTTAACTTACAAAAGCCTACGGTTACTTCTGGCGAAAGCATCAGGCTCACGCCACCCGCTAGGGCCAAATTCGATTCACCATTCCGCAAACTTTGGCAGGCTAAGTGCACAGCCAGCAGAGACGAAGAACACGTCGTATCGAGCTGCATGGTTGGGCCTTGAAAACCAAACACATAGGCAATGCGTCCAGCGGCAATGCTACGGGTGTTCCCTAGGCTGCTAAAGGCATCAATACGAGAAAAATCTCCCGACCTTACGCTGCGCTGGGCATAGTCATCAAAGCTGAGGCCCACAAAAACGCCCGTCGCACTGCCCTGCAAATCAAACGGGGGCAGTCCTGCATTTTCTAACGCTGTATAGCTGGTCTCTAACAACAATCGCTGTTGAGGATCGAGACTCTGGGCTTCACGGGGTGAAATGCCAAAAAACTGGGGGTCGAACTGATCAATCTGATCAATGAAACTGCCATAGCGGGTGTACATTTTCCCTGGAGCATCGGCATCGTCACTGTAATAGCGATCAGTATTCCATCGTTGAACGGGAATCTCTCCCACCGCATCTACACCTTTGCGTAGTAGTTCCCAGTAGGCTTCTGGCGTGTTTGCGCCACCGGGAAATCGGCAGCTCATGCCGACAATCGCAATCGGCTCATGTTGGCGCTGTTCAACGTCATTTAGCTGATTGCGGAGCTTACGAATCTGCAGGGTGGCCTCCGCTAACAAATCACGATAGTTTGACGGGGCTTGGGGAGAGGGCTCATTTGTATCGAGCCAACGAGAGTGTGTCATGCTAGAGCCCCCTCACTGTTGCGAGCTCCGCTGCCAGTGCATCGGCAGCTTCAGCTTCAGAAAGCGCGCTCAGCGCGTTACTCTCCACTGCATAAGCTTTTTCTATGGAAGCCTTTTTATCTGTTGCGGTGTTATTTTCTGCTGTTATCGCCTGTTGAGACAGCATGATGGCCAAGTGCTTCGCCAATCCTTGAATGGTTGGGAAATTCCAGGCAAGTGTGGCCTCTAGAGGGTCAGCAATGTTAAAGAAAATGCCAAGATCTTGGGCTAGCTCCACGGCCATCACAGAATCTAAGCCATAGTCAGCAAAGGCTTTATTCGGATCGATTGTATTTACTGCGATTCCCAATCGTTCAGAGAGCCACTGGACCATCCAAATTTCTATAGCGTGTGCTCTTTTGGTGGAAAAAGAGTCTGTGGAGAGGGGGCTTGCCGAATGAGGACGATTTACTTCTCCAGAGTCCACCGTAGGTCTTTTCCGCGTAGGACCTTTCCGCGAGTCAGCTTTCAGCAAGCTATCTATTGATTCATCTGTGCCTGCTAGGGTCTGTTCAATATCTCCAATGCTTTGCTGGTAGTGTTCAATACTTTCGAGCGTGGTGGAAAGATTGAGCGACTCATCTGGCTGGGTTTGAAGGGCTTGTTTAACGACTTGCTCAAATGTGGCCTGGCTCCACTCAATGGCAGCTGCGGATGCGGAAGTCGCTTTAAGCGCCGCCTGCAAGATTGCCCAGGTGGCGATTTTGCCAATGATGAAGTGGGCTTGCCTGCGAGCACTCAGCCCCTCTAAAAAGGGTGATTTATCACTGAGGTAGTGAGCCAAAACCCAGTCAGCTGACTCAAACAATAAGCTACCGGTTTCTGATAGGGATAAATCCTCAAAAAAGTCTCTTAACGACTCGGGCTGGTTCACGACCCTTGAGCCTAAATACATTGCCAGAGATTCTGTTGGTCCTTCAAAAATTCTCAATACCCTCGCATCGCGTAGAATCTGTGGGGCAAGGTTTGTTTCTATGTAGCCGCGTCCGCCTAAGCATTGCACCAGATGATCGGCTGCTTGCCAGTAAAACTCAGGAGCTGCAATTTTGCAGGCGGCATAGATTTCTTCTGGGACGTGGAGACCCTTATCTAAGCGGGTGGCGGTGAGGGTGACTAAGCTTTCGGTAGCAGCGATCGCATTCACCAGCCAGTTCAAGCGAGTCTGCATAACGGGATTATCCAACAGCCTCCCAGTTGAAATAGTGCGCCTTTGGCTGTAGCGCAACATCAGCTGAGCGCAACGTTTCATCCCGCCAACACAGGCCGCTGCGATCGCCAATCGGCCATACATCATGGCATCTTGCGCCACCAGCATCCCTTTGCCAGCCTCGCCTAGCCTATGCTTGTAACTGACAGGCACATTCTCCAGCAGCACCGTATTTTGCACCATGCCACGCATTCCCATTGTCAGCGCTTCCGGTCCCTGGCGCAGTCCAGGCGTTCCTTTTTTTACGGCAAAGGCGCTAATCCCAATGGGATTGCCCGTCGTGTCAACCTGCCGAGCAAATACTGTTGTCACACCGGCCCAGGCCGCTGAACCACTCCAGATTTTTTCGCCTTGGAGCTGCCAACCCTCTCCAGTAGGTGTGGCCTGCGAACGAATGCCAAAGGGATGGGAACCTGCCCCTGTTTCTGTCAGGGCAAATGCGGCCAGCTCGCGGCCAGTGGCAAGCTGGGGCAAGAGTTGTTCTTTAAGCGCATGGGGGGCATAGTTTAAAATCGGACGGATGCCGAGGACATTATTGAGTCCAACGAAGAGTGCTAGGGTCGGATCTATGGCACCGAGTTGTTCTATCACTTGCAGCATGGACTGATTGTTAAGGGCCCGCCCGCCGTATCGCTTCGGCACCTGCATCCCTAGCAGCCCTTTATTCCCAAAGTCTAAAATAATGTTGGGAGAGAGGCAGCGGCGCTCATCCATGAGTCGAGAATTAATCGAGTCGCGAGCGTAGTCTTGGAGCCACGTCAAGAGTTGGTTGGTTTTTTCTAGGTCTGAATTTTCGCCGTTTGACCCTTGATCGTTAGTACCATGGGTCGAGTTCTTGTTAGCGCCATGAGGCGATTTCTCAGGTGATTTCTCAGGCGATTGATAAATAGCATCCAATGTACGGGCTTTGAACGCGGCCTTACAGGCTTGTCGCTTAACTTTTCCGCTGGTTGTTTTCGGCAGAGCGCCCGGCTTCAGCAAAACAACTGCCCACACTTGTAGGCTATGTCGTTGAGAAACACACGCCTTAATAGCTTCTACAATTGCTGATGCTGGTAGTGTTTGCTTGCGAATCTGTCGCACTGCGGTGCGGCTAAGCTCCTGCACAATCACAAGTTGCTCTTGATTAGATTGAGCCTCTTGGGCACTTACACTAAAAACTGCCGCTGCTGGGTGCAAACTTGCATGGGCCTGCCTGATACTAAGCTCAATATCTTGCGGGTAATAGTTCTGCCCACGAATAACAATTAAGTCCTTCAGCCTACCCGTGACAAATAGCTCGCCCGAGAATAAGAATCCTAAATCTCCTGTTCTTAAAAAGGAACGAGTCTGTCCCTCCAGTCTATTATCGAAAGTTTCTTGTGTGGCCTTGACACGTCCCCAATAGCCAGCAGCCACACTATCTCCCACCACCCAAATCTCACCAATTTGATGGGGCGCACAGGGTGATAGTGTCTGAGGATTAACAATCTCAATATGCTGCGTAGCGGCCTGTCCACAACTGACGACCTGCATGGAACTTGGCACAGCGCGTTGTTTTTCCGCTTGTTCAAAAACTGTCTGTTTAGCCGCCCGTTCAAGTGCCTGATTGGCAGACTCAGGGGTCTGCCTAACTTCGCCCTGCTTCAGGGCCGCTTGGCTAATTGATATCACCTTAGGCGGTGCCGCAGCCTCTCCACCTGTGACAAATAGCGTGGACTCGGCCAACCCATAGCAAGGGTAAAAAGCGTCTTTTGAGAACCCGCAGCTTGAAAACTTTTCTGCAAAGAGATTGAGCGTGTTGGCTTGCACAGGCTCTGCACCGGTAAAAGCAACTGACCACGAAGACAGATCTAATGGCTGTTTCAATGACTGGCCCAATGATTGGCACTGCTCAGGAGAGATTTTTTGGACGCAGTAATCATAGGCAAAGTTAGGCCCTCCGCTGGTCGTGCCCCCAAAATGAGAAATAGCCTCCAACCATCGTAAGGGCCGTCTGAGAAAGGATGTGGGCGACATCAATGTTACGGGATAACCGCCATAGAGCGGCTGTAGGATGCCACCAATGAGGCCCATGTCGTGATACGGCGGCAGCCAGATGACGCATCGAGTATCAGCTGAGTGACCGAAGGATTCCTGAATCTGTTGTAGATTGTGGGCGATGTTTGCGTGAGTAACAATGACGCCTTTGGGCTGACTGGTTGATCCCGACGTGTACTGCAAGAATGCGATGCTTTCTAGGGCGTCTTTTTCGCGCGGTGGCAGCTCAGAACAAAAACAGTCCTCGTCAGAGAGCTCAACCATATCGGTGGTTAGCCAATAGAGCGAGGCTGCGGCCCTCCGCTGTGGTGATCGCACTATCAATGGCTCGATAGTGCCCAGCAAAGCTTGAGTAGTGAGAACACCTACCACATTGGCATCGGCCATAATATGTTGCCAGCGAGCCAAGCTTTCATGACGGCGAGGCGGGGGGACTAAGGTGGCGATCACGCCAGCACTCAAACAGCCCAAAAAGGCTGCGATCAGCTCCAACCCTGGTGGATACACCAACAAAAAAGGCTGCCCGATGATGCCGTCACGCTTTGAGAGTGCACCCGCGATAATCTGCACCCGTTCGTATAGCTCACCATAGGTCCAAGTTGTTAGATCCGATTGAGCTACGGAGGCAGGCTGATCGGCCAAAAACTGATACGCCACGCGATTTGGCTGGTGTAACGCTCGCCACTGCAAACGAGCCAAAAGTGTCGTCATATATGACTCGGGCTGCTCCTTAATGGGTTGGCTATTCGCTGGGTAAGTCACAAATATGCGTGAAAGAGAAACACTGAAGAAGAGCAGCACCTAAGCGTGCACGGCCACTAGCTTTGACTAAAACCAAATGATTAAAATGGCAATTATTCTCATTAGTGCTGTGTAAATTATAGAGCTATTGGCGTATTTTTGCGTATTAATGCCGACTGAAAAAAATCAATTTTAGATTTTATAAATAATTGGTCGTTGCTTTTACCTGGTTTTTCAAGGAGTATTGCCTATCCCTTGCATGGGCTAACAAGGCGGTCACCCTTTACTTTCGCCTTTCATCATTAATAGGACTTATTCCTGATATCAATAGGACTTATTCCTGATATAAGTTGACTTGATAGCTAGGATATTCAAAGAGTACAGAGTCAGCCGTGAAGAGCGCTGTTTCTGTACCCACCAATCCTAGAAAATCAGTTGTCGAAAATCAGTTGTCGCTGCCTCAGAAAATAATGGCTGAGGGTATTGGTTGTTCGGCTAGTGATGGCGCCAGCCTAATTTTCTGCTGTTTTTGCCTTAGGGCGGGTTGCGATCGCCAACTTTGCCCCTTCAATTTGCCTCACCTCATCCATCACGCCAACCACATCACCGTTAAACGCTTTTTCATCCGCACGAATGGTAACCACTGCGGTTTGTCCCGAATTCAGCTGTTGATTAATCGCACTTTGAATGTCTGAGGTTTCGATCGTATTTTGGTTGAGCCTGATCTCTCCTTGTGCGTCTACCGAGATCGTAAAGTTGGCATCCGGCTGCTGTTGAGAGGTTTGCGCAGTCGGTAAATTGATGGGCAGACCATCGGACTTGGTGAGAAAGAGAGAAGAGATGATGAAATAGGTCAAGATCGCGAAGATAACATCGATCATTGGCAAAATGTTGACCGAGACATCTTCTTCAAAATCATCGTTGGGCAGATGCATAGGCCTCCTTTTGTGAGTAACGGCTGCTGTGATGTTGTCTTTCGTACAAAATTTCTAGCTGGCTGCTATATTCTTGCAGGAGCGATATCTGGCGACGATAGCAGGAGCGAAATATGTTGAAGGCAGCCAGTGCAAACATTGCAACAACCATGCCGACAGCTGTGGAAACGAGCGCCTCACTAATGCCCCCGGTTACAGCGTCCGCATTGGCCCCGACCTCACCAATCTCAACCGCTGCAAAAGACCGAATCAAACCTAGGATAGTGCCCAGCAGACCGAGGAGTGGGGCGATCGCAATCACGGTTTGGAATACACTAGAGAAGCGCTTGAGTAGAGGGATTTCAGCATGGGTAGCGCCTTCTAACGCGATCCTAAACTGGCTTGGCGAAGCGTCTTCGACTTCCAAAGCCTCTAAAAAAATGCGTGCGATTGGAAAGCTTAAGCTCTTTTTAAGGAGTGTGATTGCCGCTGTTGGCTGGTCTCTGTAGAGCATCAGCACTCGCTTAATCAGCGGACGCTGCCTGCGCCTAACGCGAAGCCAAAATACTGCGCGCTCTATGGTCAGCACCAGAACCAAAAGTGAGAAAATAAGCAAAGGCCACATGACGATACCGCCAGCAGCAAACATTTCACGAGTAGTCATAACAGCGGCTCAGTCCTTAGGGAAAACCCCAATGATTAAATGAAAAATATTGCACCACTAAAACAAGGACACCTCGGCGTGTTTCTCGGTGCATTTCTTAGAGTGAACACTATGTATGATTTCGGGCCATGATTTCAGGCTTTTCACCACTTTCATAGTAGTTTACCTTACTTGCAGATGAAATTCATTGTCAAGTAGGATAGGAGGCGATTAGCACAGTCTGCCATCAGTGAAAATAGGCAGAGCCTTATATAAATCAGGGCATTCAGCTTCTGAACCATTATCAGTGCCCAGGACAGAGCTGCGTAATTAGGAGGGATTACTGATAAGCTATTTAACTATCACCTCAATTCCACTCGGGCCGTAATGGGTTTTTCTAAAGATAATTTTGAGCAGTACCGCCGAGAAATTCGGATTATGCGGCGTGTTTTAGCCGTGGGTGCGGTGGTTGCTGGTGGTGTCCATCTCTTTTCTTTACCCTGGATTTCTAGAATGATATCCAGCCCAATTGAAGAGGTCGCTGAGGTAGATGCCATCCCGATTGAAATTGTGGTGGAAGAGGAGGTGGTGCAGCAAACCCCCGAGCCCGAACCTGAACCCCCCGAAGAAGATCCAGAACCGGCTGCTTCTGCCGAGCAGCCGTCGGCACCGCCATTGGCCACGACGGCTGAGCCCCTGCCCACCAATACGGTCGCCGCAGCAGATACGGTGGCAGTAGCGCCGTCCATCGCGACTGAAAATGGTGAAATTGACGGGCAAGGCGCAGTGGGTGAATCGTCTGCCGTGGGGCTGATCTCGGGTGAGGGTAGGCCCGTGGTGGGCGATCTGATCAACCTGCCAGATCCCCCGCCTGAACCCGCTAGGCCTCGTGAGCCCGTACAAGAGATCGCGCTAGCTGAGCGACGGCGACCGACCACTCGCCAGGTCAGCTGCAATCCCTGTTCCTTGCCGGAGTATCCCACAACAGCGCGCCGGGAGGAGATTGAAGGTCAACCTGTTATCAACGCGATATTTGATGAAAATGGCAGAGTTATTTCAGCGGAGATTGAAGTGTCTAGCGGTAACGCTGCCTTTGATCGAGCTGCCTTAGAAGAAGCGAGAAAGAACTGGCGATTTCAAGACCCGCAAGGTCTTGGTGGTCAGGTCTCGGTTGACGTTGTCTATGTCATAAGTGACTCTGAGCAGTATGAAGAAGCCCAGCAGGCAGGTGAGGTTCGTACTGTAGAGCTGCCTGTCGGACAGCGAGTTCAACAGGTTACACCGGATAGTGCTCCATTGCCAGCGTTCAGCCCACCTGCGGTCAGCCAGGATACCGACCAAAATTTTGAGGCTCAACAAAATTCTGAGCCTCAAAATAGCGAGTCTGTTGAGCCTAGTGAGGCTGAACAAGCAGTCCCGGAAGCAGTCCCGGAGGAAGCCACAGAGGAAGCTTCAGATCTTAGAGAATCACCTGTTTCACAGCCCGCCTTTACAGAACCCGAAAGAATAGTTCCAACCAATCCAGGATCGCCAGCGGTGGAACCCGCTGTAGAACCTGCTGTGGAACCAGTAGAGAGTGCGCCTGCGATCGCCCCATCACCTGAACCCTCCACTTCTCCTTCAGCGCCAGAACCGATTGCGCTGCCAGAACCCGTTGTTCCGCCAGAATCCATTGCTCCGGCTACGCCACCGGCTATTTCCCCACCGTCTGCGCCTGCGCCGCCTGCCTCTGAGTAATCTGCTCTTTGAATAGTGATAATCGAACAATAGAGAATTTAAGTATGAAGTCACTGCTGGAGTTGATTTTTTTGCGTGCAAGAAATAGTTGGAGCGGCCTATTTATTTCTCTGCTGCTGACCCCATTGTTGATATTGTTACCCGCAACAGGGACTGCCCAAAGTGTTGCCCAGAGTGAAGCCCAGAGTGAAGCCCAGAGTGAAGCTCAAAGTGACGTCCGAAGTGACGTCCGAAGTGACGACGGCCAGAGCGATGCTCCCTCTTCTGACTCCCCTCTCCTCGAACAACTCAGGCCCGTTGAGGTGCTAGGTGTCGAACTCATTGAGCTAGAAGATGGCCTTAAAGTTGTTTTGATTACCAATAAGCCAGAGCAGGTTGAAGTTTTTCAGTTTCAAGAAGGAACAACCCTAACAGTCGATATTACAAATGCGCTGCTATCCCTTGCTGATGAGGACAGCTACCAGCAGTTAAACCCGATTCCTGGTGTGGCTTCTCTAACGCTAGAACAGCGCGGCAGCGAGATTCAGATGACGGTTGTCAGTGATGAAGAAGAGCCCCCTGTCGCTTATTTCGAAAGACTCACAGACGCGCTTCAGTTTGACTTAGTGACCGCTGCCCCCGGCGAAACTGATGCGAATATCGATTTCGGCAGCAATAATTTGCGCATTATTGTGACAGCGGCTCCCCTGGGCTATAGAGTGCCAAATGCTAGCATCGGCACGCGTACAGATACCGCTATTATTAACGTTCCACAGTCAATTCAGGTAATCCCCGAGCAGGTGCTTGAGGATCAAAACGCCCAAACGCTGAACGAAGCACTCCGTAATGCCAGCGGCGTTTCAACCGGGCGAGCACTGTCGGGTACCCGCAGCGCGACCCCACTCATTCGAGGGTTTGAAAACAATAACAATATTCTGCGCAACGGACTGCGGGACGATACGCTCCAATTTGGTAGTGGCCTTCCCAATGTAGAAAGGGTCGAGATCTTAAAGGGCCCGGCTTCTGTCTTATTTGGCGCTGGTGACGTTGGTGGAACCATCAATTTGGTTACAGAGCGGCCGCTTTATGATCCAGCGTACGAATTTTCAATTGATGGGGGTAGTTTTGGCGCATACGGCGCTAATTTAGACTTTGGTGGACCTTTAGACGATCAAGGTAGGTTGGCCTATCGGTTAAATATTGAATATTCAGGAGAAGAGAGTTTCATTGACTTTCAAGATAGCGATTTTTTCTTTGTTTCGCCCTCTTTGCAGCTGTTGAATACGGAGCGAAGTAGCCTTATCCTTGACTTTGAATATTTAAGAAGTCGCGGGCGTCAGTCTTCTTCAGGGCTTCCTGCTTATGCAGCCATTGGACTAGATAACAACACTTTTATCGATACATTTAGAGAAAGCATTTCTGACCAGCAGGCTGATTTGGCAGGCACCTTAGATATTTCGACCAACGTAGCAGAGCCAACCCTAGGACGCTCTGAAGTCAATGTTACCCGTGTGGGCTACCGGCTCAGTCATGAGTTTAGCGACGACTGGAAACTGAATCATGAGTTTTTAGCCTCTTTTCAAGAGACGCCAGTAGAAACATTTGTCGTTGGCATTGCGCCTTTTCAGTCTTTGGGGCAAACGGATATTACAAAGGTGAGACGGCTGTTTTTATCGAACCCAAGCGAGCGTGAGTCCTATATTTTCAATACTAACTTCGTCGGTGACTTTGACGTATTTGGTGTTGAACAAACGCTACTTGTGGGCGCAGAGGTTTCTTTGGAAGAAGAGCGAGATACGGTGGTCTTGCGTCAAGAAATCAATCCAGATGGTTTTGACCTTTTTGATCCTGTGTATAGTACAGCAGGGTTTGAATATTTCGATTTGGCCACCGCTTTTCCCAATAACAATCAGATTTCCAACCGCAACCGATACAGCCTGTATGGACAAACTCAGTTAGATTTTTTCTCGGGGGATTTAATTGCTTTGCTGGGTGGCCGTGTAGATTTTATCGATCAAGACTTTAGGGATACTGCGAACCGCTTTAACACTGAGCCGATTGAACTTAATGAAGCTGCCTTTAGCCCGAGGGTGGGACTCGTGTACAAGCCGAGTGAAAATATTTCACTCTACACCAGCTATAGCCAATCGTTTAATCCAGTGATTGGGCAAAGTGCTGACTTGGATGTCTTTGAACCCGAGCGTGGGCGGCAGTTTGAAGTTGGTATTAAAACATCATTCTTGGACGACAGGTTTTCTAGCACGCTGGCTTATTACGACCTAACGCGCACCAACGTTTTAACTCAAGACGTGGACAACACAGGTTTTCAGGTGCAAATTGGTGAACAAAGAAGTTCGGGCACGGAGTTTGATTTTGCTGGCGAGATTTTACCCGGTTGGAATATTATTGCGAACTATGCCAACACCAATGCTAGGATCAGTCAGGACAATGAGATTGAGGTTGGCACTCGCCTAATTAACTCGCCTCGAAATTCAGCTAGTCTTTGGACCACTTACCAGCTTCAGGAAGGTGCTTTAGAAGGGTTGGGGTTTGGCCTTGGCGTTTATTTTGTAGGCGATCGCAATGGCGAACTCAGGCGTCCTTTTGAGGTGCCTGGTTACACCCGTACTGATGCTTCTCTCTTCTATAGGAAAGACAGTTTCCGTACGCAAGTTAATTTTGAGAATTTGTTTAACACTCGCTATATTGAGGGCGCTCGCGATCAGTTTCGCGTGCAGCCGGGTGCACCCTTTGGTGTGTCAGCAAGTGTGAATTGGGAGTTTTAAGAAAACGATGAGTGATGAATGATGAGTGATGAGTGATGAAGAAAGCATTTAAACAGGGCTGCTAAGGTCGGGAAATCTCGTTAATGGGTGTTTTTATACGAATTTGGGCGGGTCAGCTAGTATCTACTATTGGCAGCTACATGACGGTGTTTGCTCTGATGATTTGGATCTGGCAGGAAACTGGATCGGCAACAACCTTGGCACTGGTCACCTTTTTCTCTCAGCTGCCTCGGATTGTGGTAACGCCCTTCGCAGGTATCATCGTGGATAGGTTCCCTCGCAAACAGCTAATACTCCTGGGTGATGTTGTTGCCGCTGTGGGGACGCTTGTCATTGGTCTGTTGTTTTGGCTAGGTCAGCTCCAGCTTTGGCATCTGTACATTGTTGTCACCCTTTATGGCTGCTTTGGCCAGTTGCAAACCCTGGCTTACTCTACGTCTGTGGCGTTGCTGGTCACCAAGGAGAACTATACCCGAGCGGAGAGCATGGTGGCGGCGGTGGGGTATTCGGGGGCGATTTTTTCACCGATTTTGGCGGGTAGTTTTTATCCGATTATTGGGCTGACGGGCATTATTGCTGTTGATTTAGCAACGTTTGGGATTGCTTTTGTGCTGCTGGCACTGGCCACGATTCCTAATCCTGAGCCCAGTGATGAAGCGCCCGTGGTGATGGGCTGGCGAGATCTCACCTTTGGCTTTCGCTACATTTGGAGTAAGCCTGGCCTGGTGGCGATGGTGATTGCCTTTTCTTGTTTTGCGGTGCCCAGTGATATTGGTAAGGCGCTGTACAATCCGATGATATTGGCACGGTCCGGCGGCGATGCGCAGGTGTTGGGCTGGGTGACGACAGCTGCGGGCGTGGGCGGTGTGCTAGGGGCTTTGCTCGTGGGAATCAGCGGCGGCTTTAAGAAGCGCATTAACGGGATGCTGCTGGGTTTTATGGCCACGGGCTTGTTCAAGGTTGTTTTGGCGGTGGGGTCTACGCCGCTGGTGTGGATGTTTTCTCACTTTGCGGCAACGCTGGCGATTCCGTTGTTCTACAGCTCTAGCAATGCGATTTGGTACGCCAAGGTGCCGCCGGACTTGCAGGGGAGAGTGCTAGCCGCAGACCAGATGATTGGGCTGGGGGTGGGTGCGATCGCTCCACTAATCGCAGGCCCCCTCGCCGATCGCATTTTTGAACCGGCCATGCAGCCCAATGGATTTCTGTCTCCTATTTTCTCTCCTGTGTTTGGCAGCGGCAGCGGCAGTGGCATGGCACTGATGTATGGCGTTAGCGCGCTGGTCATGGCACTGGTGGGACTTGGCGGGTATGGCTTTGGTCAGCTGCGCGAGGTAGAGCAGCGACTGCCTGATCATGGCCTTAGCATTAACGATGAAACCGCTTAGCGATACAAAAGCCTGATGGGAGCACTGCCGGCGGTGCCAGATTGCGGTGCCAGATTGCGAGGCCAGACTTGCAACGTTTGCAACTCTTGTGCAGTTTTCGTGCGTTATTGAAACTGAATGTTAATAATGATTTAGTCTTAATGATTGCGACATCTCAAAAAATTATGATGCTATTGAGTGCGTAAAAGTACTTTCTTTAAATACTGTTGAGAAAGTCAATGAACATCATTAAAAGACTGAATAGAGCTATATTGAACGGTCTTGTTTGGCTCGCTGACGAAGCCTATGATTCTGATACTTCATCAGAACTTTATAAACTTTCGAGCCTGCCAGCTAAAAAAGGCTTGTACAATAACAGAGAAAATTATTGAGAGTGTATATCAATAAGTATCTTTTTGTTTTGACTTGATTTTGTTCTTCGAGGTCATTTTAGGTCTTTCAACTTTAAGGCTACGGTCTTCACTGCAAAGCAGTCTTGGGGCATTCACCATAGGTGTGTTTGGGCCCACCTGTTTATGGAGCTGTTGATCGTCTCGCTGTTAAAGCGACATCTTATCTGTTTAGTTCATATCTAGACGAAAAGTACTGTACCTAAAAACACTGTACTTAAAAGCACTATGGCGAAAAACACTATGCCTAAAGAGGTTAGTTAAGGAATGCGAATTAAATAAATTGACCCTCTTTCGACTTCTCGCAGCCCTCATCCCTCGGGAGAGGGCTGGGGTGAGGGCCTTCGAGAGCTAGTAATTGGCTCAGTTATTTAATGACTATTCCTAAGCGATGTGTTTTTTGTATGTATAGGTAGGTTGGGACAGTTTTGTTGTTGTTGAAATTGTTCAGATCCAAGCAAAACCTGCAATCAGGGCATCCAGGGCGTTATCCCTTTCAAATTTTATCTATTTTACCTTTGCTGTCTAGCCTCGTATGGGTCGCTAGCGACTTTTTGCAGGCGCAAATTGCGCTCGCACGTGAGGCAGGCAATATGCGTGCATTCAGTCCTTTAGCCTTCGGTCCTTTAGAGGCACTGGGCTGGCGGTGGTAAACCCCTTTGTTAAACGTAAACTCCAGAAAGCACTATGGTTCAAGTTAGTCTGTCAACGACGACAACATTTGAGGGCGATCTTAACGCCCTGGTTGAAGATCAAAATACTTCGCTTACGCTACAGTTCGACCTAGACGAACCCGCCCCCGCTGGTGGCCTAAAAGTTTATATAGATAGCGATATTGAGCAAATTATAAATCGGTTAGATTTACCTGCGGCCATTTCCAATCCCCGTTTTGAGAACTTAAACCTTCTCGCAACTCAGACTAATTTCGACAACTCTGGTCTTGCCGTTGAGATTACTGCGGGCTCTACTTCTGCATCGGTAACTCTCGATATTTTTGACAATCCAGAGCCCGATACCTTCTTGCCAGAGACTTTCGACGGGTTGGTAGAAGCAACGCTCTCCTTGCTAACAGCCGATCAAATTGCACCTGAAGATCTCACCAGCATTACAAATTTAAGTGACTACACTATCGCCCCTGATGCGGCTAGCAGTACGGTGTTGTTCGCCGATACCGCCGATCAGTTGCCCGGCGACCCTGCGCCCCCCGCCACCAGTGGCTACGACGAGGCGGTGAGTGGAGACATTTCCAGCGATCCTAACAATCCTCTGGTTTTAGATCTTGCTGAAGGGACCACTCGTTTAACGGCGTCTACCGGAAATGGCGACCAGGAATACGTGACGGTCACCGTGCCTGAAGGCTTTGAACTCTCCTCTCTGCTGGTAGAAGCCTACACGCCAAACGATGTGGCCTTTATTGGTGTACAGGAAGGCGATGTCTTTACTCAGCCTTTGGACAACAGCGCTGATACTAGCGAATTTTTGGGCTACACCCTGTTTGGCACTAGCGCTATAGGGACCGATATTTTAGACAATATTGGCAATGGCTCTAATGGTGCTGATTTTGGTGGGCAAGGGTTTGAAGGTCCGCTGCCAGCCGGTACCTACACCTTTGCGTTGCAGCAGCTGAGCCCAAACAGTGACTACACGCTCGCTTTCAATATGACCGAAGCGACAGCGGTGGAGAATGCCGCGCCTGTGGCAACCGATGATAGCTACACCGTGATTACCGCGCCAGGTATAGATGATCCCACTTTTGAAGTACCGACTGAGCTGACAGTTGATGTAGCTGAGGGCGTCTTGGCGAATGATAGCGATGTCGATGGGGATGATTTGACGGTGGCGATCGCAGCCGAGCCTACCAACGGTACTGTTGCTCTCGACACGGACGGCTCCTTCACCTACACCCCCACCGACGGCTTTAGCACCGGGCAACAAGACAGCTTTACCTACACCGTGAGCGACAGTAACGGCGGCAGCGATACGGGCAGTGTCACCATCGAAGCTGTGGCAGCACCCTCTCCACCCCCCACAGGTGATGCCCCTGTCGTCACCTTTGAAACAGTCCCTGCAACGTTCTCAGAGGAAGACCCTAACAACTTAGTTGAGTGGAAATGGACGGTTACTGGCGACTTCCCTGAAGAGGGCATCACCATCAATTTAGACACCTCAGGCGGTGAGGGGCCGTTTGCCTTTACCGAACAGTTTGCCGCTGATCCCCAGTCAGAATTTATCAACTCAGACATTGTTGATTTTGATAATGACACCGGCAGGCTCAACATCCTATTGACCGAACCCGAAGCGTCGTTCAAGCTGTACTTTGTTGACGATATTCTTGAAGAAGGCACGCAAGAATTTAACTTCCAGCTTGCAGATGGTGACGGCTAC
>JBCBPY010000030.1:0-70604 GCA_039820525.1 Cyanobacteria bacterium J06634_5
CCCCCCCCCCCCCCCCCCCCCCCCCCCCCCCCCCCCCCCCCCCCCCCCCCCCCCCCCCCCCCCCCCCCCCCCCCCGCGTTGCCGGGTGCCGGATTGCTGGCTCTTTGGCGGTTGCTGTCACAGAGGGTGAGGCCGATAAGTTCTTGCCAGCGGGGGGAGTAATAGATGCGATCGCGCTTTAAATCCCAATCCCAAATACCATCTTTTGCACCTTCTACCGCTAGGCTGTAGCGCTCCTGGCTGACTTCTAACTGCTGGGCAAGTTCGGCCCGCTCAATCGCATAGCGCAGCGTTTTGACCAGTAAGTTGCCTACATCGATCAACCCAAGCTTTTGTAATCTGGCCGGTGAAAAGGTCTCAGATTTTACTAAATAGTCCTGCGCGCCTTCTTTGAGCGCCGCGACTGCGATGTCCTGGTCTTGAATGCCTGTGAGCACCACAATCGGGACCTGAGGCGTCCGTTCTCGTAGCTGTTTTACCAGTTCAATGCCTTCACCATCTGGCAAGCATAGGTCCAACAGAATAATATCAAAGCACTGAGCTTCCAAGGCTGTGAGCGCGTCGTTAAAGCGCTCGCTGTGATGAATTGTGAGCTGAGTGACTTCTGAAGAGCGAATCAAGCTTTCGAACAGCAGTGCGTCTGAGGGATTATCTTCAATCAGCAGCGCTTCAATGGCAGAGTTCATCAGTCGACAGGGTCCTTGAATTTAACGTATAGCCTTAGAAAGCGACAGCGATAGGAGAGAGCGTTGTTAATAGAAGCATGGATGTCGGACATGCACGCTGTGATGGATGGCTGTCGTTTCTAGAGAGTATGAGATTTTTGATATAAAGCCGCACTGTTCAGCTTACCTGTAGCGGCCCTAGTGTTCGCTTGTATAAGGATGCAAGCTGTGACTATCCACGCTGTGACTAACTACTGAGAAAATCACTGAAAAACCCGCTATTTTATGGCAGCTAAAACTTAGCTAAATACCAAAAAATCTTGATATAGAGCTTAAAGGGCCCGATTGCAGCTGCGACACGGAGAATATACGTAAAGCCTTGGGTATTGCTGGACAGCGTGTCGTATCTTGAGTGCAAAGCATGTGTGTGTAGAGCAACATGTTGCCTAAGCTGGCAGCTCAGCGATGTCTAGCCAGAAGCTGTGAATATGCTGGGCGACGTGCTTATATTTTTCTAGCTCACGGGGCTTGGCCAAGTGGGCATTGGCATGGAGCTGATAGCTTTTCGCGATATCAGCCGGTGATGATGAGCTTGAAAAAATCAGCGTGGGAATGCTTTTCCACAGATCGTTGTTTTTAATTTCTTGTAGAATCTCATGCCCGTTTTTGCGGGGTAGGTTGAGATCTAACAAAATCAGGGTAGGCGTATTGGTCGATTCGGTTGTGGAGGCGTTTTCTAGTGCGGTAATCGCCTCGGTGCCAGTTTGAGCAATTTGGATATTTCCTTTGTAACCAATACTTTCAAACGCTGCTATTAAGATGGCGGCGTCTGTTGGAGAATCTTCGACCAGTAAAATATTAAAATGCATGACTTATGGCCTATTTATAGCAGCAGATTTTAGTGGAGAGTCTGTTATTGATAGAGTCCTTTTCTCTTTAGTGCTTACTGGCTACTGATACCTGGTGTGTCAGGGTAAAGTAGAACGTTGAGCCTTTTCCCAGATCGGACTCTACCCACAGCCGACCCTGGTGACGTTCCACAATCTTTTTACAAATGGCGAGTCCAATCCCATAGCCTTCTATTTCCTTGCGGGTATGTAGCCTCTGAAACAACGCAAAAATTCGTTCTTGTTGTTCTGGTAGCATGCCGATGCCGTTGTCTTCTACGGTAAAGACCCAGCGTTTGTAACTCCCGTCTCGATTTTGTTCTGGCTGGGGCCTAGCAGAAATATGAATGAGCGGTGTTTCACTGCTTCGAAACTTGATGGCATTACCAATCAGATTTTGGAAGAGCTGAGTAATTTGGTTGCTATCGACTAAGAGCGTCGGCAGCTCGTCATGAGTAATGGTGGCCTGGGTAGAGGCGATCGCAGTTTGTAGATTATCTAGTGCCGTACTTAAACTTTGCCCTAAGTGAACCGCCTGAAAACGTTCGCCTCGGTTGGCAACGCGTGAAAAATCTAAAATGCCATCGATCAGGGCCTGCATGCGAATGCCGCCATCAACAATATTGCTGATGTACTGTTCAGCGGTGCTATCTAGCTGGTTGCTATAGAGCTGCGATAGTAGCTGGGAGAATACCGTCATGGCCCGCAGTGGTTCTTGTAGGTCATGAGAAATCACGTAGGCAAACTGTTCTAAATCGCTATTAGATCGTTCTAGATCTTTAGCACGCTGGGCGAGTTCGGTTTGGATTTGCTGACGTTCAACGACCTCGGCCTGCAATCGCAAATTGGTTGTTTTGAGTTCGGTAGCGCGGGCGGCAACAAGCTCTTCGAGGTGTCCCTGATAGCGCTTGAGTTCTGTTTTTGCCTGTTTCCGTTGGGTGACATCGGTCAGGACGGTGAGCAGGCGTGTCACTTGGCTGTTGTCGTCTAAGTCAGCGACTGAGGAGAGCAAAATATCTAGTACAGTGCCGTCTTTACAAATAAATTGGCAGGGCAGCTCGTGGCAGCCACCGGGGTGAAGCCACTGAGGTACGGAGGGCTCAACGCAGTCGTTGGGCGCTTGGATTAAAAAGCGAGTAATCGGCTGACTGAGGACTTCTTCGCTGGTGTAGCCTAAGTGATTTAGCCATTCGTCACTCACGCTAATAATGTCGCCAGTCGGTGAGACTGAATGCATCATGACTGGCGTATTTTGATAGAGCTGGCGGTATCGGTATTCGTTGCGTTTGAGCTGCATTTCAGTGGCACGGCGGTCGGTAATGTCGATGGCCGTGCCTAAAATTTGTATAGGCTTGCCGTCTTCTGCCTGCTTAAAAACGGTCTCTTTGCTGTAAAAATATCGCCATTCGCCAGAGGTATGGAGGACGCGATATTCAATGTCAAAGACGCTGCGATCGCCTGGTCTCTCTTGGTCAATGACTTGGTAGGGCACAATGTGCGACTGCGCGATCGCCGTATGATGAGCCTGTATTTTGGGCCAATCTTCTGGATGAAATAGCTGCTGATTAATCTCATCGCCGAGCTTTTGAATCGTCTCTACCGAATAGCCCAGCATGGTTTCTAGATACGTGTTGGCATATACATTGCGATGTTCAGCTAAGTCATAAATATAGATGGCATTCGGCGTAGCTTTGGTAATCGATTCTAACAGCTGCTGAGAGCTGCGAAGTTCTGCGGTGCGAGCCTCTACCTCATGTTCTAGGGCTTCGTTGGTTTGGCGTAGCGCCGCTTCAGCTGTTGCTAAGTTGTCTTTTGCAATCTGGATTTCATTAATATTGACCAGCGTAAGAATGGCACCATCTGCGGTGTTTTCGTCGCTGATGTACGGGCGCACTTGAACCAGCATGTGGGGGCCATCTCGCTTGATCTGTGTTGCGTACTCTATGGCCGTCTCTAAACTGTCTGCGTGCTCTATGGTCTCTAAAACGTCAAAGTGCTCTAGGTTGTGAGAGAGATGTTTTAGCGGCCTGCCGATATCGCCATCGACCAAATTAAACGTCAGGGTCGCTGCGGGTGTAAACTTGCGAATTTTGAGAGATCTATCGAGATAAATAACGCCAATATTGATATTGTTAAGCAGATTATCAATGTCGTTATTAAGCTCTATCAGTTCTTGAATTTTCCCCTGGTGTTCGCTGTTTACGGTGTACAGCTCTTCATTGACAGAGTGTAGTTCTTCATTGGTGCTTTGTAGCTCTTCGTTCGATGCAATGAGTTCTTCATTGGTAGCTTGTTGTTCTTCATTGGTGGTTTCTAATTCTTCAATAGCCGCCTGTAAATTTTCCCGGGTCGCCTGTAGCTCCTGTTGGAGTTGAAAAACGTACTGATCGGTATTGCTGCCGCTGCTTTGTATCAGCTGAGGTGAGTCTGGCAAAACCCGATCTTCAGCTTCAATCACCACCATGAAAAATTTTCCAGTGCTGCGGCTAAACTGTTGGCTAACGTCTAGGCTCACTATTGAGGTATCTGCTGGCTCATGACCTGGCTGGTCGCTCGCTTGAGACGACGGTGTTGATAGTGGGCACTGGCTGTACTGGACGCGATCGCCGGTTTGACCCGCTCGATACAGGGCTGTGTTCAAAGGGAGCCTCAAGGCTTCAGGTAGCATTTTGAGTACGTCCTGGGTCGCAGGACCGGCAGCGATGTTGAGTAGCTTGAGCGGATCGCTACACAGATGCAGGAGCTGATTATCTCGATTGACTAAAAAACAGGTTGCTTTGCGATCGCACAGGAGTGCCGTTAAGGCTGTTTCCAAAAGGGGGTCAAACTTCAAAGGCGCAGGCTGCTGTTGCCTATAGATCTTTCTTTTGTTAAGTGTGCCTAGCGAAAAATTGACGAGGGGGAGTCGAACATCGCGGCATTTTCGATAGATTTTCCACTTGCGCTCAAGGGGTTCAAATTCTTCTGCCAGGCCGCCTAGGTTTTCTGACTCGCCTAGGAACAAAATCCCTTTTGACTTCAGTGAAAAATGGAGCGATCTCAATACCTGCTGCTGCAAATCCGGCTGCATATAAATCAGAACATTCCGGCAGCTGACCAAATCCATTTGGGTAAAGCCCGCATCTTTTGCCAGATTGTGATTGGCAAAAATAATCATCTCTCTTAGGGGACGAGAGATTTCATAACCATCATTGTGCTCTTTAAAAAAGCGGCTCAGCCGCTCAGTGCTCAAGCTGTTGCTAATAGCTGCTGGGTAAATGCCTGCTGAGGCTTTGCCCAGCGCAATGTGATCAACATCGGTGGCAAAAATTTTCGCTTCTAGCGGGCGATCCCTTTTCTCAATCAGCTCCTTGAGCAAAATCGCCATGGAATAGGCTTCTTCCCCCGTTGCACAGGCGGTTATCCATATCCTGAGCCCTTTATCGGGATCAGCCTGATGAATCAGCTGAGGTAAAACCACCTGCTCAAGTTCTTCCCAGGCAGCTGTGTCTCTAAAAAAGCTAGTGACTGTTATCAGTAGGTCATTGCGCAAAGCATCGCGCTCGGCGGCGGTTTCTGCAAGATACTCAATGTAGCAATCTAGGTTGGTGAAGCCAGAAATCAGGCTGCGGCGGTGAATCCGCCGCAGCAGCGTACTGGGCTTGTAGTGGGTAAAGTCTATATTTTCGTGACGTTCTAATAGGCTGACAATTTGCTTTAGTTTTACTGGGCGGAGCTGCCCTTGCTGCCGCTGGCGAAGTTCCTGGCGCTGCTGGGGCGAGGTGACAAACTGGTAGGTGGTTTGAGCTAGCTCCTCAGCAGGCAGGATAAGGTCGGTCAGTCCGGTGGCGATCGCACTTTGGGGCATACCATCAAACTCGGCTGTTTCAGGTGCTTGGGCCATGACAATGCCCCCAAGTTCAGCCATGCGTTTAACACCACGGGTCCCATCGCTGCCTGTGCCCGAAAGCACGATGCCAATGGCTCGTTCTTTGGCTTCTACCGCTAAGGATTGAAAAAACAAATCAATCGGAAAGTTGAGCGGGTATCCCGCACCGCGCTCCTGTTGCCGTAGCGTGAGCTGTCGGCCTTCCAGCGCCAAGTTGTGTCCGGGTGGAATCAGGAAAATTGTGTTAGGTACTAGCCTCATGCCGTCAGTAACGGTCTGTACAGTCATCTGGGTACGCCGATTTAGCAGCTCGGTCATCAGGCTTTTGAAGTCTGGAGAAAGGTGCTGAACTACGACAAATGCAGCGCCGCTATCGGGCGGCATGTTTTCAAAAAAATCTTCAAGTGCCCTCAAGCCACCTGCTGAGGCACCTATACCAACAACGGCAAACTGATACTTAAGGTTGTCTTCGACGGCGACGTCTGTCATTGACTGCAAGCTGTGTAGATAAAAGCTGTGTAGATATGGATGAAGAAACGCTTGCTAAAAGATCATCAGCAAAAACTTCCACGGTGCTCACAAGACGGTGCTTACAAGCAGACTAATACCGGCAGGTCTGACGACAGATACTAGCTTAAGCTCACTTGTAAGAACCGTTGTATTGAGGCTGTCATCACAAGAGCCGTCAATATAAAGGTCAGTAGATTGTTTTCAGTGAGTATAGGTGCAATTTCTCCTTCGTGGATTAAAAATAGCATGACCAAGATTGAGCTGGACATGTCCTCTTTGTAAAACATATCTTTTGGCAGTATTCGGCTATTTCCTTCTGGTATCAATTGAGTTAGCCTCAGCGGAAAGTGTTGCGTGATTCTCCTGAGGGGTTGTTGCATAGCGTAAAGATAGGCAACAAAAAAATACCAGCAGGGCCTCAACTTTTAGAGGACCTCTGCTGGTATTTTGGGCTATTGACGAGTGCTAGCAACTATCTGTTTTAGATGCTCCAAAGACACCTTCTCTAGTTGTGATTATCTCGTTACCGATTATCTTAGTACTGACTATCTCGTCTTTGACTATCTAACAGTGCCAACATTCCCTACGGTGCTGATGGGCTTAAGCAGATACAGGCTGATCATCTTGGATCCGATGGCTGTGATATGAGGAATCTTGCGCAACGTCTGGAGAACTTTGTTCTGGCCGGATTTGCTAATGTCACTAATGGCCGCGGTGTGCTGAGTGCACTCATCTAAGGCTGCGAAGAACTTGGGGTTCTCCACATCAAGCGTGATCGGAAACAGACGGCCAGCCGACTCGTTGGTCTTCTTGATGACTTCGATGTCGTATTCGCGAGCGTCTAGACCTAGTGCGGCGTAGAAGCTTTTACGCTGAATGTCATTCAGGTACATAGTGGCGAACACTGAGAGCAGGAAGAAGCGGCACCACAAACGAGCTTTGAGGTCGTTTAAAAACTGGGGCTGAGACTTCATCATGGCGGCAAAGAAGTCGCCGTGGCGGTTTTCGTCTTGGCACCAGTTGTCAAAGAAGTTGAAGATAGGATAGATGGTATCTTCGGGGTTTTGCTCTAGGTGGCGGAAGATGGTGATGTAGCGCCAGTAGCCAATTTTCTCGGAGAGGTAGGTGGCGTAGAAGATGAACTTAGGCTTAAAGAAGGTGTAGCTTTTGCTCTTGGTGAGGAAACCAAGGTCGAGCTGAAGGTCGAAGTCGGACATGGCTTTGTTTAAGAAGCCTGCGTGGCGAGCTTCGTCACGGCTCATTAGGTCGAAGCCTTCGGCCAAGATAGGATTGCGGCCTTTGAGTTTGCGGGCGAGTTCCTTGTAGAGGAGGAAGCCGGAGAATTCGGCAGTGCAGGAGCGCTCTAAAAATTCAACGAAGACTTGGCGGCGCTCGCCTTGAATGTGGTCCCAGGCGCCGTTGAACTGCTCGTTACGGACGAAATGGTGGCGGTTATAGTCTTCTTTAAATTCGGCGATGATGGCTTTGAGTTCGTCTTCGTTGCTTGAGACGTCCATGTTGGCCATCTCTTCGAAGTCGGTGGTGTAAAACCGGGGAGTGAGGATGGTGTCCTTGGCCGGTGCTTTGACGCCGGGGCGGATTTCGTCGAATTCACTTTTGGGTGGTTTGGTGGCTACCATAGGTCCTCAGCGTTAAGGGTGGTGTATCTATAATTGCGTAGGCGTGGGTGCCTGGCACGGTTTGTTGAAAAATATGAATATTAGTGTACCAAGATTAAAAGTTTGAATCGGTAGTTTTTAAGAAATGAAACATTATCTGTGCTGGGAAGCTTAGAGGCAAGTCGATAAGAGTCGGGGATTTCCTCCCCGTGCCCCTCCTTTGCTGGGTGGCTTGAAATACTGCCTGGGGGCCGAGCCTCCCCCAGACCCCCCGAAAGGGCGACTTGGAGTATCTGATGTGAGGAGTGTTGTGCTGACTCTTTTGGCCAGCTAAATCTTTTTACCAGTCGAATCGTTCTACGGCATCGTATAAGTCGGTTTGTTCTTCTTCTGTTTCTGGGGCTTCTTCTTCTTCTTCTGCTGTCTCTCCGTTTTCTGCTTTTTGTTGGGCTTCGTAGGCGGCAAGTTCTCGCGCAACGAGGATTTGGATTTCCTCGTGGGTGGCGACGCCTTCGTAGGCGTAGCGGTTGTAGCCGCCGCGTTCTACTAAATTTTTGAGGTAGGTAACCCGGTTTTCGGGGTTGGGGTGACTAGAGATCCATTCGGGCGGGCGGGGGCCTTCGGCGTCTTCATTGAGGGTGATCATGACGTTGTGGAGTCCGTCGGCGGCATAGCCCCCTGCGGCAAGGATTTGAGTGCCTACGACGTCGGCTTGGCGTTCCATATTGCGGGAGTAGCCGCTGAGGAACACGTTGTTGATGATGCCGCCGTAGGGGAGGTACTGGGCAATGCTGCTGCTGAGGTTGCCTCGGGTGGCAATTTGGAAGCCGTGGGAGAGGACGCTGTGGGAAAGTTCGTGGGCGAGGAGTCCGGCGAGTTCGGCTTCGGAGTCGGTTTTAAGAATGGCACCAGCGTTGACGAATATTTTGCCACCGGGGAGGGCGAAGGCGTTGAGGTTGGGGTCTAAGATAACGAAAAATTCGTAGTCTAGGTCGTCGCGACCGGTGACGGTGGAGAGGCGTTTGCCGAGCTGGCGGACGTAGGCGTTGGCTTCGGGGTGTTGCAGCATGGGTAGCTGCTGCTGGATGCGGTTGGCAAATTGTCCGCCGACGGCGTTTTCGCCTTGGAGCAGCATAATGGCGGAGTTGGCGGCGGTGAAGGGGCCAAAGATACTGCCGGTGAAGGCATAGCCAAGGATGCCGGTAAAGGCGTTGGCGATCGCACCTGTGCGAATTTCTGATCGCGTTTCTTTCTGAAATCGCGATAGGTTCTCAGCGGCTAATGTGGCTTGGGCGTCGGCTTGGGGATGATCGCTGTTGAGCGCCACAAATTGGCGGGAGGCGATCGCAGCTTCGAGCCATTGTTCTTCGGCCATAAAGCCGTCAACCTGGGCCAGGAGTAAATCGACCTGATCGGGATAAATTGTCAGGGCCTGCTCTAAAATAGCGGCGGCTTCTTGGGCTTGGCCTTCGGCTCTGAGGCGGTTGGCATAGGCTATTTGGCCTGGAATGAAAGCGGGTTCATTGTCGGTGAGCAGGGCGAGGGCGACGAGGGCTTGGGAGGTGCGATCGCGCGCTAATCCGGCCTGGGCTTCTCGCCAGTAAACACCCGCCGCAGGCGACAGCTGCGCTTGGTCAGTGAACGGCTCCAAAATGGGCGCAGCAAACTGATGGGGCAACAGCCAAGTTTCATTTTTTGCTTTGCGATAAAGCGCCTCAGCCGCATCGTAGTTACCGGCTTGGTACTCACTATCTGCCTGAATCAGCAGCTTACGCCGAATCCTTTCCGCTTCGGTCATCGGTGGTTCAGCGTTTTCACTGTCTCCGTCTTCACTTTCCCCTTCTTCACTTTCCCCATCGGCGTTCTCTTCGGTGACTGTCTCATCAGAGGCAGAGTCTTCTTCTGCTTCTCCTTCAGTGGACTCGTCGCTGGAGCCCTCAACGTCTGCGCTTTCCTCAGGTGCAGTTTCTTCTGTTGCGGTGGCGTCGCTATTCTCTGCGGGGGCTACCGGTTCAGCGGGTGCTTTGCCTTCGGTAATCGCATCGGATTCAAGCGTGCTGTTGGGTTCGCTCGCTTCAGTGACATCGTCAGCGGTTTCTTTTAGTGGAAAGGTTTCTGCTGAATCCGCCTCTGCTGGCAACGGCTTTGCTGGTGAGGGCTCTGCTGGCAAGGCGTTAGTGATGTGTCGTGGATCTTCTTGAGTGAGGTCTCGAGTGAGTTCTTGGAGGGTTGGCCGACTGCCTAAAACGCTCTCAAAAGAGTCTTCTACGACGTCTGCTATTTGACCTGTACCTGCTGCTGGCAGCATTTGGCTGCTGGCAGGTACTGTGAGCAGCAGGTTGCTCACTAGGGCAATGAGTAATCCGCTGAGGGCAGCAACGGATAGCAGAGTAAGGCGTTTCATGGTGGTCAGGAGCTCCCAAAAAAAAGATAGCTACAAAAGAGTGAAGGAACGGAATATACTAAATAAAGACTGTAAAGATTCTTGAAGAAACTGCTTGAGGGACGCTATGAATTCCGAGACCTTAGATGCCATCAAACCATGGATTAATTTTATCCATCCGCTGGCGATGTGGGGGATTTTGGCACTAACACTTTACGCAGGTTATTTGGGCTATCAGCACAGGCAAACGCGTCTGGCAACCGGTGAAGAAAAAAAGGCGCTGATTAAGGGCAAGTTTTTAGATCGTCATCATCAGTCGGGTTCAGCGTTGCTAGCGCTGATGGTGCTCGGCAGCATTGGCGGTATGGGGTCTACCTACCTCAACAACGGCAAGCTATTTTTTGGTCCTCACTTGCTGGTGGGCTTGGGGATGATGGGCATTATTGCGACTTCTGCATCGATGGTGCCTTTCATGAAAAAAGGCAATGACACAGCTCGCTATACCCACATTGCTCTCAACACGGTGTTGGTCGGTCTCTTTAGCTGGCAGGCCATTACCGGCGTACAAATTGTGCAAAAGATTTTGAAGAGTATGTTCGGCTAAGCCGTTACGCTCCACAAGCCTTCTTTGATGCTCACTTTTTCGACGCTCAAAGTAGAAACATAAAGAACAGACAAAAAATAGGCCGACCTTGTGGCTATGCAAGGTCGGCCTTTCGGCTGTATCACTGCTTGTTCACGCTTAGAGAGGCCAAATAGCATTAGCCCATCACCATGTCCTGATTGAGGAGCTATCTCATGTCCAGACAAAATAAAAGCGATGTTGTTGGCATGTCCCAATGGCTCAGGACGCTTGCTATCAGGCACTCTCAGGTGCAGTGTTTGCTTCTTGGCTCTAACATGCCCACATATTGATAAAACTTGCTAGGTCCTTAAGGATTAATTCCAAAAGTATGTAATTGATGACATTGTAAGTATCAATTATTACTTTCTCTTGCGGTTTTGCCTGTGGTATTGGCTAGATTCCAGCTCTGTGTGTGCAGCTGATGGGCTTATAAGGTTTGGGTGCGTTCTGGTCAAAAATTGACTGGAAGCGACCAAGGTCATGGTCACGGTTGCAAACGCGCCAGTCAACTCAGTAATCTGGGCTGGTCAGTACAAATACGGACCAAAAATCGTGATGGTAAAAAAACAGATCCGAGGGCTCTGGCCCCTCCTAGCGGTGGTTAAGCCTTGGCTGATAAGAGGCGCCCCAGTGTTGACAGTGACGACCGCTGTGAGTGTCTCGATAGGGGCGTTTTTCCCATCAGCCCTCTCGAGGGCCCATGCACAACCTAGCAACGCGAGTAATGCCATTAACCCTGAGCAGGTACCCACGGCTCGCTATGGGCGAGGTGAGGCCGTTGATTTGGCACTGATTATCGATGAGTGGCGCGATCGCTATCCGTCTCTTCCGGTCTTTACCTGTACTTGCAACGCAGCGACCTGTGGTGACATCAGCATCTGGCCCTTTAGAGAGTACGAGCGCTATGAGCCCTTTGTTGCCCTAGGCGCATTCAACGCGGCCACGAACGAAGCCAACGGATTTAACTGCTTTGATATGGAAACAGGCGTTCGTCCGGGGGCGTTATAGCCTTCATAGACGCCCCTTTAAAAAGTGTTGTTTTCGTAGCTGTGATGCTGCTTTCACAAGATTCTCTAATAAACTGCTCAAGCCTTCTTGTTTCTAAGACCGTTACGGCAACAAAAAACTCATGACGTGGACTCTGCTCGCCTTACAACAATCTGACTCGCACCACCCTGACTCGCACCCATCTGACTTGCACCACCCTGCCTTGCAACCCTCGTTTAAGCTCAAGCAGCCAATGGCAATGGCAGCTTCCGCACTGTTGGCATCTACTGGCCTAATGTTGGCTGCTCAAGGGCTACCTGCACAGGCTCAATCGCCCTTACGACCCTCTGCGCCTGCTGAAACACAGGCTCCACCGACATTGCGCTACGGCCAGGGTGAAACGGTCAACTTGGCAGATATTGTCGAAGAATGGCGAGGCTACTATGTCGATATTCCGGTTTATCAGTGTGTGTGTCAGGACGATACCTGTCGTCAAACCGAGCAGTGGCCTTTTCGAGAGTTTTATCAGTACCAGTTCACTGTGGCGCTGGGGCCTACGAATGGTCAGTTTACTGAGAGTAAAGCCTTTAACTGTTTTGATATTGCCGATGGCTCTCGCCCCAGCAATCCTCGCGCGTTTTCAGAGGCTCAGGTGGGTCAACCAACAGCGTCCGCTTCGTCGCCGCCCCAGAATCCTGCTACTGATCTCAATCCCAGTACGCGCCCTGTGGAAACGCCCCCTGCCAGCGCCACGCCCGTAGAGCCTCAACCGTCTCCAGCGGTGCCTGCCAGTCCATCGCCTGGGTCTGTCGCAGCGGTGCCAGCGAGCAGCATTCCCAAGGCTACGACGATTAACGAGGGGGCCGCTATCCAGCTAGATTGGCCCAGCGGCGCGTCCAATGTGATTGCTGTGACCGGTAGCAATTGGAATATCAATGTATTAGATGCTTTGGACTGCGATCGCCTCAACACATCAGAGCAAAAAATGATGGAGGCCCAGCGGGTTGTGGGCCCTCCAGCGGTGGATGGTCGGACTGGTCATGTCGCGGTTCCGGTGCTGTTGTCTTCCTGTGTGGAGACGGATCAATCTGCTGTGTTTATTCTCGATCCGAGTGAGGGGGGTGGATACTCGCTCTATCGCGCTCAGCTAGGGGGCGATCGCACGCTACCAAACGAATTTTCCAGCTATCCATTTAATACTATCCTTGGGTCGATTTATTGGGATGGTGACCTGTACGTGCGCCAGGGGACGGCTAGTTCTGCCGAAGCCGTGATGGTTTTTCGCTCAGGACAAACGCCTGCCGGAGAGTATGCGGGCTGCGCAGTGGTTACCGCCGCTGAAGGTGCCGATCGCCTTTGCAATTAGGCCTTGGCTAGAGCGTGCGTAACCGCACAGGCAACCTCAGTGACGAGGCGGTAAGCTGCTGAGGTTATCTGCGGTTGAAAAACGTCCTCATGAACCCACCTTTGATAGAAGTGACGATGGCTATCCTGTATCAGGAGGGTCAGTTTTTGATGCAGTTACGAGATGACTTTGAACACATTGTGTATCCGGGTTGTTGGGGATTTTTTGGCGGGCATTGCGATCCGGGTGAAGCGGCTGATGCCTGCATCAAAAGAGAGCTACTAGAAGAGATAGGCCATGTGCCACCGGCCTTATCGCTGTTTGAGCAACGGGCAGATAACGTGAAAAAGCGTAGCTACTATTACGGCGAGCTGATGATTCCTATTCATGAGCTTCAGCTCAATGAAGGTCAGGATTTAGCCCTGTGTTCTATTGAAGACATTCGAGCAGGAAAGAAGCTTTCAGCGCGGTTAGGTGAGGTGCGATCGCTCGGTAAACCCCACCGACAAATGCTACTTAGCTTTATTGAGAGTGACTTGTTCTAACGGATCTGTTCTGATGGACCTGTTCTAATGGGCCTGCTCTAACGAGTCTGTTCTAATGGGCCCGAATCAGGATTAAGAAGACATCAGGAAGTGAGCAGAGTCTGGAAAATATAAAAAACCAATCGGTCTTTTATGGTAGTCTAGCCACATGTCAAAAGCAGAGCTAACCCGTGCACGCATTATTCAACACGCTGCCGAAGTGTTTAATCAGTTTGGCTATGCAGGAACGTCTTTAGCTGTGCTTATGGACGCTACGGGCATGAAAAAAGGCGGTATTTACAATCATTTTGACAGTAAGGAAGACCTGGCGATCGCAGCGTTTGACTACTCTGTGGGTGTAGTCCAGCAGCGATACGCAACAGCCTTACAAGGCAAAAGGCACTCGGCCGATCGTTTAAGGTCTGTTATCGATACCTTTTGCGCCACTATTCATGACCCTTTTATCAAAGGCGGCTGCCCATTGCTCAATACCGCAATTGACAGTGGTCATGAGAGCACGTCAGCCAATGAAGCGCTCACCCAGAGAGCAAAAGAGGCGATGGATACTTGGCGCAAGATGCTCAAAAAAATTGTTCGCTATGGCCAAAAGCATGACGAGATTCAGCAGGCTGTTAAGCCAGATGTTGTTGCGACCATTGTGATTTCTACCTTAGAAGGCGCGGTGATGATGAGCGGACTCTATGGCGATCGCACCCACCTTAACCGTGCTCGCAGCCACCTGGCGGACTATGTCAATTCTCTATTGACGCCTTCTTGATGTGCGCGCTGATTTGGCTCCCCAAATTGTGATTCCTTAATAAGGCGCAGATGCTGAGGTATCGCAATTGCTTTTGAAGCGCCTATTAATTACCGACCGGTCGGTTTTATTTTTATTCAAAGGTTAACTATGTTGCAGTTTTACTATCACCCGCTCTCTCCTATTGCTCGCCGTGTGTGGATTGCACTGTTAGAAAAAGAGATCGCGTTTGAACCGGTTTTGGTAGATTTACGCGGAAAGCAGTTCGAAGAGAGCTTTTTAGTCATGAGCCCATTTCATCATGTGCCTGTGGTGGTGCACGAGGGCGATCGCATCCTGGAGTCCTTAGCGATATTAGATTATCTGGAGCATCAGTTTCCGCAGGTTTCGCTGATGCCAACGTCACCCATGGAAATAGCCCGTATGCGCATGGTGCAGCTTGTGACCACAAATGAACTGCTGCCCAAAATAGTTTCTGTTGTGAATGCGGAGCATCAGCCTTTGAGCGAGTCTGCGATCGCTCACTTGGCAACCTGCTTTCAATTCCTCAACCAGCAGCTTGGGGAAGGTCCTTTCTTTGGCGGTCAGGCTCTGAACTTGGCCGATATTGTTGCAGGATCAACGCTGCCCTTGTTCCATCGCTTGGTCTTGCCCTTGTCTGCTTATCCAGCACTTATGCAGTGGCAAGCCCGTATCCTAGCGCGCCCGTCATGGACTGGCTCGCAGCCGAGCGATCGCGACTTTCAGCGGTGGCAGCGATGGATACAGCTTCAGGTAAAGCGACGTCAAAAAAGTAGCTCAGCTCAGTAAATTGTGAACGGTTTTCAGCATTTTGTCGCGCTTGATTGGCTTGCTGATAAAGCCAGAGGCTCCCACCATTTTGGCTCGTACCCGATCGATTATTGTGTTGTTGCTGGTGACAATGACGATAGGAATATTTTTGAGTCGTGAAACTCGTCGAACCTGTGCGCAAATCTCGTAACCATTGGCAACAGGCATCACCAAATCTAAAAAAATAAGTCGGGGCTTTTGCTCAATGAGGAGGGGGAGTGCCTGAGTGGCTTCTTGAATATTGCCGTAGCGAAAACCAGCCTGCTGTAAAATGTCGCCCATAATTTTACTATCCATAGGGCTATCATCAATATAGATGATGAGGGGAGACTCAGCAGCAGCAGGACTCTTTTTTGTTTTTGTCACACGCTTGTGTGTCAGACTAGCGTGTGACTGGCTAGCCGATAAAGACGCTACATTCAGGCGCTGTTTACTCTTTACTTGAATACTTCCTTCTTGAACAGTTTTTTCTTGAACAGTTTGCCTAGGCGCGGTTTGGCTAGGCGCAGTTTTATTTCGAATGACCTGCCTCAATTCAGGCGGCTCTGAGACATCGCCCACCTGCACCAAGCCCATGACCCCCCGACGAATGTAGGGCAAGGTGAGCTGGGTGAGTGATAGGAGCGGCTGATTGAGGCGAAAAGATAAATCTCGAAAAGTTTGTTTGCCATCAATGATATTAATAAGACTGTTGTAGACGCTCTTTGACGTGTGTTCTTCAAGCGCTTGAGACTGGCCAATAATAGGTGCCAAATTGGGTGAGCATCGCATGAGCTCTGCTTGTTGCCATGCTTGCCAATCATCCTGAGCCTGCTGCCAAATATTCCGAGCTCGGAACGATAAGAAGAAAGTGCTGGTCTCTTTATGCTGAATATCAGTGAGTAGGACAGGGGGTTTGGCATGTAGCTCACGCAGCGTCGCTTCGTGAATAATGTCAAACAGAATTTCACAGAGATAGTTTTCTACGGCTTTAGCCATGCTAATCCGATTGATCTTTCCATGCTTTACCTTTTCGATAACGGTTTGATAACAGAGCTGGGCACGGAGCGCCTGTCTCGTTATCTCTTTTTGCTTCGATATCTTTTCAATTAGCTGTGGGCAGTGCTGTATTAGCTGACGGTGCCATCGACGAACAGGATGAACCGATGTGCTTGCCCACACTAGGCGTCCCATATGAAAATAAAGCGATCCATAGGTGAGGTTCTCGGCAGTGATGGCAACCGCGCCTGTAAACTGCTTTTCCTTATGGGACTCAAACTTTTCAGTGAGCGTTTGAATAATTAGCTTGCAGGGCATGGCTGGGGCACTAGCATCTTCATAGCAATAAAATAATTGAATATGTAAGGTTTGTAGTCCCGTGATAGCACGGGTATTTCTTTCTTTTCTTACATTGAGTGTCCAGTACATACTGACTCAGCCTTATGACAACTTTTATTGTTACTTTCAGGCAGCGAGTGCCAACACTAAGGTCATCGACGATTCTCTTTTTCACGTAGCATTTTGCGTTTAGCACTTCCTGACTACGTAAGGCGAGACGTCCCTGGACGGATGTTGGGTAGCAACCATGAGCAAACGCTTTTTGAGCAACGTTTATGAAGGTCATAATGGTTGGTGGCGCTACTGTTTTGTCATTAGCAGTGTGATTGTTTTTTGGGGTGTGTTTGCGTATGTGCTCACAGCAAGCTCCGAAAATTTTCTGTCTCGCCTATCGGTACATACGCTTGTCAGTGAAATGGTGAGCGGTGCTTTGCCGTTTTTAGTCGTCATTATTTGGTTGGCGATCGCCATCAAAGGCCTGCATCGTCGCTCCTTCCGTAGCTTGATTAATGCTGAGGCCGGCATTCACTACCGTCGCATGGGTCAAGGCTTTGTGGTTTGGACAATGCTGATGGCCACTTGGACAGGAATAGATATTTGCTGCTCTCCCCATCGCTACCAATGGGCGTTTGATCCATCGAGCTGGTTTTGGTTGCTGCCTCTATCTGTTGCGCTAGTACCGATCAAAACCTCTGCTGAAGAGTTGTTGTTTCGCGGTTATTTAATGCAGGGAGTGCGACTGTTTACGAAGCGCCCGCTGTTCCTGTTGCTCATCAGTGGCATTGTGTTTGCCCTACCCCATTTCAACAATCCTGAAATGTCGCGAGGCTCTTTTCTCATCGGCGCGCTGAACTATTTTTTCTGGGGTGTCATCTTTGCTGCAATGACCTTAAAAGATAATGGTTTGGAGTTGTCACTGGGTGTTCATGCGGCCAACAATTTATTCTCTTATTTGATGGTGGCTACGCCTGACTCAGTGGTTGTGACGCCTGCGCTGTGGACCTACAATGCGCCTATCGATCCCATAATGAGCTTAGTTGGGTTGTTAGTAAGTGGTGCCATTTTTTACGCTATTTTTTTCAGCCGATTACGCCGTCGCACGCACGTTTCACACTCATCATCCTAGCGAGCTCATCATCTTATCGGGCAACCCGGCTGAGCGAGTCATTTGCCCTGTTAAGGCCAGTTCCGATCAATTTCCACGGCAATCTCTTCGGCGGGCTTGCCTTCAGCGAACGCCATGATGCCATCCCAAAAGGCATCGGAACCAACGTATCCCGGCATGAGGTCAGAGCCATCAAAGCGAATGACTTCGGCATCTGATAAAATTTGCGCGATATTTTGGCTGACCAAATCCGGATAGGCTTCTAGGGGGACTTGCTGTTGGGGTGAAATAAACCCGCCTAAACCCGCCCATATTTTGTGAGGCACAGGGGTTGCAATATATTGCATAAAGGCTTGGGTTTCAGGCGTGTTGTGAAACATGCCGATGGCATCACCAGCGACCAGTAAGGGCGTCCCGAACTTTTCGTCAATTCCCGGCAATAAAAACACATCGTAGTCTACTCTGGGTAGCTTATCTTCAGGGAAAAAAGAGGAAATAAAGCTAGCCTGGCGGTGCATATAGCAGTCGGGCGGAGTATTGAAAATACCTAAAGAAGACTCTCCATAGGGCGTAGAAATTGCTTTGGTAGCCGTGCCAGATACGTACTTAGGATTGAGCAAAATTCGTCCAAATTCGTTGAAGGCTTGGAGGACCTGAGGAGACTTAAAGGGTAGCTCATTGCTGATCCATTGCCGGTAGGCTTCTGGTCCGGCGGTTCGTAGCAAAATGTCTTCTATCCAGTCAGTCCCTGGCCAGCCGCTAGCGTCGCCGCTTTCTAAGCCGATGCACCAAGGTGTACCGCCGTCCGCAACAATTTTGTCACTGAGTGCTATTAGTTCTGCCCAGCTCCTAGGAATGTCGTAGCCCTTGGCTTCAAAGGCGGTGGGTCGATACCAAACTAAGCTTTTGACAGACACCCGATACCACAGACCATAGGGCACTTCGTCAACGGTTCCTAAGTCGAGCCAGGCATCTGGATAAGAGGCTCTGAGTGCGCTGGTTTCCATCACTTCTGTTAAAGGGACCAGCAAGCCCTCTCTGGCCAAATCAGCCATCAGTCCTGGCTGTGGCAGGATGACTAAGTCGGGCTCGGCAAAAGACGCAATGCGCATTCGTAGCAAACTATTAAACTGGTCGGTAGCTTCGTAAACAACATCTATACCGGTTTCTTCTTCAAAGGGCACTAAGGATTGCTCAAAGTCGGCCTGTTGCTGGCCTGAAAACTGACCCAGGATGGTGATGGTACTGTCGCTGCCTGCGGGGGTATTGGGCGTATTGGTTTGGCTGCAGCCCGTAAGCGTCACTGAGCCACTCAAGAGGAGCCCTAGGAAAATAGCACTCCCCCAATTCGTTGGTTTGAATACGCTGGTTTGTTTGAATCGGGTTGTCATACCTAACTTGACTGTCTAATCAGTGCCTTATCGGTTCTGTCTATGTGGGGATATGTGGGGTCGAGTGCCTGCCCATGAGGCCTGATGTGCCTACGTAGAAACGCGGGCGATACAACCGCCAAATCATACCTCACTACATTTCTAGATATAGCGCAACTTGGGTTCATGTGATGCGCCTGACTGAACGCTCACAACTGTCCTGCTATCGGCGATAATAAAACAGGTCGCTTTTATAGTTGTGTTGTTTAGGGCGTTGCGTTGGGTAAAACGTTGCTTGTGCCTGAACTCATATCAACGGAACTTATCGAACGGAGCAATGTCTCAGCTAGAACTGTTTTCGCCTTCCGCTAATGATTCTGAGCAACCGTTTGCCGATCCGTTATCTCAACCGTTGAATAGTCCGCCAGCCATGCCGGCCTACGAGGTTCGTGAGAGCCGCCGTGCCAAGCATGTCTCGATCAAAATATCGGTGGAGGGCAAGGTGGAAGTGGTTATTCCGCCTCATTTTGAGCGCTCCAAACTACCCGATATTTTGGAGCGCCGCCGTGAGTGGATTTTAAAGACGCGATCGCGCCTTCTCAGTGCTGCCGAAACCACCTCAGAGGACTGGCAAGCTGAAAAGCCAGATGCCATCGTTTTCAGATGGCGCTCGGAGGCTGTAGATCCTCCAGGTGAGTGCGATCGCTCAGACCTAGAGATTTGGTCTGTTGGCTATCAGCCAGGCCCCGGCAACAAAACGATTTGCACGCCGGCTTTAGGCAATAAGCTCATGTTAAAAGGTAATACTGAGCAGCCTCGTCACTGCCAAGCCGTCCTCAAAAAGTGGCTGGCGCACCGCGCCCATCGTGACCTTGTCCCTTGGCTCAGACAGCTAGGCTACGAGTTAGACCTGCCCTGCCGACGTATTTCAGTACGCGGACAAAAAACGCGCTGGGCCAGCTGCTCTAGCCAAAAAGACATTAGCCTCAACTACAAGCTCCTGTTTTTACCGCGCCCTTTGGTTCACTATGTGCTGGTCCATGAGCTGTGTCACACCGTCCATATGAACCATTCGGCTAAGTTTTGGTCCTTAGTGAGTGCTAAGCAGCCCGGCTATGACCAGTGGAAAGCGGAACTTAAGCAAGGCTGGCGCTACGTTCCCAGATGGGTTGAATCGGGATGAATTTGTCAGGACCCCACAGCGGCTACCATTGGCGTCGCCAGACCAGCCGCTTTTTTGAAGGCTGGTACTTTCGCCTGACGCTGCCCTCTGTGAGTGTGCTCTCTGACTCTCAATCCCTCTTATCTGGTGATGAGTCTGCTGGCGAAACCTTTGCCTTCATGTACTCCATTGACGATCCTGCTGGAGGGCAGGATCATAGTGGCGGGGCCGCGCAAATTTTAGGTCCTGGCGAAACTTACTACTGTCGAAGCTTGCCCGATGTGACTAAGTTTTGGGCCTGGCCGCATCGGTTAGGCTTGGGCCACTGGCGCACCGCACTAGAGGCTGAACCTGCCCGATATTTAGCGCCTGAAGACTTTTTCAGTACGGTGAAAGAAGGCTATCAGGTCAGTGCGCATCGCCATCAAGGCCAGTTGCTAGGAGCCGACCAAAAAACGGTGATGGCCAAATGGGATTATCACACGCAACCTATTTCCGGCTGGGGCGCGCCGGTACAAAGGGCGACCGCAGGTTGGCTATCGTATTTGCCAGTATTTGAGCCGGGGTGGCAAGTGCTAATGGCCCACGGTGTGTCTTCTGGATGGATTGAGTGGAGAGGCGATCGCACCCGTCGTACAGATGCCTTAGTGCGCACGACCTTTGAATCGGCCCCTACCTATGCTGAAAAAAACTGGGGCGGCGCTTTCCCGGCCAAGTGGTTTTGGATACAGTGCAATGCTTTTGCTGATGAGCCTACTTTGAGCATTACTGCCGTTGGTGGCATTCGTGAAGTTCTTACCTGGACCGAAAATATCGGGCTCATCGGTATCCACTACCAAGGCCAATTGTATGAATTCATTTCCACCAAAACAGCATTTACCTGGAAAGTAGAGCCTTGGGGGTATTGGCGACTCACTGCCTGTAGTCACCAGTATCGAGTAGAAGTGATTGGTCAAGCACGTGATGAGGGTGCTTACGTTCGTGTCCCTACACAGACAGGTCTACAGTTTTTGTGCCGCGATACTACCCATGGTGATCTGCAACTGCGACTGTGGAAGCGTTCTATCAAAGAGTCGAAACCGGGCATAGAAACCAAGATTTTGGATACGTCTAGCCAGCTAGCAGGACTAGAAGTGGGTGGCGCTCCGTGGGACGACTGTTGGATCCAACCCCCGCCTCAACAGTAAATCTACATTTTGAAACTGGGACGGACTTGCTATATTGTTTTGTGGTGGTAGGTAAGCTGTTAATCAACACACCTAACAACCCTGGGGCTGTGGCTCAGATGGATAGAGCAAGCGCCTCCTAAGCGCTAGGTCGCGCGTTCGAATCGCGCCAGTCCCGTTTCACAAATAAGCTAATGGCTGTTCTACGTGATAACAGTTTCGCCTGCGTAGCATTAGTAAACTTTACGGTAGTAGATCTTAGGATTGCCTGAATAGATTGGTACTGGCGGCAAATACTGGTGAATTTTTGGAGCGTTCGCTAATTTTTTGACCCCTTTGATTCAAGCAAGCAGCAATATTTTATGAAACGGGTTCTGATTAGTTTTTTCTGTCTGGGCATTTTGGTGGTGTCGCTAGCTGGTATGGCCTCATCTCATCCTTCTATTTGGTGGGACTGGCGGGGACTTGATGGTAAAGACATGCTGCTTAAGCTGGTCGTCTCCGGTGTTTTAACTTGGCTGCTGGTTCCTCAAACTGCTCGCTTCAACCCCTGGAGCCCGACTTTTTTGCTGGGCATAACGGTAGGTAGCATTGGCCTATTTTTTATTCGAGCCACCCACATTTCAGGCATGGCGCACTGGCCATTTAAGTTTTTGGGGACGGCGATTCCTGATTTGGGTTCTGTATTGTGGACCAGAGCGCAGCTCAATCCGATTTTTGCGAGCGTTTTGATTCCGATTGTTTTGCTATCTTGCTTGGCCAGCTCACCACACCTAAAATGGTTCGCGTTTGGTATCGCCATTGGTATGACAAGCTTCTTCATTGTGGGCGCATTTTCAGCCCCTACCGTTTGGCCTGTGGGTCGCAGTGGCTGGGCAATGTTGTTTTTATTGGGCAATGCGCTTGTCTGCGGTCTCACGACACGGCTGTTTTTACAAGCTGATGCAGAAGCTGCCTAGTGTTTAACCCTCATTCATACTCAGCTGCCCTACCCTTTTCAAGGGGTACAGTCCCTATTTGTGAACTCTATTGATGAAATGCGCAAATGATGAAATACGCTTTGGGTTAACCAGCGTCTAATTTTATTTGGAGGCCGTCCAAATCAGTTCGGTACTGCCAAGTTTGTTGGCCATCGGTCACTGTCACGGCCCAGCCCGCTGTCATCATTTGCGCGCACATCTCGTCTGGCCCGCCTAGCCCGAGGCAGGCGTCAGGCCAATCAGCGGCTTCTGTTGTGGTTATTTCGAGCTGCCCAGCAGGGACTTTTTGCTCTGCGCTGACGGCATTTAAAATAGCCTGTTGAAGTTCGGGCGATAAGGTCGCATCAGACATGAGCGTATTGTTCTCAAGAGTTGGGTTAGCAGTGTTGGAAGTGTTGATCGGTCTGACCACTTCTGAACTGTTGGGTGCTTTTCTAGGTGGTTGGCTGGGTGATTGACTGGGCGATTGACTGAGCGATTTACTGAGCGGTGCGCAGCTCACCAACAGAACACTTGTTATAGCAGTGGTTATTACCACCGTGACTACAAATCGTTGTACAGGCCAATGCTTCATGCTGTTCTTTTAACCTACATTCTTTTAACTTAGCTTTTCATTGTTTGTGCCTGTTGTTCTTTTCTTAACCTCTCATGAAACGTTTCTTTTTGAGGCTCGTTTGCTTAGGCGCTATTTTAGCCGTGTTGGTTGGCTATGCCTTTTCATCGGCGGGTAGCTACGCGCAAACTGCTTCACCTCCTGATGCAGGACCGTTCTCTTCAGGAGAGTTTAATTCTATCATCGTAGACTTTAGTGAGCAGCCTCAGGCACTTTCTCAGCTGCCAGCGTCGCTATCTCTTTTAAGTGATACGTTCAATCTCACACCTGCTTTGAACAGTGCTTTTTCAGAGGCAGACAATGTCTATACCGTTCCTGGCAACCGTAGCGTTCTAGAGAGTCTCAGAAACTCTGCATTAGCTAGCCGTACAGAATTCATTGAGCCGAACTATATTTACCGGCAAGATGGCTTTACGGTGAATGATCCTGGCTATGCTAAACAGTGGAATTTGAAAGCTATTAAGGCAGAAGGTGCCTGGAGTGAGGGGGTTAATGGTAAGGGCGTTACGGTGGCTGTGATTGATACGGGGATTAGTCAGGGTCCTGATCTGAAGCAAACGGCTTTTGTCCCTGGGTATGACTTTGTGAATAATCGCACCAATGCTGCTGACGATAACGGCCATGGTACGCATGTGGCTGGCACCATTGCCCAGTCTACTAATAATAATTATGGCGTGGCGGGAGTCGCCTATGGTGCCAAACTAATGCCTTTAAAGGTTCTTAGTCGAGGGGGCTCTGGTACGGTTGCTGATATTGCAGAAGCGATTCGATTTGCGGCAGATAATGGCGCAGATGTAATCAACATGAGTTTGGGCGGTGGGGGAGAGTCTTTGCTGATGCGCGAAGCGATTGGATATGCCCATGGGAAAGGTGTGGTGATTGTGACTTCAGCGGGTAATTCAGCCCGTAGCAGTGCGTCTTATCCAGCGCTATACAACCATGTGATCGGAGTATCTGCGACTGGGCCAGATGGCAAAAAGGCGTCATATTCTAACTACGGCAAGGGTGTTGATATTGCAGCACCGGGCGGTGAGACCCGTCTGGGGCAGGGTGCTGGCATCTTGCAAGAAACGATTAACCCGCGTGCGGCGGGAGAGTTTCAGTTTAAGTATTTTCAGGGCACTAGCATGGCGGCTCCCCATGTCGCTGGGGTCGCGGCACTGGTGAAGTCTAAAGTGGGTACGATGTCCCCCGATCAGGTGTGGGAGATTTTGAAAAAATCTGCTGAGCCTGTAGAAGGGGATCCTCGTAATTTCTTTGGGGCAGGCTATTTGAATGCGCAAAAGGCTGTCGCGATCGCATCTCCCATCGGATTTTCATGGCCTAAGATTGCCTGGAAAGACATCGCAATTAAGCTCATAGCAGCCGGTCTGATCACGGCAATACTCGCCCCTAGCAGTCCCAGATTTTCTCCTTGGAAACTGTCATTTTTATTGGGGATTTCTTTGGGGAGCATTGGGTTGTTCCCGCTAAAAGCTGTCCATCTACCGATTGTTCCAAGCTGGGTGTTTCAGCTGCTAGGTACCTCAATTCCCGAATTAGGCAGCGTACTGTTTGCCAGTAATCAGCTCAATCCGCTATTTGTGAGTATGCTGCTTCCACTCGGTTTGATGACGCTACTCATTAGCCATGGATATTTGAGATGGGTTGCCTTAGGCATATCTATTGGCATGATGGCTTTTATGTTGGTTGCTGCCTTTACTTCGCCCGTTATCTGGCTAATTGGTACGGGGATGGCTGCGAAGGCTTATTTGTTGGCCAATGTGTTGATGGGTGCTGTGCTCACTCGATTGTTTTTTAATGTGGCTATAGACAAGTATTAAGCCCTATCGTTCAACATCGTTACGCCATAAAAGAGCGCAGACCTATAGAGGAGGTCTGCGCTCTTTTTGCATTCTCTTTTGGCCTTGTTGAGTATTGCCTGTTGAGTATTGCCTTTGAGAGGTTGACTTGTTCGTACGATTGCTGTGTGATAGCTGGCGATGAGCTATGCGAGCAAGGGCGTTTCTTTTGGCAGAGCACTTGCTTGGTTGATAACAGCCTCGCGCTTCGAAACGTTGCAGTTTTTATGCAAGCTTTTTTGCAATCTTACGCGAATAGAAGTTTGTGCGATGATGTGGTCGCGTTCAGTCAAAAATGCCTGCTTCAGCGCTTGACCCGCTTCATTTTTCAGGATCTCTGGAAAGAGTATCAGAACTGTAGCGGCGCTCTGATTCGATAGATTCGCTAAGACTTTGACGAGAATAGGCTTGAGTGAATCAGCGTTGGGCGTTTCTAAGACCTCCTTGATCCCCAGCAATAGAGTGCGAGGTGCGATCGCCCCCAAGCTTTGTTGAGCCAAGCGACTAATCTCACCCTTAGCCTGAAAGTGGTGTGAAATTTTGACCAAAGGCAGTACGATCCCACTGCCAAACCTAGGGAGAAGCTGAGCAACAGCAGCGCGCGTTGCTGCCGACTCAGTGGTGATAAACAAGTGCAGGCTAAAGCCAAAAAACTGTTCAAAACTCCAGGACTCTAAGCTCTCTGCAAGCCCCTCTACTTGAGCAAGCTGACAAATTTTCAAAAGGTCTGCGCTGGCAAGCGTATGCTGACTATGGAGCGTGTTCAACTGAACCTGAGATAATGAGGGCATTATTCAAAGTGCCAGCCATAGGCTGGTAGTAAGTGAACTAAAATAAGCTGATTTTGACTAGGTTGCGGTGTTGTTTTTGTAGTGACGTGCTTTTGTCGCTGAAAGGGGAGTGTGCCAGACGACTGACATGAGCTTATGGCGCAAAGAGCTTATGGAAAAAAAGCCTATGGAAAAAAGAGCCTACGGAGCAAAAAGCTGTTGTTGCCCTTGTTTGAAGCAGGGCATATAGACGGCTAAGTGAGGGATTAACGTCAGGCTTAGTCGCTCGGTATTGTTAGCTCAGGAATGAGATCACATAGCCGATGACAACAGGGCTGATAGATGTGAACGGTCGATAGATATGAAAGCTGAAGGGCCAGTGCGCTAACCTCAGGATCATAGAGTCAAAGCCACAGAGCGTAAGCTCTATTGTATGAGTCTCTAAGACGTAAGGTAGAGGGAGGGCCTACCATTGAAAGCCAAGCCTACAGTAAAGAACGTTCGTTGAAAAAGAGAACTCTAAACCATTGGATAGCTTGGATTTTTTTCGTTGTTTTATTTTTACAAGGTTTGGAACTGTATTGCAAGCTACAGAACAAAATAATTAGCTGTGTTTATGACGCTTTCATAACATTCATCTCTAGACGTCCATCTCTAAGCGTCCGTCTTGTCGTTGTTGGGTTGGTTCCCTGAGCGGCAGGACCACCTGCTTTTGGCTACCTATCGTCCAAACGGTTCAGTTCGTTTTCAACGAAGGCTCGAATCGTCTGAATCAGATACAAATCTTCGTAGGCCAGTCGTCCTAGTGATTTCATTACATAGTTTTGATTGCGCTGATTGAGCCCAACTCGACTCATGAGTTGGCGTATTGATTGCTTAAGGTGCGTGTATTGCTCGACGGGCATTTGCCCACTGTTTAAGCGCTGGTCTTCTATCTGTAGTTGCGTTTTATCCTGTGAAAGAACAAAGCTATACAGCATGACCGCCTGGGCAAGGTTAAGCGAAGGCTGAAGCGTGGCTTGCGGAATGTTCGTGATCAGATCGCATAGGTCAATGTCTTGATTACTCAACCCAGAGCGCTCGCTACCAAAAACAAGAGCGACCCGTTGAAGACAGTTACCTTTGGCGGTTAGCATACTGGGCAGCTCTCTGGCCGCAACATAATGGCTTTTTTGAAGGCGGTGGCGAGCGGTGGTCGCACAGGCAAAATCAACATCGCTGAGTGCCTCAGAGAGCTGGGTATAAACACCTGCGCGTTCTAAAAGGTGCTCAGAGCCATGGGCAAATGCTTTGGCAATCCCGCTAAGATGCTCGGCCTTGGGGCGTACAAGCCGCAGGTCCTCGAACCCCATCGTGTTCATAGCACGGGCCGCAGCGCCAATGTTACCTGCTTCACCAGGCTCTACGAGGATAAATGAAAATTGCAGCACGAAAGTAAGCACAGCGATGACTTTGCTACCATAGCTGAAGCCATTTACCCTGCGCCAGTGGTTGTGCTAGTGGCCTTGCTGAGTCTATGAAGCTAGTTTCTCAAACCTGTGTGCCCTGCTCCGGTACGTTGCCGCCGATGGAGCCTGCTGACATTGCTCGGGTTCACCCGCAAATTCCGGAGTGGGCGTTGATTGATGCTGCTGGTATTGCTCAGCTACAGCGGCAGTACAAGTTTGCTAATTTTCAGCAGGCGTTAGCGTTTACGAATAGAGTGGGTGCGATCGCCGAAGAAGCCGGTCACCACCCGACCCTGCTGACTGAATGGGGCAAAGTGACAGTGACCTGGTGGACCCATGCGATTAATGGCTTGCACCACAATGATTTTGTCATGGCTGCCAAAACAGATGCCTTATACGATGCTTGAACCTTGCGATCCCGGATGTTTATCGACGCAAAGCAGCAGCGCTAAAAGCTCGGCAAAGCCATGACCAGAAACCATAACCAGAAGCTATGGCTTGCTCAAACTAGAATCGGCTGCTGGCAAAAAACAAAGTTCGCCAGCAGCCGATTGGTCTGAAGCCCTGTCATCTGAAGAGAAATTTCATCGACTGGTCAGTATTTGATGGGCTTAGAAGATTTGATGGGCTTAGAAGCCCTGCGTTTTAGCCTTGTTCTGATTGGCCTTTGCTTTTGGCGACGTGTTCCATCACGCGGAGCTTTTTAGCTTCGTCGCCTTTGGTGGGCTCAGCGATGCTGTCGATCTTAATACTGGTACTTTGAGCGATGTGCTGTCTGATTTGTTCTCTGCTTGCCATGGAAAATATGAAAGGTAGGGTTGTGTATTTAAGAAGCCAATTGTTAACTTACTTAACATTTAACGTAACGCAGATAATGGGTTGAAAACGACCTACCTTAGACATGGACGCAATAATTCGTAGGGAAGATTGACGCTAATGACTTTAAGGCTGGCGGTGATAGGCGGTGGAGCCGCAGGCTTTTTTGGTGCGATCGCCGCTGCCTTTGCCAATTCCCAAGCCCAAGTCACCCTATACGAAGCAGGCCCTCAGCCCCTGGCCAAGGTTCGCATTTCTGGGGGCGGTCGCTGCAACGTGACCCACCACTGTTTTGAAGCGGCTCAAATGGTGAATAACTATCCCCGTGGTGGCAAGGCCCTGCGCGGTGCCTTTAGCCGGTTTCAGCCCAAAGATACGGTGGACTGGTTTGGTCAGTGGGGCGTACGGCTCAAAACAGAAGCCGATGGCCGCATGTTTCCAACCACGGACGATTCGGACACGATTGTGTCTTGCTTAACGGGAGCCGCGCGCAAAGCAGGGGTACAGGTAAAGACGCGATCGTCCGTTGTGGGGATTGAGCGAGTTGGTGAGACGTTTCACTTACAGCTCAGGGGATCGGCTGATGATGTTGTGTGCGATCGCGTTTTGCTCGCCACAGGCAGCAGCCCGGTAGGCCATCGCATCGCCCGCTCTCTTGGCCACACGATTGAGCCGATTGTACCGTCCCTATTTACCTTCAACATTGCCGACAAACAGCTGCATAAGCTCAGTGGTGTAGCCGTGAATCCGGTGGATGTGAAGCTCAAGCTAGCCACGACAAAACCCTCCAAGCAAAATGGCCTGCTGCAAACAGGGCCGTTGCTGATTACTCACTGGGGACTGAGTGGTCCGGCGGTGCTGAAGCTTTCATCCTGGGGCGCTAGAGTGTTGCACGATGCACGCTATCAGGCATCGGTGGTGGTGAATTGGTTACCGGCCTTTTCGGCGGAGCAGGTGCGCGCCGAATTGCAACAGTGTAAGGCCAATCGTCCTAAAAAGGCGATCGCCACCTTTAGCCCCTACACGCCTATTTCCAAACGGCTGTGGCAGTATTTGCTTGGCCGAGTAGGGATTGATCCTAGCTTGACCTGGGCCAATGTAGCTAAAAAGCAAATGAATAAATTAGTGCAAGAGCTCACTCAGGGCAGCTACGCTATCACCGGCAAAGGCACCTTTAAAGATGAGTTTGTTACCTGTGGGGGCGTGCGGCTTAAAGAAGTCAACTTTAAGACGATGGAAAGTCGCGCGGCCAACGGTTTATACTTAGCGGGGGAAATTCTGGACATCGACGGTGTTACCGGCGGCTTCAACTTTCAAAGCGCTTGGACAACGGGCTGGTTAGCAGGCCATGCAATGGCCAAATTTTAGACAATACTATTCTATGAAACGTAGCGCTTTTTTACTCTGTAGTGTTCTGTTTACCGGAACCTTTGCTTCTACGACAACACCACCATTTGCTCAAATATTTGCTCAAACTGTTCCATCTTCCGAACAGCTTTTGGTACAAGCCGATGAGGCGTCTGTTGAGCCGTCTGTTGAACCATCTGTCGCTAGTGACACGCTTAAAGTAGGTACGAAAGAGATTGTGCCATTTGTTTCTCTTGAAGATGAGAACAAACCCTATGGCTACAGTATTGAATTTTGGGAGCGGGTTGCTGGCGATTTGGGCTTGAAAACTGAGTGGGTCCGTTATGATTCTGTTGCCGATATGCTAGCGGGTTTGGAGGCGGGGCAGGTAGATACTGCGATCGCAGGCATTTCTATCACGGCAAAGCGCGAATCAGAAGGCTTTGACTTTTCCTATCCTTACTATCGCTCGGGCCTACAGCTCATGGTGCGATCGCCCAAAGCTAGCCCTATCCGCTCAGCGGTGGGTCGCTTATTCAATTGGGATTTATGGCGACCGCTGCTGTTGGTGATGGCCACTAGCGCAGGTGTTGGTGCAGTTATCTGGCGGCTAGAACACAGAGACAACGAAGCGTTTTCAAGCGATCCTGTCAATGGGATTGGTCAGGGCCTGTGGTTTGCCATTGTTACCTTAGGGACCTTTGGCTATGGTGATGTGACGCCTAACAAGCTGCCCGGACGTATCATTGCCTGCCTATGGATGGGCGCCAGCTTTTTCATCGTGGCAGATTTTATCGCTTCGCTCACGGTAACCCAACTGGAAGAAAGTACGCTGTCGTTTGAAGACTTGCGCGGCGAGTCGGTCGGCGTTATGGATGGCACTACCGCTGAAGAGTATGTGCGCGCTCAGCCCGTTAAGCTAATTGAGTTTGAAAGTTTTGAGGAGATGATTTCCGCCTTAGACTCTGCGGAAGTGGAAGCGGTTGTTCACGACTATCCAACGCTCAAGTACGTTGAGAACAACCAGCCTCAACAGTTTGAATTAGTGGGCGATCGCCTCACACTAGAGAACTATGGTATTGCTTTTCGTGAAGGGGATGATGATAGAGTTGAGGCCGTTAATAAAGAGATTTTGACCTTGCAAGAGCAAGCGTATTTACAGCTACTTTCCGAAAAGTGGTTTGGTGAAGAACAAGAGTCGCTGTAGTGGCTATGTGGTGACAAAAGTTCACTGGTTGAACTAAGCGTTGAAGCAGATAAGCTTTTTAAGAAAAAAGAGAGTTTTAAAGTGAAGAGTGTTAGCCCATGAGTTTTGATCACCCGCCGCGTATTTTGTTTCTGTACGGTTCTTTGCGAGAGCGCTCTTACAGCCGTTTACTCGCTGAAGAAGCTGCACGTATTATTGAAGGCTTTGGTGCCGAAACGAGATTTTTTGATCCAAGAGGGCTACCGCTGCACGGCGCAGAGCCAGATACGCATCCCAAAGTGCAGGAGCTGCGCGAGCTGTCCCTATGGTCAGAAGGACAGGTGTGGTCTAGCCCCGAGCTACACGGTAATGTGTCGGGCCTGATGAAAACGCAAATCGATTGGATTCCGTTGAGCTTGGGCGCTGTGCGGCCTACCCAAGGACGAACGCTCGCGGTGATGCAGGTGTCTGGCGGATCGCAATCTTTTAATGCGGTGAACACGCTGCGCATTCTCGGTCGCTGGATGCGAATGTTCACCATTCCCAATCAGTCTTCTGTAGCCAAAGCCTATCAGCAGTTTAATGAGGATGGCACGATGAAGGACTCGGCGTATCGCGATCGCGTTATCGATGTGATGGAGGAGCTCAACCGCTTCACCCTGCTTTTGCGAGGACATGTAGACGAACTCACCGATCGCCACAGTGAACGCAAGGCTGCTGCCGCCAAACAAGTGGAAGAAACCGCTAAGAAAGCGCTGATTGAGTAAGTTGCTGAGCTAATACCGGTATAATCGCCTCGTACCTCTAGCCTGAGCAGGCACTACATCAAACATGACTAAAAAAGTCGCTACGAAAGGCTTCGGCAAAGCCCAGCCTAAAAAGGGGACCGCAGGCTTCTCACAGTTTTGGGTAGTAGAAGGCGAGGTGTGGGCTACCAATACTAAAAGTGGAGGGGCCATTAAGCCTTGCAAGGAAACCAATCGCTATCAGTCTGGAGACACCAAAGACATCGACGACGCTATTAAAGCGCTAGCGGGTAAGGCAGACGGCTTCTATAAGTTTGGCGTTCATGAGGCCGGTAGCAAAGCGAGTTGGAAGTTTGCCGAGCTATCAACGGTCACCAAGCGAGCGATTAACTCTACCAAGACCATGATGGCAGGCAAGCAAAAAGAGAAAACGGCTATGCAGATAAAGTAAAGACGCTTAGCCATTAGGCTCGGTGGAGCGGTTGGATTGGGTGTGCTGCGATCGCTCAACAACCACTTAACAACAAAGCGAGAGGCACGGGGCAGACTCATCGATCAAGAAGCTGAGCAGCCTCGTACCAACGTGACGCAAAGACTCAAGACTCACTAGCTTCCGAGAAGTTTTGCTTTGACAATGGCCTGCACTTTGCCGCCATCGGCTTTTCCCTGGAGCTTTTTCATGACAGGTCCCATCACTTTGCCCATATCACGGGGGCCGCTCGCGCCTACTTGAGCAATTATTTCATCTACAGCCGCTTCTACCTCTGAATCGGACAGTTGAGCGGGGAGATACTCTTCTAAAATCGCCAGCTCTTTAGATTCTTTATCTGCAAGGTCATCACGGCCTGCCTCTGTGAACTGCTTAATCGAGTCGCGGCGTTGCTTAGCCAGCTGCATGACAACCGCAAGCTCTTCTTCTTCATTGAGCGATTCGCGGCCCTTGGCACGAATGTCACTTTCTCGTTCGAGAATAACCTTTTTAATTCCGCGTACGGTTTCTAACCGCAGCTTGTCTTTCGCTTTCATCGCTGTTTTGATCTCGTCGGAAATGCGATCTTTTAAGCTCATGGTGTGATCTCCTGATCTTTCAACAATTTTTGAATAGCCTAGTCTGAAAGGGCTAAAGGCTAAAGATTCCAGATTCACTAAGAAGGGCACAGCGCGGTGCCGTGCCCTTCTTAGTGAATCCTTCTTGGTCAGTCGGTGCCGGGAGTGGTCTTCTGCCCTAAGCCAAGTTCGTTAAGGATGTGATCCTTTAATATTCAGGCACATTGGGATCAATCTCACGGCTCCAGGCTTGAATGCCGCCTTTGACGTTTGTCCCATCGATGCCTGCTTCTTTGAGGATGGCAAGCGCTTTTGCGGAGCGGCCACCCATTTTGCAATGAGCTACCAGCTTATGACCATTGAGCATGGCCTTGAGTTTTAGTACCCCATCGCCATTTTCAATCTCTCCTAGAGGGATCAGCGTAGCGCCTGGAATTTTAGCGATTTCGTACTCATTGGGATTGCGAACATCCAGCAAGAAGTAGTCGTTTTTATCGCTATCTATCAAGGACTTAAGATCACCCACAGACATTTCATTGATGGAAGCTGCTTGCTTAGCCTCTTCTTCGGCTGCCTGAGGAATCCCACAAAACTGCTCATAGTCAATCAGCTTGTCAATGACCGCGCGGTGCTCTTCAGGGGGCTTGCGCAGCTTCAGCTCTCTAAAGCTCATATCCAAAGAGTTGTACACCAGCAAACGACCGCTGAGCGTATTGCCCTGGCCCAAGATAATTTTGATGGTTTCAGTCGCTTGAATAACGCCAATCATGCCGGGGAGAATGCCCAGCACGCCGCCCTCTGCACAAGAAGGAACCAAACCCGGTGGTGGTGGCTCAGGGTAGAGGTCGCGGTAGTTGGGGCCACCTTCGTAATTGAAGACGGTGGCCTGACCTTCAAAGCGGTAAATAGAACCGTAAACGTTGGGTTTATCTAGCAAGACGCAGGCGTCGTTAACCAGATAGCGCGTGGGAAAGTTGTCAGTACCATCAACCACGATGTCGTAGGGCTCAAAAATGTCTAATGCATTATCGGAAGAGAGCCGGACTTCGTGCAGGTCTACTTGGCAGTAGGGATTGATTTCATGAATGCGGTTTTTGGCCGATTCAATTTTGGGTTTGCCGACCCAAGAGGTGCCGTGAATAACCTGACGCTGGAGGTTGGAGTGGTCAACTACGTCAAAATCGACGATGCCGATACGACCGATGCCCGCAGCAGCTAAGTACAGGAGTAAGGGGGAACCGAGGCCACCTGTCCCGACACAGCAAACGCTGGCAGCTTTGAGCTTTTTTTGACCGTCGAGGCCAACCTCAGGGAGGATTAGGTGGCGCGAGTAGCGTTCGTACTCTGCCTTGTTGAGTTGGATATCATCCAAGTTGGGGTTGAGCATGATGTTGAGAAGTGTTTTTAGGCCGGAAACAATGCCGACGCTGACGAGGACATTCGAAAATCCTAGCAGTAGAGAAGCTAGCGGTGTGTTCCATAACATGCCGCGTTAAGACATGTAGTACACAACCCAGTGCAGCTGACGGCAGCGGCTTTAGCTTGAGGTGTTAGACAAATAAGGGGTTAGACAAATATTTATAAAGAAGTTAAGCCGAAACCGGCATTCGATCCTTCGCAGCAGAGGGCGATACTTTGATAGCCTCTGGCTGAAACTGATGGCTTAAGTCTAGCGCCCAGTTTTGGACATCAACCGCTTTTGCACCGTTTTCTTTACCATGTACCGAGACGATGACGTAAGCGTACTCTGGCCATGCTTGGGCTCTGTCGCATTCGCTGGGTTCGGCCACATGGTCTGGATGCGAGTGGTACACCCCAATGATGCTGAGTGCTTTTGCCCGTGCGTACTTTTGAACTCGTAGCATATCTTTCGGGGCAATAGAATAGCGCCGATGTTTGGTGTAGGTTGGCTCGGCGTTATCTATGTTATCCATGGGAGCGCCTGCTGGTTTCGAGCGGCTATCTGTACCGCCTGCTCCTGCACCTTCTGTCCAGTGGTTTTCCAGCGGAGCGACTTCGACCATTGTCTTTAGTGGCTCTTCGCCCGTGGTCTCGCTCGTGGTCTCGATTTTTCCTAGCATTAAGCCGCAGCACTCCTCGGGGTATACCCGTTCGGCATGTGCTGTTATTTTTGCAAGCTGCTGAGCGGACAGAACTAAAACCACGCTGGCGGATTGGAGAAGGCTACAGAAGAACTAACTCAAGGAAACTAAGGTCTACACAAGAGGTGTACACAAGTGCGTAAAACTACAGACCTAATTTTAGGCTAAGGATTGCGGCTTAAACCATGAAATCTTTCAGGAGCTGATCGACGACTTTATCCATCGCAACGGAGCGAGACGCCTTAAATAAGATGCGATCGCCCTTTTGAATCATCCCTTTAAGATGGGCCGTCAGCGCCTCGTGCGTGTCAAACTTTTGCCCTGGAACTTGACCGGCCCCTGCGATCATCGCCTTTGCCTCTGCGGGATCGGCCAGTACGAGCAGCTGATCGATACCCAAGTTTGCTACGGTCTGGCCAATGTGCTGGTGCAGCTCTATAGATTGCTCGCCTAGCTCTTTCATTGTGCCAAGGACAGCCAACCGGCGACTCCCAGGCTGATCGGCAAGCAGCTGCAGGGCGGCCACCATGGCTTCAGCCCCTGCGTTGTAGGTTTCATCTAGCAGCACAATGTCATTAGGTAGCTGGTGCAGTTGCGATCGCCCCGCTGGCATAGAAACGGTGACCCCTTCAGCGAGCTTTGTCCATGCTAGGTTCAGGGCCTTGAGGGTCGCGATCGCACCCAGCAAATTCAAAGCATTGTGCCGACCGGGCAGCGGCAGCGGAATGGCCACATCCTCAACCACGACGCTTGCGCCGGACAGCTGTCCGTGAACATCACCGCCTGCTAAGCCGTAGGTAATGGTTTCACCAGACCACACCTTCGCTGCTGTAGACATTAGCAGTGCATCATCGTGGTTGAGTACAGCAATGCCTGTTGCAGGCAGTTCTCTAAGGAGTTCGCATTTGGCTTGTGCGATCGCCTCTCGCGAGCCCAGCCGGCCAATGTGCGCCGTCCCTACATTGGTAATGAGGGCCACATCGGGCTGCGCAATTTGAGTCAGCAGCGCAATTTCCTCTAGGCCGCGCATCCCCATTTCAACCACGGCGTAGTCATGGTCTGGCCCTAGGCCCAGCAGCGTTTTAGGCACGCCGATTTCGTTGTTGTAATTGGCCTGCGTTTTCAGCACGGTGCCAAACGGCGACAGGGCCGCAGAGACTAGCTCCTTGGTGGTAGTTTTACCCACTGAGCCCGTGATCGCCACCACGGGCAGCGCCATCCGCTGTCGCCACCACTGGCCTAGCCTCTGATAGGCCACGAGCGTATCTTCAACCTCTAGCCGAGGCAGGTTGAGGGTGCTGGGCAGTGCGCCCTTGCGAACAACCAGTGCGATCGCGCCCTTTTCAATCGCTTGCTGTGCAAAATCGTGACCATTAAAGGTGTCGCCTTCTAACGCGACAAACAGCTCACTAGGGCGGATGCTGCGAGTATCGGTTGTAATGCCACTCACCTGCTGGCTCGACACCGCCTCGCAGGCAAACGGTGTCGCCATCAGCACCTCAGCTAACACATTAAAAGGAGCACTAAAACCGCCTGTCATCGCGTTGACCCAAAAGATTACGCTGATAATACCAAGTCAGCTCAGTGTATTTGCTCACCTTTTGCTGAAAGACCAAGGCTGGCCGCAGAACGTTCAGAAGACCAAACGTGAAAAGTTGATAGGTTTTCAAAACCAGAGGGAAATATTAGCTAGCTCTTCATAAAGAAGGCAAGAAGACAAGACAAAAGAAGAAAAGACAACAGTCACAGCGGTTACCCGCAGTTTGATGTACAATCTGCTCGCTTTCCAGGTGTTCCTAGCTCAGTGATTCGGTCTGGTTATTTGGTCTGGCAGTTTCGTCTTGGCAATTTGGCCCGGCGACCCGACCCAATGATGTAGCCCAATCGTTTAGCTAGTGACGAGATGGATTTACCCCATAGATTTACTTCAATAGATCTATTAAGGCGAGGTTGGTTGCCATCATCTTCAGTTTTTAAAAAGCTTCACCCACACGCTTAAACATGATCCCGAATAGCCGTCCCGTCACTAAAAATATTGCCTTCGGCTCAGAGATTCCTGCTTCAACCAGAGTGGCCGATTCCTACAGCGATAGTCTGATGGATGACCTGTTCTTGGATGTCGATAAAATCTTGGACGGCGATCTTAGCAGCTATATGACTGTGGTGAGTAAGCCTAAGCCTGCGAGCCCTTCAACCCGCACTGTTCAGCTACCGTCTAACTTTGTGCCTAAAAGCGCCGCTGATATTTACCGCGCCACAATGGCCGCTGGGCCCGCTGCGACGACGCCTACCCCTATTCCGGCGCGATCGCAGCCCCACGCAACCCGTCAGCCAGCGTATCAACCCCATGCGACTACCCATGGTAAATACGGCGGTGGCCGACCGGTGACGGCAGTAAAGCCTGCGGTCAACATCAATGCTGCACAAGCGGGCAACTTTCAGAGCAACGTAGCCCATGCCGGTGAGGAGGTTGTCTCTGCCGGACTCTACGGCACAACGATAGACTTGCAGCGTGTGGCTGATCCTAGCGACAGCCCTATTCAGTCTGTTTCTAACTATTTATATCCTAGCCATCCACTCCCCGAGTTGACCCTGGCGAACGCATCGCCCCGGCCTCCTCAGACGATTTTTGAGCCTAACCAACGGCAGCGGCAGACAGTATCATTGCCCTTTTTACTGATGGGCGCTGCCAGCATATCTGCTGCTGGCACCATGGGACTGTGGGTCGCTAGCCACAGCTCACCGGGTAACAACTGGCTGTTATCGCTCAGCCAAGAAGCGTCAGCAGCTGAGCTACCCAGCAATTCAGACGAAGAATTTTTAGCGTATTTACAGCAGTCGCTAGAGGTGATTCGCAACCGTCAGGATGAGGTTGCGAAAACAGTTGCGGTTGTACCCGCACCGCAAGGTCTTCCCGCTCTGCCAACGGTTGTTCCAAACACCAATACACCCCAGCAAGCCGGCGTTTTGCCTAATTTGCCTGGTGTAGCACCTGCAACTAGCGTTATTGAGCGTGTTTTCGTTCCGGTTTATCAAAACGCGCCCGCCGCACCAACTCAAGTTGCCTCAGCCGTTTCGGTACCCAATGTGGCGACACCTTCTAGTGCACCTCGGCCTATAGTCCCTGTACCTGCACCAGTGGCTGCCGCCGCTGCTATTCCACAAGGTGCGCCCGTAGCGGCTACGGCCTCTGTGCCTATCGTCGTGCCGACTGCGACTCAAGCGCCTACAACCCTGCCTGCACCGACTGCGATTGCTGTAGCACCGACCAATGCCGCTGCGGCCATCACCAATATTGCACCCAATTCTGAGCATGTTTTAGTTGGTATTTTGAACTTGGGCAGTCGGTCTGCGGCGCTGTTTGATTTGGAAGGGACTGCTCAACGGGCCTATGTGGGCGATCGCATTGGCACCTCCAGCTGGACGCTAGTGAGCGTTAATGGTCAAGACGTGGTTGTTCGCCGTGATGGTGAGGTTCGCTCGATCTATATTGGACAAAGGTTCTAATAACTTTTATCCCAATATTGCTTAATTGCTATGAGCTTATTTGACGATCTCAGTCGCTTTTTAGAAACCAGACTCGATGAGTTTTTGCGAGCCAATCCTCACTTAGAGCTGCGAGCCTTAGAAGATCAGCTACGCGGTCAGGAGGAAGACTCTATTCGCCTATTGGGAGATCTCAATCGTCGTGCTAAGCAGCTAGAAGACGGCATTTTAGAAACTGCGACCGATATTCAGCAATGGCATCAGCGGGTGGCAAAGGCTAAGAGTGCCAATCGTCAGGACCTAGTAGGACCGGCCCAGGAGCGTGAAGCGGCTTTGCTACGGCAGGGCAATCATCTATGGGGCCAGCTTAAGGGCGTAAAAGACAGAATTGAGCAAACTAAAGAACTGAATCAGCAGGTAAAAGTAAAGCGCCAAGAGGTTAAGACTAAGATTGCTCAGGCTGCTGCTATGCCTAAAACCTCCACTGACTGGGGGACAACTGGCTGGAACCAAAGCCCTTACAGCACCAGCAAAGCTTACGATCCCTTAGATGAAAGCTTCCGCCAGTGGGAAGCGGAAGAAGAACTCAATGAGCTGAAGCGAAAAATGGGCTCATAGTTTAGGTCATAGTAGTTAGGGCATCGTCATCAAGTGAGTCTGCATCAGTCGGCGATCTCGTTGAGCAGTGTGCTCAACGTCAACAAAAAAGCCATTCCTAACGTTAGGAATGGCTTTTTGTGTGGAGACTGTTTTAACAAGTAACGTTCAACAAGTAATGGTTGTTCGCTGAGAGCCTACTGCCAGTCACCGGAAATAACGTCTACAGAGGTGCCGTTTTCTGTCACGATTTCTAGAGGTAAGCTTGCGAGCTGATCGACGCGGTCAAACTGAACGATTTGCATTCCAGTGGGAGCCGATTCAACCGTCATGATGTAGCGATCGTCGTCCCATTCCAAATTAGTAATTTGCTTATTTAGAAGCCAGGTTTCTGCACGATCACCTTCGTTAATAGCCATCGTACTCTCAGCACCATAGCAACCGGCTAGCTTATCTGAAACGGTCCATAAGCCTGCTAGCATTTCTGGCTCCATACGAGCACTCAAACCATAGGTCGTAAAGCTAAAAGCTTCATGGGACCAAAACTGATTGGACGCTGCTTTTAATGGGCTGTCATTAAGGGCCTCACCGTAACGGGGATCGGCACTGAGCTGTTTGGATTGTTCCGCATCACTGGGGCGCTGCCAGGTCTCTACAGCCGCACATATTTCAAAAGCAACTGCATTGTCTGAGGCTGCATCTGCTTCAGGGGTTGTTTCTTGTGCGATCGCCGCACCGCCTACCTGAGAGATGCCCTCTTGAGAATTGGCTCCCTGAGCCCCGATTAAATTACTGACCGTAGGACTAGGGCAACCCGATACAACATAGGCCCCTAACATGACTAACCCTAATTGCTTCCATTTGGAAAAATTACCAGCTACAAACTTTTTCATGGTCATTTCCCCGCACTTTAAATCTTAAAAAAATTGAGCTGAACTAACAGCAAATAATCAGCTCATTACTGATAGCTGATATTGGAGTGGTGGCAGACTGGCTCACCGCAGTGACTATCAAAGATTGAATGTCAAAGATGAATCTTAAACGTTGCTACAGCTCACCCAAAGCAGATTCACGAAAAATTGTGATTTGGATATGAGTCCCTACAACTGCAAACCCAGTTGCAAGGCTACGTAAGCTGAAATTTTTATAATCTGCCAGTGCCTACTGACTCAATCGGGAAGCCCGGAGCTGCAATGAGCTGGCTTAACCCTAATAAAACAGCCTTATACCTACCCAGACATCTATCGCAACGATGAGATATAGATAATGGATAGGCGCAGATTATTTAACACTTTCTGTTTTGCAAAGTAAGACAACTTCTTTGTAGCTACTTCACACTATTAGGGTGTGACAGTAGACCAGGTGTCAGAAGCTTATCACTGGCTTGAAAATTGATTTTTGTGAGAGCGGTTTGATGCGATCGCACAAAACTATCTTTGCAGGTCACCACTTAAAAGCCTACCTCGTAAGGCATAGACACTTAAGCAGCGCTCAGGAACTTGTTACTATTCATTATCCATACCTGCGCCACCTTTCGTCGAAGTAATTATGACAGTTTACAAAAAACGTAATAACTGTCTTTGATAAATAAAGGAATCACGCAGGACCTAAAGACTTTAAACAACATTGCTTAATCAGTAGAAATATTGACAGCCATTTTACTTTTTCATGCGGCTAAACGATCCCGACTCAACTAATGAGATGGGTGACGGTTTTAGCGAGTGAAAACAGGCTTTAACAATGAATGTTTTAGTTTAGTTTGCTGAGTACTGTCGTTTAAGCGCTGTATGTTCTTTTGCTATTGTTCATAGCAGTACAAAACTTATCCGATGCGTCGTGCAAGCAAACGCGGATGAGTCCCGGGCTGCATTCGTGGTTATCCGTCATGCGGATACCGGATTACTTAGGCCATGGTATCGATCGCACAATATTGCTTTTCCTTTTTCTGTGAGCCGTACGTTTACAATGGCTCGCTTCGTCACCTTCAGCAGCTTGCGATCTACTAACTGGCTAATTAATTGCGATCGCCCTTCTGCGGGCACACAACCACCCAACTTTTCAGCCGTCATCGATCCCCGGCAAGCCTTTAGTAGCTTTAGTTCATCAGGGGTTACGGGCAGGCTCGTCGTTTGCAAAGACAGCAGCATTCGCCCCGGTGCAGAAATCGTGAAGCGAAAGATGTTGCTCTCGTAGGTAACCAGCCCTTTATCAGCCAGTGATTTACAGATGCGATCGCACGTTGCTAACGAGGTGCGACTATTTGGTTTTAAGGCGGCTATTGAATCACAGTGGCCACTCATGCCCACGAGCTTTCGCAAAAACTTTAGCTCAAGGGGCTCTAAACTATCGGCTTCTTCTAAACTATCGGCTTCTATGGGCACCATCGTGAGAACTGTTATTGGTAATTACGTACTATCCTTAGTCTACGCGAGGTATCGCTTTGCGATCACCTATCGGTACATTTCTTTCCCAAAAGTAACCATCTCCATAGCCTTGAATGGTGTCATCTTCATCGGCTAAGGCCAGTCGCTTCTCCGCTAAGCCGCAATACAGCATTTCCTGCTCAATCCCCACATAATGTCGCCTTAGCTTTTTTGCGACCACCGACGTAGTTCCAGACCCTAGGAAGGGGTCGAAGACGACATCGCCAGGATTGCTGCTGGCCAGAACCATTTTTGCAATCAGTTTTTCAGGCTTTTGCGTTGGATGATCCGTATTTTCGGGCATGGACCAAAACGGCACCGAAATATCGGTCCATAGGTTAGAAGGATGGGTGGTCCGAAACTTGCCTTTGTCGGTGTCCTGCCAGTCCTTGGGTTGGCCCGCACTATCTCGGTAGGGTGCGCGTACCCGGCGTTGAAGCTTCACGGCGTCTACGTTAAAGGTGTAGGTGTCGCTGACGGTGCCAAACCAAATATCTTCTGAGGCATTTTTCCAGTTGCGCTTGGCCCCGCGTCCCTTTTCCCGTTCCCAAGTAATTCGGTTTCGGACCTGAAAATACTGAGAAAACACCTCGTAAATGGCATTGGAGGACTGCCAATCGCAGCACATATATATGGAGGCATTTGGTTTTAGCAGTCGAGGGAGCTGAGATATCCAGGTGGTGAGCCAGTCTTGATAGGCTTGGGGCGATCGCGCCTTAAACACCATGCCGTTGAACGTCTTACGCAAGTTATAGGGCGGATCGACAATCAGCAAGTCTACAAAACCATCTGGCAGTAAAGGCAACGCCTCCAATAGGTTCTGGTGAATCGTACGGTTGAAAACGCTCGAGATAGAAGCGGGCTTAGATAGCGTCAACAGCTGCCTGCCGTACTGCTGAGCTTCGTCTTCACTGAGCGTTAGCGTGCGGTTATTCGGCGCTCTATTTTTTGGTACTTTTTGCTCTGGCAAAAGCCCTCAAAGCCCCATCGTGCACATCACACAGTAGCTTATCAGATGCCTTACCCCAATCTAGTGCGTGTGATGAGCGCGCAAACCGAACTTCAGCATTTGGAACCGCACCCTTTAGAATGGGAGGATAGATTTTAATAGCTCGTTACCTTCTCATCTCTTATGTTTGAAGCCCTCTCAGAACAATTTGAATCCGCCTGGAAAAAGCTTCGCGGCCAGGACAAAATCTCAGAGGCAAATATTACTGAGGCGCTCAGAGAAGTCCGGCGGGCGCTGCTAGAAGCAGACGCTAACTTAGACGTCGTGAAAGGCTTCGTTGCCGACGTCAAAGAAAAGGCTCAAGGTGCCGACGTTGTTTCGGGTGTGCGTCCCGATCAGCAATTTATCAAAATCGTCTACGACGAGCTGGTGGAAACGATGGGTGAAACCAACGTACCGCTGGCCGATAGTGACAATAAGCCAACTGTTGTGCTGATGGCAGGCTTGCAAGGTACAGGTAAAACCACCGCTACCGCCAAGCTGGCGCTGCATTTACGTAAGCAGGATAGAAGTTCCCTGCTAGTTGCTACGGACGTTTACCGCCCAGCGGCGATCGATCAGCTGCTGACCCTCGGTAAGCAGATTAACGTTCCCGTCTTTGAAATTGGATCAGATGCAAACCCGGTAGAAATTGCGCGTCAGGGTTTGGCCAAGGCGAAAGAAGACGGCATTGACACCGTGATTATTGACACGGCGGGCCGTCTGCAAATTGATACTGAGATGATGGCCGAGCTGGCCCAGGTCAAAGACGTTGCCCAGCCGGATGAAGTGCTGCTGGTCGTCGATGCGATGACGGGTCAGGAAGCGGCTACACTCACACGCACATTCCACGAGGAAATTGGGATCACGGGTGCCATCCTCACCAAAATGGACGGTGACTCGCGGGGGGGTGCGGCCCTATCAGTACGGCGCATTTCGGGTCAGCCCATCAAATTTATTGGTGTGGGCGAAAAAGTAGAAGCCCTACAGCCCTTTTATCCTGACCGGATGGCCTCACGCATCCTCGGCATGGGTGACGTGCTAACCCTGGTCGAAAAAGCCCAGGAAGAAGTGGACATTGCCGACGCTGAAAAGCTGCAAGAAAAAATTCTATCGGCGAAGTTTGACTTCAACGACTTCCTAAAACAAACCCGCTTGATGAAAAACATGGGCTCGCTGGCGGGCATTATGAAGCTGATTCCTGGGATGGGCAACAAGCTATCCTCCGATCAGCTACAGCAAGGGGAGCAGCAGCTTAAGCGCTGTGAAGCCATGATCAGCTCTATGACCATGGAAGAGCGGCAAAACCCTGAAGTGCTGGCCGGTTCACCTAGCCGTCGCCGTCGGGTTGCCAAAGGTGCGGGCTACGCCGAAAAAGACATCAGTAAGCTGGTGACCGATTTTCAGCGAATGCGCGGATTAATGCAGCAGATGGGTCAGGGCAAAATGGGCTTACCCGGTTTTGACGGTGGCTTCCCTGGCATGGGTGGTGGCATGGGTGGCGGTGGCCCTATGGGCGGCGGCGGTCCTATGGGCGGTGGCATGGGCGGAAGGGCTCGTCCTGGCTGGCGCGGTGCTCCTGGCCAAAGCAAGAAAAAGAAAAAGAACAAAAAAAAGAAAGGCTTCGGCTCTTTATAAGCAACACACTTTCAGCAATACACTATGAACAAGCTTCTGCGCGCTGGTTTTAGAACAACACTCACCTCTCTTGTGATGGGATCTAGCGCTGGAGTTGCCTTATGGCTATCTCTGGGGTCTGCGGCCAACGCTCTGCCTGGTCAGACGGTTGATGAAGCAAAAGCTTGGATGCAGGCACATCCCACTCTGCGGGCTACGCCCAGAGAGCGACTTTCTATCCGACGGAACAATACCGCGTCTCGTCGGTATACCTTCCATGGCTCTTTAATGGGGCCAGGTCAGACGAATGATGTCGGGTTAATGATGACTAGAGACTCAGAGACGCCGGTGGTCGTGCGTTCGGAAAAGTTTACGCTGGTTGATGTGATTAGCGGTGTGAGCCTTGAGCGGTTGGAGGATTCTTTGCGGATGCTCTATGGTGCGGAAGTGTATGCAGACTACCGGCGATCGCAGGCTGTCTTGGTCTACTCTCCTGGGCGTAGTGAAGACCGGGGCACTGAGCGCGCGCAGCGATCGCAGCTCTTAGAAGGTGATTTGTACGCGTACCTTATTGAGCTATTGCCCAATGAAGACGGCACGGTTGAGACAGGGGCGGTGTCTGTCATGCTTAAAGAAGATGTTCCTGCTTATAGAGAAGCCGTTCGCAGCCGGGAAATTGAGCGTCGCGAATTCGAGCATCCAGCAGGTCCTAGCCATACGCCTGTGCGCGATCGCCTGCTAGGCAATCAGTAATCATACGTTCTTAAGAGCGTAAAAGTACCCTTTAAAACAGGCGAGTCGGCGAAGGCCGTAGCCCAATCCACGCTTTGTGGGAAAGATCAAAAGGATAGGTGATTTGCCTGTTCTTTTGATCTTTTTTTCTTAAAAGGAAATGCGTGTGGCATCTGTCAGAAGAGAGCGTCCTGTACGAGACTGTTGGCTAGCGGTAAACCTATCTGGGATAGTGCCTGGACTGGGGCAATGCTACAGCGGGCAGTGGACGAAAGGCCTTGTGATTATGGGGTCGTTTTTTGCGATTGTGCTGCATGCGTTTTGGTCTTTGATGGCCGCAGAGGGGAGTACAGTAAGGGCCTTTTGGCTGCTTGCGATCGCCTTTTTGAGCTATCTCATCACCATTTGGGATGCCTTTGCCACCGCAGGCCGACCACTCCATCCTATTGGCAGTAAGCACAAAGGGCGGGACCTTTGGTACGGCGTTTTCCTCTCGCAAATTTTGCCTGGGCTAGGGCAGCTGTACCTGAATCAAGCGATCGCAGGCGTTGTGTTTCTATCTGTGGGCGTTGCCTTGGCGATGGGCTCCAGCTATCAACCTGTGCTGATGCCCCTGGCTTGCACTATTTGGGCGATTTCGGGATATCACGCTTACCGGGTGACGCCACTGACCCCTGGCCGTAACGATAGCCGTTCAGGTCAATGGCTCACGGTGGTAGTCGCGGGCGGCTTGCTGGTGCGCTTGGGCATTGGCGGTTTGCCCATGTGGATAGATCAAGCCGTTTTGCAATGCACCATTCCCAGTGAATCCATGCTGCCGACCCTACAGGTGGGCGATCGCACCTTTGTCAGCCGCAATCAGCTTTACTATCCGCAAACAGGTGACATTGTTGTTTTTACCGTGCCACCGAAGGCAATGAAAATACTCAATTCTGAGCCAGAGACTTTATTTGTGAAACGCATCATAGGGCTGCCAGGACAGACGGTAGAGGTGCGCGACAGCCAAGTTTGGATAGACAAAACCCCGCTCACTGAAGATTACATCAACGAGCCGAGTACCTATCGTTGGGGACCTCAGCTTATTCCACCCAATACCTACTTTGTACTGGGCGACAACCGTAATGAGAGTGCAGATTCTCATGTGTGGGGGCTGTTGCCAAAAAAGAACTTGATTGGAGAAGCCTACAAAATTGTCTGGCCCCCTGAACGGGTGCAGTCGCTTCGTCGTTAAGGGGAGGGTAATTTTCGCTTAGTCAGCCGATACCAGCTGTGTAACGGGCTCACTAAGCTTGCGATGTACAATACCATTTCGCTGGCTGTGACGGTATCGGTCAGCACGGCTTGGCGATGATGCACAATGTGGCGAATAATCTTTCTAACATCGTTTAGCGCGTACGGCATCACCATCAAGGGTCGTTGCCAGGGAGAAAAGCTGAGCATTCGGGTGTGGTAGCGGCTCAGCCCAATCCCTTTGCAGAGTGTCACGAGGTACTGCCGCGTGAGCCGGTGCCCCGGAATATCGTGATGCATCCACATGTTGGCGTTGTACCATACGGGCCAGCCAGCCCGTTGAATACGCAGCACCACCTCCAAATCTTCGCCAGCTTCCCTTGTTCCAAACTTATCAGCGAGCGTTCGCTCTTTCGGCACATTCTCTATCCAAGCCTGACGCCGAACCACGAGCCCTGCACCAGGGGGCAGTATTTTGTTTTCGGGTCGGTATGGAATAGGTTTTGGGCCTCTGTCCGTGAGGGCTAAAAGGGCGGCAATGCGCTCAAAATTCTCGGGCGGCTGGGTAGAAAATTTACCGCGAATACGGCTGCCAAACACCCCAATGGTTGGATGTTGTTGACCAAAGCGATAGGCCGCCCGTACCCAGTTCGGCCAAGGTAAGTTGTCGTCATCTAAAAAGCCTATGAGCGGAGAGTTTGCTACGTCAACAGCGTGCTGTCGGGCGAACCCAGCCCCTTGCTGTGCCTCAAACTCGTAGCGCAAGGATATGTTTTGAGGCCAGCTCGTCTGATACTGTTCAACGACGGCTTTGGTGTGATCCGTACTGTTGTTATCAACAACAATGACTTCCCATGCAATGTCGCTGGTTCCTATTTGGCAACGCAGCCGATCGAGCACAGCGCCGATACGGTCTTCTCCATTGTAGGTAGCGATCGCAATCGTAAAGTCTGAGGCAACTTTGGTAGGAAATAGTCGCTTAAAGAGCGGCCTAAGACCTTGTAGCTTTTGCTCAGCGGCCATAGAAAAAGTCACAGGCTTTTAGCCTAGGGTGGAGTGTTCAGCGTGGGTAGTCCGAAATTTTAATCGTGCGAAATCTCGATCATGCAAGGCTCTATCAGCAAGGGCTAATGCTTGCTCTTTAGATTTCCCAATGTTTTCCAGGCTGTTACGCATGTAGCCAATGTCCTAATGCATTGGGCCATCAAGCCGTTACAAAAAGAATGGGTGGTCAATCTTAAGAAGCAGCACTGATGTTGAGCCAGTGGTCAATCTTGTCTGTTAGGTCAGTAGCGATAAAAGGCTTTGTAATGTAGTCATTCATGCCTGCTTCCAGGCACTTATTGCGATCGCCTTCCATCGCATTAGCCGTGAGTGCAATCACGGGGATGGTCTTATTCGGTGAGTCTTGCTGGCGGAGCTGGCGGGTTGCTTCATAGCCGTCTACGTGTGGCATTTGGCAATCCATCAGAATGAGGTCAAACGTTTCCGAGGCTATTTTTTCTAGCGCCTGCGCGCCATCAGTGGCTACTTCAACATTGCAATAGCCGGCGTCTTCTAGGAGCATCACCGCAATATCGCGATTGTCTACATTGTCTTCTGCAATGAGTAGCCGCGCTTGCTGTTGAATTCGTAGAAGCTGGTTTGTTGGTTTTGCTGTGGTTGTACTGGGTTTTAGGGTGTCCGCCCGCTCGTTTTGTTCAACGACTTTTAGGGGCACTTCCAACCAAAATACAGAGCCTTTGGCTGGTTCGCTTTTGACCCCGATACGACCCTCCATCAGCTCTACAATTCTGCGTGAGATGGTCAGTCCTAAGCCGGTGCCTCCATACTGACGAGTGCTAGAGTTATCAGCCTGAATAAAAGGTTCAAAGAGATCGGCCTGAGCAGTTGGCTCGATGCCAATGCCAGTATCTGAAACGCTAAAGCGCAGTGAGATTTGTTGCTTTGCTCGTGGCTTTGTCGGCTGAGTATTTGCAACCGTCTGAGGCTCAACCGTTAGGCTAATAGATCCTTCCTGCGTGAATTTGAGTGAGTTCCCCAACAGATTGCGCAGGACTTGCTGCAAGCGAAAACTATCGCCGATAACGGTGGTGGGTACGCCGCTGGCGATGGTCAGCTCTAGGCTGAGATTTTTAGCTTCAACGTTGGGCCTAAAGCTCGATATGATTGCCTGGAGCATCAGGGGAAGATCAAAGGGCTCAGGCTGTATTTTTAGCTCATGGGCTTCTAGCTTAGAGAGATCTAAGACGTCGTTAATGAGCGTTAGCAGAATATCTCCGTTGCGGCCTAATACCTCTAAAAGGTTTCGCTGCCGGCTGTTTAGCTCGGTGCGATCGAGCAGTTGGCAAGTGCCTAAAATCAGGTTCATGGGGGTCCGAATTTCATGGCTCATATTGGCCAAAAATTCTGATTTGGCCTGGTTGGCTGAATCGGCAGCTTGCGCAGCTGCGATCGCACTTTCTAGGGCCTCTTTTTGTTTTTGTAACTTATGCTCTGAGCGCTTGCGCGGTGTGATATCAGTGCCTAGTCCTAACACTTGTTTGACAGCGCCTGAGGTGGTCCGGCTAAAGACCACACTTCGCAAAGCAATCCACTTCCACGGGCCCTGCTGCTGCCGAATACGCACTTCTGTTTCTAACACCTCGTCAGAGTTTGCTTCAAACTGCCGGTAGTAGCGTATAAACTCTGCGACGTCATCAGGGTGTACTAGCCTTGAAACAAGGTCACTACCCATTGCCGTAATATCTTTTTGGGTGTAGCCCAAAATTTTGGTCACTGAGGAATTGGTGTAGATAGGTTGGCGTGATGCCAAATCAAAAATATAGACAATGCCAGGATTAGATTCTGAGATTTGATTGGCGAAGTTTCGGCTGGTTTGCAGCTCTAACTGCGCTTTTTTCAGCCGGGTGACTTCGTTGACAACGGCCCCAACCCACTTGCGACCGTCGGTGAGCACAATAGGGAAATAGCTAGCGGTCCAGTAGCGATACTCGCCGGGCCGGGTCGGTAAGTCTCCTTCAAACTCAACATCTAACATGGGCTTGCCCGTATCTAGCACCTGTTGATACTGCTCCATGGCCCCCTGCCCCACCTCGGAGGGGAGTATTTCGGCCATGGTTTTACCAATGTGCGCTTCAACTGGGATGCCGTTGATTTCGGCGAGCACTCGGTTTACGCGTAAATAGCGCAGCTGCTCATCATGCAGTGCAAAGCCCACCGGACTGGTCTCGTATACCGTTTCTAAAATGGTGTTGGTTTCTTGCAGCTCCGACTGCATCTGCTTGAGTTCGGTGACTTCTAAAAAGGTCAGCACCACACCGTCAATTTTTCCGTCTTCGCGCTGGTAGGGGTAGGCCCTTAGGAGTAGAGACTCTTGTGTGTTTGCATTAAAACCATCTTTTTCAATCGGCCCTTGTGTGGTCAAAACTTCTTTGGCAAAGTCTTCTAGATTGATATCAACAATTTGGTGAGTAAAGTCTGAAATAGGTCGCTCAATATCGCCAGGGCGTAGGTTGATGACCTTAGCCGCCGCCGGCGTAAACCTGCGAATGTACAGCTTGCTATCTAAAAAGACAACGCCAACATTGGTACTTTGTAGCAAGTTGTCAATATCTTCGTTGAGCTGAACGAGCTCTTGAATTTTGGATTGATACTCGGCGTTGACGGTGTATAGCTCTTCGTTAACGGACTGAAGCTCTTCGTTGGTACTTTGCAGCTCTTCGTTAGACGCTAGCAGTTCCTCGTTAGTGGCCTGCTGTTCTTCATTGATAGTTTCTAGTTCTTCAATGGTGACCTGTAGGTTTTCTCGGGTCTGCTTGAGTTCGTATTCTAAAGCACTGATTTGATCAGCAGCTTCAGAAGAGAGTTCGTATGTTTGAGCCTCTTCGTTGGAAACGATATTACCCACTTCAAACATCACTACCAAATAGTCTTCGGAGCGACTTTTGTTGGATTCAAAGCCCACTCTCAAGTTAACGCTGACGGTTTCATCCTCTTGTTGAAAAGGAATGCCAGTGTAGAGAACAGAGTCTTCTTCGCGCTTGGCCCTGTGTAGTGCGGTTTCTAATGGGAGCTTAAGTGATTGCGGCACCATGTCAGTGATGGTCAGTTTTATCTCACCAACCGACAGCTCTAAAATGCTCGCTGAGTTGTAAAAAATCCGAATGAGTTCGTTTTCTCTGTTCACCAAAACGCAAGTAGCTTTGCGATCGCCAAAGGCGTGCTTAAAAACATTTTTGACGATTTTGCCCTCTTGGGCCTGTTTGTGGTTGCGCTGACGGCTCGGCAAAATAGTCGAAATGGAGTGCCTTGTCGCTGGAGAAGGCAGCAGCCTGCGACTGTTTTTCCTCTTCTTATAGATTTTGTTGCCAGCGTTGAGGGCTTCAAAATCTTCAGCGTATTCGCCTAGCGTCTCAGAGCTTCCTAAGCACAGAACACCCTCGGGTGCTAGGGTAAAGTGCAGCAGCCGTAGCACCTGCTTTTGTAGCTCGGTTTGCATATAAATGAGCACGTTGCGGCAGCTCACCAAATGCATTTTTGAAAAGCCTGCGTTCTTGGTGAGATCGTGGGGGGCCATGATCAGCATTTCTCTTAAAAAACGCTTTACCTGGTATTTGCCCTCTTTGTAGTTGAAGTAGCGCTCTAGGCGATCGGGAGAGACATCGGTTGCGATTTCTTGAGGGTAAATTCCTTTTGCGGCAAAAGAGAGCGCCTGACTGTCGATATCTGTGGCAAAAATCTTCACTTTGATGCTTTTGCCAGTCGCTGTGATCGCTTCATCGACCACTATGGCCATAGTGTAGGCTTCTTCTCCTGTAGAGCAGGCCGTGACCCACACGCGCAGTTGTTCGCCTTCATCAATATCTTCTAATAATGCAGGGAGTGCGGTGTTTTTGAGGTACACCCAAGGCGTGCCATCGCGAAAGAAGCGCGTCGCACCGATTAGCAGGCTCTGGCGTAGCAGTTTCCGCTCATCTTCAGAGCTGGTGATAATATCTATGTATTCAGCGGTCTGACTACAGCGATTTAAGGCGCAGCGATGGCTAATTCGTCGTCTGAGTGTGTTGGTTTTATAGTCTGAAAAGTCGATGTCTTCTTGGTCTGCGAGCAATGTGATAATTTCTTTTAGCTGCGCTTGGCTCACAAATTCATCATTGTCAGACAGTGAGGTTTTTTGATCGTAGGTGAAGCGGACGATATCAAAAACAGCTTGGGCGAGTTCGCGGGGGGGAAGGATTTTATCGACAATGCCAGAGGCGATCGCATTGACGGGCATGCTGCCAAACTGAGCGGATGCTGGGGTTTGTACCAGGGCTACGCCGCCATTGCGGCTAATGGTCTGCAAGCCATCGGTACCATCGCTACCGCCTCCGGTTAGGACAACGCCAATGGCCCTTTCCGCAAATGCCTTAGCAATCGATTCAAAGAACAGATTGATAGGATAGTTCAGATGGTTAGATCGCTCAGTTAAAAAGAACTCTCGTCCTTCAATCAGCACATTTTTGCCAGGCGGCATCACGTAGACGGTCCCAGCCTCAACCGGCATCCCCTCTTCAACCTGGCGGACCTGCATGACCGTTTTCCGCTGCAAAATTTCGCTCATCATGCTGCGAAAATCGGGTGATAAATGCTGCACCACCACAAACGCCGCATTAGGATGATCTGCGATGCTGGAGAAAAATTCCTCCAGCGCTTGAATACCTCCGGCAGAAGCCCCTATTCCCACGAGAAAAAAGTCTGAAGCTGATTCTTCCGTACGCCTTAGCATGCCTGTGGTGAGGGTCCTTAGATGAGAGCTTGCCTATTTTAGATAGATTATCGACCATGCGCCTGAACTCTGCACTATCAAAAGGCGTATTTATTGCCTGCGGTAGTATTACCCAGTCCGATTCCAAGTGCGATATACACCAAGTGCGAGGACAATGCCTCTAGTCTCTGGCCGCTTCTCTGGCTTCTGCTTGAGCTTGCCTAAACGGAGCTTTGTCTTTTCCGAGCAGGCGATCGCGCAACTTTTTAATCCGATCTCGATACGTGCTGGCCTCTTCAAACTCTAGCTTTTTCGCCGCGTCTTTCATCTTGGTTTCTAGCTGGCCAATCAATGCTGGAATATCTTCTAGAGCCAAATCATAGAGATTGTCGTAGGCTTGCTCTAGCTCTTCATTGTTGAGCCGACGAGAAACATCTAAGAAAGAGAGAATAGAGTTTGACTGCCGGCGAATCAGTGCGGTCGGCGTAATGCCATTCTTTTTGTTGTAGGCAGCTTGAATCTCTCGGCGGCGTTCTGTTTCTGCGATCGCCTTTTCCATGCTTTCGGTCATGTTATCGGCGTACAAAATGGCTTTCCCTTCAATATGGCGAGCCGCGCGGCCAATGGTTTGAATCAGCGATCGCTGCGCCCGTAAAAAGCCTTCTTTATCCGCATCTAGAATCGCGACTAAGGAGACTTCTGGCAAGTCTAAACCTTCTCTCAACAGGTTTACGCCGATCAGAACATCGAACTCACCGTTGCGTAAGTCCTGAATAATCTCAATCCGCTCAATGGAGTGAATCTCGGAGTGGAGATAGCGAACGCGAACAGCGTGCTCATTCAGATATTCAGTGAGATCTTCGGCCATACGTTTGGTGAGCGTAGTGACCAAGGTCCGCTCGTTTTTTGCGGCGCGATCGCGAATCTCACCCAGCAAATTATCCACCTGCCCATCCGAAGGCCGCACCTCAATCACCGGATCGAGTACGCCAGTAGGGCGGATGATTTGGTCCACCACATGGCCATCGGATAAATCTATCTCCCAGTCACCGGGTGTGGCCGATACAAAAATGCACTGGTTGACCTTATTCCAAAATTCTTCAGCCTTCAAGGGCCGATTGTCCGCAGCGCTTGGTAGGCGAAACCCGTGGTCAATCAGCACTTTTTTGCGGGCCTGATCGCCGTTATACATCGCGCGAATTTGGGGCACCGTCACGTGAGATTCATCCACCGCTAGGAGCCAGTCATCGTGGGGAAAGTAGTCGAGCAAGCATTCGGGTGGGGCCCCCGGCAGGCGGCCTGCAAGATGGCGCGTGTAGTTTTCTACGCCTTGGCAATAGCCCACTTCTTCGAGCATTTCTAAGTCGTAGCGGGTGCGTTGCTCTAATCGTTGAGCTTCGAGCAACTTGCCATGGCCCTCCAAAAACTCAAGCTGTTCTTTTAGCTCGGCGCGAATGCCTTGGCAAGCGGCTTCTAGCTTGTCATCGGGGGTAACAAAGTGGCGGGCTGGATACACATTGAGCGTGTCCATGCTTTGCAAGGTGGCACCTGTCACCGGATCGATGTAACGAATAGCATCGATTTCATCCCCAAAGAATTCCACTCGAATAACGCGGTCTTCGTAAGCAGGCCCAATTTCGAGCACATCGCCTTTGACTCTGAAGCGACCGCGACCCATTTCAATATCGTTGCGGGTGTATTGTACAGAGGCCAGATCGCGCAGGACCTGACGTTGGTTCGTTTCTGCGCCAACCCGTAAGGGAATAGATGCGTTGAGATATTCAGACGGGATACCCAGGCCGTAAATGCAGCTAATAGATGCGACCACTATGACGTCTTTGCGCTCAAAGAGCGATCGCGTCGCTGAGTGCCGCAGCATATCAATTTCGTCATTAATCGCAGAGGTTTTGGCGATATACGTATCCGTCGTAGGGATGTAGGCTTCTGGCTGGTAGTAGTCGTAATAGCTGATGAAATATTCCACCGAATTATTTGGAAAAAACTCACGCAGTTCATTACATAGCTGAGCTGCGAGCGTTTTATTATGAGCCAGCACTAAGGCGGGTTTTCCGACTGTGTCGATAGTACGGGCAATGGTGTGGGTTTTCCCCGTGCCGGTTGCGCCTAGTAGCGTCTGATACTCCTGACCTTTTTTAAGATTTTTGACCAGCTGCTTAATGGCTTGAGGCTGGTCGCCTGCGGGCTCAAAGGGGGCTTGAATATCAAACTTCTTTTTCATTGGGATGTGGAAAAGGGGAAAGACAGGTTTACAAGGGCTTAATAATTAATGTTAGACGATTTAACCGAAGCTGTTCGCACAATGTCCTGGCTGCGAATCGATCTGGCACGATTGATTGCGTTTGACTAATTGGGCTCAGTCAATTTCGCGACTGATGCAGTGTCAGCACCTAATCTGCTCCGGCACCCTTCTTTTTTTGATACTTAAATTTTGTCCGCTGAAGCTTGTCTGCTTTCTGGAAATCTCTCTATTAAGCAGTCTTTATCTCTATCAAACTCTCTTTATCAGCTGCCTTTAACGAGTTGCTTGCCTTACACAAATTATCGTTAATCGCTAACATTCCGATGTCTCTTTTAAAAGTCGAATTCCGGATGAGAACAACGACCAAAGTAGAACTGTGTGGATGTTGATACTTTGTCTCTCCTGAAATCATCATCGATTAACGATTATTGTTTGCATCTATTATCAGTTAACACTTACATATTCCAATCATTTCTAGGACTGAGGATTAAATAGCTTGTTCAGGTCTGAATTGCTGATGGCTCTCTCCTGAGGAGAGAGGGCTCGGTAACGGATGCGCATCCTATTTACTGCTCATTGTCTAGTTTGCATTCTCTAATAGAGGACTGATGTCTTTGAGCATCAGTAGGTTTTTCTATGAGACAACTGTTGCTTAAGCTGGCTAACGATAAGTCAGCCCATTCTTTATCCAGTCAGTTTAGAAACAAGCGATTTGTTCTGTTCAAAGAGCTGTTTGACGCCCTTCCAAAACCTGTGAAAATTCTGGATGTTGGGGGTAGACCAGATATTTGGGAAAGAGAAGGTTTTTGTAAAAGTGAGCTTAACTGTACGATTACTATTATTAACCCAGAAGAAATCGAGATAAACGTTCCTAATATCTACGTTTCTGTCGGAGATGCGCGAAGCATGACTCAATTTAGTAATGAAGAGTTTGATATTGTTTTCTCAAACTCTGTGATTGAACATGTGGGTGGATATGACGATCAGCAAAAGATGGCTAATGAAATTCAGCGAGTAGGAAAACAATACTTTGTTCAAACACCTAACAAGTTTTTTCCGGTTGAACCGCATTTTATTTTTCCGTTGTTTCAATTTTTTCCTAGCTGGCTAAAAATCCTATTAATTCGAAACTTCAGCTTGGGCAATCGTACTAAGGCCTCTTCCATAGCAGAGGCGAGGGAGACGGTAGGGAGTATTGATTTGTTGAGTAAGCAAAAATTTTCCACGCTTTTTCCACGCTCCAAGATCTTTGAGGAGAAAATACTCGGGCTAACAAAGTCTTTTGTAGCCTACAGATAGCCTTAATAGAGGTCATACCTCATGAGTTGGCACAACAGCGATCCGTTGTATACAGGTGTGCGAGAAGCGGATTTGAGCCTGATATTACGAGAAAGTTCTTTGTTGCCACTGAGTACGTAGGCTGTCCAGCCTTTAAACCGCTGTTTTAAGACATTGCCTAGCAGCTTATAAAAAGCGCCTAGGTCAGCCTCTTTTCCTAGGCGTTCACCGTAAGGTGGGTTGCATATGAGAATGCCGCTATCTGCTGGGGCTTCTACTTCTGCAAGTTCACACTGGCGCAGTTGTACTAAATGCTCAACGCCGGATTCACGGGCATTGCTGCTGGCCTGAATGAGTACGTTAGGATCGCGATCGCTCCCCCCAATAAAAGCAGGCAGCTCATGTTTTTGCTGACCTTCTGCCTTGGCAATCAACGCTTCCCACAGGTCATCGTCGTAGTTTTGCCAGCTTTCAAAGCCGAAGCGCTCGCGAAAAAGTCCAGGGGCAATATTGAGCGATCGCATACTGGCCTCCAGCGGTAGCGTTCCCGACCCACACAGCGGGTCAAAAAACGCTTGCTCCGGCTGCCACCCTGACATTTGAATCAGCGCGGAGGCGAGTGACTCCTTGAGTGGTGCCGATCCCACTGCGGGGCGATAGCCTCGCCGGTGCAGACTATCGCCCGAGCTATCTAAGCTAAGGGTGGCACGGTCGTGACGTAGGTGAACATTAATTCGCAAATCTGGATGATGTGTATCGACATCTGACCGTTCGCCAAACATCTTGGTTTGCTGGCTGACGATCGCGTTTTTCACCTGCAAAGATGTGAAATGTGTGTGGTTTAGCGCTTCTGTTTTACCTGTGGCAGTGACGGCCAGCGTCTGATCCGGCGTAAGGTATTGACTCCAGTCGGTACGCTGTACTCCCGTAAAAAGGTCATCCCCCGTTTCGCAATCAAAGGTATCAATCCGCAGCAAAATTCTAAACGGGAGTCTAGCCCACAGGTTTACGGTATATAGCAGGGCCAAATCGCCCTTAAATTGGGCGCCACAAAATCCAGCTTCTACGTCTTTGCCGCCCAGCTTCTGAAGCTCTTCTACCAAAAGCGGCTCCAGCCCTTTGGCAACGGTTGCGAAGTACTGGTTCATAGCCATTGGTTTGTCGTTATCTCCTGCGACGTTTACGGTTGCTGGCACAACCACGCTAGCAGTAGGTTTGTGACAACGCCAGGTTGCTCTAAATGAGGTAGCACACCAGTCTCTGATACTACCTGAAATTGCCGCACGGCCTGAGGATTTAGTGCTGCCAGCTTTTGCCCTGTACTCACAGGCGTGAACTGTGCTTTTTCTCCCCAAACGATAGCGGTAGGCACTTGCAGCTCACAAACGTAGGGTGCCACGTCAAAGTAAAGGTCGCCTCTTAAAAACGAGAGGGCGGCATAGTCTGCATTGGGCTTTTGGGCGCAGGTGAGATAGGCAGAAACGGTTTCGGCGGAAAGGCGACTTGGCCGTGCAAACAAAAAGCTTTCTAAAAAGTTACGCACTGCCAGCTCATTGGTTGCGCCCAATGCATAAATTACTTTATCCAAAAAGGGGGTGTTAATAATCGGTGCTGGAATGCGTCTACCCGCGCCCTTGCCAAAATCATTGAATCCAGCCGGACAGACCAAGAACAACTGGCTGAACAAATCGGGTTTTTGAGCGGCTAGGCGAGTGACTAAACCCGCAGTAAACGAGCTAGCGACTGCAATAACAGGCGTCGTCTCTGTTGGTTGAACCCCTTTTTGTTGAACATCTCCTCGCTGAACGCGGCTTGGTTTGACCCCGACCTGCTGAATAATCTCTTGAATGTTTTGTACATAGTCTTCGCTTTTGTACTGACGTTGAGGATGCTCAGATTCCCCCCAGCCCACCAAATCAGGTGCAATGACTCTATATCTATGTGTTAATGCCCCGTAGACCTTAGACCATTCATAGGCAGAGGCTCCACCGCCAAAATTATGAAAAAAAACAACAGTTGGCTTCTCTTGTGGTGTGTTGTCAGTCCAAGTGCTTATGGTTGGCCGAACACAGGTGTAGTAGGCTACCGTTCCCAAACTTGTTAACAGCGAGCGTTGTTCGAACTCGGCTGGCTGATAGGCCAACAGTCCCTTGTGCATAACGTGACCTAAAGAATCGTTGTGGCTGCTGTAACTGTTTTTTTATTCTAATAAAGGTGTTGTATTAAGGTTGCTATCAGACGCAATTTAAGATCTGTCTGTTATCCCAACGCTTTTTGAACATTGAATGGTTTTTGAATGCCGTATAAATACGGATCAATGCTGCTATTTGAACACCGTATAAATACGGATGAATGCTTCTAGAAGTCCCTTTTAAAAGCACGCTGATCAACCTCCTGAAAGCTTGTATGTCTATAGAGTTGGCGCCTGTAGCGGCTTCCATTTTTGATTGCGTAATGCAGCAATGCCATGCCTCTCATACTTTACTAAAAAAATATCTAAAGAAATTGATGATGTGATACTCGTTGCAGTACTTTAGGATACGAAATTATTCTTTTTAGCTCAAGAACGATAGGAGAAAGTGACCTTAGAAAGTGTGTGGATGTGATTCATATCAACATAGTTTGTTTTATTAGCGATATGGGAATAATCTATTTTGGTAACCGCGGATATGCCTTTTTTAGGAGATTCCGACTTGTTGAACGGCTATGCAGCTGCTAATTGAATCAAGGTTTAACTTAAGTGCTGTTTTACTTTCGAGCAGTCTTGGGCGCGTTTCTTCTCAATCTACCCAGTCGTCTTTTACAAAACGCTTATGACTTCTAAACTGTATCAGCAATCTCTCGCAGGCGTGGTGTTTTCCTCGTCGCTGTTGCTAGCGACTTTTGTGGATGGAGCAAGCGCAAGCACCGGCGACTTGGTCAATGGATTGACAGGACAAGACCTGCTCAACGGTGGCACACATGCGACCCTGAAAAACGGTCCTTCGCGCAATATCAGTGCTGCTGAGCTAGGTTTATGGCCAGTCGCCTTTCAACCTTCGGTGACAAAAGCTGCACAGTTTTCCTCGGCTGAGCCTTTTTCTACCGTTCTCCCAGATGGGCCCACTGTAGATTTATCTGTAGAGCCGATTGACTCTTACCGGTTATCGTCTGCTTTGCCTGAGCCCACTCATGTTGACTCTAAAGAGCACACTGAGCTGAAGTCCGCACGTTCATTGCAGCGTATTTCCACCTCAGGCAGTGCGATCGATCTCATGATATCCCAGCGCGAAGCTAGAGATGCTGGCGCGATCGCTCAAACTGTTGCCCAGCAAGACGACACCTTTGCTCCCCTAACCGATGAAGAAATTCGTCAGCTGCTACTGATTGATCCCAACGCCAGCCGAGACATCTTAGATAGACCTCGTGCGACCCCTTCTTCGAGCTTTCTCACACCGACTGCCTACGGTGCAGATTGGGGTGATGCTTTTATTGGTATTGCAGGCGCTACAGGCGGTAATACTGATACAGACGGGTCTGCCAGCTTGGGGATTGGCTTTGGCGATGCTGTAGACAATATTGGTGTGGAGGTCAGTGCCGGTATTATCAGCCTAGACGGCTTTGCTGAAGATGGCATTGTAGGCTTTAAGCTACACAAGGTTTTCCCTCAAGCTGACAATTTAGCCGTTGCGGTTGGCTGGGCAAACCCAATTAAGTGGGGCGCTGCCGAAGATGAAGAAGATACTTTTTATGGCGTAGTTACCAAGCGATTTGCGCTGCGTCCTGAAAGCGTTAATCAGCTTCCACTAACGACTTCTTTGGGCGTAGGGACCGGAACGTTTAGATCGTCGGGTGCCTTGGATGCTGGCGATAACGCGCCCAACCTGTTTGGTTCAGTGAGTCTGCGAGTGATTCCTCAGCTATCTGTTACGTCTAGCTGGACCGGTCGAGAGCTTGGTTTAGCGGCCTCCGCTGCACCTTTTGAATTTCCGCTGGTGTTCACAGCCGGGGTGTCCGACATTACCGACAATACAGCGGAAGGCACAAGATTTCAGGGCTCTATGGGATACAGTTTTAGTTTTTAACACCACTGCAACATTCTAAATAGCAACCTAATGTGAGGTTTTTTCAATGCGAGCTTTATTCAAAATTTCCCTGGCGGTTTTAGCGGGTTTAGTCGTTGCAGAGTCAGCCGTGAGCCGACCTGCGATCGCAGGATCTAGAGGTGTGACCCTACCCGGTAGTGGGAGCAGCGGCGTCAGCGATAACTTTGGTCCAGATACGGTGGATACTCGTCAGCCAACGACGGTTGAACGTGAAGCCGTCAATACCCTCGATTCTTTTAAGGACCGCTCTGAAGTGCCTGCTTTAGACGGTGAGGTGCTACCCATTTCACCTGAACAAATCGCTAAGCTTGAATCTTCCCTGTCGGGCACCGGTGATTTGGAGGCGAACCTCTTGGCTTTGCAACAACAGCTGGAAGTTGAGCTGGGCGGCTCGGGTGTTGAAGTAACCCGTGTCAGCAACTCTCCTAGCGATGTTCGAGCAGCCGTTGACTCTGTCAATGATCTGATTATGAATTTGGATAGTGAGGCACTGGCAGCTGCCCTCGATTCACCTACCTTTACCTCGATTGTGCGCTTACTTCGCGATGCGATTGAAACGGTCAATAGCGATCCTTCTATTGATTTTGAAGAAGGTGATAACGACTTTGGGCTACTGAACCTGCGAGCGGCTAGAGAGGAAGTGATTCCTGTTGAGCCTGAGGTGACTCCTGAGGAGGAAAATCTGGACGAACTCGACAGCGACTCAGCGCCTGAAGTGGAGTCTGCACCGCCTGCTACTCGAGAGCCCGTTCGTGGCCTTTGGTAAATTCAGCAGTTGACCTGACGACTGGGTCCAACAATCCGTAAAGCTAGCGTAAAATTAGGCTATGACATCGCAGCGCCAAGGAACCTAATCAGGGATCGGTTGTCCTAAGAGTTTATAGCCTGCTCAATCGCTCACTGGCGCTCCGTTCAATAGCAGCTTAACAGCAGCTAAGTAGGGCCGATATTGGAAAAGTTCTGTATTGGCCACTATTTTAGGACGTTGAGAAAGCCAGCAAGTAAAGTGGTTAGAGTGCGCGTAAAGTACGGAATCTTAGATATGATGCAGTGCCTACACCAGTCGGCGCGGTTAGCGCTTATGAGTACATTTAGCGCGAGCTTGCTCGTCGGCCAACTTGTACTGCCTGCGGCTGCCCAGCTTACGGGCTCAGCCGCAGCGGAGGCTACGACTGAGGCTGTTGTGGATATTGATAATTCTGAGATGACGGCAGTCCAGAAAGACTCCACAGCCACTGCGACCAGCGTAGAAAATGTTCCCCTGTCGAAAAATTCTGTACTGGTAGAAACCCGTTTGGTGTTGAGCATACGCGCCCGGGAAGTGTCTTTGTATCGAGGAGATAGACTGGTCACCAGCTACCCAGTTGCTGTAGGTTCTTCAGAGACACCGACACCCCAGGGACAGTTTACGGTTTCGCATATGGTGGTCGATCCAGTTTGGCAAAGTCCTTGGACAGGGGAAGTTCATGCTCCCGGTGCCAATAGTGCATTGGGTCTGCGATGGATTGGCTTTACCTCTAATGACGAAGGGGCGTTCGGTTTCCATGGAACACCGACCGTTGACTCTATTGGGCAGGCAGTGTCTAATGGCTGTGTGCGTATGTATAACGAAGATGTCGTGAAATTATTTGAGCAGGTACGAGTGGGGACACCTGTGCTGGTGACCTATTAAGCTTTATCGCGCTACAGCGTTCAAAACCTGTTGGTAGCAACGAGACTAGCGTTTAGAGGCATGAACCAGTAGAGGCATGAACCAGCATCGAAGAGCAGCCAGAGCAGTCTGCGGTAAGGTCGCATCAGCTACTTGTCTAGGTTTGGCAAGCATTGCCTTTGGTATGCTGCATGGTTTTACAGATAGTCCAGCCGTTGCCCAGTCTGTTTTAGACACTACTCGCGATGTGACTCTAGAGCGTAGCCGAATAGGGTTAGAGCCAGACACTAAACGACCCATAGCGGCAGGCAGCAGAGTAGAAGGCAGCGGAGTAGAAGGCAGCGTTTTAAGAGAGCTTCCTGCAGAACAAGCTGGCACCTCTGTAGAGAGTTCTTTGGTTGAGCCGACCTCTTCAGAGTCAGCCGAGACAACGCTGGTAAGCCTTGTACTGACGCTTTCTGAGCGCCGGCTAGATGTCTACGAGGGCGATCGCATCAGCGTTAGCTATCCGGTGGCTGTCGGGCGGGAAGGCTGGCTGACACCGATTGGTGAGTTTACTGTTTTTCAAAAGCAGGCAGACCCGGCTTGGGAGCATCCTCTCACCGGCGAAATTGTTGCACCCGGTCCTCAAAATCCACTGGGTTCTCGTTGGATTGGTTTTTGGACAGATGGCACCAATTCCATTGGATTCCATGGCACCCCAGATGAATCGGTGATTGGTAGTGCCGTTTCCCACGGCTGCGTTCGAATGCGGAATGACGACGTGCTGGCGCTTTACGACTACATCGGCATGGAAACACCGGTCACTGTGTTGCCATAGCCTTGGCAGCAGTGTTTTGGCAGCAGTGCATTGGCGGCAGTTCCTTGCTTATTCGACAGTGGTGCTGACTTCTCTTGCTTCTACTAAGGTGTAGCAAGGAATAGATTTTTCACCACAAATGCCAGATACGCTGCCTTTGGCTGTAATATTTTGGCCGACAAAGGTGTCCAGTGGTCGGCCTGTAATGTACACTCGACCGACGCCGTTGCTTTCAATAAAGTAGCCACTAGGTGGTGGGGAAAGCTCGTTATTTTCTTGGTAGCTGTATTTTGCTTGGAGCGTACCTTCTACCGTAATCACCGGAGCAATCGTTGCCCGATAAAGCTTGTGCAGCTGCCAAATCGTGAAGGTGCTAGCGCCTGCGCCCAATAAGAAAAAGACGGTAGCGACGCTCCACAGGGTAAGCTGCGATCGCTCTTTTGTGAGGTGGGGGCGATGCGTACTAGGTGATACTGATTGAGACATGTTTGAAGAGACCACGACGAAAACTTTCCCCTCTTGATAGTGTGGCTGGCCGCAGATGGGTCGTCGTCAGTTGGCGCGAGGACCTGGCAGAGGTGGTCCAAGGCTAACGTTGACTAATCACCAAAATTTTTTGATAGCACCTCTATTGATTTAGCCCGGATTTAGGTCGGAGATATCGTTAAAGCTATCAATTGTGTTTGAATCAATTCCTCAACATAAAGTGGCGTTGAAATAGGTAGTTGTCCTGACCGCTCACCGTGCCGCTCCAGTGCTCGCAATATGCGGAAATGGAAGCGGTGCTGATTGGCTTCATTTGTACTGTAGGATTCGCACGAGCGATGATGCTGGGGTGATCATCCGCTTCTTTCACTGACCCCAATTGCCTGGAATGACAGTGCAGTTTACTCGATTGATTTTTGGTAGGCACCTCTTAAGAATGAGCCTTATTTGACGAGCAATCGCGCCCTGATTACATATCTTTGCAAGCAATCTTTCAGTCATCTTTGGTCGCGATCGCAGCTGTGACACTCTCGGTTTGTGGGTACCTATGATTAAGAGCATGACGGGTCAATTTTTCACGCTGCTTTTGACGATATTGGTGTGAGCACCTTATACAAAGCCCAAATTGCCATTGGCCGCAAATAGTGGCAGGCTCGGAAGGTTCCCACAGCGGTAATCGCTTCCGGCGTACGGAACTGCAAGCCATAGTGATAAATCTGGTGAACGACCGCTTCGGTGATTTCCATTGCTTCTGCCCGCTTGCCTGCGTGGGCAAAAAAGGCGGCAAGGCCAAAGTTGATGCCAGTCCATACTTCTAGCTGATGCGTATCGTCTGGATTTTGCGGTGAGCCGTCAGGTCTCACCCCATTGGCGCAGCCTACCTTCATGCCTAATTCGGACGCACTAAAGTGCCCGGTTTGTGCCCCTTCAAACTTTTGATTTTGAGGGCCGAGTTGAGCGGTGTACTGATTGAATTTGACAAAACAGGCATCGTAAATGGCCTTCAGCGTTGGCTCTATGTACTCTTCATCCACGACATCAGGGAGGCCCATCGTAGACGTGCAAAACTGGCCGCAAAGCTGGTCGGCCATAACCACCTCAGAACCACTACCCGTATCTAGTCGGTAGTAGCTACCGTTCCACAGCTGCTTTTGATAGGCTGCGCGGCCATGCTGCCACCAGCGGCGATATTGAGAGAGCACAATGACGATATTCCCAGGGGCTCGTTTGTGTGATTGAAGGATTTCACCCATGGCGATCGCACTCGATAACGCGCCAATCCAGAGCCCGCCACAGTACGCACTAATCCCCTGTAAGCGCCAATCGTCAAAGGTTTGATCCGGCGCGCCGCTATTTTCAATCAGGCCATCACCATCGGTATCAAAGAGCTTGGTATAGCCCAACGTTTCTACCACCGCGTCCCAGCAGTCTGCTAAGAAGTCAATATCGCTACTACCCGTTGCTTCAAAAGCCCTATACACCTGCAACACAAAGTCACTAGAGAGATCCTTCCATTGATTACAGTCTTGATAGCTGGTGTAGTTGGTGGCAACCCATGGGTTTTCGTTCGGTGCGCCTAAGTCGTGGGGAGTAGCACCCTTCAGCTTGCGCGGTGCCCTATAGTCTTGGGTGCCACCGTCTTGTTCACTGATGGTGTAGTAATAGCCAATGATGCGCGGTTTTGGGTTTTCAGTAGGGATGGCACGCGCAAAGGCTCGCAGAATCGATTTTTCGAGTTCTGGCCACAGCATCAGCGTGGAAAATCCGCCGTATAGCCGTACATCTAGGCTTTCGTACCAGCGGTAGTCAAGGCACTCTAGTACGCCAAACTGGCCAACCGGATCTTGCTCACTTGCGGCTGACCACAGGGTGCCGCCGCTAGCGAGGTCGTATAGTTCGTTAAACAGCGCCATTTTGAACCAGTCAGGCAAGTCTGTTCTGTCTAAAATAGGCTGCTGCCAGTGTTGAATATTCTGCTGCCAGGTTTCGTAGGCATTAAGCGCTGTTTTGGCAATGGCCCAAGCATTGCGGCCTTTGCGATCAAAAAAGTCTGTATAGCGTCGGTAGGCTCGCTTGCCTGTCGCAAATTCTGTCACGGGTAAGTCCCAACTTAATGCGAAAGGGATTTGTTGAGTTTCGCCAGGTGCCAGGGTGAGGCGAAGTGCGATCGCGCCACCGACTTGCTTTTCGGTGCTAATACCTGCATCTTCAAAATTCGTTAAGCGACCTTGCTGTGCAAAGCGCTCCCACAGGTCAAGACCATCACCGTCAGGTTGCCAATGTGTATTGTAAGTAACCTCTGCCTCAGGATGATAGGCCGCTACGGCAAACTGCCCATCGCCTTCATCGGGCGCTCCGCTCCATTCTCCATCCATGACAAACCCAGCTGCACCGTAGCTGTTCTCAGCATGGCCACTGCCTGCTTCGCACACCAGTTTGTTGTAATTGCCCAAACTCTCTCTTAGCCGAGGAACATACTCATAAAAGGGACTGCCATCTTCTCGCTGCTGTATGTCAGGAGAGTTTTTACTATTGGTGAACCAGCCCACCATGTTTTGCCAGCTGAGCATGATGCTAATAGTCAGTGGCTCATCGGTTGGATTATGTGCTGTCCATATAAAAGTGGCAACAGGATAGCTGGCCTCTTTGTAGTTATCCTTCCAAATGGGCGTGAGTTGTTCGCACGTCAGTTCAGCTCGAAAGACATTCTGATAGGCGTACCAACTGCGAGGATACAGCGCGTGATACGTGCCGGTAGTAATCTCAGCGTTAGAGGCCGGATACCACTGCCAGGATTCCAGGCTGGTCTCAGGGGCCTCAGTGGCCATAGCGTAGGCTTGTGTGGACTCGTTGCTTTGTTCAAATACGCTGAACTGGCAGCCAGGAAAGACATCAAAAATGTGCTCGCCACCATCCAAATGCCATAGGTTGAATGAGCCATTGGGGCCGCGACCAATACAGCCAGCGCCCAAGCCTCCTAAGGGAGCACCATGCTGTGGTCCATCGTCTAAGTTGCTGGTATAGCGAACGATGTAGGGCGTTTCCCACTGTTTGCCAATCGGCCACTGCCAGGCGCACTTTGGAAGGTTGGGCCGTTGGCTGTGTGGTTGGCTCAGTGGTTGGCTCATGAGTGATCTCCAATCTGGAACACCCCGGATTATCCTATGCTTTGCCGATTGCGCCAACCTATTTGTCTGGGTTGGCAATCGGCTATTGGATTTGGCTATTAGGTTCGGCTATTAGCTAGCGAGTTCTCTGTTCTTCATTGCTGTTTATGGATAGCTACTTTATGGATAGTTACTTTATGGATAGCTACTTGTGATAACTGCCATTTTGCAAAATGGTTTTAGCCCTATAGAGCTGCTCTACGAGCATAAGCCTGGCCATTTCATGGGGAAAGGTCATGGCAGATAGGCTGATCATAGGATGCTTTTTAAGGCGATCGCATACCCCATCAGGCCCTCCAATAAACAAGACCAAAGTGCCGAAAGCCTCTTGCCCTAACCATTGGGAAAACGCTACGGACTCCCTCTGTTTGCCATACTCTGTCATAATCACCAACCGATCTTGAGCGCTGACCATGCTCTCAATTTTGTCAGCTTCCTTGGCTGGCCCGCTGTCTTTTATCTCTACAATTTCCACCTCTGGCAGTCGCTTGGCATATTGCTCAATGCCCTCTCTTAGCCAGCGCTTTTTGACCTTCCCAACGGCAACAATCTTGATTTTTGGAAAGCTTTGTCCCATGGGTCTTAGTCATCTACCGTCTACCGTTTGCCGTGCGTCATCCGACTAGGATGCGACTGGATTGAGCCGTTTTTCTAGCCAGGAAAATACTTGAGAAGAGAGAATAGTCAGCAGTAAATAGATAAAGGCCACTGTGAGAAAGATTTCAAACGAGCGAAAATTTCTAGCTACCGTGAGCTGACCTGTGCGAAACAGTTCTTGATAACCGATTACTGCCACTAGGCTAGTATCTTTGAGCAAAATAATGAATTCGTTGCCCAACGGTGGAATCATGCGGCGAATAGCCTGCGGAAAAATAACGTCTCGCATGGTTTGCATAGGGCTAAGCCCTAAGCATTCAGCGGCTTCTCTTTGACCCACTTCAATCGATTGAATGCCCGCACGAACAATCTCTGCTAAGTAAGCCGCTGAGTTAAGGCTGAGTCCCACAATCGCAGCGGTCCACTGGTTAAAGCTAAACTCTATGCCGATGGACTTGAAGACCGGCGGAATCCCGAAGTAAATAATAAAGAGCTGTACGAGGAGCGGTGTTCCTCTGAAAAAATCGACGTACCCTCTTGCTAATAGCCGGACAATTGCAATTTTGGACAGTCTGGCAACGCCTAAGGCGATACCGCCTAGGGCACCCAAAATCGTCGCAACCGCAGTGAGCTGTAGGGTCAACACAGCACCTCTGAGGAGAGCAGGCAATGCTTCAATAATAAAACCAAGTGACTCGTTCAAGGGCTTTGCAACTCCAATAAAAGGTGTCATCCCGTAGGCAATTGACCCTACGGGTTTAGTGGTTCGTATTGGATCTGCATCAGCAGACCCGACTTGTTGGTTAGGTGGATTATCTGACGATCAGCTATTCGGCAGGTGGCTCTACGCCAAACCATTTTTTATAGAGTTCTGCGTAGGTTCCATCTGCTTTTACCTCGGCTAGTGCGGTGTTAATAGCTTCTCTATTTTCAGATCCTTTAGGCATTGCTATGCCATAAAATTCTTCGGTGAGGAGCTCGCCAACAACAATAATTCCGGGAATATTGCCTGTGGCGATCGCATCTAAGGTTGCAGGCGCATCATTCACAACGGCATCTACATTGCCATTGGCTAACTCTTGCAAGGCTAGTGGCGCAGAGTCAAACGTTGTCACCGTGGCACCTGCTACGCTTTCGGCTGTGCTGGCACCGGTTGTCCCGATTTGTGCCGCAATTTTTTTCCCTTCTAGATCCTCTAAGGTCGTGACCTCTGTGTTGCCTTCTGCAACTGCGATCGCCAACCCCGCCTTAAAGTAGGGATCAGAAAAATCAACCGTGGCCTGCCGCTCCTCTGTAATCGTCATGCCGCTAATAGCCGCATCGATCGACCCCCCTTGTAGCGCGGGAATCAAGCTATCGAATGGCAAGTTTTCAAACTCAATCGTCTTACCGGCTTTCTCCCCAATCGCCTGAAATAGGTCAATATCGAATCCTTCGAAGTCACCATTACTATCAATGGATTCAAACGGCGGAAACCCCGGTTCGGTACCGACCGACCAAACGTTTTCATTTTGGCCATCGCCGCCGCCACAGGCTGCTAGGATCACGGTTGCGCATATTCCTAAAGCCGTATGCCTTAAAAAAGCAGATCGCTTTATCCTCATCATTTAAATAGCCTCGCTACCACACTCAAGTTGGGTTACTAGATATATTAGTTAACCTATTATCCTGCTCTCGCGTTTGATAATAGTGATAGATGTTACCTAAAAAAACATGGGTACTGAATGCTCTATCTTATGGCGTAAAATTGGCTGTCAATCTGTGGTAGCTGTGATGTGAAAAATATTTCAAAAGATTGTTTTCCTAACAATCGGAATCTAGCGTGATGACCTGTTGCGCTTTCCACTATGACCAACCGTGTTTATGCGAACAGTTTGCTAAAAAATAGAATGCTAGGCTTTCCTACGAGGTTTCAGATGTTCTAGGAAGAGTGCAGTATTCACCTGACTGGTTAGCCCCTTCCTAACGTTTTATTCCTTCTATCACTTCACTTTTAAGCCGTCCTATGCCAGAGCCCACGCCAGCGATTGTTAGTGTCAATCTTCAAAAAAAGTTTGGTGATTTATCTGTCCTAAGAGGGATTGATTGTCAAATCAATCGCGGCGAAGTAGTGTCTATCATTGGATCTTCTGGCTGCGGTAAAAGTACGCTTTTACGCTGTTTTAATCGATTAGAAACGATTAGTGGAGGGCAGCTTATTGTCAACAATATTGACCTGTCTAATCTGGACCTCAATCGCCGTCGCTTGCAAGAGCTGCGGGCACATGTCGGCATGGTCTTTCAGCAATTTAACCTCTTCCCACATCTATCGGTTCTCGAAAACCTTTGCCTAGCACCCCAAAAAGTATTGGCACAGTCATCTTCAGATAGTAAGGAAACAGCTAGTTTTTACCTCAATAAAGTGGGCTTAAGTGAGAAGGCTCAATCCTATCCAGATCAGCTCTCGGGGGGGCAGAAACAGCGGGTTGCGATCGCCCGTGCACTTTGCATGGAGCCTAAAATCCTGCTTTTTGATGAACCCACCAGTGCTTTGGACCCTGAGCTAGTGGGTGAAGTGCTGCAGGTGATGCAGCAGCTTGCAAAAGAGGGCATGACGATGATTGTGGTGACCCACGAAATGCAGTTTGCGCGTGAAGTGGCTACTCGGGTAATGTTTCTTAATAAGGGACAGGTTGAAGAACAGGGCGATCCTCGTGAAGTCTTAAAGAATCCTCAAAGCAAAAGGCTACAGTCCTTTTTGAGTCGTATCAACATGGCCCTTGCCTAAGGGTGAGCCTTACTCAAGCCTTACCCAATAGGGTGTCAGCTTAAAGGAAAAGAATGTCAGCTTAAAAGAAATGCATCGCAAGGGATTTATAAAGGATCAATGCTGCGATAGCAAGCTTGAAAGCCCATATGTACACCGTAGGCAATAAACCCAATGCCTAAAGTTGCCAAAATCCATTCATCCGTAGGATTGTCATCAAATACGGCTAAGGCATCTTCTGTCGTCTTAATCATAGATGGATCAAAACTCCAAGCGGCTCGCATGGCATAGCTGCCAATAACCGCATATACACAGCCTCTAGCTGCAATCCCCACACGACCCGCAAGGGTTGCCCAAGTTTTCGCGATATCGCTCATGTTGTCTCTTTTAAGGCGTTTGCGAAACTCAGCTTTTATCGAGCGATAAAAGTAATAGCCACCAATGCCCACCACTAATAATCCGCAAGTGCCTACGACCCATCGCCCAAAAGGCTGCAACATTATTGAAAAGGCGTAGCTTTGCGGTGTCTTTCCGCCGTCTTCTGAAGAGGCCATTAATATTTTCACAGCGCTCAGAGCGACACCTGCATAGGCTAGCCCACTACAGGCATAGCTGATTCGGCGTAGGACATCTTTAGGAGCACAGTCACTATGCTCAGGATCAAGCGTCGCCTGAATAAAACGCCATACAACATAGCCCATTAAGCTGAAGGCTAATACAAACAGCATTGCCTGACCAAACGGCTGTGCTGCAATTGTTTTCATGGCGCCTTCAGAGCCAACGGTTGCACCACGGTCAATATCCAGTGCCTGCATTAAAGCTAAAAGGCCAGCGCTGCCATAAATGATGCCTTTTGCTCCGTAGCCAAATCGAGCATAGCGAGCAATCCACCGCTCGTAAGGTTTTTCGGATTGCGACATAAGATAACCTAACTTGCTTAAAACGCCTCAATATCATCGGCTGACAAGGATCCTTATGCCATCAACCTTCCGCATGAATATCTCAGACGGTTGCAGATGCACTTGCAGGAGATTCTTCAGTTCTTCGGTGTTGTCAAATCAACGCCGAGTTCATCTTTGACCCAGGTGATAATTTGTTGCCGCTCGCCCACCGTTAAAGAAAACAGGCCAGTATCTCTCACCCGCTGATGGATATCCTCCATATCCGATTGGGTCAGCAGCTCAGCGGTAAGGCCAATATCACACAAAATATCGTCTTTCCCTGATTGTTCAAGCTGCCCGTAGCGGTAGCGACTGAGCTGCTTTTCTAACCGATTCCAGGTGTAGTCGTCAGTCGCCTCTAGTCGTTCTCTGCGCTCTTTTGCAATGGGTTCACCAGCGACCATCTTGGCATAGTCCGTATCGAGCATATTTAGTCGAACAACTTTCGCTTGTTCATGCATAAGCGGCTTTCCCAAAAATAATGGACCAAGCCTAATCTAATAAGTCGGTCCCATAACCTGTCCTGTTTCGTAAATTAACCTAGCGTTGTATGTCTTGATGCTGATTGTTGTCCGTTTTTCGTCTTATTGCTGTGTGTGTGGTCTATGTCTGAATACTCATACTCAAATCTAGCCAACTAGATCGGGTAATTGGAGCGCTGCTAGAAATATAATCCACACCCGTTTCTGCGACGCTACGGATAGTGTCGAGCGTAATATTGCCAGAGGCTTCAATTTTGATCCGGTCGTTGGCAGTACGAATCTGATTAACGGCTTGTGACATGGTTTCGCAGGACATGTTGTCTAGCATGATGATGTCAGCGCCCTGTGCGATCGCCTCATTCACTTGCTCCAAATTCTCTGTTTCCACTTCAATCGTGATTGGATATGGAATATGCCTTCTTATCGCGTTCACCGCTGGACCGATGCCTCCAGCGGCTGCAATGTGATTGTCCTTTATCATCACGCCGTCATCTAGGCCCATGCGATGATTTTGGGCTCCACCCACAGCAGCAGCATATTTTTCCAATATTCTCAGTCCGGGTGTTGTTTTTCTAGTGTCCACTAACTGCGTTGGTAAATCTGCAATGACATCTGCATATCGTCTGGTCATAGTGGCAATACCGCTTAGGCGCATTGCGAGGTTCAACGCAACACGCTCTCCAGTCAGTAGCGTTGAGAGTGAGCAGTGGATGTCAGCAATTTTGGTACCGCTTGTGATGCGATCACCCTCATTCACCTGACGCCGAAAAACGACGTCGATATCTAGTAAAGAAAACACACGCTCTGCAATAGGTAGCCCTGCAATCACACCCTCTTCTTTCGCAACCCAAAAAGCTTGTCCATCTATAGCTGTTAACTCGGCTAATCCGTCCGTCGTTTGATCCCCGCGCCCAATATCTTCTCTTAGCCAGCGAGATAACAAATCATCCAGCACTATCCAGTTCGGCAGCATATCCCTTGCTCACAATAATGACCACGAAGCCACATCAGCATAAAGCTAGGTTGTACTCAACCTAGCCAATTATTTTTTGGAGGCTTCTAGAGAAATTTTTTTTTCTGACTATAGTTAGCCAGCTAGTTTTATAGCTGTAAAAAACGCTGAACCCCTCTCTTTACAAGGAGTTCAGCGCTTAAAAAAATAGTCAAGAAAATTAGTTGACAGGGATGTCTTTAGGGCGTTATATTCATTAAGCGCTGAAGGGCGCAGGGGCTGATGCTGCTGCGACTGAAGCGAGGAAGTAGCACCTAGAAA
>JBCBPY010000031.1:0-67478 GCA_039820525.1 Cyanobacteria bacterium J06634_5
TGGGATTGGTCATGTAGTTGTTCAGCCAATCGCACCACCCCACCAGAAGAGAAAACCCTTTGTCCTAGCCATAGCGCTGCAATAAGTTCAGAGACCACCCCCAGCTCAGAATCCATCAGCTGGACAAACTCTATACAAAGCGTCTTCACAGCTCTATTGCAGACTTTCAATAAACGCTAACCTTCGTTGCTTATTGGGTTAGCCAAATAATAAGGGGAAATTGGCTGTGCCTTTAGGCGTTAGGAGGGCTACAGGACTGAGTTTTTTCGGAAACCGCAAGGTATGAGTTCGATTCATCTCGACTGCCGAGCCACGTCTCTCACCCCCATAGTAGTTGATGCTACTCACCGAGCAATCCTTCCCGACCACCGAGCCACACTTCCCACTTATCGAGTCATGTCTCCCGCTCACCGAACAATTCTTCCCACCCACCGAACCACGTCTCCCGACCCCAAAGTAGTTAATGCCCCCTGCAGAGTAACAATTCCCGTTCATTTATGTACCACCCTACAGACATCGGGCACCCTGTCAGCGGGCATCCTGCCAATGAGCATCTGGGCACACGCACACACGACTACTCCGCATCCGCCATGAGCCTAAACCGCAGCATCGACACCTTCCTCTCAGAAGGGAGAAGCGCAGGCAGCGACGCAAAAGCGAGATGCGGCGTTGGATGCTATGCAAGATTGGCTGAGTGATTATCGTGCGATCGCGAAGGTGGCTTTGGAAGAAGAGCCTCAGCTGTTGGAAGGGTTGGGCGTGTTACAGCGATCGAAATAGAGCGCTTAGCTTAGCCTGAACTGACATTGACTCAGAAGCGTCTTACGCTTGAGATTCCGCACTGCTGCACGTTCGCTTACAATTAAGACTGTCAGCCAGGAGTCCTACTATGGTTCAGGCAAAATCAAAATCGGTGTCTATTACTCTTCACCTACCGCCCCAAATAGAAACGTTGCTTCGTCAACGAGCTAAAACGACTGGGAAAGGCGTAGAGCAAATTGCTGTAGATATACTGACTCAGGGACTCAAGCTTAGCAATGACGACTTCTGTTCAGCCTTGGAGAACGCTCAACTACGAAAGGCGCAGCAAGTCGCGCCGACGCAAAGTCACGTTTTGCAGATACTACGCAAAATGAAGCCAATACTGCAAGAAAAATATGGCGTCACTCAATTAGGAATTTTCGGCTCAGTGGCAAGAGACGAAGCAACAGACGAAAGTGATATAGATGTGGTCATAGCAATGGAGCAGCCTGATCTTTTCACTTCTGTGCGTATAAAAGAAGATCTAGAAGATGAGTTCAATCGCTCCGTAGACTTAGTTCAGGCCCAAGGGCAAACAAACAAATACTTAGCAGCCAGAATCGCAAAGGACGCTGTGTATGTCTGACCCTGTGCTGATTCTTGAGAAACTCATTCAAATAGAAGACGCATTACAGCGAATTATTCGACGTTTTTCCGGTATCAACGCTCCGAGCGATTTCGTAGCTAGCGAACAAGGCACCGACATGCTCGATGCCATTGGCATGATGCTAATTGCAATTGGTGAAAACCTGAAGAAGATTGACGCTGAAACAGAGGGAAGATTGTTGAAGCGCTATCCCGCGGTCGACTGGAAAGGTGCAAAAGGGATGAGATACATTATCGCTCATCAGTACTTCTCCCTCAACACGATTCAGGTATTCAACGTCTGTCAAAATCAAATTCCTGCACTGCTACCTGTCATTCAAACGATGATTGACGATATGGAAAAGGCCTAATTAAACTGACGACTTGTTGGAAGGAGACAACTTATTCGTAGAGCCAAGCTATGAGTTGACCCACAGTCAGCTGAAAGTCTTGCGCAAAGTCAGGCACGGGCAATCGCTGCTGGAGCTGATCGTAAAGTGCCGTTCGCAAATCAGGCGTATAGCCAAAAACGCAATCCTCTATCGGGTCGATCAGCCAGCCTAGCTGCGTGCCGTGCGCCAGCGCATGAAAAATCTTTTTAACCACTTTTGTTTGGTTGTGCCCCTCCGACAGAATTTCAATCATCCAATGAGGCGCTGCCAGCAATTCACCCGCCAGCCTGCCATTTTCATTCCGAGGAACCTCCGCCCAAGGAATCACCGCAATATCTGGAACGATCGCACGATCCGTAAACACACATCGCAATTCTGGCAAAGCGCGGCCTTTCTTTTCCCGCTTCAACACTGCATTGATAGCTGCCGTTAGCTCACCTTGAATAGCACTGTGGTCTGCTTTGGGCACCGGTTTTTGAATAATTTGACATCGATATATTCGCTAGCAGGCTTAGTGTCTGGCTGTTGCAAAAAGTCTGATAGTGATACGAATTTGACTGGGGTTTGTACCATAGCTTTTGAGCTTAGCTGCCCGGTGAGTAGAATCGCGCTTATCTATAGTCTATAGCTTGCGATTAGGATGATAGGACTTGGTTCCCATAGGGAACCGCAAAGGAGAGATTCAATCCCTCCTCACCGAGCCACGATTCCGGCATACAAAGTAGTTGATACCACTTACCGAGCCATCCTTCCCAACCACCGAGCCACATCTCCCATCCCTATATTAGAAGGGCTGAATGTGTTGCAGCGATCGCAATAGAGCGCTTAGCTCATGCCGAACTAACATTGAACCAGAAGCTGAGTGCACTTGAGATTATGCGTCGCCTACAATCGTCTTGCCTGTGTTAACCTAGTACCGAAAGCGGTACCTAAGCATATGGATTTTCTATCGGTAAGGGAAGCAAGGGATAGCTTGTATCGGCTCATTGATGAGGTCGCAGAGCATCACAAGCCAGTCGTTATTTCAGGCAAGCGTAATGGAGCGGTTTTAGTGTCTAAAGAAGACTGGGACACTATTCAGGAAACGCTTTATTTGAGCAGCATTCCAGGGATGGTGGACTCCATCAAGCAGGGCGGCGCTGAGCCTGTTGAAGAATGCACACCGATTGAAGAGTTAGATTGGTGAGTTGGCAAGTTGTATTGACGAAGCAAGCCAAGAAGGATGCGCGGCGAATTGATAGTGCTGGACTCAAAATAAAAGTAAAAAAGCTCTGTTCAGTGTTGGCTGAAAATCCCTATGAACCACCTTACGAGAAGTTAATAGGCGATCTTGCCGGTTACTACTCTCGCAGAATTAATATTCAACACCGACTCGTCTATCAGGTTATTGAGGAGAGAAAGGTTGTAAAGATTATTCGTATGTGGAGTCATTACGAGTAACCTTGTATGGCTTCTATTACAATCAGCGCTATCGGCCACCGGTCTTACAATGGTTCAAGCAAAACCAAAATTAATGAACATTTCAGGAGTTTCTGGACTGGAAGCCAGAAACAGGACGCTATGAGCTGCACGATGGCGTAATTGTTGAAATGCAGCCAACAGGCCCCCACGAGCAGGTAGTTGGCTTGCTGAACCGCAAGCTATCGGGATTTCAGCCAGCTGTAAATCAAGTGATTGGGGTTAATCTAACCCAGTAATAAGCTCTACAGCAGGGGCTCTCTTTTCCCACGGGACATAACTTCCAGCCACGTCTTCATCAATCACACAGCCATAGGTCGGGCACACAAGCTCATCTTCCAGCTCAGCTCCATTCAGAAAAATATCCTTAAAAACATTACCCGCCGCTATCCCCATTTCAGGCAAACCATAATCGTAAGTCGCCAGCGAATCCCCCCGCTTCACCGCCGCTACCGCCGCCGGACTGCCATTACGAGACACCACCGGCAACGTCCCCAACAATCCCCGTTCTTTCAAAAGCGGTAACACATCAATCAACGTCTCATCATTGAACACAATCAGCGCATCCAGCACCGTGCAGGTATCCAGCACATGACGAACCGCATCAGCACCCGCCCCTGCCACATCCGCCATATTGCGACACACCGGATCGTGAGGATCATTCAACAGATTAAACTTACAGCGTTTAGCCCCAGCTAATAGCCCTTCCACCATTTCATCATCATCTAAAATCGGCGGCCCGCCAACAATGGCAACGCGGGCACCTTCACCCACACGACGCGCCAAAAACTGCGTGAGAAACAACCCATGATAAAAATTGGGCACCGCAATCGTCGCCGTCACCGGAAACACCGGCTTGTGAATCGCAATCACCGGGATGTTCTTCCCCATCGCGCGCCACACCGCAGGGGCCGGTTCTTGCTCATCCAACACAAACAAGCAAATGCCATCCACCTTGGCCTCAGTCGCCGCCACCACCGCCTGATTTTGTTCAATGGTGAAGTTCGGGTCTCGCAGGTCAGCTGGGAGAATACGCAAGTCGGTGTCAGTGCCTTCAAGGCCAAGGGCTAGGCCGTGGGCGATCGCATCCATCCCAGGATGCAACCCCGGCGGCAGCGGCATAATATAAGCCACTGTTCGCTGACTCATGCCACAGCCTCCTGCATAATTTCCTGCAACAAAAGCTTCACAGGAGCATTTCCTGTGGCCCGGATGCGGCTTGCTAAATAGCGCTGAATCTGAAAAACAGGCGCTTCTAAATAGCTGAGGCGCCCTCGCTGAAAGGCCATAGAATTAAAGCCCCGCTGCACTGCCGTGCACACCTCAATGTCTTCACGGTGAAAGTCTTTTAACGCCTGAACCTCTGTCGCCAAATGCTGTTCAAAATCAGGATGCGCTTGGGCCTCTTTGGTCACCAAAAGCGTCGTCATCAGCTGAATTTTCTCTGCACTGATGGGCAGCATGCGATACCACAGGGCGCAGTTCGGCCCAGTCAACATCAAATAGTCTGGATAGCCAACATGTACCGTCCATTCATATTTGTACGCGTCAGGCAGGTTGGGAATCGGTGGAAACGAGCCAAAATGTTCTCCTTTGGCCTCAGCCGCTTTCATTGAGTCAATCAAACTTTGCCGGTAAGGTAAGTGCGCTCGGGTGAAGTGAGGATGATACTCATCCGTAGAACACCCCGTAGCAGGCATGAGAGGTTGCAGCGTTTTCACATGAATACCCATGTGATGGTAGGGCTCCATCCAGTTTTCAATCATGTTCTTCCAGTTGATGTCCATATCCCATTCCACCTCGGCCACAATATCCATGTCGGCCATGTTCCAAGGGGCAATGAGTGGATGTAAATCGCTCAGCTGAGTTGCGAGCGCTGCCGCCTCATCATTAAAGGTCATAAAAACAAAGCCCTCCCACACCTCGCTGCGAAATGTCATAAGGCTAAAGTCTTTTGGGCTAAAATCACAGGTCTTTTGCATCTCAGGTGCACCCTTTAGCTGCCCGCCCAAGTTAAATGTCCAGCTATGGTAAGGACACATAAACCCCTTCACACTGCCCCGGTCGTCGTAGCCGAAACCCTGCGGCATAATGTCCATCGCCCGATGAGGACACACCCGAGACATCACCCGAATGGTATCGTCCTTGCCGTGAACAACAACCATGGGCTCACCCAACACATCCAAAGTCAAATAGTCGCCGGGTTTAGGCACTTGTGAAACATGGGCAATGCAAAGCCACTCCTGCTGAAAAATAGTCTTTTTCTCGTACTCAAAATAGTCTTGTGAGGTATAGGCCGCAGCAGGCAATGTAGAAGCATGTGCTAAGTCAGTAGAGGCCGATTCAAAGATCGCTGCATTAATCGATTCAATGCTGGTAGGCTCAGCTTTCCGTTTGCTAATCATCGCAAAATTCTCCTGTGGGTGCTTTGTTTTTCTGAGGCATTAAGGCTTTTTTTAAAACAGTTTTTTATCCACCCCAACAGCTTAGGCACTATCCACAAACTGTGAATCAGGCGGCGGCAAATCATAGCGCTCCCAGCCCGCTGTGATACCGCCATCCACCGGCAAAATCGCACCCGTAATATAAGCCGCATCGTCCGAAGCTAAAAAATGAAAGGCTGACGCCATCTCCTCTGATTTGGCCAGTCGGCCCAGTGGCGTTCGCTGGGAGACAAAGGGAATTTCAGGATTGTTGGGAATATCGGTCACAGCAGGCGTGAGGACTGTTCCCGGTGCCACCGCATTCACCGTAATTCGCCTAGCTGCCAGCTCAATCGCCGCGCACTTCGTAATTTGTACCACCGCTGCTTTTGAAACGGCATAGGCCGACCCCAGCGGAATGCCGATAATTCCCACAAACGAAGTTGTATTAATCAGGCGTCCCCCAAACTCAGGCATAAACCGTGGCCCATGCTTCACCCCATAGGTCACCCCGTGCACATTGACTTCGAGGGTGCGGCGCAGTGTTGCTTCTGTCAGCTCAGCAAATGGAATACCCAGCGGCTGTATCCCTGCATTGTTCACCAAAATATCGATATGGCCTGTTGCCGCAGCGGCGTTTGCCAGCAACCGCTCCATGTCAGCTTCTTTAGAAACATCGCCGACTAAGGCCGTTGCCCCCGCCACGGCTGTCTCTACTAAGTCAAGCGAATAGACGGTGGCACCCGCCTTTGAAAAACGCTGAACCACCGCTTCTCCAATACCAGAAGCGCCCCCAGTGACCACCGCAACTTTGTGAGTTAGCGAAAACATAAGCTATATGACTGCCAGCTACATGACTGCCAGCTAGATGATTGCCAGTTAAATGATTGCCAGCTAAGTGACTGCAAACCACGCTAATCTCTTCAAGCTTGCATAGTTGAACGTTATCAAACAGCTGGTCTTCATTTCTGTATTGTCAATAGCTTTACGACTTAAAGAAATCGACTAGGGTAAATGGAATAATGCTGACAGACCTCCGTACTCCAACCACTGATTCATGCAATATTCCAGCCAGTTTAAGTACACCCTAGAGACGCCTCTAGCCCTAGATGTTCCCGTGCGGATGCCAGCACCCAAACAACAAACCTTTACTGACCCCGGCATTTTTGCCCGTGAGCTTTCTGGCATTTTTGATAGCGACTGGGTGATGGTGGGGCGCGCTGGGTCTATTCCGAACCCAGGTGATTACTTCACCGCCTTTTTAGGACAGCGCCCTATTATCATCATCCGGCAGCAAGATGGCTCAATTCGTGCCCTGGCAAACTATTGCCTGCACCGTTACGTCCAGCTATTAGAAGGCAGCGGCACTACAAAATGCATCGTGTGTCCCTACCACTGCTGGGCCTACGACCTTGACGGCTCCCTCATTAACGTGACCGATAAAACAGGATTTTGTGCTAAAGATATTGAAGATAAAACATTAGAAACTCTTGCCATGGAAGAGTATCTTGGCTATGTTTTTGTTTCAATACGATCAGATCTCTCATCCGTTGCCGAACGGTTAAAACATCTCACCGGTATCTTTGAAAACTTTGAGCTGGCTGATTACGAAGATCGCCATGTGGTGCATGAAGAAAACTGGAAGGCCAACTGGAAGCTCATCTATCAAAATTTTATTGAGAGCTATCACACCACCTACACCCACAAGCGATCGATTGGCCCAGCGAATCCCACCCATGCCGTAGAATACGGCCCGATGGGGGACCCTCATTTCACCATTCACAGCAATTCTTACATCGCCGAGTATCAGCCCGATATCTACAATCCTCGGTTAGATCCGGATGAGCATCGGAGATTTTATGTGGCGGGCGTATTCCCCAACGGATTGATCGCCATTGAGCCAAATTTTGTGTGGTGGATGGCGCTGGAGCCCAAAGCGGCCAACCAAACCAATGCCCGGTGGGGCGTGTCTTTTTCGCACCATGCCATGAAAAAGATGCCTGAGCCTGAAACCTATGTAAAAGAGATTGTTGACGTGATTCAAATAGCAACCGCTGAAGATAAAGAGATGGTTGAGCGGATGCAAACCGGCGCAAACTTTAATTCGAACAAAGCAGGGCTGCTGCATGCCCCCCTAGAAATGCCCATTAAAGAGTTTAATGATTACGTGATGCGCAAGCGCCTATCCTAGAACAACGCCACTCAAAAAAGCCGCACCGAGATCACACACGCTAAACCCAATAAATCGCAGACGTAACCATCCTTGAATAGCAGTGTCCTTTAGCCAAAGGCTCCCCAACTTCCACATAAATAAGCTAATGGCCAACTGAATACCGGCAAACCCAATCAGGTAGGAAAATAGCGGCGTTATTTCAGCGCTGAGGACGGCTTCACCGTAGGCATCGCCACGGAAGAGGGCAGCGTAGCGCACTTAGCTACGGTATTTCAGCTGGCTGCGGAACAACCTGTCGGGCCTTATCAGGGTCTGACTTGCAGTTCATAAACTGAGCCATTTGAGCTTCTAGCTCACCCGGCTGGAGCACCCCTGAGGCCACAACCAGCTTCTCAAGCGTGGCGAGCCAGCATTGGTAGTAGTCCCATTCGGGGTCGTCAAGCTCGTGGGTGTCTTCCCAGTCTTTAATGGTGGCCATCAGGGTTTGGCGAAACTCTTCCCACTCGTAGTGGCCTTGCTTGGAAAGTGCGATCGCCACACCAAAAGCCATCTTTTCCCAGTCACGGTCAAAGTGTAAATGACCTTCCTTTCGAGGAGGTGCTTCCTCTGGCGAGCCCATTAAGCTAGTGGCCGCAAAGTGTTCAAACTTGGTAAACATAATTGTTCTTTCAGCGTTCTTGTCAGCAGCTTTTCTAAAGGGTTTATACCTGAACGGTGGCGACCCCCATCATGGCTTCAGGCGTGAGCATAGCTGCTAGCTCTGCTTCACTCATGCCTTCTGTACCCGCCGGACGCATAGGCAGCACCCACCAGCGAATTTGGGCACTGCTGTCCCATACCTTCACTTCAACCGACTCATCTATCTCCACGCCAAACTCGGAGAGCACCAAACGCGGCTCCCGCACCACCCTGGCCCGGAAGGTGGGATCTTTAAACCAATAGGGCGGCAGCCCCAGCGTCGGCCACGGATAACAAGAACACAGCGTACAAACAATGACGTTGTGCACCTCTGGCGTGTTTTCAACAATGCGCATGTGCTCACCTTCTGCGCCAGACATGCCCGCTGGAAAATCCAGCTCATCACAGGCCGCATTGCAATCGGCAATGAGGCGCTCCTTAAACTCAGGATCTACCCAGGCCCGAGCCACCAGTTTTGCCCCGTTAAACGGTCCCATTTCCGTTTCAAAATATCCCAGCACCGTGTCAACGGTGTTGCCGGTAATCACCCCCTTCTCAATCAAAAGAGATTCTAGGGCCTTCACCTTAGCCGCACTAAACGTTTCTCGATCTGCACTGTACTCAAATCCTGGATAATTACTGGGCATAGTTTCTCTCCTTCAATATCTGCTGCTAGTAAGTGTCTTCTAATAAAACGTCCTAAGCAGCTTCTATGTATGTTTCAAAAATATCGTTGTAGTAAACCAAATTTGGCTCGGTAACCGCCTCTGCCCACAGGTCTTCTGCCTTAAACGCTAGGTTATACACCGGCATCGGTGCCCCAATTCCATCTTCTGTTGGGAAAAAGTAGGCAAAAGCATTGTCATACACTTTCACGACCGTGGCCGTATGCCCCTTTAAATTTCCGGGTAAGCGGCTGTGGGCGGCGGGCATCACATTCTTAATTTTTACCTGATCACCCACGCTGAATTTAGCGGGCGCAGAAAGCGATCGCATCGGAGAGTCACCCTCTCGCAAATATTTCACAACTTGTTCATCAATCGCGGCCTCACCGCCTTCTGGTAAAGGGGCCTCTGCCAATTCACTATCGGCCAAGAACTCGGCAGTGCGGGTATCGAGTTCTTCTTGAGTAATGTAGCCTTCTTCAATAAAAAAGCCAGAAATACCGCCCAGCCACTTTTCGTAATAGCGCAGCCGAAAATACTCAAAAGGATGCATACCCTCTGCGCCCATACGCAAATGTCCCCAAGTCCAAAAGCTCTCAAAGGTTGTTGGCACCGACTCAATATCATATTGAGGGGGGGAAGAGGCCAGCTGATTACTCAGAGCCATCATGGCGGTATGAATGCCAAAAATTCGCTGTTCCCAAGGTTCAACAAAAACCTGAACCTCAGTATTAACTGGATCTAGACCTTCTAAGCCGCCGAGAGCGTGCTGTAGTTTCATAGCGTTGTTGGGTTGTTTAGATAGGGGACAAAAAGGATCAAAGGCGTATTTTGAACAAAGCTGGGCCGATAACTGGGCCGATAGCTGGGCCGATAGCTGGGCTAGTAACTACGCCACCAGTACTTTGCGATTAGAGCGGTCGTCAGCCATCGCAAAACAACTTTTAAAGCCTGCGCGAAGCTCGGCTCCGTCTAAATTTCGACCAATAAAAATCAGCTCATTACGGCGAGATTCTCCCAGTCGCCAGGGCTTTCCGGGTCTGCCATCTAGGGTCATGTGAACCCCTTGAAAAACAAACCGTCGCGGGGCGTTATCTACATCTAAGATGCCTTTCATCCGAAAAATATCAGTGCCCTTGGCCTGCACCAGCTGGTAGAGCCATCGATTGAGTTTGTCGCCATCTACCGTGCCAGCATCAGTAATAGCTACAGAAAAAACAGACTCGTCGTGCTCATGGGCCTCTTCATCCAAAAAAGCAGGGTCGATACTCAGCGCATTTTTAAGATCAAAGGCCTGCACGCCGAGCAGCGTATCGATAGGAATATCACAGTTTTGAGTGTGGTGGATAGTGGCGATCGCATTCATTCCTCGAATCTTTTTCTCCAGAGATTGCAGCACAGCAGGCGACACCAAATCTGTTTTATTTAGCAAAATCACGTCAGCAAAGGCGATTTGCTCTTGGGCTTCGCTGCTGCCCCAATGCGCTGAGATATACTTGGCATCTACCACAGTGACCACCGCGTCTAGCTGGGTTTTTGCCCGCATCACCTCATCCATAAAAAAGGACTGAATAACAGGGGCAGGGTCGGCGAGCCCGGTGGTTTCAATCACCAAATGATCAAAGCTACCCTCGCGCGCCATCAGCTCACTGATAATACGAATCAGGTCGCCCCGCACAGTGCAACAAATGCAGCCGTTGTTCATTTCAAAAATCTCTTCATCGGCATCGAGCACCAGCTGATGATCGATGCCAACTTCTCCAAATTCATTCACAATGACGGCGACCCGTTTGTTGTGCTCCTCGGTCAGGATGCGATTGAGCAGTGTGGTTTTCCCAGCTCCTAGGTATCCGGTTAGCACCGTCACTGGAACTTTTTGAATGAAGGCCATAAATCAAAGATTCCCCTGTTGTTGCTGTTTGCTGTCGCCGTTTTCTGTCGCTAGTGTCTTAAGCCGAAACCACACGAAACCCAATCGTTCGGTTCAGGGCGGTTTCTAAATATCCAGAACGGCTGGCAGACCGAATTTTGGAGGGTGCATTTAACCAGCCGCCTCCACGCACCGTGCGCGTAGCAGACGTATGAGCCGTCTTGTCTAAAGTCCGCCGATAGTCTTCATTAGTGGGTGCGCTGCGATAGCCGCCATTAGTGGGTGCGCCTTGATAATCGCAGTGCCAACAATCCGCAGACCACTCCCACACATTGCCATGCATATCTTGCAGGCCAAAGGCATTGTGAGAGAACTTACCCACAGGCGTTGTTGATTGCCGATACTTCCCGGCAGCCTCCGTTTGGTAGGTGTAGGTGCCAACGTAATCGGCCAGCTGGCTCGTGATGGTGTCTCCGGTACTAAAAGGGGTTTGGGTCCCGGCGCGGCAGGCATATTCCCACTGAGCTTCGCTCGGAAGCTGATACTGGCGGCCTGTTTTCTGGGTGAGGCGATCGCAAAACTCCACAGCGTCTAACCACGACACACTTTCCACGGGCAGGTCCCCCCCTCGAAAGTGCGAGGGCGCAGATCGAAGAGAACGCTGCACCTTTGGCAAAGCGGCTACCGCAGCCCACTGAGACTGGGTGATAGGATGCTGGCTCATGTAAAAAGAGGAGAGCTTTACCCGGTGGCGAGGAAATTCAGTGGCCGTTGCAACTGCTTTTTGAGATCGTTCCACCCTGGAAGCCCCCATCTGAAAGTGTCCAGATGGAATCGCAACCATAGTCAGCTTTTCAGGGCCTTTTTCAGGACCTTTTTCAGGGGTAAGAGGCTCTGAAAAAAACTGAGCCGTGTGCTGCTTCTGTTGTTTGATTTGTCCTTTTCTATCAAGGGTGAGAGTCCTAAATTCAAAGCTCTCTAATTGTGGCTCGCGCTGCTTGCCTACGGTGCTCAAAGCTGACGCTAACGCTCGCTGACGACTGGCAAGTACTATGCCCGCACTGCCTAACCCCGCATATTGAAAAAATCTTCGTCGTTTCATTGCATCAATCACCCCTCAGTTGAATTAGTGACAGGTCGGCAGTTTTTTAGAAAACTTCGTCAGTGAGCTACACAATGGAACAGGTTATCCATCGAAAAAATAAAAACTCAAAACACTCGAATCAGACAGATTCGAGTCAACAAAAATTGAACAGCTGACAATAAGCTAAAAAGACTTTGTGTAATAGACACAAAAGGAATACTGTCACAAACTATCGGTCGCTGCAACTTGTAGCGACTGCCTGCTTGACACTGTTTTTAGATATCGTCTTTTGGATATCGGTGCGTTAGATACCGCGACAATCTCTTCTATTGTTTATAGTAAATACCAAAAACTCCAGCCTTTGTTGTATTCATCGACACATTTAATCACTTACGTAATCAATCACAACAAACGCAATGTAACAGACGCTATGACTTAAAAGCAGTTGCGCCGAGTTGTGGGCTGCGGAGCGGGCGGAAAGCGGAGCCTAATCCCGTGAGGTAGGCTTCGCTATAGCGTGGGGCGATCAAGGTAATCCCCGAGGGGAGACCCGCTGACTGGAAACCATTGGGAAGTGCGATCGCACACAAGTCCAACAAATTTACAAAGTTCGTATAGTATCCCAAATTCGCATTTAGCCTTAGCGGCTCTGCTTCAACCTCATCAATTCGATAAATCGTCCCGGTCGTCGGGACGACTAAAACATCAATCTCATCCCACAAAGGCTGACACTTTCGCTGGAGAGCCTCCACCGCATAAAGCCCCTCAAAGGCCTCTACCGCGCTGATTTTCCCAGCTTTGCATAGAATCTCGTGCGTAATGGGAAACACAGCGTCTGGAGCACTTTCAACAAAGTCACCAACAGAAGCATAGCGCTCTGCCACCCAAGGCCCATTAAACAACAGCTCGTTCGCAGCTAAAAAGGTCGCATAGTCTATTTCCTGGCACGTACCACCTATTTCAATTAGCGTTGCGATCGCCCTTTCATATAGCCCTGCCACATCTGCATTGCCAAAAAACTCTCGTTGCGCTGGGTAAGGTACGCCAAACCGAAAGGACTGCCCAAGCTGATAGCCTTTTAGCCGTGGCGGTGGCTCACCCATCGGACGGGAAAAGGGATGAGTCGCGTCATAGCATTGGGCCGTCTCAAAAACAGTCTGCGCGTCTTCAGCAGTCAACGCAAAAATAGAAATGCAGTCCAACGTTTTACAGGCTTCAACCGTGTGAGCCGTGCTGAGGAGCCCCTTAGTCGGCTTGAGCCCAACAATGTTATTAAATCCGGCAGGCACTCGCCCCGAACCGCCTGTGTCAGTTCCCAACGAAAAAGAAACCAGCCCAACCGCGACAGAGAGTGCCGAGCCAGAGCTAGAACCACCAGGAATGTAGTCCTTAGAAAACGCGTTGTGAGGCACCGTGTAGCCCGTGCGGATGCCCACGAGGCCCGTCGCGAACTGATCTAGATTCGTCTTGCCGATGAGGATAGCGCCAGCTGCCAACAGAGTTTGAACGACTGGGTTGGTGTGAGTGGCTGTGTATACAAACCCAGGACAGCCTGCTGAGGTTGGCAGTCCGGCAACGTCAATACAGTCTTTGATACTGAAAGGAATGCCCCAAAGTGGAAGGTTTTTGGGGATGTCTTCTTGTAGGGTGCGGGCGCGCGATCGCAATGCTTCTGCTGAGAGCTGATGAATCCAAATGCCATCATCCCCGCGCGCTGCCAACTCAGCTATAATCGCTTCTACAACATCGCTGGGAGAAAGCTTGCCAGCGGCATAGTGTTGCTGCAAGCTTGGGATGGTAAGGGGAAATCCCAGATCGCGAAGCCCACTCATACAGATGCCGCACTCACAGCGTTAAATGCAGCCTTAGAATCTATATGAGAATCAGCCTTAAAACGGATGTCAGGCTCAGCCTTAGAACCGGGCATAAAAGTGTTGTTTAGGCCCAGTGCGATCGCCTCAAACACTTGTGATAAAGGCGCACTTTCATCGGCTAACGGCAGCGGCTCTCCCGTATCTCCTCGGGTGCAAATATTGGGGTCAATCGGCACCTGCCCAAGCAAGGGCACTGATAGCTCTGCGGCCATTTGCTCGCCGCCACCTGCCCCGAAAATAGAGGTGCGATCGCCACAGCATCCGCAGATTAAATAGCTCATATTTTCGACAAGCCCTAGCACCGGCACCCCCACCTGTCGAAACATGTGAATGCTCCGCCGCACATCCGAAACCGCCACCTGCTGAGGGGTTGTCACCATCACCACGCCACAAATCGGACTCTCCTGAATGATTGTAATTTGGGCATCACCGGTCCCCGGTGGTAAGTCAATCAGCAAATAGTCCAGCTCGCCCCAGTCCACCTCTTGAATAAACTGGGTAATAATTTTGTGCAGTACGGGCCCTCGCCAGGCCAGCGGATGCTCAGGTGCGGCCAAAAGCCCTACCGACATCACCTTGATGCCGTGGGCTTCTAAGGGCTGAAATCTATCCCCCTCAGCCGTGTTTATAATCTCCACATCTGCATGGCCTAACCCCAACATTTGCGGCACATTAGGCCCGTAAATATCGGCATCTAGCAGGCCCACCTTGGCCCCGGTTTTGGTGAGGGCCGCTGCTAAGTTCACGGCGGTGGTGGATTTTCCCACACCGCCTTTACCGCTAGAAACTGCCAGAGTCGTACGCACGCCAGGAATGGTGCAAAGCTGAATATAGGCTTTTTGACACCAGCCTAAATCACCCAGAGCCACCTGAGCTTCTTCCTTTAAATGTTGTTGATGGGCACCCACGTACAGCCGTAAATACACATAGCTATTGACCACGCGCAGATTGCGAACCATCCCTAGGTCCACAATGTTGTTGCCCAAGGTGGGTTCTACGACCTGCTTTAGACAGCGTGTGACTGCTTGCTCCCTGGCCTGTGTGGCAAGGTTGGTCGAACGACTCTCAGGCGCTAGAGGCTGTTGGCGAACAAAAGGTGACTCGTGGCTAGGCATTGCTGGTTTCCGCTAGCGTGGCTTGGATTTTTTGAATCGCCCGCTCAGAGAAGATTTGAACATCTCTATCGGGGTCATCTAGGGTTTGTTGCAGGGCGGGCAGCACGTCTGGATTGCCCAAGTTGCCAAGTGCGATCGCCGCGTCTCTCCGCACGTCCGAATACTCATCCGAGAGCGCTTTGATTAGGCTGGGAATCGCGGTGTCATCGGCCACTCGCTGTAGGGCACGGGCCGTAAACTTGCGTACTTGCCAATGCTCATCGTTCATGGCGCTGATAAAGGCTGGAATCGCCGCCTTGGTATTGTGCAAGTCAAGCGACTGCGCCGCATTTCGACGCACCTGCCAGTCTGCATCGGTCACCAGCGCGCTGCATAAGAGCGGAACAACCTCGTCATCACTTAAATGGCCCAAGGTCAAAATAGCGGAGCGGCGAACAGTCTCATTGTCGTCTTTAGCAAGCGGCAAGGCAGGCTCAAACCTCACAACTTGGTTGAGGTAGCGCAGGGTAACCACAGCAGCCTCTCGCAGGACCGGATTTGCCGAGTCAAAGAAAGGTGCGATGTAAGGCAGCGCTTGAGCATCGTGAATTTTGCGTAGCAAAATCAGCGCGTTGAGCTGTAGCGTTTCGTCTTTTGCTTGCACCGCATCCAGCAGCGTTAGCAAGTCATCCGGTGAGATGAGTTCCTTGAGTGCTGAGAGTGCCTCAATGCGGACATCTTCTTCGTGGGTACTGCTCAAACATTCCAGCAGGGGCTTAATCGCCACCGGATTAGCCATTTCCCACAGCGCCATGACGGCAATCTCTTGGACCTTAGGACTCTCGTCTGTCAGGGCAATAATTAGGCTGTCGATAGTGTCCTCATCGCCTAAGTGTTGGAGTGTTTTGGCAGCGACGAGGCGATCGTTTAGGTCAGGCGATCGCAACATATCCACCCACTGCACCACATCAGGATCTAGCTCTGCATAGGCCATTATTCAAGGTCTCCCTATCGCAACAAAAACGGAATTTGAACGGTAATCGCGTTGGTAGGGCATTCCTTTTCGCACGGAAGACAAAACCAGCACTCGTCATATTTCATATAGGCTTTGCCCGTCTCTGGATTTTTCACTAAGACGTCTAGCGGGCATACTTCAATACAGGCAGTGCATTTTTCTAAGCATTTGGATTCATCGACAATTACAGGAACATCGACGCGTTGAGTGGTTAAAGCCATAGGAAAGAGTTTGGGTAGAGAGTTTGGGTTGCAGTGTGTAGAGAGTTTGGGTTGAAGAGTCAATAAAAGAGAGTCACACACTTAGCGCACCGCTACGTCGTACACCTCCTGCTCCAAATTCACATCTACGATGTAAGGCGCTACCGGACGCTTGAACATTTCCATGTCGCCGCTTTCACCTTTTTTTAAGTTCGCGTGGCAGAACCACTCTTCATCGTTCTTTTCTGGGTAGTCCAGTCGGTAGTGGTACAGCCCCCAGCGACTCTCTTTTCGATACAGCGAAGCCCTGGCTGCCATCTCGGCACAGTCTCGAATAAAGTGAACCTCCATGCAGCGCATCAGCTCATGCGGATCGCGTGCGCCCATCAGGTCCAAAGTATCGTGATAGCGTTCAAACGCCGCTAGGCCAATGTCCATATTCGTCGGAGACTTCGGTGGTTGGAGATAGTCATTTACGTAGCGCCGCAGCTTGTACTCTACTTGGGTATGCGGTACGCCATCGGGGCGATTCAGCGGCGCATAAATGCGGGCTTTTTCTGCTTCCAAAAAGTCTTCATCAGGTTCTACATGCTCTACACCTTGCACATAGTCCATGGCATTAATACCTGAGAGCCGACCAGAAACAAACGCACCAATCATGTAATTGTGCGGCACGCTGGCCATATCGCCCGCCGCGTAGAGTCCGGGCACCGTTGTTTCTGCTTTCTCGTTTACCCATACGCCAGAAGCGCTGTGTCCGCTACACAGGCCAATTTCAGAAATGTTCATTTCTACGCCGTGAGTCCGATAGTTCTCTTTACGGCCTTCATGAAAACGCTCTCGGCTAGGCCGCTCATTGGCCCATAGCACCTGCTCAATTTCAGAAATAGTATCATTGTCCAGGTGATACATCTTCAGGTGAACTGGCCCCTTGCCAGAGTTAAGCTCTTTCCAGGTCTCCAGCATCATCTGACCGCTCCAGTAATCGCAGTTGATAAAGCGATTGCCTTCGGCGTTAGCGGTGTAAGCGCCAAAGGGACTAGCGACGTAGGCGCAGGCCGGACCGTTGTAGTCTTTAATCAGCGGATTAATTTGAAAGCATTCAATATTAGTGAGTTCAGCCCCAGCATGGTAGGCCATGGAGTAGCCGTCACCGGCATTCGTTGGGTTTTCGTAGGTGCCATAGAGATAGCCAGAAGCAGGGAGCCCCAGGCGTCCGCAGGCTCCGGTACACAGCACAACAGCTTTGGCCTGGATAACAACAAAGTCTCCTTTGCGCACGTCAAAACCAACTGCACCAATCGCTCGCCCTTCTTTTACCATCACGCGGGTGGCCATCACCCGGTTCGTGACACGCACCTTGTGGCGTTTGACCTGCCGGGTCAAAATCTTTTTGAGATCTTTGCCTTCGGGCATAGGCAGTACGTACTTGCCCACCCGATGTACCTGCTTAAGATCGTAGTTGCCTTCGTGATCTTTTTGAAACTTAACGCCCCAACTTTCCAGCTCTTGGATGACCTCGTAGCCCCAGCGCCCAGTTTGGTAGACCGACTTTTGGTTCAAAATACCGTCATTGGCGATGGTGATTTCTCGTACGTACTGCTCAGGGGTGGAGTTACCCGGAATCACGGCAGTGTTTACCCCGTCCATCCCCATGGCGATCGCACCACTGCGACGAATGTTCGCTTTCTCTAAAATCAGGACGTCTGCATCGGGGTTTGCCTGCTTGGCCTTTATCCCTGCCATCGTGCCAGCAGTGCCGCCCCCAATCACCAAAAAATCTGTTTGCAGATGCTGAATATTCACACAAAAATCCTCGCTTGTCATAGAGATTAGCCGATGGGATTAGCCGGTTGTTACACAGCTTCTGAACTGACCCTTTCTAGGCCCTCTTCGAACCCTCGTTTTTGAGCCTTTCGTTGCTATGTTTCTATTCTAAGAAGCCTCAGGGATAGCCTCAAGGTGGTTTGTAGCAATGCGCACTGTTTGTCGATTGATTTATTTTATACAGTCATAAAAGCCTGTAATGGTAAGTAAGTTGCTAAACCTAAACGTTGTTAATTAGCCGGTGATTTCCAATAGATGAAAGGACCCGATGAGAAGACCCGATGAGAGGGCTTATTGCTGTTCTTTGTGATGTTTATAATGTTTCTTAAAGGCGGTGCTTAAAGGCTCGCGATCGCACCTGTGGAAATCTACCAGCTAAAAGTCTTCTTGGAAGTGGCTCAGCACCTCAGCTTTACTGCAGCAGCCGACAGCCTAAACCTGACCCAGCCTGCGGTGAGTGCTAAAATAAAGTCGTTAGAAGCCAACCTAGGCACAGCGCTGTTTCATCGGCTAGGCCGTAAGATCGAGCTGACGGTAGTCGGCGACTATTTATTAGAAGCAGGCCCTAGCCTATTAGCGCTAGAAGCCCGACTAACCCAAGAAATTGAGCAGGTGAAGCAAGGTGAATCCAATCAGCTAAACATTGGCTGTACGACGACGATTGCCAGCGGGTGGCTCCCTAAAATCTTGTTTGCTTATCGGCAAAAGTATCCTGAGATCGCTTTGCAGTGCACACCGTTTGAGGCGCTAAAAGATCTCCATCAAGCAATGACATCACGGGCGGTGGATGTTGGCTTTTCTGAAACAGACTTAAGCGGCTTCGAGGCCGATAGCTCAGATAAAATAGCGTCTGTACCGGTAGATAGCTTTCAATACTGTTTAGTGGTGGCCGCCGACCACCGACTGGCTCAGGCAAAATGGTTGAGCCTGAGAGGACTGACTTCCGAGATTTGGGCATTCCCTGAAACAACAACGCCCGAGGGACTGGCGCTAACGTCTCGCCTCAGTGAGCTAGGGATGGAGATGACCGATTTTCCCCATCGGGAAATTGTGCGATCGCCTAGCTTGATGAGCGCGTTCTTGAGTCAAGGGCATTACTTGGGGTTTGCCTCTAGCCTACAGTTTCAAACAGAACGTCAGGCCAAACTGCTAACCGCTATCCCGCTGCAAGAATTTTCGTTGGATATAAAGCTGTTCATGCTAAAGCACAGCAAAAAGAACAGCGCTACCCAAAAGCTACTCTCTACAAAACCTTTGCAGCAGCTGATTCAGCTAATTTCTGAGCGTGCTCGACATGAACGGTCTGGGCATGAACAAATGGAGCTTGACCCAAAGGCGCAGCAGAGAAAACGGAGTCAGCAAGCGGGCTCTAAGCGCACGCGGCCGGTTTATTTTAAGTCTTCGAGCCTATCGCTGCACCGTTCAAATACCCCAGAACCACTGACAATTTCGATTGGCACTCAAAACAAAACGATCCAAACGGTGACAGCGGGCATCATCATTCAGCAGTTAGGCCTACTGGAGCATTTTTTGCCTCAAGGCGGAAAGTACAACAATACTGAATACCAAATTCAGTGGCAAGATTTTACGTCGGGGGCTCCCATTGTTGCGGGGTTGCAGGCAGACCGGCTAGATATCGGCATCTTAGGTGATTATCCCTTGTTGTTGAGTGGGGTAGCACCGACCGATGCGAAAACAGAGGCAACCAATCCTATCGCCAAGACAAGACTCGTCAGCTTTGTAGCGAGCAATCCAGACGGGGCAGGGAATACGGTCATTGTGCCCAATCAGTCGCCGCTGACGAGTTTAGATGATTTACGCCGCCGAGTCATTGCCGTACCGTTTGCCTCAGCCGCGCATGGGATGATGATGCGATCGCTGGCGCGGGCAGATCTGTTGCCGGAGGTCACACTCACGTCGATTGATAATCTCAGCATTCACCGGCTCACGCCCAGAGATAATCAAGCCGATGGGTATGCGTATTTTGCGCCCTTGCACGACATTGCTAGCCATAAAGGAAAGTTTCGTCGCCTGCTAGAGGACGATGCTCAAAAGCTCCCGACGTTTCACGGTATTGTTGTTCGAGAAGCCTTTGCCGAGGCCCATCCAGATATTGTGATTGCCTACCTCAAAGCGTTAATTGCTGCACAGTACTGGTATGAAACAACGCCGAGCGCCCTGTCACTGGTGAGTAATTGGGTCAGGTTAGACCCTGAGATCGTAGCAAAAACGCTGGACTATCAGCGCTCGGGCGCAGTGGGCTTGTTTTTCCCGGAGACGCAAATTCGTACAGACTGGGTCGCTGACCACATTGAGCAGCTTTCAACAATTTCAGGCAATGAGGCTTTGGGTAAGCTGAATTTAGAGGATTGGATTCAGCCAGAGCTACTGGAAATGGCGCTGGCGACACTGTAGGCTCTGTAAAGCCGTTGTCAGCTTGGCCGCTTTAGTGTGTTTTCCCGATGGAGAAGGGGGCCGGATCTAGCTCCCTCTCCTTCGGGAGAGGGTTGGGGTGAGGGCAGTGAGAAGTCAGAACATAAGCAAATTATTTAATTCTCATTCCTATAGAAGATTATTAACGGTCTATCGGCTGCTTATCCGAGTTTTCGCCAGGGTTGAAAACCATTTTGCAGGCCGTATAGCGCAGGTGAAAGCGCTGGATAGTGACGACGCAGCACCGTCAAGAAACTGTTGTTATCAATCCAGTCTAGGCCAAACTGTGTGTAGATTTCAGCTCTGTAGTCGGCGGTGAAAAAGCGATCGCTCTTCAGCCGGCGAGAGGCCATGAGGATAAATACCCTGAAGGCAGTATCGCTAAACCCAAAGCCTTCAGGGAGATCCTCTGCAAAAAGCCCAACCATTAAATCGACACTGTTAATATCATCGTTATAAACCTCGCGGAGTTCTCTGACCCACTGTGGATTGCTGGTTAGCTCCTCAAACGAGCGCAGCTGGCCTCTCCCCACAATCTCTCGAAACTGGTTATAGCGTGGCACACCCCGCTCTCTATCTCGCAAAATATCCACCGCTGCCAGATCAAAGGCCTCTGTGCTGCCATCTTTGATTAAAGCCCGCAGAAAGTTGGGATAGTTGTGCAGCGTAATCGCTCCTGGATGCTGAATACCAAACGAGTATAGTGAATTTTCGATGGAGAGTGAGTGCATGGCCTCGCGAGCACGTTTGCCAAACACGTCTGGGAACGATTTTGTTGTGAATTTCTCTCCACTTTGATGAGAATAAAACGCTATTTCATCGGGAATCAGAGGGTGCATTCTGTACACCGAAACAAACTCTTCGGTGAGGTAATAAGGTGCGCCATGGTGATCGGTCGCAGACCCGACAATGCCACTTAAGAGTTCATCATCGCCGATGTGTCCTACTAGCTGTTTAATATCTTTTCCTAATAGGCCCCACCAGTTTGCATTCATGGCAATTTGGGTTGCTGGATTTGGCAATATAGCGGGTGTCCATTCTACGGTGTGGATTTTGGCGAGTAGGGCAGCGTTGATCAATCTAGCTTTGTCAAACAGCTGCGAATCGTCCCAGTCTGGGTAGCGCTGGTGCAGGCGATCGCAAATAACATTGTGCTCTTTAATAAACAGCGTGTGTAACAGGCTGAGCCCAATCCACCACCCCCCGGCTGACCCTGGAAAGCCAACCTGATCAATCTTCGAAGTCTCTTCTAGCGGCAGTAGACCGTCCTCGCCGATTAGCATTTTCCCTTGCTGGTGTGTCCGTAGGCGATGGATCGTTTCTTCATCACTGCCATAAAGCTGTGAGGCATCCCACCAATGTGTCACATCGTTAATAAAGGTGGCTGCACGGGTGTTCGTATCAGGCCGAGAAGCATCTGGGATGGTTTTGTCAATTTCTAGGGGCTGACTGTCTGGTCCTGCTGGCTCGTTTTTGACAGGCGGCACCGAGAAATGCTGGTCGGGCTGATTGTCACCATGACTGAACCAGTCGTGGGTTTGAAACTGAATCCATGCGGCGGCATGAAGATTGAGAATGGTCGCTGGGATGAAGGTGTCTCGCTTTAGCAACACACTGCTAACTAAGCGAGGATTGGGTGTGAGCAAGTTTTTCTCATCAACGCTGGCTTCTGCGAGCGGAACGTTTCGGCCAAAGCGAGTGCCCGCCATGCCCATTTCTGGCTGTGAGAGGTCGTTGAAGCTGCCGTCAGCGGTGCGCGCCACTAAATGACGAGAGTCGGGACTGGCTTGAGGTTTGGCGAGTTTTTCCTTGTCTACAATCTCAGAGGTATCGTGCAGATTGTTTTCCCTGAGCGAATTACGAAACTGAACCAGCTGTAGTAGGGCTAGGGGAAGCGGAAGTTTATGCCAGGGGAACATGGTAAGGGTAGTCTCCTTAGGGAGCAGGGAAACGCAGTGGGTTACTCGGGAAAAGGGGAATAGCGCAGCAGGAGAATAGCACAGCAGGCGCCTTGTGCTCTCAACAGATTTACTCTGGCTGATTAGCTGACTGGGCCTGCCTTGCCGCTAGCGCTTGTTGCAGATCGCGCATAAAGCTTAAAAAGAAATCTTTAAAAACGCACGCACGTTCCGAGTCTCCTGTGCCAAAGGTGAACCAGATATCTTTTGTTTTAGCAGCAGCTTCTGCAATTTTGAAAATGATGACGGTCTCGCCTGGTTTGGTTGGAGAAGAGAGTAGCCCGTTAAAGGTAGAGGCTCTGACGGCTATCCTGGGAACCTGCTCGGTGGGTGCATGCTCTGTAAAAATATCTTCAACAGAGCGGCCAGCATTTTGTTTTAGGGTTTTTAATGAGCCTGCGGTGGCCTGCACCACTTCGCCAATATTGTGGCCTACATCTAATGGGTGAACATCTTTTGGGAGACTATGCTCACAGTAGTTCATGATTTTTGCTTGGGCCTGGACACCCTGCTCGTGCTTAAGGGGCACGAGCGCTTCGGTAAGCTGTTGAACAGTATGCTTGGCCGCTTCGATGATTTCGGGCGGCACCTCTTGGTCAAAGAATCTTTTGTTGACGATTTGGACCATTGCACGGGCGAGTTCGTCGTCTGCGGCGTTGGTCTCTAGCAGGTGAGCGATTCGCTGGACATCTGCTTGGCTGTAGCCTTCTGCTGACTTTTCTTCTAGGTAGGCTCTTCTGGCGGCATAGGTGGGGTTGAAGCTGGCCTCAAAGGGGCAAAACCAAAGATCGCGATCGCGATCGTGAAATTTGGTCGAGCGAAAATAAAATTGCACCCACCAAGGCAGTGCCTCGGTCGCATAGGCATGCAGCCTATCGACATCGCCAGACTTTTCAATTTGCCTAATGTGCGCTGCTTCCGAGACCACCACGACATCCAGCAAAAAGGGAAGATTGATTCTACGAGGCTTTTGCCTAGGAGGAGAATGCCTAGAGGGAGCATTTGCAGATGGAGAAGAATTCACCATATTGTCTATCTCGTTGTAGTAAACCCAAAATAATAAACAGCACAAATACCCACTCAACTTAAGCCGAGCTGAAAGAGCTGGGTTGAGCCAATACTATAAAAACTCTCCCGTTTCAGCCACTTATTGGCCCAAGAGGTTACGCAACAAAGGTAAAAAATCAGTGATAAAACCTACTACAGCAAGCTGTATAGCCATTGAGGGAGATGCCGTCATTGATTTACTTAACTTCAGATTTGTTCATAGATTTCTAGACTGACACTTCAAAAAAAGCAGAGTACTTGTCGCAGTCACTTCGTGATGGAGTCAGGTGGTGAAAGGACAGGCAACGCTCGAAGTGATTTTCAGCTGAAATCAGTGATGCTGCTTATTTTGCCGTCTGCGAAGGTAAACTCAGACCTTCCGGTGAGTTGCAGCTGTTCTCCTTTCTTCATGCCATTGGGTAAGTTAGTGGCAAGGACCGCTTCGTAGACAATATCTACGCTGGCTAAACCGTTATCAGACTTAAAATTGTTAGCCTGCTGCCGTCTTGAAGAGAACATTTCTTTTGACTGGTTGGCCATCTTTCTAAACTGATCAGTGCCTACAGCTTCAGCATTGACTTCGCCTCCAGACACATTTTTGAAGACAATCTCAGGATGGGCGAGCGCAATCATGGCGTCTATGTCAAAGCTGTTGTAGGCGGCAAGGTAGCGATCTATCAAAGCTTTTTGCTTTTCATTTTTCATGGATAAACGAACCTCCCTTATCCCTTCTGGATTTTACGTACTACCGATAGCCATACATAGTATCCATACAGCCAAAAGATTTCACGTTTAGTGTAGAGGCACAGCCGCATTGACCTAGCTTTAGATTCATTATGATAGGTCTCCTAGCCTGTCGGTCTATGATTTGTCAGCTTGCATTTGCCAATATCGCCCTTTTCAAAGTGTTAATGAATCATAGGCAGTAGGCATGGCCTCTATTACCGTCGATATTCAAGATAAGCAGCTTCAGAAGCTACGGGAACTTGCAAACTCGCACGGTTTGTCACCAGAAGAACTGCTTTGCGCTAGTTTGGAAGACTGGCTTAGCTCACCAGCCTCTGAATTTGCGCAGGCGGCAGACTATGTACTGAAAAAATACTGAGCTTTATCAGCGACTAGGATGATGCGATTGCCTTCCTGGTGACCTAAAACGAGATGCTTTCGCGACGTGGCTAGACGCTCATATACCGAAATGAAGTAAACCTACTCTTATTAACTAAGGATCGACAATTAAATAAAAGTCGCATCTAGAAGACCGATGGGGTTTGGCTTCGACTACGCTCAGCCATCGGTAGTTACCGACACCGCGCTTTGAGCGTAGTCGAAGGGCAGCTGAGATAGTTGGACGATTTATTTAATCCACATTCCTAATACGTTTAAGAAGTCAGTGGCAGGGCGGACTGTTTTGCGTAGCTTGCCTGCCGTTTTGGACGATAGATAAGGGCATAGGCTGCCGGGACAAAGTACAGGGCGAGAAGCGAGGCTCCGCTGATGCCGCCTGCGATCGCAATGGCGAGCGGTCTCCAAAAGGGGCCTCCGCTAATCAGCAGGGGTACAAATCCGGCAATGGTAGTAATCGTTGTTGTAATGACGTGACGAGTGGACTTGTTCACCACATAGGCAATGGCTTTGCGATCGCCTTTTTTAGCCTCTGCATTTTCATTCAGGGCTGAGAGCACCATCACCGAATCGTTAATGGCAATACCCACCAGGCCCAGCGAGCCCACAATTGCCATAAAGCCAAACACCGCCCCAAAGGCTTTGAGTGAGAACAGCGCCATGCCCACTGAGCCAACGCCCACAAAGGCAATAATCAGGGCCTGTCGAAAGGAGCCTAGGGAGAGAACAAGGGCCGCGACCATCACAATCGCGAGCAGGGGCACAAACAACAACAGATTGCCGACGGCTTCGCCTTGTTCGGCGGCTTCACCCCCGTACTCGGTGCGATAGCCAGGAGGAAGCTCAAAGTTTTCAGCGGCAAGCTTTTCTTCAAAAGCCTGTTGCACAGTGGACGGTAGTGCGGCAGCGGTGAGGTAGCCCTGCACAATGTTGACGCGTTGTTCGTTCCGGCGGGCGATTTTGGAGAGTTCGGGTACGAGGCCAAATTGACCGATGGCACTGGTGGAAATCGTGGCACCTGTGTCCGACTGTAGGTCTAGGGAGGCAATTTGGCTTAAGTCGGCGCGGTTTTGGTTGGCAATACGAACGCGAACTGGAAGATTTTCGGTGGCCTCTAAGATAGAGCCTCCCACGCTGCCTTCAAGGTAAGCCTCAAGCTGCTGGGCGATCGCACTGTTGGTGAGTCCGCTTTGCTGGGCCTGTTCTTCATCGACGCTCAGGCCCAGCTTAGGCAGGGCTTCGCTCAGGTCATCGCGAGTGACAATGACATCGGGAATGCTGCCGAGAATGCGGCGAGCTTCTAGGCCCAGGCGTCTGAGTTCGTCTAGGTTAGGGCCGTAGATGCGAAGCTCAACCGGGGCATCGAAGGGCGGGCCTTGTTCCAGCTGGCGAGTCAGAATGCGGGCCGCAGGAAAGCTGTTGGACAGCTCAGTTTGAATAGATTGGATAATGGGCTCAACATTTTTGTCAGTGTTTAGTTGCACCAGGGCCTGGGCATATTGCGCCTGGTTTGTGCGCTTGCCGGTGATGTTGTAGTAAAACTTGGGCGCACTTTCTCCGATGAACCAATGGACGTCTCGAACGTTTGGGTTAGCCAAAATCAGGTCTCTGGCCTGGTCGATGTTTTTGCGGGTGCGGGTGAGGGCGCTCTGTGGGGCGAACTCTATTTCGAGCTGGACCTGATCGCGAGAGACGGAGGGAAAAAACTGTTGATCTAGGGTGCCTGCTGCGATGAACCCAATCAGGGGAATGACAAAAGAGAGTGCGACTGCCAGTAACGGTGTTGCCATTGCTCGCCGTAAACTCCACTGGTAGGGGCCAGCCAACCTAGGCAGAGAGATGCCTTCGGCCCACCAGCTGCCGGGGCGCACGAGGAATTGTTTAAAGCGAGCGACAGCTCCAGTCCTCTGAGGTGAGCCATGCTGTTGTTCTTCCGCTTGCGCTTTGGCCTGTTCTTTGGCCTGCTCGGTTTGCCCCAGGACTCTGCCTGCCAGGGCTGAAATCACTGTGAGTGAGAGCACTAAGGAAGAGATTAAGGCCATGATGACATTGAGGGCAATGGTCCCTACAAATTCTCCAGCAGCGCCCGGTAAGAGATAAATGGGGGCAAAGGCCATTACGGTGGTGACCGTAGACGCGAGCAGCGGCACCTTGATGTAATCCACGGTTTTAATCACCGCGTTCAGCGGTGTGTCGCCGTGTTCCATCTCTAGCAGAATCTCATCGACTGCGATAATGGCATTGTCAATCAACAGGCCCAGGGCAATAATTAGGCCCGTCACAGACATTTGGTGAATGGGCACACCCAAAACGCTCATCCATCCAAAAACCGTGAGCGAGGTAATGGGCAAAGCAGCGCCCACCACTAGGGCCGCTCGCCAGCCCATCGTCACCATCGTGACGGCCACCACCAGCAAAGCCCCTATCACAAGATTGGAAATTAAGGTGGCCATTCGATTTTCTACGTAGCTGCTTTGGTCGAACAAAACGTCTAGCCGGATACCTGACGGCAGCTGCGCTTGAAAATCGGCAATTACCTGTCGCACCTGGACGGCCCACTGGTCAACGCGGCGGCCTGATTCCATGAGCACACCAATAGCGATCGCAGTTTGATCGCTCACAATGGCAACATCCGTCATCGGCTGCTGCAATCCCCGACTCACCTGGGCAATGTCTCCTAGGCGGGCAAACTGGCCGCTCCCCGTCTGAATCGGAATTTGACGAATTTGTTCTAAGGTTTCTAGCTCGCTTTGAACCTCAATGGAAATGGTTTGTTGTTGGCTGCGCAGCTGGCCTGCGGTTACCTTGGCATCACTTGTTTGAATACGACTGGCTAAAGACTGGGCAGAAAGCCTCAGGGCCGCCAACTCTGAGGCATTGACTTCCACTAAAATTTCTTCTGTAGGGGCGCCAAAGCGTTCAACTTCTTCTGTCCCGTTGATGCTGCGCAGCTGTAGGGCGAGTTCTTCTGAAAAGCGACTGAGGATAGCGTAGTTGGGTTCGCTGTTATTAGGGACATCCCAGGTTAGGGCCGTAATAAAGGTGTAGGCCGCAGTTTTGGTCTCGTCAAGCTCGGGTTCGGTAGTCCCGGCCGGAAGACGCGTAGCGGCATCGTCTAGTTCGTTGCGCACTTTTGCCCATACGGGGTCGGCATCGGTGATTGTTTCTGAGAGTTCAACGGTGATGGCTGAAAACCCTGCCCGTGAGTCAGAAGAGAGGACTGCAATCTCTTGGAGTTCTGAGAGTTCTGACTCGATGACTTCTGTGACCAGTGCCTCAACTCTTTGCGCATCGGCACCTGGAAACGCTGTTTGTACAACAGCGACGCGTGAGACTAACTCAGGATCTTCCTGGCGAGGCAGCCCTTGAAAGGACAGCAGTCCCCAAGCCAACAGCAAAACAATTGTCAGAATAAGCAGGCGAGTATTGGTGTAAAAGTATTTGACCATGACTATTCGGGCACAGAACTATTCGGGCACAGAACTATTCGGACAAGAGCTATTCGGACAAGAACTATTCAGACACGAAAGCGTCGCCACTGCTGGCAACCGGGCTGACCCACTGACCTGGCACCAGACGGTGAGAACCGCTAGAGACAATCGTGTCACCCGGCTGAAGGGTCCCGGTGACAAGGGCGCGATCGCCCTCCTGGTGAATGACTTCTACAGACTGTGGCCTGACAACAAATCGCTGTTCAGTCTGATTACGCTGTTCTGCTTGATTAAGTTGGCCAGCATCACCCTCCGGCACGACAACATAACAGGTCCAAAGGCCGCGAATCCCCTGTGTCAGGGCCTCGGTCGGTAGCCAGATTCCTTTTCTGGCGATGCGATTGGCGAGCGTTAGGCGGACTGTTTGCCCAGGACTCACCTTGCCTGCGGCTCTGGCCTCTAGGGCAAATACAACCGTTTGCGTTCTGGTTTGAGCCTCTACCTCAGGCAAAATTGAGGTGAGCGTGGCCGTAAACGTCTCTCCGTTGAGTTCAACGGTTCTCTCTTCGCCAATATTAAGCTTGCTGACAGTCTCTGTCGGTAGGCCAATGCGAGCTTCCGGCAGGTTACTTTCCACTAGGCGAATAACCGATTGACCCGCGCCGACAACGGTGCCAGTGTCTACTTTGTGTGCTGCGACGGTGCCGCTAAAAGGCGCAATGAGCGTACTTTTTTCAATCGTCACATCGACCTCAGCGATCCGAGCGTCGAGCTGTTGAATTAGCGCAGCTTGGGCCGTTAGCTTTTCGGGGCGCGTGCCGTTTTGAAGCTCTTGCAGCTGGCTACGCGATTGGTTAAGGCGTGCCTGTAAGGACCCCTCTCCAAAGCTAAACTCGTCCAAGGCTTCTTGAGAAATAGCCCCCTGTTCGTACAGAGTTTTGCGACGAGCCAGCTGGACACGTTGGAGGGCGATTTGCTGCTCTAAGTCTTGGACGGCAGCAGTTGCAGCGGCAATGTCTTCTGTTCTAGCACCGGTTTCGAGTTCTGAAAGCTCGGCAAGCGCCCTGGCTTTTTCCGCTTCGATTTGTGATCGCTGCGTTTGCAAATTTCGAATATCCAACCTGGCCAGCGGCGTACCTGCTTGCACAGTCCCCCCTTCCGGCACCCGTATTTCTGTTAGCTGTCCGCTGCGCTCAAAGCCTAGCTCGCTCGCTTGTAAGGCAGCAATTTCACCGGTGTAGGCCCGCGAGACTTCGTACGCGTCCACTTCGCTCACGTCTAAGGTGTCAACAGGGAGTGGTGTCGCCGTTTGCACCTCTTGAGCCTCTGAAGAGGCTGCGGTTTTGGCTTTGAGGACCGGAATGGCTACGAGCAACAGGCCCAACAGGCCCAACCCTAGTAGCCAGCGAAACGAAGGCTGTTTGAAGCGCTGCCCGATGGAGTCTGGTGGTTCAGAGGCTGTTAGCAAAGGCGGGTGAGGAATCTGAGAGCTCATGTTGTTGGGAAATGGTGGCTGTGGAATGGTGGCTGTGGAATGGTGGCTGGTTGATGGTGGCTAGCCGAAGATTAGGACCGCTCGGCGAAGACTAACTTAAGAAGAATGACTCAAACGTATGTTTTAATTTTACCCTGAAACAGTAGCAGACATTTCCTGGACCTGTGGAATTCTACCTTAGGGCGTATTTACTTTTAGACGCTTTTAGGCGGTCTAAATAGCCAGTTTTTAGGGTTGTTTAGCCTATTCGGCCAAGGGAAGCGATTGGCCAAATAGCTTTGCTGAATAGAAGCCTCCGTTTGATATCATTAAAACGTACGTTTGAAAAAACATCAATAGTCTTTTTATGGCCGCCGCTGATACTAAGGAGCAAATTTTAGATGTTGCCGAGCAGGTGGTGGCCGAGAATGGCTATGCAGGCACTACGCTGCGCAACATTGTTAGTAAGGCTAAGGTCAACCTAGCCGCTGTTCACTATCACTTTGGTTCTAAGGAAGACTTGGTGGAGGCGCTTATTGCTCGAATTGCTAAGCCGATTGTGTCGGGCCAGATATCCGCCTTAGAGGCGCTGCCTCTTCAGTCGGGGCAGCCGCTGTCTGTTGAGGCTTTGCTAAGGGCCTATCTTCAGCCCTCGATTGATTTTGGCGCAGCCTATCGAGCGAGAGAGTGCTTAAAGGACGCCGCCCAACCAGAGGGTGTAGCGCCTACCAAACGTGCCCACTTCATTGGCCGCTGCTGGACAGAGCCTGACCCGGTTAAAAGCATCGCCGATCAGCAGTTTCAAGAAAGTACGGAGCGTTTTCTAGACGCGTTTCAGCGGGCCTTGCCCAATCAATCGCGATCGCAGCTTAAGTGGAAGCTGGATTTGATTATTTCTAGTTTGATTCATGTGTTAGGAGAGGCCGGTAACCCTGGTGCTTTACTCTCGGGGAATACGGCTAAAGAGATTGATTTTGCGGTCAATAAGCTAGTGTCGTTTTTGTTGCCTGGATTAGAACGTGACTAATATTAGACTTGTTTGTTAGCCGACAGCTGCGTTCAGTAAAAGTAACAACCGATGACGCTTAATTTAGGCAAGCCCAGAGTACTGGTTAGCGCCCACCATCACAATGCAGAAAATCCGCTGTGGCACGCGCAGCACAAGCGGGTGTATTGGACGGACATTCCCAGTGGCCGGCTCTTTCGCTACGATCCAAATGCCACTGGGTATGAGCAAATTTATTTGGGTGAGCCCGTTGGCGGGTTTACCATTCAGGCCGATGGCTCGCTGCTGCTGTTGAAAACGCAGGGGACGATAGAGCGTTGGGACAAGGGTGAGCTGACGACGGTTGTTCCAGAGATTAAGGCAGCCAAAGGAACGCGGTTTAATGATGCGATCGCCGATCCAGCAGGTCGCGTTTTTTCTGGCATTATGTCTACTGATAACAATCCTGGTAGGCTCTATCGCATAGAAACCGATGGTTCTGTACACGAAGCGGTTGAAGACTTAAAACTGCCCAACGGTATGGGATTCTCCCTAGATCACACACTGTTCTATCTCACTGATTCTGGCCAGCGCACCATTTTCCAGTTCAACTACGACCTGGCGACGGGCGCGTTGAGTCAACAAAAAGTCTTGATCAAAACGCCAGACGATGAGGGTGTCCCCGATGGCCTCACGGTAGATGCTGAAGGGTACCTTTGGTCGGCTCGGTTTAACGGTGGCGCGGTCTATCGCTATCGCCCTGACGGTAAAAAAGTGCAAAAAGTGACTCTCCCAACGCCCAAAATCAGCTGTGTTGCTTTTAGTGGTGAAGCCTACAGTGAGCTGCTGATATCTTCAGCCCGAGAAGACCAGGCGATTGGCCTAGACAATGTTGCCGGTGATTTGTTTCACCTGCCAATGCCCGTAAAAGGGAGGCCAGAGCTGCTCTCTCGGGTTGCGATCGCCTAGTAAAGCCTAGTAAAAATGGAGCCGATAGAAATCAGTCGATATATGCGACAACCTTATCGGTTTCATAGCGAACTTTTGCCATATCAGCGGCGTTGTCATCGGCGGCGCGATAGCCTGCTGCGCAGATGACGACTGCCGAGTAACCCTGCTCAGAGATCCCTAAAATATCGTCATATTTAGCTGGGATAAACCCTTCCATTGGGCAGGTGTCAATGCCTTGAATGGCTGCGCCGTACAAGAAAAAGCCCAACGCCAAATACACTTGTTTCGCCGACCATTTGTCTGGTGTGAGGGGAAAGGGAGGCTCTTTAAAGTAGCCCTTGATCATCTCTGCAAAGCCCTCTAGTTTTTCTGCTGGCATATCGCGAACTTCAGCAATCCGGTCAATATAGCCTGGGACATCCTCGGGGCCAACGCCTTTTTTAATAGCCATCACCACTAAGTGAGAGGCGTCTGTAACCTGCGCTTGTCCCCATGAATGCTCAACTAGCTGCTGGCGAATATCCGGATTGCGGACAACAAAAAACTTCCAAGGTTGCAGTCCAAATGAAGAAGGCGCTAGGACCAAGCTTTGTTCTAATGCTTTCCAGGTGCTCTCTGGGATTTTTTTGTCGGGATTGAATTTTTTGGTTGCGTAGCGCCAGTTGAGCGCTTCAATAACTTGATTCGGTGAGAGAGTCGGCTCAGTCATAAATTACCGGAAAAAATAATAGGCTAAAAAGCTAAACAGTGGTCAAAATATCAGAGAATCGAACGCTTTGCATCTATCGGCAGAAAGGTCCCTTTAGACGAGCTATTTACAAGGTGAGTTATGGCACCCCGATTGATGGTCCGGTGAGTTGGCTTGCTGCCCAATAAATACGCTGGCCAGTACCGTTGCAACACCCGCCATCTGAGCTGTAGAGAACGTTTCTTGCAAAAAGACATAGCCTATCAAAGTGGCAACAACGGGGCTTAGCAACCCTAAATAGGAGGCTGCGCCGGGACTGAGTTTATTAATACCGCGAAACCAAAGGGCATAGGCCAGCCCGGTCCCAATCAGACCTAAATATATAAAGCCCCATAGGTTTGTTCTCGAAAGTTCGGTGAACGGGCCTTTGGTGATGAGTGCGACAGGTAGCAGCATGAGCCCGCCGATGGTGAGCTGCCAAGCGGTAAACACAATCAGCGACACGGGGGGATGCCATCGCTTGACTAAGACCGTGCCAAGGCCCATCGCGCCTGCCCCGGCCAGTGCGGCAATAATGCCGAGGGTATCGAGCTGTGCGCCAGGTCCTAACACCAAAAGGCCCACGCCAATAAAACCTGCGATCGCTGCAATCACAGAAAGCTTAGACGGTTTTTCATTTAACAGTCCCCAGGCGAACAGACCCACCAGTAAAGGCTGAATAGCGCCTGTTGTGGCAGCCACCCCACCCGGCAATCGATAGGCCGCAACAAATAGCAGCGCTTGGAAAAGCCCAATATTGAGCCCGCCTAACACCAACATGCGCCACCACCACACCCCTTTAGGCAGTTTGCGCAGGCCGAGGGTGAGTAAAAGGCCAATAGGGAGCGATCGCATTGCTGCGACTAGCAGCGGATGTCCCGAGGGTAAAAATTCAGTCGCCACAAGGTAGGTCGTCCCCCAGGAAATGGGGGCCAAGGCCGTTATTAGAACATCAAACAAGCGGGAGGCTGGCACTTTCATATTTGACCTCTACGAAAAGTATCTTGTCACTAAGTATCTCGACACTAAGATACTAGCAAATTATCTTAGTGTCGAGATACTTGGTTGTGAAAATGTGCTCTGTTGGCTAGACCGCTGGCCTGTATCGTTGGCTTTATGGTTTACGGCTTAGGTGTTTGCGGCTTGGGTTCAACTGTTGTTGGCGTTGTTGGCGTTGGCTCAACAAGCTGAGACCAAGCCAATATCCCCAGTCCAGTCAGGGCGATCGCAACTAATCCCCAAACCCACCCATTAATCCCATTGCCTGATGATTGCAAGGCTACAGGCAACTTTAATTCCCCCTGATGAGGTTCCTCCTTGGGCGTCTCTGGCTGTTCATCATCACCCGCGCGCTGTAACTCACTCGACTTCATTCGTGTATTCATGCCTGACGTGACCGCAATCCCAGTGCCTGCCACCGCCGCCGAGAGCGACGCTAGCCCCGCCGGGTGAATAAAATACTCCAGGTGGTTGCAGGCTGTTGGGAGTACTTTTGGCGCAGGCGATCGTCCGTTAGAAAGTCTCTGCCAACGCTCTGCTGGGACCGCGGTAATACTCTCTGTCAGCACCGCAATGTCATTTGGCTGCTTAAAAAACGGCAGCTCAGCCACCTTCCACAGCTTATTCATCATCTTTTGCTTAAGACCCGCCGTTTTGTCTTCAGGGATCAAAGTGGTATTGCCCACCACAAGCGTGTAAGGAATGCCTGGATCCTTGGCTTGGGCCATCTCTGCCAAAAAATCTGACCCCGGCTGCATTTGATCGAGCGAAACATCAAGACTCTCTATTCGCTGAAGCAAGCCATGCAAAATCTTGAGAGGCGCGGCTACAATGGAGAGCCCGTTTAGGGCGAAAGAGACCGCCGCTGTTATGCCGGCTTGTACCTGGGGCCAGGGAGAGCCCGCATTCGGCGTGCCCAACATAATCAAATGGTTGACAACGTCATTGCCATCCTCCTGTTCAATAAACCAACGGGACACCAGTCCGCCCATAGAATGGGCGATAATATGAACTGTTTTGCCGTGGTTTGCCCCTAGCCCGACGGCGGCGAGTCGCTGCTTGAGCAGGCGAGCATTTTGATCAATGGTAGTGTTGAGATTCTCATAGTCAAAGGCCAGCACCAAGTCGTAGAGTTGGCCAATCGGTCGAGTCTCTTCTTCAATCGCTAAAATAGCTGTGTCTATACTGGGCAACATCACCTCGGTATCACCAAAAATACCGTGAACATAAAGAACAATCGTGTTTGCCTGGGCCACCTGGGCCTTCACTGATTCCACGTCGTGATTATAGACAACCGTGACCTCACTTTGCGCCTCTGTTGAGAGGTGTTCTAACCGTGCTGCGGCCAACAAGGGATACTCAAAGTTCATCCCAAGTTGTTGGCTCAGTTGCTCACCTAGTTTTTTCGCAATGACTTTTTGAAAGAAGATTCGGATAGACCCTTGAATGCTCCGACGCCCCTCACTCACTGGCTCGGTTAGGCGCTCAAGCACAATTCGTGTTTTGCCCTCGTTGGGTTTGCCGTAGCCCAACGGCAAATAAAACTCACCGTCAAAGGCAATCGGTAGAACATACTCATTTTCGCCTAGAGGCATTGCTGATTCGATAATGAGAGGGGTTTGAGCAGTGACCGATTCAAACTCGCCCACGTCACTGAGCTCTACTGCACTCAAGCCCGGATCGCTGCTGCGGCTTTGGGTGAATTGCAAGGGTTCGGTGTGGGTTCCTCGTTTCGCTGGTGTGATGTTCTCTTGCTTAAAGAGTGAGGGCATCACAAAGCTTCCCAAATCTCGGGTCGATTGGGCAACTGTGGTGAGTCTGGCCTTGGCCGATAGGGTAGGGTGCGCGGCAATAGTCACCTGGGAGCCAACCTCAATGGGGGCGTCTCGCTCAATTGGCGTCGATAGCTGAGGCCGAACGAAGGTGAAAGCGATTTGGGTTGTTACCCAGTCGTCATAGCTAGGGGCTTCATCGGCAAAGCTCATCTCGCGGGTATTGACCCGTTGCATAAGCCGCGCCAGGCTGCCCTCGTTTCCTATAGAGCGTGTCGTCGCCTGCACGATGGGTGTCCCCAACTCACCTAAGTTCATGAGTGTTGGATCAAACGCGTCTCGACAGGCAATCAGCTTTAACAGGTCACGGCATTCGGTAATACCTTGTTGCCATAGCCCCTCGGATACGGTGCCGCTGAGGGCTCTGCCGCCAGCAAACCAAATCTCTTCATCGGGCCGTAGTCGCACAATGCCCCCAACCTGATCGGGCTTTAGAGCCTCTACCTTAAAGCGCTCGGTGAGATAAAACAGAGCGCAGTAGAGGGTTTGATTGCTGCTGTTGTATAGCTTGATGCGAAACTTGGGCGGGTGCCAGGTTTGAGTGCTGGGATTGAAGGTGTAGCCTAAGCGAATTTGAGGATGGGTGATTTCGGTGGCTGATTCGTAAGTATTTTCCTCTCCGGTGTAAACGGCCAGTGTGATGGCCCCTTGAATTTGGCTGCTGGCAGGGCTGTCGAGTTCGGCAATGGTTTTCCAGCGGGCCATGTGCTCTAAGGTGTTCACCACTTTCTTGGCACTGTTAGCTTCGTAGCCCAACACGGGGGTGACGAGTGATCGTGCGTCAGTCGGTAGGGTAATACCGTAGCGACCTTCATTTGCCAACAGGCGATAGCGGGCACCTTCAAGTTGATCGGTAGCCTGGATGTAGAGCGAGGGTTTGCCGTCAGGACTTGCGGTAGCGATCGCTTGCCGCACGGCTGCGATACCCACATCATCGCCCTCTAAAAAGACGGCAAGAGAGGGCAGGGGTACGCTAAGCACAACCGCTTTAAAGGTGTTAGTGGTGTCTGCTAAGGCCGGATCGCTACCGTCTATTTTGCTGAGTTGGGGCAATACCTGAGTGATGTTTACCTGGGCGATCGCCCCTGAAGCCTGCGCCATCTGCTCAGGGGTGCTATCAAAGGGAAACAGCGCCAGTACTGTAGTTTCTGAGTTTGCGGTTTCTGAGTTTCCAGCGGCTGAGCTTGCGGTTTCTGAGCTTGCGGTTTCTGAGCTGGAAGGTCTTGAGCTGGAAGGTCCTGAGCTGGAAGGGGGCTGTAATCCGTGAATAGCGCCACCGTCTATCACCCAGTGGTGGGTTGGATCGTAGCTTACGGTGTAATAGGGGGACGCAGGGGCGATCGCACCGCCCAAAAAGAGTTGTTCTAAATCTTCGCTATGGGTGGCCTCCATCTGGGGTGATTGCACTTGAGTGTTGTTGCGCACCAAGGCATCGGTTCGCTTAAACAAATCTCGATAGCTCAGCGGTCCGTTTGCCTTGGCCAAAGAGTCTTGCAAAAAGTACGAAAAAGCACCCTGGGGCCGCTCGCCCCCGAGGTATTCTTTGGCCTCTTCAATATCTCGGCAGGCCGAGAGTACAATATGTCGGCCTACGGGTAGCTTGAGCCCGGTGGGTGTCAGGCTACGGGTTTTGGCACTGGTTAAAGACTGAGCCTCACTGGTCGAGACCAGAAAGCTTTCAAGCGGCCGCTGTCGATAATCTGGTCCAGCCCGGCGAGTCTCCACTGCTCGTGATCCAGATCCCGAATGGCAACAATCTAAAACAATCACAATATGCGGCCCTGCTTGCTGAGCGCCACCATCAATATCTGCAATGAGTTTAGCGAGTTCTTTATCAGCTAAATCCCAGTGGTCATCATCAATTCGACTGTCGTAGCAAACAATGGTTTCGATCAGGCGATCGGGCTCTACGGGCCAAAATGCCTCTGGAGCCGTTGCCTGGGAGCCATGCCCAGCGTAGTAAAAGAGCACAACATCCTCAGCCCCCGCCTGGCTCAAATGCGTTTGAAACCCTTCAACAATATTGTGATAAGTGGCTTGCTCGTTGGTCAACACGCGCAAATTTAGGTCAAATTCACCTTTAGCCACACGCCCTTCCAAGTAAGACTGCATCCCGTGAATGTCATTCACGCAGCCCCTCAGCTTTGGAATATTAGAGTGGCGATCATAGTTATTAATACCGACCAATAGCGCATATAGGTGGCGAGCCATAGCAATATAGGAGATAAACAGCAGGGCGCAAGCAGGAGCAGCTTGCGCCTTGGCCTTTTTGTAAAACAACAAAAGGCAGCGTTAAAAACTGAGAATTACTGACGCTTAAGACTGCTAAAAATGCAGCCAAGTCGCTTAAAGAGACTGCTTAATCTAGAAGTCAGCCTTAAAGTCTAAATTTTAGTATGAAGCTAAATAACGTTAAAAGAAACGATATCTACAAAAGTTTTCATAAGTGTTTCCAATAATTACGTCAGACTTGACGACAGAATATTCCTCATGGAAAGCTCAGAGTAACTATTACATTCCATCCTCAATATTCAACAAGTTCTTATCTTTTTGCTAAGAACTCAGTGGGGTCTTTAGCCGTCTTCGCAAGTTGTCGATATGATTCTGATAATACAGAAACTATCTTCTGTAAAAGAAAAGGTATTTGGCGAAAAGAGAAGATAGTCGGCGGTGTATTAGTTGTCATGGTAATGCCTGATTTCAGTGGCATAGGGCAGTGGCATAGGGCATTAGAGAGGGGCGGTAAAAGGAGGGCAATAAAAGTTAGGTTTAATTGTTGCGATCATAGTAAGCATCAAGCATGAGATTGAAAAAGGCCTAGAAAAACTATAGATAAAATAGAGAGATTCCGATGACCCAAGAAGCTTTTTTTCAGCAACTGACGGCTCGCTCAAGAGGAATTGAACCTAATTTTGAAACGTCTCAATTTGATGACAGTGAACTAGAACTCGCCAGGCAAAAATATCAGTATAACTATATTCATCTTCCTCCCCTGGCTTTGATTGATACCCTTCCCCCGGAAGAGGAGTTTTCTTCTGACTGGTTGAGAATGCTGCTTTTTAAAGGCATTCATCTGCTGATTAATACGCTGGCTGTAAATCGTGGAGACCGAGGTCGAGAGGGCCTTTCAGATGATATTCGACGGTTCCTACTGGAGGCACTGGTAAAGCAGCCCTTTTCGATTCGGAGAACGGTGGTCACCGCTATTGTTGGTTTTGTTAAGGAGCTGAGGCAACGAAGTTTAGGCCAAAGTGCTAGGGATCTAGATGACGTGATCATTGGCGTCCTTAAGCGGGTGGGAAAAGCTAGAGCGAAAGAGATTGTCGGGGCAGCGGCTGAACTTCTATTGCAAGATACACCGAAGGGGCGGCCGCCCACGGTTGAGGGCTATCTCAAGCTTTTTCAAGAAATGGAGACGCCGGCGATCGCAGCTGGTTTCGAAGATGATGATGTCTTTGTCTATCTCAGGGTAGCGGGACCCAACCCGATCATGCTGGAGAAGATAAAGGTTTTAGAGACGAATTTCCCGGTCACAGAGGCCCAATATCAAGCCGTCATGGGGCCTCAAGATACGCTCCAAGCCGCTGGTGAAGAGGGGCGTTTGTACCTCATTGACTATGCCATTTTCACCAATGCCCTCAGCGGCAGTTTTCCAGAAGAACAGAAATATATGAGTGCGCCCATAGCGCTATTCGCTGTCCCGGCGGGGACCGATTCAGGACGCCAGCTCAAGGTTGTCGCTATTCAATGCGATCAAACCCCAGGGCCTGATAATCCGGTGATGACGCCGCCCGGCCCCGAGGCCTCGGAAGCCCAAACATTTCAATGGCAGTTTGCCAAATCGATGGTTCAAATTGCCGATGGCAACTTCCACGAGGCGGTGAGCCATCTGGGGCGCACCCATTTATTGATTGAGCCCTTTGTGATGGCAACTCATCGCCAACTCCCCAAGGCTCATCCCTTGAGTCTACTGCTTCGCCCTCATTTTCAGGGCACGTTAGCGATTAACAACGCAGCTCACCGCAAACTGATTGCACCCGGAGGGGGCGTGGATCGCTTACTGGGTGCCACCATTGACAACGATCGGGTCCTTGCCGCCCTGGGGTTACAGAGTCTTGGCTTTAATGACGCCATGCTGCCCAATCAACTCAAGGCTAGAGGTGTTGACGATCCGGCCTGTTTGCCGGTGTATCCGTATCGCGATGATGCGTTGTTATTGTGGTCAGCCATTCATGATTGGGCGTCGGCTTATTTGGGCCTTTACTACAGCAGCGACGGTGAGGTTCAACAGGACGTGGCCCTGCAAAACTGGGCGAGCGAATTGACCGTCTCTGAGGGCGGTCGTCTCCAAGGCTTTGGGGAACCGGGCAAGACCACTGGCGAGACCACTGGCGCAATCACTGGCGCAATCACTGGCGAGATTAAAACCTTGGCCTATCTGATTGATGTGGCCACAATGGTGATTTTTACGGCCAGTGTTCAGCATGCCGCTGTGAATTTCCCGCAGTATGAGCTGATGGGCTACGCCCCTGGCTTTCCCCTCGCGGGCTATCTTCCACCGACCAAGGTGACCTCGATTCAAAATGAGCAGGACTTTATCAAGTTTCTAGCCCCCTTAGATCAAGCTCAAAAGCAACTGAACTTACTCTATCTGCTCAGTTCTGTGAACTACACAAAATTGGGATATTATCCCGAAAAGCATTTCACCGACGACAAGGTCATTGCCCCGTTACAACAATTCCAGGCCAGACTGGAAAAAATCGAAGATACGATTGAGGCAAGTAATTTCAAGCGCCCACCCTATGAGTATTTGTTGCCCTCTCGGATTCCCCAAAGTATCAATATTTAAAAGCCCCTTTCATTCTGCCAATTAGCTCACCAGTTAAGGAAGCAACTCATCTTATGGATATTGAACAACTGGATATTGAACAACTGACGCCAAAAGTTCTCAAAGCCCACGATCTACAAGTCAAGCTATCTCAAATGCTTGCCAAGCTCGGATTTAATAGCTTCTTAGGCAAGCTGCTCCGCACGATTATTTATCACAAAGAAGGCTCCACCATGTTCAAAGCATGGCGGGATTTTCTCTCTATTCGTCAAAAACACCTTGGCAACACATTTTTTGTGGTTGATAATGCGCTCGTCCACACTGACCATGCCCAAGTAAAGCAGCTCATGCAGGTTGAGCCCCAGCTGCGGGGCAATGATATTGGTATCCTCAAAGTCAATTCCCCCGGCTACATGCTGAATTATCCCGTGAGCCTAGGGATGAATGGGAAAGAGCACACAAGCATCCGGGCTATTTTTCAGCAGGCCATCCCCGACCCCTTTGAGGCGGCAACCCAATTGGGTCGCTATGTAGATGAGTTTCTTTCAGAAGCAGCTGCTCGGGGGACATTACACATTGGCAATGATCTTCCCCTCTTCATGATTAAGATATTGCATCAGCTGGTGTTTGAGCTATCGCTCTGTGACGAAGAGATCGCCGCCTCACGGGTTTATGTTGCGGGCATTGCGCTCTCAACGTTACCCAATTTCGTCACTCGATTCCTGCTGGCCTCTAAAACCGGCCCTGCCATTAAACATCGCAAACGGCTCATTGCAAAATATCAAACCACGCCAAAATGGCCAGCCTATGCAGAAACGGGCAAACAAAATGGCTTGAGCCCAGACCAAGTCGCCAATGGCCTGTTCGATATGATCCACATTGCAGGAACCGCTGGCACCAGTGCCCTGATGGGCTCTGTGATTGGCATGCTTTGTTTAAATGACGCTCTTCGCGCTGAGGTCACCGCAGAGGTCAATCGGGTTTGGCCAGCCGCAGAACCGCTGACGGGCGATCGCCTCCGTCAGGCCACCGTCCTCCATCGCGCCATTTTAGAAACTGCCCGGTTGTACCCTCCCGTGCGGTTTGTTAGTCAGCTGGCGACAGCACCAGGGGAAGTGGACATCGGGAAACAAAAATGTCCCTTTCAACAGGGCACCCGCCTACTGGGATCAATTTTTACCGCTAACCGCGACGGCAATAGATACAAAGATCCAGATACCTTTTCGATGGATCGAGACTTCTCTGACTTGGCATCGTGGAATGAAGGGAGTTCTGAGCGGATGTGTCCAGGCAAAGCGCTCTCCATTGAACTCATCAAAGTTGTCTGTATGCATCTTTTAGGGCGCTATCAGTGGGAGCAGTTTACTGAGGTGACGTGGAACTTTGAAAAAGTGAATGCCTTTACCCCTAACGATCTAGAACTGGTGGGCTTTTCTGCCATCGATAATCCTGATTAGGCGCTCTCTCATGGACCCTTCAAAACCAACCCAAACGTCTCTCAAGAAATCCCTCCAAACATCCGCAGAGGCTCGTGATCGCCAACTCAAACTCTCCAAAACACTTTCCAAGGTGGGGTTTCACACCCGCTTGGGCAAGCTGCTACGTATGAAAGTCTATTACCAAGAAGGCTTTAGTCTGTTCAGATCGTGGCGAGAGTTTTTAGATAGCCGCAAAGAAAAGTGGGGCAACACCTTTTGGGCTTTCGATCACGCGCTCATGCACACAGGCCACGCCGATGTGAAAAAGCTTATGCAGGTTGAGCCACAGCTGCGGGGCGAGGATGTGGGCATTATCAAAATTCTCACCCTCGGCTACACGCTAAATCAGCCCATGAGCCTGTGGACCAATGGAGAGGCGCATAAGAGCATTCGTACCCTCTTAGAGCAGGCTCTGCCTAACCCCTTAGAGATCGCAGCAGAGTTAGGCCAATATACAGATAGTTTCCTTGCAGAAGCGGCTACTCGGGGAAAATTGCGCATTGGCAAAGATCTCCCCTTCTTTATGCTGAAGATATTGCACCATCTCGTGCTGGAGCTGCCTTTATCTGAGAAAGAAGCAAGCTCTTCCCTGTTTTATCTGGTTGCCTTACTGTTGGCAACCTTCCCACCGTTCATCAGTCGGACCTTGTTGGGCCTGATTGTTGGCCCCAGGATTCGGCACCGACGGCGACTGGTGCAGCGCTACTACACCGCACCCAAATGGGCGATATTGGAAGAACACGGGAAACAGGTTGGGCTGAGTCCAGAGCAAATCGCCAATGGCCTGTTTGACATGATTCATATCGCCGGAACGGCGGGTACCGGGGCGCTGATGGGCTCTGTGATTGGCGTGTTATGCCAGGATAAGACGCTGCGGGCAAAGGTCACAGAAGAAGTCAATCGGGTTTGGCCAAAGGCCGAACCCCTCACCGCAGATAGTCTGCGGCAAGCCACGGTTCTCCACACCGTTATTTTAGAAACCGCCCGGTTGTATCCACCCGTGCGGTTTATTTGTCAGCGATCGCCCGCAGCGGGTGACGTAGAAATCGCTGGCCAAAAGTGTCCTTTTGCCCAAGGCACTCGCCTACTGGGGTCAGTGTTTAATGCTAACCGTGACGAGGATAGATATGACAATCCAGAGACCTTCTCGCTAGAGAGAGATTTTTCTGATTTATTATCGTGGCATGGAGAGAATCCTGAGAGGATGTGTCCAGGCAGAGATCTATCCATTGCGCTGATCAAAGTTTTTTGTATGACCCTTTTAAAGCACTACCGATGGGAGCACTCTACAGAGGTGGCCTGGAATTTTAAAATGCCAAACCTCATGACCCCTAATAAGTTGGAATTGGAGGGGTTTACGTCCATAGAGAACGCCAAGTAGAGAGCAGTGCGACGGCTATCCCAGGACATGAAAAAGGCACCCTCAGATCTCCTTACCCAAAGAGACTTCAGCAAGTGTCCGAAGCCATTCATTCTTTCGGAACCATGTTTTTTAAAGAGCGCTTCAGCAGTGCCAGCGCAGAATACGCTCCCAGTGATTCAATTATCTAATCCTGGGTACGAGGCTAACGGGCGTGGTGGCTACAGCCTTGTCAAAAAGGACACTCATCCCATTGAGGAGAACGGGCTCAAGGCTGTGTTGTTCCGCTAGCGACTTTGACTTACTGACAAGATCGGCGCGTTTGCGGATAGCTTTAGACCATTTAGGGACGACATAGTTGAGCTGAATTTGTTTGAGCTTGAGTTCTTTTTCCCAGTTAGGCGGAATGACAATTTTGTAGCCCAGCTTGTCCATACGCTTGAAGAACGCGATCAGGTCTGTCGCGTTTTCAAGGGCGTAGTGATCTTTTTCATTGGGGACAAAGGCATGTAGGGGATAGTCGAGATCGGGCCAGAAGGGGCGACCGCCTTCATCACTGTGGTGCACCATGATGCGATCGCGCCACTTATCGACTTTTTGGAAGGCTTCGTTGAGGTTGTCACGAATCATATAAATCCGTGCAGTCATATTGCCAAGATCGGGATGTTCGCCCGCCAGCTCTTTTTTGAGTTTTGCTTTGCGTTCTTTCTCATCAAGGTTGGGATCGGGTTTTATCCCTAGCTTAACTGGGCGAATGTCCACACCCTCCATCTCAAAAGGAATGTTGCCAATCCAGCCGAGTTGCCGTTTTGCCTTTACCAGTTCAGCCGTGGGTGGAAAAATGGCAAAGAGATCGTAATCGCCGGTACAAGCCCCACGATAGCCTTCCACCCAGCCAGAATCAGCCGCATAGCGTTGAGCTAGTTTTTCCTTTAAGGCTACTTTTTTGGCGGCTCGCTGATGAGCACCCATACCTCTTTGCTTATCTATAGCTCTTAGGGATTCTGTTTCTGCACGGTCACGCTCACGTCTGGCGTTAACGATGGCGCGTACGGGGACTAGCCCAGTGTCATCTTTTTGTTTCTCCCGTTGATCGCTGGCCGCCTCTGTCCCATCGGCAAAATAGACCCCCCACATCGCCGTCTGCGTTTTGGCTTGTTTGACCTGGTTCCTCTTGATAATCGTAAAACGATAGGTCTCTTTATCTGGTGAGATAGCCGTCACATCAAATCTGTTGGGAAAGTTCTTTGAGGAGATATTTTCCTCTAATGGTTTGGCATATTTGTTATCTAAAATATACTTAATGCGGTTTTTACTAATGAGTAATGGTGTAAATGTGCAGAATCCTCCTTCATAAGACTCCTCAATATCCGTTTTCTGCTTCGCCCACCCTTTTTTCTCCTCGCCTTCCATTTGCTTTCGTTTGGTTAAGCGCTTATCTTCGAGCAAGAACCCTGCCATCGGCCCCCAATTGCAGGATTTTGCCTTCACGTGAAAGCTTTTGGACGCGTAGCCTTCACGAATAGGGCCCAGGCACACTTTTCCCACTGCGCGAGAGACAATCACCGAATGCCATTGATCGGCAATCTTTTGAAATCCTTGTTCGGCGTGCTCACGTGAGATGCCAGTCGCCTTACTGGCCTCAAGACCGATTTTCATACCGTTTCTCCTACTTTTTTAATGAGGTGGGAAGTTTTTCTGTCCGTCGTGACCAAAGGGTTTGGCCGTTTAACGTTTGGCTAACGTATGGGACGGATTTTCCTTTGTTGGGTCCTTTTTTGCGGACTGTGTACTTGAGTGCCTGCAATCCGGCGATGAGTTGACCAAACCGTTGGGCATTCCATTCCAATGCTGACGAGGGACCGTCGGATGTTTGATATGCCCAATGCTGGTGGCTCCCCTGAAGATACATTTGCGGTGGGTGGGTTCCCACATGACGCGGGTCGTGTTGAGGGATATCCACCGCTTTACTTTTCGAGATACTCCTCCAATATTTGTCCCATAGTAGGGAGCGCGGTCCTCCAGTGTTAATGGCTGTGATGAAACGGCCACCTGGGGTCAGGTGGAGTCCTATTAAATCGGGCAGATCCTCGGATTTTAAGACAATATATTGGGAACCTAGACGAACAATCTCCATCGCTTTCTCGGCTTGATCAGCGGTGTCAAGGCCAGCTTCTGCCGTTTCGTAACGGCGCAATGCTACTCCACTTATATGGGGGTAGTCCGAGCGCTTCAGCACCATTTTGAGCTTCGAGGCCTCCGAATTATTAGGTTGCCATTCGTCTCGGGTGACCTTTGGTATATTATTTCGAAGCCAACGGTTTTTTGTGTTATCCCACTTGATCCGACCGTGACTTATCGTATCGGGGTTAAGCTCTACGATGTATTTCGTCTCAAACGTCTCAGCTGTGTCGTGCTTGCCCATTAGATCGAGGGTAATACCTTTCACGGTATTTCCTTTGATGGTCCCGTTAGGGTAGGCATCTACTTGATATTGAACTCTCATGTTTCTTTTTAAAAATCCATTTAAGCTCATCTTAATGATGAAGTCGTCAAGTGTTTTCTGGTCATCAAAATGTCCCGCAAAGCCAATGAGATTATCCTTAACAGTGAACTTTATGTTCTTTCCGTTAGCATCTTTGATCAATCCACCTTCGATGATTTTACCCATGTGTTTCTCTTGTTTGGGGTCATATCCTTTCCTGTCATCAGGATATAGATGGGTTATTGTTCCGTAGTGGGTTTCTGTCGTAGTCCCTAGCTGGCTAGCATACAATTTACCTGACAGGTGCTGTCTGGCTCCGCTTATTCTTGAACTTGATGTTTTTGGGAGCGAATGGTTATCGGTCTTGAGCCCATGCTTTGCCCGAACCCGCTGCACGCTTTTTTCCAGGTCAAATAGTCGAGACATTATTGTTCTCCTTTTTGTTTGCTTGGTCTGTTGTTGATTGAAAATCGAATTTAACTTCTCTAGGTCTAGTGTGTGTGAATATTGAGAAACTTGTTGATTCAATTAAGGGGACATAGTGATTGTCGATTCTAAAATCACTATCTCAAACAGTGGCTAGAGATTGAACAGTGCCTCAATGTCACCAAATCGATTTGCGGCGAGCGCACCCTTCAACTGACTTTGGAACATATCACTCCGCAAATTGTTGACTGTTTCCTTCAGCACGGAGTTCTCTTGGGCCTTCTCATTTTCAGCATTGATGAGCTTCGGTTTGAATTTAAGCCCGGACGCTAATTTGGCCTTAAGGTCATCTGCATTACGTAAATAGTGGAAAAATAGGGCTTTCTGGAAGCGATTTTTATAAACAAGCTGGGGAAAGTTTTCATGGATAGCGGCTCTTGAAGAACCGACATTTACCGTCTTACGCCACCCTGCTGGTGCATCTTCTTTCAGCAGGTACTCAGGATTTATCTTGGGATTTAATGTCTTTAGCTGTTTATTTAAATCTTCAATTTTGGTGGCTGTTTCGTCATCTTCATCGAGCAAGTACCGATCGAAGATTCGAATTGCTCCGGCTTGATCGTCAGGTTCTAGCTCATCTACGGCTAGGTAAAAATTTATTTCCCCCTCTGAGTCCTGTGATTTTGCTTGCGCCCGAAGCGCCTTCATGACGCGGGGATGATCCACAATTTCGGAAAGTTTATTGAATGACTTCGGCAGCACATTGTCTTTTCTGATGTAGCCAATCTTGCCCCCCGCATTAGCCAAAACATACTTTCTATTATTTCTAGTCAGTTCAGCCCCCATATCGACGGAAATCGTATCGCCAAAGGCCGGTTTAACGACTCTGCCTGTTTCTACTGCACGGCTTAAGCCATGGTCATCTTTTTGGTATTTATAAATGGTTGCCCCGCCTGGCTTGACCACCCAGGCAGGTTCCGTTGAAAATTGTATGGCCTGGTCTGGGGCATCATCGTCTGACTCAGCATGATGTCCCTCTCCACCGTTATCTTCGTCATTGGCCATGGTCTCCTGCATCAAAGCCAGATCGGCCACCAGTGCGACATCATCCAAAGCTAGGGGCGCATCGAGTGCTTGGGCGGTTCTTTCTTTTTTCGATTGAATCGCCTGATGTTTCGCCTCCAGCTTCTCCGCTGCCCGATCAATCGCTTCATCAAACGCATCAAACCGCTGCTCTAGGGAAATGCTGCCGAGGTCAAACGAATTGGCATAGCTCATATTGTGTCCCATGCGATCAAACACATCATGGGGGGCTTGTTCGAGGTCTACCGCTTCGTTGCCTACCTGAGCCAACGGCTCTGCGCTCATTTGGTTGTGGGGCATATGCTCAGACATCTGAGAAAACACATCATGGGGATTGTCACTGTCCTCTGATGCTAGGGCGGCATCCGGCGTTTGAGACTTTGCCGTTGCCAGCTCGTCATCCGCACTGACCATGCCACCGCGATCTTTGTCATAGGTTTTCTCTCCTGACATAATCGCCTGCAAGTCTTTAGCAAAATCTGTTTCACTAAAAGCTTCACTGGCAGCTTCACCGGAGATATCTTCATCCAAGGCCGCATCGAGATCGCTAAAGTCTAAATCTTCGGCCAGGTCTTCCTCATCCAGGGCGATCGCGGAGAACGTTTCAGAGCCCATGAGATCGCCCTCATCCTCGTCATCGTCTACTTCAAAGGCCTCCACTTCAAAAGTCTCTACCTCAAAAGCTTCAGCATCCTCGTCGTCATCTTCGTCCCAGTCAAAGGCACTGGCTTCATAGTCGTCCTCGTCTTCGTCCCAGTCAAAAGCGCTGGCTTCATCGGAAGCTTCATCGCCGTAGTCATCCTCGTCTTCATCCCAGTCAAAGGCACTGGCTTCATAGTCGTCCTCGGATGTATCCTCCCCTGCGTCATAGTCCATGCCAGGAACATAGGAATTAGTATCGTCGCGGTAGGTCAATTCGATGGGTTCATCATAGTCAAAGGCCTGGGCTTTGACCTGAGTTTTTCGCCTTCGGGCTGGGCTAGTCCGATGCTGGTATTTAAGCTTTTTTAGAGAGTGTGATGAACGTTTAAAAGACTTTCCACCAGAGAAACTCAGGGTTTGCTCTAATGCCAGTAATCGATTTGCTTTTGTAGTTGGCATGGGTAACACCTACATTAATCAGCAGACTTTACGAAGGACACGCTAAGCACTATCAGGATGCGGGACGAGACTTTGTTGTTAATCAGCGGCGGGCACTGCGGCACGCTTTTGTCTGTCTTTTTTGGGGCGTTTTTTTCGGTACTGTTTTTGATTTGAAAGTTGGGCCAAATAGTCCACAATCTGGGGCGGACAGGCCAGCTGATAAATCAACAGTAATAGGCCGTTTTTTAATCTTTTGGGTTCTGTGTTTGACTGCGTTGCCCTCACTGGGCTGGGCCGCTTGACAGCGACGCCTTCGGCGGGTTGCCAAACCGGGATTACATCAAGGGTGACTGGCGGAGCTAGCGCCGGTTCTGTTGAGGTGGTCGCCTCAGGTGGATTGTTTTCATCTGTAAATATCTCATCTAGCGCCCAGTCCGTCGCTGCTGGCTGGGGTTCAGTCTTGAAGGCTAGGTCAGATGGGTTGACCTCAAGGGCTGGATCGGTGAGCCCTAATCTTGCGTTCTGAATAGAGTGGGCTAACCCTGACCAACTTGGTTGGGGCGAGGTCTTTGGCGATGACTGAGACACGAGCGTAGCCTCGAAAGCTTCAACCACATCCAGACTAATGGGCGTAGGAACGTCAGGAAGTTCATTCTTAGCCAGATGTTCTTTAGCGCGTGTTTGCTGAGCCAGATCGTTTTTAACGCGTTGCTGCCGAGGTTTTAAGGCAACAGACTTGTGAGGATAATAGTGCTGGCCCATTTGGGCGGCGAGTTGTCGATAGGAGCCTGGCGGCCCATGGGTGGTCATCGTGGGAGAGGGTGGCATTGAAACGCGCTCACTCACGTGAGCAGCCGGTTGAGTGCTAAAGACTTTCGAGGTCTGCTGTTTTTGCGATCGCCTGGCAGATGGTGGGGCCTGGCGCGGCACAGGCTGTTGGTGCTGCAAATGATGTTCTAAATCCAACAGTCGATTGTGATTGGGTGAAACATAGGCCGACATGGGAACCTCGCAGGGCTAAGCAAATATTGAAAAAGGGTTGTTGTTATTTCATCAATTTATAGCTTTATATCAGGGCTTACCCAGGCGCAGGCCGAGCATCCAAATTCATGGTGAATACCGCATAGGGATCGAGGGCCACTTTTAGCTGATTCGCTTGGTTCTGGTTTAAATGGGTGGCGTTGAGCTTGAGTTTGAGCTGCTTGGCATCCGCTGAGAGCACTTCTGCAGGCTGATCGTTTATCACTGCTGCGGGATAACGGTCCAGTGATTGCGCCGTTGATTGAGGTTCTGATTGTGCTGTGGGCTGATCGGTAGATGGGTGGATGGACAAATTCTCTCCTTCTAAGGTCAATACCGTGTCGCCCACCGTGTCTCCTTTGGCACGAGAGAGCCTAGCGCTAGTCACCTTCGGTGGCTTTTCCTGCCGACGAGACTTATTGATTAAACTGGCGAGCCCTTTGTAATCGACTTTCTTTTTCGTGACTTTGCCCAGGTCGACATTGCGATCTTCCACGGTGCGGCGCAGGTCTGCGGTGGACTTAATGCCGAGTTTTTTCAGTTCTTTACGTTCCGGTTCGGGCAGGTCTACCTCGTCAATGGAGGTTTCGCCATGCTGAATGGGGGGGCGGGTGACTTCTCGAATTTGGGTATCGCGAATCGATCCGAGTTGGAAGGCAATTTTAGACGCACCGGCTTCCCCTGGTTTCGCCGTGGTAAATCGCACCGTTTCACCGTCAAATTCTGGAAAAAGCTGAAGTTCTAAGTTCATGTCCTGCACCATGTAGGTGAGCCTGCGGTTGAGGCCTTTGACCGAGAGGGTGTCTTGAGCTTGGTCCAGCTCCAAGATTAAAGAATCGAGAAACGACTCTAAATTCCACGATCGATTCCCGGCTGGCTGGCTCTTATGTGACCGGTTATTCACCATGACGCGCCTCCACCACTGTCAGCTGCATTTGATGGAAGGTTGGTAATACCGTTGTCTCTGTCCGCTGGGTAGGGGCCGACCCCCGAAGTGTTACCTGACCAGCCTCATCCACACCCACCCGCAGCTCTATCGGCATATCCACCTTGATTTTCTCCACCGTTAACACCTGCCCCGTTTCAGGATCTACGCGCTGTTTTTCGTAGTCCGTGAGGGCCTGAATTACCGCTGAAAAGGGCAAAAGTGGTTCTGATGGGGCGGTGGGGTTAGTCATCGTCGCTGACTCCAATAAAGTGGGCCTTGGCGGGCATGGGAAAATGCACCGGATGTTCGGTGAGTTCGGTGACATGACCGTTGTGGTCGATCTCGGCGGCTTGCTTGAGTAAAATTCGCTGAATCTTGAATTCGGGATACACCCACAGCGCCACGGTGCTGCCCCGACGCCCCTTGAACCTCACCTCGGTGCGCGCTAGGGCATTGAACAAACTGAGATTGTCGGTGTTCAACAAAGCGGCTAACTCTTCTTCTTCGAGTGCGGGATAGTCAGAGACTTGATCGAGCAGTGCGTTGAGCCGATCAGGATTGAGCATCATCCCAGCTTTGAGCTGGCCTTGCTGGCGAGAGGTGCTGGTTTGTTGAATGCGGGTGAGGGTTTCCATCCGGGCTAGGGTGGTGCGATCACGCTCCAAAGTATAGTAATACTTACAATCGAGCTTCAGTCCACGCCGTTTAGAAGAGAGATCTCCCTGCCAAACCTTGTGCCAATAAGACCGGTAGCGATCGACATCCTTAAGGGAAATGGTCTCTGCGGTGCCCTCAATCCGATCGAAGCAATAGTCACCCATGAGTGTAATCAGTTGGGTCATGCTGGTGCCCAGCTTTGTCCTGCGCTGGGTTCGACGCGATCGCCCTTTCCACACCAATGCCACTGTCACCAAATAATCTTCATTGGCCTCCAATCCGGCTAACTGTTCGCGAGAGAGCTGAGGGCTGACCTCTAGTGCCCCTGAATCGGCGTCTTCAACCCGATAAGTTTCTTCTAGTAAAATTTCTAGGGTTTCAGGATCTTTGACCAACAGCTGTAACCTCGCGTTGTGAATCGCCCGTGGCGTTTCGAGCGTCAATGGAAAGGTAATGTCGCGATCACGATGGTAAAGGATGCGCGATCGCCCATGCAGCATCAAAGGTGTGACCTCAGCGAACGCTAACCGGACACTCCCTATTCGCCGGTAATCAATGGCTTCAGGCGACCCGGCCAGTGCTGTGACAAAGGGCCGTGCGGCCAAAGACTGGGTGGCTAGAGACTGAGCAAAGAGCCAATTTTTTTCAGCTGTCTCGTCTTCCACCATAATTTTTTCAAGGTGGCCAAGATCGACCTTTTTCGATTCCAAATTGACCTTGGCAATTTGGGTAATACTCTCGGTCACCGCGCCGATGAGCTTGGCAGGAGAGATCGTCTGTAACAACATCTGTGCTGTTTCCGGTGTCAGCACCTGTTGTAGTAAGGGCATCAACGCTGTCATCCCACCTGTGCCCCCTGCACCGACTAGGGCAGGCAGTGCTGCCAATGGACCTGCCATCTGTTGGGTATAGCCCCTATCCAAAGCAAAGGCCGATGGCACAGAGGCCGACAATGAGAGTGAGAGAGATCTGGCCCGACTCACCTGGGGCCTCACATTACGATTAACAGGAGCACGATTAACAGGAGTGCGATTAACAGGAGCACGAGTGACAAGCGCTGGCTGCCCCGATCGTAATTGAGTTGCTGGACGCCCCTGCATCGGCGCAACTCGATTCGCCAATCGAGGTGGCGGCATCAATGACGCAGCCGATTGAGGTAGCCCTGTTCCCATCCCATTGCCTTGAACCATCGTGCTTAAGAGCTGTTCAATGGACTCGTTTTTCTGTACCAAATAGTTCAAGAGCTGCTCAATCGCCTCCGTATTCAGCGGGGGCTGAGCTTGTTGTCCCCCCAACCCTGATAGCAGTGAGGTTCCCGCATTCATCAGCATCTGCTGTTTATTCGGATTGGCGAGAAAGTTACCTGCCTGCTTCAAGGCATTTTGAGCCTGGGGGTTGGTGACCACGGCGGTGGCTTTTTTCGCCAGGTTGCCGACCTTCCCGAGCCAGCCTGGGGCCATGGCGATCGCCATGGCCGTATCCACTGGCGGCGCTTCCTTATAGGCAAAGGCAACCACGTCAACCGGAGGGTGGGCAACGGCAGAGGGTTCAATTGTGTATGACATCTCTTCCTCCAAGCCTAAGGACAGGGCGGGTATATGCTCTGGTGACATGCGCTCTGGTGACAAGGAACTCACCGGAACTTGGATAATCTCTGAGAGGGCTGGCCCTTCTAATTGGGCTGTGCGAAAACTAAAAAGCTGAACATAGCGATGGGTGCGATCGAGCTGGTCAGTGGGAATTTTTAAGGATTCACGGCCCAAACTCTCTACGGGTAGGGGGCCCATCAGCGACGAGGTCGCCTGGGGGGCTGCAAGACGTTTGAGACCATTCTCTCGTCGCATTGATTGATCGCCAATCTGATATCGATAGTATCGATTGGCAATGCCGATATCAATGTCGAAATGGGCATAGTCTTCATCCGTGTCTTGCCACGTTAAGATCGCCAGGGCCATCGTTTTTGCTCCATCGCTCTTTTGTTACCCTGGGCCGTTACCCTGGCCCATTAACCTGGTAAATATTGTTGTCCCCCTGGTTGTTGTGGCGGCGGCCCTCCCTGCACGCCTCCCTGCTGACCCTGAACTTGTCTCTGTTGCGGCGCTTTCCCACCGTACATAGAAGCAAAATTATCTAACTTAAAGTAGTCCGACTTAAAGACAAGCTCCACGGAGCCCGTAATCGACGCCGCCAAATCTGTGGTTGCGGTGCTTTTTGCCGATGACACACTAATTTTGCTACTTTTTTTGGTGTTTGATCGACTACCGTCTTCTGAATATCCTCCCCACCACCAGGATCTCTGTTTAGACGTCGTCGTGCCTCCGGACGATTCCTTGGTTTTCTCCATTGCCTTGTCACTCTTTTGGATCTTTTCAGAGGCCTTAACATCAAAGACAACCGCCGCCTTGACCGTACCGCGTTCGACCACCAATCGAGAGATTCCCATGAGGATGGTTTCGCGCAATAGGGCGCGTTGTTCTTGGGCCAGGGCCAGTTTGGCATCCATAATTCTGGCCTTGACTTCGTTGTCGCTCATATCTACGCGATCGCCACTCTTATCCGCGAGCTGAGCATTGCCCTGGGCATCTTCTGAGAAGCTGAACTGGTCCCCCATGTTCTCGGCGAGGTAGGCAAAGGCGTCTTCATTTCTCACCCCTTTGACAAAGCTTGTGAGCGATTGGGTCGCAGACTTCAGCAGTTTTTGATACTGATCCATTTGCTTGAGCGTGACATTTAAGTTGGCGTCAAACACCCCGGTGAGCAAATCTTCAACAAAGCTGGGAAAATCTACATCTTGAATAAAATCTGCCGCCATCTCACCAGTTTCTGCACCAATGCGCTGATTCAGATGGCGATCGTCATTGATCTGATCGCTGGCTTTGAGTTCAGTTGCCAGTTTTTGTTGAGTCGCTAGTTGTCCGTTCTCTTCATCGGCCAATTCTTTGCATTGGGCCTGCACCAAGTCTTTATAAATGGCCATTTGCTCAGCTTGGGGCATCGTCCGGAATGAATTGGATTGGGATAGGAGCGATCGCGCCTGAGAGCGGGCCTTTTCCTGGATACGAGTGCTATACATCGGTTGTGACATTATGCGGTGATTCTCCCGTCTAAATTGAGGTCGTTAGCAGTGAATAACAGCGTCTTCGTAACGTCTAATACGTCCGAATCTAATACGTCCGAGGCCTAATCATCCCAATCGTCAAAACCATCGTCACCCTCTAGCATCTCGTCCATCTCCTCCTCCTCACTGCCAAATGAATCATCGTCTTCTTCCATAGAAGCCTGGGCAATAATCCACGCCTCTGCTGCGCCCAGGAAGGCTTTAAAGTCAGCATCTTTCACCATGCCTTCACTAAAGTTCGCCACCCATTGGAACACTTTATTCCCCTCAACAGCCGAGGTGCGAATCGGTGCTGTCGGCACCATCAGCCCTAAGTCTTCTCTGGCAATTTGCTCAATGACTGTCCAAATGCTCTTGCGACGACCGCCATAGGTATCTAACACATCTCGAGACTTGAGAATATCGAGTGCTTCTTGCAAGTGCGCATAGTCTTCCGTGACTTGCAGGTGAGACATTCCCGTCATATTTTCACTGAGGTTGTACTGTAGATGCTTAGTCGCCTCGTAGAGCGGTGTGCGCGAAACCCAGCTATCTTTATATCGATTGCCTTCAGACTTGCGGATATATTCTGCCACTTCAGTCATGAGCTGATGCCAAAATCGTGGAAAATCTTCATTGGGCACCATCCCAGAAAGCATCCGACCACCGCCACGACTGAGAATTCGGCGGTACAACATCGCTCGCTCTTGAGGCGTTGACCGCTCACTGCGAAGTTTGTGATAGCGATACAGCTTTGAAGCCGTCGGCCCAGCGGGGACATCCAACACACCACTGGCCCAGCGTAGTACCAGGGCATTGGCCACATCAAAGACATGCATGCGTTCGCCAATGCAGTAGATATAATCTAACGCCCCAGCCGCTCGGATATTTCCTGGAATCACGCCCTGCGATTCAGTGCTCTCAAAATTGTCAACCTTAAAGTTCCAGGTGGTTTCTCCCCCCTTGATCCGTGCTGCATCAATAGGGTCAGTGGTGACCGAATTTGTTTTCAGCGCCTCACTGTAAGCCAAGGCAAAATATTCATCGTAGGCCCCCTGTTTAAAGGCCGCTGGATCCTTAATTTGCACACCTAGTTTGACCAGGTAGTCGATCATGCCCTGCTGCACCGCAGGGGTCATCACAAAGGCGGAAATACCGGTGTCGGGGCGCTTGGCAAAGGCATCGACATAGTGAGGAATCTCGCCTTCGTTATAGGCCCTAGCCAGCAGGTTGTTAACCGCTAGCTGAACCTGGCCATTGGCTAGGGGCAGGCCGTTGGCCAAAATATTTGCAGATAACCTAGCCCAACGGGTCGAGCCATCGTTGGTGGCAATACTTTTATCGGCCAGCACATGGGCTAGCATTCTGCCCAACAGGAGACTACGAGGCTTATCGGCAACAAGCCTTAGCACTGCGTTGTAGGAAGATTCTATGTCACTGAGCTTAGCGCCATGGGTCTTGGTCGCAATTTGGATTAGCTCGGTATAGAGGATGGGGCTTGAGAGCAGGAGCCGGTAGATATCGTCGAGCCCTGAACTATTAAAGCGATCGGTCAGCTTCGTAATGTTGCTTAAACTGCTCTGCCTCAAGGTGGTGATGGCACGCTCAGCTTCTGTGGGCTTGTCGTAACTGCTTTCAACGTCTGCTAAAGCCCTACGCGCATATGGATCTAGATTAATCCGGGGCGGGGTAATCTGAAATACTTTTTCCGTAGAGGCCACGCGAGAATTAGTGGTAAAAACCATGGATATCACTCCCAATCAAGATAACGAAGCGGGCAAAAAGTGGTCGTCAAGTCAGCGGTAAAACAGGTACTCTTTTAAGATCATCTAAGGCAACCGTATGCTTGATTGCGGGCTTGGGGCCGACAGCAGGATCGTCAAAATCCCGTGCAAAAGGAATGGCGTAGTAGTGATACGAAGATCCAGCACCGCTTCGTCTAAATTTAAAATTTGGGAACCCAACGTAGCCAAATTGTTTCTGTAGACTCAAATAAACTAACTGGAACAATTCTGTATTGTTCGTTATTGGGTGATAGATATTACTATTGCTCTCGTCTAATAATGTTGTAATCTCTTGTAAACGCTGAATAGCTTCAGGCTTTAGCATGATTGCACCATAGGAGTGTGCTGTTTTCCCTCCAGCTGTTTTCCCTCCAGCTGTTTTCCCTCCAGGGGCCATTTTGTTTTGGAATGTTGGAAAACCTCCACCGTATGCAGGTTTCTGAGCCTTCCCCCAGTCATGAATTTTCTTAAATAGCGTGGTTTCAAAGGATGCTGTTTCACTAGCCTTAGGTAGCCCTTTTATATCAGCGGCGGGAATCTGCCTGTACTCCGCTAACGTTGAATCCTTCTTCACTAAATAGATGATTTGTTTTTTGTCATCCGATTCGCAAAAGGTTGGCAAAGCACCGATAAAGGAGCCCTTGGCATGGGTCGTGTCCGAGTATTCTTTGGCATAATCCTGTACGGCCCTAAACCTATCTTGGAAGGATTGAACCGCCCTTGTTTTCGTCGTTGCGGCCTGTTTATTGTTGGATTGAGCCCCTGTCATTTTTTGAGAGCCCGTGGTTTTAGATTGAATATCTGTGGGTTTCTGACGAGTGTTTTGACGGGCCTTTAGGGGAAAGCCAAACCCTGCTTGCAAGGGTTTCCAAATTTCATCCACCGTGCTGTTGGCAGCACTGGCACGATTCGCCGTACCGCCAGCATTTGAGGCATTGGCATTTGAGGCATTGGCATTTGAGGCATTGGCATTTGGGGCATTGTTCACTAGCTGCACGCCAAAATGTTGAGCCAACGCCCCCCAGGTGTTATCAGCGCTGTTACTTTGAGAAGAGGACTGTTGTGTGGTTGAGACAGCGGCAGCGCCTGTACTGTTTGTTGTTTCCTGAAGCTGCTTATAAACTTTGGCCAGTTCCACCGCTGCGGCTTTTAGCTTTTCTACACTCTCGGTCAAGTTCTTGATTTTTGGCTCGGTGATCTCGTCGGGATTATCAAAAAACCGTTCGGCATAATCCTTAATCGCAGAGACAACGCCCTTGGGATTCGATGGGGACATCATGTCCTTCACCTGAGTCTCTATTTTAACTTTGGCCTCCTGGGCTACTTGACTAGCAGATTCACCCACAGCTTGAGCAGCGGCCTTAGCCTCGTTGGCTCTCATTTCTGTTGAGAGTGCCTGCTGAAGAGCTTCGGAAACTAACGATAGCCCCTGAGTGATCGTGGTGACCTTGGCTGCAGGTGCGTTCTTACTCGTTTTTTGCTTAATGATGGCCTTGGCCTGTTTGACCAGTCCGGCTCTCAGTTCTTGGTTAACCGCTTGCAACGCCTTGCCCAGCGGATCTGAAACTTGTGTGTTCTGTGAGCTGACGCCGCTGGGTTGATTTTTTTTGGCCAGTGCGGCTCCTTTCTGTGCCTGTTCTATGGCGGCTTCTGGTGCCGGTTGGCCGGCATTTTTTTGCGCTTGCTCAGCTGCTTTTGATATCTGCCGCGCAACAGATGATGTATGTTCTCCTACCCGACTCTCAATAAAACGATCATTTAATATGAACCTTCCCATTGTCACATTGTTAACCATGATGAACTCCTTGTTATTTGGTGAGCTTGTGTTCGAGAAGGCGCAAAGCATCGAGCAGATTGAGCGAACCAAAGCCTGCCTTGCTGTGCTTAAATCGCTTGTCTAGCTTGTCTGAGGTGTGTTTGAGCACGTGTTTAACCTGCCGATCCGAAAGCGCCCTATCGTGCTTTTGCAGGGCGTAGGACTTGAGCAGCGCGATCGCCCCCGCCACAAACGGCGACGCATGGGAGGTTCCGGTGGAAAAACCATAGTCATTACCGATATAAGTGCTGTAAATATCTGTTCCCGGTGCGGCAAAGTCCACCTGTTTGCCATAGGTGGAAAAGTGAGCCATCTCTCCGGCGGCGTCCAGCGCCCCCACCGCAATCACATGGGACAGGGCCCCTGGATAGTAAAGCTGTTCTTGGCCGTCATTCCCGGAGGCCGCCACAATCGACACGCCTTTTCGGCGGGCATAGTCCACCACATCTGCGTGGGGCAAGCCCCCTCCTGTGTGTTGAATGCCAAGGCTCATATTGATCACATCTGCGCCGCGATCAATGGCCCATTTAATCCCTGAGTTAATATTATCGACCAGGCCCGCCCCGACTTTCTTAGAGCCCCGCTTCATCGCCCCCAGCACCCGCACGGGCAGAATCTTGCACTGGGGCACTACCCCCAAGGGCATCTCTAACCCCTGAGCGGCAATGATGCCTGCAACATGGGTGCCGTGACCCACTTCGTCGTCGGGGTCTTCGTCATAGCCGAGATAATCGCCCACAAATTTCCCGGCCCCATCAATGATATCGACAAAGTCATGGCCCGGTAGTAACGCCTTGGTCAGCTCAGGATGACTCAGATCGATGCCGGTATCGAGCACGGCGACAGTGATTTCCCCGTGCCCTTGGCTATACTCATGGGCCTCTGGTAAATAGATAGCCCGGCGCGATCGCCGATCAGTCTCCAATGAAAAAGACTTCGCCATTACGGGGGGGAGTTCGGCCACCGCAATTGTGCCTGGCGTGACGGACTCCACCATGGGCAGCACTGCGATCGCCTCAATTAAATCAGCCGGAATCTCTTTGTTTTGAGTCAAAATAAGCCGATAAGCCCGATTGAATCCACTCGCGCGTTCCGCTTTATCCCACAAGCTCCCGGCAGATGCGTTTCCAGAAGGCTGATATTCTTTGGTCACTTGAACAGAACGATCATATGCCTGAAAGACAGAATCAATCGCAGGGAAAAGGTGCTTTTGAGCCGTTTCTTTGCCCGCCGCAACATCCTTCCAGTAAGGAATGTGATGACTGGAAATCTCTTTTTTGAGGATTAACTTAATGTGGGGCTTCATTAATTCGAGGCTGGGCGCACTAGCGTTTTAAGCACATTGTTTTCAATTCGGTTCTCAATTCGGACATGCAGGTAGAAGCAGGCATTCGTCGCCTGACACCACTGAATCTACGAAAAACACTACCTTGCCGAAAGCAAGGTAGTCACTACATCATCTGTAGGCAAGTAAGGCGACTAAAGTCGATGCCTAAATATGGGTGCTGGTGCCTAAACATCGGTGTCTAAACATCAAAAAAAGATTTTTCCTCATCTGGAAAATTCTTAAGATGGTGAGAAATAGTCTTTTGACTGGTTGCTGGTCTTTCTGAACTCTCCAGAAGAGCTGGAACAAGTCCTATCGTAAAAAATGATCTGTGTGGCAATCAATTTTTCTGATAAAAAAACACAATCTGAGAATACAAAGATTATGAGTTTAATTAACTTGATGAGTTGCCCTTAGGAACTTATCAAGTTAATTAAACTGAAATCTTGCAAAAGCCAAGTCAAAAATTTAAGTTTGGGAAAATTTAGGATAAAACATCGAGTTTAGAAACACTAAACTTGAAAACCTTTAATCCTGCACCGTCTTAAGAACTAATGCTACCTAATGCTACTTGCAGAGCAAGTTATCTTGATAGGATTGTAGCTTTTATTAACACATCAATGGCACTGACTTAAGAAGGAAAAAGGCTGCAAGGCTTGATATATATGAAATCAGGCCTTGCAAGCCACAAATATATCACCTTCCACTATGTCTCAAATATCTGAAATTCTCAAGCAACAATTTTCGCGGAGTTTAGGCCTACCTTGGCAGGATATACTCCCAGCATCGCGACTGGATGAGCTCCTGGCAGAAGCAGGTATTAGCTTATCGAAATCGGGTCTATACGCCAATAGTGACGCTGTGGGCAATGGTCTATCAAGTGCTATCAGCGGATAAAAGTCTACGCAACACCGTCAAATGCATCACGACTTGGCTGACGGCTGCTGACCTTGAGTCCCCCTCATGAAAATTGTGCAGCATTTCCTATCTCCAGCCGCTAAAGGCTGGAATTTAGGCATACTGCACCCTCATCCGTACTAGGCCGCAAACATACCCAATCACCTGTTCATACATCCCTGACCGCATACGAAATAATTCTTTGGCTATCCGAAATATTTTGACCGTTCGGATCACATGCTCAACATAAACACGCTTTTGGCTCACTTGTTTGTTGAATGCTTTTTGAGCCTCAGTGAGCTTGCCACCGGGTGGCCATTTGTAGGGTGTCGTGGTGTTGCGTTTGCCGATATAGGCTTTGTCGCCCACAAATGGCAGACTCTCTGGGAACTCTTCCTGGGTCTGTTCTAGTAACTTACCATCGTTTCGAGGCCCCTTTTCGCCCAGCACAACATCCACAATATCCAGTCCCTTGGGTAGGCTAATCACCTGATTCTTCCGGGTGTGTTGCTTTTTCTTGCCGGAGTAGTAGGCTGCTTGCACCTCATTATCTTTAGGCTTAGGAATGGGCTGTTCCCAGGTATCTACCAACCAGTCACCGTCTGGCAACTCGGCTAGCCACTGTTCTAATTCGGCCCGTTCCACACTGTCACACTCTTGTTGCCACTGCTCTAGCAAACTGGCTGGGAGCTCATCGCGGATATACGGCAACATTTCGTGAATGTAGTTCCATACTGTGGCTTCGCAACAGTGGATAGATTCTGCGATCGCTTGCATCGTCCAGTGCTGTCGCAAGTACAATAGCGTCACCAATAACCGACAAAGAACTTCGGTATTCTTTTTGCGACCACCACCTGCTTGGCGCTTTCGCCCCAGTCGTTGGGCTTGCGCCTGCTTGGCGGCTGCGTCCAACGCAGCAATGCGTTGCCACAGGTCCCATAGCGCAGTAGCCCCTAGACCGATCATCCGTTTGCCTTGCTGGGGGCGGTCCTCAAGTAGATGTAAAATTCGATTAAAGAGCTGCTTTTTTATGAGGTGTACTAGCGAGCATCAGTATCTTTATTTTGCCATCTTTGCTTATTTTTGAAGAGGTCTAATGCGAAAGGCGCTACGATCGCAGAAGCGAAGGACGCGGCCACGCGGCTGATTAATCTTCTGGAGCTGGGCTCTACGACCATTCCTTCCTTCCCAGCCCTCGTTGGCTACATGTCTATCGTCCAAAGTAAGACTGACACCAGCACCATCAATCCCTTTCCCGTCTCACCCAATCGTGGAGGAGATGCAACCTAATGCTCAATAGAGCCGTCTAGAGCTTCCTGAAATACAGACGCCAAAAATAGAGGTGACCAAACTCATGGCAACAAACTCGACACAAACTGGTTATTCCGACTTCTTTCGCACCTTTCAAAGAGACGCCAGAGCGCCCCTTATCCTAGGTCATCGGGGGGGTTCCCGAAGACCATCAAGAAAACACCATGGCGGGCTTCAAACGCGCCATCGAATTGGGCATTGATGGCGTTGAGCTGGACGTTTTCCTGACTAAAGATAACAAACTGGTTGTCTTCCACGACCTGGATGCTGAGCGGCTAACAGGTGTTCCTGGAATCATTACAGAAATGACATGGGAAGAGATTCAACAACTCAATATTAAGCAAGTCATCAATGTAGGCGATAAGACCATTGACTATGGGCGTGAAGAAAAAATTGAGCTGCTAGAAAACGTTCTCGAAGAGACCCGGGGAAAGCTCCTGGTGGATATTGAAATCAAAGCCTATGGTCTGGATTTTGGCCAACGCCATACGGGCACAGCCGTGGCCCATTTAATTCGACGGATGGGCGTGGAGGCCGATGTATTTGTCACTTCGTTTAACTTTTGGCCGCTGATCTGGCTGGAGCGCACCTATCCGGGCATTGAATCAGGGTTCACCTATTCTCCTATGTTTATAAAAAACGGCGCGCTACGATGGCTAATGGAGTCGAGCCTAATGGGGAAACTGGTGGGCTCAACGCTCACCAATATGAGTATCAATATGTTCGATGACGACACTCTAGAAAAAGTCCATCAGCGTGGGCTAGCCGTTGGGGCTTGGACCTTCTTTTCCCAAGACTCCAAATGGTTAGGTGACGCGATCGCCCCTGAACAAGAGCTGACGGCTATTCACGCACTGGCAGCTCGTGGAATCGACTATTTCATTACGGACGATCCGGTCCGATTGCGAAAAGTTCTCGAGTCGTGAGTGGTCTTAAGCCCTCCATTATTCAACGTCGGGATACATCGGTAAGTTGGGGCAAATCGGCTCAGGGTCTCCATCGTCTATATAGCGGTCCCAATCGACCGGGTGGAGGTTACTGCCAAGCCGCTGGCACACCTGCTCAGCAAGAGCCGCAGACGCCACCCAGCCAATGGAAATGGTGTTGTCTGCACTAGCGGTGGCCATGCGATCGCCCAACGGACTCAATCGTACTTCATTGACGGCATTATCGTGCCTGACACTCGCAATCAGGTTGTCTTTCTCTTTGCCGTCAATATCCCATAGCCGCGCAGTTCTATCCGTACTCGCCGTCGCAATAAAACGACCATCCCCGCTAAAGCTGACAGACGTGATCGGCCCCTCATGGTTGAACGACGCGACAACCTTCACATCCTCCACGATGTAGGTCTGCCACCCTGCGACGACGTCAAGCGTTGAGTCATCAAAGGCATCAAGGTTCTCTTCTAGATCAACAATATCCCAAACCTTCACTTCGCCTTGCCGACCGGCAGTGGCAAAATACTCACTGTCCCCGCTAAAACTAAAGATACTGGCGAGCGCATGGGACAGCTCAAAGCGATGGTTCGTTTCCCAGTTCCAAAGCGTGATATTCCGATTACCTTCGGCGATCGCAATCAACGGCAGGTTTTCATCCGGGCTAAACTGCGCTGACAAAATCTTCCCGGCGGTCTCTAATGCAACACTCTCCTCATTGGTCTGCAAGTCCCAGACCCGCACCGCTTGGTCTTCTCCGGTACTCAACAACAGCTGACCATCGGGGTTAAACCTCACCCCTGTGGCGGCTTGCTCATGCTCGAAGAGAACACGCTCTTTTCCCGTACGGGTATCCCACAGACGGATTTTTTTATCCTGACTAGCCGTCGCTATTTGCTGCCCATTCGGGCTATAGCTCACGCCGTTGACGGCCCCGCCGTGCGGGAGTTTCAAGATCTCTTGCCCATTGTTGGTATCCCACAAGCGCACTGTTCCCTTTTGAGTGCTCCCTTGAGACCCCTTTTGACCGGTGTTGTCTTGGCTGGCAGTAGCGATTTGTTGTCCATTGGGGCTATAGCTCATGTCAGCGATCGCGCCATCATGATTGAGCGTAAAGCGTGCCAAGCCGGTATTGCTATCCCACAGGCGCACCGTTTTATCTTTACTCACGGTGGCCACCTGCTGCCCATTGGGGCTAAAGCGCACCCCACTCACCTCATCTTTATGGGCCGCTCGCGCCTGCTCTAGGGCTTCTGTCACGGCCCATACCGAGGCCATCTGGCTAGCATGGCTCACGGTGGCCACCTGCTGCCCATTGGGGCTAAAGCTCACCCCATTCACCGCATCGCTATGGGGCAGCTGACCCACGATCTGCCCGCGCCCGACATCCCACACCGTGGCCAGGTAGTCGTCACTCACCGTCACCAAGTTTGTGCCATCGGGGCTAAAGCTCACCCCGCTGACCCAGTCACCATGGGGCAACGTCAACCGTTCGCGTTCGCGATCAATCTCCCATACCCGCACAGTGGTATCGCCACTGGCCGTCGCTAACTGTTTGCTATCCGGGCTAAAGCTCACATCATTGACGCTATCGTCATGCTCAAAGACCGCGATTTCCTCACCGCTGCGAAGATCCCACACGACAGCCGTATAGTCATAACTGGCCGTCGCCAATCGTTTGCCATCCGGGCTAAAGCGCAAAGCATTGACATCATCGTCATGCTCAAAGGTGGTTCGTTTTTCACCCGTTTGAGTATCCCAAATAATCGCCATCCCCTCCACATCCCCCGTGGCAAAGAACCGCCCATCGGGACTAAAGCTCACACTATTGCCCTCATGGCCCAGTTCAACAACAAGCTGCTCTTTGCCGGTGGCAACCGACCACAGCCGGGCCGTACCATCGCCCCCAGTGGTCGCTAACACCTGACCATCGGGACTAAAACTCACGGCGTTTACCCAATCGGCATGGGCCAGTTCAAACAACACTTGCCCGCTCGCAGCATCCCATAGCCTGGCCATATCATCTTCACCGGCAGTCGCCAACTGTTTGCCATCCGGGCTAAAACTAACCGAATTTACAGGTGCAGGATGGAGCAAGGTTTTTCGTCGAGGAATGGTTAAGCTACTGCGCAACACTTGGTTCACCGCCGCTGAGTCCTTACCCATTTCCTCCAAAATTTTGTGGGCATAGACCACGAGCAAAGCCCCGGTTGTCCGATTAATCGATTTTTTATCCGTTAGGGTCTCGGCAGTGGCCGCAAGCTGCTTGGCAAAAGCCTCCTCACCAGCATCTTGCAGCTGAAAGTTCAGCGCACTGAGCCCCAGGCTAAGTCCAGTCAACGCGCCAAATGCGGCAATTACCGAACCCACCAGGCGCACACGCTTCTTCCGCTTTAACTTCAGACTGTTTTCTACAAAGGCCGACTCTGCCTGGTTCAACCAGTTGCTATCCGAGCTTGATATTTCTTGTAACAACCCTAGCCTGGGATTGTTGTCCCATAGTAAGCCTTTGGCTGTTTTTTGATCGGTTTGTTGGTGCCATTCCTTTGCAGTGGGCGCTAACCGCCTTTGCAGAGCCAATCCTTCCTGCGCCTCTCGCTTCCAGCGCAGCAGCTTATCCCAGCCACGCACCAGGGCATCGTGGGCCGGTTCGACAAAGGGCTCACCTTGGTCCTCTTGACCCCGCACAATGAGCCTAGCCGCAATCAGGTTGTCCAATAACTGTTGTACTCGCCCGTTCTCAGCATCGTCACGATAGACCAACTCTGACAGGGGCACTCGTCTGCGCGCTAGCTCTCCCCCCTCTACGGCAATCATGCGCAGCATCACGTGTTTAACCGTTTTTTCATAAGCATTGTCCTGGGTGACGAGCTGTTCATACTCCTGCGTTGCCCGTTTGGTCAGCGCCCCGGCGACCCCACCTAAATCGCGGTAGTCAGCCTCTGTCAGTGCCCGGTTGTCACTTCGCCGTTGTAGATAGCGCAGATATAGTTCACTCAGGGTAAAAGAGAGCAAGGGCAGTGCCCCTGGCGTTTGGGAGACATCTTCTACCAGCCTGTCCACCAGGCTAGAGGGCTCAAAGTACAACACCCGCGCGGCGGCTGGTTTCTCAATTGCCTCTCGCAATTGGGCCTGTCCCATCGGCGGAATCACAAACCGCGCATCCATCCACTCCGCTTGCAGGGCCTCATCCTGAAACTGGGCTTCAAAATCCAGCCGCAGGGTGGCGATAATCCACAGGCATTCCCAATGCTCAGCCATTACTCGTTTCACCAACCGCTGAAACTGATAGGACTCCATGGGCGAGGTGGCCTGGGTAATCAACTCTTCTGTTTGATCAACTACCAGCAATAGCTTTGTATTCGGATGCGCCTGCCGCCACCGCCTAATAAGGCTCTCCAAGGCGTTTTCGTCTTCAGCGAACTGTCGAAGCAAGCCCTTTGCCTCCTTTGCCTCCTCTGCCGCCACCAGCTCTGTGCAAGCCACTGCCAATGATCTCAGCGAGCGATTGCCAGGACGCATGACGGGCAACACCTGAAATTTGGGCCGGTTAGCCAGTCGAGGGAGCAAGCCCGCTTTGACCAAACTTGACTTGCCCGTACCGGAGGCTCCTAACACCACCGTCAGGGGATGGGGCGTTTCTAGCCGGGCCATAAGCTGTTCAATCTCTTTGTCTCGGCCAAAAAACAACTCACGATCAGCTTGGTCAAAAGATTCCAATCCACGATAGGGATTACTGTCTATGTTCAGCGGTGGGGCAGGGGGCAAATTCAGCTCGTGCCCTGGGGTGAGAAAAATAAACTCGCCTTTGTCGTGGTTTCGTAGCGGGCACAGCTCTGGCGTTTGTCGCTTTCGTTGCCCCTCGGTCAACACTTCAACGTTGTCACGCAAGTACAGGTATAGCTCTGTTGCTGTAATCACGCCATCGCCTGCGGGCTCGCCATTTTTAGCAGGCGGAAAGGCATCAGCGCTGCCGTTTAGGGCGTCTAGTAGCGCTGATGCGAAAGGCGAATGATGGCCACCTGTTTTGGCTTGGCGAGTCTCACCGCGATCGTCTTGCAGCGACAGCACATCCATGGCCGTTTGGTCGTAGGCGGCGGAAGTGATCACTTGCCAAGCGGGGTCTTTGCGAAAGCGATCGTAGCGCTCTTGGTGAATAACTTCTGGAACAAAGTTGATATCGCGTGTACTTGACCAGCGAAAGGCACCTGCAAAACAGCAGTCAAAAATGGCCAGAAAATGTCGGCAGGGAAGCGCCGTTAGGGCATCGTGCAGCGCTACCATGGGCAGATAGCTCTCTGCTTTTCCAGGCATTGCATCCTGGGGGATTAGGTACCCTGCTGGGCCATCGTCACCATCTTGGGCGATACCATGGCCTGCAAAGTAAAGCAGCAGGCGACTGTCAGGTTTTATAAGGGTGGGGAGCTGTTGTTGAATCAGGGCTTGTAGGGCCGTGAGGGTTGCCTGCTCATCGAGTAGGCAAATAACTTGGTAGCCGTGATCTTGTTGCAGGGTTTGTGTGATCGCCTGCGCATCTGCCACTGCCGTACGCAAAGGCGAAATCCCGCTGCCATATTGGTTAATACCAATGACAATTGCCCAACTGTTGTCAAAATCCCAGGAGGCCATTTAGATGATCCTATTTTTCCCAATCTCTATGTCTTCCCAATCTCTATCTCTTCCCAAAGGTCTTAATGACGTCCAAGGGCGCTTAATGGCGCTTAGTCCTCGTGGCCGTTGTTTTTCACTCTATCAATCATTCCAGATATAACGAGCCAGAACGTTACAGTTTGATATGACATCAGGCTTTATAATCTGTCGGTCAGCTTATGGCTGAGCAATGTCTTAGATTATCTGTAGTCTTAGATTATCTATTTCAGTCAACAAACCTCTTCGAAGCAAACATAATTCTCTGCTATGAGCAACTCACGTAACCTACTTGTGCTTGTTGGCAGCCCTCGGAAAGCCGGAAACTCAGCTACACTTGCCAGTGCTGTTCAGCGAGGTGCTGAAGATCAGGGGACTCGTGTGACACTGCGCTTTATCGATGACGCTATTTCCAGCTTCCTTCGTGATTGTCGCACTTGCCGTCTTCCCGATGGCGAGTGTGCTATTGCAGATGACTTCCGCACGCTGCTCTTTGATGACTTTCTTCCAGCAGATGGCGTCGTATTCTGTTCACCGGTGTATTGGTATGGTTTGTCTGCACAAACAAAGGCATTTTTCGACCGGACGTTTTGTTATTATGCGGCTTCTTATCCTGATTCAGAACAAGTGATGGAGAAAATGTCTAGAAAGCGTATTGGGCTAGTGCTGGCTTCCGAAGAGACCTATCCAGGCGCTTCACTTGGGATTGTCCATCAAATTCAGGAGTATTCCCGTTATACCCATTCACAGTTTGTGGGCGTTGTTCGGGGTGTGGGCAACAGTCGCAGCGAAGTCATGCGCGACCCTAGCGAACCTGTGGCATCTGCCGAACGGCTTGGCCGAGACATTTTTGAGCGCAAGTATTCTGACTTCCGTCTTGATACTGAGCGGAGTGGGCGGGTTTGGCCTCAAGCAGACACTCAGTCATCCTTCTAAAAACACTTTATCAATTGCGTATACTCAATACACTAATAGCTGCACTTGCAAGGGCCTCTGACAACTTTGGCATTGAGAACCGTCGCTTGTAAATAAAGCCTGCGATACAGTAATCCTGCCTAGGTGGAACAACTATACTGGACCTTGTTGTGTGGGGTGCTTAGGTAGAGCATTTCTTGCTAAGGAATGAGAAGCAAATAATTTGTGTAACTACTCAGGCTTAATACTTCATGAAAGAAACGGTGGTGTCAGGCCAAACGACGATAGTGTTTGAACATCACT
>JBCBPY010000032.1:0-270 GCA_039820525.1 Cyanobacteria bacterium J06634_5
ATTTAGAAAGCCTAGGCCTAAACGGCTGCTTAGCTGACGACATGGGTCTGGGTAAAACCGTGCAGGTGATTGCGCGGCTTGTGCAAGAAAAAGAGCAGCTAGGCCATCAAAAAGGGAGAGCAAAAGCGAAAAAGCTGCCGCCTACCCTGCTGATTGCGCCGACGTCTGTCCTGGGTAACTGGCAAAAGGAAATGGAACGGTTCGCCCCTGAGCTCACGGCGGCGGTGCATCATGGGAGCGATCGCGTCAAAACCAAAAAAGACTTCACCC
>JBCBPY010000032.1:280-65675 GCA_039820525.1 Cyanobacteria bacterium J06634_5
TTGCCCTCGCGCGACGCGACGCTGACCTACTCAATGGCGTCACCTGGCACCGCATTGTGTTAGACGAAGCTCAAAACATCAAAAACCCAAAAGCTGCCCAAACCAAGGCCATCCTTCAGCTAAGCGGCCAGCACCGCCTTGCCCTTACCGGCACCCCCGTAGAAAATAGGCTGCTCGACTTGTGGAGCATTTTCAACTTTCTCAACCCTGGCTACTTGGGCAAGCAGTCTCAGTTTCGTAAAAACTTTGAATTGCCCATTCAGCGCAACAACGACAAAGTTCAGTCCGCCGTGCTCAAAAAGCTAGTAGAGCCTTTCATCCTGCGGCGCGTAAAAACAGACGAGTCGATTATTAAAGACCTGCCCGAAAAGGTCGAACAAAAGCTGTACTGCAACCTCACAAAGGAGCAAGCCTCCCTGTATGAAGCCACCGTGCGCGATGTGGAAAAGCAGCTGCGCGACTCAGAAGGCATTCAGCGTAAGGGCATTATTCTCTCTACGCTGCTCAAGCTCAAGCAAATTTGTAATCATCCCAGGCAGTTTTTACAGGATGACAGCGACTTTACCCCGGCGAGATCTCATAAGTTGAGTCGATTGGCAGGGATGGTGTCGGAGGCGATCGCAGATGGCGACAGCCTACTCATTTTCACCCAGTTCAAAGAAATTGGTGACGCCCTAGAAAAGTATCTCCACCACACCCATCACTACAACACCTATTATCTGCACGGCGGCACCTCCCGCAAAAAAAGAGAACGTATGATGACAGAGTTCCAATCCTCAGACACCGAACCCTCTATCTTCATTCTTTCTCTCAAAGCCGGTGGCGTGGGTATCACCCTCACCAAAGCCAACCACGTCTTCCACTTCGACCGCTGGTGGAACCCTGCCGTAGAAGATCAGGCCACCGACCGTGCCTTCCGCATTGGCCAGCAAAAGAACGTATTCGTCCACAAGTTCGTCACCATCGGCACCCTAGAAGAGAGAATTGACCAAATGATAGAAGACAAGAAAAAGCTGGCCGGTTCCATCGTTGGCTCCGACGAATCCTGGCTGACAGAATTAGACAATACGGCCTTCAAAAAGCTGATAGCACTCAATAAAAACGCCATTATGGACTAGCTTTTTCTGCAAGCACCACTCAGCTGTCCCCTGACTGCAAAGTGTGTTTCACTCAATAAAAACGCCATTATGGACTAAACCCATGCCAAACACCGCCCGCAACTGGTGGGGCCAAACCTTCCTCACCGCCCTAGAACAATTTTGCGAACCTGGCCGTCTTAGCCGTGGCCGCAGCTACGCCAACGGCAAAAAAGTAAAATCTTTTGAAATAGACTCTGGCCACGTCACTGCTGAAGTCCGTGGTTCAGTGAACCCCTATTACGGCGTTTACACAGAGCCCACTTACCACACCGAAATTGAGTTCAAAACCATCAGCCGCGCCCAGTGGAGCGACATTATTGCCGTGATGGCGTCAAAGGTGAGCACCCTTTCCATGCTGCTAGTGGGCGAAATCCCGAACAATATTGAAGAGAGTTTTGAAGAACTTGGGCTCACCCTGCTGCCCAGCAAGCGTGCAGACTTTAAAAGCCAGTGCAGCTGTCCGGACTGGGGCAACCCTTGCAAGCATGTCGCCGGGGTTTACTATCTTGTTGCTGCCGAGCTGGATCGCGATCCGCTCAAGCTGTTTGAGCTACGCGGCCTTTCCCGAGAAGATTTGCACACAGAACTGGCCAAAACCTCGCTGGGGATGGCGCTCGCCCAGGAGCTAACTGCCGAATCGGAAGCGCCAGAGGTTGCCGAAGGGCTCTATACGACGCCAATGATGCGAGCCCCTGAGCAAGCCATGGCGCTTAAAAGCTTTTGGCAGGGCGACAAACAGCTGCCCTCCACCATAGAAACGACTCAGCCCACTGGTGTATCTGCCATTTTGGTCAAAAAGCAGGGAGACTTTCCCCCCTTTTGGGACCATGACAACTCTTTTATTGAAGCGATGGAGGAGTTCTACACCCGCGTTAGAACCAAAAACACTACCGTACTCGACTGACCTAAGCATGCTTGCCAGCACGCCTAATCTCTAAGCGGTTGACTCATCTGAAAAGAATTAGAAAACGTTTCGTCAAAACTGCCTGGCGTCTCCATAATATGAGCGGCCATGCCGTGGCTTATCCCTGCCATCAAACCTAAAATAGCGGGCAATAAAACAGGAGCTAACTTATTCATTACTTTAGAGGGATGCGCTACAGCTTTAGAGTTCCCAACCTGGGAGACTCGCATTTATTGATATATCTACTGAACACGCTGCTATTCCGCAGGAACGTTTTGAGTCAGCACACAACCTTAAAAAAAGCTCCTTCTAGAGCAAGACACCATAAAGCCGCTGATATAGCCACACTGATAGAAGTGCTTGAATGCAGCCACAAAAAAGCCAGCAGCCTCCCGATGGAGTCGCTGCTGGCTTTTTGGGTTTTAGGCTTGCCAATGTTGAGGTTGTAAGCGAAGTTAGTTCGCAAGCAAGCTTTTGCTGGCCTCAAAAGGGTGGCTTAGAAGCTGGTGCCGACATCTGACCACAGGGTACCTTCTCCAGGCACAACCACCTGCACATTATCAGGAACCTCAGCACCGGTTTGAGCGGGCTGATTCAAAGTAGCGCGCACAACGGTATAACCCAAAATAAAGGTCACACCTGCCACAAAGAGGCCAGCGATCGCACGGTCGGTGTTAGAAACGTGAGTCGAAGTGTTGTAGCTCATGGTTACTGCAAAGCCCTATATAAGAAATATTTGCTTTCCTTATAGTCTCAGCTTTTTTGGTAGCCATAGATACCGTTCACCTTTATTTAAGGTATCGCGTTACACAGTTTTATATATCGTTACTCGCGCAGAGAGCCGCTGCCCGAGAGAGGCTGCGTAACTTGCTCGACTAAGGGCACGGGTAAACCGGCATAGTGAGAAACAACCGCATGGCTCATACCTGCTGCAAGCCCAAGAAACGCGGGTAAAAGCAGAGAAGCCAAGTAGTTCATAACGCTCAAAAGGTATCAACAACCTAAGCTTCCCAAGTTCTCATGCTCGCTTTTGTAGCCATCTTTACCGTTAGCAATAAAAGTAGATAATTTTATGCAAAAAATGCATTCAGTTTATGCATTTTAAGGGGCTTGTAGGTTATGGCTGCATGAGGCTGCTCAGCAACTGCTGATGCCTTTGCGGGCAGACGAACCGCAATGCGCCAGTAGCTTTGGCTAGCAGCTGTGTTTGTTCTGCATAGTCAAAGTTTCCCAGATTCTCCATCAATTGCCAGTAGAGCGGAATTGCCCTTTCCAGAGGACGCTCGCCATCAGCAGGTTCACTTCGCGCCAAGTTGTCCGGTCGATGGCAATGTAGAGTGTGGTTTGTTTGTTCATGGCCAGCGGTAGGACCCCGCGTCGTCGTACGGCGCTAGGGAATGCCTACCAAGACATCGGGAGCGCTTCGGCAAGGCTCTCTATGCGCGTACATCTCGGCAGGTCTGACCGACAGTGACCAGCAGCGATAGCAACAGGTAGGCACGAGCCGTTAAATGATTGTTGAGAGGGGCTTGATAGTCTTGAGATATCGTGGATTCGATAGGGTGTGTTCGCAAAATCAGCCTATCTTTTCCTCTCTTTGTCTGTCGAACCGCTTGCTATATCAACGGTTCGACTGTTGTGTCACCCTCTCAGCGCTCAAGGTTAGAGAGCATCCTCTCTAATCGATGGCTTTTTCCAGGAAAATAAAAGGCACCCCTTGTGGAGTGCCTTTTCGGAAAATGATTGTCAGACCGGGGCTTAGTTGCCGGAGGTGACCGAATCGATTTTGTTCACGAATAGGTCGGTGAAGAAGGTGATGACCCGGCGCTTGCGCAGGCGGATGTTGGCACTCAGAGACATCCCCGATCGCAGGGCAATGCTGGTTTCTTCGGTGACGGGGAATGCCTGTTCTTCTAGCACGACTTCTGCCGGGAAGCGGAAGAAGGGATACACCTCATCTGGCGGCAGTGCGTCGGTACCGATGCGCGTGAGGGTGCCCTTAATATCGCTGTATTCGCTGTAGGGGAACGCGTCAATGCGCACGTCTACCTGCTGGTTTAGCTGCACGAAGCCGATGTCCTTGCTCGGAATGAAAATCCGCGCGATGAGGGCGTCTTCCGGCACGATTTCCATCATCGGTTCGGTGGTATTGACCACGTAGCCTGGGGTGTTGGCCTTCAGGTTAAACACTGTGCCGTCTACTGGGGCTTTGAGTGCCTGATACTTCATGTTTTGCTCTAGCTGCGCGAGCTGACCAGTGAGTTCACTCAGCTGCCGGTCGTTTTCCAAAATCCGCTGGTTGAGCTGCGTTTCAATATCTGCAATCCGCTGGTCGTTGACTGAGATGCGCTCTTGTAGGGTTTCACGAGATTCGAAATCTGTGCGGCTGAGCTCTTGCTGCGCTTGGGAAATTTGGAACGATAGCCGTTCTGCTTCTTGGCGAAGCGTGTTGACTTCGGTTTGCTTGTTGTTAACTTCCTGTTCTTGCTGGAGGAAGGATAGCTCAGCAACCGCGCCTTCTTTAAATAGTCTGTCTAAACGGCTAAGAATTTCTTGGTTGGTGGCCAAGTCGCTTTGGGCATTGGTGAGCTGTACCTGGGTTTGACCCAGCTGCTCTTTGAGCTGGTCGGTTTGCAGGGCGTTGATGCGCTGCTGCGAATTTAACCGGGACTGGGAGGTGTTGAGTCGGTCGAGCTGCTGGGCATCTAGTCCGGTGGTGTCGCCGTTGAGCTGGGCGCGATACAGGGCGTTGTTGGCCTTGAGCTCGGCCAAGTCGCGCGATCGCTGTACCAAGTCTGGAGAGACGCCTTCTGGTGCGATCGCACTCAAAGACCCCGCTCGCAGCGATCGGTAGTAGTCATTTTCTGCCCGCAGCTTAGCCGAAATTTCCTTATTGGACTTTAGCTGGGCTTCGGTTGACGTTTCATCTAGGGTGACTAACACCTGACCCCTTTCAACCGTCTCGCCTTCTTTCACGAGGATTTCTTCAACCACGCCGCCAGCTGGGGCCTGCACAAGCTGCACCACACCTTCGGGCTCAAGCTTGCCCTGCACGCCAATGGACTCATCGACTTTGGCAAGGCAGGCCCACAGGACAGAGGCTGAGGTCACGCCCATAATCGCCCACACAATCAGCTTGGTCCACAGGGGCGACTGCCGCAAAATAACGGGCTTATCAAACGAGGGCGGTACGTAGTTTTCAAACTCCCCGCCGTTCCCGGTCGGGGGCATCCCACCGCCATTGCCATTCATCGGCACCGCGCCGTTGCCATTGCCGTTGCTGGCTGCGGAGCCATTCATCACGAACTGGCCGTTGCCATTACCGTTGCTGGCTACCTTAGATCTATCAGAAGTACTTGTCATTGGTTTCTATTCTCCCTTCTGCTCAGATAGGCAGTAGTAGCGGCCTTTGAGAGCCATGAGTTCTGCGTGTGTACCCAGCTCTACAACCGAGCCTTTTTCCATGACCAAAATTCGGTCGGCCTGACGAATCGTACTTAAGCGGTGCGTAATAAAGAAGACGGTCCGTCCCTGAGCCCATTGCTTAAGGTTGTAGCAAACTTGAGCTTCGGTGTCGTAGTCCAAGGCGCTAGTGGCCTCGTCCAAAATCAGCAGGCGAGGATTTTGGAGCACGGTCCGGGCGATCGCAATTCGCTGACGTTGACCCCCGGATAGGGATGAGCCCCGCTCACCGACCCTGGAGTTGTAACCACTCGGCAAGCCCATAATAAAGTCATGGGCACCGGCGATTTTGGCCGCTTCTACAATACTATCGGTATCTGCCTGCGGGTTGGTTAAGGCAATGTTGTCTTGAATGCTGCCCTCAAAGAGCAAGCTGTCTTGGGGCACAATACCCACCTGCTGACGCAGGGAATACAGCTCTACCTTACTAATGTCGTAGTTATCGATGAGGATTCGCCCAGACTCTGGATTGTACAGGCGGGGCAGCAGCTTCATTAGGGTACTTTTACCCGAACCACTTTGCCCGACGATGCCCACAAACTCGCCAGCATGGAAGTCTAGGTTTACATTGACCAGCTGCAACGGACCTGAGGGTGCAAATCGGAAGGAGAGATCTTCGATTTTGACGTTGCCTGCAATCTCCGGCATGGGGATTTGAGCGCGGTCTTCTTCGGCCTGTTCCTGCGGATGGTCGATGATGTCGCTCAAACGCTCCAAAGACAGCGCGGTTTCTTGGAAGTTCTGCCACAGCTGAGTGAGGCGCAGCAGCGGCTGCGTTACGTAGCCAGAAATAATGCGGAAGGCGATGAGTCCACCTAAGGTGAGGTCGCCGCTGAGCACCAGCGAAGCACCCACCCAAAGCACGAGCAAGCCCGAAAGCTTGTTTAAGAAACCACTGGCAGAACCGGCGGTGGTGGAGGTGAGTACGGTCTTAAAGCCGTCGCTGACGTAGCGGGCGTATTTTTCCTGCCACTTCCAGCGCGTTTTGAGCTCCATGTTTTGAGCTTTTACCGTTTGAATACCGGAGAGTGCTTCTACCAAAAAGGACTGAGTTTCGGCATTGCGCTCTGCTTTGGCCCGCAGCTGACGCCGCACAATCGGTGAGACAAAGAAGGTGAGAATCATAAACGCCGGGATCGTCGCTAGGGCCACAAAGGTGAGCTTAGGCGAGTAGATGAACATCACCAGGATGTACACCACCGAGAACAGGGCGTCGAGGACCACCGTCAGGGCCGTACCGGTCAGGAACTGACGAATATTTTCCAGCTCGTTGACTCGGCTAGACAGCTCACCCACCGGACGGCGATCAAAATAGCGCAGCGGTAAGCGCAGCAGGTGGTCAATAATCTCTGCCCCGAGGGCCATGTCGATGCGGTTGGTGGTATCGACAAAGAGATAGGTGCGCAGGCTGGTTAAAATCGCCTCAAAGATGGCGACCACCACCAGGAAAATACCCAGTACTTGCAGAGTTTCTTCGCTGTTTTGCTGAATGACTTTGTCAATGATGACCTGAACCATCAGCGGATTGGCCAAGCCAAAGACCTGAACAAACAGTGAGGCAATCAGGACCGTACTCAAAACGCCGCGATAGCGCTTCAGCGACGGGGTAAACCAGCTGAGGCCAAACTTTTGCTGTGGGGTTTGGTCGGTGGTCTCCACCAGCAGAATTTCCCCTTCTGGCCCCCAAATTTCTTCGAAGGTTTCCGGCGAGTGCCGCACGATTTTGTTTTCGGCAGGCACGCCCAAAACGTACTCACGTTCTGAGGTTTCGTACATCACGGCAAAGCCGTCACGCCATTTAATTAGGGCCAGCTTGGGCAGACGGGAGAGTGCGCTAGCGGGCACTTTGGCTAGCTGTGGCTTGAGCCCTACGAGGTCCGCAACCGCGCCGCAGGCGGTCAAAGACAAATGCCCTAAGCGCTCGCTTTGGTTGGCCAGTACGCGCTTAACCACGTCCCGCTTAAAGGGCATGCCTAAGTGCTGGGCAATCATGGCAAAACAGGCCAGTGAGGTGCCGACCTCTTCGCGCCCGCGCATGATCGGATACTTGATCGCTTTGGCCCGTGCGGAGCCAGATTCAACAATATTGGAGTCGTACTGGATATCGGAAGCGTAGGGAATCTCACCCTCGGCGGCGATCGCACCATTGGCACCGACCGATCCTGCCGAAAGGGTGGGCCGTACCCCATTCGACTGGCCGTTCGACTGGCCATTAGATTGGCCGTTGGAGGCGCCATTAGATTGGCCGTTGGCTGAGCCCGTGCCCGCAACATCAACGGGCGAAGGCGCAGCCTGGGTGGCTAAGGGTGAGCCGCCGCCTTGAGTAGCCAGCTGCCGCATATCAATCCCAATCAGGCGAGTATTTTGCTGACTCACCACACGGCCATCTAGCATTTCAGGGAGTAGCCAGCTCCCGGCTGGATGGCTCGAAATGCTGTCCGAGCTGACAAACCATAGCCGACTGTTGTCAGGATTTGGCAGCGTAATTTGGCCCGGATTGAGTCCGGTTGAAAGGGCACTTTGCTGTAGCGCCTGTGCCGCACCAGACAAATCTGTAACGTTGCGTGCCTGGGTTTTGAAGTACTGGCTGATGAGATCAAAGACTTCTGCTAGGTAGCACTGGCCGTTAATCGCTTGGGCAAATTTTACATGCGCGCCCATCAGCTCCCGAACGCTGCCGACGGGGACTGCGATCGCAACGACTTCCGAAGAGGCGATCGCACTTTCGCAAGGCACACCGCGGACTAGCCCTGCCAAACCCAAAACTGCCCCTGGCTGTAATAGCTCTAGGGTCATTGGGTTTTTCTGGTAGGGGTCATAGCCCAGCAAGCGGCCTTTACCCTCCAGAATCACGACCAGCTGGTGTGGCATCAATTCTCTGCGCAGCATTGGCTGACCAATGCGATAGCGCAGCATTTGGCAGTCGTTCGCCAGCTGGGTGAGTGCCGTCACGGGCAGCTGGTCAAAAGGAGGAATTCTCCCAAGGCTTTGTTCTATCGAAACTTTGGCGTAGGTCATGGCAAACGAAGGGCTAGGCGCATTGCAAAACGTAAATTAAGCGAAAAGAAAGCTCAGACGAAAAAGTTAGGGTTGACAAGGGCAGGCTTGCGTTACTCAACATGGCTGCAATTGGCCACAACGCGGACACTATTTAGAGATAAGTCCGTGGGAGGCTACCCCGCACCCAATGGCGATAAGACTTCGGCACCGCCCGTTTCATCGGGGCCTCTGACGGGCGTTTCTTGAATTTGCTGCTGTAGCCATGCTTGGAATCGCTCTGTGAGTAGCCGCTCGCGCATTTGCTCATTAAATTGAGCCGGTAAAAACTGCTCGAGCCGAGCAATCACTAACCATTCGCCAATTTGCGTGGGTGCCCACAGCTGGCCGGGCTTACTCACCATCAGCATTCTGGCGAGCACAGGGTGAGGAATATTCAGCTCCACAGGCCCTACCAAGCCCCCGGTCTTGGACTCTTGCCCTTCCGAATATTCAGACGCCAGCTCGCTAAAAGAAGCCCCGTCATCATTGAGCCTGAAGTATATTTCCTGCGCCAAGCTCGCATCTTTGGTGCGAATTAGCGAATAGCGTACCCGATCCAGCTGAGCCTTTCGCTGTAAAAAGTACGACTCAATTTGCTCTCCCCAAATTTTTTCCTGAAAAAGCAGCTGTTTATGGTCACGAATGGCCGTTGCCACCATTTGCTGAGGGGAAAGCTGCTGCTGCTGGCACCAAGCCTGCTGCTGCTCCTGGGAAAATAGCCCCCGCTTGGTACAAAAAGCTTGCATGGCCGTTTGTGCATCGCAGTCTATGTCAGCGATCGCGCCATCGATAATAACTTCCTGCACAAGCTTCGGCATCAGTTGATGCTCGTGAAGCTTTGCAATGAGTGCGGGTGCATCTAGCACCGCTTGGCCAATTTGAATAACTGCTGTCATACCCCTGATGTTGTGATAACAAGGCCCCGCCTATTTAACCCAATCGTCACGAAGACCTATCAAAATATATAGTTACATACACCTCTAGATATACAGGTATGCCGTCTCAAATCAGAACAAAAGCTTTAATGAGCACCGCGTATCTATTGGTATTGTGTAAAGCAATCAAGAAGCGTAATCCCGTCGAAAAAACACGGGTTTAACGGGCTTTGGTTACGTCCTATTTCCTGACTTTTCTGGCCTGGAGGCGTTCGATAACGACGTTGCCAAATACTATTTTTGGCCAGATAGCGTTACTAAGTATTATTTTTTTGGCCAGATAGCGTCGGGCCTTGTTGAACCCTTTACACTAGGTTGTGACCTATTGAGGTATGCCTGCGCCTTGTAGTTCATTTAGCATGGTCTAGCTCAATAGACATGCCTTGTGGATTACAAATGGACACGCGATGCGTCGTTTGCCTCAACGACTTTAGGATTCGGACTTTAGAATTCAGACTTTAGGATTCGCTGCAATTTTTAACTTTCGCAAAGCCCTGTGATAAAGCAACTTATTCGTCGGATAGCCCTTTGGCAGCGTTACTTCCCTTCCTCAAAACGGCGTGCTCAAGCCCTACCCCCGGCTGAGGAACTAGCTGCTGCTAACCTCACTGTTCCCCAAGCCATCTTAAAGGGGTGCTTGCAAAGCCGTCTCTCCGCCGATAGGCAGCTGGGAAGTCAGCAGCCCGGAAAGCCGTCACAACCCTCTCAGCTCGCCTCCGGTGATTCGTCATCAAACCATCAAAAATATTTGATAGAAAATTATTCAAACCGGGCATATTATTCAGTATCTAGAGCAGACGTTATTGGCCGGTTGAACCAAACATTTCATCGCTCAGGTATTCCTGAACGTGAGGACTCTAATGCGTCTGGTTCTAATGCGTCTGGAAAGAACTCTTTAACGGCTCGTAATACAGCTCATTCCGCTGCTTCTAAAGCGATTGATTCCGTAGCTATCGACCCCTTGGCAATTGACCACAGAGTTATTGATCACACCGTGACCAGCTACACCGATCATCCTGACGTTGTTAATGGCTTGGCTGACGCTGCCTCCCTTTGCGAGTGTCAGGGTCGCTATGGTGAAGCCGAGCAGCTTTACAAGCAGGTGATTGAGCTAAAGCAGCGTCGGCTGGGCACCGATCATTTGGATGTTGCTGTCAATCTTAGTGATTTGGCTAAGCTCTACTGTTTGCAGCATCGCTACCACGAGGCGCAGCCACTTTTTGAGCAGGCGTTGTCTATCCGACAAAACTATCTATTTGCTTACAATCCAGAGATTGGAGATACCCTTTACCAGCTTGCAAAAGTCCACTGTCATCAAGCGCAGTATGGAAAAGCGGAGCCCCTATTTCAGCAGGCGCTGACTATTTTTCGGCAGCAGTTCGGGCCTCGTCATCCTCGTGCTCAGGCCGTTTATACAGACCTGATGAAAATGATTGTAATGGTCATAGAAGGCGATAAGTTTGCAGAACTTTCTGCGGAGCTACCGCCGCTGGACTTGAATAATTTGAGCGAAATCTACAGTTGGGCAAAGCCCAGTTGGCAGCGGTAGCCTAATGGCTGCTGCAAGGTGCCTGCTTTAACGACTGTGCTTTTGTAAAATTTGACTGATCTGGCCAACCTTCACACTGCGGTATTTCACGTTGGCTGGCAGTATTCGTAAATTAGGTCCCCGCTTGCAGCCCCCCAGGCAACCAACCGCCTCTAATTTGAAGGCGGTCACTGGCGTGGACGGGGCTGGCGGTTGTGCTGATTGCTGGTCTATCTGCTGGGAGGCTTTTAGGCTTTCCCATAGCGCGTCACCGCCTCGCCGACAGCAATTTTTCTTTTGGCATACCTGCACGGTCATGCCCTTCTTTTTGGCTTTCTTTTTCGGCTTAACTGGCGTCTTAGGCTTAACCGGCGTAGGCTTAACAGACGTTAGAGCAGTGGCCGATACTTTTTGTTTGGGTGAGAGTGGGACTAGCTGAACGGCTACCCAGCTGATGTTCCCTTTTCGAACAGCCTTTTTGCTGTTTTCCTGCTTCTTTGGGCGCTTCTTTGGGTCCGCTGCGATCGCCCAGATGCGAACCGAGTCGCCTAGGGTGAGTTCCTGCTTTGCGATCGCCCGGAGTGGTTTCGGCAGCTGAATGGCTTTCATGCCTTGCTCAGTCTCTAGGTAAAGGCCCTTTAGCTTGCCTTTGCCAGAGGTCAATGCTCTGGAATATTGTCCTTGCAAAATGTTCATAGCTCTAAGCCTACCGGTTATACCCACTGTGCAGGGCTCTGTCTGTCGGTATAAATTGAATGAATGGATCTGTAATGAATAGATCGCAGTGAGTAACTCGATAGGGGGAACCGAGTAGAGAGACCCGGTAGAGGGACCCGGTCCCTATTCCCTTGACTAATATCGATTATGCCTGCTTGTCACACCCGCTAAGAGCCGCCTATGAAAGTTACTTTGGTGCTGCTAATTAAAGGCTACCGTCAGCTGATATCGCCCTTATTTCCACCGGTTTGTCGGTTTGAGCCGACCTGCTCTTGCTATGCCATTGAAGCGATTGAGCGGTTTGGCCCGCTTCGAGGTAGCTGGCTGGCTGCTCGTCGCATTACCCGTTGCCATCCTTTACATCCTGGTGGCTATGACCCAGTTCCTGAGCCTAAAAACAGCACTCCTTCGAGCAAATAAGATACAGTAAGCGCATTCCCCCGTGCCAATCGCCCCTTTAGCCATCTACCTCCAGAAACGGACACTATGAAAAAAATCTACGTCCTCGATACCAATGTGCTGCTGCATGATCCCAATGCGCTGCTGAGGTTTGAGGATAACGAGGTAGTGCTCCCGATTACGGTCATTGAAGAACTCGACCGATTTAAAAAGCGCCCCGAAGAAACCGGTCGTAATGCGAGGCAAACCTCCAGGCTATTAGATGGCCTGAGGCAGCAAGGCAGCTTGGTCAACGGCATTGCCTTAGAGAAAGGAGGGCAGCTGCGCGTTGCCCTTTGCCATCGTGAGAGCTTGGAGAATCTGCCCGCTGAGCTGTACAGCGGCGGCGGTGGTGATGGCGGTGACAATGCCATTTTGGCCGTGGCGTTAGACGTGAAGCAGCAGTGCGATTGCCCAGTGGTGATGGTGAGTAAAGACACCAACATGCGCATTAAGGCAGACACGCTGGGGCTCACTGCTGAAGACTACGAAACCGACAAAATAGACGTTGACGACCTTTACACCGGCATGGGTGAAGTGCTGGTAAGCCCAGCGCAAATGAATCTGTTGTTTCAATCGGGAGGTACGTCGGTAGAGGCGCTTTCAGCCACTGAAGGCCCGGAAATTGAAAGTTCGTTTTATCCCAATCAGGCCCTGACCCTGGTGGATATTAATAATCCGAACCACACGGCGCTCGCGACCCTGCGCGCAGACGGTCAGCTGATATCGCTGCCTAAGCTGCCTTACAATGGCGTCTCTCGCATTCAATCTCGCAATCGTGAGCAACGTTTTGCTCTGGCGCTGTTGCTGAATGATGCGGTGCCGCTGGTGACGTTGGTGGGTAAGGCCGGTACGGGGAAAACGCTGTTGGCGATCGCAGCTGGCTTGCAAAAAGTTAGCGAAGAAAAACGCTACACTCGCTTGCTCATCTCCCGTCCGGTGGTTCCCATGGGCAAAGACATTGGCTACCTCCCTGGCGATATGACCGAAAAGCTCACGCCGTGGATGCAGCCGCTGTACGACAACTTTGACCTGATTTTTAATACGCAAGATAGCTCGGATAAGCCAGAGCACTGGCGACGCGGCCATGAAGAACTTATGGACCTAGGTCTGTTGCAAATTGAAGCGCTCACCTACATTCGCGGGCGCACCATTCCCAAGCAGTTTTTTGTGATTGACGAAGCTCAAAACCTCACCCCTCACGAGGTGAAAACCATTTTAACCCGCGCGGGCGAAGGCACCAAAATTGTGCTCACTGGCGACACTGCCCAAATTGACAACCCCTATGTAGACGCGGCCAGTAACGGGTTAACCTACGTGATTGAGCGCTTCCGCAATGAGCCACTTGCGGGGCATGTGACGCTCTACCAGGGCGAACGATCGGATTTGGCCGCGCGGGCGGCGTCGTTGCTGTAGGTATAATTCTGTTGTGTTTCTTTAGGCAACGCCCATGAACAGCGCTATCGTTGATCCCACTCTGCAAGGGTACAAATCGGCGATCGCACAGCTCCTCACTCGGTTAGAAAGCTTCGCGCTCGCGATTAAAAATCCCAAGCTCACCAAAACCGTCCAAAACCTTCAGGAGAACATCAATCAGCCCTTCCTTTTTGTGGTGATTGGTGAGGTGAAGGCCGGCAAAAGCAGCTTTATTAATGCCTTGCTCGGCAGCGGCGAAATTTGTGAAGTGGGCGCGGACCCTCGCACAAACATGGTGGCCAAAATTGTCTACGCCGAGGGTGACGGCTACAGCCGTGAGGTCAAACCGGGTGAGCTGCGTGAAATGGGTCGTCCGGTCCCTATTCTTGAACAAGTTGCGATTGTCGATACCCCTGGTACTAACAGCCCGAATCAGCAGCACGAAGACATCACCAAAGACTTTATTCCCAACAGCGACTTGGTGATTTTTGTCTTCTTCTCTAAAAACCCCTACACCAACACCGCTTGGTCGCTGGTGGACTTTGCCCAGCGCGACTGGAAAAAGCCCGTTATTTTTGTGTTGCAACAGGCCGACTTGGCCGACGAGCGCGAGCTAGACTCTTCATTCCGCTACATCCAGCAAGAGGCCCAGCAGCGTCAAATTCCAGATCCTAAAGTGTTTGCGACCTCAGCCAAACAGGCCATCAACGGAGAAGACGGTGGCTTTGCGCCTATTCAAGACTTTGTGCGCGATACCATCACCGGCGGCAAGGGCTATCAGCTCAAGCTGACCTCTAACATCGGCGCGGCTGAGCAGATTGTGGCACGGCTGGGCCGGGATATGCAGCTGCTTGAGCAACAGCTAAAGAAAGACGAGGCGGTGGTTGCTAAAATCAAGCAGCGCTTAGGCCAAGGCAGAGAACAATCTACCTACGAAATCGACTCTCTTGTCGATCGTTTGATGGCCCAGTACGAGCGCATCATCTATCGGCTAAAAGGTGAGTTTAGGGATGGGCTGTCTATTTTTGTGCTGGCCAAGCGATCTTTGCTCTCTACGTTTAGCCGCAAGCAGCGCATAGAAACCTGGGTTAATGACATGAAGGCCCGCGCTCAAAAGGAACTAGAAGATACCTTAGATGACACTTCAAAAGATGGTGCTAAGCGATTTTTGGATGGGGTGCAGCTACTGATAAAGCAGCTGGGCAATGAGCTGACTACCTTGCAAGATGAAGGGCTGCGCAGCACCGAAATCTCTTTGCCCATCGTGGAGTATCGCTACGAGGTGATAGAAGGGGTCAAGGAGCGAATTTATAACCTGTTAGATGACGACACGTTTATTCATTCCCTGGCCGATACCGCTGATGACATGGACCCTCGGGTGGTGGGTGGCGGCTTAGTGTCAGTGATCAGCGGCATTATTGCGGTGGTTACGCGGGGCCTTTTTCTCGATATCTTAGGTGGGCTGTTCTTTGGCTTTGGGCTGCTGTTTGCCGGTGGGCTGCTGTTTGTAAAGCGGCGTAGCCTGATCGACAAAATGGATGCCGAGCTGGCCAAAAACAGAGATACGTTTGAGGCGACTGTGTCTGAGCAGCTCAATACCAAGCTCAGCGTCATTTACGAAGATATTGACCGCAGCTTTGCTGACTTGTATGCCTACGTTCGTGATGAGCGCATTAGCATTGTTCCACTGGCTGAAAAATTTGAAGGCATCCAACAGACGACGCAGACCCTCTCCCATGAGATTCAACAGCTGTAGCCGAGCTGTCGCCACGATATGGATTACACGATTCGCCTCGCGCAAAAAACTGACGTCCCGCTCATCGCCGATATTGAAAAGGCCGCGGCAAAGCAGTTCATGCCTTATTTAGACTGGTTGGGTATTTCGGCAAACCTGTTAGAGAGCCTCACAAGCGTTGGCTTTATGCTCAGAGCCCAAAGTGATGAGCGGCTGTGGGTCGCGGCTGTCGATGATCGGCCTGTGGGCTTTATTGTGGTTAAGTTTTTGCGGCAAAGCTGCTTTGTGGTGGAGCTAGATGTGCATCCGGACTACGGTCGCCGAGGAATAGGATCAGCGCTGGTGAATGCCTGTGTTGCAAGCGCTCAGGCCAAAGGATTTGAGGACATTATCCTGACGACTTTTCGGAAAGTCCCGTGGAATATTCCCTTTTATGAGCGGTTGGGATTTGAGATTTGGTCAGAAGATGAGTGGCCTTTTGATATCGAGGCGATTGTGCAGCATGAGGAGCGTTACGGCTTTGCGAGAGACAAAAGGGCTGTGATGCGGAAGCGGTTGTTGCAGGGTTAAGTGGGTGTTCTATTGAGATTGGGACTTGATTAGATTGGGACTTGAGTGAGATTGGGACTTGGAGAAGTCGGGGGATTAGGGACGTAGGAGCATGGATACACTCAGCGCAGCACAGGTAAAGCAACAGGCTTTGGAGGTTGGGTTTCATCAGGTGGGAATTGCGGCTATTTCTGAGTTGCCTTCTGAGGCTGAGCAAGCGGCTACCTCTGCTTTGCAAAGCTGGCTAGAGCAGGGATATCAGGCCGATATGGGTTGGATGGGTGCAGCTCGCCGTCAGGACATTCGGCAGGTGTTGCCAGAGGCTAAGTCTGTGGTGTGTGTGGCGCTCAATTACTATTCGCCGGTGCAGCGCCCACAAGGGGCGCAGTATGCCAAAATTTCTCGCTATGGGTGGGGGCGTGACTATCACCGCATTCTGACGAAAAAGCTGAAGGCATTGGCGGCTTGGCTGCGATCGCAATCCCCCAGTATCAATGCCAAACTCTACGCCGATACCGGCCCCGTGCAGGACAAGTTTTGGGCGCAGCAAGCCGGCATTGGCTGGAATGCTAAAAACGGTAACGTTATTACCCGGCGCTACGGTTCTTGGGTATTCCTGGGTGAAATTATCACCAACGTCGCTTTTGCGCCAGACGCTCCCCATACGGCCCACTGCGGCAGCTGCACCCGCTGCCTAGAGGCTTGCCCTACCGAAGCTATTCGCGCACCTGGTGTCGTGGATGCCAATCGCTGCATTGCCTATCACACCATTGAAAACAGAGCGCCCAACCTGCCTAAGGGCATCGCGAAGAACCTCCAAAACTGGGTTGCAGGCTGCGACATTTGCCAAGACGTGTGTCCCTGGAATCAGCGGTTCGCGCGGCCTACAGATGTTGAAGGATTTGAGCCGTATCCAGCGAATGTAGGGCCGACGTTGGCTGAGCTTGCAACCCTAACCGAAGCAGAGTGGAACCAGCGATTTCCCGCTTCTGCGCTGCGGCGGATTAAGCCCACGATGCTCAGACGCAATGCGAAGGCTGCGCTGCGCGCTTCCGAAGGTAATTCGGAAAAGGCAGACTGAATTGCGCGAGGACGTATAGAAAGATGCTGCTAAGAGAAAGATGCCGCCGATAGAAAGATAGTATGGTCAGGCCAGACGCATTCGTCTTCGGCAATCCATGAATGATAGTCAGTAAAAAGATGGCCGCTGAGACTCCTCAATCTGATCAAGATCTCTCTAACAAAAATCTCTCTAGCAATGCCCATAAGGAGAGCGCTTCATCCCCAGAAGCAGCGGCTTCTGCCTCAGGTAAAACAGAGCCTAAAAGCGGCTGGCGTAAGGGGCTAATAGAGAATGTCAGGCTGGTTGCGATCGCCCTTTTTATTGCCACGATAATTCGCATTTTTATCGCTGAGCCGCGCTTTATTCCGTCGCCTTCTATGGTGCCAACGTTGGCCGTGGGCGATCGCCTACTGGTTGAAAAAGTCTCCTATCATCTGCACGAGCCGCGCCAGGGCGATATCGTGGTTTTTCAGCCACCGCCGCAGCTGCAAGAGTACGGCTACAAAACCAGTCAGGCTTTTATTAAGCGGGTCATTGGCCTACCGGGGCAAACCATTCAGGTGAGTCAGGGCCAGGTCATTGTGGATGGTAAGCCCCTGCGCGAAGATTACATCCAAGAAACCCCAAACTACGAAATGCCCCCTGTCCAAGTGCCTGAGGGCAGTTTGTTTATGATGGGCGATAACCGCAACGACAGCAACGACTCCCATGTGTGGGGCTTCCTGCCAGAAGAAAATGTGATTGGGCGCGCCGTCGTTCGTTTTTGGCCCTTGGAAAAAGCCGGTATCTTTGAAAGTCAGGCGGTGTGAACGCCCGAAAATGGCCTCAACATAAAAGTGGCCTCAACGTAAAGTTGTGTAACCTTTTGGTTGGCGCGAGCGTCTAACTTCCATAAGCCCAAAGAATCGGCTGATTGGGAGAAGCTTGTGAGAGAGTCGTCTAAAAATAGGGTGAGAACCGTTTTGATGGGTGACCAGGGCACTGTGTGATCGCTCTTGGATTGGGTTGAGCTAGCGCTAACTAACCCCACAGAAAAACGCAAGCTGCTTCAGCAGCCACCGCTGCTGCGACAGATCCTCAACGATATTCCAGCCCGACAGCGTTTGTTCGAGCGGGCCGTGTTGACAGAAGACTTGACCCAGCGCCGCGCGGTCCTCGCGCTGATTGTTGACGTTATGAAAGGCTCCAGGGGCATTTGGCGCGGGGGTAGCATTTCGGGGCAAGTTTACAACGAAGCGTTGGCCAAAACCTGGGTTTGGTTCATAGATTGGCTGCCCAATTATCAGCCTGAAAAAGCCAGTTTTGTCACTCGGTTTAACACAGAGCTGAAGTGGAAGATTCGGAACGAACCGCTGCCGTTGCCTGCGCTAACCGGCAACATGATTGGCAACATGATTGGCAATGCCCTCCTCCCTGACCCCTACGCGTGGGATAACCTTTTAGAAGAGTGGATAGCTCTGGTAAAAACCGATCAGGCGCTGATGGACTGCCGAATGCAAAGGAACCTACGCTTGAACTGTCAGGGGTTACTGTTGGATATTTTGACGGGGCTGCAAACGCAGGGCGTGTTTACCTGGGAGGCGATCTCAGCACGTCACAGTGTGGAACCTGACGTGCTCAAGCGCTTCTGTAAGCGGCGCTGTTTTGCGAGGTTCAAAGCGCTGACGTCGGAATAAGAATTTTTTGAAGGGTGCCATTTGTCCGCAGGCGAGTGCACCACCTTAAGCGTCAATAAGTAAACGCCAATAAGTAAGCGCCAATAAAGGACCCTAACTCACATAACAGCAAACCTATATCCGCTCAAAACTAATGACTGAAACCCCTGAACAAGAGACCACCGTCACCGCTGCTGATAACAAAATTGCTGTGCCGCTGAGTACAGAAGATCGGGCGATCGCACATCGCTTTGCCACGCAGCAGCCCACCTCTGAAAAAGTAGAACAGGTCTATCGCAATACCTTGGCTGTGCTCGCTACTCAGCACTATTTACAAGCGCTGGGCATCACTACCCAAACAGATGGCGACAGCTGGCATCCGCTCGGCAGAGTGCTAGAAGATGTGGCGGATTTGACCGTGCCCAGTCTTAAAGGACCCGGCTTGAATGGAAAGCTCGAATGCCGGGTGATTCAGGAGGGCGATCGCACCTGCCGCGTCCCTAAAAGCGTGCAAACAAACCGCAATGGCTACGTGGTTGTCCAGCTCGATCAGCCCTACCAAACGGCCTATCTCGTGGGCTTTGTAAAGGCTGTGAGTGTGAGCCCTTTGCCGCTGAGCTATGTACAGCCCATGGCAGATCTCATTGAACAGTTCCTCGATACCTCTGATACACCTACTGTGTCGCTCAGTCAGTGGATATATCAGCAGTTTGAGCCGGACTGGGAGCCCCCAAAAAACTTACTAAAGGCCATGGGCACAACCCTCCGCCGGGCCGCCCCCGCCGTTCGACAAGAGGGTGGATTACGCAGCCGGTTAGAAAAGCTCTATCAGCAGCAGTCTAGTGAACCACTTAGCGATCAAATAAATGGTGGCCAAACAGCGTTATTACCTGCTGGCCAAAGCGATCAAGATGCGTTGGTGCAGCTGATGAAAACCACCCAAAACGACAACATTCGCTGGCAGTGTGCAGACCTGCTGTGGGAAATCAACCCGGCCCATCCCGACTGCCCGGTGATGACCGCCAAAGATTTGGGGCTGTACTTAACCGGGCAAAACGTCGCCTTGGCCGTAGGGCTGCTGCCTAAAACCAACAACACGCTGCTAATCCTGGCCAGGCTGTACCCGATAAACAATGAACAGTATCTGCCGGAAGGGCTTAAGCTGGCAGGGTTCGACGAGAGCGATCGCTCATTTTTTGAAATTTTGGCCCGTAAGCAGGACAACTACATTCAGTTCAAGTTCACCGCCGAAGTGGGCGATCGCTTCATGCTACAAATCACGCTAGAGGGCGCAAGCTTTAGTGAAGTCTTTGTTGTGTAGCGCTCTGTGAAAGTGCAAAGCACGCCTGTTGCTAGTCCTCTTCGGTTTCTTCTGTGAGGACCGCATCCTCTGCCAGCACCGAACTAAGGTCCACCAAAGGCTCCCAGGTTTCTAGGGTGATGCCCACGGCTTTTTCTAGTTCGGCGATGCTGTTGAGCACGTCAATGCGCGATCGCAGCTCTTCATTTTGAGCATTTACTAAATTCTCTTCCTGCTGCGTAATATCAAATAGCGTGGCCCCGTCTCGGCCCAGCTTAAACTTCTCTTTGGTGACCTGTAGCTGAAGGTCTGTTGCTTCTGTTGCCCGCTGAGCAGACTCTACCTGTGCGAGCCCAGAGTTCACATCCCGTAGCCGATCGGTAATTTCATTTCGGATAGTTTCAGTGAGCTGTGCCAACGTATTTTGCTGCTGCAAAATGCTGGTTTGGCTTCGCTGAACCGCCGTATTGAGGTTCTCGTCGCCAAAGGTTCGCCGTAGCTCCAACCCGGTTGCTACTTGGGAAAGGTCATCCCCTACCCGAGCCGTACTTCGCCAGTCCAAACCCCAGCGCCGGTTATCACGTGCTAGCAGCAAGTCCAAATCGTTGATCTCCACTTGAGACTGCGCCTTTTTATAATCCGTGCGGATGTCGTAGGCGAGTGTAATTAGCTCATCGAGTTGGAAGTTGCTCACCCGCAGCGTGGCCGATTCAAACAGTTGTTCAATCGCGTTGTCAGGCACGACAAATTGAACAATCTTTTCAGCACCGATCAAATTGAGCAAATCCGTATTCGCCTGGGAGAGCTGATTGATGGTGTTTTGCAAGCCCAACTCGGCTTCCGCAATCGACCGCTCAGAGTCAATCAAGTCAATCCTGGCCCGTCTGCCTGCCTCTACTAGGGCATTGACAATCTCAAACTGTTGCTGCCTACGTTCCAACGCCTGGGCCTGAATACCAACGGCTTCCTGGCTTTGAATGAGTGTTGTGTATTGCGTAATGCTGGTGGTGATGGTGTCGATTACCTGCTGCTGCAAATCCAGCACATTGTTAGATTCGGCAATGCGGGCCTGCTGTACAGGCGCTCGGTTCACCGCTTGCCCCGAGCCCCGCAACAGCGGTTGGCGAACGGTTATACCCACACGGGCATCTTCATCCACTGGCTTTAGCGACACTTCTAACTCTGTGCCTATCGGCGTTCTCAGGGTCGATGAAAGCTCAATATTTTCGGTTAGGGTTGTTCGCTCTCCCCCGTCAAATCTATCTGGACTATCAAATCTGTCTGAATCGTCAAAGCCTGAAAAGTCTGACTCCAAGAGCGTTCGTTCGGCCTGAACAGAAACGCTGGGTGTGAACCGAGGTGAAAAAACACTTTCGGCTTCGGTGAGTGTCTGCTGTTGAACAACGCGCTCCAACACGGCATTTTTAAGCTCTCGGTTGCCCTGAATAACAATATTGACTAAATCAGGCAGGTTCAGTTCAACCGCGTCAGAGGCCGCGGGACTTTCTGGAACAGCTTCTGACTCAGGTGCTTCTGATTCAGGTGCTGGCGATTCAGCGGGCAGTTCTTCAGCGGGCAGTTCTTCAGCGGGCGGTTCTTCAGCAGAAGGCGAGGTGGCTGGCGGTACTGAGGTGGCTGGCGGCAGTGTTGACGGCAGTGTTGGTAAGGTTTGGCCTGTGGCGGGCGCGACCATCACTATCGGACCCGCCAATGCCAGTGTCCAGCGCCAAAATAGGTATCCTAAACGCACTTTTTTATCTCGTGTTGCAGCCTGATCTTTATCGTTCATGGTCGCGTTTTTACTCTCCGCGTAGCGCTTGGACAACATCAATGCGGGTGACCCTCAGGGCTGGAATAAAGCTAGAGCCAACGCCGACGACTAGGGCTGCGCCCATGGAAATGGCCGCATCGCGAGGTTGGAATTCGTAGGGGGCGACAAAGAGCGTGGTGGTGGCGATTTTGCTGAGGAAATGAACCGTTGCGATCGCAGCTACGCCTCCAGCGGCACTCAACAGCACCACCTCAAAAACAAACTGCATCATCACTTCCATATCGGTTGCGCCCACCGCCCGACGCAGGCCAATTTCTCGGGTGCGCTCCACCACCGAGGCCACGGTGATATTAGCAATGCCAACTCCGCCAATCACCAGCGCAATTAGTCCCACAATATTGAGAATGAGCGAGGATGTCTGCTGCTGCTGCCGCTCCTTGTACAGGTCTTCCACATTGCCGTAGGTCCCTACCTCAAAATTGGGATAGCGCTGAGCCAAGACCTCTTCTATCTGTGTTTGTGCGGTTTCATACTCATCCAAATTCGGCAGAGCCACCAACGTTCTTGCGAAGGTAAATCCGCCCGAGAGGGCGTTGCCATAGTTGCGCGTCACCCAAAGCTCTCCCCGAGGTTCTTCTTCGGCATAGCGCGTTTTTGTTTCTGTCATGCCTACGACGGTGAACCGAGTCCCGCCCGCATAAATGCCTTTCCCAATTGGATCGGCGCCTTCAAATAACTGATCGCTGAGCGCCGCATCAACTACTGCTACAGGACGATACTGTTCAAAATCAGCAGGTTCAAAAAAACGTCCCTGCAAAATTCTGCGTCCGGTGGTTTTTTGGTAATTTTCAGACACGCCCATCACCTCAGCTTCGCTGACGGTTACGCCCTGAAACCGAATACTCGAAATATTGTAAATCGAGCTGACGGTGCTAATGGTGCCAATGTTTGGAACACTGCTTTGTAAAACCGTAATATCATCTGCATTGACCTTGGGCGCTTCGGAAAAATAACCGCCGCTGGGCGAGTAAATGTACAAGTTCACGAAGGGACTATCTCTGGCATCGAGCTTTTCTTGGATTTGAGCGTTGCTGATAGCACTCAGATTTAAGGTGGCGTTCACCGCTGCCACGCCCATAAAAATGCCCAGCGCCGTTAGGCCAGAGCGCACCACATTGCCGCGCAATTCTCGGATTGTCATCAACACCAAATCAAGGGGAGAAAGTGCCATATCGACTCATTGTTTACTGGGGCAGGTTTTGTGGTGGCAGGTCTTGCTGCAGTTGGCCTGGGGGGAACGGCAGGGTCTCTGCCAGTGGCGTACCGGGCGTTAGCACCAGACCGGGCGGCAGCGAGGCCACGATTTCGTCACCGGCTCGCAACCCCGACTCAATTTCAGCGGCTTGCAAGTTTTCTAGGCCAACGGTGACTACTCGCTGCTGCGCAAGTCCTTCGCTGTCTTTGACCCACACAAACTGACGATCGCCTTCAGTTTGAATCGCGGTGAGCGGCACACTCACCACAGACTGCCGCTGGTCCAGGATAATCTCTACGCTCACTACGCTGCCTGGAATCAAGGTGCCATTACTGGGCTCATTTAAAATCGCGGCGGCTTCCACCGTGCCCTGTTCCTCTCCGCCTCTTCCACTGTTGCCCTCATTGCCAGAAGCGACCTGCGGCGACACCCGCGACACCCGCCCTGCAAAGACGTCTGCCTCTGGGCCAATCATGCTCACCCGCACCGGCATATTAACGTTCACTTTGGCCGCGTTAAGGGTACTGAGCTGTAGGCGTACCGTCTCTTTGTTCGGATCGCCAATGGTGAGTAGCTGTCCGCCTTGGGTTACCCCGTCGCCAGGTTTCACATCTACATTCAGCACCACCGCATCAATCGGTGAAACAATCTGATTATCTGTGAGCTGGGTGCGAATGTTCTCAAGCGCCAGCTGGTTGTTGCGAATGTCCAGCTCAGCGTTGGTCAGATCCACCTGCGCATCTTTTAGCGCCGAGAGTGCGTCTTCAACCCCCTGCTCGTCCTGACGGTAGGAATCTTCAGAAATAAAGCCCCGATCAAACAATGACTGAGAGTCTTCAAAGCGTTCTTCGGCGTCTTGGAGTTTATCGACGCGCTCTTGAATAATTTCCTGCTTGCGGGCTAGCGTATTGGCCGCCTGCTGATTGGCGACCTGTTGCGAGTTTAGCTCGCGTTGTAAAGAGCGATCGCGCAATTCCAACAGCACGGTACCGGCAGGCACTCGCTGCCGCTCTTCCACCAAAACGGCTTCTACCGTCACGTCACTCGGCGACTTAAAGGTTTGCTGCTCGTCTAGCTCCACGGTCCCCGACTCGGTGACGGTCACTTCTACATCGCCTAGCTCCACGGCACTGGTCGGCACGGTAATCGGTTCTACCGGGGGTGTTACGTAGCTGCGATAGCCTAACCAGCCAGCGACCCCTGCGGTTAGCACCAAGGCTGAGGCCACAATCCATTTCACGCCCGTGCGCCGCTTTTCTTCAGGTTCTGAAAGAATATCCAGCAGCGGATCTCTGGTCGTTTCGGTTCTGGCTGTCTCGGTTCTGGCTGTCTCGGTTCTGGCTGTCTCGGTTCTGGCTGTCTCGGTTCTGGCTGTTTCGGCTTTGGCTGTTTCGGTTCTGGCTGTTTCGGTTCTGGCTGTTTCGGTAGTGTTTTGAATAAACCCCCGGTTAGCGGGCTCCGCGCCGTCGGTTAGCGACAATGAGTTGGGGTCTGACTCCGAATGCATAGCTTGGCCTTGTCCGAATACGTTTACAGCGTTGAGTGGTTGTTTCAGCGCAGCTGCCAGATCAGTGTTTAGATCGGTGGTTATATCAGCCGTTAAGGGTGATTTTAAGCGATATGCGGCTTATAAGGGAGCAAATTGACTGACGGTGGCAGGCGTTATGTCGTCTTTTAGCACTTTGCCGTCGCGCATCATAATAATGCGATGACTGTAGCAGGCTACTTCGCGGGAGTGGGTCACCATCACAATCGTCATGCCGCTATCGTGCAGGTCTTGAAAAATGCCAATCACTTCCTTGGCCGATTCAGTATCTAATGCGCCCGTTGGCTCATCGGCCAGTAGGATTACCGGGCGATTGACAATGGCGCGGGCGATCGCAACCCGCTGCTGCTGACCGCCCGAGAGCTGAAACGGCTTTTTGCCCAGCCGGTGGCCAAGGCCCATGCGAGTGAGCGCTGCGATCGCCCGTTTTCGCCGCGCCGCCATACTAATGCCGGCGTACATCATCGGTAAAATTACATTGTCCAACGCCGTCAGGTTAGAGAGCAGCTCGTAGCGCTGAAACACAAAGCCAATTTTGCGGTTACGAATACGTGCGAGCTGACGCTTGCCGATTTTAGAAACATCCAATCCATCCAAATAGTAGCGTCCGGCTGTGGGTCTATCCAGGCAGCCAATCAGATTCATCAGGGTGGTTTTTCCCGAGCCTGACTGGCCCATAATTGCGCAGTACTCGCCGTGTTCTATGGTTAGGTGAACATTGTCACAGGCTCGAACGGCAACTTCTCCTGAGCCATAAATCCGGTAGAGGTTATTCAGCTGAATAACGGCCTTGGAAGACTGTTCTATGGTGTGAGCGGCTCCGGTGGTGTGAGGGGTCATAGCCTATTTGAACTTGAGGTAGTGTAGTAGCTCTGTGGTGACGTGCGCAGTGAGCCGCAGCCGATTTTGAAGGTCGGCGAGGTCCTTGTAGGGGCCGTTTTTGCGGGTGTGTGCGATCGCCCGTCCCAAAAAAATATCCACCGCCGGAATGGTCGCCAGCTGCTCTGCGGTTGCTGTGTTCACATCTATCGCCATGGGCTCTAATCGCTGCTCTAAGCCGTAATAGCAAAATTGCAGCATTGGCTCCCAGGGCTGAACCTGTTGTAAGGGAATGGTCAGTGCCGCTGCGATATCTTCAATGCAGTTGAATGCTACGCCCTGTTCAACGAGCTGCCTGAGCGATCGCGCCTGATGAATAGAAAGCCCCGGCAGCCGCAGCCAGTCATCAACAGAGGCGGTATTGGCCTCAATGTGGATACCCCAGCTGGCCGCCAGCTGAAGCTCTTCAAAAGACTGAAATCTGTAGTAGGGTTCCTGCTGCAAGCGGCGGCGCAGTGGGTGGATTTGTGCCTTCTGGAGAAACTTTTTTAGCATAGAGATCTCATCGCATAGAGATCTTTTAGCATAAAGATCTTCTAGCACGCAGGTCTTCTAGCACACAGATCTTCTAGCACACAGGTCTTTGATTATGGAGATGTTGGACTATGCAGCGCTAACGTGTTTCAGCAATATGTTCGAATAGTGCGTTTGAATAGTGCGTTTGAATAGGGTTTCCCTACCGAACATTACCGAACATTCTCCAGCAGCTTACGACGTTTCTGCTCAAACTCGTACTCAGTCATCAATCCGTCTTCTCGCAATCGGTCGAGATCTCTTAACGCTGTTGCCATTTGACTCGCCGCTTGTGCCACATCAGCCTCTTTCTCCGCTGGGCTTTTTGTTAGCTTGCTCAGCTGATGGGTCAAGTTATTCGTCATGGTGCGAGCCACAGATGAGCTATCTAGCAATGAGCTGGCTAACGTGCCCGCGCCATCGCCATCCTCTGCGCCCCTGTATTCTTTTTCTACCAGTTCACTGACGGCCAACAGCGCTGTTCCTGCTGCCGGAAACCTGGCCCTGAAGTGCTCATCACTTTGTGTTAGGTACCAGGCCCCTTCCAGCGCGCAGGCAATCCACACAATTTTAGTCAACGGCGTCGCGGCCAAGGCCAAGTACACAACGCCCCACACATATTGACCCAAATAAAACTTGTGGGCCCATGCGACAAAAGGTGTCAGCGGCGGCAGCGCCCCGGCAAACGCCAGAAAAATCGCAAACCGCCTTGTGGGAAACCCCTTATCTTTTGGCGCGTCAGTTGTGTTGCCATCGGGTGAAATCACAGGAGTACTGGTAAAAATGTATGCGGTGTGAATCTAAAAGGAATGGGCATTTTAGAGAGTAAGGTCGCTCATTGGCGGTCCTGTTAGCTCCCCCCTATCTAATGTGAGCTGCTTTTTGCATGTCAGACGCCGAACTGTTCAATGAATTGACAACTTTAGTTGATGTTGATCCTTTTGCGCTACAGGGGATTTCGGTAAGCGCTGACGAAAAACGCATTGCTAAGCGCTATCGCCAAATTGCCAAACAGCTACACCCCGATGCGCTGACCAGTCGCACTAATACAGAGGCCAGTACGACGGGTGTACTGACACAGGCCACCGCCGCCCAAATAATTGCGCGTATTGTAAACCCCTCTTACCAAAAGCTCAAACACGAAAAAACTCGCCAGGAAACGCTTGCCACTCTTCGCTTTAGAGTTCGCCGCTTAGACCGTACTAAAAAGCTGGTCCCCACCTTTCAAAGCGCGCAACAGCTCGCAAGTGTTTCTGACAGCGAAGTCGATACCTTTTACGAGCAGGCCATCGCCCGACTGGCGGCGAGTCAGTTTTTGTCCTTAGAAGCCCTGCACACACACTCATTAGAGATAGGCCAGCTCAACCTAATTTTCCTCAAGCGCAAAATGGAAGACCCCGTTATTAGGCCCAAACGCGCCGGGCTGATGACCAATGCTGTAACCCCTACCGCCGCCGGTCCTGCCAGTATGGGTAGAGTGGGCGCGCCCCAAACGCCGACCCCTGGAATGTTGCCAGAAGGCAGTGCGCCCTCAGCGGAGGCTGAAGACTCTCCTGAAATTGACTACGCGAAAAAGCACACCGCCAGAGCCAAATCCTATTTGGTCAAGCAAAACTATGAACTGGCTGTTCAAGAGCTGCGCGAAGCCCTTAAAATTACGCCACAAAATCCTGAGCTGCACTCTATGATTGGCCAAGCCTATTACAAGCAAAAACTATCGGGTATGGCCAAAACTCATTTCCGGCAGGCCCTAAAGCTCAAGCCTACTCACAAAGTTGCTCAGCGATATGGCAAGCTTTTGGGCATCTCTGAAGAGACGTCCGAACATCCGCTCAAGTCATCGACCACCGAGTCAGAAGCCAAAGCACAGCCTAAAAAGCCCTGGCTGGGTCGCCTGCTTAAGCGGTAGGGATATCTCTCCTTTGCACCTGTAATTGCCCGCTTTAAACTGTAGCTAAGCTGTAAGTTTAAGAGTACCGACAGCAGCAGACGAACGTATCGTCAGATGCCAACCGTGTGGTCGGCAGTCATACAGCGTAGTCATACAGCAGTGTTGAAGCCTTTGGTGGTGAAGTGTCATGGGAATGTTTGATTCAGAGCTGGTACAAAAAGAAGCCATGCAGCTTTTTCAGGACTACCAGTCCTTAATGGAGTTAGGCGGCAACTACGGCAAGTTTGATCAAAAGGGTAAGAAAATCTTCATTGAGCAAATGGAGTCCGTGATGGATCGCTACCGCATTTTCATGAAGCGATTTGAACTCTCTGAAGACTTTATGGCCAAGATGACCATGGAGCAGCTCAAAACGCAGCTTAGTCAGTTTGGCACTAACCCCCAGCAAATGTTCGAGCAAATGAATCAAACCCTTGAGCGCATGAAAGCTGACGTGGGCGACACCTGAAAATTTGTCAGGAGAAAGTTGTTGGCCACGGTTGAAGATTGAACTCAGAAAAAACGGTTCTCACGGATATTTCCGTGAGAACCGTTTTTTCTATTGGATCCAGCTACAAGTGGATCAAGCTACAAGGCTTACGGACGAATAAACTCTTTCGGTGAACGGAAATTCTCAACCGGCTCATCGCGCAGGGCTTGCTGCATAAAGTTACGCCACACGGGGGCTGCGTAGCCGCCGCCAGTTGCCCCTTTGCCCAAGGGTCGGTAATCGTCATTACCGACCCATACAGCCGTTGCTAGCTGGGGCACGTAGCCTACAAACCAGACGTCACGCTGAGAGTCTGTGGTGCCGGTTTTACCCGCTGCCGGACGCCCAATTTGAGCGTTTGTGGCCGTTCCTTGAGAGATTACACCGCGCAGCACGTCTGTGAGGGCGGCGCTGGCCCAGGGGTCTAACACCAGCTGAGGCTTAGGTGTGTTGTCCAAAATTACGTTGCCGTTGCTATCTGTCACCTGCATAATCAGCGTGGGGTCTGAGTGCCAGCCATAGTTGGCAAAGGTTGCGTAGGCACCCGCTAGCTCCATGGGCGTTAGGTCAACTGCGCCCAACGGCAGCGAAATAACGGGGTCCATCGGACTTTTTATGCCTAGTGTTCGGGCAATTTCGACCACGCGGTTAATGCCCACGGCTTGGCCAAGCTTCACCGCAGGCACGTTCCGAGACGTCTCCAAGGCCTTCCGCAGCTTCATGCTGCCTGAAAATGAACCGTCGTAGTTTCTGGGCTTGTAGTAACCATAGCCATCTGGGTAGGTGACTGGGGCGTCGTTAATCACGCTGTCGGGTTGGAATTTGCCTGAGGCAAAGGCTGCGTAGTACACAAACGGCTTAAAGGCTGAACCCGGCTGTCTGCGTGATTGTACGGCTCGGTTGAACTGGCTAGATTCGTGGTCCACACCGCCGACCAGCGCTTTTACAAAGTGCGTGCGTGGATCAATCGCCACCAGCGCAATTTGATCGGCATAGGCACCACTGCCAAAGAACCGGTAATAGCTGTCGGCAACGGTATCTTCAGCTATCTGCTGCATGTTCAGATCAATCGTCGTCTGAATGCGCATGCCGCCTTTAGCCATGGCTTCTGTGCCGAACTGCTCGGTCAGCTCCTGCATCACCGCTTCAGTCACGTAGGGTGCTTGGCTAGAGCGGAACGATGTAATTTCACCGAGCCGAATGGGTTGCTCTTTGGCCGCCGCCTGCTCTTCGGAGGTGATCCAGTTAAGGTCGCGCATCCGCTTGAGCACGATGGCTTGTCGGCCCTTGGCAGTTTCGTAATTGACGAAGGGGCTAAAGCCTTCAGGGGCCTGAATCAGACCGGCCATCATAGCGGACTCAGCAAGGGTCAAATCCCTCGCTGACTTGTTGAAATAGCTTTGCGCAGCGGTTTCTACGCCGTAGGTATTGTGGCCCCAGTACACCTGGTTGAGGTACAGCTCAAAAATTTCGTCTTTTTCAAAAATCTGCTCGATGCGCATGGCCAAAACGACTTCTACCAGCTTTCTGCTGATAGTGCGCTCTGGGGAGAGAAACAGGTTTTTCACCAGCTGCATGGTGACGGTAGACCCCCCCTGCACCGTTTCACCTGCGCCCACGTTGGCTAAAAACGCCCGGCCAATACCGGCTGGGTTGATACCACTGTGGGTGTAGTAGTAGCTGTCCTCAATGGCCAGTACGGCGCGCTTGAGGCTGGGATTAATTTCGTTGAGGTCAACAACCTCTCGGTTGGCTTCATCGTGCACGCTGTCGAGCAAGGTGCCGTTGATGTCGTACACGTAGCTGGTTTCTGACGGAATGTAGTTTCGCAGTATCCGCACGTCAGGTAGGTTTCTAAAGCTTACGGCCAGCCCGACCAGTCCGCCTGCGACGACAGAGCTACCCAGCATAGTGACGGTTAGCAGGGCGGTGGCACCGACCTGGCCAACATCTTGAATGTATTGCAGGATTTGAGGCGATCGCGCAGGGAGCGCTCTGCGAGGGCGGGGACGTACTTTGCGGTAAGTATTAGAAGACACAGGCGAAACGATATTTCCTAACTTAAGGGGGGGTGATTAAACAGGCATCATCAAGCAGCGATAGATAAAGCGCTGCGCGCCATTTTTTGTGTAGCTATCCCGCCAATATAGAGGATCTCTGGCGAATGTCTAGTCTTTTGATCAAAAAAAACTAACTTTATTGGGTCAGTCGGGTGAAAAGCCGCAATTTTACCCAGCCTGTAGGCATCGTTTTTGACTGGGCAACGCTCAGCCTATGCGGGATAAGCCGACCCTCAATTTCATTTGGTTTGGCAGGGCAGACGATACCGTAGGTTTACCCATAAAAGCTACACTAAGCAGAGTTTTGCCGTTCATTCGCGTTTGATCTTCCATGACTGCCTCTTCGACTGCCTCCTCGACTGCCTCCTCGACTGGCAGCTCCGCCGCAGATGCGACCTCCTCTATCCCGGCGAACATTCCGCCAGAATTTGTGGACATATATAGAGGCGTCAGCGAGGTATTTCCAGCGCAGCTATCGTCGAAAGATCCGAATGAAAACCTGATAGCGCGCTTAGGCGATACTCAAGCGCCTCTGCGCATAAAGCTGGGTATTGACCCTACCGGCTCAGAAATTCACCTAGGGCACAGCATTTTGGTCCGTAAGCTCCGCGCCTTTCAAGATGCCGGACACACCGCTGTACTCCTCATTGGTGACTTTACCGCCCGTATTGGCGATCCGACTGACCGGGCCGAAGTTCGCAAGCAGCTTACTGAAGCCGAAGTCAAAGCCAATGCTGAAACCTACATCGAGCAGGTTCGGCCTATTTTGGACTTTGATACGCCCGGTCGCTTAGAAATTCGCTACAACTCTGAATGGCTCAATGAGATTGACCTCAGCAAAATGCTGGGCTTGCTGAGCACGATGACCCTGGGCCAAATGTTGGCTAAAGAAGGCTTTGCCAATCGCTACGAAAAGGGCACGCCGGTGTTCCTCCATGAATTTTTGTACCCGTTGCTTCAGGGCTACGACTCTGTGGCGCTAAAGTCCGATGTGGAGCTAGGCGGTACTGACCAAAAGTTCAATGTGGCCGTGGGTCGTGACTTGCAGCGGCACTTTGGCATCCGCCCGCAGTTTGGCTTGCTGCTACCGTTACTGATTGGCACAGACGGGGCTCAAAAAATGTCGAAGTCTTTAGGCAACTATGTGGGCTTGCAAGAAGATCCGCTGTCGATGTACTCCAAGCTAGAGAAAACACCGGACTCGGTGATCAAAGAGTACTTTACCCATCTCACCAATCTGCCGATAGATTCTTTGCCCGACAACCCTCGTGAACAACAAAAGCTGCTGGCCAAAGTGGTGACGGGGCAGTTCCATGGAGAAGCTGCCGCCGAGCAAGCGCAGCAAGATGCCCTGACGCTAATTGCAGGGCAGGCGCAGGCGGCTGAGGCCGTTCCTGAGTTCTCTTTAAGTGAGGTGGGTTTTCCGGCGAAGCTGTTTTATTTACTGGGAGCAACGCCCTTGTGTGCGAGCAGTAGTGAGGCGCGCCGTCATGTGAAAGGCGGGGCTGTAAAGCTAGACGGTGAAAAGACTAGCGATCCGAATCTGACTTTTGAGGGGCCAGATGAGCTGGTTGGAAAGGTGTTGCAGATTGGGAAAAAGAAGTTTGTACGGTTGGTGAAGTAGGCTTTGGCTACGCTCAGCCTACGCTAAGAAGACTTTGGGATTTGGAGACTATTAAGATTTGGAGACTATTAAAACTTGGAGACTATGCCGACTGTCGTCGAAAAAATTGCTGAAAAGATAATTGTGCCGTTGGATGTGCCTGGAGAGGCTGAGGCGATCGCACTCATCGACACGCTTCCAAAGGCTACCTTCTTTAAAGTGGGTTTAGAGCTTTTCGTCAGCAGCGGCCCCACGCTCCTTAAGCTGTTGAAAGATCGCAATAAGAGAATCTTTTTAGACCTGAAGTTTCACGATATTCCCAACACTATGGCGGGCGCCTGTAGGGCCGCTGGCCGGTATGGCGTGGACTTAATGACCGTGCATGCCCCTGCGGGCAAAACAGCGTTAGTCGCCGCCCAGTCAGCGGCAGTAGAAGGCGCCACCGCGGCTGGGTGTAAGCCCCCGACCGTCATTGCCGTCACGTTACTCACCAGCATCAGCGAGCAAGCGCTGGCTGATGAGCTAAAAGTCTCTCCCTCGGTGGATGAGTATGCCGGGCACATGGCCTCGCTGGCAAAAGAGAGTGGATTAGGCGGTGCGGTGTGTTCACCCCGAGAAGCGGCTGCTCTCCGTGCTACTTGCGGTGATGACTTTTGCCTGGTGTGTCCTGGGGTGCGGCCTACTTGGGCGCAAAAGGGCGATCAGCAGCGAGCCATGACACCGGCTGAGGCGATCGCAGCAGGCGCGAGCTATTTGGTCATTGGTAGGCCTATTACCCAAGCAAAAGATCCGGCTGCCGCGTTCTCACGCATCTGTGATGAAATAGCCGCTGAGGAGACAGCCTCGTGATCAAACAGGCCGTCTTTACATCAATTCTCTTGAGCTTGTGGGGCGGTTCTGTGGCACAGGCTGCTGTGGGAGATCTAGTGCCTGCTATTCCACAAAACGAGCCAGAAAACGAGCCAGAGGCAGACGTGCCAGTTTCTCGGCCTTATAATCCATTGCGATCGCCCACAACTTGCCCTGCTGACATCGAAACCTTAGCGTCCCTACTCATTCGTGATATTCCGAGCTACACCAACCGCGTATTGCAGCGCTCAATTGCTGCCCTGCCAGGAAATGAGCTGGACAATCGTGACCCTTACCGCCCTTCGCTGGTGCTGGTCGCCGGGCGCCCTGAGTTAGTGCCGCTAGACTTAAATGACTATGTTTTCACCACTGATGCAACGGCTGGTGGAGCGTTAACTCAGCTGTTTTTTACAACGCTGTCTCGCCAGTATTCGGGGCTTCGATTTAACGAAGTGCAGGAGTATCACTGGCTGTTTTTGGCGCAGGCGGATGATGGCTGGCGGCTAGCCTTTATGTTTTCAGCGGTGGATGATGCCGAGTCAGTGCGATCGCCCATGCCCCCTCGGGAAAATAGTGAGGGGAGCGTTGGTACCGCTGTGCAGCTGTGGTTAAGAGACTGCCGTGCTGGTTCAATCTCTTCGTAACAAGCCCCTATTTGCAGATAGCCTTTCGTAAATAGGGGCTTGTAAATAGCCTTTTTTGCTACAGCTACCTGAATGAGGTATTTAGAATTAACTACTAATCTGTTTCAAATGCCTCGGCAGCCGGCATGGGTCTATCTTGGGAGTCGTTTATAGAGCCACGAGTAGCGCGTTGGTGCTGTTTATCTCTTTTGTTTATCTCTTTTGTTTATCTCTGACGGTTCGCGAACGATGCCGTTCTGATACAAGTTGCTCTGGATCGATGCCGTCAAAGGTTGGCGGTACCCAAACTCGGATGACGAGCAAAGCGCCTAGTACTAACAGAAAAACACAAGCTACAAGCACTTTCTCCCAGGACGTTTCTAAAACACCCCGTACGATAATTTCTCTTAAAACGGAGACAATCGAAATTTCGACAGCTACACCAATAGAGACTCGATGCTCCTTGAGATAGATAATCAGCAGACGAAAGAGTTCTACGAGGATGAGTATAAACAGGATGTCTGATGTGACCAGTTGAAAATTCAGAGGGGGCAATAGTGATAGCGCCATCTCTCGGAGCTGGAGCACCATAAAGCTGAACAGCCCAATACACAAGCAGATAACAATAAAGTCTTGAACGGTTTCGAGTAGTCGAATGACGTAACTGCTATTGAGCCAACGATACCAGGGCAAAGGAGAAGGCAAAGAGGAGGGCAAAGAAGAGGGAAGGGAAGAGGGCAAAGAAGAGGCTGAAGGAGCGTCCATAGAGATAACCTGATAAGTTGCAAAGAGCTGGATTGAAAAGGATTCAGTGCCAACAGGGTAGTTTGGAATAACGTTCTGCAAGATTGGACTTTGGGAAATGGCCGGTAGGAAAGAGTGTTTATGTTTTGAATCAAACATCTGCTAACAGAGCGGTTAATACTGGCTGCCAGATTTTCGGTGCTCAATTGCTGTAACACCTGTTGGATCTAACACATCGCCCATTTTAACCGGTGCATAAATCAGCCAATGACTGCCGCATTTCATCCAGCTTTGCACTGTGCATTCTAAATAAGCCAGGGCATCTTCCAAAATAAGACAGCCATTTGTGGCCGGTCGATGCCTCACTTGAGAAAACGGATCGTCACTAGGTCGAACATTGTGCTTAAAATGTCGCCGTATGGTACGTCCTTCCTTCAACAGGTTTAGTACAAAAGGCGTACGTGACTGTGCTAAATGCTGCTTAGCGTAGTCTGCGGGTACCGACATCATTAATCCAGCCGGACTAAAAGAGGCTTGGGACATCCAGGTGACTAGCACCCCGCTATGACGAGAACCCTCATCATAAGTTGTTGTGAGTACGCCAAGGGAGCCTACGATCCGACCGACCGCCTGTTCAGTGCGGCCCGCCTGCACTTCGGTAATGGCCTGTCGAGGCAGCTGTTGCTTTTTTAGTTTTTTAAGCTGCCGGGCAAACTCAGTGCCTGCTCGCTGACAGGCTTTTATTGTCTCTACATTTGGCACAAAGCGAACGCGAAGTGTTTCAAACCCCAAACGGTAGTTGTGGTCTCGCAGTTTTTGTTCAATTAAATCTATCGCTTCACCGCTCCATCCATAGGAGCCAAAAACCCCAGCGAGCTTAGTTTTTGCCGCCGATGATACCACGACGCCTAAAGCCGTCTGCATTTGAACAGGCAGCTGCCCAGCCAGTGTCGGTGAGCCCATAATAAACCCCTCACTCGCTTCAATCGTTTTGGCCAGTTCAGCTGGATCGCTCGTTTCGCAGTTCACCGATTTAACTGCAATACCCGCTTGGAGCAAGCCCTGGGTGATTGCATGGGCCACCGCCGCCGTATTGCCGTAGGCAGAAGCGTATAGCAGTGCCACCTGTAGGCTCTGAGACGACTGCTGCTGACACCACTCAATATAATCGTCTTGCAAACGGCTCAGGCTGTAGAGCACCAGCGAGCCATGCCCCGGCGCAATACACCGAACAGAGAGTTTTGCAAGCTCCTCTAAAGCAGCCTGTACCTGTTTGGTTTGCGAAGCATGAAGACACTCAAAATAGTAGCGCCGGTCACGCTCTAGCTCACGCCAATTCTCATCAAAAAGTGCTTCTTCGCACACATGGGTTCCAAAAAGCTTATCGCTGAAGAGAATGCGAGTGGCCATATCATAGGTGCACAGTCCGTCAGGCCAGCGAGGGGTTGGCATCGTGAGCAGCTGCAAGTAGTGCCCCTGACCCAAATCTAGGCTGGCATGGGGCGGACAAATCTCGTGAATGCGAGCCGCATCCCAGTTAGGGAAAGCAGTTCTTAGTGCCTGGGCCGCGGGCCGAGAGCACACGATGGTGGCCTCAGGTAGTTGCTGCATGAGCGCAGCTAGCGTCACCATTCGGTTAGGATTTACGTGTCCTAGAATAATGTAGTCAATCGATCGCTCTGCCAAATAAGGTTGGAGCGTTTGTAGATAGAGCGGTGTAAAAGACTCGCCGGGTGGATCGATTAGGGCGGTGCGCTCAGCGCTAATCAAGTACGAATTAGCGGTGGTGCCTCGACGGCGGTTGTATTCCACCTCAAACTTGAGTCTCTCCCAGGTTCGCGATCTTAGGGTGGTGGTATGCGCGCCAATCTCGGCTATCTGCACGTCGCGTGGGCGAAGAGTGGTTGGAATAGACTGTGGGAAAGAAGATGCCTCTGTCATGGCTTTTACCTCTTGTGGATTGTTTCTTAAGACAGCTCGCAAACAAGACAGCTCGCAAACAAGACTGATTTAATAGTGATTGCTGGCCTTGCGATGATGAACGGCGCTTACGCCTTCTCGCTTGGCGACCCGGCCCGCTTGCACCGTGCTATAAATCACCCAGTGGTCACCACAGTCCAGGCGACTGGTGACCTCGCATTCCATGTAGGCCAAGGCTTGTGCGAGCACAGGCGAACCGTTGGTCGCTGCATAAGTCTCGATGCCGGCAAAGCGATCGGCCCCCGGTGGAAATCGCTTGAGAAAGTGTTTCATGAGGGGCTGATAGTTGTTTTCTTCTAAAACGTTCAGCACAAAGCGTTGGCGTAGCCCTTCCTGTAAAAAATCGCTTTCACCTAGCCCCCTACTCAATTCTGTTTGTAACAAAGAGGCCATTGCCCGATCTTTTGAAACCGCGATCGCAACGCCCAAGGGCTCAAAGCTGGCTTGAATCACCCAGGAAGCCAGCATGGCACCGACCACCTCTCCTTTTTTGGCCGTCACGATGTACAGCCCGGTACTCAGCCGTCCTAGCGCCCGACTTAAGCTTGGCGCTATCTGCTTTCGCTGACGAACGGTCTTCGTCTGAATCAGCGCCTGTCCCATGTTGAGCCCCGATTCATAACATTGTTGATCGGTTATTTTAGTGGGAACCGATCTGATTGTAATCGGTGGAAAAGTCTCCTTTAAGCCAATCTCCTGAAACTGGTTGCGTAGCGGATAAATTGGCTCATCTTGACCGCCGCCCGTTTCAAAGAGCCCAATGACCTGCCTGCCTTGGGCCGCGGCTAGCAGGGTACTCAGGGCTAACTGTCGAGCCGTTTGATCGCTCAACGGCTGGCTTGCCTGAGGTGGCATCCCCACTACGAGCCCTGCTGCACAGTGTACTAACTCTCGAATTTCATGGGGATCGCTCGCCGTCATTTCCACTTGCTCTACGGCGACGCCCGTTTTAGAAATACCGTCTGCGATCGCCTGCACAATGCGATCGCTATAGCCATATCCCTCGACATAACAGATTGCGACAAACGTTTCAGCCTTAGCCTGATTTTGACTCCAAACGCGGTATCGTTCCATCCAATCTGCCCGATGCTCGCGCAATAATGGTCCGTGTCCTGTCGCAATCGTATCCACTGAAAAGTGTTGAATCCGTTTAAGTGCCATTAATACAGCCCGTGCATTAGGCCCCATCAGGCAGTCATAGTAATACTTAAAGTCAGCGTCGAGCAGGTGAGGTGCTTGATCAAAGAGAAAATCATCGCAATAGTGCATTCCAAACACATCACAGGTGTAGAGTACCCTTGTTCCTGTGTCGTAGGTGAAAATAGTATCCGGCCAGTGCAAGTTAGGGGCAGAGACAAAAGAGAGTTCGTGCCCGCGCCCCAGGTCCAACGACTGTCCACTCTTCACTACTTTGGAGGCAAAGGGCTGATGCAGCATATTTTCCAAAAACTGAATCGCGACCTTAGAGCCCACGATAGTAATGTGAGGTGCCCAGTCCAAAATCTCTTTAATCAAGCCGCTATGGTCGGGCTCAGTGTGATTGACGACTAGATAGTCCAGCTCACTCGGCTTCATTTGCTGGGTGATGTAGCCTAAATAATGGGTGAGAAATTTACGATGGGTTGTGTCAATTAGGGCTGTTTTCTCACCGCGAATAAGGAATGAATTGTAGGTGGTGCCGTTTTTCAGTGCAAATTCGATATCGAAGCGATCGCGGTCCCAATCTAGGCACCGAATAGCTGTTGTGTTATCAGCAATTTTTGAGGTTTGCAGGGTTAACCGTTGGGTTTGAACGGTAGGCTGGGACGAATCAACTAATGCAACCATGTGACTCTCCTTCCTGAAGCAAGAAATGTTATTTGTTACCCCTTATAGTGGCGCACGCATGAATTCATTTAAAATGCAAATTCTAAACCGCATTGATAAGTAATTAATATAAATTATTTGATATTAATTAGGTGTGTCTAATGTGAATGTCTATCTCTATCATTGAGTTGATAACGCTTCTAAATGATTTTCCCAAACCATCTCTTGGCTGCAATAGCCGGTAAAATAAGCTAGTGACAGAAAATAAATACATTGGCACACGGCTACATGGCAGACGTATTGGTAATTGGGGCGGGGCCTGCGGGGCTCTCTATGGCGACAGCGCTAGAACAGCGGGGGCTGAAAGTAGAGGGGCTAAGCGCGACGGATGCAACGAAGCCCTGGCCGAATACTTATGGCATTTGGGCCGATGAGCTAGAAGCGCTAGGGATGGAGAAGTACCTATGGAAGCGCTGGCAGCATACGACCGCCTACATGGGTGATAAAACAATTCCTTTAAAGCGGGACTATGGCTTGATTGATCGTGAGCGGCTGCAAGGTGATTGGCTCTCGCAAAGTGAGCAGAGCGGGATTAAGTGGCACCAGGGCAAGGCGGCTAGCGTGAAGCACGGGGCGAAGCGCTCTGAGGTGACGGATGAGGCTGGGAATACCTACAGTACGCGGTTAGTGGTGGATACTAGCGGGCATAATCCGGCGCTGGTCCGGCGGATGCCACAGACGAAGCCAATTGCGTATCAGGCAGCTTATGGCATTGTGGGGCGTTTTTCTGTGCCGCCAGTTGAGCCGGGTCAGATGGTGCTGATGGACTATCGGGATGACCATTTGCCTGCGCCGGAGCGGAAGCTGCCGCCGACGTTTTTGTATGCGATGGATTTAGGGCAAGACATTTATTTTGTGGAAGAGACCTCTTTGGCGCATGTGCCAGGGATTGATATGGATACGCTGGAGCGACGGCTGCATCAGCGCTTGGCGCACCGTGGGGTGAAGATGGTTGAAGAGCACCATGTGGAGCGGTGCTTGTTTCCGATGAATATGCCGCTGCCGGATTTGACGCAGGCGGTAGTGGGCTTCGGCGGGGCTGCGAGTATGGTGCACCCGGCGACGGGGTACATGCAGGGGGCGATGCTGCGGCGAGGGCCGGACTTAGCGCGGGCGATCGCACAATCGCTAGAAGGTACAAATACTTCTCCAACTCAGGTCGCTCAAGACGCCTGGAGCGCTCTTTGGCCAGACGAGCGCCTGCGCAAGCACTATCTCTACACCTTTGGCTTAGAGAACCTAATGGCGTTTAAGACGCAGGATTTGCAACAGTTTTTTACCACCTTTTTTGAACTAGAACAGTCTCAATGGGCGGGCTTTTTGGCGGATACTTCTACGCTGCCAGAGATTGTGCAGGCGATGCTGGTCCTCTTTGGCCGCACCTCTAATCCGGTGCGGTGGGGATTGATGAGTTCGGTGTTTAGCCATGGCAATCTGTTGCGGCGGACCGTGACCACTTAAGGGGCGGTATAAGGGCATGGTGAAACTGTTAGCCAATGAGATTGAGTTGTTTGGTTCGCGATTGCAGCTGCTGGATGATAAGGCTCTATATTTACCTGACGAGCAGGCTTTGCTGGTTTCGGATGTGCATTTGGGAAAAGCGGAAACGTTTCAGTCGTTTGGGATTCCGATTGCGTCTCAGCTGAATGAAGAGAATTTGGATAGGCTGCGATCGCTCATCGTTCAAACCCAACCCCAAAAGCTTTTCATCTTAGGCGATCTGTTCCATTCTAAAAAATCTCTCGTTCCAGACGTGTTGATTGCCTGGGATACCTTCTTAAAAGAGATAGCAGCTGAGGTGTGTCTGATTGTGGGTAACCATGACCGGAGACTGGTGTCAGCTCTGCCCCCGATGAAAATGAACTGTCAGATTGAGGCGGTGGCGTTGGGGCCTGTTTTGTTGAGTCATGAGCCGGAGATACGGCAGAGGGGCCATGAGCGGGCCAGGCTGAATGTTTGTGGGCATATTCATCCGGTAGTGCGGTTGCGATCGCGCACCGACAGCCTCCGCCTTCCTTGTTTTTTTGTAGAGCATGATCATCGACGTCTCACCCTGCCTTCTTTTGGCGAATTTACAGGTGGCTACGAGGTCGAACTGGTAGAAAATACCTGCGCCTATATTGCTTGTGAGGGTGAAGTCGTGCCCTTTGAAGGGTAGTGCGGGCTGAGTGAGCTTACTCTTTCGCGGCTTGTTGTGCAAGCTGATTTCTCAGTGCCCGAGTTAGCTTGCTCACAACTAGCTCGTAGGATTTGTTCACGAGGTCAATGAGCATATCATCCGGAATCTCATCGGTAAGAGAGATTGTGATCCAGTGCTTTTTGTTCATGTGGTAGCCGGGTGCGATCGCCTCAAATTCTTCGGCTAAAATAGCACCATCAAACGGAATGCACTTAACGGTGACGACCGAGATACCCTCTTTTTCTGAGATATAGGCGAACATCTTGTTCATCACCTTAAAGACCAAAGGATCCGGGCCAAAGGGATAGGTCCTCTGTGCACCATTGAGATTAGAAAGATGTTGTTCAAGCGTTTCTCTTTCCATCGTTGATTATGCTGTAGGAATGGGTCTCAAGGGCTAGCTTCTTTAAGAATATCGAATTCTAGGATCTAAAACGCCGTAAAGAATATCAGCAACGAGGTTGAAGACGACGATTAAGATGGCATAGATAAAGGTAATAGACATCACGACAGGGGTGTCATTACGTGTGATGGACTCAATTAGCAGCGAGCCGATGCCAGGAACGCGAAAGACCTGTTCGGTAATGAGCGCCCCGGTAAAAACGGTCGGAATATCTAACGCAATCAGGGTGACCACTGGAATGAGTGCGTTTCGCAGGACGTGACGAATGACGACTTGCCAGCTGCTGAGTCCCTTTGCGTAGGCGGTGCGCACGTAGTCCATGCTGAGCTGTTCGATCACAGCTGCGCGGATGTATCGCATCAGTACTGCGGTCTGAAAGAGGACTAGGACCGCAATGGGCATGATGGATTGTTTGATTTGGGCGAGCAGTGTGCTGGTGCTATTGACAACCAGGGTGCTGTCGTAAATGAAAGGCAACCAGCCGAGCCGTACGCTGAAAATAATGATAAATATGAGCCCGGTGAAGAAAGGTGGGATGGAGAATCCGGCGAAGGCGAAGGTGGTGGCGAGCTGGTCTATCCAGGTGTAGCGCTTGAGCGCGGAGAGAATGCCGAGGGGAAAGGCGATGAGAATAGAGAAGAGGTAGGCGAGGCCAACGACCCACAGTGTGGTGGGTAGGCGTTGGAGTATGAGTTCGTTGACTGGGACGGGATTGATAAAGGAGTAGCCCATGTTCCCCGTGAGGAAGGCTGTCGCCCACTTAAAATACCGGATATAAATGGGCTGATCGAGGCCCAGGGCGCGGCGGATGTTCTCTCGAATTTCGGGTGTGATGGACGGGCTGTTGGCCATTTCGCCGAGCGGGTCGCCAGGGGCGAGGGCCAGCACCAGGTAAATCACCATGCTGATGGCGATGAGGGTAGGGATGGCAATGAGGAGGCGTTTTAGGAGATACTTTCCCATGGGTTGCTGGCTGAGTTTGGCCTTCGACTACGCTCAGGCCCCGGTAGTTGTTGGGGGGTGCATAGTCTTACTGGATGCGGTGGCTGAGCGCAGTCGAAGTCACTGCTTGCCCCAGCCGCTGAGTTTCCAGGTGCTGGCGGCCCAGGGGGTGAATTCTAAGTTGGTGAGGTTGGATGCGATCGCATAGGCATCGCTTCGCCTTACCAGCGGAATTAAGGCCACATCTTCAACGAGCAAATCATTCATTTCAACGAACAAGGCTTTCCGCCGGTCAGGATCTGTTTCTGTTCCCAGCTGCTCTAACAGCGTGTCGTACTCAGCGTTGCAATAGCGAGAAGAGTTCTCTTTAGACCATTGATTTTCTTTTTGAGATATTTGGTCGCAGGCGTACAGTTCCATGTAGGAGTCGGGCTCAGGAGTTTCGCTATCAAAGGCAAAGAGCTGCAAGTCAGCATTAAACTGATGCACTGAATCTGAATTGTTCGGATCCCCAAAGTACACGCCAGCTTCAACACTTTTTAACTCTACCGACATCCCAATAGATTCCAGATTTTGCTTGATAATCTCTTGTGTTTTTTGTCTGACTGGATTGACTGAGCTGGTGAAAAGAAGATTCATTTCTGTACCATTTTTATCGCGGACACCGTTGTTGTTAGTGTCTGTCCAGCCTGCGTCATCGAGTAGCTGGGCTGCTTTTTCTAAGTCAAACTCGTAGCGGGTGTTGGATGATGCGTATTTGTCAGGGGCAACTACAAAATTTGTGGCCACTGTTCCGGCTTCTCCGTACAGTTGCTCAGCAATAGTTTCGCGGTTAATGGCAAGGCTAATCGCCTGACGCACGGGCTTTTCTGAAAGGAAGGGGTGGGGGGTATCTTTCTGTGATTTCTCTCCGTTGACTTCTTTGTTCGGGTCGGAGAAGTTGATGTAAATGCGCTCCATCATGGGTTTAAAGACGTAGGACATTTCGCCTTTGCCTGCGGCTTCTAAGCCTTTGAGTACGGCAGGTTCGGCCTGAACGTTCCAGGCGTAGTCGGCTTCGCCGGTTTGGAGGATGGCGCGGGCTGCAGAGACTGCATCGCCGCCGCCTTTGAGTTCTACAGTCGTAAAAGCGGGCGCTTCACCGCGAAAGTTTGGATTGGGCTCATAGATAATAGTGTCGCCGGGTTTGAACTCTTTTACCTGGTAGGCGTTGGTACCGACGGGGGCAGTGTTTCCAGGGGCAGAGCGGGCTTGGGCGCCGAGGTAGTCTTTGAAAATGTGCTCGGGAATAATCATGCCGCTGCCGCCGACGAAGGGATTCATAGGGGCAGGCGTGGGTCGCTTAAAGGTGACTTTTACGGTGAGGTCGTCAACGGCTTCTACAGTTTGCACGTCGCCGTAGAACTCGCCGGAGGTGGCCCCAACTTCGGGAGTTGTGATGAACTGATAGGTGAAGGCGACGTCTTTGGCGGTGAAGGGGGTGCCGTCGGACCAGAGGATGCCTTCTTTGAGTTTCCAGGTGACGGTGGTGTTATCTTCGCTGATGCCACCGTTTTCCTGGGTGGGGATTTCGGCGGCGAGGATGGGCTCTAGGGTTTCGTCTTCGGTGTAGGCAGCGAGGGGTTCGAGGACGATGCTAGAGGCTTCGAGGTCTTTGGTGCCGGGGGAAAGGTGGGGGTTAAGGGTTGTGGGGGCTTGCCAGTAGAGGAGCTTTAGATTGCCGGTTGTTTGAGCGGTTTCAGAGGAGTCTGCACTGCTATTTTCGGGAGGTGTACTAGGGTTACAGGCGGTGAGGAGACCTGTTGTAAGAAGGGACAAGGTGAGTAGTGAGAGGCCTTTTTTGAGTGGGTGCATGTAATGTCTTCCCTTACCAGCGTGGTCTTTGGCATAAAGCTGTCTTTAGCATAAAGCTATGTAGGAAAGACTATAGCGTGATTTGTTCTTGGGGGAGGTGAGGAGTGAGCTTAGGAGGCCAGCGGCAGAGGCAAGGCGTTAAGAGGCGGGGAAACACACTATGAAATTGGCCTGTTGCCTAGCTGTGTTTCCCCAGACCCCCCGAAAGGGGATCTTTAGGACGGGTGTATAAAATTTTTGGAGGGTCGGTTTGCAGGGGAATCGGATATGGTGGCCTTTGTATTAGCTGGCTTTGCCGCTGACAAAAGGGGTGTTCCAAAAGCGCCAGTTTTCTTTGTTGAAGGGGGCGCGCCATTTGTAGATGAGGTCGGATTCTAGCTTTTGGCGGGGTTTGCGCTCATTGGGCGCGTGGGGCCAAAAGGCGATCGCAAGTTCACTGTCCAATCCATTTTCGTAGTGGGACTGGCGGTAGTTGGTAAGGTAGCGCTTGCAGTCATGGACGCCTTTCCAGCGCTGGTTAGACTTTACCGTCTCGCCGATGTAAAGCAAAAGCGGTATGGTGGCGTCTGTTTCGGCCTCCTTAGCTGCGTAGTCAATGACAAAATACATTGCAGCAATGCCAACATCGTCAAATTGCCAGCGCCAGAATTCTGTATTTTGACGACGCAAGCTGAAGGGATCGATTGTGGTTGCCGGGTTGGGCTCAGCAGGCGCGGCTAAGTCAAACAGGCTCCCTTGCTCGGTGGGTGGGCTGGCCTGAATACGAGCTTGGAAACGGATGATGCGTTGCTTCCAAGCGTCGAGTTCGGTGGGGCCAAGGGAAAGCTGGGGCTGGAAATTTTCGTAGGTAGAGTAGCTGGCGGCTCGCATGGCCGAGTCCGAGAGCAAAAAGGATTGGGTATCTTTCGGCATGGCAAGAATCAATATAAGCGCACAGCTGGCCTACTCAATATATAGCGCAAAGCATCAAATATATTTGTGATATGACGCTATATGTTGGCAGTCTTAGCGTGTTGCTGATGATTCACATACAGCAAGGCCCGAAGCTACAGAAAAGCGCTTCATCTCCTACGAGATTGAAGCGCTAAAGTAAGCAGTGAGTCCCTTTTTCGTTTGCGATGTTGCGAAGGCTCGTTGAAGCCTACTTTTTATTGAGGCTGAGGGTTCAGATAAGCTTGGACATTGCGAATCGCTTGAATGGCGTAGGCGTCTTGAGGGCGTTCGTCCATGGCGCTTTCAAAGAACTTCAAGGCGCGCTGATAGTTTCCATTTTGTGTGGCATCGTAGCCCAGCCGCATGTAGCGATCGTAAACGGGTTCTGTCTGCTCGCTGCCCGTGCCAAATTTGCCATCTCTTAGGCCGTCGACTGCATTCCAGTAGGCAATGGTCGCTTGCCGATCGTTTGTGCGTTCGTACAGGGCGCTGCGGAAGTAGGTTTGTGCGGTGGCAAAAGCTTCTCGCTGGGCGGCGGCGTAGCCCAGCCGCATGTAGCGGTCGTAAGGGGTTTCTCCAGCGTACACGTTGTAAGTGGGGGCGACGTCGGTTGGTGAGCTGGCACCAACGCCTCGGCTTAAATAGGTGGTGACGTTGCGAACGGCTTGGGCGGCGTAGTAGTCGCGGGGACGGAGCTGAAGGGCCGCTTGAAACTGACCTAGGGCTGCGTTGTAATCACCGGCATCGGTGGCATCGTAGCCTGCTTCCATGTAGGTTTCGTACAGGGCGGCTTTGTCACTCAGCTCCGGAGATTGCAGCTCATTGCGCGCATTCCAGTAGGCAATGGTGGCTTCTCTGTCATTAGGAACTGCATACAGCGCGGCGCGAAAAAAATTGGCGGCTTCTGCAAAGTCTTCTTCTTGTTGGGCGGCGTAGCCTAGGCGCATGTACTCGTTGTATTCCTGAATAGGGAGATAGGTACTGGCAGCAGGGGCTGTTGTTGTTGGATTTGGAGCTGTTTGATTTGGAGCTGTTTGATTTGGCGTTGTTTGGTTTTGGGCGGCTGCAGGGGCGGCGATCGCACTCAGCACCAGTGCAGACTCAAAACCCAGCGAAATTAGTTTTGTCGTAACGTTCATAAAAGCGATTGATATCTCAGGCACAGTGTTGGTAACGACTATAGGTGCTGTCCCTTGGTGAGTTTCTCTAGCTGTGGAAGTAGAGAAATTCGTTGCGAAGCAACATTCAGCCTTTAGAGTGGTTTTCTCGTGAGTTTGAGGAGATCTTTAGCTGCTCACGCATCAACCGTCTGTTATCAAGTGCATCGATGTTGAAACTTCGATGTTGAAACTTTGATGTTGAAACTTTGATACTGAAACGATGGGTCATCTTTGTTTTTGATGACGCCCATCAGAGGGTTCCGCGTCCGCAAGAAAAAACGTATTGCTGTGTATTGGGATGAAAATTTTGCCAAAAAAGTTCTGAAAAGATGAAAACTGCTGAGTAAAGAGGTTGATTGTTAGCCTGAGCGCTTATTATGCAGTATGCCTTTTGTCAAGGATTCTCGCTAAAGACAATAATCAAATGCGTTTGCTGTGAGGTTCTAAAGAAAACTCCTAGGTAAATACGCGGCCATTAGCATTTGCAGGGTAATGTGATGTCCCGTGGAAAGTTATTGCTAGCTTTCTATTCGGGAAGCTTGGTCCCTCTCCCGTTTAAGTGGTTGCGCTCACAGGGCTGCTTGAGGTTTGAATTCCCCACGTCGTCCCCTTTGTGAAGGTAAGGCTGCTTTGGGAAACCTTAGGCTGGGGCTGCTACAGATGTTTTCGTAACGTGCTTGCTATGACCCGTCGCAATACCAGTTCCACAACGGGCTCTGTCGGTGATACCCGTTTCAACGCCACAGTTCTGCATTCCATGTGTACGATTCAGCTCACTCAATCATTCACTGTAGTAGAGGCCGTTTCTTTCAAAAGAACCTGTCAGGAAGCCTTTGCTCAGCATCCTGATTTAAAGGAAATCGTCCTCGACTTTGATCACACAACGTTTATAGACAGTAGTGGTATTGGTGCGCTAGTCATTGGCCATAAGCTCTGTCAAAAAAGAGACGCTAAGCTCCGGCTAATCAACGTGCCCTCTCAGGTGATGATGGCGCTTTCTCTGACTGAGCTAGACAAACTATTCCATATTGAACTGGCCCCAGAAGGCAGCGATCGCTCTCGTCGCCTGAAGAGCAAACCCAAATCCAACTTTCAAGCGCAGCTTGAGAGCTTGCCCGAAACCCATCCATCCGTCCGCTCTAAAGCCAAACGAGCCATTGATATCCTTGGTGCGCTGGTGGGTCTAGTTCTAACCGCATTCTTATTTGTCATTGTCGGGACTATTATTAAGTTAGACGATGGCGGCCCAATATTTTTTGTGCAAACCCGCTGCTCGTGGATGGGCAAGCGGTTTAAAATTTGGAAGTTTCGCTCCATGGTGGTGGATGCTGAAGCCCGCAAGAAAGATGTGGTCAACAAAGTTGAAGGCCCCCTGTTTAAAAGCGACAGCGATCCTCGTATTACCCGAATTGGCAGCTTTTTACGCCGCACAAGCCTGGATGAATTTCCTCAGTTTTGGAACGTGCTCAAGGGCGATATGAGTTTGGTCGGGACGCGGCCGCCGACCCCTGATGAAATTGAGCAGTACGAGGTGTCTCAGTGGCAGCGGCTGAATGTCAAACCGGGCATGACGGGTGAGTGGCAGGTCAATGGTCGCTCAACGGTGACCACCTTTGAAGAAGTCATCCAGCTGGATTTGCAATATCAGCGAAAGTGGAGCTTACTTTACGATATCCAGCTGATTATCAAGACGGTGCTGGTTCTGTTTAGTAAGAAATCTGGCGCGATGTGAACTAACGCTGACCGCGATGCTTTGCGAACGGCTACGCTCAACCGCCAGACTGTGGGTATGCTCAACCGCCAGACGATGCTGTCAGAAGGCCGTATCTACAACTAGGCTCGCCCTCCTATTCTAGGATTGCGCAAGCGAGCGATTCTGTTGTCACAATCTAGCCTTTATCCTCCACAATAGATAGGCAAACCCTTAGGGGCGCTCGCTGGCAGAGCGCGAATCATTGGCGAATGCTGGTAAACACTCTACTGGCCGATACGTTGGCTGTGCTGCTGGGCCTTGGCAGCGTCACTTTTTATATAGCCGCTTTTCTATACCCAGAAGTGCACCGCCGCTCAGATTTTGTTTGGAGCGGGCTAGGTGTGCTTTATGCCTTGATTTTGTGGTTTGGTGCGGCGCAGATAACTGGGATTGTTTTAGTCGGTCAAATTAGTGCGGTTGCTCTGTTACTCGGCTTAGGTTGGCAAACGTTGACCGTGCGACGTCAAAAAACGCCGGTGGCTCAGCAAACGCCGATTGTAATAACGCCTGAGGTGGTCAGTCGTTGGACCCAAAACAAAGTTAATCAGCTGCGAATTGTGCCCACTGATACTGTCCCGGTTCGCCTGGAGAAAAGGGCAAGTGGCAGCGGGCGGCTCGATCCCCGACGTCGACCGGCTTACGACTACGAGTTTGTTGAAGATGGGATCGCCAAAGATGAGGCGATCGCTTCAGAAGACGTCGACGCAGCTGCTGATTTGGCCGCTGATTTAGAAGGCGCTGTAGAGACGACGGTGCCAGCGACAGCAGAACCTGCGCCATATCCTATCCCGCCCTCTGTAGAAGCAAAGATTATCTCTGTTGAAGACCCTGCTGCGATCGCTGATGAACCGACGATCCCCGAGATCATTCCTGAGGCCACTGCAAACGAGGCCACCCTTACAGCGCTAGTGCCTTCTGGGCCCGAGGCTATGGGTACAGAAACCTTAGAACAGGAAACCTCAGAACAGAGCACCCCAGAACAGGAAAACTCAGAGGCATTAGATAGCAGCTTAGATGAGTCTGATGACTGGGACGATGATTTTTTTGAAGACGATGAGGGTGCCAGCGAGGGTGAAAAGACATCAGTATCTTCAGCAAAGCCAACTGCTGTGCCAGCTCAGCTGGTGCCAGAACAGGGTGCGTCTCCTTCCTCAGCAGTAGCAAGTCAGTCTGCGGAGCCTGCCGAGGTTGAGGAAAGGGCTGTCGTAAGCTCTCCCCAGCAGCCTGGGCAGGCGTCAGCGCAGCCTGTCCAGCGGTCAGCACAGCTGCAAACAGAAAAGCCCAGCTTGATGGCAATGCCCTTGATTTTGGCCGGTTGGGTAAAAGACCTAGTGGTTTCTATGACAAAGCCCAAACCCCCTAAGCCTGTGATCGATATTCCTCGTCGTGATGCTTCTCCAGCGCCTTCTGTATTCTCAGCGCCTTCTCCCACTGTCCGCCAACCCCTCCATCGAGAGTTATCCGTCGAGGATCGCGAGGAAGCCGTGGTTCGGCCCACTACTGTGCCTGTTGCCTCGTCTCAACCAGCTTATCCGCCCATGAGTACAGCTGAGCTAGAGATGTCTTCTGACTCAGGGCCTGACTCGAACGAGGACAGCTGGGAAGAGAGCAATTGGGACGATTGACTTGAAGCGCGCCGAACTTCAAGGCAGAATGACCTAATTGACGAAAGCCAGCTACACCCTACAGCAGCCTACATATAGGTGAATGACAACCGTGAGTGAATCCAAAAGCTACAAAGAGACCGTTCTGCTACCCAAAACTGATTTTAGTATGCGGGCTAATGCGGTGAAGCGTGAGCCTGAGCTGCAAGCTTACTGGCGAGAGAAAAAGCTGTACGAAAAGCTGGCTGAGGAAAACTCGGGCGAGCCGTTTATCCTTCATGATGGGCCGCCTTATGCGAACGGTGACCTGCACATGGGGCATGCGCTCAACAAAATTCTGAAAGATATTATTAATAAGTACCAAACTCTTCAGGGCCGGAAGGTGCGCTATGTGCCTGGCTGGGACTGCCATGGGTTGCCGATTGAGCTTAAAGTGCTGCAAAAGCTGAAGTCGTCGGTGCGTCGTGAGCTGACGCCGCTGTCCTTGCGGCAAAAGGCAAAGGTGTTTGCGCTCGATACTGTGGAAAAACAAAGCGAGGGCTTTCAGCGCTATGGCGTGTGGGGTGACTGGGCACATCCTTATATGACATTGCAGCCTGAGTATGAAGCTGCGCAGCTGGGCGTCTTTGGCAAAATGGTGGAGAACGGTCACATTTACCGAGGGCTGCGCTCAGTACACTGGAGCCCGTCGTCCCAAACGGCGCTGGCTGAGGCGGAGCTGGAATATCCTGAAGAGCACGTTTCGCCCAGTATCTATCTTGCTTTTCCGGTGGAGAGCGCCTCTGAGGCGGCCAAAGCAACCCTGTCGCCGTATTTAGAGAGCCTGGGTGTGGCGATTTGGACGACGACGCCTTGGACCATTCCGGCGAACGTTGCGGTGTCAGTGAATCCTGAGCTGGACTACGCCGTGGTCGAAAGTGCCTCTGGTGAGCCGTTTAAGTATTTGATTGTGGCCAAAGAGCTGGCCGAAAAGCTGTCAGAGACCTTTGGGACTGGTTTGACGGTGGTTGCTGAGCTGAAAGGAGAGGCGATCGCAGGCTCTACCTATCGCCATCCCCTCGCCAAAAAAGACAGCACCTTTGATCGCATCAGTCCGATTGTGATTGGCGGCGACTATGTCACCACGGAGTCGGGTACGGGGTTAGTACATACAGCCCCTGGCCACGGTCAGGAAGACTTTTTGGTCGGTCAGCGAGAGAATTTGCCGATTTTGTGTCCGGTGGATGCCCGAGGGAATTTCACGGCTGAGGCAGGTTCTTTTGAAGGTCTCAATGTGCTGAAGACAGCAAACGACGTCTTGATTGAAGTGCTCACTGAGGAAAAGGCGCTGCTGAAGCACGAGCCTTATTCTCACAAGTATCCCTATGACTGGCGGACGAAAAAGCCGGTGATTTATCGGGCGACCGAGCAATGGTTTGCCTCAGTGAAAGGTTTTGTGGGTGACGCGCTCCAGGCGATTGATGAGGTGAAGTGGATTCCAGCCCAGGGCAAAAACCGGATTACCTCCATGGTGTCTGAGCGTTCTGACTGGTGCATTTCCCGTCAGCGTAGCTGGGGCGTGCCGATTCCCGTTTTTTATGAGGAGCAGACGGGCGAGCCGCTAATGACTCAGGAGACCATTGCTCATGTGCAGGCCATTGTGGCTGAAAAGGGCGCAGATGCCTGGTGGGAACTGAGCGTTTCTGAGCTGTTGCCGGAGCCCTATGCCAGTGATGGTAAGACCTATGTGAAAGGCACGGACACGATGGATGTGTGGTTTGACTCGGGGTCTTCTTGGGCCTCTGTGGTGCAGCAGCGAGAAGGGTTAGCGTATCCGGCGGAGATTTACCTAGAAGGTTCGGACCAGCATCGCGGTTGGTTCCAGTCCAGCTTGCTCACGAGCGTGGCGACCAATGGCCATGCGCCGTATCGGCAGGTGCTTACCCATGGCTATGTGCTCGATGAAAACGGGCGCAAAATGAGCAAGTCACTGGGGAATGGCGTCGATCCGAAGGTGATTATTGAGGGCGGTAATAATAAGAAGCAAGAGCCGCCCTATGGCGCGGATGTGCTGCGTCTGTGGGTGTCTTCGGTCGATTACTCGGGCGATATGCGTTTGGGGATGCGCAATGTAAAGCAGATGTCGGATGTGTATCGTAAGATTCGCAATACGGCGCGGTTTTTGCTGGGGAATCTGCATGATTTTGACCCGGCCAAAGATGCGGTGCCTTACGCGCAGCTGCCTGAGCTAGACAAGTACATGCTGCACCGGATGACAGAGGTGTTTGCCGATGTGAAGGATGCCTTTGAGTCGTATCAGTTCTTCCAGTTTTTCCAGACGGTGCAGAACTTTTGCGTGGTGGATTTGTCGAACTTTTACCTGGATATTGCCAAGGATCGGCTGTACATTAGTGCCGCCGATTCGGCGCGGCGGCGGAGCTGCCAAACGGTGCTGGCGGTCGCGATTGAGAATTTGGCGAAGGCGATCGCACCGGTACTGGTGCACATGGCTGAAGACATTTGGCAATCTTTACCCTACGACACCTCTGCTGAGTCGGTGTTTGAGTCCGGCTGGGTGACCCTAGAAGACGAGTGGCCCCGCCCCGAACTGACCGATACTTGGTCTCAGCTACGCACGCTACGAGATGAGGCCAATACGGTGCTGGAGCAGGCCCGCTCAGATAAGTCGATTGGCTCGTCTTTGCAGGCCAAGCTCAAGCTGCATGTGGCGGATGCGGACCTTCGCGAGACGCTAGCGGCCATGAATCCGGCGGAAAGCATGGCTGAAGGGTCTAATCAGGTAGATGAGCTGCGCTACTTGTTTCTGGTCTCGCAAGTGGTGCTAGCCGATAGCGCAGATGAGCTTAAGGGTGCGAAGTACAGCGGTGGTGTAGAGGGTGTGAGCATTGCTGTGGTGGATGCTGACGGCCACAAGTGCGATCGCTGCTGGAATTACTCTACCCATGTGGGTGACTCAGCGTCAGACCCGACGATTTGTGATCGCTGCGTGGCGGCTCTGAATGATTCGTTTTAGGCGGCTTGTTTTTGAGTGACTGACGCCTACAGGCTGCTTCTTTTTGAGGTAGCCTGCGGAAAATACTGGGTCATCATCGTCTCGCCTGACAAGCGATTTTTCCTGGCCTAGCGTTAAATCAGCCCACTTACTTCATAAAAGCTTGCTATAGCCCCGCTATCTTCATCAAGCGCTTGCGGTTTCTACTCAATCTTACAAACTCATTTGATACGCTGAATGTAGTGAATTCACTGAGTCAGTAGCTGGCGCTCTCGGCTGGTCTACGCTTAGTGCTCTCATGCTCTCTCCTATGGCAGTTCTCTGCAGAGCAGTTCACGCTTGTTTGTTCCTCTAGCTCCCCCCTTTAGCTAGAGGAACTTTTAATTTTTTGGGGCTTTGCTTGATGACTTCTCGTACGGTGGTGTTGGGTGCAGACCCCGCCGGGCTGACAGCCGCTTATGAATTGGCAAAAAATGACCACCCTGTTGTTGTTGTAGAGTCTGCGCGTGCAGTAGGTGGGCGATCGCGCTGTGAAACCTATCAAAACTGTCTAATAGATGTCGGTGGCCATCGGTTCACGACGCGCCTTCCAGAAATTCAATCCCTGTGGGCGGCGCTGTTAGAAGAGCCTCTGGCGTCTGTCCCTGAGCTATCGCGAGTGGTGTATCGGCATCGTTTTTTTGACTATCCGCTGTCTTTGACGAATGCCCTTAAAAATATGGGGCCTGGCGATAGCGCTTTGATTGCGCTGAGCTACCTAAAAGCGCAGACCCATCGCTCAACCCATGAGGCGTCAGCGAAAACCTGGCTGAGTGAGCGTTTTGGCGCGCATTTTCAGCGCACTTTTTTTCAGCCCTATTTCGAAAAGATTTTGGGATTGCCCACCTGTGATATTGACGCAGACTGGGTGGCGCGTAAGTTAAAAGGGACGTCACTGTCTCAGGCGCTGGCTGTGGCGGCTGGTCAGCGTAGCGGCGAACCCAAAGCCGACTTTGACTATCCTTTGCGGGGACCGGGCGAGGTATGGCAGCGCTGTCACAGGCTGCTCACGGAACTGGGTACACCGGTTTATACACAGACGCGCGTCGTCAAAATTGAGCACAGTCAGGGGCGGGTTAACTGCGTAAAGGTCGCTGCTGGAGCGGATAACGCGAAAAGAGAGGACGACCTAGAGGCACGAGGTAATGTGCCGCTTAATGGGCAGCCGGACGATAGACCGTTAGATGAGGTGCAGACGGTTGAGTGCGATCGCCTAATCTCAACCTTGCCGATTGCTGAGTTAATTGCACAGCTAGATCCACCGCCACCTGCGGCGGTTCGTCGCGCGGCGGCGGCGCTGAAGTTCCGCAGCTTACTATCTGTGCCGCTGATTGTTGACATTGCTGAGGTCTTTCCCGATACGCAACTCCACATCCATAGCCCCGCGCTCAAGGTTGGCCGCATTCAAAACTTTAAAAATTGGAGCGCGGCGATGGTGCCCAATCCAGCGCAAACTTGCTTGGGCTTTGAGTATTTTTGCATGCAAGGAGATGACCTATGGGCTATGGAGGATGCGGCGCTGGTGCGCTTGGCTTGTAAAGAAGCGATCGAACTGGGCTTTGTTCCAAACACGGACGCCATTGTAGGCGGCTGCGTTATCCGTCATCCCAATGCCTATCCGCTGCACCATCAGGCTTATTACAAGCCCCTGGCAATTGTCCAAAACTATCTCGAAAGCTTTGAAAACTTGCAGGCAGCAGGCTGTCGGGGGCTTCACTGTGACGTTGAGCACGATTACTCGGCTTTGACCGGTTACCAGGCTGCTCGCAATATCTTGGGCGCAGGCGCGCGTGTACCCATCTCTTCTGCTTTAGAAGCTTCGGTGCAGGCGACTCATCGCTATCAAGACCGCTATCGTCAAAACGGTGTCTCAATACCTCCTGAAGAAGCAATCCGGTTCTTCTGAGCCTATTCTGATGGGCCTATTCTGATGCGGTAGAGCACGTCGTTTGTAGTGGTTCAAAAGTTCCTTAGTCGTAAATTTACGTAAATTTTGGTCATTATCCGGAAAATGTACTGACTTCGTTACCTTTATTGATTCGGTATATAAGAAAATATTGGTACAGGGAGCATTCGCAAGTGATGGGAAGCTACACACGCCTAATGAGTGTGTCACTCACTGACTGGACGCTAAATCTACTAATATCAAGACCAAGGAATCAGATATGCCTCAACTGACTGGAACGCTAACAGGAACGCCTCAAAGTGACCTGTTTGCTAGCGAGATTCAAATTGTTGACATCACTTCAAATACATCTGAATCTGGCATATTTAAGGCAACGATTAATGACCTAAACGGCCTCGACGGCACGGGTGATAGTTACCAAGGGGTTGTTTCCCTAACGGCCTCAGCTGCCGCTAACCTCACCAGTCGCGGAATTGACGCCTCCACGATTAAAGATGACGGGCTTGACGACGACAGCGTCACCGCAACAGCCACTAGCATAGGATTTCAAAACCAGGGTAGGGCCACTAGCTATGGCGTATTTGGGGGCTCGATTAACACAGGTGGGGAGGTTGACAGCTTCCTGATTTCTGGAACCAGCCGGTCGGCACTGAGAATGAAAGGGGTCGGTGTGGGCTTTGCCACCATCGACGGTGGCGATCGCAGAGATGATATTCAAATTACAGGCAGCGCGATTGGCGGGGGGGCGGCAGGCTCCTCAGCGGTTGCCTTTGGCACGGAAGGTGCCGTTATTAAGGGCGGTGGAGAGGCCGTCTCCAAAGACACGATTACGATTGCCGCAGAGGCCCAAAACGGGAGTAATGACGGTGAGGCTAGGGCCAACGCGATTGGTGTTAAAGGCGGCTGGGTCCTGGGCGAAAGTGACGATGACACGATTGCCGTGACCGCAGAAGCCAGTGGAACCCGAGGCATTGCCAGGGGGGCTTCAAAGGCCAACGTGTGGGGTGGTGCCGGTGGCGATAGGGTGAACCTTTCAGCGACCGCTACGGGTAGTGCCAGCAGCGGTGCTAGAAGCGTCGCTGCTGGTATTGATAACCAAACGGTGGTGTTTGGCGGTGACGGTGCCGATGTGATGGGCATTTCTGGTAACGCCAGCAGCAGCGGGCGTTCAGACGCTGCTGCTAGAGCCTATGGCGTGAGGTCTTCGTCATTTTTTGGTGGCGATGGTAACGATGCGATGTTTATCTCGGCAACCGCAGAGGCTGAGAGTAACGCTAGAGCCTACGGCGTTTTCAAATCGACCGATGTCAGTGCTGGCGAAGGCGATGATTTTGTCGTGGTGACGGCGACCACCACAGCTCAGGGCAGTACGGCAGCCTATGGCCTGTATGAGTCGAAACTGTTTACTGGCAATGGTAATGACCGCATTATTGTTCAAGGGGTGACTAATACAGCTTCTGGTAGAGGCGGTTACGGTGCGTTTAAGTCCGAAATTAATGCGGGTGCCGGCAACGACTCTATTAAAGTAGAGGCCACCGCGCGAGCGGCTTTTGATATTCAGGATGCTGTTATTTTTGGTGGTGACGGCGACGACACCTTAGATGTCGGTATTGGCTCTGGTCAGCTGAATGGTCAAGGCGGAACGGATGTGGCGATTTTGGATTACTTCAATGCCGATACGATGACGGTAACGGCCTTTGACGGCGGTGTCGTTCGTATTTCGGGCACACAGACCAAAAGCGGTGCGAACAAGGCTTGGCAGCAAGACATTTTCAATGTCGAGAGCTTTCAGGTCGGCGACGCACTCTATTCTGCTGAAACCCTGGCGTCTACATTTGGCGTGTAGGTTTAGGCGATCGCACCTTTGTTTGACCGGTTGGTCTAAGGGGGCTTTAATCAAAGGTGACCGTCCGAATTCGTTAGGGTTCTGACGGTCACCTGTGTTTGTTTTGGCGTGCTCATCACCCGCTTATCTTCTAGTCCATCCCCATGCTCTCAATTTCTCAGCGTCCGCTGGCCACTGCTCATCACCATGTGTCGGTGCGGCAAGTTGAGGTGGATGTTGCCCATCGGGGCGCGCAGCTCATCACCTTTGCCGATGGTGAGGGCGATCCGCTGAGCTGGCTGCAAGTTGCCCACGGACTGGTGAACAACCTGGAGTTTTGTCAGCGGTGGCATCAAGCCTGGGCGGATCTCCCTTTTGATTTTGAATGGAAGCCGATTCCGATTCACCCTTACACCGCTAAGAGCCATCCCTTTTTTGTTGTTGTTTTCCCCGCTCAGTTTCGACCGGCTGATCCGAGTGATTTTCAGCCTTATTTGAAGGCTACCGACGCGCTCACCGCTACGTTTGCCAATCACTCTGGCGATGCGCAGCTACTTATCCCTACGGTGACTGGCCAATACGGCCATATTGCGGCGTTTTGTCGCACCGCGCCACCGGAGGCTTGGCAGGCCCTGTGGCAGCGGGTGGGTGCACGGTGCATGAGTGCGATCGCCAATGAAACCCCTGTGTGGTGCAACACTCACGGTCATGGCGTACCCTGGCTACATGTTCGCTTCGACAGCCGCCTAAAGTATTCTGCCTTTCCGCCTCGTGGCAGCATCAGCCCAAATTCCCAGGCCATTTGGTACAAACAGATTTATGAACACCACCGTTCGCGTTTTGACGACTGAGGATGTGCCTACGTTATGGACAATGCTGATGCACGCCGCTCACGAAACGTCTGTAGAGGATGTGAAATCATCTCCAGCGCTGGCTTGGTATGTGCAGGACTGGGGGCAAGTCGGTGATACGGGGGTTGTGGCGGAGCAGAGTATTGATGGGCGCGCCCTGGGTGCTGCTTGGCTGCGGCTGTGTCGTCTGGATGCGGCGGTGCCTTATGGCTATGGCTATGTTGCCAAAGAGATTCCAGAGTTAGCGATCGCAGTACTGGGTGAACACCGCGGGCAAGGTATCGGCACGATGTTGTTGACTCACCTAATTGAGTTAGCGCAAACGCAATTTCCAGGTATTTCGCTGAGCACCCGTTCCAACAATCCGGCTGCAAAGCTCTATGAACGATTGGGTTTTGTGCGGGTTGCAGGGACTGAGATTGTGAACCGCACAGGCAGCACTTCTTACAGTATGGTGAAACGGTTTAGCTAATGGCCTTATTTGTCCGCGCCAGCACCTTAGTTTGTAATGCCCAAGTCTGTGATGCCGAAGTCTGTGAGACCTAAGTCTGTTAAAACCTCAGCGGGTACGCCCGACGCGTCATTGGTCTCGAACACGGTCTTAAATTCTGCGAAGGCTGGCCAGTTAGCTCGCCCAACCTCTTGGTGGAGATTTAGGCGCGATCGCATGGCTTTCCTCGGCGCAATCACGCTGATGATGCTGTTGGCCGCCGTGATCGTAGGTCCTTTTTTCTATACCGCTTCCTACAGCCATATTGACTACAGCCAAGCAACGCTCTCACCGAGCTTTCAGCACCTTTTGGGCACCAATGATCGCGGCCAAGATCAGCTCGCCAGACTGCTTTGGGGCGGCAGAGTGAGCTTAGCGGTTGGGGTGATGGCTATGCTTGTCTCTGTGACAGTCGGTACGCTCATTGGCACGATTGCCGGATTCTGCGGTGGGGTGATAGATACGCTTTTGATGCGCCTGACTGATTTGTTCTTATCCTTACCTCAGCTGCCCTTACTGCTCCTGATTATTTATTTATTTCGCGATACCGTACGAACGCTGGTGGGCCCGGAGCTAGGTGTTTTTCTATTGATGATTTTGGTGATTGGGGGCCTGACGTGGATGCCCACTGCTCGGCTCGTGCGAGCGGGCTTTTTGACCGTGAAGGCGCAAACGTTTGTGCAAAGTGCAAAGTCACTGGGGGCCTCACCCCTGCGTATTGCCTGGCGACACATTTTGCCGAATGTGATTGGTCCGGTAATCGTGGCTGCCACCTTAGGGGTGGGTAACGCCATTATCACCGAATCCACGCTCAGCTTCCTGGGCATTGGCTTTCCGCCCGATGTCCCCACCTGGGGCCGCATGCTTTTCGATGCGCAAAATTACATTTCTAGCGCGCCTTATCTGGTGATTTTTCCAGGTTTGGCGATTTTTTTAACGGTGCTCAGCGTGAACTACGTTGGTGATGGGCTCAGAGATGCGCTAGATGTGCGGTCACGTTAGTGTCGGCGCGGGCCGAGATTGCGCATGTTGATTTTGATCGGCAAACAATGAAAAAGAGCAGCTACTGAAGCTGCTCTTTTATCCTGCTATTCAGTTTTGTTTATAGCGACTTCTTTTTATTGCTCACTACCCAGGATGCCATTGGCTTGGTCTAACAGCGACTGAAGAGCAGCGCAATCTGCGCCACCATAGCAGAGTTCGTAGGCGGCATCAATTTGATCGGCTAGTTTGTTGAGATCTGATTGGCTAAAACCGGCAGCGACGGCTCTCCTTTGCGCATCTGTTGTGGTGCCTGTAATGTCAGAAACATTGGGACCGGTGATATCAGAGACATTAGGGCCCGTAATGTCAGAAACATTGGGACCGGTGATATCGGAGAGATTGGGGCGTGCGATCGCCGGGGCCGCTGCCGTTAAGAGCGCGACGGTTGCTAGTGTATAGCTCAGGCACTGTCTGGATTTCATCAAGGAGAACTCCTTACTTATAATGGGGTATTAATTTAAAGAAACTAGGATGCACCAAGCTTTGCGCTAGGTTGATGGAGGACCGCATCCTACAAACCCAGCGCGGAGAACATATCTTTAAGAGAAACCCCCACTCCCAGCACGAATCGAGGGTCGCCATCTCCTTCACCCGCAATATCTCGAATGGCAGGGGTGAAGACAATGGGAAAGTTGGGAAACGGTGCGAATGAAATGCCTGCTGCTAAGTCCTGCCCTGTCCATTCGGTAATGAGTGTGGTGGATGGCAATACCTGTAGTGCAGCGCTACCGAATACGCCAATGCCAAACTCACCTTGAGCAATTTCATCGACTGACTGAAAGCGTCCTGAGCCTGCGCCGGCTGTTAAGCTGAGGCGACTAAACGGCTGAGTAAAGTCATCTCGCAGGGAGATGGTGCGGGTGACCACCCCGTAGTAGGTCCCTTCAAAGTCATTGAACTCAATTTCGTCATCATCCTCTGGTAGCCTGCCAAAGTTGATGATGCCTTCGCCACCAATCGCCGCCGCCCAACCCTGGCCAAACTGTTTGTGAATTTTTGCATTTAAGCCACCACTCAACGGCGCGCGGCTACCGCCGAAGCTGGCCGCCGTGTAGGAAACCTGCACACCGACTGATTCACGGGCATCACCCACGCCAAAGCCGATGCCCGCAGTCCCATCTCGGCTACCGCCTCCAAAAATTGTGCCAGGGTTAGCCCCGCCGCTAAATCGACTTCGAGACTGCGCGCCGAAGCCCGCAAATACCTGTCCGCGATCTGCACCGTAGCCTGTGGGATTAGAGATAGTAATGCCAGGATAGATACGACGGCGATATCGAACAGGCTCTGGGACATTGAGGTTTCTAAGATCCTGCTGGATCTGTTGAATATCTTCTACTGATGGAAGCGTCCGAGAAAGGCGTTCTTCAACATCGACACAGTCGTTGGTACATAAGCTGTGGGTCGCTTTATCTACGACAGAAGTCTCTAACGAGAGATTTTTTAAATCGAGGCCACTGACGAGATCACTGACAGCTTGTATACTTTCTGATTTAGAAGACTGTGCTGAATAAGAGAATTGAGGACTGGCGGGTTCGCTGACGGCGGGAGGGCGTGCCCACTTTTCTGTGACGACATACTCTGGTACACTTCGCTTTGCGAGCGCGGGCTCTAGAGGCGATCGCTCAGAAACGCTCAGTAATAACTCGGAAGAGGGAAAAGATACTTCGGTTCCCTCTAAACGCTGGACTTCAACAAAATCACTTGCTTGAGCTGCTGAAGGGACCGCTGAAGGGACAAGTGCTGTAACGCACAGCACAACGCCAGTGAAGCGTGCAAAATTCACTTGCATACGAAATACTTCCTTTGAAAAGATCCGGTGACGCATTAAGCGGTTGAAATAAATGCAAGCTTACTGACCGCAAAGCCTGTGTGTTTCTGCTAGAACGTCCCGTGCACACAAATTAGTAATTCTGCTTAAGTATACGGAACCCCCACCGCGCTTCCGTACAAATTCTTAGTAAACTGATGAAGCTTCCGAAAATGCACGGTGTTATGAGGAATTTACTGAGGGGATATTGGCTGGAAAATCGTATGATGACGGAGGTTTCGTATCAGCTTTTTTTGATATTGTCCATCTCTAAAATATTGGGTGTCCAAAGCCTTGTTTAGAGCAGCGTTGATGGCCCGTTTAATGGTTAGAAAAAAACAAGAAAGTTAGGTGTAAACCCTAGCAAAATTTCACCCCTGTTCTACCGGTTTATTGTTGTTCTTCGTTGTATTGAGAGAAAAGGACAGTGAGATTTTGACCAAGTTGATTTTTTAGCATCGAGAAGATGCGGGGCAGTTTTAATCCAATGACAATGAAGCTAACGCTACAAAAGATGATGTCCATAGGGGCGTGGGCGCTTTTGGCTATTGCCAGCGGTGATTTGTTTTCGCTGAGGCTGTTGGGGTCGCAGCCGGCGGCGGCGGCGGAAGTATTGCCAGAGCTTTCTCTAGACGCTGCGCCTGTGACTGTTGCCGCTGGTGTTCGGCTTGATGATGCCTACACGCTAGGGCCAGGCGATTCCTTGATTATCACGATATTTAACGTGCCGGAATACAGCGGGCCACAGCAAGTGCTGGCCGATGGATTTCTCAATATGCCGGTGGTGGGCCCTGTCGATGTGAATGGGTTAACGGTTCAAGAGGCGGGTGCGGTGATCGCTCAGGCCTACCGACGTGAGCTTCGCTACCCTCAGGCAACGGTGGTGCTAGAAAGCCCCAGACCTTTAAGGGTTGCAATTTCGGGAGAGGTCGCTCAGCCTGGGCTCTATACGCTTACGCCCGAAGGCGATGCTCAATTCCCCACGGTGGCTCAGGCTCTACAGGCAGCTGGTGGCGTTACTCAGGCAGCCGATCTTAACCGTGTGCAGCTGCGTCGCTCGAACGGTCGCCGGCAGCCACAGGCGATTGCGCTCAACCTTTGGGATTTGCTCAACAATGGTGATGTCCGTCAGGATGTGCCTTTGCGAGATGGCGATGCGATCGTCATTAGTGAAACAGAAACGGTCAATATTGCCCAAACCAACCAGCTCTCGGCGTCTAACTTGGCCTCAAGTGTTGAGGAAGATGTGGTGATTGCTGTGGTGGGCGAGGTTTTTCGTCCAGGAGCCTATGAGTTTGAAGGAGGACAGAACAAAGGCCGAACAACGGTGACCCAGGTGGTTCAAACGGCGGGCGGGATCAAGCCATCTGCTGATATTCGAAAAATTCAGGTGCGAAGGCTGACCCGTCGCGGTGACGAACAGCTGATTGATCTTGATTTTTGGCAGTTGTTGCAATCGGGAGACTTGAGCCAAGACTTGGTGTTGCAGCAGGGAGATACCGTGATTATTCCGGTGGCTACAGAAACTACGCCGGGTGAACTTGCACAGCTGACAGCGGCTAATTTCTCTCCTAATGAGATCGCTGTGAATGTGGTGGGTGAGGTGGAAACCCCTGGTGTATTGACCGTTACTCCCAACACCACGTTGAATCAAGCGGTGCTTGCAGCGGGTGGATTTACTAACCGAGCGACAGAAGTTGTTGAGCTTGTTCGCCTCAATCCAGATGGCAGCGTGACGCAGCGTCAGGTGGAAGTGAACTTGACAGAAGGGATTGATTCACAGAGAAATCCGTTGATTCTAAACAACGACGTGGTGATTGTGGGTCGCAATGGACGCGCTCGTTTAGGTGATTCTATTGGGAGTATCTTCCGTCCTATTTTGCAATTGGTCTCACCGTTGCGGTTGTTTTTCTAAGTCTTCTCTGAATTCCGCTGGCATTTTATCTTGCCATTTTATTTTGCTAGTGGTTCTGGTTCAAAAACGTCCATAAATACTTTATCGTGCGATCGCATGGAAACTTTTCAAACCCCAGCCTCTCCAGTTATTTATAACGGTAACGGCCATAGCAATGGCAATGGATTGCCGCCTGCTGCTGTTGTTACACCTCCCGAGCCTTCGTCTATGCTGGCTGCCTGGCAGCTTCAAGCGCAACAAGAAGAAGATGGCGACCTGCGGAATTTGCTCTCAGTTGTCCGGCGTCGGGCCTGGTCAATTGCCGGTGTTGCTGCTGTTGTGATGACGTTAGTCACGGCGCAGACCCTGCGTCAGGAAGAGATTTATCAGGGCCAGTTTCGGCTGTTGGTAGAGCCTGTTAACGCTGACGATGATTTTTCGGACCTGACTCAAATTTTAGGGGAACAGAACTTAAGTAAGTCAGGTTTGGACTATGAGACTCAGGTGCAGGTGTTGCGTAGCCCCGAGCTGATTGAGCCGGTGGCTGAACAACTTCAGCAAGTCTATCCCGAAGTAGACTATCTAGCGCTCCTAGAGAATTTGAGAATCACCCGCTTAGGTGAAACTAAAATCCTGGAGGTTAGCTACAACAGTCCAGACCCTGTGCAAATTCAGGTGGTGCTCGATCAGCTTTCTAAAACCTATCTAAAATATTCTCTTGAAGAGCGGCAAACCAACTTAAGGCAAGGAATTAACTTTGTTGAAAATCAGCTACCTTCTTTGCAGCAACAGGTGGATATTGTTCAAGATCGGCTAGAGGCGTTTCGCCGGCAGTACGATTTTATTACCCCAGAGGTGCAATCTGCCCAGCTGGCTCAGCAAACGACAGGATTGGCTGAGCAACGCCTAGAGCTAGACCGCGAGCTATCACAAGCTGAGCAGGTGTTCAACAACCTGCAAGGACAGCCTGGGACGTTGGCCTCTTTAGACGGTGCCCCTATTTATCAACAGCTACTGAGCGAGCTGCGCTCAGTAGAAACCAACATCGCTGCGGAGCTGACTCGTTTTGAACCCAATAGCTTGTCTATTCGGGTGCTTGAAGAACAGCGAGAGAATATTTTGCCGCTGTTGCAGCAAGAGGCGCAGCGAGTGGTGGGTACCAAGCAGGCAATGGCCGCCAATGATTTTCAGATTATGGCTGTGCAGAGTCAAACCCTGGCCAGAGCCGAGCAAGAAGCTGAACAGGTGCTGAGTCAACTACCGACGTTGATTCGTCAGTACACTGACTTGCAGCGAGAGTTGGAAGTATCAACAGAGGCGCTGACCCGCTTTAGGGTGACGCGCGAAACGTTGGAGATTGAAGCGGCACAAACAGAAATTCCCTGGCAGCTCATTGAGGTGCCTGTACAGCCAACCGACCCCATCTCGCCTAATTTGAAGCGTAGTTTGCTGATGGGTTTGGTTGCCAGTCTCTTATTGGGGTTAGGGGCGGCGTTGCTGCTTGAAAAATTAGATAATGTTTACCACTCTATAGATGAACTAAAGGCGGGGACTAAGCTGCCGTTGTTGGGGACGTTGCCTTTCAATAACGATCTTAAGGACAGTCGTACGGTTGAGAAGAGTGCGATCGCCGCACTGACGGATAATCTCTCCAATCTCCGCATAGGCAAAAAGCCCAAGTCACACTACTACGGCTATGGCGGCAACAGCGAAGCAAGCTTTTTAGAAGCAATGCGCGTGCTACATACCAACATTCGCATGTTGAGCTCAGATCGGCCTATTCGTTCTATCTTGATTAGTTCTGCGATGCCAGGAGATGGTAAGTCTACGGTGGTTGCCCATCTTGCCAAAGTCGCTACGGCGATGGGGCAGCGGGTATTAGTGGTGGATGTTGATTTGCGTAAGCCGCAGGTGCATGACCGATTAGGTCTCCGCAACGATTTGGGTCTCTCTAACCTGATTGCCGATGACTTGCCGTTGAAGTCTGTTGTTCAGCAGGTGGATGCAGATAATCAGCTGTTTGCACTCACGGCTGGAAAAATTCCGCCTGATCCGACTAAGCTACTGTCTTCTAATAAGATGCAGCAGCTGATGGGGACGTTTGAGCGGTGTTTTGATTTGGTGATTTATGATGCGCCGCCCGCGACTGGCCTAGCGGATGTGAGTTTGATTGGTCAGCGAACCGATGGGTTGGTGGTGATTAGTCGCATTGGTAAGACCGATCGCACGGTGTTGACTCAAACGATTGAAACGTTGAAGCTCGCAAAAATCCCAACATTAGGTGTTGTTGCTAATGGGGTTAGAGCCAATGGAATGAGTGGCTATCGTTACTATGCCTATGGTTATGGCACGCCTGAGAACAGCAGCGATAACGACAGCAGTAATGTTGATCTTTCTGCGCTTCAGATAACGACTCCTGCTAACCCTCGTACGAATCCCAAAGGCGATGACTCTATTTTCTAAACGAGCAGCACCCTTTCACCGAGCAGCTAAAGAATCTGTGCTTTCACAGCAGGTTCAGTGGCAGCATCCTAAAATTGTTCAAGGTGGGATTGACCAAACGCAATTGGCGATCACAGATGCACCTACCGCTGAAACGCCTTTTTCTTTTTTAGTGGTAGGCGACACCGATGCGGGTGGTGTGACTCATTCGGCTGAGCGTGACACTTTTGCCGATGCTTTTGCTAATCAGCTGACAAAACAGTTGGGAGAAAGTCGATTTTTGCTCCACACAGGAGATGTGACCTATCCTGTAGGCTCCTATCGAAACTACCTGACGGGGTTTTTACAACCCTACCAGGACTTGCTGTCTCGTTTGCCGGAAAGCCCAGCGGACATAGCAGCTTCTGTTATATTCAACAAGCCTGTTTTGCCTGTTCCTGGAAACCATGATTACGCAGGTTTGTCGGGGGTAGAGAGCGTGTGGCGTAGCCTTGTGAGATTGGCTTGTGATCAGCTGCGGTCAACGTTGGGTATAGACCTAGGCAACTATGGTGGAGAAGGCGGAGAGGCTTACGGTCAAACCTTTCTGGATGATCTCAAGAAATTAACTGCTGCACAGTTGAGTGCTCACTTAAAGCGTCACTATAGTGCTTCAGCAGCCGGTGACTTTCAACACTGTTTGAGCTATCGTCCTGGTGAATTTACAAGATTGCCCAATCGGTATTACAAGTTCCGCTACGGCGGTGTTGATTTTTTTGCGCTGGATTCAAATACGTGGAACAGGGCGCCTGAGATAGAGGGCTTCGATGGTGCACAGCTAGAGTGGTTAGAGAAATCGCTTATAACCTCTTGGGATACGCCCAACACAGTCGGTAGAATCATCTTTTGTCATCACTCTGCCTACACGACTGAGTCAACTCGCTGGCAGAGTGTAGAAACGCTGTGGGTTCGAAGAAATTTAAGAACTGTTTTAGATCGAGTGGCCTCAACGCTAGGTGATGCTCGGCGAGCTTCTAACGTAGATGATCGCGTGCTTGGTTCGCGATCGCTCACTGAACCACTGGTTGATCTGGTTATTAGCGGACATGCCCACTGCTTAGAACATATTCGAACAGCAGATACCAAGCATGCAGATGCCAATATAGATTGGGTGGTCTGTGGTGGGAGTGGCTCGGGACTGCGACGTCAAAGAGGCGCAGACACTTCCGACATTTTAGAGAATATGTCTTGGCAGGGACGCAGCTCTACAAAGGTTGTTGCAAACTCTCAGTTCTATGCAGGTGTGCAT
>JBCBPY010000033.1:0-63959 GCA_039820525.1 Cyanobacteria bacterium J06634_5
AACTGCTCCCACAACGAGGCGCTTTCGCGCTGCTGTAGAGTAGTAGTCATGATTATTATTCCGGGTAGTTAGGTACGCATTAGAGACGAAAGACAGTACACCCAAAAAGAAGTGAACTTCTGTTTCGCTCTGTAAATAATATAGGGTGCCATGTGAAGAAAAATACAGTCCTTAACAATTAAATCGGTATTGATAAGATACGCTTCAAAGAGCTATCAAAAGGTACATAGAACGGGGCCTCGATCTATGTACGCAGCTAGATGACAAATTAAGAAAAGCTAACTTTAGAAGTCGAAGTAGATGTAGGGCGAGGCTTCGGTGGGTGCCAGTACCCAGGCGAGGAAGAAGCATAGGGGGAGCAATAGCACTTTGATCGGCCAGCTGAGCTGAAGCTTGAGCCCACGCTGAACCACATACCCTATGCCCATAAGCCCGACAATACCACTCAGCAAAAGCGAAAGCTGGGGGCGATTGAGCCCGAAAGATTCGTAGTAAACCTTTTGCGCGAACTGTATATCAGCCGAGTGGCCAATGAGATGGCGAATCGCTAAGCTCGCGTCGTTTAGGTTGGGCAGGCGGAAGAAAATCCAGCTGAAGAAAACCACAAACTGAGTCAGGGCCCAAGCCACCACAGCGCCCGGTGGAGAGCTCCAAAAGGCCTCAACGAGCGAAGACCCTTCAGAGGCGGCGACGCTTAAGCGGTGCATGATTAAGGCACTGCCGTGAATGGCTCCCCATACGATGAAGCCCCAGCGATCGCCATGCCAAACCCCAGCGATGAGCATCACCAGCATAAGGTTGATGCAGGTGCGCGTTAGGCCGCGCCGAGAGCCGCCCAGCGGAAAGTACAGATAGTTTCGCAGCCAGTCGCCCAGGGTCATATGCCAGCGCCGCCAAAAGTCAGCGATGCTGGTAGAAAAATAGGGGTAGTTAAAGTTTTGCGGCAAGTTGAAGCCTAGAAGCATGGCGCTTCCTCTGGCGACATCAACATAGCCGCTAAAGTCGAGATAGAGCTGTAGGCCATAGGCAAAGGCCAGTAGCCAAATATCACCACTGCCCGCTCTGGGTAGGCTGCCTGCACTGAGGTTAACGAGCAAGCCAATACGGTCTGCAATCAGCAGTTTTTTGATGGCACCAGAGGCAATCAGCCACACGCCTTCTACGCTTTGATCGAGTGAGGGTGGGCTGAGGCCCTTGAGCTGACTGGCAAAGCCGTGAAAGCGGGTAATCGGCCCTGAAATGAGCTTGGGGAAAAATAGTTTGTAGGCGGCGAAGTCCAGCAGATTGGTACTTGCTGGCGAGCCGCGATAGATATCAACCAGGTAGGCAATGCACTCGAAGGTGAAAAAGCTGAGGCCCCATGGCATGAGCCAGCCAGCGGCGGGCCCGGCCACTAGCTCATCAAAGCCGAGGGATGAAAGGGTCGGCAAAAAATATTTGAAACCCAGTAGCAAAAGGGTGTTGAGGGCGATGCCCAGCCAGAGCAGCCGGGTGCGCTTGCGGTTCCAGTCGGCTTGGGCGTACTGCCACGCTTCGTTAGGAATACGCCAATCTAGAGGGGTGGCTAGGGATTTGCCGATGGCATAGTTAAGGCCCACCAAAATCAGCATCAGCGGCACATACTGGGCTTGCAATGAGGCGTAGAACACAATGCTGCTAATGAGCATGATCCAGTGTTTGGTGTGTTTACCGGGCAGCAGCCAGTAGAGCACCAATATCCAGGCTAGGAAAAATCCGTAGAGAATAGATGGCTGAATCATAGTGATCGGGCTGGGTAATTGGGCCGAGTGACCGGACCGAAATTTGTAGACGACTTTGTAATGGAGGCGACTTTACGGCTGGCAGACTCACCCGCAGAACTGTATGAATGTGCTGGTCTTGCAGGAAGGGGGGCCTCAAGGTGATGACCTCGTTCTGTTGATGGCTCTGCCTCTTGCTTAGCGCTCTCATGCTCGGCGCTCTTAGCGCGCTCTTGCTTGGCGCTCTTAGGGCTCTGTAAACTTTGGCCTGAGCCTGCCAGGGCGCACCTACTCTGTGGTGACGCCGGCTTCTGGCCAGGCAATGAGGGGGTCTTGCGCGAGGCGATTGGAGACTTGATAGGCTCCGTATCGGTTGAGGTGGCTAGGGTCAGAGAAGTAGTCGTAGCGCTGTGGCCACAGCTGACCGAGGTCTCGAAAGGTCATGAAGGCAGAACGATTGGCGACTTGGACCATGTACTGGCGGAATTCTTCTTCTGCTTTGGTGCGACGGCTGTCTAGGTATTCGTCAGTGAGAGGGGTGTTGATGAAAATAACGGGGACGTCTTTTTGGGTAGTGAAGTAGAGCAGGTTATTGAGGGCGTCGGTCTGCTTTCCTTCCATTTGAAAGTCTTTGTAGTCGCCGTCATAGGCACCGGCTACTCGGGCATGGTCCTGATAGTAGGTGGCTGGGTTAAAGCGGGTGGAGAGGGCTAAAAATCCGTCAAAGTCTATCAGGCTGGTTTCGGTGGGGAGTTCTGTGGGGGTGTCGCCAGACTGGGTGGTGCCAGCTTCAGCGGTGAATTCGGGCGCGATCGCCCCGAACCCTTGCCCCAACGCTGTCCGAATTTGCTCGCGATGGGTAAAGGCCGAAGACACTCGCCCGAGCATCTCACTCATTTGGCGGTCAGTCGCTTTTGTTTGGACGCTGATCTGATCGGCAAGGCTTCCTAAGGCGAGGTCGTTGATGCCATCGGTCGATTCGCCAGCCTCTAGCTGTTTGTAGCCTTCAGAAACCGCGATCGCATTAAACGTTACGTCGGTTCGACCGCTGTTGAACGCCCGCGCCCCATCTGCCCAAACAATCATTTGAGGGAGCTGATCGGCGGGAATCAACCGGCGAACAATCAGATCAACGACCTGGGCAGTGGCGCCATTGACCCCAAAATTAAAGACGCTTAAACCATCGCGACCCGATCGGCCCAAGGCTTGTCTGAGGGCGGCTGGGTCTACGCCGCGCAGGGCCCGTGAGCTGCCAATTACCAGCACATCTGGCGGGCCAGACTGGGCAACGCGCCGCTGGTACAGAGCAATTTTTTCATCGAGCTGTTGAGAGCGGAAGGTCGGCAAGGTAGACCCGGCCAACAGCGCAGCGGTGGACACAAAATCCTGTTGGGGGCTGTAAATGAGTTCATCATCATCAATCGCTGAGGCCGTAAAGTCGCGGTTATTAAAGCGACTGTTGCTACCGCCTAAGAAGCCCTCGTTTTCGGGGGGATCTCCCCAGGTAAACTCCTCTTGGCCCGGATCGTTCTCGTTGTTAGTGTTCCACTCCAGCTCGTTAAGCTCGTCTCGAAAAGGATTTTGGGTTTTGATGCGGCCAACGTCAGTTTCGGCAGTTTGCTCACTTGCCTCGGTAGGCGTATTGGCCGCGACTGACTGGCTGACGGGCGCGGCCGCTTGACGAAGGGCGCGGCCCACCATGAAGTCGAACTGGACGGCTAATAAAACGCCCACCACACTGAAAATAAGGGCCATTTTTCCATTTTCTAACGGAAAATTAGCCGTAGTGGGCGCAGGCCGGGCCGTAGACAGGGACAGGCTCTCTTTTTCTGCAGCGGGTACAAATAGCTGGCTTTGAATACAGACATACTGAAAGGCCCGGACTAAGGTAGCGCCCAGCTTAAAGTCTGTTTCGCTGTCGGGGTCGGTTGCGATCGCTAAGCTGGCGTCACTCACTGGAGTGATGAGTTCGCCAATGTAAGCCTGGGACGCTGCAAACTCGGGTTTTGCTTCAGGAACCAGTCGCTGCCGTGTGGTGTAGTCTGTGCCGTGGGTCCACATCGGCTGCTTTTGCCCTGCTCTGCGGCCATATAGCCTGAGACCTTCTAGCCCATGGACATCTACTTGTTTTAAAGTTTTGGTGATTAGCGGCACAATGCTGTGCTTAGGCGGGCACACCGGACCGTCGGCCATGATATGGAGCAGTTTGTCCTTTAGCAACAGCTGCACGCGGATGCCACCCGTCGCTAGCTGTTCTTTGATGTCTGGATTAAGGGCTCGGGTGAGGCAGTAGGCCAACGCAGGCAGATCCCCCTGGGCGGCCAACTCCACGGTGTTTTGGGCACGCTCTGGCTGGTCGGCTGCGGGCAGGTCAATTCCGCGTAGCCACTCTGGGCTAATGTCGTCGGTGGACGGGCCATAGAGCATGGCGCGCGCTAATCCCTGGGGGGCGATCGCCACGAGTAAGTCGCCCACATCAGCGACTAATCCTTCAACATCAAGCAGCGCGGTATCGGTTAGGGCTATGGAGTCTGGGCCTTGATCCTCTAAGCCTTGATGAGCAGTAGCCCGATTGCTTCTGGCGTGGTGGATTGTCTCGTCGCGCGTGTCAACTTCAGCGCTGCTCTCAAGTGCTAACCGGGGGTAGCTAATGAGGTGAAGCGTTGCTTTTTTGATTTCAGCGACGAGCTTGAGCCCATAGCGCTTAGAAATTTGATTGACCAGCTGCGAAAGAGCTGCAAGATCGCCCCAGCGCCCCCACTCTTTGAGCATATCTTCGGGGGGCGTAAGATCCACACGAAGCCGCCAGTCGGAGGCTGTTTCGCCTGTGACCTGAATGGTGATCACAGCATCTTGAAACTGCCGCAGGTGTAGCTGTCGCAAGCGCTCTGCAATTGGCTCTGCAATCAGGAGCGGGTCTGGGCTGTAGCTGGCTTCGCAAAAGACCCAGAGCCGAGAGACGAGCTCGCTGGCTTTCTCAGCAGCTGTTTCATGGCCAGTTTCTAGATGGCCCGTTTCTAGATGGCCTGTTTCAGGCGCTGTTTCTAGACTTTCCCCGATAGCTTGTGTCTCGATGCCTGTTTCTGTCTCAGGGGCTGATGAACCCGCTGTGGACGATGGGCGGGACTCTGAGGTGCTGACCACGGACTTGGCGCGCCGTGCTTTGCCGGGGACTACGCGGGCGCTCACCTTGACCCCAACATTGAGTGTGCTCAATGTTTCGCTGAGGTAGCGGGCGATCGCACCCGAGTCGCCGGTTCGCGCGAGGTCAACATCGGAGAGCTGATCGGCAGAGATCTCGGCAGACATCACTGCCGAAGCAGACGCCTGATGCAGCTCGCTAGGCGCGCCTGAGCCTTGGTTTGAATGATTGTCTGTTTTGGGTTGCCCCTCAGCATGGGCCTGGCCGGCTGTAGTCTGGCTGGCTGTAGTCTGGTCGTCTGCGGTATCAACTGTCAGGCTGACCGCAGCCACCTGTTTTTTAGCGAGCGTTTCTGCGGCCTCAAGGCCAGCGCCGCTCTGAACCAGGCGCTCTAGATGCAGATCGAGTCGATTGAGATAAATCGGCGCGCTCCATACTGGCTTAGCCTCAAGTGCCTGACGGCTATAGACGTATATTTGATAAATTTGCGGAAACTCTTGCTCAAAGCGCTCGGATACCTCAGGCTCCATGAGCGATCGCACTAAGCGAGTAAGGACCGCTGTTCGTGGTAGCCCTACTTTGAGCGACTCACACAAAACATGCAAAATATTGCCACGTAGCCTGACTTGAATCTCGGTTGTCAGACTATCCTCTCGACGCAAAATAACGCTTTTTAGCCAAGGAAGTAGGGTTGCTGGGTCGGCATCAGTTTGTTGCTTAGGGAAATGACCTAACATAGATGGCTAGTAAGAATCAGGCTTCTTCACCCAAATCGTGAGATAGATAGCGTAGCTCAGGCCCAACGCTGCGGCGCTCGCTGCATTTTAGGGCACTGTTGTGCATTTTGCACGGGTAATTTCTAGGTGGGTGTTTGGTAAAAAATCAACAGGCCAAGCCACTAACCTACGTAGGTGTCTTAGCACTCTGCCAATCTCTATCCTAGTACATGCCTTAACATATGCTGAAGTCCGCTGCTGGCCAAGTCTGGACACGATTGGTATAGGCTAAAGTAACCGCTGCTTGAACTGCCAAATTGAGCCTCTGGCTAGGGTCGCTTGGAAGCGTCCGCTAAAGTAAAAAAACAGTCGACACCAGAGTTATCGGTAGTTGTCGGTAAAAATTAGCCAAGCAGCGCTGCATAGATTTGAGTGGTTGAGTGTTATGCCTGCTGATAAACCGAGGTGCTCACTCGGGTTCTCAACTGGGTTCTCAATCGAGCTGATGCTTGATAAGGCATGCCCACAAACTATCCTATAACTATCACTGCTAGAGCACTCTACTGAGAGAGCCACTATTGTCGTTATTAACTAAGAGGCCATTTGCATGCGCTCATTTCGTGAACCTGAGACTACAGGCTTACCCCCCATGAAAGTATCGCTGCCGATGGGTACAGATATTAGCGTGGGGTTAGCGACCGTTCCCTTCTTGGCGCTGCTCACGGCAGGTAGTGCGATCGCGACGAGTTTGGCTGAGTTGGGCAGCGCCAGCGAAGAGCTTTTTAGAGGCGATCGCCTGCCGACGCTACCACTTTTAAAGGCCCCTCAAGACGCCGCTGCTGACCAGCGCTGAGGCCCCTATTTGACCGCTCTAGGTTGGCGAATCGTCATATTACGGCGCGTAAACTACGCTCTAGGCGTCCCTAAAGCTCCTACAATCATTTCGAGTGCTCACTATTGATATCTAGCCGCATGAGTTCAACGCTTTACTCGAAAGGCCCGTCTACAGCAAGCCCATCTACTAACGGCCCGTCTGAAATAGGTAACCCCGAAGAAACAATGCCCACGACGCTAACAGATGTATCCGAGGTTGAAGTCGTTCCGGCGGTTGCCTCTCAAGAATGGCTGCTGCGCAATCGACTTAAGCATGTGGAAGGCACCTGGGCTGATGTCCTAGAAGATGAGTGCGGTCCCACGCTAGTGGCTCTACTCACGCGTCTGCGCAAGCTCTGCGCCCCCGATGGTCAGGCCAAATCAGCCAACGCGGCCCCAGTCCTTCAGCTGATTGAAGAGTTGGAGCTGAGCGATGCGATCAAAATGGCGCGGGCTTTTGCGCTGTATTTTCAGCTGATTAATATTGTTGAGCAGCATTACGAGCAAAGGGGCCAGCAGCAGCAGTACCGCGCGGCCTACGAAGATGCGGCGATCGCGTCGGCAGAGAAAAAGAAGGGTGCAGAGCCTTCGGCGGCAGTCCACGCTGATAGCGACAGTGCTGCTGAGAGCGACGAGATTGACACGGGCCGTGACGTCGGTACCTTTTACTGGTTGTTTCCTACGCTAAAGCGGCTGAATGTGCCGCCCCAAATGATCCAGCGTTTGCTTGACCAGCTGGATGTGCGCCTGGTCTTTACCGCGCATCCGACTGAAATTGTGCGGCACACGATTCGAGATAAGCAGCGCCGAATTTCATCGATTTTGCGACAGCTAGACCGCGAAGAGGAAAGTGCGCGTTCCCTGGGGCTAGAGTCTTCCTGGGAAATCAAATCGCTTCAGTCACAGCTGGTTGAAGAAATTCGGCTGTGGTGGCGTACCGATGAGCTGCATCAGTTTAAGCCGTCTGTGCTGGATGAAGTTGACTTTACCCTGCACTACTTTGATGTGGTGCTGTTCGACACCATTCCGCAGCTGTATCAGCGGATCTGCCGTGCGCTGCAGGGCACCTTTCCGACCTTAAAGCCGCCTGCTCAAGACTTTTGCCGATTTGGCTCTTGGGTGGGGAGTGATCGCGATGGCAACCCGTCGGTCACCCCGCAAATTACCTGGAAAACGGCCAACTACCAGCGCAATATGGTGATTGGCAAGTATGTGAGTTCGGTGCAGAACCTCACCCACCTGCTGAGCCTGTCGCTGCACTGGAGCGAAGTATTGCCCGACTTGCTCGAATCGCTAGAGCAAGACCAAACCCAGATGCCAGAGATCTATGAAAAACTGGCGATTCGCTACCGGCAAGAGCCTTACCGGCTGAAGCTGGCCTACATTGAGCAGCGCTTGCTAGCCACGGCGGCGCGCTCAGAAAAGCTGTACAACGGCGACTATTTGCAAGAGCAAGAAGCCAACTTGGACAGTGAGCTGGCCAGCGGACGGATATATCGCTCTGGCGATCATTTTTTGCGTGAATTGCAGCTGATTCAGAGCAACCTCAAAGAAACCGGCCTGGTGTGTAAGGATCTAGAGAAGCTCATTTGTCAGGTTGAAATTTATGGGTTTAACCTGGCCCAGCTCGATATTCGGCAAGAGAGCACCAATCACTCTGACACCATTGATGAGGTCACTCAGTATCTGGGTGTGTTAGAGACGCCCTACAACGACCTGAGCGAAGACGAGAAAAACGAATGGCTCATTAGCGAACTGCGCACCCGGCGTCCGCTGATTCCTGGCGAGCTGCCGTTTTCGGACAAGGCCAGCGAAATTATTGCGACCTTCCGCATGGTGCGTAAGCTGCATCAGGAATTTGGCCCCAGCATTTGCCAGAGCTACATCATCAGTATGAGCCACACCACCAGTGATTTGCTGGAGGTGGCGTTGCTGGCCAAAGAAGCCGGGCTCTACGATCCGGTGACGGGCATTTGTGCGCTGAAGATTGTGCCGTTGTTTGAAACGGTGGAAGATTTGCGGCGGGCGCCGGATGTGATGACTCAGCTGTGGGAGCTGCCGCTGTATCGCTCCATGCTGCAAGGTGGTTACGAGGCGCTAGAGGCTGCCAAGGCCAAGCCGGAAGAGGCAGAGACGGCGTTGCAAGAGGTGATGCTGGGCTACTCCGACAGCAACAAGGACTCGGGCTTTTTGAGCAGTAACTGGGAAATTCATAAGGCGCAGCAAGCCCTACAGGGCATTGCCGATAAGTACACGGTGGCGTTGCGAATTTTTCATGGTCGAGGCGGTTCTGTGGGGCGGGGCGGTGGCCCTGCGTATGAGGCGATTTTGGCGCAGCCGGGTCGCAGCGTAGACGGGCGCATCAAAATTACGGAGCAAGGTGAAGTGCTGGCGTCTAAGTACAACCTGCCTGACTTGGCGCTCTACAACTTAGAGACGGTGACCACAGCCGTGATTCAGGGGAGTGTGCTGGGCAGCAGCTTCGATAGCATCGAGGCTTGGAATGAGGTGATGGAGCGGCTGAGTGTGCGATCGCGCCAGCACTACCGCGCCCTGATTTACGAACAGCCGGACCTTGTAGACTTTTTCCATCAGGTCACGCCGGTTCAAGAAATTTCTCAGCTGCAAATTAGCTCTCGTCCGGCGCGCCGTAAGGGCAAGCGCAACCTAGACGGCCTGCGGGCGATTCCCTGGGTGTTTAGCTGGACCCAAACCCGCTTTTTGCTGCCGTCTTGGTATGGCGTAGGGACCGCACTCAAAGAATTTATGGAAGAGAACACCGAAGAGCATTTGAAGATGCTGCGCTACTTCTATGCGAAGTGGCCCTTTTTTAAGATGGTGATTTCTAAGGTAGAGATGACCCTGGCCAAGGTGGACCTGCAAATTGCACAGCACTATGTAAACCAGCTAAGCAGCGATGAAAAGCGAGCTGATTTCCAAGCGATGTTCGATCAAATCGCGGCGGAGTTTTACCTCACTCGCGAAGTGGTGCTCGCGATTACTGACCACAGCAAGCTGTTGGATGGTGACTTGAGCTTGCAGCGCTCTGTGCAGCTACGAAATGGTTCGATTGTGCCGCTGAGCTTTTTGCAGGTGGCGCTATTGAAGCGCTTGCGGGAGTATGGCAATGACGCAGTGACTGGACGGGTGCGATCGCGCTACAGCAAAGGCGAATTGCTACGCGGCGCGCTGCTGACCATCAACGGTGTGGCCGCGGGTATGCGCAATACGGGCTAGTGGGTCTGCCACAGAGGTATGGCAAGGGGGTATTGCCAGCAGGGGTATTGTAGGTCGTCATATCCGTAGTCGCAGACGCACGTGATCGCCATATAGATAGATCCCGCCTTGACTCGCGACCCCGTGGTAGGTTATTACCTGCATTAATAAAGTTAATTTGGTGCAATGTTTTATACTCACTGCACCAGCCCTTTAACCTTGGACCTTTTGAACCCGAGTTCATGAGGGCTTGACCACTTTGAGGAGTTCGAGATGAGTACTGGTTTTTGCAAGCGTCTGGCGGGTTTTGCCAGTGTCGCCGCTGGCGGTTTGATGATGGCACTCTCGCTGCAAGCGCCTGCAAACGCGCAAGCAGCCTATGGTAGCTACATCGGTATTGGTCCTGCCTTTGGTGACGGTGAGTTAGGCGTTGCGATTAACGCTCGCTACAACATCCTCGAACTGCCTATTTCCATTCGAGGCGCTGCATTTTTAGGTGAAGGGTCTGCATTTGTGCCGACGGTTTCCTACGACTTCCCGCTTAACTTCAACACTGAAATTTATGTGGGCGCAGGCGTCGCCTTTGCCAGTGATGGCTCTGTGATGGGTGACGGGACCTCTTTTGTGATTCAGCCCGGTGTGGACTACACCATGACCAACAGCGACCTGGTTTTCTACGGCAATGCGGTTGTTCCTTTTGGCGGCGACACTACCACGGCAATTCAAGGGGGTGTTGGTTACCAGTTCTAACGAGCTGGCTGAGACAATAGACACATAACCATAGAAGAACTTATGTACTAAACGGACGTTTTTCGCTACCATGAGCCCATCGAAGCAAAAGGGTTGTCATGCGCGAGATGCGTCCGTTAGGGTCTGTGATTCAGGGCTCTTTGAGCAAGGGGCTCGAAGTTCGGCTGCATCCAGATGTGCTGGTCGAAGAAATGCGGGTGGGCAAGTTTTTGGTGGTGCAGGGGGTGCGATCGCGCTTTTTTTGCATGCTTACCGATGTCGCCTTGGGCATGGCGAGCCAGCGAATTGTGGCGAGCCCGCCTGAGCCCAGTAATATTTTCTTGCAAGAGGTGCTGGCCGGATCGGGGACGTACGGGACGGTGGATCTCACGCCCATGCTGATGTTTACCCCAACAGAAGAGGGCAAGCAGAGAGAAAACGGTCAGTCTTCTGGTCAATCAAACGGACTGGCTTCGTATGAGACAAATTCGAGTGCGCCGCTTCAGCTGCTGCCGGTAAAAACAATTCCGGGTCACTTTAGCCAGGTGTACGATGCCTCGGAAAGAGACTTTCGGGCGGTATTTGGCTGGGAAGACGATGTGCATCGGCGTAATTTTGCGATTGGCCAGCCGATTGATATGGATGTGCCGATTTGCATCGATCTCGATCGGTTTGTCGAGCGCAGTAACGGGATTTTTGGTAAGTCTGGAACGGGAAAGTCTTTTCTCACGCGCCTGATTCTCTCGGGGATTATTCGTAAGCAGGCGGCGGTAAACCTGATTTTTGATATGCACTCGGAGTATGGCTGGGAGGCTGTGAGCGAGGGCAAAGAATTTAGTACGGTAAAGGGCTTACGTCAGCTGTTTCCGGGGCAGGTGCAGATATTTACCCTAGATCCTGAAGCGACCAAACGGCGGGGGGTGATGGATGCTCAAGAGCTATATATAAGCTTTGACCAAATCGATGTAGAAGATCTCATGCTGATTAGCCGGGAGCTGAATCTCTCGGAGGCGAGCTTGGAGAATGCGATTATCTTGCGCAATGAGTTTGGCAGTAGCTGGATCAACAGATTGTTGCAGCTCAGTAATGAGGAGATACAAGAGTTTTGCGAAGTGAAAATGGGCTCTAAATCGTCCATTATGGCGTTGCAGCGAAAGCTCACTCGCTTAGCGGAGCTAAAGTACATTCGCAGCAGCTGTCCGCACAACTATGTGAAACAAATTTTAGACACGATTGATGCTGGAAAGCATGTGGTGATTGAGTTTGGTTCGCAGAGTAATATGCTCTCGTATATGCTGGCGACGAATGTGATTGCGCGGCGAATTCATGCGAGCTATGTGAAAAAGGCGGACAGGTTTTTGCAGAGTAAGAATCCGAGTGACCGACCTCAGCCGTTGGTGATTACGATTGAAGAAGCCCACCGATTTTTAGATCCAGCTACGGCAAGGCAGACTATTTTTGGTGTGATTGCGCGGGAGATGCGGAAGTATTTTGTAACGTTGTTGGTGGTAGATCAGCGGCCTTCAGGAATAGACAACGAGGTGATGTCTCAGGTGGGTACGCGGATTACGGCGCTGCTGAATGATGAAAAAGACATTGACGCGATTTTTACCGGTGTTTCGGGTGGGCAGAGTTTGCGGTCTGTTCTCGCGAAGCTGGATTCTAAACAGCAGGCGTTGTTATTAGGGCATGCGGTGCCGATGCCGGTAGTGGTGAGGACGCGGCCCTATGATGAACAGTTTTATAAGGAGATTGGGGATACGGCTTGGGAGAGTATGTCGGATGCGGCGGTGTTTAAGGCGGCAGAGAGTGCGATCGCAGATCTGGGATTTTAGGAAAAAGAGACATGGATTGCAATAGATTTAGTTTTTCACTTGAGCCCTCTTATGTTAAGCACTTGAGCCCTCTTATATTAGGTGAGGGCTCAGGCCTTACTTGAAAATCAGCTGTCTCTAACCGTGCCTCTCCGAATAGGGGTTACAGCCGATGGAGGTGGCTTTGGAGTCGGTGGTGGTGGTTTTGGCGGCGATGGGTTTGAAGGAGGATTATTATTAGAACCAGGATCAGACATGGAGCACACAAGAGAAACAACTTCAGAAAATAATGTAGAACTTCTATACACGTATACCGAAAGTATCCTAAAAAATGTTAACGCAAATTTAGACCAAGCAACAGCAAAGCTTACTGCCATAATTGCTTTTAGTGGAGTTCTACTAAAATTCACGATGGATTTGCCTGGCGAGGGCTATTTTTTTAGCAGTAAGTTTTTGATTTGCGTTCTTACAGCTATTACTACAGGTTTTTGCGGAGCGGGTTTACTATCAAAATCAAGTGGTGATGTCCTAAAACCAGAAGAACTTATCAAACCAGAGTGGTATAGTGCATCTCCAGAAAAGTTTAGGCTTTATATCATTAGACAATGGATTGAGGCTATTGCTCAGCTAAACGTTCTGCTCCTAGAAACAACACACTACCTCAACTGGGCTATTGGCTGCTTAGTATTAACCAGCATTATCTTTGCTGGCAGCATTGCAATCTCTTTAATTCATTAAACGTTATCTAGATGTATTCGCAACCCAACCAAAATGGGGCCAAATTAAAACGGCGTGATAAGGCTTTCGGTAATCACAAAGCAGGGTGGCGAAAACCTAAAAACTCAAACGAATCTGGAGTGCAGGTGTTGTTGCTGGGCCATGCGGTGCCGATGCCGGTGGTGGTGAGGACGCGGCCTTATGATGAACAGTTTTATAAGGAGATTGGCGATACGGCTTGGGAGAGTATGTCGGATGCGGCGGTGTTTAAGGCGGCAGAGAGTGCGATCGCTGATTTGGGGTTTTAGATTTGAATATTTATTAGAGAAATTTGATGAGGCAACTAATACAGCTAGTCAGTGGAACTGGTGAATCTATATCAGCAAGCCTTTGCTCTATGAATGAGAAGCACTTAGAAGACATACAGGATTACTGGCAAGACATACTCGAAGCTACTAATCAACCGGATGATGGATGGGCTTGGGAATACAAACTTCGACAGTCACAACAAAGCGAGCGGCATGAAGCTTATGCGATTGAGGAAGAAGGGCTGACCCATGGCCTCATTTACATAGAAACGCAGTGGCGGCGATCGCATTTACCTCATCGCAACCCTTTAGTTTACGTAGAGACCATCAGTGTAGCTCCCTGGAATCGTAAAAGTATTGAGGACCCTCCCTACTTACAAGGCGTCGGGACAGCCCTACTATTTTTTGCTCGTCAGCGTAGCAGTGAGCTTGGCTATGGAGGGCGAGTAGGCTTACATTCAATCTCTGGGACAGAAGGATTTTATCGTCGTGCACAAATGTCAGAATATGGGCCAGACTCCGAAAAGGAAGGCCTGATATACTTTGAGTGTGGTCAGTTAAGTTAGCAACTTTGGAGGCACAGATTAAATGGATGATGCTACTCTTGCAGCCCAGTTCGCTAAAACTGGCAACATAATGGACTTGTTTAATACCCCAGAATGGCTACAAGAAATTAAAGACAATGAGTTTGATGGTGCTGGGACAATAGGTGCTGGCTTAGCGACGCGTAGCTATGTTGAAGCCGTCAATAAGTTGACCTCTGATCAGCTTAGGGCAATTAAACGAAAGGCAAGGCTGCAAGCGATCCTGTTTACTGAGCTTAGTGACTGGATGCAAACCTGGGATCTTGGCATTGGATTTGAGAATGTCTATATTGTTTCTCGAAGAATTGTTAGAGAGCACTTAGAGCTATTGAACCCTGCGCAGCAAGCCTGGATTGAGACATTACTGATAGAAGATAAGACTTTAGAGAGAGGCGCAGAAAAGCCTGTTCGGCAGCAAACAAAGGCCATGCTGGCAGAAATGTTTACAGCCGATGACTGGAAGAGAATGGCTGATACAGCGGCACAGACTATCAAAGACACTGTTCTCCAAGTAGGGCAAGTTAAATTCTCTGCACCAGACACTGTTGAGGCAGCTTAAATTAGGCCTTAAGAAGGCAACGTCCTATGAACATTGTCGTTCGAGAATACTCAAATTCCGACTGGGAAACTGTCTGTGATATTCACGATAGAGCCCGCCCTTATGAAATAAGAAGCTTTGCTCCGGGGGCGTCAATCGAGCCAATGGCTGAGGTCGCAGAGGAAGATGGTTTCTTCGATGGGCAACAATTTGTTGCCTGTGTAAATCAACAAGTTGTTGACTTTGTCTGTATTGAAAACGAAGAATTAACGTGGCTGTACGTTTCGCCTGATTTTCATCGTCAGGGGATAGGTCGCAGGTTGGTTGAACCTGTCCGGCCTCAACTAGGCCGGGATGGATATGTTCTAACTGTGCTTGAGAATACTGCTGCGGTCAAATTCTACGAGCAGATGGGCTTCACAATATGCGCCGTATTTCCAGGCGCTTACCAAAACTATCCATGCACCTGTGTCCGATTCGCATTACCCTCTAGCCGCCATAGAGATAGGCCACCCATACCGGTAAAGGAATCACTACTGCTATCAGGTTTTGACGACACTGACTGGGGCACTGCATATCGAGACCCTTACAATATTTGGCGATGGAAGCGTACTGGCAAGTCTCGACCCCACGAGGCCAGACATCCTTGCTGACCACGTCCTTGTACTTCAGCACTATCATAGAATCAATTTAGTATTATGAATAATTCACACATATAGTGGCTATGAGCGATCAAGAACTTATAAAGCGCATATCGTCAGACCCAAAAGTGGTTACAGGAAAACCTGTCATCCGAGGAACAAGATTATCCGTTGATTTCATCCTCAACCTTCTAGCCCACGGTGCAACCTTCGATGAAATTTTAGATGAGTACGAGGGCCTAACAATGCAGGATATTCAAGCCTGCCTCTTGTTCGCATCTCAGACTATCGCCAACGCAGCATTTATGCCTTTATCCGCAGAACCTGCATAAATGAAATTTCTGGTTGATGAATGTACAGGTCCCGCTGTCGCAAAATATTTAAGAGGCAAAGGCTATGAAGTCTTTTCAGTTTTTGACGAGGCTCGGGGTGCTAGTGACGATAATATTCTCACAAAAGTCTATACAGAAGGTTGGATTCTGGTTACCAATGATAAGGACTTCGGTGAGATGGTCCACCGAGAGAAACGGTCCCATCACGGCATTATTTTTTTACGACTGCACAGCCAACGTTCTGCCATCAAAATTGACGCACTTAGGCGACTACTCAATACTTATGCAGATCAGCTAACCGATGCTTTTGTTGTTGTTACAGAAACGCTGGTACGGTTTACCAACATATAACTTTTCCCTAACGCTGGCCTACACTGACGGTCTGTTTTGTTGTTGTCTGAGTCGGTTGCACCATTGCCATAATTTGCTCAGCGTTGGTGAGTTTGACCGTTGCAGGCTGGGGGGCAATGGGTACGAGCTGTACGGCGCAGGCTTTTAGCTCGGGCTCTAGTGAAATTGGGCAGGATTCTGGGTGGGTGAGGGCGTTGACTTCGGCGTTTTTACCCCATAGGAAACCCCAGTGCGTGGGCATGAAGACGGTGCCTCGGCGGATGTTTTGGGTCACTAATAGGGGGAGCTTGGCGGTGCTTCGGCGCGATCGCGGACTATTTGGCCTGTCTTTTTTGTGCATCAGCAACAATATCATTCAGGCTTAAGTCATCAAGCCACTCGCGGCGGTCTTTAGTATAGTCTCCGTCTCCAGGCTCAAACTGCTTGAAAAAGCGCACCGCCTCGACATAGCCTAGATTATCCATTAGCGTTTTGAACGCTCTACGATTCAGTTCAGCTAAAGTCATTGTTTTGCTCCTATTCAACCTGTATTGACATTAACCAAATGACTGGGTTGGCAACCCTAGTAACCAACTCTGATTGAGTGCTCTCAGTTTTGCGCAACAGCCTATCATCCGTTGTCAGCAGAACATCTACATCCGCGGACTCAGCACAGGCTAAATGTAAAGCATCAAATGCTTTAATGCCGAGCTGCTGTAAATTAGCGGCTCTTCGTACTATATTATCTGCCACAAATACTTTCTGTGTTGCCATAGATAAAGAATTCAATACGCGCTGTCTTCTCGCTGGGTCAGGCGTCCGGGCTATCTCGGACTCTAAAGCAGCACTGTTCACTAAATCCCAATCCTTTGCCTCGCATCGTTTTAAAATTGTTAAAACAGCCTCTGCTTCCAATCGCACACGAGCTTGTGCCCAGTCGTCAAAAGGACGATTTAGGCAGCAGACGTCTAGGTAAACTCTATAAACCATTGCTGCAATGGGGGCATTAACCTATTGCCTGTCATACGGTGAGCGGTGAGAACAGGCATGACTAATCATAACCTTCTACTAAAAGAACAGGTGATGACTAATTTCTTTCGGTGAGTGAGTTCTCCTAGCGCTGCCCGACGCTAACGGTCTTTTTTGTTGTTGTTGTCGGTTGAACAGTTTGGACCATGGCCAGTACCTGTTCGGCGCTGGTGAGTTTGACTGTTGCGGGCTGGGGGGCAATGGGTACGAGCTGTACGGCGCAGGCTTTTAGCTCCGGTTCTAGGGAAATGGGGCAGGATTCTGGGTGGGTGAGGGCGTTGACTTCGGCGTTTTTGCCCCATAGGAAGCCCCAGTGCATGGGCATGAAGACGGTGCCTCGGCGGATGTTTTGGGTCACTAATAGGGGGAGCTTGGCGGTGCTTCGGCGCGATCGCACCTCTACCCAATCACCCGACTGTACCTGCATCCGCTGCGCATCTTTCGGGTTGATTTCTAACGTCGGCTGCGCGTACTTTTTTGTAATCTTCTCAATGCGGCCCGTACGGGTTTGCGTGTGCCAATGCCCCAGCAATCGGCCCGTCGTCAGCACCATCGGGAAGGCGTCATCTGGCGGCTCGGCGAGTCCCTTGTGGTGAAAGGCGGCAAACTTAGCGCGACCATTGTCTGTGAGAAAGCGAAAATCGGTGTAGAGGCGCTTGTCGAACTTGGTGGCGGCAGTGTCTTCGGTTTCACACACTGGGGCAGGCCACTGAATGGGGCCCACTGCCGCTAACCGCTCATGGCTTAGGCCGCTCATATCACAGAGCCGGTCGGCAGTGAGCGTGACAAACTCGTCATAGACCGCTGCGCCATCGGCAAAATTAAACTGTTCTTCAAACCCTAATCGTCGTCCTACCTCGGCAAAAATCGCCCAGTCTGCCTTGGCCTCCCCAACCGGATCGCGAAAGGCCGGACAAAAGGTCACCACCCGCTCCGAATTGGTCATGACACCGTCGGCTTCACCCCACTGGGCTGCGGGGAGCACCACATGGGCATAGGCAGCGGTTTCTGTGGGGTAGTAGGCATCTTGGCAAATGGTAAAGGGCGACTTGCGCAAGGCTGCCTGGGTGCGCTTAATATCGGGCATACTCACGGCTGGGTTCGTGGCAGCCACCCACATCACGCCGACGTCTTCTCGTTCTAGCGCCAGCATCATGTCCCATGCCGCTAGCCCCGGCGTGGGCGAAATGCTTCCCGGCGGTAGCTTCCAAACCTGCTCTACCACCTGACGGTGAGCTGGATTTTTTACCAGGCGATATCCTGGCAAAATGTGCGCGAGCCCGCCGGCTTCCCGACCACCCATCGCATTGGGCTGACCCGTGAGAGAAAACGGCCCTGCCCCCGGACGGCCTAGGTTGCCGGTCATCAGGTGCAAATTAATAATGGTCCGAACCTTTGCCGTGCCTTCTGTGGATTGGTTTACGCCCATTGACCATAAGGAGAGCACACTTTTTGACGCACCCCACAGGCGAGCCGCTGTTTCAATGTCGCTTTGTTCAATCCCGCAAATTTCAGCAACGCGCTCGGGCGGATAGTGAGACACTACCTGCGCGTACTCCGCAAAACCATCTGCGCAGTAGTCAATAAACATCGGGTCGTGCTTGCCCTGACGGATTAACAGGTACGCAATTCCGTTGAGTAAGGCAATATCGGTTCCGGGTTTAATCGCTAAGTGCAGGTCGGCATCTTTGGCGGTGGCGGTACGCCGCGGATCGATCACAATGAGCTTGACGTTTTTGTTCTTTTTGTGGTGCTTTTTTAACCGGTTGAACACAATTGGATGGCATTCGGCGGTGTTGGTGCCAATCAGAAAGGCGCAATCGGTTTCTTCCAAATCGTCGTAACAGCAGGGCGGGCCATCGGAGCCAAAGCTTTGGATGTAACCGGCAACAGCGGACGACATACACAGCCGCGAGTTGGCATCAAAGTTGTTGGTGCCAATGCATCCTTTGATCAGCTTTTGGGCGGTGTAGTAGTCTTCTGTCTGAAACTGGCCAGATCCATACATGCAAATGGAGTCGGGACCGCGCTGAGCAATTGATTGTTGAATTTCTGTCGTGATACGGCTAAAAGCCTCCTCCCAGCTCACCCGTTTAAGGGGTTGATCGAGAGAATCGCGCATCATCGGATGCTTGAGTCGGTCTTTGTTGAGTGACTCACCAACAGAAGCGCCTTTGATGCAGACTTGCCCTTTGCTAGAAGGGTGCGCGCGGTCACCGACGGCCTGCCAAATCGGGCGACCCTCACTATCGCGGGTAATGCCTCGGCCAGGGCGGGCAGGTGGGAAGACATCTAGGCCACAGCCGACACCGCAATAGGGACATTGAGTCTTTGTAGACAATGCCTTAGGAGAGGATGTTTTGGATGAACGTGGCATAGAAACCTCCGGTAGAGACTTTTTATAAGAGGGGGCGCTGAAAAAAACTATGACTCTATAACTTATGGCGCTACAGCACCAATAACTTATGGCGCTACAGCACCAATAACTTATGGCGCTACAGCACCAATAACTGAAACAAACGCTACAAAAAACGGCAGGGAACGGTTCACCGCCCCTGCCGTTTTGAGCCAACGCTAGCGTTGTAAAAACACTCGCCAGCGCCTAAGCGGTTTGGCAATTAGCCAATCATTGACTGGTTAATCGGTGTGGGAACCGCGAGTTCTTCACCTTCGTGCACTTCTGCAAACGAACCCTTGGGCTCATCTAGGAAGAAGGCACATAGGGAGGCCACAATGAGACCCATGACACCTAGCACCTGGAAGAAGGCGCTGTTAGCCGCTGCGGTACCGGCTGCAACAGCGGCAGGGTCAACCCCGTCGCCGCCGGGAATGAGTGACTCCTTTAGCAGCAGCAAGGTTGTGAGGTAAGCGACCGCGCCGACGTTACCGTAGGCACCTACGTTACCAGCAACTTGACCGGTGACGCGTCTTTTCACCAGCGGGACCAGTGAGAAGGTGGCCCCTTCAGAAGCCTGTACAAAGAAAGAGCAGGCCATTACGAGTAGGACCGCACCAGCCAATGGCCAGCCAGAACCGACTGCGCTAAAGAGCAGATAGCCAATGCCCATGCCGCCTGTGAGAACGACCATTGTCCACTTACGGCTACCAACAGAGTCGGAGATGATGCCGCCACCCGGACGAGACACCAGGTTCATAAAGGCGTAACTAGAGGCAATGATACCGGCAGTCGCTTTGTCCAATGAGAAGGTGCCTTCGAAGAACGCAGGCAGCATGGAAACAACCGCTAGCTCAGAGCCAAAGTTAACAATGTAGGTAAGTTCTAACAACGCGACTTGCTTGAATCGGTAGCGATCTTCGGCAGGGTACTGCTTGCGACCTGCGAGCAACTCTTTGTTTACACTCCAGCAGTTGTAAGACTGGAAAGCATAGAGACCGAGTAGACCCACCCAGGCAATTACCATGGTGACGGGCGTGAGGAAGTTAACTTTTTGCAGGCGCCATGCGAGCACCATCAAAATAGCGGTGAGGGGGATGTTCATCGCCATCAGGAACCAGAAGTCGCGCACGGTAGTTACTTCTAGGCCGCGAGCGCTTTTGGGCTTGCGGTACACCTTGCCAGGAGGCGTGTCAGTCACGTTGAAGTAGTAGAAGATGCCGTAGAGGGCCGCAACGATACCAGAGCCTGCGATCGCAGCGCGCCAGTGCAACACGTCACTCCCAAAGCCAACCCCCAAAACGGTGAAGTTCTGCATTTCAGGGAACTGGAACGCACCGGGCAAGAAGCTCAGGGCGCTGGCAATAATCACCATCGTAAAGGCGGAAAAGGCAGAGCCAAAGTTGCCCCAGCCGCCGTAAATACCTTCAGCGGTACCCACTTCTTTGGGCGGGAACCACTCGGCGGTCATGCGAATACCAATCACAAAACCCGCACCCACAATACCCATGAGCAAGCGACCGACGACCAGCTGGTTAAAGCTAGTAGCCGTTGCAAAAATCAAACAGGGAATTGCGGCATACACCAACAAAACAGAATAGGTTAACCGGGGACCATACTTATCGAGCAACATCCCGATAATGATACGTGCCGGCACGGTTAAAGCCACGTTACACAGGCCAATGGTGCCTAGCTGAGGCTTCGTGAGGCCAAACTCTTGACCAATGGTCGTTGCAAACGGTGGGAAATTAAACCACACCACAAAAGATAGAAAGAACGCAAACCAAGTCAGGTGCAATATCTTAAACCTGCCTTGAGTTGCCTTCGTAAACAACTCGCCAATCATCTGCGCTATGCTCCTAATTATGGATACGCTTTACTCCGGCTTTTTTGGAGTAAGGCTGTTAGCTGAAGCCTAAAGGTTGCCGCCTTTAGGCTTCTTTTTTGTGGCCAAATGCCCTGCTGCTGGAGCGGGCTCCGTCACAGTCATTTGGCCGGGAAAACCGTAAACATTCATTAAGCTAAGTTGATAGATGTTTACGGTTTTTCAACGATTAAACCGCAGAGTAAGCTGCGGCGTTTTCCCAAGGTGCCACAGCCAAAAGGACTTACGTGGCGGGGAGCTTAATCGGGGATTTTACGCTATTTAGTGGTTGCGCCAAACTTCTCCTTGAGTAAGTCAGAGACCACCTCTTTTAGGTCTTCACAAGGAACGCCTTTCATCACACGTTCGCCTAGCTGGGCATGTTTGCCCACCTTTCCGCCCATGTAAATATCGACCGCTTCCACGGTTTTGCCATCCTTGCGGGCCTTTGTCCCCAAAAAGCCGATATCGGCCACCTGCGGCTGTCCGCAGGAGTTGGGGCAACCGGTCCAGTGCATACGCACTGCCTCGGGCACCTCTACCAAGGTATCTAGCTCCTCGGCTAGCGCATGGGCTCGCTGCTTTGTTTCAATCAGGGCAAAGTTGCAGAACCGTGCGCCCGTACAAGACACCTGGGTGCGAACTAAGGCAGAGGGCTCAATAGAGAACTTTTGAACCGGCTCCTCCTGTAAAAAAGCATCCAAACGAGAATCAGGAATATTCGGAATAATCACATTTTGTTCTACCGTGAGGCGAATTTCACCGTTGCCATACACCTCAGCCAAACGAGCAAACTCGAACATGTCGTCGGCATAAAAGTGTCCGACCGGAACATGCATGCCAACATAGTTGAGCCCAGACTGCTTTTGCTTGTGGACGCCTAGATGATCGCTTTTTCCTTCTTCGGTAATGGCGTCTTCAGCTGCTGCCGGCAATAAGCTCTGGCCCATCTGCGCTTCTACCGCCGCGCGAAAGGCGTCTAGCCCCATTGATTCGATGAGCCACCACAGTCGCGTTTGCTGCCGGTTGCCCCGAGCTCCATTGTCACGAAACACGGTGAGAATAGCGCGACAAAGCTCGACCACGGTGTCATCAGCGGGCACCCAGGCGTTGAGTGGAATCGCTGCCTCGCAGCGGCGAGCCGAGAAAAAGCCGCCAACTAGAACGTTAAAGCCAATCTCACTGCCTTCCACCGCCTCTTTAAAGGCCGGAATAAAGGCGATGTCGTTAATTTCTGAATGGATAGAGTCTTCTCGAGAGCCTTCAATCGCGATGTTGAACTTACGGGGAAGGTTCGTAAACTCGTAGTTGCCCTGGCTGTTGTTGGTGATCATGTCTTGGACCTTAATCACCAATCCTTGGGTATCGATGAGTTCGTTCGCCGAAATCCCGGCCACGGGCGAGCCTGTGATGTTACGAACATTGTCCATCCCGGACTGCATAGAGGTGAGTCCTGCGCTTTCAAAGCGACCGAAGATATCGGGAATGTCTTCTAGGCGAACGCCGCGAAGCTGGAGATTTTGACGTGTGGTGATATCAGCGCAGCCATCGTCGCCATAGCGCTGAACAACCTCGGCCAAGATGCGCATTTTGTGGCTGGAGAGAACGCCATGGGGCAGTCGCATGCGAAGCATAAACTTACCGGGCGTGACCTCGCGGTAAAAAATGCCCAACCACTTTAGCCGGCCTGTAAGATCAGTCTTATCGACAGCTTCCCAGCCCATCTCGGCGAACTTATCGAGTTCGTCCTTAACAGCCAAGCCATCTTTTTCAGCTTTGTACTTCTCAAACTTATTCTTTTTTTCCACTTTTTTGTCAGTGACGCTTGGCGAAGTAACCATGCTTTACCCAAATGTTATTAACTCGGCTTCTCTTAAACAATTTACGCCTTACTCTTTTACTTTGAAGAAAGGTAAGTAAAGTTAGCTGAAGCTCACGTTGGATCTACGACCCTAAAAACTACTGGCTGCAACAGACTCGAGGCCGGACGCTGCCCGGTTCCCACTGGCTCCAACCTTAGGTCAGTTTCAACCTTGCTGGGCAGATAATCCGTTTAGCAGATACCTCGTTCATCAGATAACCCATTTAACAGATAGCCTGTTTGACAGAGTGTCTGCTTTCTAGATTCCTAGGGAAGAAAAGTGGCAGATACCATTACATCCATTGATCGTGACGATCGCTTTGCGTAACTGCATCTGCCTACCACGCTTATAAGGAACCGTTTTAGGGTTTGTCCAACTCATTGCTGTTGAGTTGCTAACAACATATGGAAGTTCAACAGAAGCTTTTGTATTATTCACTACTGTTTGGTGCTACATCAATCGATTTTATGCAGAAGCCGCATTATCTCTATGCAGTTTTATTTAGGCTTTGTTATTAGGGGTGACAGCGCGGCTTACTATAGGCTCATAGACAGATGTAATGCTGATGGGTCTGTGGATTCAAGTTAAAGGCGCGGCATGACGGCAAGGCATGGGCATACAAAGCTGTATAAGGTGACGTCTGTGGGGCTACTTAAGTGCGATCGCATCTTGGACACTCACTCTGTCGGGTGTTCCTACTACATTGTGTCAAGCTGCATGGTGGTCAAGGTGCATGATGTCAAGGGCGCTGTTCTGCGGTCTGCCTAACCCTCGCTGTTGCTGCGTTTTGTTAGGCTTTGCAGGAGGCTAAAGACAGGAGGCTAAAGACAGGAGCGCTAGTGTTTTGGGGCCGATACGTTTACAAAAATACTGTTGTTCATCACTTTTTATAATTTATCGCTTTATTAAGTTGACTGCCTGCGGTCTTTAAAATTAAGGAGTTCGTCAAAATTTATGTCGTCTGCCAAATCTTTTTCTGCATCGGACCTGAACCCTTCAACTTTTTCCGGGGGGAAAGGTTTTGCGCTTGATGTTGTCTCTTCTCACAATGCTGACTTGTCCGTGGGACAACGCTCAGAAAAAAGATTGAATCGACAGAAGGACATTGAGGAGGATGCAGAGAGAGAGACAGCGGAAGAGGGCAAAGAGAAAACAGGCGCAGAAAAAAAGGGCACAGAAAAAAAGGGCACAGAAAAAAAGACTGGAGAGAGGACTATTAAGGACTTGCCAGAACAGAGTTTGACAACAGATGGTTTGACGTTGAAAAAAACGGCGGAAGAATTGGCGATAGAGAAGTCGACCATAGAACAGGCGATCGCGCAGCTGGCTGACGGTGACTTTCACAGTAAATGGGACAGCGCCAAACGCTTTTCCAAGCAGTTTGCTGACTGGGGCGATCGCGTGATTCCGCACCTCATTGACCGGCTACAGACCACGACTAATCCGGAAGACCAGTGGTTCTTAGTGCGTATTCTTGGTCAGTTTGATCGGCCTGAGGTGATTGAGGTGATCGCGCACCTGCTGACGAGCACCCCTCATGATGACCTGCAAATGGAAGCGACTAAAGCGCTTACGCGCCTAGGCTCTAGTGCGATTGAGGTGCTTGGCGCGCAGCTGGCCGAGCAGCCACTGGACGCAAAGCGCATATTGGCGGCGCGCGCCCTGGCCTACATTCGCCGCAGCGCGACTATCGTGCCGTTGCTGAGTGTCGCGGCTGATGACAATGCTGAACTGCGTGCGATCGCGCTAGAAGCGCTGGGCAGCTTTCACGATCCACGGGTGACGCCCGTTTTGCTGGCGGGCCTGCACGATCGACCGGCGATTAGCGTTGAGGCTATTCGCGCGCTGGGTCGTCGTGGTGATTTATTAGCGACCACCGATTTGATTGGCCCTCTAGCAGCGTGTTTGCAGGTCTCTGAGGCTGCGGTGGCCAAAGAAAGTGCGATCGCCCTGGGTCGGTTAGGCACCGACGCGGCCACAACCGCGCTGGGAAGTGCCCTGACTCAACCGGTGGTGACGGCGGCAAAAGTGGCGGCTGTGCGCGCCCTAGGCTGGATGAATACGGACCCTGCGGTGGCGTATTTGGTGAGGGCGTTTGGCTGTAGCGTGCCGGTGGTGATGCCTAGCGTCCAGCAAGAGATTGCGCGATCGCTCGGTCAGACGCAATCAGACGACCTAAAGGCCAAAGCCGCTGAACCGCTGATTGCTTGGCTCAAGTCCACCCATCAGCTGGCGCAGAAACGCGATCGTCAGTCCTTATCCGGTCTGTCTTCGGCCCGGTCCTCGGCTGCGATAGATCCCGCTGCTAACATCGCGGCCGATCCAGAAGCGTTTCTACTCAAACAAACCGTTATCTCTACCCTGGCTCGGCTCGGTGCGGTGGATGCGCTTGATAGCTTAGTCCCCTTGCTCAGCGATCGGGACTCGCGGATTCGGATGCATGCCCTCAGTGCCCTGAAGCGAATTGACCCAAGAGCTGCCCAGACAAAAACCCAGGCGTATATAGAAGATCCGCACGTTTCCCCGCAGCATCGAAAAATGGCTGCTGAAAGCTTACTGGCTTGGTGATCGTCGCTGACCTGATTGAGACTTTTGAACGAGAGAAAGTGCGCGATCGCACCTTGCGCTGGCTACTGACCCTAGCCGGCAATTGTGGATCCAGATGGCAAAGCACCGCTAGACCTAAGGCTGACCTTTTTAGGACACAACGTCCTGGCACGTCCTATGAACTTTTACAGTTTAGCGTCTCTGTTTTTCGCCATGATCTTTTTGGCGGCGCTTCCAAGTATGAGTGTACTCACCGTCGTTGCTCGCGCACTCTCTTCTGGGTTTTGGCATGGCAGTGTTACCGCTCTTGGTATTGTTGTGGGCGATATTGTGTTTATTCTGTTGGCTGTCTATGGCCTTTCTGTTATCGCCAACAACTTAAGCGATGTTTTTGTGGTTATCAAGGGCCTCGGTGGCCTTTATCTACTTTGGTTAGGGTTGACCCTATGGCGTGCAAAAGCAACGGTTTTGACCATTGAGAGCGTCGGTCAGTCTTCTTGGGTCTCTAGCTTTTTGAGCGGTCTGTTGATTACCCTCGGCGATCAAAAAGCCATTTTGTTTTACGTTGGTTTTTTGCCTGCTTTTGTTGACCTATCCACGCTCACGACGACGGATGCCTGTCTGATGATCCTCACGGCAATGGTGGCTGTTGGTGGCGTCAAGATTTTTTATGCCTACATGGCAGATAGGGCTAAGGGGCTATTGCAAAATCCTAACGCCAATAAAATGATTAACCGAGTAGCAGGCACTGCGATGATTGTGACAGGATTGTATTTAGTCGCGACAGCGGTTACGAGTTGAGTTAGGTATTGGGGTTTTTAACCCAACTCGATGAGGACTTGCTGCTAAGCAGTGGCCGCTGTCTTGGCGACTTTAGATGCCTCTGAAGAGGCTGGTGGCCTAGAAAGACGACCATCTTCCATATAGACAATGCGATCGGCAATATCGAGAATGCGATTGTCGTGGGTGACTAGCAAAATAGTGCAGCCTTGGTCTTTCGCGAGATCGTGCATGATGTTGACAACATCGCGACCTGATTTTTTGTCGAGGGCAGCGGTCGGTTCGTCAGCGAGCACAATTTTAGGACGGCTAACCAAGGCGCGGGCGATCGCAACCCGCTGTTTTTGCCCGCCGGACAGGTTCGCGGGTAAATAGTGAATGCGATCGCCGAGTCCAACCTGTTCGAGCATGTCAGCAGCCTTTTGGTGGCGCGCTTTTTTATCAAAAAGGCCGTGTACCTCTAAGCCCATTTGCACATTGCCTAGGGCGGTGAGGCTGCCATGCAAGTTATGTGCCTGAAAGATATAGCCATTGCTGCGTCTGGCTTTTACCAGGCCATCTTGGCCAATGCCAGTGAGTTCTTTGCCGAGTACCACTAAGCTGCCAGACTGGGCTGAGCGCAATCCCCCCATGAGGGTGAGCAGGGTGGTTTTGCCTGAGCCAGAAGGCCCGGTCATAATCACAATTTCACCCGCAGAAATTTTTAAATTGATATCAAACAGTACCTGCTTACGCAGTTTCCCAGTGCCGAAGTAGTGGTCAAGGTTTTGAGCTTTAATGACGGGTTGTTCTACCATGGTGTGTTAAAAAAATGACCGCAAAAGAGAGACTTTGCCTAAGGGAAACAAGAGAGACTAACGCGATAGTAGAAAACTACGAGAAAATGTCAGCAGGATCGGCTGACTGAAGCTTTTGAGTGGCGATCGCACCCGAAGCCCCGCACATCACTACGGTAAGCACCAGTACGGCGACCGCCCGCCCAGTGGTCATAGCCATGGGGAGCGCCGTTGCCGACGCAGCTAGCCTGTAAATAGCTATCCCCATCCCAAAGCTTGGAATAAAGCCCAGAACCGATAAAATAATGGCCTCTTCAAACACAATGCTCAGCAAGTAGCCATTGCGATAGCCCATCGCTTTGAACGTGGCGTATTCTGACAGGTGACTATTAACATCTGTTGAAAGTACCTGATAAACAATCACAATGCCAACAATAAATCCCATCGCTGAGCCGATATTAAAAATCACACTAATCGGAGAGTTACTTTGGATTTCGTTGACTTCAAGATCAAGGTAGCTTTCGTGGGTGAGTATTTGCACATCGTCGGGCAGATGATGGCGCAGGTCGGCCTGTACTGAGGCGATGTCATAGCCAGGTTCAACATTGATAAGCCCTAAATTTACGGTGCCGCTGTCTCTTTTGGGAAACTGTCTAAAAAAGTTTTGGTTACTGGTTATCAATGCGCCGTCATCTCCGAAGGACGCCCCTACCGTAAAGACCCCGGTGACGGTGACAGTTCTGACCCCGATTTCGGTTTGGGCGGAGCCGGTTTGCTCAACTGCTTCAATGAGTTGCCGATAGTCGCCACGGGCAGCTTTGTCGAACAAAAAGGTATCGGGCAACCGGGTGCGATCTAGCTGTTGATTAATTTCCGGTAAGTTAAAGGCGGGCCGATCGGGATTTTGGCCGACGATCAGCAATGAACTTTTTTCGCGCGTTTGTGGATTGCGCCATTCCTTAGAGCCGGTGTTGATTTCATCGGTTGTGGCTACACCCGGAACATCTAACGCCTGATACAGCCGACGGCTGGGAAAGGTGCGCGGCTTTGAGAAGTTTTTTGCCTGGGTACTGAGCACAATCAGATCGGCCTGGATCGCTCTAGGATACTGAGTATTGCTTTTGAAAAGAGCATCGGCAAACCCGAGCTGTAGGAAAATTAAGACATCGGCAAAGGTAATCCCTGCGATCGCCGTTAGCAGTCGCACGCGATCGTGCTTAAGCTGAAGCAGGCCCAAGGGTGTGCGATCTTGTAGCGCTTTGAGCTTTTTGGATACAGTCAGAAAACCAAGCATATTGATCTCTCCTTGATATCTCCTGGGAATAGGCAATAAAACTACTCAAGCTGAATAGTGGCGGTCACTTGCAGGTTGGTTAGTCCTGCGACCTTTTCACTGTCTTCGGCATCCAGACGGATATAAACCTCCACCACTCTGGCGTCAATATTGGCAGTAGGGTCTTCGTTGACAACCTGTTGTTGATCAATTTGTAGCCCCATGCGCTGGACGGTCCCTTGTAGCGTGTCGTCAAAGACACTGGATGTGAGTGTGACCGGCTGGCCGGGTTTAATTTTGGTGATGTCGTCCTGGTAGACTTCTGCGATCGCCATCATTTGCTGCGTTTGGCCAACAGTGGCAATGCCGTCACTAGAGATAGTCTCACCGGGGTAGGTATGAATTTCTATAATCTGGCCAGCAGCGGGCGATCGCACATAGGCTTGGTCCAAATTGGCGCGGGCTTCTTCTACCGATGCGATCGCTGAATTGACGTCCGCGCGGGCGGCGTCAACATCTACAGGGCGAACCTCTTGAATCCGATCTAGCGTGGCCTTAGCTTGAGAAATTTGCTGCTGATTGGTGCGTTGAAGTCGGCTCAGGGTCGCTTGCGCTTCTGCCAGTCTTTGCTCGGTGGTGGTCAGCGTCAGCCGGCGGGCGTCTCGGTCAGAGGCAGAAATGCCACCCCGCTCATAAAGTGTGTTGTATCGTTCAAAATCCGTGCGAGCGTTGTTGACCTCGGCCCGAATCCGCGCAATGGTGGCTTCTTGGGTTTCTACATTCCCGAGCAGCTCTGCTTCTAGGCGTAAAATTTCGGCGCGTTGGGCTTCAATCTCACCGGTTTGAGAACCCGCTTCTACTTTGGCGAGCTGGGCGCGGGCGATGTTTACTTGCTGCTCGGCTTTTGCCAGGGCGGCTTGGAGGCGATCGCGGTTATCTAAAATGGCAATCACCTGGTTGGCGGTAACGCGATCGCCCACGCTGACGGGCAGTTCATCAATCCGTGCTGACTGCACAGCGGTGGGCGCGGTCAGGTTAATGAGCTCACCCTGTGGCTCTAGTCGGCCTAGCGCTGTGACCGTGGTGATTTTAGGGGGTTGCGCGGCCAGTTCGGCGGCGGCGGCTTGTTCGGCTACGCGAGTTTGGTGCGATCGCCAGACAGAAAAGCCGACTAGCCCTAACAGTAAAATTCCGGCAAGGGTGATCCAACGCTGAGAAACACGCCAAGGTTTGTTTTTTAGCTGGCTACTTGATTGGCCATTTGCTTGGCCATCGGGAGCGGCGGTGGCGTCCCCTTGACTGCTCAACATGCCTAGTACGTTCATACGCCCTCAAAACTTGTAGTGATAGCACAACTGACTATTCACATAATACTAAACTGTTTAGTAAAGTCAAGAGTGCAATTGTATATGATAGACAGGTGTGACTTAGCCAACCGCTGTTTCACCTCATCCTTCCCACCCTATTCCCTTGATGCAGCCGCCAAACTTTATGGAATCTAGTCCTGTTGATCCTTCAGAAGCCTCCGCGCGTAAAGTGGGCCGGCCCAGTCAAGGCAAGTCGGCAGAGAAATCACGGGCAATTTTGGTGGGGGCCTTAGACGTGTTCACCACTGACGGTTATGCGGCTGCGACGATGGATCGCCTCGCGGCTGCCGCAGGGGTTTCTAAGCCTACGATTTATAGCTACTTCAAAAGCAAAGAAGGCTTATTTGTCGCGCTCATTCAACACTTGGTCAAAGGCAATCGTATGCCGATGGAGGTGTTGCCAGAAGCGATTCGCTTACAGCTCCCCCCAGAGCAAGTCCTGACTCACATGGGCACGTCTGTGCTTGAAAGCTTTGCTGTCAAACAGCCGATGCTGACGCTATTTCGGCTCATGATTGGGGAGTCCGAGAGATTTCCTCAGCTCACCAAAACCTTTGTGCGCGAAGTTGAGAAACCGCTGTTAGAGAATGTTTCTGCCTACCTTGCCGCCCAGCCTCACCTCCACTTTTCAGATCCTATGGTGGCTGCTCGCATGTTTGTGGGTTCTATCGTGCACTACATTGTGACGCAGTATGTGATGCACGGCGATGACCTGTTGCCGATGGACCGTGACCATATGGTCAAAGAGCTGGTGCAGTTGGTGGTAAATGCAGGTAGACCTTTTGAAAACCACACTCGCTAGCCATATCAGCGCCAGTTTTCAATGGGGTATGGACAATGCTCACCCTGCGGCCAGGCGATCGCGCAGAAAATCAATGAATATTTTCACGCGAAGAGACTGCCTTCTACTGGGCAAGTAAAGCGCATAGATACCGCTATCTCCCTCAACTTTAGGCTGTATCTGAAACGTCGTCAGCACAGTTTGTAACCGCCCAGCGCGAACATCTTCACCGGTTAGCCAAGTTGGCATAAGGGTCATTCCAACACCGTCTAGACAGGCTTGCCGTAGCAATGCTGAATTGTTGGCGCACAACGAACCCTGTACACGCACGTCATGGACTTTACCCTCTTTTTTAAATTGCCAGGTACTGTATCCGGCTGAGTATGCAAAGAGCAAACAGTTGTGCTGCGCTAAGTCGTCGGGCGAGTCAGGTTGTCCATACTGCTCAAAGTAACTGGGACTACCGCAGACTATTCGAGTGTAGGAAGCCAGCTTGCGTAGAATGAGACTAGCGCTAGAGCGCTCCAAATTGCCCACCCGGATGACTAGATCTAGCTCTTCTTCCACTAAGTTAGAGAGGCGATCGCTTAGCTGTAAATCGAGCTGAACCTCTGGATAGCGAGATAAGAAATCAGCCAGTAAAGGGGCGATATGCAGCTGCCCAAACGCAACTGGTAGCCCTACTCTCAGTAAGCCGTGAGGCGTATCTGTTCGATCGACGACGCAGAGTCTGGCCTCTTCAACATCCTGGAGAATTTTGACGGCTTTGTTGTAGTACTTGCGGCCGATAGGCGTCAGCGTAACGCTACGGGTAGATCGATTGAGTAACTGAGTATTGAGCGACTGTTCAAGACTGTTGATCTGACGGGTGACCGACGAAACCGCCAGCTTCATTTGTCTGGCAGCTTCTGAGAAACTGCCAGCATCGACTGTCTTAACGAGCGATCGCATGGCGGCGAGCTGATCCACGGCCTATCTCCTGTCAACCTTCTACTAACATGAGGCTTCATCTTTGCTTTTTTTGCAAAAGTGATTAGTGCAAACGTCATATTAACATTCTTTTTGAGTCAGCCTATAGTGAAGTCAATCCAGTTAATCCATGGGATATCGCCCAGGAAATAAGCCATGACACTGAGCATTTACATCACCTCTGATTTCATCTGTCCCTGGTGCTGGGTGGCTGAATCCAGACTGAGCAAAGCTATAGAACAGCTCAATGCTTCTGTTGAACTCAATGATTCTATTGAAATTGAGCGGATTTGGCAGCCGTTTGAACTCAACCCAGATATGCCAGCAGGCGGTATAGAGCGCAAGCTTTATCGCAGTAACAAGTTTGGCAGCTGGGCTTATTCTCAACAGTTAGACGCGCAAACGGTGCAGGCCACGCAAGCAGACGATGTTGAGTTTCACTACGAGAAGATGGACGTTACGCCAAATACCTTTAACGCCCATCGTTTGACTTGGCTAGCGGGTAAAAGCGGCTTAGCCACTGAAATGGCCGTTCGCATTTTGCGTGCTTATTTCGGTGAGGGGCAAAACATTAGTCATGCCGAGACGCTAGCTGTGCTGGCAGGAGAAATCGGCCTAGACACTAAGGCCGTCAGCCGCTTTTTGGCGTCGCATGAAGGCGTTGAAGACGTGCGACAGTTGGAAAAACAGGCAGTCTCCCACGGCATTCATGGCGTACCCCACATTCGCATCGGCAGCGAAACCATGTCGGGCGCTCAATCTATTGAGACTATCGCCGCCGCTCTGAAAAAGGCTGTTCACGATGTCGAAAGTTCAACCAGATAGATGCTACGCGATTCACCACGCAGAACCGTTTTGACGGTCCATGAATGTGCCATAAAGAATGTGCCACAAAGAATGTGCCACAAACATCGCCTTTGTTCGTCAGTATTTAGAAGAGATGTCATGAATTTACCCATAGCGTCAGGTGATAGACAACAAGTTGCTGGACAGCGAGCGATTGTAATTGGAGGCTCGCTCGCTGGATTATTTTCAGGAACGCTTTTGCGCGCGATTGGCTGGCAGGTCGATATCTACGAGCGATCTGCCCATGAGCTCGATAGTCGAGGGGGCGGTGTTGTTTTGCAAGCGGATGTTGTGGCCGCGTTCAAACAGGCCGGAATTGCAACAGAGGCTTTAGGCGTTGATGCTTTTGAGCGTTACTATTTGCAAAAAGATGGTCGCATTGAGCGAATGCCAATACGCCAGAGGCTCACCTCTTGGAATATGCTCTATCGCGCTATGCGAAGACACTTTCCTAACGAGCATTATCATCAGGGAAAAGTACTCACCCACGTCGAGCAATCGGGTGAGACGGTAACCGCTATTTTTGCCGATGGCTCTCGTGAGACAGGCGATCTTCTCATTGGTGCCGATGGGCCCACCTCAACGGTTCGTCAGCAGCTGTTGCCAACCTACGCGCCTCAATATGCAGGCTATGTGGGGTATCGAGGGCTGGTTGATGAAGCGGATCTTCAGCCAGAAGCCGCTGAGATATTGACTGAGCGCTTTGTATTTTACGATTTTCCAAACTCTCACATTTTGCAATACGTTATTCCTGGTGAGAACGAGTCGCTTGTGCCTGGTCAGCGCAGATTCAACTGGGTTTGGTATGTTAACTACGATGAGGAGACAGAGCTACCTCGGCTATTGATGGATAAAAATGGCCAGCAAAGGCCCTATTCTGTTCCGCCAGGAATGATGTCTCCGATTGCCGAGCGAGAAATGCGAGACTATGCGAATCAGGTCCTGGTTTCTCCTTTTCAAGCGCTGGTTGCAGCGACGAGAGAGCCCTTTGTTCAATCGATTCTAGATCTGGGCGTGCCTCAGATGGCGTTTGATCGAATTGCATTGGTGGGAGATGCGGCATTTGTACCTCGGCCCCATACGGCGGCAAGTACCGCTAAGGCTGCGGCGAATGCGATCGCACTGACTGAAGCACTTGTTGACTGCCATCACAACGTACCAAAGGCGCTAAAAGAATGGGAATCTGATCAGCTAGCACTTGGCATGACGCTGTGGCAGCGCGGTCGCAGCCTAGGCGAGCGTTCTCAGTTTGCGTATGGGAAAGGCCGCGCAGCGGGATAAACCAACACTCGTGTACCCGCGTTGACTCATGGGGATGAGGGCCGCGCCGCTGCTGCTTCGACCCAGTTCTGAGGCTGTCTGGGAAAAAGCTAGCTGCTGACGGCACGGTTGCTGAGAATAGAAAAGATTGAACTGTCTGTCTGTCCTAGTTTTAGCTGTTCAATGAGTTGTTGAGCCTGATGTACAGGGATGACAACATTTGTGGTGTGCGCATTAGCTGGGAAGCGTTGCAGTGCTTGTTCTAGGTTTTTGATGGCAGCATCTGCTTGCCCAAGGCGAGCGTAAATAATGCCGCGATTGAAGTAGGCGTGAGCATTGCGATCGTCGCGAGCTATGACCCAGTCAAAGTCTTGCAGGGCCGGTAAAAAGTTGTTGCTGCGGTGATAGGCACAGCCGCGATTGAAATAGGTCCACAGATCATCACGATTGCGGCTGATAGCCGCGTTAAAGTCAGCAACCGCAGCAACATAATTTGCCAATACCAAGTAAGATGCGCCGCGATCGCGATAAATGTTGGCTTGGTCGGTGCTGAGATTGTCTGTGGGGAGATTGTCTGGTAGGAGATTGTTTGTTGGGAGATTCGTCAAGCTGGCCGTTGAGCTGGCCGTCGAACTGGTTGTTGAACTGGCCGCTGAACGGCGAGTCGGGATCTCTCGTAGCGCACGAGTATAGGCGTCAACGGCTGCCTGGTGATCGCCTGTAGCGGCCTTGGCAAGGGCTAAATTATAGTGCACTCGATAGTCTGCCAGGTTTGCTGAAATAATGCTTTCGTATTGTGTAATTGCCAAGGCGTGTTCGCCGCTTTGTTCATAGGCCAACCCCAAGTTCAGCATGACCTCAGGGTTTTGTGAAAACTTTAAAGACGCCGTGCAGTCTTCAATCGCCAATGAATAATGCTGCATTTGTAGATGAACGAGACATCGGTTGCCGTAACCGATTGCGGGGAACTGTTCAAGACTTTGTGTAAACTGCTGAAGCGCCTCGTCGTACCGACCTTCTCCCACAGCGATCGCACCTGCTTTCAGGGGACTTTTCACAGAACGATCCAGCGGACTTGCAAACGCTGATGTGCCATACATTAGCCAAAAGCAAGCAGAGACTATCAGCAGGCCAGTGCGGAAGAAAGACATTTACATATCTCCAATGAGCGTTCTACAGCAGTGTGGCGATCAGGATCAGACAAGCATATACATTCAAAAGTAAAGCTCGCCTTACCCAAACAAAGACGAGCTTTACGATTGAAAATTCTCAGTTAGTCAGTCATGAGCTTAGCCCGCTAAAGACTAGCTAGTCCAGCCATTCTCAGCTTGGTTATTGACGTATGCAGCAACATCCTCGATTTGGTCCGCAGTTAGGCGACCGCCAAAGGCAGGCATCGCATTCTTGCCGTTGGTCACCTGGTACACAATAGCGCTGATGTTGTGCTCAGTGCCGTAATCGGTCAAGTAGGTTTCTAGGGCATCTTGCTTCAGCGTTTTTGCCGCCTGAACAACATTCCGTCCGCCCGCATGACAGGCCGTACAGTTCGCGGTAAAAACCTTTTTACCCTGGTCAATATCACCCGCGTAAGCCGGTGGTATGACAAACAACAATATGCCAAAGACAAAACCTAGCACAGCCGCTATCTTCTTCATTCAGATCTTCCTTGAAAGTTCGTGCGCCTTATCCTATATCTCTCTATTCAGCAGGGTCAAAAGACCGCTTGTCGAATCAAGAAATGGTCGTTATGAAATCTCCTCTATTGCCTTATCGCTGATTATCGTCTTATCGCTGAGCGCCTCAGCATTGACCTAGCCCATCACTTCATGGCTGAAAATGACGGCTGAAAATGACGGCTGAAAATGACGGCTGAAAATGACGGCTGAAAATGGCTGAGAGTTATTGAGACTGGCTAAAAGTTGTTGGGATTTCAAGCGCGATCGCCTGCCTTTGACCGGTACTTGAACAGGCCATAAGCGACCATCCCTAGCCCAAACAGCGTAGCGGGCTCTGGCACTTCAGCTGCAGGCGTAGGTTCTGCAACAGCCGTAGCCACCAACCGTTCGCCCAGAGCATCACCGGCATCAGGATCAGCGAGCACTTCTGCCCGAGTTCTGGTGAAAAACGCAATATCTAAGTGGGGGCGAGCGCCTCGGCTAAACCCAATAGGAAGGGCTGGAAAGTCATTGCCCCAGTCGGTTAGGTGAACGTGAGGACTCGGTGCGTCGTCTTCAAAGAAATTGGCCTTAGGGTTGGGTGCCGAAAACATATTCAGCGCTTCTGTTCTCACACCGCCGATGTTCAACCCAGTGGGAGAATCCCAGGGCCCTGTCTGAAGGATTTCGCCGGTTGTGGTATCAAAATTAAAGTTAAACCCTGGGGTCTGAACGCTGTTATCAAAAGACTTTAACAACTCACCCTGTGGTGTAAAAAAGGCAATGTCAAGAGCATCAACATCACCAGAGCGCACAATCCCATCGCCAGGAACTGCATCCTCTGCGTAGCTAAACTGGCCTTCTGCGCGGTATCCCAGTGTTTGCCCTTGCCAGCTTAGGTCAAATGTTACGGCGATCGCAGGCATAGAAACACTCAAAACAGCAGCACTAGAAGCCGCTGATATTAGTTTAAAACTGAACATAGCGAATAGAAAAGATTAGGGGCTAAGATAACTGTCAATTATGAAATGACCAGTAATTAGATGACCGCTTCTAGTAAAGATATCAGACACAGCTTACTGGCTGTCAATAGACGGATTGTCTTGTAAGCTCGCGCCGTAATAACCTTTGCAGCTGTTTGCTATATCAAAATTACAGCTGTCTACATCGCAGGCCACCCTTCCACCTTGCTAAACAAAGGCGCGACACCTCAGAAAATATGCCTGTCATATAAGATCAGGCAGAAACATTTAAGGCATTAATCCAAGCTTCTCGAAAGCATGTAGGACGGCAGCAATCCTAGTCCCAACGTCAAATTTTTCATAAATGTGCTCAACATGCTTTTTAACAGTGCCCTCTTTCATTTTGAGCGTCACTGCGATTTCAGATGTTTTTTGGCCTTGAGAGATTTGAAAAAGAACCTGTGCTTCTCGGGGCGTTAAACCAACTAGCTCCAAGGACTTTGGCGAAAAGCGACTGCTGGGCAGTTCCTCTAACAAAAGAGAATATTGATGCAACCCTCGACTGGGGACCAACCGAATCACCAGCTGTTTCTCTTCGGACTCTATCCGTAGAGGAAGACAGGGGTTATCAACAGATTCCATCGTATCAATCTTTTTTAGTTCATGCCGCACCCACCGTCGCAAGTTATCGGGTAATTGGCCCGCCTGCTTATAAGGACCCGAGAAATAGTGACTTAATAGCTCCCAGGCACGCCGTGTTAGCAGCTGGACCTCACCAGAGGGAGCGAGGGTAACTACGCCCATTTCTTCCAGCGTTTGGCTAAGTCGTGCAGAGTTTTGCTGTATGCGGGTAACCGCCTTAGCGTTGCAATAGGCTAGCGCAAGATGAGGACGTAACAAGTTTAAAACTAATCGATCACACTCCGAGAAGTTGCGCTGAGGCCGGTGTAGCGCCACCACAATCTCTTGAGCCATTTGTGAAGAGAGATCTATCTTCTCTGATTCAGGAATCGGCAAAACAGTTATTAGCTGCTCCTCTATATTAATTGAGCGCAATATCGATTGATATATCCCCTCTAAACGATGCAGTTCTCTTTCACTGACAAAATCTGCCAGCGTATGAGCACTACCATCGCCAGTTCGTAAGTAGTATTCAACAACGGGATGCTCAAGAAATCTCTGTTTAGCAATCTGTTCTGCTGATTGCGGCAAGTCTCCAATTTGCTTAGAAAGCACACTACCAGAGACCTCATGCGTAGGGAAAATAGTGGGACTCCAGCTAGTTAGCGCTGAGCCAATAACCTGAGGCAACGATGAAATGACACGGGGGCCTAGAGAGGGCAAATCGGTCAGTGTATGCAGATTTTCTAGGAAATTTAAAATTTTTCGAACGTCCTTATAGGCCAGCTCAGTCATCACTTTCGCCTCCGACAGCTCTAAAGAACCTTCACGATAGAAAGATTACAGTAGAAAATCGAGGAATTGTAACCGCCTCGTAATATTTACATACGCTTTTCGACGTATTGCGCCGTTTTTGAGAAATCGATACCTTGAGTTTGTTGGTTTTTGCACACTCAAACTTGTGCAAAGGCTACCAGCAAATCATCGTTAAAAAGGACTTAGGTATGAATATTACGAGATCGGACTTTAATGTAATTCCTGTTCGGCAAAATTTTGATGCCAACAATCAATCATTTTCTGCTGATTTTCGGGTTGAAGGAGATCAAATTGTTGACGATGGATATATCGTCATGCAGGTTCGGAGCATCGGAGAGCCCGGAAGACATAAAATTTTTCTCAACAATGAAGAGATTGAGGGACACTTTGACTTCAAGCCAGCGCCGGGTGGCTCTCATGCATGGGTCTCTTGGATGACGACCTTTAAGCCCGACAAGCTTAAGCCAGGGATTAACAGAATTAGGATAAAACGAGAAGGCAGCGACAACTTTGAAGTAGGCGATATGGTTGTCAACTGGAGAGAAAGAAATTAAGCATCTGATTTGATTACTTCGGCAAGCGAATAGACCTAATTGTTCATCACAGAGTCTGTATAGCAAAAGCTTTGAACCCATCGTCTCAGATCTATTTTATTGCTGAAGTAGTCGGTCAAACACTCAAGCTAAAAATTCCAATAGTAAGATATGGAGAATATTACTATGGCAACCGCCACGCTAGCTGATTACATAACACTTCAAGACGGAAAAAAACGAATAGACGGACAGCCAAATGCTTTATCTTTAGTTTTCGATTTGCCTAGTGACTTTGTAAAAGGCACCAACAAGGCAAAACCAATACTGCAATTTAAAATAGGCGTTAACAAGCCTAGTGACTTGCAAATATGGGTGAATCAAGATTTTACAGATACAACGTATATTCAGCTTGACGCCAATTTATCAAAACATAATGCTTTCAGGTCCTATCACGAATTAATCAATGGCGGTAAATTTAACCCAGGAGAAAGGAATGAAATTAAATTTATTCTGACGGAGCATAGCGTGCTCGACCAAGAGAACAATGATGTAACGATTTCTGATGTAGTGCTTATCTATCAACGAAATATTGAACTCTAGAACAATCAGTTTCTCACGCTTTTGATTAGGACTGATCTTTTCAGGCACAGAGAGACTTTTTGTAGAGTTAGAGAAAATAGAATTATAAAGTCTGCAAGTGCTGTTTCCATAAAGCTTGCAGACTTTATGATCACGGTTCAGCGCTACCACTCAAGCGGTTTACCATCCCGAAAAAAACCTCCACTTGGCCCATCATCGGCTAACAAAGCCGCCCAAACAACACTAGCCGCACCCTCTTCTATCGGGCGTCCGCCCGTCCCGCCCATATCGGTGGCTACCCACCCCGGACAAACTGCATTGACCAGAATCCCGTTTGCTTTGAGGTTTTGAGAGAGCATGATGGTGAGTGCATTGAGCGCAGCTTTAGAAACGCTGTAAGCCGGTGTCCGGCCCGTCATGCCGTGCAGGGCACCCGCCCCGCTAGAGACATTCACAATGCGGCCATGCTGACTGTTCTTCATTAGCGGTAGCAGCCCCTGAACCACCTGCCATGGCCCTAGCGTGTTGGTCTCCATGGCCAGGCGCACTTCGGCAAGGTCCGCAGCTGCCGCTGTCTGCCAAGTATCGTAAAGAATGCCCGCATTGTTAATCAGCACATCTAGCCGGCCATACTCGCGGGATATCTGCGCCGCAACCTGCTCAATGTCAGCAGGTTGCGTGACATCCAGCTGACAGGGCATCACCGTTTGGCCATGCAGAGTTCTCGCCGCCACGCGACCTTTTCCCAAACTGCGAGCGCCTAGGAGAACAGTCATTCCTTTCTCAGCCAGCTGACGAACAACTTCTAGGCCAATGCCGCGATTAGCGCCAGTGACCAAGGCAATACGATCTGTCATTACGGTTCTTCTCTACTGTGTTGGCGACACGCCATTTTGATGTGCCGTTATTGATATTTGGTGGCACGACATATTGAAAAAGAGCATAGGGTTAACCTGCAAGCGTCTCTAGGAAGAGATTTCTATTTGGCCAAGATACCTTGCCGGGGTTGTTCCTACATGACGCTTAAAGTATTTGCCAAAGTGGCTTTGGTCATAAAAACCCGTAGCGATCGCAGTGTCTATAATCTCGCGACCGTTGGCCAGCAACCGCTTTGCCTGCGCAAGCCGCAAGTGCGTCTGATAGGTGCTGGCCGACACCCCAACCTGTTGATGAAACAGGCGGCAAAAGTGAAAGCGACTCAAGCCCGACAGTGTGGCCAGCTGATCCAAAGAGATATCGTCACGGTAGTGCGATCGCAAATAGTCTTGCGCCACAATGACAGCTTGTTTGTTCGAGCTAGAGGCTTTAGCCGGCGGACGAGACACTGCGTATCGTCCAATCAGGCAAGAGAGAAAATCCCAAAGTGTACTATCTTTCTCCAACTGCGAGCCTTGCCGCGTGGCCACAGCAGACATCTCCAAAAATAGTCGGGTGAGCAGTGTGTCTTTAGGCAGTACGGTTGCAAAAAAAGGGCTGGCGCTAGGGCTCCCGGCAATCTCAGTCGCGACGGCGCTTAGCCACTTTGGGTGGATATGCGCCATCGCAAAGTGAGCAGGCTCAGGCAAATGCGGGCAATCGCTAGGGGCATGGACCTCGCCAGAATGGACGACACTCAAGCGTTCCACCGGAATTTGGTGAACTTCCCCCCGGTAGGTGTATTCGCCATGGCAGTCAAAGCTCAGCGAAAACTGATACTCCTCATGGCTGTGCTTCAAAATGGGCTCTACCCAACCAGCAGTATAGGCATACTGCTCCAAAAGCAGGCCCTCTGACTGATGGGCGTAAACGGATATCTCAGCGGCTGGCTTTTTCATCAAAAAAATAGCAATTTTGTCCTATTGCACCCATTCAGTTCCTCTCTAAAATGTAGTCGCTAATTTGGCAGATGAGACAACCACTATGGACTATTTCACACTGGGTAGCACAGGGCTAAGAGTCAGCCAACTCGCGCTTGGCACTATGACCTTTGGCGAAGACTGGGGCTGGGGCGCGACAGAATCTACCGCCCGCGACATTTTTGATGCCTACCTGGAGGCTGGCGGTAACTTTATTGATACCGCCGATATGTATACCAATGGCAACAGCGAAAAGATGCTGGGCGCGTTCATTAAAAGCAGCGGTAGCCGCGATCGCATGGTTATCTCCACCAAGTTCAGCTACAACGCCGAACCCGGCAACCCTAACGCTGGCGGTAACGGCCGCAAAAACATCTTGCGCGCGGTGGACGGATCGCTACAGCGGCTCGGTACCGACTACATTGACCTGTACATCCTCCACACCTGGGATAGCGTCACCCCTGCCGAAGAAGTGATGCGCACGCTAGATGATTTGGTCAGCGCTGGCAAAGTTCGCCATGTCGGCCTTTCTGATGTGCCCGCTTGGTACGTAGGCCAAGCGCAAACGCTCGCCAAAGAACGATACCTAGAACCCATCAGCACTGTGCAGTTGGAGTATTCATTAGTAGAGCGCAATATTGAATTTGAATACGTCCCGATGTCAAAAGCGCTGGGCTGCGGCGTCATGGTGTGGTCGCCCTTGGCCAGCGGCTTACTCTCCGGGAAGTACAAGCCATCGGAAGCTGGCGCACAGGGTGAAGGCCGGCTCGCAACCCTGGCCGGTGGAGACAATCCAGCTTTCAACAAGTTTACAGAGCGCAATTGGGCCATTGTCGCTGAGCTAGAAAAAGTCTCGCAAGAGACAGGCAGATCCATGGCCCAAATTGCCGTGAACTGGGTGGTGAACCGGCCAGGGGTCGCGAGTGTTTTGGTCGGGGCCACCAAGCTGTACCAATTAGAAGACAATTTGGGCGCTCTGGACTTTCAGATACCCGCCGAGTTGAAACAGCGATTGGATGACGTCAGTCAGCCAGAAGCCCGTTTCCCATATACCTTCTTTGAGCCCAGCTTGCAAAGCATGGTTCATGGTGGTGCGTCGGTAGGCGATAAGCCGAAGGGGTATCAGCAACCCGTATTTATTTCAGGAAATAGCGAAAAAGACACTCCAGAAAACCCAGAGTAGCTTTTATCCACAGGCACCTGCCCGCAGGTTTCTGTCGGCAGGTGCTGTAGCGCTCGCTCGCTTAACTACACAAACTGAAATGCCGGACTTTCGAGCGCTATAGCGCCACCACCTTTAACAATTCCAATCAGCTCTTTTTCACCTGACGAGTTTGCAAAAATTCCAACCGTGTTTGGGCTGTTGTTTTGAGACACTGCACCTAGGGTGTAATCGCTCGCCTGTCCGTGTAATTGAATAACGTCTCTCTGCTCTAAAGAGAAGTCTCTAATACGGGCAAAGTCCTGCTTTCCAGCGCTGTTTGCATTGCCATCGTCATAAAATATCCCGTCGGCATTACCCAGCACAAAGGTGTCTGCGCCCTGCTTACCCACAAAGATATCTCTTTCGCCTTGGCCTGGCTGCTGACTACCTAGCGCCACACCGATCAAGATATTGTCGCTAGCATCGCCTTTGATCACTTCTCTTGCGATCGCTTGTTTTGGAGAGGCTTCTGTTGAGCGTTTGCGATCTGTTTTTGCGGTGAGCCCTGCAGTCTCTACACTGCTGACTAAGCCAAGATCACTCAACGCGGTTGCGTTTTGCTGTGCAATTGCGGCAATGGGCTTATTGGAAGCTGCAACAGTAAACTCAGCCATGGAAGTGGCGATCGCCTTACCCGCGCCCCCGGCTTTCGTGTAGGCTGTCGCTTTCACATCAAACTTTCCAGGCTTGAGGGCCTTGCCCATAAAGTCGCCGTTGATGTCGCCAAATAAGGCGTAAGGGACAACATTTTCAGTGCGATTGCCCAGGCTAGATTCAAACTTAACGCTCTTAACCGCGCTGGCCTCTGGGCTCTCAGGGTTTATCTGCGCAATCAGATTGTACTTATTCGAGCCCAATTCCTTGAGGCTAATCATGTCGGTCGCAGTTAACTGGTCAAAGCCTTCAACGATTTTATCTGTCTCAGCATTGACTAACGCAAAGGTCATAAAATCATCCCCACCCGGTGCCGGTGTTGGGGTCGGCGTGGGTGTCGGTGTTGGGTCCGGTGCGGGTGCCGGTATGGGCGTTGGATTGCCTGTGCTGTCGGTGAAGGTGTAGCTGAGCTCGGTGGAGGCGATCGCACTTCCCTGACCATCTTTGCCCGTGTATGCGATCGCTTTTACGCTATAGTCACCCGCTTTAACAGCCTGTCCCTCAAAGTCTCCTGAACTATCTCCAAACAACGCATAGGGTTTAACATTCTCGATACGATCCCCTAGGCTCGACTCAAACTTTACACTTTGGACCTTTCCAGTCCCTGCCGACTCGACTTGCGCGACCAAGCTATAGCTCTCTAAATCCAAACCATTCAAATCTATAGTGCTATTGGCACCTAGATTGTCGTAGCCCTCTACAATCTCATCGGTTTCAGCATTCACCAAAGAGAACGTCACCAAGGACTCGGATGGTCCTGGCGTCGGTGATGGACCGGGTGTGGGTGTCGGCGTCGGTGAAGGTGTCGGTGCTGGTGTGGGCGTCGGCGCTGACCCTTTTACCTTTGAAAGTGGTGCATTGGCATCTTTTAAAAAACCACCGTTGCTGAGCGTAATGCGATCAATCACATAGCCGTCAGAGCGACCCGAGACGAGTAATCGGTATTGAGTATCCGCCTTTAGCGAGACTTGGGCCGGGGATTTTTTGTCGTTTTTATCGAAGGTGCTGCCCCAGCGGAGTTCGCTATTCGCCGCACCAAAGCTGGTAAAAAGCTTAGTAGGTGCCTGAATGATTTTACCGGTTGCCACCTCTTCAACCGCTATAAAAGCATCGTTACCCAAATCGTTGCGAAACTCACCCATCGCACTTTTGTCACGCGCTGAGTACAGCGAAATACCATACTGACCCGCTTCATCAGTTTCAAAGGTATAGCTCAACGTTTGGCCGCTAGGAACCTTCCCAAAGGAATTAGGCCCATCGTAGAGAACAGCTGCCTTGCCTTGTACCTTGGTGTTCTTCCAGTTCCCCTGTAAGCTAGCATTTTCAGCCTCTAAAACAACATCTCCTTTCACGCCAAGATAGACAGCATCATCCTTCGGCGTGGGCGTGGGCGTGGGAGAAGGTGCGGGTGGCTGGTTTGCAAAGGTCGGTGGATTGTTCTCAAAGAACGCCTTGGCATCGCCTGGATCAGCATCTTGCTGGCCGGTGATGGCATAGAACAACATCCCCGAATCGGACGGATCGTCTGCAACGCTGCCTCCGGCATTGCGCATTTTTTGACGCGCTTCTTTGAGCACCGGATTGTCGGTGTCATCTAGCCAGCGCCAAGCTGAATTCCTAAAGCCTTTATTGGCGGGGCCGTTTTGGTCTTGGATATCAATTTGGGTGACCTCTGAAAAGTCGGCACGAATATCACTCCAGGTTCTAGGCTTACCGCCACCGGGACGGCTGCCAACGGCTCTATTTTCATTCCAGCTAGAATGAGAAAGCAGCGTCAAATTCTCTCTATTGGCTGGGCTGGTGCGTTCTAACGCACGGTAGATCGCCTCCATCGGGCCACCTTCAATCGCCAGTACTTTTTGGCCAGAGTTAAGAATTTTCACCAGTTCACCGGTGGTTTTCTCAATGCCATCTTGGTAGCTGTGAGTATCAATACCCAGCTTTTCAGCAAAAGCTGCGCTTTCTCGCATGGACTGTACCATACGAGAGTTGTTAGGCTCGCTCAGGTTATTGCCATAAAAGAAGGTGGTTTTACCTTGTAATCCAGCTGACTTAGCAATGGCCGCTGCCATCGGCAATGCAGCAATATCGTCAGGGTCGTTGTTGTTACCGTCAAAGTGAAAAATTATTTGATCAATGCCATTGAGGATTGATTGCATGAAAGAAGTCTCCTAAAAAGGTGTACAAAAAGGCATCACACCCGCAACACGAAGGAAAAAGAGACTTTCAGGATTACGATCAATTTACCCCAATTCAATCTAGCCAGGGAAAAAGAGCTATTGAGATTTTGAGGCACAATCAAGTCTCGGTATTGAAAGACGTTATAGCCATCAAATTTTTTTAAAAAGTATAAAAGAACGCTCCGGTCTGCCGTTTTTTTACTGGTATGATTTACGATATTGTGAGCACAAAATGGCTTGGCAAGTGCTGTAGAGTATTGCAACGCACCTGCCTTAAAGCCCACAATGACAAGGGATGGGTAGACGCGCAGACGAGAAACCCAGGGGGCGATACCCCGCGCTTTGTGCACGACTGGTTTTGAGGGGAAAGTTTTCTCATCCAAACTGCGTAGCTTTTGAAACGAAACGTTAAGCTGAGGCATTTATTTTAGGCCCCTTAAGCAGTCGTAAAAAGGGATGCGATCGCACTGATGACATAACGCGCCCCTATTTAGCCGCTTAGCGTTAACAACCTTAAGTCAGTTAGCCTCGACTGTTAGAACACGCTACCCCATAGATCAATTTGGAGATCAGTTTGGTAGAACAGTTTGATAGATTCAGTTCGGTAGATTCAGTTCGGTAGAACAGTCTTACAATTAGAACAGTCTTACAATTAGAACAGTCTTGAAATTAGAACAGTCTTGAAATTAGAACAGTTTAGCTAAAAAGCTCCTCATACGCGAAAATGGTTTCGCGTTGAATTTACGCTAGTTTTCACAAATTAAGATCGTGAATGGGGACCGCGAGTCACTTGGCCTGTTGTCTTGGTGAGTATTCCCTGTCTTGGTAGGCGTTCCTTAGCGCCGCGATGCGACGCAGGATCCTACCGCTAGCGCCGCAAAGCGACGCGGGGTCTCACCGCTGCTACATAAAGCTTTTAGCCGATGCACCATAACCTCAGCCAAGTGACCAAAGCTATATAGCCTGTACCGGATGCATAACGCCCAAGGCGACGCAACGCGAACGGTACAGGCTAGTCATTTGGCCCGTTGTTTTATAAGGTTCTCAGCCGAAAATCTGTAACTCAGCCAAATGACAAAGGCTACAGTGCCGTTTTATCTAACACTGCCAGCGCCTGCTCATAACGACGATTGATGACATCCCAGTCAATGAGGTTCCACCAAGCGTCCAAATAATCGCCGCGACGGTTTTGATAAGTCAGGTAGTAAGCGTGCTCCCACACATCGTTACCCATCAGTGGATAAAGGCCGCTGCTCAGCGGATTATCTTGATTGGCCGTGGACATCACCGCAAGTTTCCCATCCGCAGTCATAACCAGCCACGCCCAGCCACTGCCAAATCGCTGCTTACCAGCCGTGTTAAAAGCCTCTTGAAAGGTTGAAAAATCACCAAAAGACTCGGTAATAGCTTGCGCCACAACGCCGTTGGGCACAGCCTGACCATTGGCCGTCCCACTAGGTTTCATAGTCTCCCAAAACATACTGTGATTAGCATGACCGCCGCCGTTATTTCTCACCGTCCCTCGAATCGCCTCTGGCACAGCCTCTAGGTTGAGCAACAAAGACGCTAAAGATTGTCCCTTAAGTTCGGGGTAGTCAGTGATCGCACCATTCAAGTTTTTGACATATCCCGCATGGTGCTTATCGTGGTGCAATCGCATCGTTTGCTCATCAACATAGGGTGCTAGCGCATCGTAGCCATAGGCCAAAGGCGGCAGCACAAACTCACCAGACTCAGCCTGAGTTCCCAAAAACACCTCAGACACCTCCGCCCCAAACACGTCCCGCCCAGACACATCCTCAGGAGAAACCTGGGCAACAGCCACACCCGCAGCCGCCCTCCACTGAACCGCCGCGCCCGTCCGTGCAGCCGCACTGCCCCAAACCATCACAGCAACCAGTGTCGCTGAAAAAACGAGCCAAGAAAACCGTCTCAAAAAAGATTGACCGAAATACATAAAAAATATCCCATGAAACAACAATATCTACTGTTTGGCGAATAGGGCACTGTTTCCGTCAAGTTGGATCACTGTCCTCAGTCACTCTCTGAAAGGCATTCTGCCGCTTGAGTGTTTCATTGTTTATGATTTCAAACACTAGGGCATTCCCTAAGGAACATGCGTTCAAATAATGTGCCGGTGAGCGTCTGCTTACCGAGCCCTCATCCCTTGGGAGAGGGAGTTAGGGTGAGGGCTAGCGGTACATTATTTATGTGCTGTTCCCTAATGCAATCATCCTAAACTAATGAAAATTTAACAACAACATCGTTAAAGTCAGCATCCCCTAGACCAGCAATATCCTCGAAGCCAAAGGTATTGTCGCCTAGCGCCCTGACATGGTCGTTCCCACCATTGGCGGCACCAAAGGAGAAGAAGACGTCACTGTTAGCGTCTGTCGTGTCAACGGTCAGGAACGTACCGAGGAAGCCACCAGCTTCCAAGGTTGCAGTCCCTGTCACCTCTTGGCCATTTTGACCAGAGAGCGTCACATCGATTTGATTGGCCAACGCCGCTGCTTGGTAGCCGGTATCTCCGGGCAAAAGAATGCTGCCTGTAAGCGGGTCACTGACGGCACCATTCTCATCCAACGATTGATAGAAACCAACTGTGTTGTCGAAAGCAGCCTCTCGGAAAACAGAGAAGCTCGCAGTCAGCGATCCCGTTTCATTACTCAAGTTGATCACTTCATCGCCAGCAGCATTGACTTCTAGCGCGCTAGTACCAACACCGACATCAAAGGCCCCGATTTCCAAGTTCAAGATAGTGTTGTTTCCGAAGTCCAGGGCGACTTGGGTGCCGCTAAGGGCCGTTGGGGTCGAGAAAGTAGTTGACCCATCAGGCCCTACCAGCGCAGCTTGGAGAAATTCGCCATCTAAGAATTCATCAACCGTGAATTGCGGAGAGAAACCAGCCAGTTGGCTATCGGGAGCGAGCAAGGAGAATGAGTTAACTGGCCCTTCGCCAATCACCGCACCAGCTGCATCTGTTCTAAACAATTGCAGCTCGCTCACGCCCGGACTATTGAGGGCGTCGATAGTGAATTGAATCGCATTGGCATCGCCATCGAAGTCTATCTCCACTAGGTCATTGCCAGGCAAGCCAAGATTACTGTCACCAATATCGCCATCACCCGGCGCACCCGGATCGGCAACTTCAACAGCTTCAAACTCGAAGTTATCAGCCGTAAAGTTCGACAGCGCAGCGATCGCCGCATCCCCGGTCAAATCGGACTGACGAGAAAGCACATTCAAGTCAGCATTAGCATCACTCAAATCCGAGGAGTAAACCAAACGGTTAACCTCTAAAGTCGTGTTGAAGTAGACAAAGAAACCGGCACGACTCACGTCGGTAAGCGCCGCAATCTGGTTGGCAGCAGCTCCAGCATTGAACGGCGTGTTGGGATCACCATTGTTGGCATTTTGCAACACAATCACATTGGCATCATCCGAGATACTCGCACCCGCAGCATTAGCATCCAGGGAGAGGAAGTTCACCTCATCTCCTGTAATGTTGAAGTTCGTGGAATTCAGACGGTAACGATCATTGGCAAACTCGAAGTCGATGATGTCGTCTTCATTCTGAATAACTTGACGCCCGTCTGCCGAGACATCCTCGCCATCAAAGGGATCGCCAGCGAAGGCAAAGACATCTTGGCCCTCACCGCCTGTAAGCGTGTCTGAACCCAAGCCACCCTCTAAAACATCATTTCCATCACCGCCATTCAAGACATCGTTGCCGCCTTCTAGGCGCTGAATCTCAATCTGTAGCAACAGCCGCTCCAGATCGGCAGTAAAGTCACCAATGCTCGGATCAATCACTGCGCCCGGTGCTGTCTCACCGCCCAGAATGTTGACAGGCGTCGCATCAGGATTACCTACTGACCCATTGAAGCCAGGGTGTGCACCCACAACACCCCCCTCTGCCGTCCCCTGATCGCGGGCCGTTTGATTCAAGAAAGCCGCACCTACTTCAGTATTGACTTCAGTGCCAGCATCTAGGACATCAGACCCAAAGCGCTGAATCGTCAACGCTTGAAAGTTGCCGTTCGCATCAAAGATGGGATCGGCTAGGGCATTATCCGGGACGGCCAAAAACGCATCATTGGAAGGAATGATCATGGTGGCCCAGGTGAAGAACCCTTGGCCAACCTGATTGGGATTGACATTGAGAGTAAAGCTCGCCGTTTCTCCTGGGTCGATGGGTCCCGGCACGCCCCCGCCACCAATAATCGTGGCATCAACACCGCCGCCATTCACCTGGGCATTGAATTCAGCGGCGATGCCTTCAATCGAGCCATCTTCAGCTAGCCGTTCTAGGCCTTGGCTAGCGGCTTCTCCAGCAGTGAAGAGGTCAAAGTTGGCACCATCGTGAAAACCAAACCAAGCTGGTGTCAAAAATGTACCGCCTTCTGGCAAGCCATTGGTGACGGAGACAACAACGGCCTCCCCATCACCAACGGCATCGCCCCGCAGGATGTCATCGCCAGCTCCGCCATTGAGGGTATCTGCGCCAGCGCCACCGTTGATTTCGTTGTTGTTCTCGTCACCGGTCAAGATGTCATCGCTGCTTGAACCAACAATATTTTCGATGCTTGAGAGGGTGTCTTGAATATTGTTACCGTTGGCCACATAATCAGCGGTGCCAGCCGATAGATCAACAATTACATCTGGGCCAATGTCGCTAAAATCAGCCGTATCAATGCCTTCGCCACCATCTAAGATGTCATCGCCACCGCCACCGCGTAGAACATCGTTACCATCATCACCATTTAAGGTGTCATCGCCGCCGCGACCCGCCAACAGATCATTGCCAGCAGCACCACTCAAAACGTTGGCATTACCATCACCAAAGAGCTGGTCATTGTTATCAGACCCTAGCAAATTCTCAAAGTTTTGGAAGTTTTCAAAAACCGTGGTGGTGGGGTTGGGCTGATAGGAAGCGCTGCCCGAACCTAAGTCGGCAATCACTTCTGCGCCAATGCCTTGGAAGCTGTTGGTGTCAATCCCATCACCGCCATCCAGGGTATCGGTCCCGCCACCGCCAGCAATCGTGTCGTCACCGAGTCCACCATTGATCACGTTGGCAGCCGCACCGGTTGCCGTAATGATGTCGTTGTTATTGCTGCCCGTAATATTTTCAATGCCAGTGAAGGTTTCATTAATGACAGGGTTGCCATCCACACCGCCAGCAATATAGCTAGCGGAGCCAGTACCATCGGCATTTAACGTCACCGTCACCCCTGCAATGGTTGCATCGGCAGCGTTAGCGTTGATGTTCACGAAGCTGTTGGTATCGCTACCCTCGCCCCCGTTAATTGTATCGGTCCCGCCGCCACCGGCAATCGTATCGTCACCGTCATTACCATTAATCACATTGGCAGCTGCGCCGTTAAAGGTAAGGGTATCGCCATCATTGGAACCATTCACATTCTCAATGGACGTGAGCGTCAAGTTTTCTACGACTTCATTGAAGACATTGCCATCCCCAGGGCCATTCTCTACGATGCCGTTAATATCGCCGCCCGCATCCTGAATAACATCCAAGATCACAGGGCCATTTTCACCGGCAGGTGCATTGTGTAGGTGAATAGAGCTAACGCCTGCAACCGGCAATAGGTCGGAGGTTGCTAAACCCGTTATGTCTAGATCAAGGCTGTAAGTAATTTCACCATCTGCACCCACCACCAGCGTCACCCTGCCTGTACCTGTGGCTGCGGAGTCTGAGGTTGGGCCGGGCTCTTGGGCAGCATCCAAGGGGCCAGAAAGAACAATAGTGCCTGTCCCATCAGAATCGCGTTGATCGTCAATGGTGCTGAGCTGCCCACGAATTTCGCCGCCGTTGAAATCGTTGGTGTGGACGTTGAAGTAAAAGTTACCGGCCAGTGCTTCAGCTAAGAAGGCGGTGTCATCGGCGATCGCTTCTGGATTAAGTGACTCAACGGCAACATTTTCAAAGTTCAGTGAAAATCCTGTCTCACGGACTGCGGTGCCATTCCCATCGGCATCCAGCGTAACAACAACAGGCACATCAATATCAGAGAAATCGGCTGTGTCAGTAGTACCAGGACTCCCAGTCACAGTATCGTTAGTCTGGCCATTCTCAGCGATGGTTAGCGTCTCTAGTTCATCCATGGTTTTTAGTGGTGTAAGAAGGTCTATACAAAGTTGTTGCTAATAGTTCGCTTGAGTGACTAAGTCGTCAGGTCGTCAGGTCATCAGGTCATCAGGCGTATGTTGCATTGTCTTCAATTCATCGACAATGTGTTTCTCTTAGAGAGAATTCAGGTTATCAATTAGCGTTGAGGAATGGATTGAACAAACATCCACCAGCGCTAAAATTGAACGATGCACTTCTCTAAAACCATAGGAGCTGTAATGCCTGGAATGCTTGAGGCTAAGGTCCTGATTATACGAGTAGGTCTAAAGTCCTAGTGCCTTACAAGCGAGAGAAGTCACTCGGCATCATAGGGTTTTTAAAAGGCAAAATGATTGCGTTCACAGAACTTTCTTAGCGAATTCTCATGTAACAAAAACAACAAAATTGTATTCTAACGATAGAAAATAGAAAATCAGGACGCTAACAACACTGCTGTAATAGCTGGCTGCAACGACTGAGTAAGGGGTAAACCAATGGTGGAACAACCAAGTCCAATTCGAGTATTGCTCGTGGATGATGAAGATATCGTTCGCTATGGCCTTAATGCCATGCTCAAAGCTGAAACGGCGATAGACGTTGTCGGCGAGGCGCAAGATGGCCTTGAGGCCATTAACCAGGCTAACGCACTCGCCCCCGACGTTGTTTTAATGGACATCAGTATGCCCGTCATGGATGGCATTCGCGCGACGCGTGAGATTGCTCAGACTCGGCCTCAAACAAAGATAATTGTCCTCACCACTCACGCAGAGGACGATTATCTTGTGGCAGCGATGCAGGAAGGGGCCGCTGGCTATTTATTAAAAAATACGCCCCCTGAAGACTTTGTACTCCTGATTCAAGCAGCCCACAAGGGCTATTTACAGCTCAGCCCTAGCATGGCCCAAAAGCTTACTGAACCAAAGCTCACAGAACCAAAGCTCACAGAACCAAAGCTCACAGAACAGTTTAAGTCAGATACGGCGAAGCCCATGGCGCTTAACGGTGCTGCTGTTCACAGCGAAAAACCACTCTCTTTAGCAACGGCCAGTAGTAAGGGTATTACCCCCCGAGAACAGGACGTTCTCAGGCTCATTTCAGAAGGTGCTAGCAATCGAGAAATTGCTCAGATTTTGCACATTGCTGAAAAAACGGTTAAAAACCACGTGAGCAATTTGCTCAAACGGGTGGAATTACGCGATCGCACCCAGCTTGCCATTTGGGCCAATACCGCCCAGACGTAACATGCTCTCCTCAAAACTCAGTACCAAATTCAGCCTGCTGCTGGTGATGGTGTTTCTCCTCGGCAGCGCCCTCACCGTATTTACCTTCTCCCGGCACCTCAACCGGCAAGCCGAACAAGCGGTCAAAGAACGCGCAGAAATTTTAATCTCCACCCTCCAAGCCACCCGTGACTATACCCAAAAGAGAATTCAACCTGCACTAGCAGAAAATAACCCCCAAGGGCTTGGAAACTTTAGGCCAGAAGCCATCCCCAATTTCGCCGCCCGCTCCATCTTCTCCGCCTTCCGAGAACAAGACCCGGCCTTCCAAGATTTTTCCTATAAAGAAGCCGCACTCAACCCGACCAATCCAGACGACCTTGTCGATGGGTTTGAATCCCAGGTGTTCAATCAATTCAAGACCCTGGCCTCTCCTGAAGGACGAGTCCTCTCAGGGTATCGCACACGCAACGGGAAAAAGCTTTTTTATCTCGCCAGACCGTTATTTATGAACGATGCGAGCTGTTTGGCCTGCCACGGTGACCCTAGTCAGGCTCCTGCTTCCCTCATTAGCATGTACGGCAGTGAGCATGGCTTTGGCTGGCAGCTTAACGAGCTTGTCGCCACCCAAATGGTCTATGTTCCTGCCGACACTATTTTCGCCAGAAGTCGAGACAATCTATGGACAGTGAGCAAAATTTTCCTAAGTATTTTTGCCGCCTTTTTTGTCGTTATTAATCTGTTGTTATGGCGCACGGTCCTTCGACCTTTAGCCATCCTCACCCACAGTGCCAAACAAATTAGCAGTTTTTCTAGCCACCCGCCTGCTACCCTAACCACCTCCAATCTTGCCATCCTCACCCGCAGACAAGACGAGCCCGGCCAGCTCGCTCGGGCCTTTGAGTACATGGTGAGTGTCCTAGGTCAAAGAGAACAAGACCTGCAAACAGCTGTGCAAGCACGCACCCAGTCTCTGCAAACCGAAATGCACGAGCGCCAAACTGCTCAAGACGCCCTCCAAACCTATAACCACACCATCAATCACGACTTGCGTAACTTAGTGATGGGGGTTTCTATGGTGGTCCAAGGCGTTTTGCGGCAGGCCGCTAACACCCGCCAGTCGAGTAGCCCAATAGTAGAAAGCCCAATAACAGAAGGCCCGGTAACCATAGAACCCACCGCACTCACCCTGATTCAAAAAAGCTGCGATCGCCAGCTTAACCTCATGAACTCTCTAGTAGAAGTGCGCTCTGCCGAAATTTGGCGCACCGTATTACACACTCAACCCCTCGAACTCCAAACCCTCACCACAGAATTAGCAAACACCTACACCGCCAAGTTTCAGGCCACCAGCGCGACCCAAAAATTTACGTTAGCCACCCACATTCCCCTCACACTGCCCTGTATCCAGGCAGACCCCAGCCAGCTCAGAAGAGTCTTTGAAAACTTGATCAACAACGCCCTGAAATACAATCCCAACGGGGTTGACATTACGATTAGCGCAGCTGTAGAAAATCACACGATCATTCGCTGCAGTGTCGCAGACAACGGCATCGGCATCCACACCGCAGACACTCAAGATCTGTTCAAGATTTACGCACGCGGCCAAACCGATCGCAAAATCCTAGGGGATGGCGTTGGCCTCTACATCTGTCGGCAAATCATCAATGCCCACGGCGGTAATATTGGCATTGAGGCCCCCAAAGAAAATAGCCAAGGACATAACGAAGAAAACAGCCCAATCGGCGGCGCAACCTTTTGGTTCACTCTGCCGATACGTCAGTAAACTAATCAGTCTGAAATAGAGGGTTGGGTGCCATTTCACATCATCCCACTACCAAGGACTACCAATTAGGGTAAAACCTGACCAGTAATAAGGATGGGTCAGGTCAGGGCTACTGGCGTTGCTCAGTTCTGGCGGTAGGGGCCTGGCGCTGCGGGTGCGATCGCCTTCTCCCTCCAAGGCTATTTCATTCTAAAGAGAGATTTAATCAAGTTGAGCCCATATCCGGCTTTGCGTTGAGCTTGAGCCATATTGACAAAGCCAGGCTGACGGTACGTCGCTCCACCCGACCATGGCCAGTTTCTACCGAGTTAATATTTCAAAGAACTTGGCCAGACAAAGGCTGTAAGCTTCGTAGTCTAAATTCAACAGTACCCGACGAATCGTGCTGTAGGAGAACAATCGATTTTTGGCCGGTGCAAATAACTCTAAAAGCTCTGTTCGATAGCTAAAGCGTCTGGTCATGACGGCGACCAGCCCCGGACAGAGGGAACGCGTAGACTCTCTATGCAATTTTTTGCTGCGACGGGCTCATGCTCAATTTTCTTCAGCCGCCTCAGTCACCGGTCGCGCTTTCCCCTTCAGCACCCTGATCACAGCCTTTTGCACAGACGCGACTCAAGTTGTTTCTATCTTTTTATGAAGATCGCTTGTCTAAACAACGCTTTTTGGCTGCGTTAAGAGATGACTGCGGTAGCCGCAACCAAGACAACACCGTGGGAGTATATGTACTCGGTATAAAAATGTTTTGAGTATAAAAATCTCTTGTTTAGAAATGTTGTCTACCTTTTCTGTGTTTCATGAACTCTAACGGAAATCGTTCGGTTGGGGCACCTGTGATCAATCGAACGCCCGGAGATCGAAATTTCACCAAAATGGGCTTCGATATCCATCCAGAGGTATTTTTCACCTCTGGGGTCCTCATCCTTCTTTTCATTGCTATTACGCTGTTGTTTCAAGAACAAACCTCCCAGGTTTTAACCAACATTCAGGCGTTTGTCTCTAACGTCATGGGCTGGTTTTTGATCATTGCGGTCAATGTTCTGCTGGGCACAATGGTGTTTTTGGCCTTTAGCCGGTTAGGCAAAATCCGCCTCGGTGGACGTCATGCTCGCCCTGAGTTTTCAACGTTTGCCTGGTTAGCCATGCTGTTTAGCGCAGGCATGGGCATCGGCCTGATGTTCTGGAGCGTTGGTGAACCGGTCTTTCACTTCCTCGCACCGCCACTCAATGGCGTAACGGCTGAGACCGCCACCGCCGCGCAGCAGGCTATGGGCATTACCTTTTTTCACTGGGGGCTTCATGCCTGGGGCATTTATGCTTCGGTGGGTCTAGCGCTGGCGTTTTTTGCCTTCAACTGGGGCTTGCCGCTCACGGTTCGCTCAGTGTTCTATCCGGTGTTGGGCGATCGCATCTACGGCTGGGCCGGTAACGCGATTGATATTTTGGCCGTTTGGGCGACGCTCTTTGGCCTCGCTGCGTCTTTGGGCTTGGGCGTCGGTCAAATTTCAGCCGGGCTAAATTTTCTCTTTGGCACACCCGACACCACGGCCATGCAGGTGGGGCTGATCTTCATCATTACCGGTTTTGCCACGGCCTCAGTGGTCTCGGGCATTGGCGCGGGCGTCAAAATATTGAGCGAGCTCAACATTTACCTAGCTGCCGCCTTGATGGTGTTTGTCCTAGCGGTGGGGCCAACCCTGTTTATTTTAGGGGGCTTTTTGGAGACGCTTGGCTACTACGCGTCTAGCCTGCCACAGCTCAGCTTTTGGACAGAAACCTTTGAAAACACCCAGTGGCAGAACAGCTGGACGGTCTTCTATTGGGCCTGGTGGATTTCCTGGTCACCTTTTGTCGGCACGTTTATCGCTCGCATTTCCAAAGGCCGCACCATTCGAGAATTTGTTCTTGGAGTTCTGCTCCTCCCTTCTATGGTGTCCTTCTTGTGGATGTCAGTATTTGGCGGTTCAGCGATGTATTTGGAGCTAAACAACATCGGTAACCTTGCAGAGGCTGTGAATGAAAACGTCGCCACGGCTTTGTTTGTCATGCTACAAAACTTTCCCCTCACACAGCTGACGTCGTTTATCGCGATTGTGTTAGTGGTGGTCTTTTTTGTGACGTCTTCTGACTCAGGCTCACTTGTGGTCGATAATCTCACCTCGGGTGGCAAGCTAGATTCTCCAGTACCACAAAGAATCTTTTGGGCTGTGATGGAAGGTGTGGTTGCTGCCGTGCTGCTGCTCTCGGGTGGACTGGACGCACTGCAATCTGCTGCGATCGCAGTCGGATTGCCCTTTGCCTGTGTATTGCTGGTGATGTGCTTTAGCCTTTACAAAGGTCTCAACCAAGAACGGGTTGCGCTAGATGCTGAAAGGCTCAGGGCGCAAAGCCCTCAAACGGTGCCTGAGCCCGTGCCAGAACCGGTGCGGTAACCGAGAAATACCTCGGTTGAGCCAGGTTCACTAAAGGGCTATGCACCGCATATCGTCTTCAAAGGTCTTCTCTCCATTTATTTCGGGAGAAGGCCTTTTTGCTTATCGCCGTTTATCACCATCGTTGTCCAAGACAAGATGACACTATCGTTTTTTGCCGATGGGTTTCAGCATTGGAACTTGCCGCGAACTAAGGTCTACTGCTTTAGCTGGCCTGCGCGATCGCCAGCCCTCTCACGACTCTTTGCCCGCGCCTAACCCCACGTGTTTCGGTCACCACGGTACACTGCCCCTTGCCTTGGCCTGTGCTCTGGCCTTTACCCTGGCCCTTTTTCTGCTCATCTTCATAAGCATAGTGAATCACCACCCAATCATCGGTTTTCCCGAGTTCATGGGCCCGAGCCGTGTTAGAAAACAGCACGTTAAAAGACCAGCCCTCTTTCTTCAAGGTCATCACTGGTAACCACTGCCGACCTTCAGGATTGAATCGGCGCGGCGTAATCATTCTCAGCTGGCCGGCCTGTGCCAAATATCGATATTGCCGATCAACTTCTAGCAATAAATCCAGCGAAGGAGACTCTACAGCATCATGGCCTAGTGTAGGGGCAGCACTCCAGCGATTGGGAGAATCACCTAGCCTTCCTAGAGGAGCCACAGGAGAAGGCCGCTCACCACTTTGAACAGGCCGGTTCTTGACAGGCTGCTTCTGAACAGGCTGGCGCGGTGCAGACTGAGTTAAGTTGGGTCGCTTCTTAGCCTGCACAGGCATTTCAGCCAGCATCGTATCTACTGCGCTGCGCACCCGTTCAATACGCTCATGGCCAAAGCCAGGAACCTGCCTCAGCGTATCGTCCTGGGAAGCTTGCGCCAGCTCATCTAAGGTGTGAATACCCAATCCTCGATACAGTCTACGGGCTAGAACCTGACCAATCCCTGGCACTCTGGTAAAAAGATCTTCAGGAGAAACATCAATCGAGAGACGTACCAACAACGATAAATCTCCCGTATGCGCCAGTTCTTCAATCGCTCGAGCCAGCCGGCGGCCAATGTAAGGAATTGCCTCTAGTCCTGCGGTGCCCTTAGCCTCAAACAAATCTACAACGGGCTGGTTTTGCTGGCGGATAGCCTCCGCGCCTTTTCGATAGGCGCGGATACGATAGTAGTCATTCCCTTGCGCATCCAGCAGGTCTGCAACCTGCTCAAACACATTGGCAATATCGTCATTAGAAAGTGCAAATAGTTGCCTAAACGTATGTGGAAATAGTGTGGTCTGAATCATGCCGTTATCAATACCCTCTGCGAGCAAAATGCGTGCCCACAAACCCTCAGTTTTAACCGTTATTTTCTATCTCTATTATCCAACATTTAAATGGATTTGACAGGCTGATCAACACATTTTTTGCTCTGTTTTTCATGACTTGATCAGAGCCTTCTCGCCTAGGCTTAATCGGGCTTAATCAGGCAGGTTTGAATGGGCTGGATCACGCTTCATCAGTATGCTTTTGCTAGTGCGTGAAAGATGACTCAGATCGACAACAGCGTAGCCCTGCTGCCAATCCGATTGCTTAACAAAACCTGTAGCTGTCAACAGGTCCTAACAGCTGGCACGCCAGTAAGAATAGTGACCGCTGTAATCCGCCAAAACGGTTTATCAAACGACAGTACGTTGGCCATGCCTCGCCTAGACTTTTTGGTGGTGTTTCTGTGCTTTCTACCATTTAGAGTCTCTCTTTTGTATGCATGTTTGCAGTCTGAGCAGCTTAAGCACGTCTTTAACAAAGTCAATCGCTAACACTAGGCCAACTCCCGGCGCTTCAAGGCTTGGAGAGTAGATGTTAAAACCATCAAAACTGAGGATTTCCCAAACGATAAAGGTAAAATCTCATTCAAGGAATCTCTCTCTGGGCCAGAGAGAAGATTATTTACGATCTCGTCTTTCACGATGTCATCGGCCACAGATTCAATATCGATCTTGCCATCATTGGACCCAAAGGCATCTTCACCACTAAGACCAAAACCTTCAGAAGACCTTCAAGAGGTCAAGCCAATGTTGACTTCGACTTCGATGGCACTTCAGTGACTATCAATGGTCATAAGCCCCAAAGCAAAACCGAATAACGTTTGGGTTCTCAAAAGCGTTCAAAAATGCCCAACAGATTCTCTGAATACTCAAAAAACAATATCTTCAAAGCCTGAAAACCTTGCAGATATTGGAAAACCATTGATTTAATTAGGAAGCTGGTGAGCCAACTCGTAACGCCAAAGGCGTGGCAAAGCCAACGCGTAGCGTTTCCACAGGAAATACGGACGACCGGCTGATTTCAAATCAGTTGTTCTGTGTTGCTCAAGCCCAACTATATCAGCTGTTTTGAAGTTTTTTATTTTTTGAAATTTAGGCTGTACCCCAATCTGTACCCCAAAAACAAAGGTGAAAAGTCTAAGCTACTCAGATACTCTACATTCTCGATATCTTTGCTGTCGCAAAATGATTGGTGGATATGGTGTAGAGGCGATCGCATGAGCCCCTCCAAAGGAGGATCGCACAAACGAGACGAGTTCTCAGGACATCCCCAGCTTTCGCTAAAATAAAAGCCAAGCGTTCGTCTAATTTTTATGGTTCAATCTATCAGCCTTGATATCCCAGATAGCATTGTCCAGCAGGCTCAGAAGCTAGCTAGCCAGAACCAGAAACGCCTTGAGGACATCCTTTTGGAGTGGCTCACCCATAGCTTTACCGAACACCCTGTAGAAACTCTGCCCGACAGTCAGCTCCTCGCCCTGATGTAATATGCAGCTCGACGAGCCACAGCAAGAAATGCTCGAGACCCTGCTTGAGAAGCAACGCGAAGACGAACTCACCCCAGCAGATAGTCAAGAACTTCAATTCTTAATGAAGCTTTATCGCCGTGGGTTGCGTCGTAAAGCCAAAGCCTTCAAAGTAGCCTTTAAGCGTGGTCTCGTTTCACCACTCAGCGCTGCATAATTTTTTTGCAGACTTTTCTTATGCCATTCCAGCGTCAGCGCAAGACCGTTGGCTCCATTCTGAAAAAATATCCTGCAAATCACGATATCCACTGACTACACGCAAAATATTGACTTCGTTGTCAGAGACGCTGTAAAAACTAACGGTACGCATTGAGACGATCTGAACGCCCTAAAGTGTTACCCACCAGTGAACCATCCCTTTATTTCTTTTGCTTTTGAGTAGGAACATAGCTGAATTGGGATTCGGCAGCGTGGGGAAATACGCAGAAGAGATGCGGAAGAGGTTAGGTAGTCTCAGCTTCTAGAGTAGGGTGTTTAAAGACTCTAAAAATGATGAAGCTAAAAGCCCATAGCGACAAGGCAGTCATCAACAGCAGACTAAAATCTGCCTCAAGTGCAGTGGTGGTGAACAGAGCGGGAGTAGGCACAACCGAATTGCTTCTGGTCACTAACAAAAACAAGGTCATGTTGTTAGCGGCGTGAATGCCCAAGGCCAGCTCCAGGCTTTTATCCTTAATCGTGATCCAAGCTGAAAAGGCATTTACGATGAAGTAGTAGAGCACTATACTAGCGGTACTCTGCCAGCTGTCCTGAGTGAGGACTTCTGGGTTAGAAGCATGCAAAAGGGTAAAGAGTAAAGAAGGCAGAATGATAGCTGGCCATTTTCCCAGATGACTGCCGATACCTTGAAGCAAGTAACCTTGAAAAAAGAGTTCTTCGGTAGCAGTTTGCAAGGGCGTGAAGAGCAATACGGGTATCAAGAAGGCCAGGAATGCCCCGGGCTCAAAGGTGAGGGCGAAGTCTTCTGGGCTGCGCAGGTAGCTAACGAAAAATAGGATGACTAAGAGGATAGTGTGGACCATAAAGCCCTGCGCTATCCGTTTCCAGTTGATGCGTTTGGTCGGGGTAATGAGGGTGAAGAGCGATCGCCCATGAAGAAACTTAAGGGCTAAATAGATCCCTAGCAAAAAAAACGGAAAGACCGAGTTTAGAAAAATGTACGTCACTATTGGCGAAACGCCGTCTACAACCTGACCGCCTAGCTCAATCTGATTGATATCGGGTATCGCCGCTGCCAGATCTCCACCACCGAGCGAGTAGAGCACAAGAACAACAGCAGCGATCAGGTATCTGGCAATAGCACCAACAAACTGAAAGAAAAAGAGTACCAACAGCGCGCCAATTAGGTAGCGCCACCATTGATTTTTCCCTCGATGAGCAAGTTGAATAAATGGATTGGACATGATATAGCACCGAAAAGTGAGTTTATTTTCACAATGATTAATAAAATTAATCCGATAAGTCTCAGCCTCTGATAAATCTCAGCCTCTGATAAATCTCAGCCTCTACAGCAAAGCGATAGCCATCTGCACTAAGCTTTTAGCGACCTAGTATCACGACGACGTTCTATAACGCTTAGCTTTGTTACACCTCTACAGAAAATCTAGGCGTTAACCATTAGCTTTGCTGTAGAGGCTTGGTCAAGCTAGCCCTATTCTACGCTCTCGTCCATCTAGTCATTCCAGCATTGGTCTTCTAAACTATTCTGCTTCTCCCAGTTTTCTTCGACTTGTTGCTTTTGTTCGTCGTCAAGTAGGCTTAGCACTTGTCCTTTGTATTGTTCTTCCAATTGGGATAGCTCGCTATCATCCATGTCTCCTCCAAATAGACCTTGTGCCAGCTGTGCTTCAACCTTTTGCTCCACCTGCTCACCGAGCTGCGTAAACTGCTGCCGCTGTTCCTGAGAAATAGTTACTCCCATCAGTTCAGGGAATACGAGATAGAGCTTATTTTGCGCATATTGCTCTCTTTGCTCGGGTGTAAGAACTTCTAGAACAGCAGCGTCATACGCTTCTTCGGACTGTTCTATCTGAGCAATTTGCTCAGTAGAGAGCTCCCAATCTACCGTATTTTCAAAATATTGAGCGTCTAGCGCGTCAATGGCAGCTTCTTGTTCAGAAGAAAGCGTGTCGTAGTCTAACGTTCCAGCCTCTTCCTGCGCTTGCTGTTCTGGTGTAAGAATAGCGAGGTAGGCTGCCTCGTATTCTTCAATAACAGCGTCTTGCGCGCTAATTTGCTCTGGCGTCATAACGTTCTCGGTCTGCTCCACCCATTGTTCAGAAACTTGGTCAATAGCACTAGACTGTGCTGCGGTGAGTTCGATTCCCTTAAACTCGTCTGTGCCAAAGACAATCTCACACTCATCTGATGAGGACGTAGTACTGCCAGCATTAGGCTCTTGAGCGCGCAGCGCAGCTGAACCAAAGACGACAAGAAGTGCGGCCAGACTAAGATTTTTCGTAACTTTTTTAACGCTTTGAAAATTGAAATTCATGGTTGTCTCCAAAGTTGTTGTAACTATCAAAGTTGTCAGACTTGTTTATCTAACTGCTGCTATCTTAAGCAACACGCTCTTGCCTGACCTGATGCAAAGTGGCCAAGTTTAGCTAGTGATAAAGAGCTACCCACAACTGGTCCTTTTCTACTATTGAAGTAAGCTGCCCAATAAGGAGATGATTAGAGAGACTACTTTCAGAGCGACAGTGTTGTAAACAGTTTTTCAACAGTAGTCAATGGGTGGATCTGAGCAGAAAAGCTACAGCGTTGAATAGAGTATGCTGTGAGAATTAGGCTAGACCCAGGTTAATAGCGATCACATACGTTTTTAAAACAGACACCTTATGAACAGGGCAAAACCGTTAAAACGACTGCTGAGACAATATAAAGCGAAGTGCAGACAGCATCCCTTTCCCTTGCTACTGCGAGTAGAGTGGTTTCTGATAGGGCTAAATCTGCTGGAAATCTTTCGCTTTTGGGTGCTGCCCGGTTTCCTCGGAGACTGGGATTACTCTGCTGGCCTGTTGGCTGCAGTACCGGTCTTTGTCCTGTGCGTTTTTGCAGCTTTGGGCTTGTTTATACCTTACCAAAAGGCCACCTGGGAAAAAATTGCCTACACACTGGCTGAATTGGGATTACTCGGCATAAGTTCGCTGGCGTCTGGTTGGGTGTGGGACTACTCCCTCTCGTTTATTATTGTGGTTATGCGTAGCTGCGTTATTTTCGGCCTATCTGGCCGTTTGCTTACTGTTTCGCTGGCTTTCTTACTGTCTATCTATGCAGATACATTACTGCTATCTACGCTGCTAGATCCGTCTAGCTTAAATGACCAGGCGGAAGCTTTTACAACAGCAGAAGACCTCTCAGCAGAAATAGATGTTCGCTCAATTCTTATTGAAGAAAGTCTGGGTAAGCTGCTCTATTTTGGTGTGGCTACAGTTTTTGCATTGCTGCTGACCAGTACCGTGAATGCTGAAAAACGCAGTCGTCAGCGGTTGGCGATCGCCCACGAGCAATTGCGTCAGTACGCCCTAAGAATTGAAAATCAAGCGACCATAGAAGAGCGCAATCGCATCGCCCGCGAAATTCATGACTCGCTGGGCCATCTGCTCACTGCCCAAAAAATTCAGCTAAACAATGCATTGGCTTTTGTTCCAAAAGATTCGGACTCAACCAAGGGAAGAGCATTTATTAAGCAGGGAAAACAGCTAGGCGCTGAGGCACTTCAGGAGCTACGAAGGTCATTAAAGATGCTGCGCTCCGATCCGCTAGCAAAAGAATCTCTAGAAAATCTGCTCAGTCAACTGATAGCGCGATTCAATCGCGACATAGCCATTCCAATTAACCCCCAAATTCAGCTGAGCGAGCCTGTATCGGAGCCAGCTAAGCGAGCAGCCTACAGAATTGTAGAAGAAGCTTTAACGAATACCTGTAAGCACAGCAATGCGACAAACGTTACAGTAAGTATGCAGCGCACTAAACCTGGAGAGAAGTGTCCTTTTTCTTTTGCACTGGGTCCTCCTATCAGACCTACTGTCGATGAAACCTTTGACCCTACTCTCAATCTTGCTGATGATGAGAGAGTAGCTATTTCTGAGAGCCTGTGGATAATGATTTCAGATAACGGGCAAGGGTTTGAGATGAGCCAGAATACCAGCGGTTTTGGACTGCGGGGTATGCGAGAGCGCGCCTCTAATACAGGCGGGCAGCTGTACGTTGAAAGTCAGCAGGGCAGAGGATGCAGGGTTTTAGCTTGGCTTCCGCTAGAGGTATTACGAGAGGGCAAACCATGATTCGCTTACTGCTGGCCGACGACCAGGCGATTATTCGTCAAGGGCTCAAGAACCTACTAGAACTCAACAACGATTTTGAGGTCGTGGGTGAGGCTAACAATGGCAAAGTTGCCCTAGAACAAGCGGCAGCGCTGCGCCCTGATGTTGTCCTCATGGATTTGCGGATGCCAGTGATGGATGGTATCGCTGCAACCTATGAGATTGTTGCTAAGTTTCCTGAGATCAAGGTGTTAGTTCTCACGACGTTTGATGAAGACGATTCGGTGGGCAAAGCCATTCAGGCAGGGGCGATTGGATACCTGCTAAAAGATACGGAACCTGACGCGCTAGCCCAGGCGGTTCGGGCAGTTAGTAAGGGCTACACGCAGCTGAGTCCAGGGTTGTTATCAAAAGCGATCGCCCATGCCGCTGCGCCAGCGCCATCAGTACAGGAAGTAGAGGCACAAGCCGCTTTAGATAATCTCACATCACGAGAAAAGGAGGTTTTATCTTTAATTTCTGACGGTCTGAGTAATCGAGAGATTGCGACTACCCTTTTCCTTTCAGAGAACACAGTCAAAAACCATGTCAGCAGTATCTTGAGTCAGCTAGGGTTACGCGATCGCACTCAGGCTGCCATTCTATTTAATGACTCTCTGAAATAAGCCTTCAAAAGGACGTGGCTCAAATCGAGGCCACACTATTGGAGCGATTTCCCGAACATTTAGCCTACCTGTTAGCCTACTACTACTAACAGGTAGGCTAAATGTTCGTCGATATCTTTTTAGTGTGATCCAAGCATGAGTCCCACTGCCTCCGTTGCTGCC
>JBCBPY010000034.1:0-62589 GCA_039820525.1 Cyanobacteria bacterium J06634_5
GGCATCCCACCTTGCCAAAGTGGGATATTTTCATTCACCCTGCTTAGCGGGACTTTCTTTGACAGAAACTACCTAACAGGTCTCTAGAAAGTCAGCAACATCGATAAAAACCAGGTCCTTGAGAAACTCTCATGAGAGTTTCTCAAGGACCTAGCTTAAAGCGCTGCTATGCGTGTTCTTCTTGGCAATAACAGGCGGCAAGCGGGTTTGAAATAACGGGTTATAGAGAACCTAGAACATTCTCACTGGACTCATTTAAGGAGGGTTCTGTTTGAGCTATGGTTGCAATTCCTGCTGAGTCGAGTAGTTGAGTCCATTCAGCGACAATTTCTGTATTCTTAGGATCGGCCTGTCTCAATTGATCTAAAATCACGGCGGCTTCATGCCACATGTTGGCCTGTTGATAAAGCACTTTTGCTTTTTCTAGGGGCGCCAGTGAGCTGAGCTGGCTCTGCAATGCAGGATCGACGCCGTTAGCGGCTAACCATTCTGATGGGTCCACTCGGCGAATAGCGCCATGAACAACAATATCTTTCGACCTATCAGTAGCATCTGGCACGATAGAAAAGTACCAGCGGTAGTTTTCGTTCATGGCCATTTCTGGGGTGCCTAGGGACTCAGCGGTCTCAATGCTGACGATGCCCCCCGCAGGTTCGAGCTGCAATGTTGAGGCATAAACAAGCTCATCGTTGGCATCTCGCAGCACGAACTCAGCTTCGTTGCTAGCGGTCATTTCAGGGACGTAAAACAGCAGCGTGGGTTGTGCAGCTGTTGTGATGTTTACGTTATCTGAAGTCACTAGGGCTGTGAGATAGGCGTAGGTACTGGCAAAGATGCGATCGCCTCGGGTTCCGCCGCCTATCCGCCGGCCAGGTAGCCCTTGTCTAAGGGTCTCATTCCTTTGTGCGGCTACGCTGACTTCTGACGAAGGATTGGGCGAAACGCTATTGGTGTTACTACTAGCAACGCTAGCAACTGTTGTTGTCAGCACCCCCACCATGTTGACAACTCCAATGATCATAGAAGTACGAGCGTACTTTTTCATAATTATGTACCGCTATATTCAATCACTAACTACAGAAAATATCAAAACCTTGCTGTCACTTACTGGCTGTTTTTATAGTTATTTCGCTTATCCACATTATAGGCAGAGCCTCTTGTCGTTATGAATGGCAAAGATACCGACACTTGAGATTAATAACCGAGAGTTTTTGATGAGTTCGCGAGACTTCACGCAGATCGATAGTGTCTTCTCTTAAAGTTATGTTTGTCAGAAGAGCAAAAATCTATGAAGAGTCTAGAATCTTGAAATCATCTTTTGACAAAAAGAGACGGAGTTCTTGACGCTATCAAAATAGAGACGATTCACTGCTGACAGATCAAAGGCGCTAGATAATGTCGAGAACCTCTTCTAAGCTCCTTACTACAATGAGCTTTGCAAAGAGATTTCTAACCAGCACTGTCAGTATTGAGGGGCATAAAAGTAATTAGTATTGAAGGGTATAAAAGTAATTTCATTTGGCTCAAGCCAGTGATTTATATCAGTTTTTCTGAATAGCTTTATAGAGATAGAAAACCTAAAAGACTGTAGATCATAGCCTTTAAGCGTCAATTAACTAGATACCTCAAGTAGAAAATCTTACTTATCTCTCAGTATTAAATCGGGGTAATTGTATATTTTGTCACGGAAAAATATTTGTCTATACTGATAGCCTATCAACAAATATTGAATTAATATTTAATTGGATCAATAGTGCTTACAAAAGCAGTGTATAGATTCAATTGACCCAGAGTTTGGAGTGTATTAATGAAGTCCGTACTAACAATTTCTTTGGCTGTTGCCGCTGCAATCGCCCTTCCTACAGCGGTTAAAGCGCAATCAGAAGTCAGTGCAAACACAGCTAACCCAATCGAAACTGAGTATTCTGGTGGTTGCTATTGGGTTCCTGTCTGGGGAACCATCTGTCAGTAAGGTGGCTACAGCCAGTGAGGTAAGTAATAAATAGAGCTTATGGCTCTGGTAAACTAGCGTTTTGCATAATTTTTGAAAGGTTCTAAGTACTCAGTGCTTAGAACCTTTTTTATGGATCCTATTTTATAGCTGCTATGACAGCTCTTGATTCCTTGTGTTGAGAAGATGATCGCATTGGGAAAAATTGGTTGATTAAGGCGACTCACTTTGTCCCTACTGTCTCTACTTTTTAGCTTCTCATAGTTGTATTAGGTCTAGACCTTCTATCAAGCTGAGAGTCATGCTCAGTTTTTTATCCGAAATCCCTATAGGCTCCAATAAATTCACATCTACCTGTTGCGTGAATTCAGATGATCCGAAAATATTTTTTTGCACTCATTTTTCTGAGCAGTTTTATCACCACTTTCAATGCCCTCGGATTAGTTGCCAAAGGTGATGTCCATCAGGTTATTCCTGATGGGACTACGCAAACCTCTATCACCGGCAACCTTCGCTGCACTGCAAACTGCTCTATTTCTGGACGTAGCCGCTCAGGCTCTAACTTATTTCACAGCTTTAGCGAATTTAGTATTCCAGCTGATGTCACTGTCACGTTCGAAGATGGTGGCGCAGCCAATATATTCACGCGTGTTTCTGATAAAGCTTCTAACATCAATGGAGCATTGGCTGTCTCTGGAGCGGCTAATGCCAATTTTTTCTTAATCAATCCGCATGGCATTACCTTTGGAGAGCAGGGCGTCTTGATCAGTTCAGGCTCTTTTGTCGCCAGTACTGCTGACTACGTTGTTTTTTCAGAAGGGAGTGTATTTAGCGCAGCTGACAAGAGTGCTCCACTCCTTACCATGAGTACGCCCGTAGGGCTTCAGTTTGGACCCTCACCGGGCGCTATTGTAAATAGCTCTCTTGCTAGGTTAGCAGGGGCTCTTAATAACGCCCAAGGTTCTGCTGGGTTACAGATTAAGCCTGGCAAAACGCTGTCTTTAATTGGCGGTTCTGTCATTTTAGATAGCGGAAATATTACGGCTAGTAGCGGAAGAATCGAGATCGGGAGCGTTGCGACAAACAGCAGAGTTTCTCTTTTATCTGATTTTAGTTTGGGGTATGAAGACGTCTCTGAATTTCAAGATATTTCCCTGATAGGCCAGGCATCATTGGACGTCAGCGGACAAGGCGGAGAACTGTCCATTACTGGCCGTAATATCTCTCTGGCTGATAGGTCCGCTATTTCAAATTTTATAACGGGGCAATCGACCGCAGGCAAAATAAGGCTCACTGCTGCTGATTCTGTAAACATAACAGGTCTTGGACTCTTTGTGTCTGCGCTGCCTGGGAGTACAGGTAGTGGAACAGACCTAGAAATAACAGCATCCCGGTTAAGGGTGGCAGAAGGCGGACTTATTTCCGGAGGGACTGGCGGAGATGGTGACGGCGGAAATATTACTATCAACGCGAGTGAGAAAGTTGAAGTCATTGGAACTACTAGCTTTTCTCCAAGCTTTATTGGCACGTCTACGGTAGGTCCTGGTAGAGGCGGAAACTTAACGATAAACACTAGGCAGCTGAGTGTTAAAGACGGCGCTCAAGTGGATGCTTCTACCTATGGGCCTGGGCAAGGCGGCGATCTTATTATCAATGCTACTGAACAGGTTGTTGTTAGCGGTACTGGCCAAACAGCCTTTGTCGATCAGCTCGCTAGCGGTATTTTGGCATCGTCAGGGCTGGAGGGTTTGCCTTTTCAGCCTACGGGCGATGGTGGCAACTTATTCATTAATTCGGGAGCTTTGAGGCTTGATGATAACGGGCAGATAGCTGTAAACAGTTTAGGGCGCGGGAACTCTGGAAATTTGAATGTTAATGCTCAGCGTGTTCGGTTGGACAATAATGCGCAGCTGACAGCAGCAGCGGCTTTTGGCGATGGTGGAAACATTCGCCTCAGTGATGTAGAGACGCTGGTATTGCGGCGAGGCAGCGGAATTTCCACACAAGCTGGTAGCGGTGATGGCCAGGGTAACGGTGGAAATATCTCCATTGAAGCGGATTATATTGTGACAAATCTGTTTGAAGATAGCGATATTGTGGCGAAGGCAACACAGGGGCGCGGGGGGGATATTTCTATTGATACGCAGGGCCTTTACGGAATTGAAGAGCGCCGTGCGATCGCAAACAACGGCACCAATGATATAGACGCTAGCTCAGAGTTTGGGGTTAGCGGAACTATCGCTATCAATCAGCTATTAAGCGAGAATTACAAAGGTTTGACATCACTTTCCGATAGAGCCTTAGAAAGTGATTCTGCTGTGAGTGCAGGTTGTCAGGCCAGCGGTAATCGATTAGTTGTTGTCGGGCGCGGCGGTATCCCCACGATGCCAACAGACGCAGCAGAAATTAGCACTGCGCTGGTTGACCTAGGCAGACGCTACGTGTCGCCTAATGCAGATACGATCGAAAGCTCGCAAGCTGACCGTCTGATAAATTCAAGAGAAAATTTTCAAGTGGTTAATCATGGCTCTGGTCCGTTAGCATCCAGGCAAACAAAAGAAGCCAGATGGATAGAGGCCAATGCTTGGCACCGGGATGAGAACAACCAGGTCGTTTTGAGTATGCAAGCGAATAGAGGAAATAGGACTTCTGTGCAAGCGGCTTCGCACTGCGCAGGCTAAGTTAGTCAGCTGAGAAAAGTCAGCTTAGGAAAGCCAGCTTAGGAAAGCCAGCTTAGGAAAGTCATTGTAAAAGCAATCCAGAGTGAGTCATTTAGAGTGAGTAATTCAACGTGAACGTATCGAATCGCAGACTCCAGCAAGTCAGTGCGTTTGTTTTGGGGCTGATTATTAGTTTCACGAATGGGCCTGTACTGGCTCAGTTAACGGCGGCACCGTCATTTGTTGATGGCAAGCCGTCTGTAGAACAACATACTCAGATCACAGCTCCTGAGTCCTTAGAGAACTTTTCAGCGCTTAGTGACCAAGAAGAACGAGGCAGACAGCTTTATCTCGCTGGGCAATTTTCAGCGGCGATCGCGCAATGGCAACAACTTGTTGCGATGCATGCTAGGCAAAATAACGTGTTTGCCCAAGCTAGCACCCTGAGTAACCTTGCCTTGGGGTATCAAAAGCTAGGTCAGTGGGAAGAGGCTCAAGCTGCGATCGCACGAAGCTTTGACCTACTGGCCCAAAATTATACAGAAACGCCTAAAACGCTTGATTACTGGCAGGTGAGAGCCCAAGTTCTCATGGCACAAGGCAGCGGGCAGCGCGATGTAGGGCAAGTAGAAGAGGCTTTCGAGACTTGGCAGCAGGCTGCCGATGCCTACACTCGCACAGAAGATTCGGCTGGGTATGGCCGAGCCCAAATCAACCAGGCTCAGGCGCTGCGTGAGCTTGGCTTTTATGCCCGCGCTCAGGAGAAACTTGTCACCTTACAACAAACGCTAGAAACTCAGCCTGTTTCTTTACTCAAGGCCACACTGCTGAGGCGACTGGGCGAAGCGCTAAAGCTTGCCGAAAGCGTGTCAGAAGCGCAAACTGCACTGACTCAAAGCTTAGAAATTGCGAACCAGTATGACAACAAAACAGAGAAGAGTTCAACCCTGCTTAGCTTAGGCAACCTTGCCAGGAGTCAGGGCGATGTCAATGCGGCAGCCGCCTTTTATGCTGAGGCCCTTGCAGCGGTCTCCACGCTATCTGCTGCGCAAAAAATACCGATTCAGCTGGCGCAATTGTCTCTTTGGGTCAGTACCGCTAACTGGCGTGAGGTGGCCACCCTGTGGCCTGCCATTCAATCCCAATTTGAGGATCTCTCGCCTAGCCGTAGCAGCGTTTATCACCAAGTCAGCTGGGCAAAGATGCTCATTGTCTTTAACCAGGCTCTGACCAAAGCCTCGAAGGCAACCCCGCGCGAGATTTCCTCGGTGCCGTGGATAACGGTTGCTGCGCAGTTACAAAAAGCAGCGCAGCAAGCCCAACAGCTTGTAGATGTTCGCGCAGAGTCTCATGCCGTTGGCCTCTTGGGTCAGGTATATGAGCAAACCCAGCAGTGGGAAATTGCGCAGGCCCAAACTCAAAGGGCGCTGAGGCTAGCACAGGGTGAAGCCGATATTGCTTATCGCTGGCAGTGGCAGCTGGGTCGAGTATTAAAGTCTCCAATGAACCCGCAACGCTCTTTTCAAAAGGCTATCGAAGCTTACGAGCAAGCGATCGTGTCGCTGACCCGACTACGGGGGGATTTGGCGATGGGTAGCGATCGCACCCAGTTCTCTTTTAAGAAAAATGTAGAACCTGTTTACCGCCAACTGGTGGATCTCCTTTTAAAAACAGACCCACAGGCCAACAACTATCAAGCCAATCTTGCGCGCGCGCAGGATGTGATTGAATCACTGAGGCTCGCTGAACTCGATAATTACTTTAAAGAAGCCTGCATTGATATCCAGCCTGTTGATATTAGCCAGGTAGACCCAGCTGCCGCCATTGTTTATTCCATCCTTTTAGACGATCGGCTCTCGGTGATTTGGCGTTTGCCGAATCAGCCCCTTCAACAGTTTTCCACTGCGATCTCAGCGGGCGAAGTGGCTGACGTTACCAAGGGGCTGCGTCAGCAGCTCGTTATTCGTAGCCGTAGAGACTACTACGACTCAGCTCAGCAGCTCTACCGTTGGTTAATTGAGCCGGCTGAAGAAGCATTGGTAAAAAGTGATGTTGAGACGATTGTGTTCGTGTTGGATGGGCCTTTGCAAAACGTGCCTATGGCCGCGCTGTACGATGGAGAGCACTTCTTGATAGAAGACTATAATGTGGCCCTTACCCCTGGCCTTAAGCTGCTTAATCCACAGCCCTGGGATACTGGCGACCTGAGTACGCTCATTGCCGGACTGACCGAAAGCCGGTTTGGTTTGGCACCGTTGCCTTATGTGGCTACTGAAATTGACAATATCAAAGGCAATATCTCTCGTAGCAACATTTTGCTCAATCAAGAGTTTACACAGCAGTCTTTGCCCACAACACTCAAAGCGGCCCGCTATCCTATTGTGCATATTGCCACTCACGGTCAGTTTGGCTCTACCCCCGAAGAGACGTATTTGGTCGCTTGGGATGAGCCCATTGAAGTGAGAGAAATTAGCCAGATACTACAGGCTAATTTGGGCGATCGTAAAGCCATCGAGCTATTGGTGCTCAGTGCCTGCGAGACGGCAAGTGGGGATCAAAGCGCCGCGTTGGGGCTCTCTGGTGTGGCCGTAAAAGCAGGTGCTCGCAGCACGCTGGGAACGCTATGGGCCATCAATGACGAAGCGACCTCCTACTTTATCGATCGATTTTATGACCAGCTCACGCAGCCAGGGGCAACCCGAGCGAGTGCCCTAAGAGCCGCCCAGCTGACACTGCTAAGTGACCCGCAATACAAGCACCCGATTTATTGGGCACCGTATCTTTTGCTGGGCAGCTGGCTGTAGAGTTGTGCCCGTGTTTTGCCAGTGTGGTTCTTTAACAGCGTATCGACTCGACTATCGAGCTGACTATCGCACTGAACTATTGAACGGATGCTTGAATCAGCTACCGAACCGCAAACTCGACAGGATTTTGGTCGCGTCGGTGGCGAACGGGAATCGCTGGGCCTTGGCGATCGCCTGCTAGGGCCGCTGTTGTTTCTAGGGCCGTTCGCAGGTGCTTGGCTGCGTAAATAGACATGTCTCGGGGGACATTGATGCGATCGCGCAAATACCGTAATCCCACATCACTCCCCGCTGGTGGCTGACAACTTTCTCCGGTCATTAGCTGTGTTAGGGCGCAACGCAACGCTTCATCTAGTAGCGACGCCTCAGCTGGATTAACTCGAATAATGTTGTCACGATGCCGGAGCACACGCTGTAAGGCTTCGGCCTTTGAGTCTGATGGCTCAGGGTAGGTGACATCCGGCAAGCCAAACCAGGGGCCAGTATCAACACGTGCTTTGTTCTTTAGCATTTGAGGCTCGCCATTGTCATAGCAGCCGCCCATTTGTGGGGGCAAGTCGTGCACGTGGGTGTGGAAGTCGCTTTGCGAGCCCCGGTACGTTGGGCGACTCTCCATGGCATCAAACCAAGCAGACATCTGCGTCGTTTCTTCTCGCAAGGAATAGCCCTTGTAGTAATAAAGGCTGGCGTTCATGCGCTCTACGTAGGGCGTAAACACAACATCAGCAGTGCTAAACGCGTCTAAAAAGTAAGGCCCTGGCGTTTGATTCAGCGCAGCTTCTACTTTTGAAACAACCGTGACAAACTGCTCCCGGCTTTGTTGTTCTTGGCGAAACCAGCTGTTGGGCTGACAAAGCCAGCCGCACCACGCCCTAAACAACAACCGTTCTAATTGCCGCAGGGGAAGCACTTTCGGATCTTGCATGCCAAACGTCAGCGGACCAAAAGCACGCTCTAAAGCGATTAAAATATCGTCGCTTTCGGTAATTATTCGTCCGTCTAACGCTAGGGCCGGAAGCATCCCGGAGGGTACCTTTTTTTTGTACCAATCTTCCTTTTGCCCATAGCAAAACATCGTGACTTTTTCGATGCGATAAGGAATCTGTTTTTCTTCTAGCCACAGCCATACCTTTTGGCAGTAAGGACACCAGGCATGGTTGTCTCGGTAGAGGGTGACGCGGACCTCTGATTCAGCTTGACCAAACAACCGCAGGCGCGCCTGAGCATTGGTAGGACCGTTGACGGTATCAAGCTGAAAGCTGGTGAGGGCCTCTAGCTCAATCCAACTGAGAGGGGCGGTAGTCATAAGAACAAAAAAGAAAATGCGTGGGCTATCGTTTGAGTATAACGAGCTTTGCGTGCTGAGAAGACGTCTGACTAGAGCAAGGTGCCGTCAGCGTGATTGGAAAATATTTTGAACCATTTGTTTGTCACAGCTGTTTGATGCAGTCTCTAACGCGCTCACTTCTCCGTCACTCAGCTGCCAGCCGAGTGCGCCGGTATTTTGCTGAGCCTGCTGAAGATTTTTGGCACCTGGAATAGGGATGGCGCCTTTACACATGCACCAGTTAATCGCGACCTGTGCCATGGTTTTGTTTTGACTCTGTGCAACGTCCTGAAGACACGCGAGCAGTGGCTTTACGCCGGGTAAAATTTGCCCAAATGCAAACTTTCGAAGGCCCTTGGGTAGATCTGCTGGGCGAGTGTACTTTCCGGTGAGCAAGCCCAGCGCCAGGGGACTGTAGGCAATCAGCCGAATCCCTAGCTCGTCACACACCTCTTTTAGCCCTAGCTCGGTGACAGGATAGGTGGACAGTAGAGAGTACTGCACTTGGAGCGTTTGAATTTTGATGCCCTGATTGCTCAATCGCTTGTGCGCCCAGCGGAGTCGTTTGGGGCCGAAATTTGAAAGCCCGACCCCTTTGGCAAGGCCGCGATCGCACAGTGCCGCAAGTCCATCTAACAAAGGCCCTTCTTGGGGTGGGAAGTAGTTGGCGGTAGACCAGTGCAGCTGCACCAAATCCAGCTGGCCTAGACGTTGTGCTGAGGCTTCTCCCGCTGCAATCATCGACTGCCGAGTAAGCCGCCAAGGGTAGGGTGCAAGCTTAGTCGCCAGGCAAATCTGTTCCTTATTTTGAGGGGATGTGTAGGCCGCTCGAAACTGACCGAGTAGCTTTTCGCTTTGGCCGCTGAGCTTTCCAGTTCCGTAGGAGTCACCGGTATCGAATAGGGTAACGCCGTGGGTGACGCAATGGTTGAATACGGCCTGTAGCTCGCTGTCCATGGTTTCTTGATAGTCCCACAGGAGACGGTTTCCCCAGGCCCAAGTGCCGCAGCCCATAGGAGGCAATGGTTTTGGAAAGGTATGACTATTCGCGTCCACGGATTGCATGGGTGAAAGAGGGGCTATCAGCTTTTGTATCTTCTCATGGACGCCTGCTTGAGCGCCAAAGAAAAAGCCAGAAAGCTGAATCGAGAGCTTCCTGGCTATAGTTCACGCCAACGTTGAATTGTTGTTTAAGAAAAGTTGTTTAAGAAAAACTGTTAAAAACCGTGGGACTAGAATCCGTGGTCAGAACTTAAAGAGACGGAACATCCTGCGCCATGCACGCAAGAGGGCATGCTGACTTCTACGACAAAGGTGCCTTCGTAAGGGGCAGTCACAATAGGTGTAGCGTCTATTTGATTGTCAGAGTCCACCATGACACCCATTTCATTAAACAAAAAGAGATTGATGTCGTTGCAGTCTTCATCACATAGTGCAGAGATGTCCTCTCCTTGTAACAAATAGCCCGTCATGGTTGTTGTTTCATTGTCTTTTAGCCATGCCGTGCGGTTTTGCGCGATCGCAGGCCCTATCGTGCTTACAAAAATGCCGGATGCGCAGGCGATCGCAGCCAATAGCGTACTTGCTTTCATTCGAGATTTCTCATTCGACTACTGTCAGCATTGCCTGAATGCCCTAACGGCTATCACCGAAAAACACGGATCTTCTCAAACCGAAGATGAAATTTTGGAGTGTGTCAGCATACACGTAACCAAATGTACGCAGAGACAGACGGCAGAGAGTGAGAATATTTGATGCTGGTACAGCATTTGATAGCTATCACCTTGCGCGGGTTGATAACGATCGTAGGCCCCATTTGCCTGACGGGTAAAGAACAGCCAGAGTTGTTGCCAGCGTCCTCTTTAAAGAGTGCGTGAATTTGAAATTGATAGGAATTGTTGTGATGCTGATACTTTTACGCAGGCCATGCGTTTTACGTAGCTCCACTGCGCGCAGGTTCTGTACAGATACCTCCTTACAGCGACGGCGTTACTCACAGATACGTTGCTAATAACGCCGGGTTGCACCGTGCAATCCGATGGCCAGCAAAATGCTGCTGAGAAACACAAAAATACCGTCTCTCATTAAATTGAGTCGATAGATGTTTTGCTGAGCCTCTGCTACAAATAGTGCCTCGATAGTAGAGGACTGCTCAATGAGTGCTGTGAAATAGCCGTAGTCCCGTTGTAGCTGGGCTGAGTCTTGAAGGGCGAGCCAGGTGAAAATAACAATGCCTGCAACCCCTGGTAACCCGGTAAGTAGCAATAGCACCACTTTGCCCTTTGACAAACGAGACGGGGGATTAATACGAGGATTAATTCTAGTCACAGCACCGCGCGAGTAGTAAGGACAGTAGGGGCTTATCGAATCATGTGTATTAAATCAAACAAAAGTAAGCAAGAGGTAAAAAGTACTTTCTACGTGGCAGCTGCGTGTTTTGCTGCCTCTCTATCATTGGGCTCGTTGGGATTGCAATAGGCTTGCCGGTATGGGGCTAATACTACAGACTATAGTTAGTAATACCAAGCTTTGTGTTTACCCATGTAGCAAAAAGTCTTGATAAAGAAACCGTTAACGCTCAGCAAAGGTCTATCGACAACCTGGCTTTTGTCCACTGACTGATCAATTACCCGCCAGGTATATGGACATGTAGGTCGTATGGAACGTTGGAATGAGTTAATTGCAGGCTATGTACTAGGGAATCTGACTGATGAAGAACATCAGGAGCTGGTACAACTTTTAGCTGAAAATCCGCGACTGGTTGACGAAATTACGCGTCTTAGAGGAACTGCAACCTTAAAAACCCTGCCTTTGCCTTTAGAAGAGTCAAGGGTTGAACGGTCTGTTTCAGGGCCTCAGCCAGATAAGGTTAGCCGCAAGCCCTCTCGCCCCACTCAATCAGCCTTTAGCGTTGCTGGGCTATGGCGAGGCTTGAGTGCCCGCTCTAAAGGGCTTGGCATTCAAAATACTCCTATAAAGACGCGGTGGCGAAAGACGCGGTGGCCCCAAAAAACGTGGAAAGAGCGTCTATGGAAGAAGACCTCATGGAGCCTAACTTTCCAGTGGTTAGTCATACTGGTCCTAATCATTGCCGGGATCGATAACTGGCGCGTCAGAAAACTGCTGTCAATTGCACAGGAGAGAATTTCCCAGCTTGAAGCGCTTCAATACCTCGATTAGCGCTATCACTCGATTAGCGCTATTGATTGGCGCTATTGATTGGCTGACCGGTGATCGGCTGATTGGCCGGACCGAGCGGCTGAGCTGTGCGCACTGGAGTACCGGTTAGCGAGTCGTTTAGAATAAATAGGCTGTTTAGCGCGCGCTGAAGCGAAGGCTGACGATGGGCGACGATATTCAAGACTCCTCACCAGAAAAGTTATCTACTGAAACAGACCTGCCTAAGTCGTCCCAGTCTGGAATAGAGCCGCGTAAAAAACACTGGCGAGGCCTGCTCGGAGACGTTGTGGGTGGCGTAATGGGGAGTGCCACAGGGCTGTGGAAAACGACAGCGGCCAGAATGACCCGGCAGCTCCCTGTCGATATTGTGCAGCTACGCAAAGCGTACGATAGCGCCCAAAGTAATGCGCAGGCACTTTCTTACAACATTTCACAAAGTCTTTCGGAGAACTTTTCGCAAACCATTCTGGACGCTTTCAGCGTCAGTGACGATCGCATCGCTGAGATTTTGCAGCAGGTGCGAGCTGAGCTACCCACCACAGAAGCGTTGCTAATCGGTAAGCCGCAGGCTGGAAAAAGCTCAATTGTGCGCGGGCTGACCGGTGTTTCTGCCGATATTATCGGTCAGGGGTTTCGCCCACATACTCAAAATACTCAGCGCTACGCTTACCCGTCGGATGACCTACCGCTGCTAATTTTTACCGATACCGTGGGTCTGGGCGACATCGGGCAAGAAACCTCTGGCATTGTGGCCGAGCTGGAAGGTGAACTACAGACCAACAGCGGCTGTGCCCGCATTCTGATTTTGACCGTAAAAATTACGGATTTTGCGGTCGATCAGCTCAAGGGCATTGCAGAGCAGCTAAAAAGTGTCTATCCCGACGTTCCCTGCCTCCTGGTGGTCACCTGTCTACATGAGATTTATCCGGCTGAGCTTGACGATCATCCTCGCTATCCGCCTGGAAACGGTGCTGGAGAAGCGGAAATTACGCGTGCGTTTGAGGCGCTCAAGGGCTGCTTTGAAGGCTGCTTTGACAGGGGCATCATGATTGATTTTACGCGTGAAGAAGATGGCTTTGACCCAGTATTTTACGGTCAGATGGCGTTGAGAGATGCGCTTGCTGACCTGTTGCCTAGCGCAGAAGCCAATGCTATTTATCAGCTGATAGACGACCAAGACAAGGCCAGTGCACAGCTCGGCAGTTTATATCGAGATGTGGGCAGACGCTATATTTCTGCGTTTGCTGTGATTGCGGCAACGCTGGCTGCTGTGCCGCTGCCGTTTGCGACGATGCCGGTGCTAACAGCATTGCAGGTCTCGATGGTGGGTCTGTTAGGCAAGCTGTATGGACAAAAGATTACGCGATCGCAGGCTGGTGGCGTTGTCAGTGCGATCGCCGGTGGATTTTTTGCGCAGGCCATTGGCCGCGAGCTCATCAAATTTATCCCTGGTTTTGGCAGCGTTATTGCCGCTTCCTGGGCCGCAGGCTACACCTGGGCGCTTGGGGAAGGTGCCTGCGCTTACTTTGGTGACCTCATGGGGGGCAAAAAGCCTGACCCTGAGAGAATTCAGCAGGTGATGGCGGATGCCTTTGATTCGGCGAAAGCCCGCTTCAAGGCCACCCAACAACAATAGAGTCCATCAACAGAGCCGTCAACGTGATAGCACCTGTAACGGTCATACAACAAAGCCGTTAGACTTTAATCGCCAACAAAATAGTGAGTAAAACCCACTGTGGACTTTCTCAATACCCTGTTTACCAAAACTACGATTCCGCTTGCGGGAAAGTCTTTTACGCTCATTCAGCTGATCGGTATTATCGGTCAGCTGGTGTTGGTATGGTTTGCCGCGCGGCTTACCGGAGAACTGGTCAAGCGTCTAGTGCTCAAACCTATGCGGCTCAATCGGGGGCGCAGAGAAGCAGCAGCCACCATCTTGACTTACCTGCTCATGGCGCTGGGCACTATCAGCGTGCTGATGGCCTCTGGCCTGGATCTCAATTCTCTGACGTTTATTGCTGGAACCATCGGTATTGGTATTGGCATCGGCTTACAAACGCTGGCCAGTCAGTTTATGAGCGGCCTTATTTTGTTGTTTGAACAACCGATTAAAGTTGGAGACTTTGTAGAAGTCGATGGCCTGATGGGGACCGTGGAGAAAATATCGGCCCGCTCTACCATTGTTAAAACCCTAGACCGGGTATCGGTGATTGTGCCAAACAGCAGCCTAATAGATAACAAAGTGGTGAATTGGAGCTATCAAGATACGCGATCGCGGCTTCATATTCCGGTGGGTGTGGCCTACGGTAGTGACATGATGCTGGTTACCGAAGCGCTCCTGGCTGCTGCCAGACGAGAATCCCGAGTCATCCGACAGCCTTCCCCCAAGGTGTGGTTTTCAGAATTCGGTGACAGCGCTCTGAATTTTGAGCTGTTGGTGTGGATTAACGATCCGATTGAAACGCAGCCGATTCGTAGCGCGCTTAACTACGCAATTGAGGCAGAGCTTCGCCTGCGCGCGATAGAGGTGCCTTTTCCCCAAAGAGACTTGCATATTAAAGACATTGACCGCTTTCAGGCCATGTTGCAGCCAACGTCTCTAACACCGGCTGAGCGGACCGATGCCGCAAAGGTTGCGCCTGCGCCCACACAGCCCGCTAAGAAGCCAGGTAACCGCTTAGACAACATCAATCTTAGGGAGTTGCTGCGTCGGATTAGCTACTTTGAGCAGTGCCGTGATTGGGAGCTTCGCCAGCTCATTGAATACGGTTATCGGCAGTCGTTTAAGGTCGGAGACATCATCTTTAAAGAAGGTGCGCCCGGCAGCTCTTTTTATATTGTGCTCTCGGGCTCAGTGGAGGTGTATTTAGAAAAACTCGATCAAAAAGTGGTTGCCAACAGAGGGGTTGGAGAGTTTTTTGGAGAGATGTCTCTGTTGTTGGATGCGCCCCGCTCTGCCAGTATCCGTGCGACTGAAGAGACGCTGTTATTTGTGGTAGAGCGCAGCAATCTACAGCCGATTTTGCAGCGGCACCGAGAGCTGGCTGACCATATTTCTGAGGAAATTTCTGAAAGAACAGCTTCCTTGGAAGATCTGGGTATTCAGGTCGGTAAGCATGAGATTGGTAGCAATCCGATTGTGTGGATTCGACAGCGTATTGCCAAACTATTTGAGCTATAGCTTCTGTTGAGTGACTTTTCGTGAGTGGCTTTTTGTGAGTAGCTTTTTGGATACTTTGAGAGAGGGAAAGTCTGCCCCGGTTTTGAGCTTGAGCGTGGCCGGATAAATTACAGCGACAACACTATGGAGAGAGACTCCTGTATTTTTTATCTTTGATGCGTTAGCAGGATCACTGACAGTCGGGAGCTGCCCAGGGAATACTAATGGCTAAATAATTAATTTTTGATGATTCGTTGGTATGGACTTGCGAAATCCGCCCCTTAGCGACTGAAGAAGGCCTTAGCCTTTGGCTTTTTTCTTTAGCTTTCTAAGGCACCTAGGCAGTTAGCTATCTACCTTATTGTCATTACTATTTATGTTTAATTCTAATTTTGCTAGGGCGTCTGCGCTGACGTCTTCGGCGGTTGACCCTACTGAGCCTAATGCCCAGGGCGATACCCAGTCTGATGTCCAGTGCGATGTTCAGTGCGATCTCCAAAGCGGCGTTCAGCCCTCTTGCAGAACCCTAAGATCACGGTCTAGTTTACGGGGTGTGTTTGATAAGCATGCGGTGGATTTGGACGGGCCTAGCCTGACGTGGGCGAGTACTGTGGCCGACTCAGGTTGTCCGGCTGGGCAAGATTCGATGGCATGGCAGCGCGCGTACACAAGCTCACTGGCCGTTGCTGGATTTGCCGCTTGGGTAAACAGCACTCAAAAGACTGCCTTGGCTAGCTACGACCGGCAGCAGGTAACGAGCCTATGTAAGTTTGGCGATCATCACATCGGCATTGTGCCGGTGACGGGGCTGCCCAATGCGCAAGTTGCGGTTCCATGCGCACTGCTGTGCGATCGCACGATAAAAGCCTTTGTCCTCGTAGGGGTTCACTGTGAAGCGGGGCCTGAAGCGCAGCCGCAAACAGTTACCACCGTTCTCAGTGCCCTATATCGCGATCAGCTACAGCTAAGCCAGCTCGTTGCCGCAGGAGATGACTATCTGATTGGTATTAAGCAGTTTGATGTGGTGCCAGAACAGCTTCAGCTGTATCTCTCTGGGCTATGCCATACGGACTCACCTCGTGTGAGTCGAGGGCACACAGGGCTCTCCAGCCGCTGTCAGCACAGGAGTAGCTCGCCATCAACTGCCCATGCCCATACGACCGCCAATCATATAGCTCCTGAGCTTGCTCACGCAGCAGCTAGAGAGTCCTCCAGCTGGCGTCAAATTGTACCGACTGGCCCACTGGGGGCTGCTCTCGACGGAGAGCTAGAGACGCTTCTGGGGCGACTAGCGTCTACAGACATTGAAATCCCGCCAGAACCTAACGGCGTTTATACCGATGTGTCTATAGGGGAATTTAAGCTGCGGCTATACGCCCTAGTGTGGACTATGGACGGCCAACCTGATGAAGCTCTTGCGGCGCCAGAATTGAGCTTGTTTTTAGTCCTTGGGCCAATTGCTGGTAGCTATTTGCCCATGGGGAGCCAGCTGAGCGTAAAAGAAAACAACTTGCTGATGGCAGACCAAACCTTGCAGTGGATGAGCAATCCATCCTATTTGTATACTCAAGTATTTGGCAGTTGGGACAAGAAGTTTACAGTCGAGATTTTGCTGCCACAGACTCGGTCCTTTGTACTGCCACCGCTAACGTTTTCTCTCGATTGAGGGGGATCTTAAGTCGCAGCTTCAGCTCAATTTCCCTGACCCCATGGTGGCGGCTCGTATTTTTACAAGGAGCACCTGTCACCAGTTGATGCGCTGACTAATCTTGGCCCTCTATACTAAAAAAGTTACTAAAAAAAGTTTTTAACGTCATCCGCTTGTGACCTCGTTAGACCCTGAAAAAACTCACCAACAGACCGCTCCAGAGCGAGTTCCCCAACATCGCAAAATTATCCATGTTGACATGGACGCTTTTTATGCGTCTGTAGAGCAAAGAGACAATCCAGCGTTGCGAGGTCAGCCGGTTGTCGTGGGCGGACGTCCTGAGCAAAGAGGCGCTGTGTGCGCGGCTAGCTACGAAGCTCGTAAGTATGGTATTCACTCCGCCATGCCCTCCCGTACGGCCATCCAGCGCTGCGCTAATCTTGTGTTTGTAAAGCCTCGGTTTGACGCGTATCGAGCGGTCTCTGTCAAAATTCGAGAAATTTTTGGGGACTATACCGATTTGGTAGAGCCGCTTTCCTTAGATGAAGCCTATTTGGATGTGACTACCGATAAGCGAGGCATTGGCTCTGCGATGCTGATTGCGACGGAAATCAAAGGACGGATCAAGGCCGATCTGGATCTCACTGCGTCTGCGGGCGTTTCGATCAACAAGTTTTTGGCAAAAATTGCCTCAGACTTAAATAAGCCTGATGGACTCTCTTTGATTTCACCTGATGAGGCGCAAGCGTTTATAGAACAGCTCTCTATAGAAGACTTTTACGGCGTGGGGCCAGCGACAGCTCATAAAATGAAGGCGCACGGGATTAAGACGGGGGCAGACCTGAAAACGTGGACGCGATCGCAGCTAGTGGCCACCTTTGGGAAAGTGGGCGACTATTACTACCGCGTGGCCAGAGCTGAAGACAATCGCCCAGTGAATCCAAACCGCATCCGTAAATCTATTGGGGCTGAAAGAAGCTTTTTTGAAGACTTAACTCAGCTGCACGACATGGACGCTGCGCTCGTGAAGATTGCAGAGGACGTGCACCAACGACTGAAAAAGAATCAGCGAAACGGCTACACCATTACGCTCAAAATAAAGTACGACAACTACGACCTGCTCACCCGCAGCCGTACGTTGGATGCGCCTATTGGCCACAAGGACGACCTTTTAACGCTTGCGCAGCACCTTTTACGGGCGCATATAGAGCCTCACCGTCCGGTGCGGCTGCTGGGCATTACGGTCTCTAACCTTACCGATCCTCAGCTTTTCCAGCAGCTGAGTCTTGAGCTCGCGTAGATCTGTCTCACCCACGCGTCTGATATCGGTGCGGTCAGGCATGGCTGGTTGCAAAGGATGTTTTGTAAACGTGTCTGTTGCGCGATCGCATGAAATATAAAGTTCTGCTGAAGGACTACGAACCTACGGTTCCGTATTTTCAAGGATGTCGGTAATTTAAGAAATGGGCAGGCATCCTTACTCATTCGCTTATTTTCTTACTCGCTGACTTCTTTTTTTGACAACGCACAACACGCCATCCACAGGACTGTGCCTGCTGGCACACACTCACAGAGATACGCCGATGGGCTCCTTCGGTTAAAGAAGGGCTTCTGAAACGAGACCTCTGAAAATAAAGAGATGTGCAACAGCAGGCCGGAAACGAACGTGCTAGAAAATTGTTCGAATTTTTCTGTTCAAATTTCTCTATCTAAAGATGATTTGTTAATCAAAACGGTTGTTTAGCAAGAGGCCAGCGCCTTTTCTGAAACAACTTTTCGATTGTCAGCTTGTAACACCTCATTCACACAAACGTAGCTCAAACATAGTTCAAACATGGCTCAAATCGCACTCAACAACCCTAGCTTTGAAGCACCTGTCGTTTTAGTCCCCTCTGCGGCTAATATTGTAGGCGCACCTACGGTTGACCTCACGCAGCCTGAGTTTGAAGGGACCTTTTCCGTCAACTTTGAGTCTGAATTTTCTGACTTTTTCGCCGAAGGCATTCCAGGCTGGGAATTTTTTGACCCGGAAGTTTTGCTCACTGGTGCCAACAAGATTATTCCAAATACCGATTTTCTAGACTTCTCTGGTTTGGGCGTTCAAAACTCTACTGACTTTAACTTTGATCCGGTTAACGCTGGCGCGGATGGTATTGTTGCCGATGGCCAAAACAGTATTTATGTGTTCTCTGTTGAGCAACCTTCTGAAGGTAACATTGGCTTTGGTGTTCGTCAGGTGCTAGATGAAGTACTAGCCCCTCAGACTAGCTACACGCTCAGCGTTGCAGTGGGTGATCCAAAAGTAGACCCCACCTTCCCCCTAGAAGGCTTTCCTGGCTATCGCATTGAGCTTCTGGCTGGTGGCGAATCACTTGCGGTGGATAACAGCAGCCAAACGATTACAGAAGGGACCTTTAAAACCATCGACTTGTCCTTTATTACCGGCGATGATCACGCAAACCTCGGCGAAAACCTTGAGATTCGCTTGACTAACCCCAATGCTGACTTTGGGGTTGAAGTTCACTTCGATGACGTGAGCCTGTCGGCGACTAGCGTGCCAGAACCGGTTTCGACGATTGGTTTGGCCGTTGCGCTAGGTGCTGCGGCTGTTTGTAAGCGTTTTTATGGGAATAAGCAGGCGTAACAAAATGCAGATGGGGGGAAGCTATTGTTGTAGTTTTCTCCCTTGCTGTAGTTTTGAGGGGTATTTTGTGCTTACGGGTAGTGCGGTTTGGTTGAACGGTTAGCCCCGTTAAGCGAGATGTCCTGTTTCGTGAGACAGGGGAAGCTGTATGCAAAAGGCTGTGCCTTTGCCTTCTTGGGAGGTCACTGTGAGGGTGCCGCTGTGTTTTTCAACAACAATTTGATGGGCGATCGCAAGTCCTAGCCCCGTGCCCTTACCGACGCCTTTGGTGGTAAACAATCGATCGAATATCCTTTCTTTGACCGATTGCGGCATGCCTTTCCCGTTATCTTGAATGAGAATTTTGACTGTGCGGGTCTTTGCACTCCGCTCTATGAGTGACGTTTGAATCGTAATATTAGGCGGCTGCGTTGACGATAAGGTTCCTTGTTCAGCCATTTCGTCGAACATATCGATGGCGTTGGCAAGAATATTCATCAGGACCTGATTTAGCTGGCCTGGAAAGCAGTGCATATTTGGCAATTCGCTGTAGTCGCGCACAACCTCAATTCTTGGGCGATCGTCCCTACCCTGAAGGCGATACTTTAAGATTAGCAGTGTGCTGTCAATGCCCTCGTGCAAATTAGCACTGACAGTCTGCTCTGTATCACTGCGTGAGAAGGTGCGTAGACTGGTGCTCAACGATTTGAGACGGTGAGTCGCCTCTTTCATTGAGGTGAGCATTTTGGGTAAGTCTTCAGAGAGAAACTCAAGGTCGATATCTTCTGAATGTTCGACAATGGTTTCATGTCGCTGGGGGTGATATTCCTGGTAGAGCGATAAGTGTTCTAAAAGATCTTGAACGTGGCTGCTGGCATGCTTGATGCTGCTATTAATAAATCCGAGTGGATTGTTGATCTCGTGGGCAATGCCTGCGACCATGGAGCCCAATGCTGACATCTTCTCGTTTTGGACCAGCTGTAGGTGCGATTCGTTGAGCTGTTCTAGGGCCGTGTTTAGCTTTTGGGTGCGGTCTGAAACGTCAGATTCTAGCGTTTTGTTTATCTGCCGCAGGACAACGTGGGTATTGACCCTGGCGAGGAGCTCTCTTTCTTGAAAAGGCTTGGTGATGTAGTCTACAGCGCCTAAGTCAAAGCCGTTTACTTTGCTTTGAGTATCGCTGAGGGCGGTCATAAAAATAATAGGAATCGGCGCAGTTTTGGCATCATTTTTGAGCTGGCGGCAGGTTTCAAACCCGTCTGTGACGGGCATTTGAATATCCAGCAAAATGAGGTCGGGCGGATGAGCCTGCGCGAGCTTAAGGGCGCGATCGCCCGATAGTGAGACGGCCACATCATATCCGGCATCTTCTAGCACCTGGCTGACAACTTCCAGGTTTGCGGCAGTATCATCCACCACCAGGACCTCGCCTCGAGTGCCCGTCCCCGCAATCTCTCCAGGGACAGACTCACAGCGGTTGCCTGTGCCGATGCCAGATAGGGCATTAGCCAGCGTGTTAGCTAGCGTGTCAGAGAGGATTTTAGGCGTGGTGCCAGGTGTTGGATCAGCCATGAGAGTTCTCCACTAGCAAATATCCGGTGAGTAACGATTCAATCTCATCTGCCTTGAACTGCCGCGCCAGCGTCAAAATCGGCTGAGCAAATACGTGGTAGCGCTCGTTTTGCTCGGTCAGCTGCTCGAGCTGGTGGCGTAGCTTCCTTAGCTTTCCCTGTTGGGTGAGTGCGACGAGCGATCGCAGCTCATCTGGGGGCGGAAGGAGGAGCGCGCGAGCGGCCTCTTCGCTAGCTAGAGCCGTCATCGCAGCGGATGTGTTAACCGCTTCAGAGGGATCATGGCACCATACTAAGTCCAGCTGCTCGCTGAGAATCTTAAACAGCTCGCGGGCATCAATGGGTTTGGCCATAAAGGTATCCCCGCCTTCGTCAAGTGCTTTTTGCTGATCAATTTGAGCGACTGACGCAGACGACACCACAATTTTGAGTCGGTTTTGAGGCCAGGTCCGATTGTCAGATCTGGCGGCTTGCGCCGCTTCTACTTCGCGCAGGTGCTTGAGCATTTCAAAGCCATCCATCTCAGGCATGGCCAAATCTGTAATGACCAAGTCGGGCGATCTCGCTGCGATTTGTTCAATGCCCTGACGTCCATTTTGGGCTTCTGCAATGTCAAAACCCAAAGGCTCTAGCAAGTTTCTCAAGACCGCCCTGTTTTCCCAGCGATCGTCTACGACTAACAGCCGACGCCGCTCACCTTCGTAGCCCACAATCGTTTGGCCGTTACTGATAGTGTTTTGCTGCGCCCAATCTGTCGCGAGCGGGTAGGTGGCGCTAAACGAAAACGTACTGCCTACACCCTGCTGGCTCGTCACCTGGATTTGGCCGCCCATGAGCTGCACAATTTGCTGACTAATGGCTAGCCCAAGCCCAGTCCCTTCGGCCTGACGCGTGCGATCGCCCACCTGCTCAAAGGCACAAAACAGCTTTTGCGTCTCGACTGCGGTAATGCCGACGCCAGTATCTTCAACGCTAAAGTGCAGCTGCTTTTGCTCGCTAGGGCCCGCAGATGAGCGGTCTGTTGCTGGCGCCTTGACACAGACGCGGAGGGTGACAGCCCCTTTATCCGTAAATTTGATGGCATTACCCAATAAATTAATCAGGACCTGGCGAAGTCTCTTTTCGTCGGCATAGATGCCTTCAGGCAAGGTGTCGTCGGTAACATAAATAAAATCAAGCCCTTTTTGCTCCGCTCGGATTCTACAAATTTCGACCACACCCCGTAAAAAAGACGGTAAATGAAGGGCTTGGGGAGAGAGATCTAGCTTACGAGCTTCAATTTTTGAAAGATCCAAAATATCGTTGATTAGCATCAGCAGGTGACTACCGCACTGATGAATGATATTGACACCGTGCTGTTCTTTTTCGGGCAGGGCTTTAGAGCGGGCTAAAATTTGTGCGTAGCCCAAAATGCCGTTGAGCGGCGTGCGTAGCTCATGACTCATGTTGGCCAGAAACTCACTTTTGGCCTGGTTGGCACTGTCGGCCATGACCTTCGCGGTTTGTAGCTGTGCCGTGCGATTTTCTACCCGTAGCTCTAACTCTTCATTGAGCTTTTGCAGTTCTAACTCTGCCTGCTTTCGTTCGGTGATATCTTGAAAACTACCCAAAATGCCGATAACGTTGCCTTCGCTATCGTGCATAGGTATTTTGTTGGTTTCCAACCATGTCTGCTGACCGTCAGCTCGCAGTTGAGGTTCAACAATGCCGACCTCTGCGTGATCGTTTTGCATGACGCGGCGATCGCACAAGACATAAAAGTCCGATTCTTCTTTTGTCCAGGGCATGTCATAGTCTGTTTTGCCGATGAGCTGATCGGGGCAAGCTAATCCAGCAATATCCGCAAATTTTTGATTACAGCCCAGGTATGCCGAGTTAACATCTTTCCAGAAGATACACTCTGGGAGATTATCCATTACCAGCTGTAGCAGCTGTTTTTGTACAATATTTTCGTATTCAATGGGCTGAGGATGATCTGCCATGACAAAGCTCCACGGTCAACTTTAGAAAAGCAGCGTTGGCAGCGTAGTCTCTTCGCTAACCAGCGAGGTGTTGAGGGTGTTGCCTATATTTCCTCTGCTGACATTTCCTTCGCTGACATTTCCTGTTTACCTTGCCAGAGTACCCAAAGTCTTGAACCAAGCCATTAATGTCAATTTCAGAAATTTAAGGCTTACGGAAGAACACCTATTAAGCTGAGTATCCAAGGCACCAGAACAGAGGCGGCAAAGGCAGAAAGTGCCATGGCCAGTCCTGAAAAAGCCCCCATTTGAGCGCTCACTTGGAAGGCTCTAGCGGTGCCAATGCCATGGGCGGCTACCCCCATGGCAATGCCTCGAATGCTATCGTCTTGAATCCGCAAGAGGTCAAATAGCTTGGACCCCAAGGTCGCGCCGATGATGCCCGTGGTCACTACCAGTGCCGCCGTTAGAGAGGGAAGCCCGCCTATTTGCTCAGAAATACCCATGGCAACAGGTGCCGTGACAGACTTGGGTGCCAGCGAAAGCTGGGTTTGAAGACTCGCACCCAAAAAGCGGGAGATGAGAACAGTACTGAGGGTGCTGCTGGTAACGCCAGAAATGAGGGCAATAGATACCGGTAGCCACACTTCTTTTAGCTTAGAGAACTGTTGATAAAGCGGAATAGCTAACGCAACTGTCGCAGGCCCTAGCAGGAAGTGAACAAACTGTCCGCCTGCAAAATAGTCTTCGTAGGCGGTATGGGTTGCCGAGAGGAGGGCGATTAAGGCAACCACTGAGGTCACCACTGGGTTGAGCAATGGATTGCGGCCCGCAACGAGGTACAAACGGTAAGCGCCGCTATAGGCCATTAGCGTCACGGTGAGCCCGAGCAATGGTGAGGCCGACAGGTACACCCAAATAGTGGCTAAATCTGTTGTATCGATCAGGTTATCCACTGGGCCGCGCCCTCTTAGAGAGTAGGTGGGTAGACAGTTGCATGGCCTTCGCTGTGATGACCATCGTCAGGATAGTGGTTATCACCAGCGTGAGGCTAATGGGCAACCACTCGCGAGCAAGGCGATTGGCATGAACCATAATGCCAACCCCTGCCGGGACAAACAGTAAGGACAGATGGCTGAGCAATGCTGAGCTGGCTGAGTTGAAGGCCGCTGTTGATTTACCGCGAATGAGCAGGGTCACAAACAGCAACAACATGCCCAGCACTGGCCCTGGAATCGGAATTGTTAGCAATCGCACGCTAACTTCTCCGACCAGCTCGTACATGAGCAGTAGCGTAATGCCATTCAAAAAGTCCATTGGCGTTGACCTCTTAAATTCAACTGTTTTCGGGGTGGGTGATTATGACGGGGGGGCAAGTGCGGCATCGTAAAAGGCGAGGCTTTTGGCAAGGTCCGCAACACTGACTGAGAGATGGTCAAACATGGGGCTTTTTCACCATAATAAAAACAGCGAAAATAAAAACAGCGAAGTACCAGCCAATCCGCTCACCTTAAGCTGTCGCTGAAGGACTCGATTCCACCTGTTCTGGCGGGTCGGGAGAGATCTCTGGATAGATAATATAAGCTGGCGGTGCTTCGCGAGCAAAGTAGCGTCCCATCATGCCATAAGTGAGCAGTCCTAGGCTCTCTCTAAAGACGATAAATCGGCTTTTGTGGTGGTCATCTGTCTTGAAGGGGACGATGTGAGGAATGACCTGGAAGCCGAAGCTTTTAAAGGTGAGGAGCGATCGCAGCATGTGCAGCGAGTCGGTGACTAAAATAATTTTGCGCACGCCTTTGGGCCACAGCAAGGCTGCGGTAAAGGCTGCATTTTGATGGGTCGTCAAAGAGCAGGCATCCCCTGCGATCGCACTTTCAGGCACATCTAATGCTTTGGCCTTCTCTGCGATTTGGGGGGCGTCCAGACGCCCGCTTGGAAAAATCAGCGGAGCGCGCTGAGCCCGCCACAGATTAGTCGCGGTTTGCCCTCGAATGTCATTTTGCCGTCGCCCTCGGCCCAGAATGACAATCGCATCGGCTGTTTCGCCGGAGTCCGCAGGAATGGGCCTTGTGAGCAGCCAGCCGCCCACGGTTTCTAACACAGGCGAAGCGAGTAATAGGGTTACCAGGCCCAGCGTACTGACAAAAACAGCCGTGGGCTTTTTGCGACGAAAGCGTTTGGCTGACCACAGCCGCCAGACAATCAGCAGCAGCAAAACGAGCAATAGCGGTATCAGCAGCTGGGGGCGAGATAAAACAATCCCCATCTTTGTGCTAAACATTGTCCACAGCTTGGTCGGTGACACCTGCTCGCACGGTGCAGTATCCAGCAGTGCAGGCTGTAGCAGTGCAGTATCCAGCAGTGCCTCTAGCAGTGCAATATTCAGCATAGTTGAGGAAATTTAGTAGGTGAGAAGCTATGCTAAGCCTACTAGCTTTTCACTTAAGTCCCACAGCTTGTCGGCTTTAGTTTCGTCGCCAGCCTCGTTGGACATTTCTTGGCAGAAGGCATCGCGGCCTTCTTTCTGGCGGTTGCCCCAGCTCCAGTACACGCCGGACTTGTTGAAGCCTTCTGCGGCGACGACTTGGGCAACGCGATCGCCCGACTCTTCTTCAGAGACATAGCCGCCAGTAATGTTTTTCTGGAACAGCGGAAAAATAATTTGGAACAGCTTAGGCGCATCCCTAAACAAATCCGATTCTGCCACGCAGCCTGGGTAGAGCGCATTGAAAATAATGCCCGTGTCTTTGTGATAGCGGCGGTGCATTTCCATCATGGTGAGCATGTTGCACAGCTTGCTGTCTTTGTAGGCTTTACCGGGCTTAAAGGCATTGCCATCGATCATGGCAATCGGTGACTTAAAGCCTAGCTCCATGCCTTTTAGCTCACCTAAGTCGGGCGGTGCCGGAATCGGAATTTTACCGCCTAGCTCTTTGGGGTTTGCCGTGACGGTGCCGAGTGTCACCAAGCGAGGCTCAGGGTGAGAAGACTTTTTCATATCTTCTAACAGCAGGTTGCACAGCAAAAAGTGGCCGAGATGATTGGTGGCGACGCTGATTTCATAGCCGTCTTCACTGCGCTCTGGAGACTTGAGCCGAGGCTTGTATACCGCCGCGTTCACCACCAAGGCATCTAGCGATTTCCCAGTTGCTCGAAAGTCATTGACAAACTGCCTAACGCTTTCCAACGAGGCCAAATCCAATTTAATAATGGTTCGACTCTCGGGCGCGATGCCGACTTCTCTGGCGACCTGTTCTGTTTTGGGCAGGTTACGGCAGGCCATAATTACGTGCCAGCCCCGATTCGCTAAGGACTTAGCAGCGTACAGGCCAACACCAGAAGAGGCTCCCGTGATGATGACGTTGGAAGATGGCTGTTCCATGGACGGTGATTTTTACAACGATGACTGTTAGTAATAATGCTGCCATATTGTTGCGCTAATACAACCAACCATTACCTTTTGCTAAGTAGTTAGTAGCTTTGCTAAGAGGACGCAGTCGCGTTACCTACATTTAATCAGGTAAAACATCTTTCCCAGGCACAAGCACCAATGTTGAAATATCGGAACCTAAACGTCGAAAATCTCTTGGATTGAGCGTTACGATAGCCTCCTGCACTTAGCTTACGCCACCACGAATGGCTACAACCCTTGTTCTATAAAGCTAAGTGCATAGCAAACCGCCGAATGCATTCGGCGGTTTGCTATAAATAGTCAACTTTTGCGTTCAGTGCTGCCTGTGCAATCAAAGCATCAAAGATAACGCCACCGGGCAGCTGTAACGCAGTCATCTTAGCAATCACACTTTGGTAATCTTCCGCCGATAGAGCCACTACTCTTAAGTACCCCAGCAGATTTTTGATAATTGTCTGAGCGTTAGAAGGGCTAACTCTGTGAGGAACCGGTAACCGAGTGGCTACTGAATAGAGTTCTGCTAATGTGTGAGCCGATAAAAAGCCCAGAACATCCTTGCGCAGAGCGTTCTCTAGCTGAGGAAGGCTCAAAGCGTGGTTTGGATGAGTGGTCACAACTGCTGGAACCAACACAGATGTATCGTATAGAATTTTCAAGAGCCCAGTGGACCTAGCTGTGATTGGATTCGCTCTTCTCTCATCTTTCGAATAAGTTCGTTCGTATCTATAGGGAGAGTCTCAGAGCAATCAGGCTTGAACACTAAGATGCCATTCTTTAAGACCAGACGCCCAGATGACGATGCTCCGTCCTCTGGGCAACCATTCTCTGTGGGGTTGCCTGTTGGTGGCGAACTCGCGTTTCGCCAAGTCTTCAAAGTCTTTAAAAGCGCTGAGATTATATCGTCAGACGAGGTCTCAATAGCCTGTATTAACTCTTCTTTGGGTGTCATCTCAGCACGTTTAAAGCTCAACTTTATTCCATTCTATATCCAAGCCTCAAAGCGCTTAAATTTAACATCCCACCGCAGCAAACTATCAGGTGCCTATTTTTTCAACGGCGCAACGTGAGTAGCAAACCAGTGGGTCATCTCCATCGAGTCGATTTTTGCATGATTTAGCTCATCTACCAGTGTTTTTCCCAATGCTTTAAATAGATTAACGCTCACACTCTCGTCCAATGCAATATAAGGAGAAAGCGTGCTCAACAGCGCTAAATACTTCTCTGCGCTGTAGGTAGACGTGTGCATTTTTATCTCTATATCCGTTAGCTCAAAGTATCCAGAGTCTGCCACGGTATGCGCAAAGGTTTCAAAGTTTTGCTGATAGTACGCTTGGGTGCGCTGCTGCTCTTCACCCAGCGTTGACAAGCCAAAGCAGTCATACACTGGCTGCAACTGCTGACAAAGTTTTGAGCTGGGTTGGGGCGGTGTTGCCCAAAGCAAAATTAGCGCGCCGCCAGGCTTAAGGGCTGCGGCTGATTTGGAACAAGCTACTGCTGGCGACACCCAGTGAAAAGACGTTGCGGCAACAACGGCATCGAAAACTTGGCCATTGAGGAGATAGTCTTCGAAGGTGCTGTTGTAAACGTTTACTTTCTCGTGGGCTTGGCAGCTTTTGCGGGCAAGCTCACAAGCGGCGGCGCTGGGCTCTATTGCCTGTACTCTGAGTCCTCGCTCAGCCAGCGACGCTGTTGCGATACCGGGCCCACAGCCAATTTCTAAAATCGAGCTGACGTCGGCCCTGAGCCCAGCGGCCTCTATGGCGCTGTCAATGAGTGAATCAGGATAGGTTGGCCTAGCCCAGCGATAGGCGTTAGCGGCGCTGCTGTACCATTGCGATCGCGCCTTAGGGCTATGGTGCTCATCAAACTCTTCGTACCAGGTCTGCCAGCGCTCCTGTGAGGTGTTTTCCATGGGCAGCAGCAATATCCTAAAAACTACAAATCGTGATCAACTAATTTCGTTTAAGACAACAGTAATCCCTTTAGGACCCAAATAGAACCCAAAATACGCTCTCAAGTGCTGGGGGTGATGATGTCTATCCTAGAGGCTGTGCAAAAATCTTGAAAGGCATAGGTTAGAAAGAGATAATGAGTCCTAAGGCATCTTTCGATGAGCAGTACAAACTTTATTCCCCGAAGTCGTATGTGCAATTCTTTCTAAGAGATTTGAGCTATCGCTTGCCCTTTGAAGCAATGACGTTGCTGGGTGATTACTTAGCGCAGTTGTTAGAAACTTCCACCGTATTGGAAACGGCTATTGTGGGTAGTTGTCATGGCCTAGATTCAGCCGTTCTAAAATACGGCTATACCTATGACGACATTCTAAAATATTGGCTTGAGGGTGATCTTGACGATCATGTTTTCCATGGTGGTAATCCGATGTATGAGATCACCATGATAGATATCAACCCAGAGCCCTTGCGCTTTGCTAAGCATGTAGGACTCTGCAAGGGCTACTACAGATGCAATATGAAAGAGGCATTGCCCAAAGCGCTAAGCTTCTTTCTTGAAGAAAAAGTTGATTTACTTATTGCTGTTGGTATCACCACCTACTTGGGATTGGAATACTTTCAGCGCTTGGTTCAGTTGGTAGAAAGGAGTCAGATACGTTTCTTTTGTTTCTCTTTGCCTAGTTTTATTCGTGAACCTTATCTAGAAATAGCGGCTCAATCTACGCTGACCTTGAAAGTTTTAGGAGATGTTGATCAGCGGCAGTACAACGATGATGATGAAAAAACTAGAGTTTTGGAAATGTTAAAAGAGCAAGGCGCTTACTCACCAAGAGATGACTCTGGGTTGGTGTCTTCTATTTGTGTGGCCTATAAGACGGCAGGGTAAGCCCTTCAGTTGTAGGGACAATAAACCATGAAATGAGGCCGCAACAGCTTACTTGGCTAGATGACCTACTGTTTTTTCTACGGTGGGAGGGCACTCAAGTTATAATTCACTCTTTAGAACGCGTAACCATGACGAGGATGCTGGAGAGCAAAGGACGTTGTCTTTGTGGCGCCGTGAGCTTCACTGCTAAAAATGTCAGTAGCCATATCGGCGCTTGTCATTGCAGCATGTGTCGAACGTGGGTGGGTGGCCCTTTCGTAACAACAGAATGCGGTAGCGAAGTAAGTTTTGAAGGCTCGGCCAACATTACCGTGTTTAACTCATCTGATTGGGCAGAGCGAGGGTTTTGCGCTCAGTGTGGTACCCACCTTTTCTATCGGCTAAAAGAAACTCAAGACTATTTCATGCCGGTAGGGATATTCGCTGACGACAGTTCGTTTTTGTTCGATCATCAGGTCTTTATTGACGAAAAGCCTGAGTTCTATGCCTTTGCGAATAAAACCAACAATATGACGGGTGCGGAAGCGTTTGCACAGTATGCGGCGGCTTCAAGCCAGGATGAGACACGGACTCAATAATTAGACGCTATGAATCAAGCACAGTGGACAGAACTTGAAAAAGTGATCGATCAGGGAGATGCCGATGCGGTTGAGAGCTGGGCCAACTGCTTAGAAGACAGTGATCACCCCGCTCTGATTGAAAAGTATCAGCAGGCCACTAACTGGCAGCAGAAAGATGCGATCGCGCTTCTCCTCGCCCGTCATTTTACGCCGTCACTGGAACCTATTTTTCTAGACTACATGCAGGTGCCTATCACCAAAGAGCTGCAAATGTTTACGCTTGCTCAGATCATGCGTCACTTTGGAGAGGACTACGATCAGGTGAATCGATACTTCACCAATTATGATGTGCTGATAAAAGCGCTCGGTGAGATTCTGGCCAAATTCGGCCTGCAAAGACCACCAGAACCCGCAGAAAAGACCACAGAAGAGCCCGCAGAAGAACCCGCAGAAGAACCCGCAGAGGCAGAGACAACAGACCCCCAGGGAAAAGCCAAGCCCAAGAAAAAGACAACGCCGCTGACAGCGATTCCGCTAATAGCGGAGTTAGCTGAAACCATTACGCCTGAACAACAGATTCTTGTTGCACTAGAGCGAGAGGCGTTGACGCTGCTGGCCCGCGCGATCGCCAAAGGCGCAGACCTCGATGCCAGAATTGAGCACAAGCCACTGACAGGATGTACCCCGCTAATGGCCGCTATCAACTTAAAGCAGGCGGATGCTGCCCTGCGTTTAATCGAAGCAGGGGCCGATGTCACGCTCAGGCGATCAGACAGGCGATCAGACAGGCGATCAGACAAAGGTGTGCTCAATCCCGAGCAGGGGCAAACCGCGCTCTACTGGGCAATGTCTCAATCGAATATGGCCGTTGTTGAAGCGCTGTTAGCTGCGGGTGCACCCGTCGATTGCCCAGACCATTACGGTACAACAACGCCCCTATCTCGCGCTGTTGACTATGGCAATATTGCCTTTGCTGAGCGATTGCTTGAAGCGGGCGCAGACTTAAACCATCCCTGCTATAGAGAAAACCCGCTGCTCCACAGGGCCGTGAAGCACGACGAACTTGAAATGGCGAAATATCTCTTGAGGTTAGGCGTAGATATTGAAGCGCGGCCCCTGTACGGAGCAACAGCATTGTATAGCGCCGTTGCCGAAGGCTCGATGGATCATGTCAGGCTGTTGCTATCGCACGGTGCAAATCCTAATATCTCTTACACGGTTGATCCGAAGCGTCCGCCATTGTCACCCTCGTCCCAAGCTGGCATGACGCCGTTGGCCTTAGCGGTGAGCAAGAATCGACTCACCATGACCAAGGCTCTGATTAAAGGCGGCGCAGACCCTCACCAGTTCGTTGAGAACTCAGCGGGGACTCAACAGGCCCCGCTGGCGTTTGCCACTAAGCGACAAGAGGAATTTTCTAAATTGCTCGGCACACCTTAATTGCCAAGGCCCAAGACAGGTATTCAAAGCAAGACAGGTATTCAAAGACAGTCAGCAGTGAAGCCTTGAGGGCCAAATTATCTCAACTGACAACAACCAGTGGGACGCCGTTGCTGGTTGCGATCGCAACCCCCTTCCGACGCGGCGTTACCGGCTCATCATTTGCCAGCTTAAAAGAACGATGCGTGAGCAATGTCGCCAGCACTAAATTAATTTCCAGTTTTGCTAGGGCGTAGCCGATACATCGTCGAGAACCGCCACCAAAAGGGAGAAATTCTGAAGAGGAAAACTGTCGTTCTAAAAATCTCTCTGGCCGGAACGTTTTAGCCTCAGGGTAGAGGTCTTCGCGGTGATGCACGGCATAAATACAAGGGGCTAGACGAGTCTCGGCGGGAAAGGTTTGGCCGTTAATGGTAACTGGCTCATTGGCAATTCGAGGGGACACGATGGGCACGACCGGATACATCCGCAGCGATTCTGACGCGACGGCGGTGAGGTAGGGCAGCGTCGCAATGTCTGCTGGAGCGGGCGATTTTCCTAGCGATTCTAGCTCTGCCATAAGCGTTGCTTTGACATCGGGCAACGTGTGTATCCAGTACAGCGCCCAGCAGAGAACCGTTGCGGTGGTTTCATGGCCTGCGACTAGCATTGTAATTAGCTCATCTTTTAACGCCTCATCGCTCATGGGCTGACCGGCGTCATCACGAGCGAGCAGCATTAGGCTGAGCATGTCGTCACCACTGGCCGTCCCAGCGTCAGTGTGACCCCGTCTATCTTCTATTTCTGCTTGTAATAAGTCATAGATTTTCTGCCTTTGACGCAGCATTTTGCCCCACGGGCTCCAGGGGCCTAAATCTTGCTGAAGTCCTTTAAAAAAGAGTAAGCTCGCGCTCAAGGGGGTCGCGGTTAAACCGATCCAGCTAACCAGATGCTCTTTAAGCTGCTGGTATCGCTCGCCTTCTCTGAGGCCAAACACCGTTTGCAAGATCACCTCCAAGGTAATTTCTGGCATAGCTTCACTGGCTAAGAGTGATTGCTGTGGCTGCCACTGCTCGCAGAGGTCTTTTGTGATGTCGCAAATGGTCTGCGAATAGGTTTTGACTTTGGCACCGTGGAAAGGGGGCATTAACATTTTGCGATCGCGCTTATGCTGGTCTCCATCTAGCACAAGTAAAGAATTACGCCCAAGCAAGGGACGCAAAATGTCCTGACCTCTTCCCGTATCAAATTGAGTCGGTGGCCCTGAAAAAATCTCTTTAATGGTTTGCGGGTCGCTCAAGAAAACCAGCGGCTGAAACCCAAAGAAATGAGTGGTAAAGGTCTCTCCGTAGGTCTCGGCGCACCTATCTAAAAAGTCGTACGGGCTGGCTATCCAGTCAATGAGGCTTTGCAACCGAGAAGACTTAATCGGGTCTAGAAGCTGTTGTTGCCGCATAAGTTACCGTATGAATTGCTGTATTCAACTGACTAGAAAAGTTGCCCCGACAGCAATGACCTATCGCTATCATGACCTACCGCTATTTGGATAAGTTAGGGCCAGATACCGCAGGCCAGCTTTCAAAATTTCGCTTAACCCAGTCCATCCCAACCTCATTGTTGAGCTTGATTTGCTGAGGTTGCTCTGGGTAAAGCTTCGTTAAAATATCAGCATCCTGCTCAACTACTGTAGCAACCAGGTTAAGAAAAGAACCTTTCATGACTCTAAAGAACGGTGACTTTATTTTTGCAAACAACAGAACATAGGTGCGGGTGGACGCTGCCGATTCTGGAATGAACAAATGGCACTGCGCAATTGGGCCAGCTGCGCTTTCTCCATAAAACACCACGACAGAAGGAAAGTAGTTATCCAAATGCGCCTCAATGAGGTTGGGCATCATCAGGACAGATGGATTTTTCATGATTTCTTGGCGGGTGGGCGCTGCTTTTGGCATTTTCATAAACGCCTCTGAATGGTGCCCCTCATCGATAAACTTCTCGAACTGAACTTCTTCAATCCGAAACATTTCGCGGTGGGTCCCATTTTGATGGTTGTAATCATGCATATTTAGCAGCATAGGCAACAGCGGTGTGGCCACACTCAAATCTCCGGTGGCTCCAATTAGCTCGTACGAGGCGGCAATTTCATTGAGGATAGTTGGAATGGGTATTTGCGGCTCTGCATGACCATAGGACCAAATAAAATCGCCCTGTACAATGAGATCTAACGCTTTCAACTGGGGCAGTGTTTTGTTATTTCCACCGGGTAATACCGTACAGCCGTTAGCATCGAATTCAAGGGCGTGAAAAGGGCATACCACCGTGCTAGAGCCGTCTGCGTGAGCTTCGCACCACCCTTCTGAAAGCATTGCGCCCATGTGAGGACACACATTAGGCAGGGCCTGAACATGGTCGTTGTGATCTTTCCAAAGAACATAGTCTTGTCCGTACAGCGACACCTTGATAGGCTGATTGGCTCGTAACATCGATGTATGCGCTAACAACCAGGGCGCACCCGTTAGCATTGACATGATCGGCAGCTCCTTGAACGTAAAAGTTTGAATGCGGCGTCTTAACGCGGTAGTGTAAACATGACAAAATTTTCATGTTTTATCATGTAAGCCTAATAGTCTTGAATTTGTCAAGGCGCTGGTTAATGCGTTGGTCTGGGGAGTAGACAGGGAGAAGAAAGGTATGACAGAACCGATGGAGGAGCCAATAAAGGCACCGGTGAAGGCATCTGTAAAGGAAACAGTCGATGAGCCCTCAGTCGATGAGCCCTCAGTTAATGAGCCCTCAGTTAATGAGTCCTCAGGCAATGAGTCCACAGAGGAAACGGCCCAGCTCCAGGATTCAGTGGCCTCCGGGTTTCGCCGTCAGCCCCAGCAGCAGCGATCGCAGGCCCGCGTTGAACAACTCTTAAAAGCCGCTGCTGAGGTGTTTTGGGAAGTGGGGTACGAGGCTGCCACAACCCATGCGATCGCCCGCCGTGCCAACACGGCTGTCGGTACCCTGTACCGTTTTTTCCCTAATAAGCTCGCCATTTTTCACGAACTCGAAAAGCGCCACAGAAAAGGCGTTGAGGCGACCCACACTCAAATGATGACGCCTGAATTTATGCAGCAGTCGCTCGCTGACATGATTCGGCAAATGGTGACCACCTACGCCGATTACTTCAAAGATGTCGGTCACAGAGTGGTCTACATTCAGTACTATTCAGCGCCAGAGATGTTCGTTCACTTTGACGATGCCGTCGATACGGGCTTTATCAAACGGTTCGCTGGCATGCTGCGCCTGCACAATGCTTCGCTGTCAACGGCAAAAAGTGAGCTGCTAGCAGAGGTCTGTCATCGATCTTTCAATGCGCTGCTGCTCTCTGCTCTGAGGAGCCATGCTACCCACCGAGCCCAGCTGTATCAAGAGCTTCAGGCCCTATTGATAAACTATCTTCAGCCCCACATGCCCGCGCGATCGCTCGAAAGACTTCAGCCAAACGCGCGGTCATACTCGCCCCATGCGCCTGAGGGCAACGCGGCAGCTCAAGCGGTGACTGGCCAATCGGTGACTGGTCAAGCGGTGACTGGTCAGGTTCGTCGGCTGGCAGATGAGCATCGCTTGAGCCCTAGGCAGCAGGTCGCGATCACCCATGTACTAACGCAGGGGAGCTTGACCATTCAGCAGTTTGAGACGCTGTGCCCTGAGCGATCGCGGCGTACCCTTCAGCGGGATCTCAAGCAGCTATTGAGCAAGGGCTTATTACACAGCGAAGGCGACACTAACCAGCTCATCTATCGGCTTGTGTCACCTTGAGTCATTACGCGCCCAAACTCGCGACATGTTGTGACATCTAGCGACAAAAAATATTTGACAGCGCGATTGAACAAACCCTCTGACTAACGTAAATACTCTGTTACCATTTTCAGCTTGCGACCTCAGAACGTTTAAAGAAGTCTCCTTCAACCTGAGGTCAATCGTTTCAGAACTCTCTTTTGCTGAGTTTGGATGGGTGTTTTTGCCAAGGTACCCATCGGGGTGCTGATTTCAAGTCGGCCAGTTTTCATACTGGACATGTTCTGATTTTGGAGAACTGAACATGCTTGATTTAGAAACAAATTACGAAACCGCCTACGAAAGTGACTTTGAAGGAGATTTTGAGGGCGACTTTGAAAGTGACTTTGAAATGGATCTTGAAGGTGACTTTGAGTCCGATTATGAAAGTGACTACGAAGGCGATTTTGAAGGCGACTTTGAAAGCGAAGAGTTTCTCGGCAGGCTGATTAAAAGGGCTCGAAAGAGAGTTCGACGTATTGCGAAAAAGCTCAAGCGAAGCGGTATTTTGAAACGGGTGATTCCATTCGCAGTAAGGGCCGTGGGGACGGCAGTGGGCGGCCCCGGTGCAGGTGCCTTGGCGGGCCGTTTGGCCGGTCGGCTCTCGCGAGAGGGGGAATATGAGCTCTCTATGGAAGGTGATTTTGAGGGCGCTTTTGAAAGTGATTTTGAAAGTGACTTCGAGATGGACTTTGAAGGTGACTTTGAAAGTGATTTTGAGATGGACTTTGAGGGCGACTTTGAGGCGGACTTTGAGGGGGGCTACGAAAGTGACTTTGAACTGGCGATGGCCGATGTTCTAGCAGATACTGCCAGCAAGGTGGGCAGTGAGCTAGAAGCCGAAGCACTCGTGGGCGCAGCCGCCGTGAAGGTGATGCCCAAGAAGTCTGCGGCGGTACAAAAGGTGTCGCCAAACCTGGTTAAAGGTGCGGCCAAGCTAACGCAGGTGCTGAGGAAGTCGCGCTCTACGCGACCCTTGGTGAAGGTGGTGCCTACGGTGGTTAGGGTCACGTCCAAGAGTCTGTCCAAGCAAGCGGCAAAGGGTAAGCCCATTACCCCTAAGGTGGCGGCCAAAACAATGTCTCATGCGACGAAAAAAGTGATGGGCAACCCGATGACCTGCGCTAAAGCATTGGTGAAGTCTTCCGATAAGACCAAGAAGGTCTCGAGAAAGCTTGCGAAGACTTGTTAAATACTGGCTTGTTCTTCTGTTCTATTGCCAGTGACGCTTGCCAGTGACGCTCAGTGCCAGCCATAACGCCAACGACTAACCATGACGACCTCATACCTTGCCTTAGAACAATCGCCCTTGACCCATGCTCGCTCAGGGCGTCTTTCCTCAGACCGCCTTTCCTCAGAGCCTCTCTCCTCAGACTTCTTGCAGTTTGAGCTGGAGCGGGATCCACGCGTCTCACCAGCCCCGTCACGATCATCCTCAGCGGTGCTCTCGACCTGGCTAAAAACACAGTCTGTGAATGTGAGTCGCCATGTGGGGGCCTTACAGCCCTTTCGTGACGGTGAGTTTGGAACAGGGCCCGAGAGCCCGTCTCGCGCTCATGTGCAAGCAGTCAATCACATGATGCGATCGCTCAGAAAGGAGCTGGAAACGCTCGCTTGTCGGGTGAGCAACAGCGCCAGCCTAGCGGTTCAAGACCCGCGAGCACCCCAGTTTCATCGGCTGTTGCAGCAAAAGGACAAGGGGAGTGAGTGGGTTAAGCGCATCGAAAAAATCTGGGATTTTTACTTCGAGATTTTTGGTCAGCGGCGATCGCGCGTTGGCCCCTTACTCCTAGGCGCTGACCGGGTGGCGTTGGACTGCTATCAGGTGATTTACACCCATCTGGGCGTGGCCAAATCCATTCCCACCCCCGGCCCCTTTTCCTACATGGAAACCGGCTTTTCACCGGCCACTTTTCGCCGGGGCATTCCGCTCAGCAAGCTAGGCAAACAAATCAACCCTTTCCCGCTGATTCAGCTGCCTTACCACCGGCTGGTGAACCCTTGGACGCTGGGGGCGATTCTCCACGAAGTCTCTCACGACTTGCAGACTGACCTGGCGATGCGCGAAGTAGTGCCTCGGGCGATCGCCTACCGACTGAAAAAAGCGGGCATGAGTCCCTTGGTGGTGAGCACCTGGACGGGCTGGCACAGCGAAGCCTGGGCGGACTTGTGCGGGATGTTGCTGGGCGGGCCGGTGATGGTGGAGTCGTTGATGGATATTGCGGCGCGATCGCCCCAAAGCACCCTGGGGTTCGTCTCTGGCAGGCCCCATCCCACCCCCTACCTTCGGCTGTTTATGAATACAGAGCTGTTGTGCCGGATGGGATTTCAGCGGCAGGCTCAGATTTACAACCAGCTGTGGCAGCGCCTGTATCCCAACCCCACTGCGGGCACAATTCCGGCAGAGCTGTTGGCTACCTTTGTTCAGGCCAATCGATTGGTGGTCGATACGGTGTGCTTTACCCGGTACAAGGCCCTGGGCGATCGCACCCTGGCAGAGGCTACCGGCTCGTTTTCCGGCAAACATCAGCAGATGATTGCCGAAGCCGGTAGACGACTCGCCCAAGGCAACGATCCTGGCATCATTCCAGAGCGGTTTTTAATTGGGGCCTCTCGCTATGCCCTCAACCATCGATTGGCAGATGCCAACAACATTACTCAAAATTTCTACCGTGCGTTAGGCCGACGATAACCGTGTTGTTGGTCACCGTCTTGCCAGCAACACGGTTATCGACAAAAACAATCAGCTCAACACACATATTCAATAAACCTTTGGAGACTCAATCATGTTACGCAACGACGTCAACGGGGAGTTCATCGTCGATGTACTGCCCACTCAAGACGGTTCAACCGATAGCAACGGTGCCATTGGCACTCCCACAGGCGGCGGGCTAAATGCTGTGATTAACCAAGCTTTTGGCAGGCTTTTGGGCAACAGCTCACCGACGACTGTCGCTGACTTTAAAGCTGCTTTGAAGAACTCGTTTGTCGCCAAAAAACAGGGCGATCGCACCACCTACGAGTGGCAGCCCTACAGCTACACTAGCGCCAACAATGTTGGCGGTGGCGTTACTGGTGCGCAGGCCAGTCTTTACTACCGGGCAAAGGCCATTTTGGCCGATGTTCTACGCCTGCTAGACGGGCTCAAACCCTTAGAGCCCGCCCCTGATATTGAAAACAGCGCCGCTATTCGCGCGATTGTTCGCAGCGAAATTGCAGAGCTAGTAGACGAAATTGGTCTCCCTGGTGGCCCCAGGGTGCAGCGGGTAGATCATTACTTTCAGCGATTGTTGGGCGTGTTTCGAGACGATGATTTTAGCGGAAATAACGGCGGCACCGGCGATTTAGCGACGCTGGTCGAGTTCTTAGGGCTCGCTCCCGACCGTATCAACACTGTTGAAGAAGAAGAGAACTACAGTAATTTTTTGATTCTAAGAGATTATTTGGTGTCTTTAAGAGTGAGCTGGGAGAACTACAAAGCCCCCTTGGTGGGCACCGTGTACCTAGGGCCGCAGCTGATTGATTTGTCTAGAGCACTGGCTACAGTAAGCGAATCGGTGAGAGAAACCTATCGCCTGATGAATCGATACTTTTTGGGGCCAGAAGAGCGGCGCTCAGTTGTGCTGGACTTTACCAACGCTAAGGTCAGCGACAACGACAATGGTTTTATCGATCGGCAGTTTGTGCTGCCTAATGGCGAGACGTATGCCTTTGATGAGCAAGGCAACAATACCAGCGCGCCGCCCTATGCTCCGAACCTTAACGGGTCGATGACGGTCGCAGAACTGTTGGATTGGGTGAGTGAATTTGCGACTCAAGAAGGCCCTATGCTGATTCGCTCGGGCGGCAAAATCGGCATTGCAGCGGCTTTTGAAGAGAAGTCGTATGTGCTGATGGTGCTGGTGGCGGCGGCGGCGGCGATTGAGCCTAAGCCCAACTCCGCCTTTAGACGGGAGGCCGTAGTGCGATCGCTCCAAGACCTAGGCACACAGCTCTACTACGTGATGGATCTGGCCCGTGAAATTGTGCCACCCAGTACCGGCGAGCCCGTCTCTGGCGCGATCGCTGCCGGGGAAGTCCCTGACGGCACACAGCCTGGCGTTGTTATTCCACAGTAGCTCTGTGCCGCCCCTTCCAATTGTTCTTGAATCGTTATGACCCCTTCAAAAGAGTCCCTATAAAAGAGTACAAACCCATGACAACTACCAAAGAATCGAGTGAATTCTTCGATCGGCTCTCTGCCTTTCACGAGCAGCTGGTTGAAGACCTCACCCCGCAGCTACTAGAAAAACCAGAACTGGCCGGGGTTATCACCGAGCGCCTGGAGAAGGTTCGCGCTGACTTAGAAATGAACAACCTACAGGCCATGCCGCCGGCAGATGGTGGCTTGGCAAAGCTCGTCGGCATTGGTCCAGAAGCCGCTGGCGAAGTTGGCGATACCCATCTCCCTGCGGGCGTTGAAGACTACGACGAAACCGTCTCTTCTGACCGGATACTGGCGATCGCCGATCTTTATTACCTGTACCAACACGAAAAGCTCGGCGTGTTCAAAGCGGTCAAAAAGCTACAGCAGCTCTTTAATGCGGGTGCGGTGCGGCTCTCCAGCGGCCAAGGTGCCTACGGCCTGTACCGCTTTGACCGTCGGCAGGTGCTACGCTACACCACCAAAGACAGACTGCAAGCCTATCGCCGCGCCCTTGGCTATACCAAAGCCCCCCTCGTGCCCGAGGCTAAGGCCAACGCGCAGTTTCACCCGATGTTTATGCAGTTCAACCAATCTGTGGCTCAGTTTTGGCGGGATAAGCGCGTGTCGGATGTGATTCGCAGCGGTGGCAACGACCCGAGCTTTGGCAGTGTCTCTACCGTGCGGCGAGCCGGACTCGACCTGCGCAACAATCTTAAGTGGGCGTCCTACGGCCACATCAACATGATGAGGATTGAAGTGTTGCAGCTTTTAGAAGAGTCTTTTCGCATTCTCAATGCTGCGGACGTCAAGCGTTTATTTGGGGCTGACAATGGCTGGGATGTGGTTGAAGAAGTGATGAAACGCTACTTCAAAACAGAGGTGAATGCTTCCCAGCGGCATCGAATGGCCGTTTCAGGGCGGAACGTGCTGCGCTGGCTGGCCATTGAGCACATTCTCAAGAGTTCTCAAACGCAGTTTGAAGCCCTGCTGCAAGAGATTGCCAACGATTCTGAAGAATGGCTCACCAGCGCCGAAACCATTGGCATGAGTAAGCCGATGCCGCGCAGCAAACGGATTGTTCCTTTTGAGCAGCGATCGCGAAAGCGCATTCGACGGGCCTAAACCAGCCACTCACACCGGCTGAACCCCTATGCATTCCTAATGATTCAGCGTCCTTCACGTTGCGAAAAGTCAACACAGCGAAGGACCAACCCACTGAAGAATCACCCTAGCGAAGAATAAAACCATGCAATCTTTAACCTATGCCAACAGAAATAAACGGAACGGCCACGCAGCCTTTGAACCAGCGCTCGACTTTGAGAGTGCCTTTGAGAGCGATTTTGAGGGAGACTTTGAGAGCGACTTTGAGAGCGACTTTGAAGTTAATTTCGAGAGCCCCCACGAAAATCCAGATGCCCAAGCAGAAAGCCCCCATGAGAATCCAGACGCAGAAGACTTTTCAGGAGAGTTTTTTGTCGATCCCTCTCTGCTCTCTGGTGAGAGTTCTGCCACTCGTATTACCCCCCACTTCACCCTGGGTGAGTTCCGCTCCAAAGACGGGGTGCCTGTGCCCTCCCGCTACCGTAAAAACGTCAGGCGCTTAGCGCAAAATTTAGAGGTCTTGCGCAGCCATTTGGGGCGGCCTATTAACGTTGTGTCGGGGTATCGCTCACCCGCGCACAACAAAAAAGTAGGCGGGGTAAAAAACAGTCAGCACATGCTGGCCAAAGCCGCCGACATCAGAGTAACGGGACTTTCTCCGACAGAAATTTACTGTGCCATTGAACAGCTCATTGCTCAGGGCAAAATGCAGCAAGGGGGCCTTGGCATCTACCGTAGCTTTGTTCATTACGATGTGCGCAATGCTAGAGCCCGATGGAAAGGGTCGAGCATCACCCGCACCCCCAAGTGCCAGCTTTCTCCTACCTCACCCAACAATCCGCCTACGCCGAGCGTGCCCACCACACCTGCGGCCTTTGATGTTTCACGGGCCGTCACCCGCAACCGTCACTGGGGCGAACGGCTAGGCTGGATAAGCCGCTACGACGAAATTGTAAAACTGTTACACAATGAGCCTTTTACCCCCAATGAAGAACAGTTTGCCCTGCTGGTGCACCGGTGGCAGCGCCAAAGAGGCTTGACTACCGACGGCATCATCGGTCCCAATACGTGGTCTGCCATGCAGGCCGATTTGCGAGTGGGCGGCACACCGGTTGTCGTGCCTTCGTCCGGCGGCAATCAGCCTGCTACCAGGCCCACAAACTGGGCTAAAGTCCCCGCCGACCAGCGAATGCGCTACGTGATGAAGCTGCTGGTAGAGCGCTATGGATTTTCACCCAACGCAGCTGCTGGCATTGTTGGCAACTTGGCCGCCGAATCGGGTGTGCTGCCCAACCGGGTTGAAGGCAGCAGTGCCAGCACGCCGATGAGAGCCCGCAACTTCGCCGGACGACGGGTCACTTTTAGCGCTGCTCAAATTGCCAATCGCAGTCGCAGCGCTCGCCGAGGTCCTAAGCTCCCAGGTGTGGGGCTGGCCCAGTGGACCCATCCTATGCGCCGCAAAAGGCTGTTTCAGCACCGATATAAGGGGCAGATATTAGGCAGCGCTATTTTGTTCAGCATGGACGCCCAGGTGGACTTTTTGGTCCGTGAGCTAAGAACGTCCTTTAAAGGGCTGCATACCTTGCTCAAGACGCCTAAAATCACACTGACTCGGGCCAGTGATGACGTGGTGTACAGCTTTGAAAGACCGGGCGCTATTTTAAAGAATGGCAAACGACTCCCGCGTGCTCATCCCCAGGTTCAGCAGGTTTTTAAAAAGCGACGACAGCTAGGATTAAAAGCCCTGCGCGCGTTCCGGCGCTAGTGCCTCACGACTACTGACCGTTGGCCAATCTATGGCCGATCTTATTGCCGACCAATGGCCGATTCTATGGCCCGCCACGGTTCTCACTACTTTGCCAATTTTGCTTGGCTCTATACAATAGGGTCACAACTGCTCGTGGCAAGGATTCCATGAAACTGAAGCGTCCCATTTTGGTCGGTGGTCTAGGTCTTTCAGCCAGTCTTTGGTTACTCAATATTTTGGGCCACTCTCCCATCGGCCATGCCTTTGGTGACGGCTCCACGCTCATTGGCGCAATCGGTGTCGGTGCAGGGCTGTGGTGGATAAAGCAGCGCGGCAGTACCGGTGAGCTTGTTGCTACGCCGCCGCTGGCCATCGGTCCGGTGGATAAAGCCGCGATTGAAAACGTGATTGCCGGTATTGAGACCACGCTGACGACGCTAACTGATGAATTGAGCGAAGCGGCTAAGGCCGACAAAAGTCTTCCGATTTGGACAAAAATAGAGGCGCAGCGAGAGGAGATCGCACAGCTCCTCACCCACCAAGAAAGAGATACTCTCAGCCTCGCGGTTGTCGGCAACAAAGCCACCGGTAAAACAACACTCATTTCTCACCTTAACAGCACCTGGAAATCCGACCATTCGGCTGTGGCCAACATTACTGAAGTGCCCGGTGAAGACGCTCTCCCGGCAGTAGACGCAGATCTGGTTTTATTTGTTACTGCCGCTGACCTGACCCAGTCCGAACTAGGACGCCTTCAAACCTTATTAAAAGCAGGCTACCGAGTGCAGCTCGCCTTTAATAAGCAAGATCAGCTAGCACCGCTAGACCGTCAGTCTGTGCTGACGCGGATTCAAACGCGGGTTGAGGCGTTGGATATTGACGTGCGGGCGATCGCAGCCAATCCAAACCCCATCACCGTCCGCAAACACCAGGAGGACGGCACCCTCGAAATCTTGACAGAACAGCCTGAGCCTCAACTAACCGCACTGACTGATCGATTGAGCCACCTAGTCAACAATGAGACGCAGCAGTTAGTACTCACCACCACCCTGCGGCAGGCCAAGGCCCTAATGCTTTCCACGCAGGCTCTGTTGAATGAACAGAGACGTGAGCGCGCCCTACCGATTGTTGAACAGATGCAGTGGCTCGCCGCTGGCAGCGCCTTTGCGAGTCCTCTTGCCAGCCTAGACCTGCTTGCGTCTACCGCCATCAATGCCCAAATGATTGTGGACTTAGGTGCCGTATACGGCCAAAGCTTTTCTATGGAGCAAGCCAAAGCCGCCGCCGGCACCCTGGCAGAACTGCTCGTCAAGCTTGGTCTTGTAGAACTCTCTACCCAGGCTCTGGGCAGCCTGCTCAAAACCCACTTTGCAACCTACGTCGCTGGTGGTGCCATCCAGGGTGTCAGTGCGGCTTACCTGACTCATATGGTGGGCCTTAGCCTGATCGACTTCTTTGAAGAACAAAGCCTGCTGGCCCCCGAAGCGCAAAAGTTCGCCTTTAGCGAAATGGGCGATCGCCTGCAAACTCTCTTCAAAGCCACCAAGCAAGGGTTGGGCCTTCAAGCCTTTGTTCAACAGACGCTCACGCATTTGCCAGCGCTTCCTCAGGCAAAGCCAGCCCCTGCTCAGTAGAACTCTCTCGCTGGGTCGTCCTTTGGGTTGCGCCCCTGTTTTGATAAGTATCCCCTAGCGCCACAAAGCGATGCGGAATCTCACCGCTCCAGAGAGTATTGATTCCACGCTTGTTGTTGAAACCTATCTGAACCCGACATCTTAAGACACAAATACGAGATAAATCCCCTCTGGAGGGGGTGCCCCGCAGGGACGGGGTGGGTCGATCACTTCCTACAAGCAGCCGACTATGTCTTCTGATCTCAACAACAACAAGCCAACTGTCATAGCATCAGAGGTAACAGAAATAAACCCAGTTGACTCTGTTATTGAACCAAACAGCTCTCCAAACGCTGTTGTACTCAATCCGCTGGTAGAACAAGCCCGCGATAGCCTGCGTCAAGCCATTGACCGCTACATTCCGCAGCTAAAAATGACGCGGCTAGATGCCAAGGAATTAACCCGCCAAGCCACCGTTAAAAACGGCATTGATCAGCTCACTACGCTGATAAACAAGCTCGATAGTTCGCTGCTTCGCGTCGCCGTATTCGGGCTCGTGAGTCGAGGGAAATCAGCCGTCATCAACGCCCTCATGGGCGAAAAGATGCTTGAAACTGGGCCGCTAAACGGCGTTACCCAGTGGCCTCGCTCTGTGTACTGGTTGCCTGATAAGGCCAAGTCCAGGACTAAGGAATCCCTTAAGTTAGAGCTGATCGATACGCCTGGGCTAGACGAGATTGAAGGTCAGTCTCGCGGTGAAATGGCGCAAGAGATTGCGCAGCAGGCAGATCTGATTTTATTTGTTGTTTCTGGCGATGTGACCAAAACAGAATACGACGCCCTACAACAGCTTTATGCCACGCGTAAACCGCTGCTGCTGGTCTTCAACAAAGTAGACCTGTACCCAGATACTGATAGAGACTCTGTTGCTCAAAACTTGCAGAGCCTGTGGCAAAAAGAAGAAGGCAAAGCCAGCCTTCCTAAAGGCGCACGCCTCGTAGACGATATTGTGATGGTGTCTGCCGAGCCCACCCCCGTACAAGTGCGTACAGAATGGCCCGATGGCCGCGTCAGTGAAGACTGGGAGCGCCCACCCGCGCAAATAGAGGCCCTTAAAACAGCCCTCCTCAAAATTGTGAGAGAAGAGGGGCCAACGCTGGTTGCCCTGAATGCATTGCGCCAGGCAGGCGTGATAGAGAAAACGCTGGCGGAAGAGACCTCAGAGCTGAATCAGGCCAATGCCGACGAGCTGATTTGGACGTATGCGAAGTATAAGGCGATCGCAGTAGCCATAAACCCGGTCGCCATTCTCGACATGCTCGGCGGTATCGGCTCCGATATTGTCATGATTCGCGCGCTGTCTCGTCTCTACGGCTTTCCGATGACCCGGTTTGAGGCCAGCACGCTGTGGCAATCGATTATTCGTAGCTCTGGCACCCTGCTCCTCAGCGAGTTTGGTACCAGCCTAATGCTGGGCTTTGGCAAAAGCGGTGCAGCCATTTGGAGTGCTTTTGAAAGCTTCTCCGGCCTGACGGCTTATGCAGGCGCGATGACTGCTCAGGCCGGGGCCGCTGGCTACGGCACTTATGCGGTTGGCCAAGCTGCCAAAGTGTACTTACAGCAGGGGTGCACCTGGGGGCCGACGGGCGTAAACACCATTCTGCAAAGTATTTTGGCTCAAGCCAAAGCAGACTCCACCCTAGAGCGATTGCAAACAGAAATAAAAGAGACGATTGGCAATCCTCAAGAAATGAAAGCGGTTCAAGATGAGGCGGCTGAAAAGGCGTGATGACTTTACGTGATGACTTTAAAGGCGCGGTTATTTGGCACAGCCCGAACGCCTATCTCCTTTCAATCGACTGGTTTGAGTCTCAAACTCGCTGGCCGCTTCGACCATGGCCAGCGTCCAGCTTTTTTGACAGTAGTCTCGGCTGGTCCTTAAGTCGTGACGAAGCCACAGCGTAACGGGCCAGTCATTGAGGCTCCACTGCGCTTGCCCTTGACGCTGAATCACCTTAATCTCAACATCGCGTTCAATCAGCGCGCTGGCCACTAGCTTGACCTCTTCTGTCGGGACATTTTGGCCAAACAAAATCGCGTTGCTAGGAGAATTGACGTTCTCGTCTTTGAGGATATTGAATCGACTGACAATGTCAGGCTGGCTGATAAGCTCACTAATTTGTTGAGTGCTCTCACTGCCCAGGCGATATCTTAAAGTGGATTGCCCCTCTGGCTTTTCTTCGGCGATAGGCGTTGTCGCCGTTAGCTTTGTCAGGTCAATTCCCAGGTCTTCTATCGGCGGCATTGCGAGCGATAAAGCCGTTGCTACAGCAGGGCTAGACGGTCTAGAAAGGGAGACCCCTAACCCTAATAATAGTGCGCCAATTAGCCCTCCGCCTAGAACCATTGCAGCACCGCTTTTACGCCCGCTGGTCATCGCAAAAGCGGATCGCTCAGTGTCAGCTCTCTCAGTGTTAATAGAGGGGCTTTGGTTAATAGAGGGGCTTTGCGATGAGGTCGTTTTCGAGCTGCCAACAGAATTTACGACTGATGATGAAGCGGTTTGTCTGGTTGTGGTTGAAGTCTCTGCTTTTGAGCGGTCTGTTGTTGGCACCTCTGTTGTTGGCACCTCTGTTGTGGGCAGGTCTGATGTGGGCAGGTCTGTTGCTGAAATTTTATTTTCTAACGCGTTATCTGTCTGAAGTTCGCCTGTTTTTGTGCTTTCTGTGAGTTCATCTGTGAGTTCATTGGTCTCACGTTCATTGGTTTCAATCAGCTCTGTCGCAAGCTCGCCTGTTTCTGGTTCGCCTGTTCTCAGTTGGCCGGTGTGACTCTCGTCTGAGAGGCCAATGTCTCTTAGCAAGCGACTAACCCCCTTTTCATAGTCCTCAACCAAATCGATATACTGCAATCGCCGTAGTCGAAAGGGGATATCGCAGGGTTCTATTAGGATGGGAATGACCTTTTCGTTTTCCTCTAGGGCGTAGGACACTTCATCGAGAACATTTTCGGAGGCTACTGACGTTTTGGAAAGCAGCACCATCAAACCAGGGCATTCTTGCAGCGCCTCTTCGATAGAACTGTCCCAGCGATCACCTGCTGCAATATCCAGCCGGTCTATCCAGAGATTGACACCCTTTTCGCGCAGCTGTTCGGCCAATCGTGTCGCCACTTCTGCATCCGCACGAGAATAGCTAATGAAGTATCTACGAGAAGGATTTGCCATAGCCGTTGTTAAATAGGGCTGCCCGTCAGTTCGGTGAGAAGTTCGATGAGATCATGAGATCAATTGCGAGCAATTCGGTGATGCCATCACTCAAGCGTATTTTAATCCGACTCCGCAGCGTCTTGATGGGTGTCTTGGGAGCCGTCTTGGGAGGCATTGTCAGGCGCTTCTGAAGAGGGGGCTTCGGTAGCCTCTTCGGTAGAGATGCGATCGCCCCCAAATTTTTCACCGATCCAGTCAAAATTAATTTCACGCAGATAATCTACCACCCAGGTTGCCCGGCGTTGTAGCATATGGTGCGGATAGGTATGTGCCACACCGATAACCGATATCTGAGCGTTCTTAGCCGCTTCAATACCGGCAAACGTCGCTTCAATGGCAATACACTCATCGGCTGTGAGCTGAAGATCTTCGTTGGCTTCATTGAGTGCCTCAATCACCTTTAAGTACCCATCAGGGGCTGGCTTGCTGCCGTCAGCTGAAATCTCACTGCCGGTCACCATCACTGGAAAATGCTGGCTTAAGTCCGCCTTTTCCAGCGCGCTGACCACTTGAGGCCGTTCAGCACCGGTGACGACCGCCATTTTGAGCTGCGCTGCGCGACAGCGAAAAATGAGATCTTCTAACCCTGGATAAATCGGTAGCTTTTCGAGCGTCTCTAGCCAAGCTTGGTAGGTGGCTGATTCCTTGGTAAGCAGTTTGTCCAAGGTGGCCTCATTGACGTTGCGGCCTCGCTGGGACAAAAGGGCGCTCAGGCAGGCGCGATCGCTACGCCCCAGACACACCTCTCGATAATCGTCCTGGTCAGGGCGCAAATTTTCAGCCAGCAGCACCTCCTCACTCAGCGTTTGACGGATGTCTTCATCGTTGAGAATGATGCCGTTAAAGCTAAATAAAGCTGCCTTGATGACCATAAATAACGCGAGTGAAGATAATGCCTATCCAACTGTCTTGCTCAAGGTTCTTTTTCAAAGCGCCCTGCTCAAAAGCTCTTTTAATGTACACCGACGACAGGTCGCGATCGCTGGCTAATGGTGCTTGTAAGACAGAAACTCACCAGTCCCTCAGCACAAGTCCCTCAGCACAAGTCCTACATGCCATTCGATTTTTGAGTAGGGTCTGTGTGATATGTGCATCAAAATTCATTGATCTGGCCTGATTTGTGAGTTCTTTTCGGCACAAGCGTTGATAAAATTAAATCGCGTTCTACTATAAGAACAATCCGCGTTTGTCAGTTTCTGATTATCGTCTCAATTTTGCCCCGCATAATTCAGTTGAGAAGACTATCAATGCCTCTATCTACCGCCTCTACCATTTCCAGTATCTCCATTCCGCTCCTGTTGGAGTGGTGGCAGCAGCGTAAACGCGTTGCCAGCTCCCAACGCAACCTAAACGCCAGCCTCCCCAAAGGTGAAGACGTTTACTTGCAGGCGTATTACCGGCTGATGGAAGTATACTCTGTCGTAAAATCAGGGGGCGTGCAGGCGCAAACAGAAGCTGTACGAGCGTTTTCCAAGCGTGAATCGGTCTTGCTGACGCAGCGACTAGCAGAGATAGAGGCTGCTGAAAATTTACCCCTGAACAAAAAACGTCAGGAGCGCGAAAAGGTTGAGCAAGAGCTCAATGAGCTTCGCAGTGCTAACAACTGGCGGCTAAAAGCACTGGTGAACATTGCTCCAGAGGAAGAAGCCGTCGTGAAGCAGTATTTACCCGACATCGAAAAAACGCTGATGCAAGCGCGCTGTGCATAAGGTCTGGGCGCAGAGTCTGGGCGGCAGAGTCTGGATATAGAGTCCGGGCTCTGTACGCTTTATGCACTGTGCGTAGAGATCAGTGCATAAAGCATACAGAACAGTAACCTGCTAGTTCTGAGTGCTGATGGTCAGCACCTGCGGCGGCGTAGCATCAGGTGGATAAAGAAACTGAACGTTGACATCTCGCTGTTCTCCCGGCTGAAGGGTGATTTCTATTAGCGGCTGCCCCTGCTCGCCCTGATTTTGTTCCAAGTAGGCGTAGTGCGCCCGAGATCGGCCATTGTCTTCTTTATAGATGAACAGTACGGTGCCCCGGAAGAACACACGAGGTTCTGGGTTGGCCTTGAACTGAAGGGCGTCATTTAAGCCGTCGTTTTGCAGGGGGGTTTGAACAGAAAGCGCCACCGTTTTGGGGCTGTCTGTGTCGTTGGTAAGCGGCAGGTCAAGATTGTATTCGATGCCGTAGTTGCCATTGGCACGGTAGGCCGTGTCAGCATAGCGCGCCGTAATCGGTGCACTTTGCACTTGCCTAGTGCCAAAGGTGTTGCCCTCTAGGGTGCTGAGCGCGTAGGAAATTTGCGCGCCGGGTTCAGGGACCGCAAGCTGTGAGCTTCTACCGTCGGTGAGGGTGGCTTGCCACTGGGAGCCGGTGGCTACGCCAGACACGCGACCATAGCGGAAAGGGGTGGCATTGCTGCCGGGCCTGCTGGGCGAAACATCGCGGGGGGTGGCTAATTGGCCCTTGGCAAGGAGGGCTCGCCATTCGTCTAATCCAGGGACAAATTCTTGCCCGTTGGCTTGGGGCGCGTGCATAGCGAGGCTGGCGACATACACCGGACCGCTGCTGTTGAGCCGCATCAGCGTGGAGCGTCCGTTGAGCCTGGGGCCTTCGCCGGAGCTGGCATTCACCGGGGGTGGGGTGATTTCGCTGCCGGGGGGAAGTGTGCCATCGGTGGCAACGTTTAGGCGGCGCAGTGGAATAGGCGCGTTTAGCAGCAGGTGGCTTTGCCCAGGGCCGATGGTGACCTGATCGGGGAGTGAGGGCTGGCGGCGATCGCGCAGCACGTCATTCATGACGCGGCTCCCCGGGCCCGAAAAGTTGTTGCTGTACAAGTTTGAACTGCCCGAGGCAATTTCATTCCAAGGAGATTCCTGACTAATGTGGGAAGCCCCATCGCGAATATTGAGGGTGACAGCGCGCTTGCCCGGATTATGCACAATAATCGCTTCGTACACAGTGCGGGTGTCTCTATCGTCTTGGCCCCGCGCCACATGGTGCGAAAAAATATCGAAGCGGCCATCGAAAGCAACGTTGAGATGGGCGCTGGGATCGCTTTTACCCCGAGATGGAAAGGTCGATAGCAAGATGCCATCGCCTTCAATAATCTCTGGGCTGTTGCTGTTGAACACGGGCACATTGTCCAATCCGCCTGGGAGCGATCGCACCTCTTGCGGCAGTGTAATCACATCACCTTGTGCCTGCGCCACCTGTTCTTGAGGAGGCATCCCCGTTAGGGAAAGCGATTGTCTGACCACTGCATCAGCTGGCGCTGCAATTGTAGTACCAGCCAAGGAGAGTAAAGAGAAAAACGAGAACATTAATGCTTAAGGGCCTATCTAACGAAGGCCGACTCCTGTGAGCGAACGTCAAAAGGAATATTTTGCTACTTACGTACATTCTCTAGACGTATCCGTAACAAAACGAACGGATACGACAGTATCACCGCAAGTAGGCGGCTCGCAATCGACAGTGGACAGTTCAAACGCTGGTGAGATTGCCTGCAAGAGTATGATGGAAACATTGCAAACCCTTCTTCGCACACCGCTGCCTGCCATGACTGGATCTCGCCCCCAAAAAATGAAAAAAGTTGCCAGGCGTCGGGCGGGTCAGCCCCCAACCCCCTGGCCGCTAGTCGGGGCTTTGTTTGGGCTTTACAGTGTGGTGGGCTTGCTGCTTTCTGTGCCGTTGCCCCCCTATTGGCTATGGGCACCTGCGGTTGTCGGTACGCTACTGCTGGTGCTAGGACTCAACCCGTCTAGTGGTGGCGATCGCACGTCTTGGCAGGGCGCTTTTTTTTCGGGGCTTATGACCTATGTGGGCGGGCTGCTGCTGGCGATTGCCCTGGCGATTGCCGTGAACTACATCGGCGGTGACAACATCGATGACATTGGCTTTGTCGCTGCGCTTGTTTGGCTGGCCTTTTTCATTCTGTTGGCGGTGATTCTGACGGCGGCGGCGGCTATTTTGAGTGCCCTTGCTGGTGAGCGGATGAGCTGGTCTATGGCCTACAGCTCTCGGCTAATGGTGCTGCTCGGCAGCAGCTTGGGCGGAATTGCACTAGGGGGCGTTATTGGCTTTTCTATGGCGACACTGAGCCGCGTTGGATAAACGCTGTGTCGGCTACTGTGCTTATCTAAGCAGATGGACCTAAGAAAAAAAGACGGGCAAACGGGCCTAAGAAGACAGGCCCAAGAAAACAGGCCTAAGGAGTTTGAATGTACGCCATTGATTTTGGGACCAGCAATACGGTCATTACCCGTTGGAATGAGGCTACCCAAGCCCCCGAAACGCTGAGTTTCCCCGGACTCTCTAGCACTGCTCAGAACAATCCGCCGCTGGTGCCTAGCCTGGTGTATCTGGAGAACGTGGTTCCAAGTGCGGCTAACGCGGGAGGGTTGTCTGCTCAGACTACGGCGATCGCAGGCCAGTCTGTACGCGATCGCGGCCTGGATTTATCTAGCGATCCTCGCTTCTTTCGCAACTTCAAGCGAGGAATTGGCACGCCCGTGCAGGGCTTTATGCCGGAGCTAGATGGCCAAATGCTCTCCTTTGAGCAGGTCGGCACGGCCTTTTTACATCAGGTTGTTAACCAGCTTAAGGCGCAAGATCCTAATCTGAACTCGCTCGTGTTTACGGTGCCGGTAGATAGCTTTGAAGCCTACCGAATTTGGCTAAGCGAGGTTTGCCAATCGTTAGATATTGAGCAAGTTCGCCTAATAGACGAACCTACTGCCGCTGCCCTGGGCTATCAGCTCACGCCGGCGCAACGCACGCTGCTCGTGGTGGATTTTGGCGGCGGCACCCTAGATTTTTCGCTGGTGCAGCCCACAATTGCTGTGGACAAGCCCGTCGGATTTTTTCTCAAGTGGGGCAAAAAATCGTCGCAGCCGTCTGGACCGCGATCTGGCCTAGCCTCAGGCCCAACCTCGGGCCAAAAAAAGGCCAAGACCGTTCGCGTGCTGGCAAAAACAGGCGAAAATTTGGGCGGTGCGGATATTGACCGCTGGCTGGCTGAGCACTTTAGCCAAGCCCAAGACTTACCGCTAACGCCGGCTACCCTGCGACTGGTCGAGAAGCTGAAGATTTCGCTCTCTCACCAGCTCTCGGCGACCGAAGCCTATTTTGACGAAGAAACGCTCGACAGCTACGAGCTGTCGCTGACAAGGGATGACTTTGAAAAAATATTGAGTGAGCAGGGCTTTTTTGATCGTCTGGATAACCGTTTGGCGCAGGTATTGCAGCAGGGGCAGCGGCAAGATATTGATGCCGATGCCATTGATGCGGTGCTTTTGGTGGGGGGGACGGCTCAAATTCCGGCAGTGCAGGCGTGGGCCAAGCGGCACTTTGAGGCGAGCAAGGTGAAGTGTGATCGCCCTTTTGAAGCGGTTGCCCAGGGGGCGCTGAGCTTGCAAACAGCTCAGCTTCAAGATTTTTTGTATCACGGCTATGGCATTCGCTACTGGGACCGGCGGAACAATGCCCACAGCTGGCATCCGATTATTCCGCAGGGGCAACCCTATCCCACTACTGAGCCGATTGAGCTGTTTTTAGGGGCTTCGAGTGAAAAACAGCCCAGCATTGAGCTCATCATTGGTGAGCTGTCTGAAACGCAAGCGGCCACTGAAGTTTATTTTGAAGGTAACCAGCTCGTTACTCGGCGCTCAAAAGGGTCTAATCAAACCCAACAGCAAGTGCAGCCGCTCAATGACCGAGACGGTGCCAGAACCATTGCTACGCTCACGCCGCTTGGCTTTCCCGGCAGCGATCGCGTCCGCGTTTGCTTTGAAATTGACGACAAACGGTTTTTGCGGATGAGTGTAGAAGACTTACTGACGTCCGAAACGCTGATGGATCAGCAAGTCGTGGTTCAACTGAGCTAAATGGCGCTAAAGCCTTACTTTGTTATGGCGTCTCGTCAACCACGCGCCGTTGAATCACGCCTTCTTGGGCTGGTGGAATTTCACCGCCTAAGCCACGAGGCACAATCACACCATCTAGCACTTCCTGCTTCACTTTTTGAGAGTCCGCATCCAGCTTAAGCACAATGAATGACTGGGTTGTAATTAGGACCACCAAGAACAAAATGCCTGAGACTATAAAGCTTGTGCGCCTAGAAGGAATGCTTTGACCGAGGGCATAGAGTGCGATCGCAAAAACCGCCGACACGAATAGTTTAGACACCAGCAGCATGGACCCTGCCGACCAGCACAACGCCACCAAAATGGCGGTGAAGTAAAACGCCAGCAAAAACAGATGGAAGCGTCTGGCATAGATCGCTTTAAGCTGCGACTCTGATCGGGCAAAGGGGAGGGTGTTGGGTCTGGCCAAGGCCGTGAGCGTATCTGTCCCCAGGTAAATTAAGGCAGGCAACGCACTGCTAAAGAAAATAAGCCACTTGGGGGGCGTGAGCACGACTCGGCTCAAATCGGTGGTGGCATCGACCGCGCTAATGGCACTGCTGAAGAGCCAGCCTAGAAGCAGCGAAACGAAAATTAAAAAAATATCGACCCCTAAAGACTGCCGAATGGCAGGCCAAGGCGTTCTGTTGATAGAAACTTGCGGCGAAAATCCGTTGACAGGTTCAGCCGTTATATCGACAGTTTGGGGAGAGGAGTGTCTCATGTGTGACTATTGCAAATATTGCAGTGACTTAGCCATTCACGCCTGAGCGCACGGTGTCCGAGGTTGGAGACAGTGTCCCAAGTGGGTCGTCTTGATCGCAAGGTACTTGCCGTTGTGGCGTACGTGCTAATTGGAGCGCGATACGGCCTTCTCCAATTGCTTGCGGTCAAGCACAATTCCCAGTGAATTTGGCTTTTCAGGAAGTGGTAAGTATTGGCGAAACAGTTAACGGTAGACCCCTAGTCATCATCAGCAAAGACTGCTGCGATTATCCTACAGATAGCAATCCCTAGGTGGATTTGTCAGGACGAACCTGTAAGTTTACAAAGACTATATGGTTTCGCCAGTACTTTGACAGTGATCTTCGTCGTTGGCGAAATTTACTGAGTAAGCTTTGTGTCATAGCCAGGGCTGATATTCACGTATTCTTACGTAGGTACAGGTGTTCGTCGGGCGTTTCCTTGGTATTTATCACTGAAATAGCGTGCAGCGCGCACTAGCGAAATTAGGCCAATCAGTAGATGATTAAAAGGACTTCATCAGTTGTTGGTCTTTTAAGTCGCTGGCTTCACCCAACTTAATATTTAATCTATCCGTTCAATTTTTGGAGAGCGTAGTCCCCGTGAGCCCAACCTATACATCTTCAAGCGCGTCGGCTGGCCTCAACGAGAGCGGCGTTAGTACTGATGCTGAGGCGATACCCCGTTCTCTAGACCCCTCCATGAACGGTGACTATGAGCGCACAGCCAATTTCACTGATGGCACCGTGTCTCAATTGGACAGCGTGTCTCAATCGGCTGGTGAGTGGACGATTGAGGCAAGTGAAGAGCTATATCGCATCAAAGGGTGGGGGGATCCTTATTTTTCAATCAATGCGATGGGCAATGTAACGGTGTCTCCGCAGGGCGATCGCGGCGGCTCGTTGGATCTTAAAAAGCTGGTAGAGGGTCTCAAGCAAAGAGACTTTCAGCTACCGCTGCTAATTCGCTTTTCAGAAATCTTAGAAGATCGCTTGCAGCGGATTAATGCCTGCTTTGCGAAGGCGATCGCACGCTACAGCTACGAAGGGGTGTACCAGGGCGTTTTCCCAGTGAAGTGCAACCAGCAGCGTCACATCGTAGAAGACCTGGTGCGCTTTGGAAAGGACTATCAGTTTGGCTTAGAGGCTGGAACCAAGCCTGAGCTGATGATTGCGTTGGCGAATCTCAACACGCCCAATGCGCTCATTATTTGCAATGGCTACAAGGACGATTCCTACATTGAAACGGCCATGCTGGGCCAGCGCCTAGGGCAAAAGGTGATTATTGTCCTAGAGCAGGAAGAGGAGGTGGATGTTGCGATCGCAGCCGCCCAACGCCTCGGCATTCGACCGGTGCTCGGGGTTCGAGCCAAGCTCGCGGCCAAAGGCTCCGGACGCTGGGGCGATAGCGCGGGCGACAGAGCCAAGTTTGGCCTCAGCATTCCTGAACTGATCACCGTGGTCGATAAGCTCAAAGCCGCAGATATGCTGGATTGCTTGCAGCTGCTGCACTTCCACATTGGCTCACAAATTGCCGCTATTAGCGTGATTAAAGAAGCGATGCGTGAAGCCTGCCAAATTTATGTGGAGCTGGCTAAGCTCGGCGCGCCCATGGGCTATGTGGATGTGGGCGGTGGCCTCGGCATAGACTACGACGGCTCTAAAACCAGCTCTCAGAACTCTAAAAACTACAGCGTGCAAAACTACGCCAATGATGTAGTGGCCCATGTGAAAGATGCTTGTGTGGCTGCTAGCTTGCCGATGCCGACGTTAGTGAGTGAAAGCGGACGTGCGATCGCCTCTCATCAGTCCGTCTTGATTTTTGATGTGCTGGGCACCAGCGAAGCGAGCCACGCGAGCCCAACACCCTACACCGAAGGCGAGCACAAGCTCATCCACGAACTCTGGGACGTATACAGCGCCCTCAATGCCGAAAACTATCAAGAGTCCTTCACCGACGCGGTGCAGTTCAAAAAAGAAGCCGGGAGCTTATTTACCCTCGGCTACCTGCGCCTGACTGAGCGCGCCCGCGTGGAGCGGTTGTATTGGGCCTGCTGTCGCAAAATCGTCACCCTCCTGCAAGACCAAGATGACGTGCCCGACGAGCTAGAGCACCTCGAAAAGAGCATGGCCTCCATCTACTACGCCAACATGTCTCTTTTTCAATCCGCGTTAGACAGCTGGGCTATTGAACAACTCTTTCCACTCATGCCCATCCACCGGCTGAACGAAGAACCCACTCAGCGGGCCACCCTCGCCGACCTCACGTGCGACAGCGATGGCAAAATCGCCCGCTTTATCGGCCATAAAAAAGCAAAAGACGTGCTAGAACTTCACCCTCTTAAAGCGGGTGAACCTTACTATCTCGGCATGTTTTTGATGGGCGCGTATCAGGAGACCTTGGGCAACCTGCACAATCTCTTTGGCAACACCAACACGGTCCACATCCATCTCGCTTCTAAAGCGCAGTCTCAACAGGGCTACACCATTGAGCATGTGGTCCGTGGCAACACCACCGACGAAGTGTTGGCCCAGGTTCAGTACAATCCCAACGACATGATTGAACAAATCCGTCGCCGCTCGGAGCAGGCACTGCAAAAGGGCCAAATCACTATCGAAGAAGCCCGTAAGCTGATGACGAACTACAAAGCAGGCATGGATTGTTACACCTATTTGGCTGAGTCGCCAGGAGAACTCAGTTGAGATTTTTCACGGTTTCAGTGGATGAGGCTGTTGATAAAGCCCTTTCCTCAATAGGTCAAAATAGTCGCTTCTTGATTTGTGGAGATCCTGCGCTAGAAAATGTTTATCTAACTGAAGAGTTTGACGACGGGAGACCTTCTGTTGCAGAGACTCTCAGCAGCCTTAAACAGCTTCGACCAAAGGATCTATTGGAAGAATCAAAGGCATATGCAAAACAATTTCGCGGGTTTAGCGAAGGATATACTTTTCAAGATTTTCAAGGTGATTGGGAGACCGCAAAAAGGCAGCGTCGTGTAATTAGGCACGGGACGCAGTTCAGCGTCAACAGACCATCGTGTTTAGGTAATGTACTGATGGCTGAAATTGAAGTAGAGAATCCTTGGGAGATGCTAGCCCACTTTCAGTATCGGATTTGGTATGAGTCTTGGTTCCTACCAGATCATTGCTCTATGTGGCGTCACTGGTTCGAGACATACGATGCGCATATTGTGAGTATTACAGGTTCGACCCTAGAGGCTAGAGTTCTCAATCCACCTACGACCAAGCAGCAGGCAATTCAGCTAGCCTGGGAGCATTACTATTACTGCTCAGATATTGTGGACGTTATTGCTGAGCGAGCAGTTTCTCTTTTGAATTCTCACTGCTGGTCCTTTTGGTGGGATTAAGGCACAAACATCTGCAATTCAGATTTTTGGATGACATGACCCAAACTTTAACCCTCAATCACAGCTCCTGTTCGCAGTGCTCTAGACAACCGCTGTTCGGGCAGGATTGGTGACTGGAAATGCCTGGGCAGCTTTTAGCTTCTCGATCAGCTGTGCAGAATCTTGTGCTTGGGCATAGTCCCGCTCGGACTGAGTAATGCCAGCCATGTGTAAAAAATCCACTTTCCCAGACAGCAGCTTAAAAGAGGGACTGTAATGCTCAGGGGCACCAAAAATTACGTGGGTCAGCGCAGAGCCGCCGTCCAAATCAACAGAGCACCGTAGCGGGACACGGCTGCCATAGTCCAAAGGCTGCGTCAGGCCGAATCGCCCGTGCACCAGCAAAATATTAAACGCCAGCAACCGCTGAAGAATCAGAATCGCCCATGGGCTTTGCTCAGACGTTTCGAGCACCAGCTCCGTGCCAAATCCGGAGTATTCGCAGGCGTCATACTCCGACGGCTCAGCATCCCAGGGGTTAGAGGTGCCTGAGGTGACGTACAGCCAGCTTTTTCGTTGTGGTGTTGGCTCAAATTCGATAACACCGTAGTGAAGCCACCTGGGATCGATATCAGCCTGACGGAACACACGGGTAAACACCTCTGGGGTCAAAACAAAGGTGCCTCTATAGTTATTGCCGAAAAGCTTGGGATAAACTTCTTCCTCGCGGGTCTCCCAAATAGCCTCAAATAGCGATTTTTGCGTTTCGTTCATAAAAGTAAAGACAAAAGGAGACGTTAAAAGTACTGCCGTAGAGGAAGTTTCACATCTTTAGGTAGAAAATATTAAGAAGAACGTTACATTGCGTTACATTCTGGTATCTTTATTTCATACAGACAAGCGAGCACTTCATTTTTGAGGTCTTGCTAGTCACATATATATTCAACAACTGCAATCTTAAACATGACAACCACTATCCAACAACGTGAAAGTGCGTCCCTCTGGGAAAGCTTTTGCCAGTGGGTCACAAGCACCGACAATCGCCTCTATGTAGGTTGGTTCGGCGTCTTGATGATTCCTACTCTACTCGCAGCAACCGCTTGCTTCGTCACTGCGTTCATCGCGGCTCCTCCTGTCGATATCGACGGCATCCGTGAGCCTGTTGCAGGTTCTCTGATGTACGGCAACAACATCATCTCTGGCGCGGTCGTTCCGTCTTCTAACGCTATCGGCCTTCACTTCTACCCCATCTGGGAAGCGGCTTCACTCGATGAGTGGCTCTACAACGGTGGCCCTTACCAGCTGGTGATTTTCCACTTCCTCATTGGCGTTTTCTGCTACATGGGTCGTGAGTGGGAGCTTTCCTACCGCCTCGGTATGCGCCCTTGGATCTGTGTTGCTTACTCTGCGCCTGTTGCAGCGGCAACAGCAGTCTTCTTGATCTACCCCTTGGGTCAAGGTTCTTTCTCTGACGGCATGCCTCTGGGTATCTCTGGTACGTTCAACTTCATGTTGGTCTTCCAGGCTGAGCACAACATCCTGATGCACCCCTTCCACATGTTGGGTGTAGCGGGTGTGTTCGGTGGTTCTTTGTTCAGTGCGATGCACGGTTCACTCGTGACATCTTCCTTGGTTCGTGAAACAACTGAAACTGAGTCCCAGAACTACGGTTACAAGTTCGGTCAAGAGGAAGAGACTTACAACATCGTTGCGGCCCACGGCTACTTCGGTCGTCTCATCTTCCAATATGCTTCTTTCAACAACAGCCGCTCTTTGCACTTCCTGCTCGGTGCATGGCCTGTCGTCGGCATCTGGTTCACTGCCTTGGGTATCTCCACGATGGCGTTCAACCTGAACGGTTTCAACTTCAACCAGTCCATCATCGACTCTCAGGGCCGTGTGATTGGTTCTTGGGCTGATGTCTTGAACCGTGCCAACCTCGGTATGGAAGTAATGCACGAGCGAAATGCTCACAACTTCCCGCTCGACTTGGCGGCTGGTGAAGCTGCGCCTGTTGCGCTCACTGCGCCTTCTATTGCTGCATAACCCATCGAATGACTCTCTAGACAGATTCTTAGATGAACAAAAAGCCCCCTGCACAGCGTGCAGGGGGCTTTTGGCTGTTGCTTATATGCTGGGTTCTTGTCAAAGTGCAGACAGTAGGCAACGGGAATTTCAATGCCCCATTAGGCGATCGCACTCAATATCCTCAGCACCATTGCAGCCTGCAAGCCATAAAGCGCGCTCATGGTAATGCGCAGATCAGCAGGTAACTAACTGAGCCGGTAGCCCATACTGTGGACCGTTTCGATCAGCGTAGCCGATGCACCGGCTGCTTTTAGCTTTTGACGCAGCCCTCGAATATGTACCTTTACGGTGTGTTCTTCTGGAGGAGAGTCTAAGGACCAAGCATGCTCAAGCATGACGCTGCGACTCAGCACACGCCGACCGTTGCGCAATAGCAACTCCAAAAGCGCAAATTCTTTTGGGGTAAGACGGACAGGATTGAGGGCGTAGCTAACTTCATAAGTGCTGGGGTCAAGCTGTAGGTCTCCCCATTCAAGAATAGGAGAGGCGTTACCGCTGCCTCGGCGTAAGAGGGCGCGGATACGGGCAAAAAGCTTTTGTAGGTCGACGGGTTTGACCACATAGTCATCAGCGCCGGCATCAAGACCGCTGACTTCGTTGTGTACGGTGTCGCAGGCAGTGAGCATAAGAATGGGCACTTCGGAGCCGTGCGATCGCAGCCTGGCGCACAGGCTGATGCCGTCCAGTTCTGGCAGCATCACATCGAGCAGGATTAGGTCATACTCCAGAATGTTGGCCTGATGCCAACCGGTTTCTCCGTCTGCGGCGATATCCACCACGTAGCGCTGGTCGTTGAGCGCTTCTGCCAACGTCTCAGCTAACCGTGTATCGTCTTCGACCAAAAGGATTCTCATAGCGTCAAACAACTAATAGCGTTAAACAACTAACCAGAGACAAACCACTCAACACAAAAGATGTACACATAAGATGTCTTGAGCAGACGACTTTGATGCCTCTATTTCGAGGCGTCCCGTTACAAATATTGTTGAAAGTTAATTCTTTAATCATGGCATTCACCAATGCTTCTAGCGCTTGAATTGCCTGCTTTTTAACATAATGAAATACGACAGCCTTAGTCTGATTTGTCAAAAATGACCAGAACAAATGCAACGTAAACTTAAGAAATATTGCGCTGCTTGATTCTTTCCTTTTTCTTTCCTTTTCTCTTACCCCTTTCCTTCCTTTCCATATGCCATGCTTCTCCTTGATAAGCCCCCGGTCAGGCATCTGCTGAGGCTGTGTGGTTTGTTTGCTGTTGTTTGGAGAATTCGCCATCATGCCTTTTGGACCTGCTGCACAATTAGGTGTCAGCCTATTTGATGAAACCCCGCCTGTTGAATGGCTCGCTGGCCTCTCTCCCGGTGAGATTGAAGGGATCATTTCGGCGGTTTATCGGCAGGTGCTGGGGAATGCCTATGTGATGGAGAGTGAGCGCCTGAGTATCGCGGAATCTCAATTCAGGCGGGGTGAATTAAGTGTGCGTGAGTTTGTGCGGGCAGTGGCGAAGTCTGAGCTGTATCGCGATCGCTTTTTTACCGCCTGTGCGCGTTACCGAGCGATTGAACTGAATTTTCGCCATCTGTTAGGCAGGCCGCCTTTAGATTTAGAAGAAATGCGATCGCACAGCACCCTGTTAGATACCCAAGGATTTGAAGCAGACATAGATTCTTATCTAGACAGTGATGAGTATCAAGATAACTTCGGTCAAGACATTGTCCCGTTCATTCGTGGCTACCAAACAGCCGCGTGTCAGAGCATGGTGCAGTTTACCCACACGTTTGAGTTGGTTCGTGGCGCCTCTAGCAGCAGCTTAAAAGGTAGCTTGGCAGGTCAGCGACCTAAGCTAAATAGTCTGGTCATTCAACAAACGCCCACTGCTGTGATTTCTCCAGCCAGCGTCGGTGCAACCTTCTGCGAGCCTGCCGGTAGCGCCCGGACTCGTCTCGGTGCAGGCGCAGATGACAATGGTAAAACTTACCGTATTGAAGTGACGGGATATCGAACCAAGGCGCTGCGCAGAGTCTCTCGCTTCCGTCGGAGTAACAAGGTCTATTTGGTGCCGTTTAGCGATCTTTCAGCGACCTACCAGAAAATTCATCGAGACGGCGGTGTCATTGCCAGCATTACCCCTATCTAGCCTCTCCGGCGATAACAATCCGTATTGGATAACGTACGGAAAATTTTCGGACAAGATTTAATCAACAGCTTTAACGGCTCATTGACACCCGCAACGACAGCCAAACCGACTTTTTACATCCCTTATTTTGGAGCATTTTCTATGTTAACAACAACACGGTTAGACTATCCCTCACGCTCTCAAAATCAACGCGTGAATGGGTTTGAAATCCCTGGCGATGAAGCTCCCCGAATTTTTGATACCAATAATTTGCTCTTCGCTTCGGAGATGGATGTGTTGATCAACGCAGCCTATCGCCAAATCTATCATGAGCAGCAAATGCTGGAACACAACCGTGAGCGTTTTTTAGAGTCTCAGCTGCGAGCGAGCCAAATTACCGTTCGTGAGTTTATTAAAGGGTTGTTACTCTCTGATTCTTTTCGGCGGCTAACCTTTGATAGCAACAACAACTATCGCTTTGTTGAAATGTGCATTCAGCGGACGTTGGGTCGCAATGTGTATGACAATCGAGAAAAGCTAGCCTGGTCAATTGTGCTGGCCACTAAAGGCATTCAAGGGTTCGTCAATGAGCTGCTGGGCAGTGACGAGTACCTGAGTAACTTTGGCGATAGCATTGTTCCCTACCAGCGACGACGGATTTTGCCGCAACAGGCCCAGGGCGACATCACCTTTGAGCACATGGCGCGCTATGGCACCGATTATCGCGATCAGCTGCCCGCACCTAGTGCGATTCGCCGGGGCAGTGCTTCGGGTGCTAGCAACCTCGCCTACCTCCGGTGGGACTGGCAGAAAAATCCACCTGCGAGCCTGCTCTCTATATGGGTAGGACTATTTTACGGTGGCATGGGCTTTATCGCGTTGCTCGTGCTGGCAACACTATTGGGCCTGTAACAGGTGACTGCCAAGCCCCAGAGCATAGGTTTATCGGTATGCTAGGCATTGCAGGCAACGCTGTAGGAACCGGAGCGAGAGGCCAGTTTTCTGTAGCGTTGCCTATGTCGAGTTTGTTTGACTCTCTATTCCTGGCGTCAACGTGATCAACTTTGCGCTTATTTCCAGTAGCTTAGGCTTGCTTTCCCTGGTGGCCATGGGTGGGTACTACACGCAAGCGGTAAAGCGGCGTAGGGGCATTGAAAGTGTGCTCCGGCAAAAAAATGAGCGCGAGCGTCTGATGGTTCAAATTGCTCAGCAAATTCGTCAATCCCTCGATATTGACGACGTGTTGGCAACTACCGTCGAAGAAGTGCAACGATTTTTGCAGGCCGATCGCGTCCTGATATACCGATTCTGGCCCGATGGCACAGGTTCAGCTACGCACGAAGTGGTCTTGCCACCCTACCCTCAAGTTTTAGGCAAAACCTTTGAGGATGAGGTGTTTCCTCACACCTATCATCAAGCCTACGCCCAAGGCAAAGTCCGCAGCATTGCGAATATTGACCGGGCCGATGTAGAACCTTGCCTCATAGACTTTGTCAAACAGTTTGAGGTGCAAGCAAAGTTAGTGGTCCCGATTATTCAAGATAATCGAG
>JBCBPY010000035.1:0-61829 GCA_039820525.1 Cyanobacteria bacterium J06634_5
CGCCTACCTCGATTCAGTCCTTTACCGGCAACTGAGACGATGGACTAGGCGTAGACATCCCAACCAAAGTCGGAAATGGGTGAGAGCCCGCTACTGGCATACGGTAGGACGACGTCACTGGGTCTTTGGGGTAAAGCAAGCAGGGAAGGTCACCTTCAAGCTAGCGCAGTTCTCTGATATGTCCATTAGAAGGCATGTCAAAGTCAGAGGACACAAAAGCTGGTTCGACGGAGATTGGGCGTACTGGGCGGCGCGGCGGGGAAAGCATCCGATGGTCTACATTCGAGAGGCTATCCTACTCAAGCGTCAGCACGGGCGATGTCCTATTTGTAGACGTGTTTTTGATATACACGATTCCATCGAGAGAGACCACGTTCGGCCAACAGCCAGTGGTGGACGGGACGTGTACGACAATCTGCAAGTGTTACATCCCGTCTGTCATCACCGGAAGACGAGCTGGGATAAGCAGGGCTGGTGTCCTGTTCGTCCTTGGCGTGGAGAAACGGCAGGAGAGGCGCTGTGTGAGTCGAAAGGCTCAGGCACGGTGCTGAAGGCGGGCGGGTTTCCGTGAGGAGATTCGCCTAGCTAACTTCACTACCCCTATTACGCTATATTCATTGCCGTCAGTCCCGGCGATTTGCAGCACCCTGAAAGTCTCACCAGACGGGTTCTTGAGTAACTTATCGTCTTTGATTTGCAGCACCCTTCTGGAGAGGGTTGTATTGTCAATTCCAATGTATTTTTCAGCCATCCTGAAGCCAAACCCAAAAGATGGCTGGCCCTTCCCTAGCCCATCAGGGTCAATAATGATGACTTCAAAATCCCGGTCGGCGTAGGTAACAGTAAGGCGATCGCCTGCTTTCGGTGGCTGCGCCGAATTGTCAGACGGTAAGCTTTGAGATGTAGGCATAGTACCTGGGGCTCAAGGGAACTGCTGGAAGTCCCGCTGTTAGAGCAGTAGCATTCAATCTTTTCATAATACGCCTATGTATCGAATGCTATTGGCGCACTTAGATAGTACAGGATAGCTACTAAAATACAGGCGATTTTGTTGATAAGTACAGTCGCTTAATATTACCCAAACTTGCGATGACACAAAGAGACTGCATTTAGACTCAAATGCCCCCAAACAAAAGCCCCCGGTATTAGCGAGGGCTCTTTCTCCAGTAATTAACTCGAATATTCTTCAAACACTGCTATCCAGATTCACCTTATCTGGCAAGCTTATGTAACCTGACTCACCACTTCATCTCTCTTTTCGTTCATCAACTTGGCCTAACCAAAGCCTTAGATAAGCTAGGGCAACATCAAATCATGGAAAAACTCCACTAGATCTTCCCACGCGTTGATGAAGGCTTGAACAAGTCCAGGCAAGGGACTCTCTCCCCATATCTTCAGGAGCCAACTGAGCAAAGCAGCTTTTGCAGCTTGCAAAGTTTGAATGAGCAAATCGCCATAAGAAATGTCACATTGACCATTCCAATGTTCTAGCAAGTCGCCACCAATAGCCTCCCCCAACAGATAAAGCAAAGCCTTCTCCAAAAAAGGCTTTGTCACGCGTTTGAAGAGATAAATGGATGACTGGCATCCTACAGCTAGCAGGAGGTTAGCCAGAAAAGCATCGGTCGTCAATGCAGCAGCCCCTCCAGCGGCAGCAGTAGCCACCGTTATCGAAAGAAGCGCCATAATCAAATTCTCCTTACATTATTTAGTTTTATAGGTTCGGGTGCCTGCCGTTCTTACGAATATGGCATTGTATCAACTATATCACATCAGTAGCATAAGCACAAAAAAATCATTCTACTAAGTTGACATTAGTATTTTTATGATATATTCTTGTATCAAGAAGCGCGGAAAAGCTTTGATGAAATCAGCACTCACAACTAACACTGGACTAACAAATGCTATGAAAGAAAAAGTTACAGATTCAGAATGATCAATACGTTGGAACGAATAAGGGAAATCAAGCAGCTGGATTGAAAGGAGTCCATAGCAGCTTGAACTTTTGACTGCAATCATTTTCCTAACTAAATTCAACAAGCTCGAAAGTATAGCGATATCCATCTGATGGCTAGTTTTGGAGCGTACTAAGGTACGCTCTGATTTACTCTGTCAGAATCGCTCAAAGCAGGAAGAAAAAGAGGATGTCACCATGACCATAGGATTGAATAGAGATATTGCTCTTGACAAGACAACGAGAAAAAAAAGAAGTAAAGAGAAGAAGAAAAAGTTAAAGCTCTCAACAATAGAGGAGTTAATTGCAACTATATTGAGTAACCAAAGTAATGATTTGTACGGACTACAGGTTATTCAAGCGATTGATTCTGTAGCGGATGAGTATTCTGTGTCTTTCGGTTCCTTATACCCTGCTCTTCAAAGATTAGAGAACAAAGGAATTGTTAAATCTTATTGGGGTGAAGATACGCCCGATAACCGTGGCGGTGCTCGTCGTCGCTACTATAGTCTTACAGAGAAAGGAAAGGATGCTTTAAATAGAATTCAAGGCATACGAAATCAACTTTCCACAGTGAAGGTTATGTCATGAAGCAGAGGAATGCACTATGTATTTAATATCTGTTCAAATACAATCCATATCGTTAAACAGGATGAATGTATCGATATATTCCTTTGCTTCCCGTGCGGCGAAAGTTCTTATGAAAAGAAACAGAAACCGTCATTGCTCTAATTGGTAAAGTTTTCTCGCAGGCTGTGAAGACAAATTGTGATATAGCCTTGAAGGACTTGAGTGGATGGGAAATCGCAAGCCAGATGAACGCCTAGCAGCCCTGCTAGATAATTACTTATCCATCATTCATGTGATAGGGAATCGACTGCTAGGTCCTCTATGGATAACCTTCTTTGAGTCTGTTCAAGATGCTGTTGCTTTGGGATGTTTAGTTCAAATTCCTAGCTTCCTTAGCAAGATAATTCTAGGAGGCAAAGAGTTTACTGGATTGAATATGTGCTGGGCTAACGGTAGCCTGTGGAGTGTTTCTAACTATGCCTGCACAGCAGTTGTCTTATCAGACTATACTTTGTGGGCTGTTTTAATATTTAGAATTTTATTCCGCTGCTATCGCGATCTTAAAAAGCTAACAGAGGAGAAAAGTTCATGAGTAACTGGTCAAAGTCGTATCCTACTTTGGATCGATCTAGAAAAACTATCATCTCTTTACTGAAGCAGTCAGGAATAGTATTCTTGATTTTTCTATTTCCTCTGATGGGTAGCCTGCTGGGTTTAGGCGGCTGGACTATTGTTGCATCGTTTATTTTATCCGGAGTCTACATTATCTGGACAGAAAATGAGACTCAAAACAACACCATTCAACAACAAGAGAATTCTATTACTCAGCAAGAAGGCTTTGGAGAAGATCCAGGCATCCTCTTCGGTGGCATTCGCCATGCCACCAAAGCCTTCACGAAAAACACACTGATTGTAGGTACGGTCGGTTCTGGCAAGTCAGTAACAAGCAAGCTGATCGCCAAAGATGCTTTGGCAGGAATAGGTGGCAGCGTTAACAAACGAGCTTTAATTTATGATCCATCGAGGGAATGGCCATCTGTTCTAGAAGCAATGGGGCTTCCAGAACAGGCCATAATTTACACCAACCCATTTGATCAACGTTGTCGTCCCTGGTGGATAAGCAAAGATATCAAAACGCCGTTACAAGCAGAGGCTTTGGCAAAAGCTCTTGTCCCTATATCATCAGGTATGAGCGACCCTTTTTGGATACAGGCAACACAAACTGTCATCGCAACTGTCATCCGTTACTTCAACGCGGTTGCTCCTGAACAGTGGAGCTTACGTGACTTACTCATAGCGGTTCGCAGCCAGGAAATAGTCTCAAAGATGTGCGCAGATGATCCACGACTACGGCACTACTCACAGGTACTAGGTAATAGCAAGACAGCGATGGGCATTATGGCGTCCGTTGTTAGTTGTACACAGAAATACGAGCACGTTGCAGCGCTGTGGCACAAGTCTGAAACGGTTTACAACAACCAGCCATTCAGTTTGAAAGAATGGCTCAACAGCAGCTCTATTCTTGTGCTAGGTCGATCTGAGACTGCTAATAACGGGCTTCGAGAAATCAACAGGGTTATGCTTATGCAAGTTAAGAAGCTTATGTTGGAACAACCTGAAAAAGCATACCCCACAACTTGGATGTTCCTGGATGAGATTGATAGCTTGGACGGAATTGAAGCGTTACTTACAGCAATGACAGAGCTCCGTAAACGTGGCGTGGCAATTGTAGGGGGATTGAAAACAATAACTCACATGGTCGATAACTTTAATAAGAGTATTGTCGATACCATGATGAGTCAGTTCGGTCATATTGCAGCCCTTCGGCAAACTGATCGCGAAACAGAAGAATGGCTGCGAAATATTGCGGGGAAAACAGAGGTTAGAGAACGTTATTACAGAAAAGGAAAAAATAAAAGGAAAACGCAAGCTTTTAGGGAGGAGAGAAAATTATCGCAAGGCAGTTTAAATGGCATTCCTGCATTTGAACCCACCTTAGGTTCGGGTATGAAAGGATTTTATATATCGCCTGACAAGAAGTGGTGGCACACATATGAACCCAGCATTGTTCAGAAACTACCGCTACAAGGCGATCCTAGTCGTAACTTTCTCAAAATGCCGAAAGAGTATCAGGAGCTAGCACCTTGGACGACAGATGACTGGCAAAGGTTAAATATTCTGAATCTACAGGGAAATGAATTAAATGCCCCATCTGCCGATGGAACAACCGCGCATCTACCTGATGAAATACTAAACGCACTGAAACAGGAAACCATTGATAGTCTTTCATCCATAACAAACGTAGAAGAGGATGTCTACTAACAGCTATGCTATCAGCACTCCTGCTAGTGATATTGCTGATAAGATCAGCAGGGTGGGTGATTGCCCTGCTGAGTGTAACGTGGATGCCCCCGCTGGTCCTGTAGAGGTATTGAGATCGCGGCTAGTACCTGTTACCTAAACTGAGTTTTTTAGACAGTCGCTCATGAGGCAGTCTCTACGGCAACAAGACGATAGTAACTGGCACGACGAGACTGTATTGAATTTTGTGTAAGCGGTCTAGAATCCAGTCAACTCAGGAGACGATCGCACAATGGCCCGAAAGAAAAAAGAACCAAACCGCGTTGATGACCTACTCGACGAACTGCTAGAAGACTGCCAAAGCCCAGAAGATATCTTGGGTGAAGGTGGACTGATGAAGCAAATTAAGAAGCGCTTAGTCGAACGCGCCCTAGCTGGCGAACTCAATGGTCACCTCAAAAACGAAGCCACAGACGAAGAAGCTGCGCCGAACAGCCGTAATGGCAGATCAAAGAAAACCGTCCAATCAGAGGACGGAGAGCTAGAGCTGTCGATACCTAGAGACCGCAACGGCAGCTTTGAGCCAATCCTAGTGCCGAAGCATCAGCGTCGCATCGCTGGACTCGACGAGAAGATCCTGGCCCTCTACGCTCGGGGCAACAGTACCCGTGATATCAGTGCTCAGCTCGAAGAACTCTATGGCGGTGCGAAGATATCGGCTACGGTAATTAGTGAAGTCATCGACAGCGTGAGCGAAGATGTCAAAGCATGGCAATCGAGACCTCTCGAAGAGGTCTACCCGATTGTCTATCTGGATGCGCTCTATGTGAATATCAAAGTCTCAGGTCGCGTCAGCAAGCGCGCAGTCTACGTCGTGCTGGGCATCGACAAAGAAGGTGACAAACAATTGCTGGGACTATGGATAGGCGAAGCCGAAACAGAAGGGGCAAAGTTCTGGCTGAAGGTGCTCACAGACCTGAAGAACAGAGGCTTGAAAGATATTCTCATCGCCTGCTGCGATGGACTCAAAGGCTTTCCACAAGCGATTGAAGCGGTCTATCCGCACACGCAGGTGCAGCTGTGCATTGTGCACCTGATGCGCAACTGCATGAAGTATGTGCCGTGGAAAGATAGAAAGGCCGTTTGCGCTGACCTCAAGCCGATTTATCAAGCTGCGACACTGGCAGAGTCAGAAGCGGCCCTGGATGCGTTTTCTGAGAAATGGGATGAGATTTATCCAGCAGTCTCACAGGTCTGGATTCGCAACTGGGAGAATGTCATTCCTATCTTTGACTACCCCATGGAGATACGGCGTGTTATCTACACCACCAATGCGATTGAGTCGGTCAATCGCTCGCTGCGCAAAGTGATCAAAACCAAGGCTGTTTTTCCCAGCGAAGACGCTGTTTTCAGACTGATGTACCTGGCAATGAACAATATTTCAAAGAAATGGAACAGACCGATTAAAAATTGGCGTGCAGCATTGTCACATTTTGCTATCCTGTTCCCAGAACGCTTTTCCGCTTAAGAAAAAAGCGCTTACACAAAAATCAGATCACTCTCGCACGACTGATGCCAACCTTCGTACAGATGTCTGTGATACTTAGCTTACCCTCGTCAGCGAGACGCTTTGCCTCCAGCTTCTGTCCTTCGGTGATACTTTTCTTCCTACCACCTTTACGGCCTCTCGCTCTCGCTGCTGCCAGTCCTGCCAAAGTACGCTCGCGAATGATATCGCGCTCTAGCTCGGCAATCGATGCCGTCATCCGAAAGAAGAACTTGCCCATCGCAGAGGCGGTGTCGATTTGCTCTTTCAAGCTTTTTAGCTTGACGCCTCGTTGCTTCAGTTCTTCGGCTAGCTCGATCAGATGCTTAGTCGAACGGCTAGCGCGGTCCAGCTTCCAGATGACTAGCGTGTCACCTTTTCTCAGGTGATCAAGACAGTTATCCCATTCTGGGCGACTATCTTTTGCGCCGCTCTCGCCTTGGTCACAGAAGATGCGATCGCACCCTTCCTTCTCCAACGCATCCATCTGCAAATCCAAGTCCTGCTCAAAAGTAGAAACCCGTGCGTAGCCAACCTTCATATCTATGTGTTACAACCCGTTCGTTCAATCCAATTGTGACACATAGAAAATGAGACAAGTTGTAAGACACATCAAACGCAATAGATTCGTTGACAGTCTTGGCTTCCTAAAATTGTCTCGCAAACGGTCATTTAAAACACATACTACGGAACGCGATCACACAGATTGAATCGGAGGCTCCACACTATAAGAACCAGGCGAGGGAAAATAGTAACGATCCTGACTAATGTGCCCCCACTGACTCAAACAGGCCCAAGCTATTCAAAAGAGCATGGAGCTTAGAATCAGGAAGGAATAACCGCGAAAGATATCAGCTATGCTTAGAACGCTACAATGCAACGCTGAGTAACCGACAAAATATGCTTCCCGGCTGGCTTCTCAAGGATGACTTCTTATGGCAAGAATTATTCAAGCTATTTCTATCCCTGATAGGAAGCTTATTTCTTGCTTGGTTAATTCAAATAGTCATCACAAAGAGAGACCAGAAAAATCAGGAGATAGAAAGCAGGCGTAGCCAGATTAATGAATTAAGGGGCGAACTTGTCCAAATATTTAACGAATACTACAAAATCCGAAAAAGGTATAAAACAATACGCGACACACTCTTAGGAAGAAAAGAGCGGAACCCTTATGTAAAAGGACAATCTGAAAAGATTAATGAGATTCTAGATGGGTTGCTGATTACATGCATGGAACTTGAGGCCAGATACTCAACACTGCTGGATAGACTTAGAGTTAGTTTTCCGGAATTCTGGGAGAACAAGCTTGCTTTTCTGATGCTAGGTCGATCAGCCATTGATGGCTCACATAAGTCCTACCCTCAACTAATCAAAGAGATCAGATACAGGCTAGAAGCGGGGCAGGATATCAGAGATAGCAATCTAGAGGCGTATTTTCACGTTATGAGATTACAGATTGAGGACGAGCAAGATATAGATGCCATGCTCAGACAGTGCGTGACCGAAACCTTTCACTCCGTGCTATCTGCATTTGACTCTTACGAAAACGACGCTGCGTTTCTTTACCGACAACCCAAAAAGGAGTAGTAAATAGGTCTCAATAGCTCTTAGAGACTGCGAGAACAGACTTTTGAGCCATCAGACATCCATTGTTGAGGTCATAAAAGGTATACCTTTTATGACTATGAATCAGACGCAGCCGCATTCTTATCTAACCGCACTTTCAATGGATTCTCGCGAGGAGAGATAGGAACCAACTCAAATATCCCGCTCGCTCTGAGCCCAGATGACGGCAACATTTATTGCGAAACCCCACACGATTTCTGGCTATTCCGCTTACCAAGTTGAGTCTCAACTCTGATATCAAAAGGCCCTTCGAAACAAAGACTCCCTTCAGGAAACGCACGAACCGTGTAGCAGAACAAACCAAACAGCGTCACACCAGTTACAGCCAAAAGACTAGCCCAGAACCGTGATGGATATTGCATACCTTTGCAACCAAAAAATCAAGAAGCATTTGCATTATAACCAAAAAATTTGGTGTTACTATTTGGTGTTGTTTTTATGTTTAATATTAAGGTATAGTAATCATAGTGAATTACTAGGTTAACTATGCCACTCACGCAAAAATCGAAGGTTGCGGAGCTGCGAGACCAGACTGGTTTAACACAAGTCCAACTAGCAGCTCTGGTTGGGGTAACTCCGAATACAATTCAAAATTGGGAGAAGCCAGATGGACTCAAGTCACTAGAGCGCTATCTGAAGATGGCTGAACTATTTGGTTGCCCAGTAGAGGAACTGGTGGAGTATGTCCCAGCAGATGAAAGTGAGCAGTCGAATACAGGCAACAAGGTTTTCTCTTTAGAGGATGTTCGAGAGTTACGCAAACGATGGGGCAGTGAAAAGAAAACTACACCACGTAATCAAAAAGGAAAAAAGTCTCATTCCTCCAGCATTAAACAAGCAGATGAAGAGGTCCATGAAGCATGATTCTAAATCAGTTAGCTCTACCCGCTACTCAAGATAAGTATCGTGCGCTACTAGACTCTGATATATTGCTTGAATTGCTACACAATCGCAGTCCCTTCGTTGAAGATGCTGAGCTACTTTTAGAACAGCTGGGAAAGCGTGACAGCATCGAGTTATACATCACCGACAGGACTCTAAGGCGCATCATTGCTGAGCATGAAGATATCAGTCATGCTATACAAGTTGCTGGTTACTTCCGCGAAGTCTTCGCAGGCAAAATTTTGCATGTGAGTGATTCTCTCCTTTCTAAAGCAAAGAAAACAGGCCTCCCAGATTTTGAATCGTCTATCGAGATAGTTTGCACAGAAGAATATGAACTTAACGCTATCATTACGAACAATCCCTCAAACTACCCAGATACCATAATTCCGATCTGGTCAGTATCCAATTTAGAAAAGCGAACAACTCTGGAAGAGTACTTATCACTATCAGTATTGGAGGAACTCTTACATAGTCATCCTTCTGGACTTGAAAATGATAATAAATTCGAATCAGAAGACACTAGAGAAAAAACCGAATTTTCGGAGGCCGAGAGCTATCTTATCGAGTCTAAGAAAAGACGATTAAACTTAGTAGTAAAGAAAGCAAAGATAAAAACTTCTCTATCAACAAACAGCTTTTCAAGATCACTCAATATCGATATCGAAAATGTCAATATCGATATCGATAGAGCTATAGAGCTTTACAAACAGCAGGAGCTATCACCCTCTAAATATCTAATTTTGCTTCTACTTCCGCTGGCCGAATCTCTTATGACTTGTTCTCAGAAGCCATAAATTTTGAGACTATGTGAGAAGGAGACTAGATATAGTCCCTTGTTCAGTACTTCCCGAATTTATTGTTTTGTTGGACTACTCACAGCTGCAAAATAAATTCTGCTACTGCTTTTGTCAGGAGAGGACAGACAGCATTAGCAAGCTGTTGTTGCTTATGGACTAATCCTTGAGTCCAACGTTCTTCATCAGCGTTACCAGCAAAGCGAGCCCAATCAGGGAAAGACTGTAAGCGTGCAGCCTCTCGCCAAGACAGACCACGATTTTGACTCGGATGTATCAACATGCTCTTACGATAATGGCCAATCGTGATGGATGGCTCATCCCACGTTAAACGCCTGTATATATTGCTATGGGTTCTTGAAACATTGGAGTAATTCGTCATCAGCTCTTTGATGCTTTCCCAGTTACCACCTTCTGGAATAGCTGCATAACGCTCGATGACATACTCTGCATGTCTTGAGGTAACGTGATCCGAAATCGTCCGGGCTTCTGCACCGCTCCTCATAACTTGCAGAAAAGAATTCTTGATGCGTTTGTACTTACGCTGCTGTTTGTAAGGTGTATGAGCATCAATATAACCATTACCTATTTCTGGCAAGTCACCAATAGCATCGCGAACTGTGACGTAGTTGTGCTCCTTGTCTGGCCCGTGGGTCGGCTGAGGATATGGACCCCAAGCTCCAAAATCTTCTGCTGTATAACCTAAGTCTTGTCTGATTCCTACTGCAAAAAATCTATATCTATATTGAGGGACTCCATACCAAGCAGCATCAAGGAGTTTTTGAGAGATAAGATAACCAGCTTTCTCCATACGACGACTAAGATAAGTAAGAAGATCTCCGCCGTTTTTTCTTTGGTTTCGAGCCCATGCAACACCTTGTACATTTTCTAAAAGAAACACCGCAGGACGAAGTTTCTCAACATAGTCTAAAAAGACATTAAACAAACGATTATTGGGATTGTCTCCACCACCAGAGTTTCTATTAGAGCTAGAAAAACCTTGGCACGGTGGACCACCAATAAGAATTTGAACGTCTCCTTTTCTGGCTATTGCTCTCTTCAATTCGCTATATACAGCAGAGTCTCGGAGATCTACAGGAACAGTTTTTTCAGGTAGATCTTGAGACGGATCCTTGGACAATACTTTCGAGATAGCTTTGTGATTCTGCGAAAGTGTCTGGACATAAATTGGGTTAACTTCTCCCGAAAAAACGAGTCTGTAAGGATTCTCCCCTGAGTTTGCCATCAAAAAACCTAGCCCCATCCCCCCTGCGCCTGAAAACAGTTCAGCGATGTTCAGTGTCGGCCACCGATCCAGCAAAACGCCCCTGAGATTTGGCCTCTGAGTAGTCGAACCCAGGGGGGTTTGATGTGCTGATTGGCTCAAGACTGCCAAATTGGGTCTAGTAGCTAATCGACTAGCCCCCTTGATATTATTAGTGTGCAGGCGCTTATTACTGTTACGTTCTGTTCTTTCTATTAGTCGAGCTACTGGTCTGATCCATCTATTCCATCCAACAGCAATCGTCAAGCTTTCTAAGTCTAAATTATGCAAAGAAGAGAGAGCACATATAGTTCCACGGTTTACACTCCGAATAGAGCCTCGTTGAGCTACGAACAGAGTGTTCTGGCAACCGTCAGGGAAAAGCCCTAGACCCAAATCAGCAAGAGAATAGCGAATAGGTTCTTTGCTGGTTGGCTCAGTTATACAACAAGTTATCCAATTCTTTGAAGGCAAACGCTCGATAGCCTTTGACAACTTGAGAACATTAGATGCCTGTACGTGAGATGTGTGTCTCACACCGCGTTCTGGAGAGCACACAGGAATAGCAAGAGATGGGCGTAATTCAAGCACAAAATCAAGGTTCCTACGCCGCAATTCAGCAATGAACCTTGCATCTGTGCCATAGGTTGCCCCAGCAACTACAATAGCTGTCTCAGACTGGGGGCAAGCCTCTTCGAGCAAGAGTAGCGATAAATCGATTTTAGAGCTGTGCAATCGTCCTGGCTCACACTCATCAGGATTAAAATCCTTCTTCAAGAGAGTTTCTATATCGCCTTTACTAATTCGATGTATTTGCACCGATATTTTGGAAGAACTGCTCTTAGAGTTTGTGACGCCAGGAACTACCCTTCTCGCCGAGCAGTTGGTATTATTCTCGATTAGGAAGATGTCGCGTTTCTCAATACGGGAAAAGTTGATAGAATCGAGCCCTAATTTGAGATCTAATTGCATAGAAAATGTGTAGACCAGAGAAATAAGAACCAGAATCGAAAAGATCAAACAATCATAGCCATGTTCTACATCGAATAGCAAGGCGTAAAGAGCGACACTTACGAATAGTTAATACAAATGTATTATATTTGCGAATGCCATTGCGTCTGATTTGCTACGTCCGTATATTAGAGCGAGTACATATTCAATGGTTTATATAACGTGGTGCAGGCAGGCTCTATTCGACGTATCTCTGAAGGTTCTACAGCTCAATCACTCCGCCAGGAGATGCAGCGCAATGGCATAGTATCTTCTGACTGCGACGTTATTCTCAGAACGGCTACCAATATATTGAATAAATGCGTTCCTCTAGGGAGCGAAAACTCAACGCAGGGCCTGATATACGGAAATATTCAAAGTGGAAAAACTGCGGTGATTATCGCAGTTATTGCACTAGGTCTAGATAATGGCTACGAGAATTTTATCGTTTTAACTTCTGATTTAAACGATTTATATCAGCAAACAATTGATCGAATACAGTCATCACTTCATGGCGCTCGAATTTTAGGAAAGACAGACTTCAAAACCCCTTCGGGCATCGCCCCAAACGTTCCTCTAATATTCGTATCCTCAAAAAACGTAACTGTTTTACCAAGGCTAGTTACAGCGATTAATCAGTTAGGCCGTAATTTAGAAAATTTCTTGATTATTGATGACGAAGCTGACCAGGCAAGCTTAAACACGAATATCAACACCGATGAGCCTTCAAGCGGTGTCAACCGCAAAATTCTTGAGTTGAGAAACTCGCTATCAGCCCACTCATTTCTACAAACTACCGCCACTCCACAGTCACTATTTTTGCAAGACGAGCAAAATCCATTCAAACCAGAGTTTGTAGAAGTTACACAATCAGGGACAGGTTACATAGGGGGAGATCACTTCTTCAATGATGACGAAACCTTTAATGATTCATCTCACCTTCGGCTAGTGGAGCCTATCGACTTAGCTACCCTAAAACGCAGCCACATACCCAGCTCTTTACAAGACTCCTTATACGTTTTTTTTGTAGGCGCAGCAATCCTAAGGTTGCGTGGAAATAATAAAAACTATACCTATTTATTACACACAAGCCTTAAGCAAGCAGAACATACACAAGCAGCAATTGCAGTTACGACGTTTGTGAATCGATTGCAAAACGAGTTCATGTCAAGTCCGTCAGTTACCACAATGGAAGGATTGACGAACGCCTTCAACGATCTTCAAAACACTTTTGAGGCAGGAAATACACCTTCACTTAGAGAAGTTATTGATGACATAAGAGGCTCTATATTCTCGACTTACACGCAAGAGGTGAATGCATCCACAGGAGTAGGTATAGATCCAAGCCCCAATGGAAGACACACTATCTATATTGGAGGGACTAAAATTGGCAGAGGGGTAACGGTAAACAACCTGCTAGTAACCTACTACGGTAGAGATGCTAAAAAACCACAAATGGATACGGTGCTACAACACGCCAGAATGTATGGGTACAGGCAAAATGAGCTGCCAGCTATACGTATTTATTTACCTGTTCACCTAGCACAACGATTTTCAGATATTCACGCTTCTGACAATGTTGTTAGAGAGCTTTGTCAAAGAAGTGGCGAGCCAATATCAGTACTACCATTAGCAGCCAATTTGAATCCTACGCGCAAAAGCGTACTCAATCAACTAACAGTTGATCAGAGAGCTTATGTTGGGGGGCGACAGTATTTTCCACGCCAACCAATATCAACGCCAAGTATCGTCAATCGTCAAACTTCAGACATAGATAACCTAGTGAGTAGCTATTCATCATTAGGTCAGGTATATACAACTTCCATAGACGAAATTTTACAGATATTAAGCTTCGAATTTGGAACTCTTGGTGGAGATAATGGACGCTGGGATGATGAGTTTATCAGAACAGCCCTCGCGGAAATTAAAGATAGCCCTAGGTTTGAGAATGAAGCTTCCCTAGTAATAGTAAATCGTGCTTCTAGCATCTCAAGACGCAATGAATTGACCCGAGCAATTATTCCAGGTAGTGCGGGCAGAATTCCATATGGTGTCAATAGGACACAACCAGCTCTACTAATGACCCGATTAATAGGACAAGCATCTCAAGGGTGGGATGATCATCCTTTCTGGGTTCCCGTAGTGCGTTTCCCAGATGGGAATTATGCATTCGCCGTAAACTATAGCAACGAGAATGGCTCTTAAACCAAACAAAGAGCTAGGGGAGTGTAGAGAATCCCTCACATTTCAAATCCCTGATCGCGCTCCTTAGCCCGTTTCTTCTGACGCTGCTGCTGCGGCTCTGTTTGCTTAACCTGCTCCTGCTTTTTCTTTACAGGCGGCTCTGACGTTTCAGCCTCAGCCAACTGAGATTTAACCCGTTCTAATAGCTCAGGATCTACACCCCTGAGAATCGCTTCTGCTACTCCATCAGCCCTCGTGGGTTCAACATGCCTATCAGACTCTCCCATGTCGTGAGATCGAGCTAAGGGACTGCTCTGCTCACCGCTTAGTTGAGTCGCTGAACCAGCCGATAAATAATCAGCAGAGATCGCAGCTGTTACAGCCGATATCTCCTCCAGGGTTTGCTCTAGTTTAATGCTAGTTCGCAGCCTTTCACGGTTCGCTTGCTGTCTAGCAATGTCACGATTCACTTTACTGATACGGCGTGACTCAGCGGCAACCTGCGTTGAAATACCTCTAGCTTCCATTTCCATCACCTTCGCGCCCAAATGGATTTGCGGCTCACGTTCTATTGCACTCTAAGGGTATGTTAGGACAAAATAGATAGCAGCCGCATTCAGTGTCCATTATGCCTGCCGCCTATAGCCTTGACCTTCGTCAAAAGGCCATCGCCGCCATTGACCGGGGTGAGAAAAAAGCTCACGTCAGCAAAACGTTGAAAATCAGCCGCAATACACTCGACCTATGGTTGAAACGACGAGCAGAAACCGGTTCACTTGCCCCTAAAACGCCCGTGAAGAAGGGGCCTGACCCCAAAATAAATGACCTCGTTGCCTTTAAGCAATTCGCTACAGAACATGGCCGTTTGAGTGCGCTGCGAATGGCCGAGCTATGGCCTGACTCAGTAAGCGATGTCACGCTTGGCAAAGCACTCAAGAGAATCGAATTTACGAGAAAAAAAGACTTACGGCTACCGAGAGAGAGAGGAAGCAAAACGCCAAGCTTTTCGACAGCAGATTGCTGACTACAAATTGGCTGAACTGGTGTTCGTTGATGAGGCAGGTGTAGACGACACTGTTGACTATCCCTACGGCTACTGCCATCGTTCAGAGCGGTTCTATGACCTGAAGTTAGGCCATCGGACTTCACGCATCAGTATGGTCTCAGGCTGGAGCGATCGCAAAATTGTGGCCCCGCTGACATTCAAAGGCTATTGCAACACACTGCTGATAGAAGCCTGGGTCGAGCAGATTTTAGTCCCTGAATTAAAGCCTGGTCAGGTGGTAATTATGGACAATGCTAGCTTTCATAAGTCCAGTCAAATTCGAGAACTGATTGAACAAGCTGAGTGCAAACTTCTCTTTTTGCCGCCTTACTCGCCGGACCTCAACAAGATTGAGAAGTATTGGGCCAGACTAAAGCAGCATTTAGGCAAGACGATTCATCAGTTTGACAACCTCTGGGATGCCGTTGATGATGCCTTCAGAAAACTGTCCTAACTAACTCCTCGACTGCAATACACCCTGATCTTCTAGGCTGCGGTGGTCAATCCGCTCTGCATAACCAGCCCGTTCTAATGCCTGGTTTGCATGTTCAGCCCATGCCTGCCGGTGAGCTGCAATTGCAGCTCTCTGGTTCCATGCCCTTTTCTTTTTCCCAAAGCCCTCTCGGTCTACTAAGCGCATCGTCAGCATGATGTGCGCGTGAGGGTTGTGCGAGTCGAAGTCGTGATAACCAATATCGGCAATCATTCCTTTGCCGACAAATTCAGCTTGCACATACTCGCGGGCTAGCTTCTGCTTCTGCCCATGGCTCAGCTCAGCGGGCAGGGCTATCATCACCTCCCGTGATAACTGTGCATCCTTTCGTTTTTCAACCCGCTCTACTTCGTTCCACAACACCACGCGATCGCCCAGCCGCTCCGGCGCACCCTCCGGCAGCAAAATCTCACTCCCATAAATATCGCTCTTTCCGGTGTAGTCATGTACCTTCCCGGTCCGCTTATCTTCAATCTGCTCACCCGAGCGATACGCGGCAGCAGCCGTCGCGCTTCTTCCAGCGCTCCGACCGATCACCTGCATTCGCATACTGAAGATTGCCATAACGTTCGGGTGCGTCTTCTCCAAGGGGTCGAGGGGCCTCGCCCCTGCGCACCGTTGCGAAGCAACGTATAAGTGCGCTCTTCCGTTCTGGGAGAATGGAAGAGCGCTAGATGATTAGGGGCAGAGCGTAACGGCTTTGCTGGTTGCGAAATGCTACAGCCCTCGGCGTAGTACCTGCTTGCGTAAGTTGGCGATACAGAACCTCACCCATAAACTTAGTGCGATATATAATGCCTATCCTGGACCAAGGAGTGCCTCGCTCATGCAGTTGCTGAACACGCTCGCCCAGGTATATGGCCTCCCGGCCAAAACTGGGCAACATTACAAGTTCTGGAATAGCACCGCTACGGCCTGCCGTCTCAGGCTGTAATTTCGGGTGATCGCTTAGGCCTGCTGCTTCGAGCGTCCTTGCTTCTTGAACAAAAGTGTAGGCCAAGTTTAGTACTTCAACTGAATTACGGTAGTTGATTTTCAAAATGGTGCTGCGGCCCTGCGCCTGGATGCCTACACTCTTAAAGCTAAACTGCCGTTTCTGCCGGTTTCCATAAAGGTCTTGAGCATCGTCGTAGAGCACTAGCAGTGAATCAGTCTCTGGGGCTACCATCTTCGTAACTAGCTCAAACCAAGAGGCCTCAAAGTCATGGCCTTCGTCGATCATCACTGCGCCATACAGGCCCGAAGGGATTTGACCATTGCTAACAGCATTAATAACGCGCTGCACCAGTTGCTTTATATACGCGCTGCCACTGTACTCTTGTCGATTGGGAAGGCCAACTCGATAGGTTTTTAGCAAATCAGTACACCACCCATGGAAATGACGAACAAGAATGGGCGGACCTTCTGTTCGTTCGCTTGCTTTAATCATATTTTTGATATGTGCAGCCAGCGAGACATTGAAGCATAGAACCAGCACTGGTTTTTGAGTGCTTTTGGCCAAGTACTGCGCCCGATAGGCCAGAATTAATGTCTTGCCTGAACCGGCTACACCATGAACGATGCGGTGGCCATTACCTAAGCTACGAGCGAGTTGTTCTTGCTGAAGGTCTAGAATCCTCACGAGGTTAGGTAGTTTCGGCGCTTTCTTTGCTTCTTTTTCTACCTCTAGACCTAATAGCGCGAGCTGCTGGGCAGTAATGCGCATCTCTGGGAATATGTGCCATCGGATTCGGTCTATCTGCTCTGTACTCAAGTGGTTGCCGAAGCTATAGTGGCCCATGCTACAAAGCTGGGATTGAAAGACATCGGCATCAACGGAAGGTACGAATTCGTCTTTACAAATCACCCAACGGGCATCGAGCACTTGCTGTAGCCCTGGGACGGCCTCGAATGCTTTGCGGGTGATGTTGCTTAGAACTACACCATAGCTATACGGGCAAAGCAGTTTGCCTTTGTACTTGCCGGATGGTCTCACCAGTGCCGGATCGGATTCTAGGAGCTGGTTGATCTCTAGCGCACAGGCACGGGCTTGCGTTAGCGGATTGCTGACATGCTTTAACCCCTGTGTGGTGAGCAACTCAACGTTTGTGGGAGTCACACTTTTAATATTTTCTAGCTTCCAGTCTTTTACTTCTAGAACAAACAGCCCGTTATCGGGATGCAACACAATAAAGTCAGGGTGACGTTTTCTAGGGCCGATTGGGACGTCGTACCAAAGCAGATAGTCATCGTCTAGCTTTTCTTCCAAGCGTAGGGCGAAGCGTCGCTCACCGTTAGTCATTTTGTTAGAGCAACTATGAAAAGCGGGAATTAGCGTGGCCATAGCGTCGATGCTACTGGATGAGTTGAGTACAGCTTTTAGCATTCCCAGTCGCTAGCTCCACTGGGTAAGGCACCTATCGGCTGATGGAAAAGGGTGGTTGTTTAAATGATGTATGTATCAATGGCGAGCTCTTATAAAAAAAATGACAGGAGAATAAAAAGGGCGCTCGGGAAATGAAGCTTCCACTATTCTTGCGCTATTTCTAATGGTTTTCTGGAGAAGGCTATACGTCACCATGCCATGTTTTCAAGCCTGGCATAAAACCAATAAACCAATAAAATACAATAAGGCAAACCAGAAAAACATATTTATTATTTTCTGGTTGTAATTTTTCAAGTCAGTTGTCAATAAAAATCACTTTATCCTTTATTTTATTGGGTTTCAGCTGTTATTAGATCTTCCGTAGGTAACTGATAGAAGTTAGTTTATTGGCTCATTCTTGTAGTGGTTTATTGGTTGTATGGTTTAATGGTTTACTGGTTAAACGAGGCCTTCAATATGAAAACTGTTAGCTTTGTCTCAAAGAAAGGGGGTGTAGCTAAAACTACGAGTGCCATTCATTATGCCTATTGGCTTAGTTTGCAAGATTTTGTGGTGACTTTAGTGGATGACGATAACAACCGAACGGCTAGCAACTGGGCAGAGCGAGCAGAGGGCAACGAAAAGTTTAGTGTCCCGTTCAAAATTGCGAGTTTTCGTTCTATGAGTAAGGCAGTGGCAGGGGCCGATTATGTAGTGATTGACTCTCAAGCTAGCCGTACCGATGACGACTTGAAAGACTTTGCTGAAGATTGTGATCTCGTTGTCATTCCTACGAAACCGGATATCAATAGTGCCCGTTCCGCTGTCGAAACAGCAGATGCGATCAAACGACACGGTGGACAATATCGAATTTTGATTGCGGATGTACCTAGCTACAACACGACGGGCAAGGAGCTGGCTGAAGACTTAGTAGAGGATGGTTACCTAGTGCTTAGTCGATCGATCCGTCGAAGTGAAGGGGTAAATCATGCTAGCTTGGCTGGCGCGACTCTCAAGCAGCTATCGGGAGGTTACAGAAGAGCTTGGCGTGACTATGAACAAGCTTTTAACGAAATGGCTGAGCTTGTCAGCTAAAAATAATTGACCATAAAACCAATAAACCAGTAAAATAATCCGATTGTAAACCAATAAACCAATAATCCCATGGGACGATTCTCTGATAATGGACTAAAGAAGCCCTCGGGCGCACCCTCTGCGGTTGAACCAGTCATCGAAGCTTCGCCAGTTAGTGAGCCCAAAGATAATGATGCGATCACAAGTGACCAAAAAACCAATAAACCAGAAAACCAATATACAGAAGCTCAGATGAAGCCCGTTAACGTGGGTGGTTTCAGGGTCCCTCTAGTTGTAAGAGCGCATTGGCAATCCAAGGCTAAATTCAGTGGTGAGAAAGTGGCGACTGAGCTTAGAGCATTTTTGGTTGAGCGTTACGGTCTGCCCGCTGGAATTACCGAAGAAGATTTGATGTGCTAGAAACCAATAGACCAATAAAATAGTGACTCGCAATTTCAGCAAATTCATAAGCCCTATACTTCAGCGTTTCAATAGTAAACCAATAAACCAATAAACCAGTAAGACTAATATTGCTAGAGGAAGGTTTAAAACCAGTAAACCATTACTTTAAAACCAATAAACCAGTAAAGTGTTGTTATATAAACCATAAATCCATAAAACCAATAAACCAGTAAAGCATTCTTTTTTTGCAGTAGGCAATGGCTGGTTTGATGACTTCTGCTGACTGTTTAGTCCTGCTGAAGCATTGCAAGCCTGATTGTGGGAAGAATGCGCTTTCGATTGAAGCCAATAAAAAGATGAATTGAAAAACCAATAAACCATTTATATGGTCAACCAATAAACCAGTAGCCAATCCATAAAACCAATAAAATGGTTTATTAGTTTGGCTGCTGTTATATGTCGCGAGCACGTTATAGGCTTTGTTAGGTGTTCGATCCTGTGTCATTGAGCCCATATCCTTTTTGGAATTTCGCTTTGGCTGGGTACTGAGTGATAGATTTGCTGTAAACCATATAACCAATAAAATAATAGGCTGTCTGTCTTGTGAGGGCTTTTTTTAGGGAAGCTTTTTGCCTTTTGCTATTGAAAAGAGGTGTTTGTGTGATCGCTCTAAAAATTTACGCTAAAATTTACGCTACGTAAGAATGCTTCGGCTATGGAATCTAGGAAATATCCCAAACCTCCCTCTCGTCAGTGCATTGAGTGTGCTTTGCTATCCGGAAAGGGGGCCAGGAAGCAGCGTAAATTGTATGGTCCGAAGCCTTTAGGCGAGGTTATGCTTTTTTGCTGGGATGAAAGTGTGTGTCCCCGCCGGCGGAATTATCATCAGAATGCTGAGAGAGAGAATGCTAAGCGATGTGCTGAGCGTGCCGTTACCCGGGCGAAGGCCATTGCAGGGACAAAGCTTATTTCCGTTGCAGATCCATCTCTGGAAACGCCATACGTTGCGTATTTATATCTCTATCGTGCTACACCGAAGCGCGCTCGTACTCATGCGATCGCAGGTGCTGTGTATAAAGATGGCAAATTGGAAGCTGAGATTGAACCCTTTCACTGTGCGGGCCATCCCCCTGAATGGATAGAGGCTAAGGTCGAGATGATTTTATCTAAACTAAGGGCTGACTATGGTGTCCGAAAATTTGAGTCATTCCAGCGTTTTGAGCCTGTGAAGTGTCCTATTCGGCCATGCCCTCTGCATCCATCTGAGGCTGTGTGAATATGGTTGATCCTAAGCAGCTAGAATCTCAATTAACAGAAGCCATTCAGCTGGCCCAAGAAATGCCTGAACAGGCCAAGCCGATTTCCATTTGGGACACGTATTATCAAAAAATTTCCCAGCTACCCGGTTGGCAGCAGTTGCTGATTTCTGGAGAAGCCCTGAATCAGTTAGCTGAAGTGACGCGATTAAAAAGTGATTGCTATTTTGGCTTATCCGACGATGATATTGCTGAGACTCTGTCTGAAGCTGAAGGGGTGACGTTAGATGAGGATTGGCTAGATGGTTTGATTCGGAAAACATCAAGTCTTGATCTGTCTAGATTTGAAAAGCCCGATACTCGCTTTCGACTTCCTGGCGAAGATTTTTGGGATGGTGACGATGAGGTAGAAGAAGATGCGGTAGCTGCTGAAGAAATTATTGACTCGCCGGAGAGCCTTGAACAGGCGTTGGAGATAGCGCACGTTGAGTCTGCATCAGATTGGCAGGCGCTGATCCATTCGATTTTATCTTTGGAACCTGGCCCTATTGATTTTTGGGCCCTAAAACAAAAGACGGGCCTTGCGCCGGTTGCTTTGTTTTTAGGGTTGATGTTGGGTAGTGATAAATGGGCGTTAGTTCAAGAAGACTTTTCTGTAGATGATGGTTACGATGCCACGCTTTCTATTTGTCTGTATTGATATATGTACGGTGGCATAGAATGTCGTGTATTTTTCCCATCATGGCTCACAACTCATGTGGCTCAGCATTTTGGGTTGTTGAGAGATTGCTACGGAGAAGCCATTTTAAAGCCGTGCTGATGAGCTTTTAAACGTTCAAATGTGGGATTTAAAAATTGGTGATTGTGACATCCTCCCGATGCTCTTTCTCGACGTTAAATGCTGTGGGTAGCTGCTGAATAAGTCACAGCAACTCACGCGTCGTTGTTTTCATAACCAGTAACGACCCAATCCGAATTGTAAACCTGAGGTGTCACAACATCGGTCACTCGTGTTCTTCGGGCGATCAGGTCAGAACGCCCATGGCCCAATATTTCAGCGATATAAGTATCCTTGTCATTAGCATCCGACTTCAAAAAAGATACCTGGGCGTAGATAACTCGTAAAGCCTTGTACGTATGTTTTGAGGCAGGCCCCTTAACTCCGGCCTCAAAAAAGACCCTCTTCACCTGCTGACTAAGATACCGACTGAACCGGCCATGAGCTTTCTTAGAGCTGCTTTCTACCTTTCCCTGTTTTTTTAACCATTCATGCCCTGCAACAATTAAATCTGGACTCACTAAACATGGGATCACATACGAAGGATTCTTCTGATAATAAGTAGCGGCCTCTCCACTCGCTTTTAATTGGCCCGTAAATGACAACATGCTGCCCTGACGTTCAAATTTTGTAGACTCGCCATGAATTTCACTCATTCTACGACCAGTGGCAATTGCGATCGCAACTGAAACCTGTACCCAGTCCCGACGCTTAAGAGTATCGAGCGCTCTCAAGACAGAGTCGGCATAGGCTATTAATGGAGCTACATTGACCTTGGTTTTATTGTTGTCCTGCTGGGCAACCACCTTCTCAGAAGATCCTTCTGGCTGTCGTATATTCAACGATCGAGCAAAATTACGCAGACGCTCTCCCTCCGCTAAAAGCTGAGCTATCAAGTCAGCCTTTGACAAGCTGCCGTATCCAGAAATCTGACCTGAAGCGAGTTGACGCAGTTCCTTAACAGGAAGAGCATTTAGGTCATCCCTGTTAGCAGTAGCGATTGCGGTGAGTGTATCCATTGGAAAAACTGACTATCTATATTCACTTATTTTTACTATCTGCACCTTCAACTCTCCAAACAGTTTCAAGTACATGGTGAGTATAGCAGTAACACCTCTATATATACACCCCACTTGTATAGTTGTCTTATTTAATCTATAACCCGAGCTTACAGCTAAGCCTTTTCATGTGAACAGTGATGCCTGATTTTTGATGGTGAATAGCGATTTAGGCTCTGTTGGGGAGATTCCAGTTGTGCAGATTCTCAATCAGCTCCTAGAACAGATGGGGACGGGATGCGATCACAAGCAGCACCGATAAAATAACAAACGAGTCCGCACCTATGCCGTATCGATACGAGGCAAGCAGCGCAATGAGGCCGTTATCGCTAGAAGGAAAAACGAAGGGATAGCCCGACCGAAGCCGTCACACCCCCTACATCTATAAGTGAAAGTAAATGGGGGTATGACAAGTATTCAAAGCTCCGAATAACAGCACCAGTTAGTTGTTTTTGGGGATCGTCTCCTGAGTCTTGGATGGTTGAACGTATTGAGGGTGAGATCGCTTATATCAAAGGTGAAATCGGAATCATCGTACCGGTTCCCATATCTGAATTAAAACCTTTAGATAATCTGGAAGTAGCATACTTGGCTGTAGAGTAAGAGGCTGTAACCAGCTTTTTATGAGGGCTTTGCGGCTACTATCGGCCTGCTGAGGCGGTTTCTCTTGTCCCTTCTTTCTGCTGGGATTGCTGATGACTTTTAACGGCTGGCATTAAAGCCTCTATGTCTTTCCCTGATAAGTTAGATACGGCTTTTTTTCCTTCGTCTTGACGCAGTACGGTACCCTTTGTTTTGTGTTCAATTGTCAAAGTGTTCTTTTTGGATAGCGTATACGTATATGTTTTTCCCTTGTGTGATGCCCTCACATTAGAATCAGTCGTAGGTGCTGAGCCATCAAGTTTGGCTGAGTGCTCTAAATAACTTCGAGCCGTTTGGGCCACTGCGGCTGAGGCACTATCATGCGCTTTTTCCATCTCATCCATTGTCGTGCGCACGACTTCAGCATTCAGTGCTCTTGAGATGTCCACAAAATTGTAGTCGCTTCTTGGCAGGGTATTGGTGACTTTCCCTGCTTCATTGACCTCGAAGAGCATTATACATTGCTGTTCGAGGTCAATGAGCTTGTATCTCCCAGGCACATTTGTTTGGCTGATAGTGTAGCCATTAGCGACATAGCTATCACTCCTGATACGTTCTTCACCCCTGCTAACTGCCTGCATTGCAGCTTTCGCGACAAGTTTACTGCTGACATTTTTAGCTAGCTGATTAGCCCAGCTCGTTACCGCTTCTGCTGTCTCAAGTACTTTGTTTACTCGTTCTATCTTAGACTCTAATCGTTGTTTCTTTCCGTTTCTTTTAAGCGACTCTACTGTTTCTTTGGCATCATCGACTATTCTTTTTAGAAGTTCAAAGTCTCGAACAGCACCAGTTTTAATACCTTGTATTCCGGTCTTGGCTTCAGCCGTTTTTGCTCTTAATGTTGCTTGTGCTGTGCTGACTGAACTTTTTATGCTATCGATATTTTGAGCAGTATTAGCTTGAATACCTTCAACTCTTTCTTTAATTTCGGTAGTTTTATTTTTTAAGTATTCCAACTGTTTAGAGCTAGCTGCAACTACGCCTCCAGCTTTCTCTTTTAGCTGATTCGCTTTGACCTTAAAGGTATTCAGCCCTTGTTTTATATTTGAAAAAGCCCATTGAGCAGATGGTGAAGCCTGTTTTGTACTTTTCTCGACAAATGCCAGAGCTTTGCCAAATTGTTTCGCTTCAGCTTTTATTTGACTAACGTTTTTATCTACTGTCTGTACGTTCTCAACGGTAGTTTTTAGTTGAGCTGCTTGTTGTTTAACAGCATCTAGATCCGTTGTAATGATTGCGACTGATTGTGGAGGCTGTTCTACATTACCTCTAGTATTGAGAGCCTGTCCGATTTGTGTTGCATGAGCCCTAATAACATCAATATTTTCGATGAGGTGATGAACTTGTTCAGTTAAATCTGTTGCATGGCTATTCACCATTAGGGTAGTTGATCCAACGGTAGCTAAGGAGCTGGAGCCCGCTTTTACTACGCTTTCATTTTGTATGACTTCTGAAGCACCTGTATTTTTATTCTTTTCCACAGGCTTGACAGTAGATTTCTGACTGTTCTCTATTGCTTTAGCGGTCTCTATTTTCTTTGGTACTAATGGTGATGGGTATGCCTCATTGACTAAGGTTTGTCCATTTTTATCTTGATTGTATAGGGAGATACGTTCCCCCTTTCCATCTTTAACAGTAATGTTTATTCTTGGATTCCCTTTCGCTGCGACAGCTCCTTCTACTACAGGCGTTAGGACAGCATCAACAATAGTTCGCGTGTTTGCAGGTACTAGCTTATCAGTATGTTTTGTAGATAACTCATTTAATAGGCTCTGTTGCCGGTTGCCAAATTTCACTTGAATATCAGCTGTGGTGCATAATGCTGCTTTGATTGCACCAGAGTAATCACCTTCTTTGATGAGGGAGTCTGCGATCTGACGTCGTGTTTCTATTTCTTGTTGTTGCTTTTCGTTTGGTTCTGCCATTAGACTTCTATTCCTATTACAGTAATGTCTGTTTAGTGATTGGCCAAGGCTTCAATACTTGAGTGCAGATCCAGACTATGCATATTGTCCAGACGATTTATGACCTCATGGCCGTGAATAATAAACAGCGCTGGTTCTCCATCAAATTGGATCTCAAAAGTGTCTGGTTCTTCTGAAATAGGCGCGCAGATGATATTTATCCCTGGTGAACCATTAGAGATAGTTCCACATACAACATCATCAAAAAGAATGTCTATTTCCGATGGTGTATGCGTTTCAGGAAATTGCGTAGGGTTTTCTAGTAGAGGTTTTATGCTTTGATAGATTTGCTTATTGTTACTAAAAAATGATTGGACCGATTGAGGTAAATTGCTAGTGTCCATTATTTGCATTTCTCCCATACTTCATCAAGCATTGAATCGAAAGTTCCTGCCTTTTTTTCTGCATCTGTCCTGTTATCAGGAATCTCACTAATACATTTTCTATATTCAGCTGCCTCTTTTGAAATTGGTTCAGGCTCAAACCAGCCTTTTATTTCCTGTCCATCAAGGCTTAGAAGTACTGCGATCGCTAGCAATCCTGTTGGGAATAGTACGAACATCAGTATGAGCTTAAAACAGCCTATTTTTCCAAGTACTCGCCCAACGGAAAGGCCAAGTAGAGCACTGATGAGATGCTGCATATTATTCAGGTATAGAGATCGCACATTGCCCTTCTAATTTAATAAAGTTTTTTCTACATAGAGATAGCTGTGTATCATTCTTAACAGCAATTTCAGCCCATAGCTCTGCATTGGGAATGTTGGCCCAATCTGCGTTTGTCCTGGTGGCCGGTGCTGTCGTTTTGGCGGACATTATGCTGTAGATGGCTGTGCCACTGGCCAACATGCTAATCAAAGAGGTCGCTGCCACAGAAGTAATAATCGCGACCATGTTGACTGTATTTCTTTTAGCGTTGCTTTTATGTTTGTTTCCTAGAGCTTTAGCAATACCTTCCTTGATGGTAGTTAACAGTTCTTGCTTTCGCTCATCGACCTGCTTTTTGCCAGTTTCTACAAGGTGTTCTTGTGCATAGGTGACGACACCCCTCAGCTGTAAAACTTGTGCTTCAAATTGCTGATGTAGTTCCTCTTTGCCTGAATCTATAGTCTGAGTAATTGACAGGAAGGCTTCATTAGAATCTATTTGCGAGATGAATAGAGCGGAAATTACGAGTGCTATAGGGTCTGTATCTGGAATATCGTGTTCTTTAAGTAAATTGTACAGAGCCGTCTTTGCCTTGGGTCCATAGGTTTCTAATATCTCATCCCAATCGACAGGCTTTTGTTGAATAACGACCATTATCGCCCTCCGTTATTTCTATTGAGTTTTGGCTTACGAGCGTTAGCATCCTCTACGGCCTTGGCTGCTTTACGCTCTTCTATTTTTTTCGTTAAAGCATGGTAGTGCGTTCTAAACAGTAGAGCATCCTGTTTTGTCAATCCCCCTTTTTTCCCAATTAGAATACTGCTCCCTTTCGATGTAATAACGATTTGCTCTCTAGGTGGAATATCTTTGCGTTTTCCGTCTGTAGTGGTGTGCAGATGCGAAATTCTGTATCCTTCCCTCGTCTTTTTGAATTCGTATTTTTCCTTTCCATTCTCCAACTGTGGCTCAGCTAGTTCTGCTTTTTCTGCCTCTAAATAAGTGTGTGCTAAGGCAACTGCATGACTACCTTCCGGTGCTAACCCTTGTAAATTGTTGACTTGATTAATTCCACGCGGATCGCTCAAGATAGTGCTGGCTGTGTGTTTGTTGATATTTGCGTGAGCCTGCTTAAATACCTTGAACCTCTCTGGATCATTGGTAATGAGGTCTTTTATGACTTTAGTTTCTTTACCGTCTTGAGTGTATTGGAAGAGTACTGCGTTACTAAATTTATCTGTGATAGTAACAGTTTTGCCTTCTTTTGAAATGTTGAAATCTTCAGCGCTATACACAACTGATGTTGTTGTTACCGGTGCTGCGCTGTCTGCCTCGCTATCAAATCTGTTTTGGGCTTCTGAGTTCTGTTTCCTTGTTTCTTGTATTGCCGAGTCCTGTGCTTCTGGGACTTGTTGATATGATGCTTCGTCTACGGGCTGTAGGGGGGTGGCGTTGATAGGTGCCTGTGTCTGATCGCTGTCGTCTAATAGGTTTTGAGTGACTTCGAAAACAACATCCTTTTTTCTTCTATTTCCGTCAGATGGCTGCACCCGATCATCTTTATAGGTTTCCATCCGTCCTGTAGCGCTTTTATTGGTGACTTTTGGCTCCTGTAGCTTGGTTCTATGATTTTGAGCTAGATTTTCTTCTTTAGCCACTTTCTTATTTGTTAATTTCTGATCTGAGCTAACAGCTGTTGCGCCAATACCAATGTGGTAAGCAAGTTCCTCTGGGCCTACCTGTGAAACTATTGCATTGGCTCTTTCTGCCAGTCTTATCTTTTCTGATCTTGTTAGTTTTTGTGAGCCATTATCTTCCCCTAAGCGTCTAACGATCGCTTGATATTCTTTTGTCAGCTGTACTGCATCTATTTCTTGTATGTGCTCAGTTTGAGCAATATTTTGAGCTGGATATGATTGTGTTGTACGGTTACTCTCTGCTGTGTTTTGTGTGCTTGACAAGCTATCTGCTGTATCTACAACACGTCTTTTCGCTTCTTCTGTCCGTAAATTATCTGCTGTAGTGATGACAGCTCTAGGTTTGCTTGCAGCAGCCCTGTTCGCGGACCTTTCGCCGCCTGATAACCAGCTCATATTTGCTAGTAGGTTGACCATGGCCTGTGTAGTTGCCGTGACAGTTTCAGCTCCTACCCTGCCTGAGCTAGTACTTCCTGAATCTGCCTGCCTTGCTGACATTGACATATTTTTCACCTATGCATTTGTTAATAGTGCGGGTAGGTCTCCTAGCGAATGCTCAGTCCCTGCTTTGACAATCGGTAATTTTGATTGAAAATCGTCAATGCGCTTCTTAATCTCATTTGGATGGATTTTCAAGTCGCCTACGCCCGTTTTTATTTTTCCATCTATAAAACTTTTCCACTCGGTTTGTACCGCAGCCTGGATCTCTAATTCACGTTTAGAAATTTTTAAAGGACTAAACCGAACCGGAATGAATTTCCTTGTTTTATCGCCGTAGCCAGGGCTCAACAGCACACAGCACCCTTCCCCCTGCCCGGTAAACTCATCTGGCGTCATGAGTCTAGATTTAGTTCTATTTTCGTTTCGAGTTCGAGAACGGTTTTTGCCATAGGTTCTATTCCGCGTTTTGTATACCACATCGGTCTCACCAAGCGTTTCACTGAATATCCTTGCCGACTCAACAGACTGCGGATTAAAGAAAAATTTGGTTGCAGTATTGGTATAGATAACGTCGGCCAATTCAGGGCCATAAGTCTTTTTGAGCTGTCCTAGAGACTGAAATCCTATTTGAGTGCACAATCCATACTTCCGCTTCTCCGAGAGCCATTCAGAGATTTCAGGGAAATACATGCTTGGCATTTCGTCTAAAGATAGAAATAAGGGCTCAGCCCGTCCATGAAGAACGTTTCGGCTGACTAGGGCATGAATGATAGAGGCGATTAAGGGTGAAACTGCTAAGCGAATATCCTGTTTGACGCCGAAGATTAGCAGTCGCTTTCCTGTTATATCCAACGGAATAGTGGTTTCACCCATCAATGCCGGTAGGATGTCTGGGCGCATCAGCTGACCAAACAATAAAGCCGCTGTACCTCGAATGCTATCAACCGTTTTTTCGCTTTTTGCCGTAGAGAGCAGTTGCCCAAAAGCCAGAGCTAGCCATGGATCGATCTTGCCGACACCCCGCACTCGGTCAATCATATCCTCATCTTTGAGAATGCTAAAAGCAGTAAGGATATCAGGGTACTTGAGAGCTTTAGCCAACAATAAGGCTGCTTCGGTAGCCAGCTCGCCTGCGACTTCAAAAAATGGATCTGTGTTTTTCCCGCCCCCCATTTGAAAGTTTTTGTTGAGCGTTTTTCCAACTTGGCTAGCGCCGGTCGCATCCCTATGGTCTTTAATGAGGTCGAGTACATTGCAGATACTCGATTCTGGATAGCCCGGTGCGAAGATGTTGACCTCATAGCCAGCGGCCTCGGCCAAGGGCGCAATCGTTTTGCTCAAGCCTGGATAGTCTGTGTCGAGTAGCATTATAGGCAAGCCTTGAGCAACGGCAGCTCTCAGGGTTGGCTTAACCACAGAGAATGATTTGCCTGACCCTGAGCCTCCGATAACAGAACATCCCCTAGCCATATCAGGTAGATAGATAGTGTCTTTATCGTTGCTGATTTTATTGCCCTCTTGAATGCTCGGTGAGTTTATCCAAAGGGCGACTTCATCATGTTGGTTACTGGTTATTTGTGTGATCGCGCGTTTACGTGCGTTAGCAATATCGCTCTTTTTTGCCCATCGACCGCTAGTCAGTACGTTCTTGCCGCCAGAGCTGCCTGAGCGCGAATCCATGATTGCGACGAAGGCAAAGAATACAATGCATCCACCTAGCAACCAGAGCATCTGAGGTGAGAAACCATAAATAGTTCCATCACCCTCAATGGTAGAGGAGGGTTGTGTTTGAGCTAGAGACTGCTGTGAATAAATCATTGAAAGAAAAGAGAGAAACGAAGTGAGGACGTTAATCCAAAGCAGAATTAGTTAGCGCAATAACGTAATCGTTGTCAGCCATTACAACGGCAAAAACGTATCGGTACCCATCTTTTTCAAAGATGACCTCTGTAGGTCCTGGATGTGTGTAACCAATCCAGGGGAGGACGACTGCCTCAGTACCATCTATGAGTGTTAGTGCTTCTATCGAATCATCAGATTTCCTCGTTGCAGTCTCAAGGTGATTTTCGCGCTCTTCAATCAGTGCTGCTATTGTTTCAGTCTTGTAGCCATCGATGCCTACTTGATAGCCTTGTATCCATCCTTCTCGGCAGAAGCCAGCGTTAGAGCAATTTGGCACGTTACCGTAAGCAAGCTCGTATGCCTGTTGCCTGACATCAAATATTTCTGGATAAAGTTGGTTTTCAGTCCTCGGGACGACTACATCAGGGGCTAATACTGGAATCACTGAGGTTTCTTCCACTTTTGGTATTAAGTCCGAGAATAAGTCTAAATCTGGCTGGTTGACCTGTTGAGCCACTAGGTTAGTTGTGCAGCTAAATACTGTTGTCAAAGTCATCATCGCGATGACAAGGATTTTGTATTTCCCAAATCGTCCAAGTAAGTTATTCATATGCGCTATTTGCAACCTCTAGCATTTCTTCAGCTGTCGCTCCTGACATTCCTAGTTCATACCGGTAGTCGCCTTCAGTCCAAATCAGATGGGCATTTGTATAGGGCTCTGTTGGATCGAAAGCAAAGTAATCAGCTGTTATTCCATTGCTAAGAGCAACGCTCGTACCGCCTTTCCATTCATAGGCTGTTTCTAGAGCCCGACCTACCATCGTGCCGCGTGTACAGCCTTCTTGTCCGACACAATTTGCGGAGGCAGTAAAGCGCACCATGTAGGTATCAGCTTCAGCAAAGCTAATCGATGCTGCCTGTTGCGGATTTTTAGTCGGCAGTACAACTGGCACTTGAGTTTGGCTGGCTAGTTGATTCCTGAGCTCAATGAGTGAGTCTGAATTTGCTAGAACTTGGTTTAGAGACAATACGCCTAGTGTTATACAGACCATAAGTATGGCTAAGCTAGTTTTTTGTTTCAGAATTCTCTTGATTATTGTCATTATCTTTTCCTCCTACGTTACCTATCGTAATTTGACCTCTCGCACCAGAATGAATGTCGAGCGTTCCGAGCGTTCCGCCAGTATCGCCAGTGGCTAGAGTTTCCATGAAGTCTAGTGGATTACTAAAATTACTATTGACAAGAACTTTGTAGTCCAAATGCGCGCCGCCTGAAACTTCATCGTCACCACCCACTACTCCGATTGCCTGCCCCGCTTCTATTTTCATGCCTTGGCCATCACCGATACCGACGCCTAGGGCAGCTCGGACAGAAGACTCTGATAAGTGTGTGTAGCGTTGCTCAATTTCATTACCATTTTCGTCGTAGGTTAAAATGCGAACGCTAACAGACGGTTCCCCTGTAATTTGGTTGTACGAGATTGTTCTAATCTCAAGCAGTTCTCCTTCCGTCAGGGACGTTACGGCCCCGCCTTCTCCAAAGCCAGCTCTATAATCTAAGTCAAGGCCCCCGTGGTAGCTGTCACGGTATTCTCTGTAGGCATCAAAATCTTGGAACGAAGCGGGTTCGTACTCATATAAAATTTCTTCAAGACTGGCGTCTCCTAAAGAAGCAACTCCCCCCGATGAGCTACAACCTCCATTTTCAATGCTTTTGACATCAGTTGTATCAACACCCGCGACACGGCTAAAGATAGACCTTCCGTAGTTTCCGATTAACGGACGGCGATCGCCGTCATTAATAATTGTTCGAGCCCCTTCCCAATCAAAATTATCTCCTGATCCATAATCGTTGAGCGAGACACCTGTATAGATGCCATCTCTCATTCCGATAGCTGCTGCCTGCGCGGCAATCTGTGGATCGGTTAGTAAGTCTGGATTATCAGCAGAGTTAATTCCTAAAATGTCATCTAGCTTTTGTCTGTTCTCCCGCCAAGTAACTTGAATATAGCCGCGCCCGTACTCCTCTCCATAGGCTTTCCCTACGCCTTTGCCATACTCAACCATTGTTCTAAATCCATCGCTCTCATGAGCAGCGGTTGCAAGTATGTAAGAAATATGGGCGGGGTCAGTGATGCCATTTTCGATTGCCGCACCTACTATCAGTGACACATCATCTTTAGCACCTGTCCAACCTAATTCTTCGATTGCACTGACTGCACGTTCTACAATGTCACCTGACACAGCGGAGGAGCCGCAGGCTTTTCGACCACGTTTGCCTTTGGATGATGGCAGGTTTGCCCTTATTTTTGACTGTAACTCAGGCGGTATAGCCGGTCTCAGCTCCTCCCATCCTGGTGGAGCCTCCATAGGCACCGTCGCCCCCCCTAAGCCATCTCGAACCCCGGTTAGGATGTTGTCGCCGTCCTTAGTCTCAATGCCTAGCGGTACCTCTAAAAAGTAAGCAGTACACCCCAAGTCAATGAAGCCATTCTTGCAAACTCGAAAAGCAATACCCCACTCAGCTTGACCAGTTTTCTCATCTGTATTCGTAACTTGAAGTGCGAAGCCGGGGCCGAAGGGCAGCCGGTAGGCCCCGGCTTCGCCAAAGAAACTGCTAAGCAAACCATAGCCATCCTTAACCCTATGCGCTTTGGTCATCCATGTCGCGCCCTTCCATCCGTTCTCAGCTAGCTCAATGTGCGGACATCCACCGCTGCAAGCAAGCGATTTCCATACTTTGCCCCCGTTAGTTCCTCCGCTCACTGGCTGGGGGGTAGCCTTTTCTCCTGAGTACTCTTTAGGGCCAAAAGCAATATCCTGCATTGGAAATGCATTAATTGACGGCAAACTCACAGGAATAGGGAAAGACCCGAGCGGAATATCACCAAGCCCCGGTATGTTTGCAATTACCTGATCACCAATGCCTGCGAAGTCAGCTAGCTGCGCAACATCAAGATTAGGAATTGCGCTAATTGGCAGCTCTCCCAACACATCAAGAACACCTAGCTCGCCAAGGTCAGGTAGAGTTCCGAGCACTTCATTAAGTGTTCCTTCCCCACTAAAAATGGAGCCAAATTCAGCCAGCTCTGCCAGCTCTGGAATATCAGTGACTTGCCAATCGCCTAAAAATGGAACATCTTTTAGAAATTCATTGAGGTTGACGCCCCGCAGAAATTCAAGGTTTTCAATTGCAAGCTCTCTAATATCGAGCCCTGTCAGCTCAGAAATTTGCTGAATTGTGAGCAGGCTAGCTCCAAGTCCTGTATCAATGTCGCCTACTTCAACAACTTCAGATGGCAATTGCCCTGCGAGCCACTCCCTTGCCGGGTTGTAGCCTAATTTTTCTGGTAGATCGCCATCAAAGCTAGGGATATAACCATCTGTCTCAAAGGGGGGCATTTGGTTAAATGTCGTGTTAATAATTTGATCTACATTGCTTGATGCTTGTGCGATCGCAGAAGACGCCCCACAGAACACCAACACAATTGAGAGAACAAACGATAACAGAACATTCAGCGGCATAGTATTAGATCTACCAAAGAGCCTTTAATTAATCGAAAAAGCAATCACTTAGACTTCAGGGCTATATGCCAATGGTTTCGCCCCCTAACCGCTCTAGCTCTGTGAGTAAAGCAGCTGGAACACCGCTGTCATTAATGGCCTTAGCGATTGAAATACCCTCATCCGTCATGATTAAAAACTCTTCCAAAGCGAGCCAAGCATCCGATTCAACGTCTGCGATACCTCTGGTAATTGCGGTTCCATGACCCGAGCGAATCTCGCTCAAGTTGTACCGGCCTCGCCCTGGTCGTCTTAATGCCTGTAACGTATCGGTTGAGCTTGCGTTAGTGGTGTCACGGCTCGGGACAATCGACACCAACGACGTATTAGAGGTTGTATTACCAGTGGTATTTACCGTGAACTGATAGATTCGTGGGTCTGTGCCCTGTGCATTTGTCGTTGATACACTCACCAACGTTGCGAGTCCATTGCTTTGGCGGAAGCTAGTTCCCGGTAAGTCCAATGCCCCCGTGAGTTGAGTTAATCTAACTGCTGTTGCAAATCCGCAGCCATTAGAAGCCGCCTGCTGTCCGCATAATGGCCGGTTTGTTGTAGCCCCTAAAATAGCCGGATCATCTATCCATAGGGACTGAATAAAGCGGTTGTTGTCAAAAGAAACAACAACTGAGTGGCCACCTGGGACGGTAACCGTAGGAACAGTACTCATCGCAGTACTATCATCAATTTCAGTTCGCGTTAACGCTAGAGAGGGCATCGCCCATAACAGGGTAAATGAAGCGATCAGGCCACTAAAGAAAGAACGATTCATAAAAAGAACCCCGAATTTACATAGAACTGAAGTTTTTTGCCTGCATCGAGATAGAAAATAGGTCCCCGAGAGCGCAGATCATTTAGGCGCTCATCATTGCGGTCGGCCATCCTGCCCGCTATTTGCTCAGAACCACCCTGTAAAATAGCGCCCAAAATATTGCGATCGCCAAACTCTGTATTAGATGAACTGCCAAAAGCACCATTGACTGTGCTTTGCGAGGTTGGCCTAGTGAGAACATTGCCAATCCCGCCTAATGCGCCAATGGCAAACAGCTCAACATCATTGGCGGCAATATCACCACCAATATCGCCAAATCTATCAGCCAGTAAAGGACTTCCCCCCTCTCCTCGAATTGCGACAAGGCTATAGTCAATAGGCGTGACTTGTTCATCGATGGAGAGACCAACCGCAGCGAGTTCCCCAACTCCTGATTTTTCATCAACAGACATCGGCTGCACAATGACATAAGCGCCAGCTGGAATAGCAACATCATCGCTATCGCTCAAGACATCCTCATCGAGCTGGATCATAAACTGGTCGTCAGAGCCCAGCCAAGAAATAGGCGTGATAACGGTTGCTTCAACAGCTCGCCCGACTGGAATGTATGCCGGACCTGAATAGATTAGGCCGGGGATAGCTTCACTGTTTTGCGACGACTCTACGGCAACTGTTTCAACGCCATAAGCAGTTTCGTACTCAGTTGGTTTTGCGGAGCTGTTAGCTTGCCCTGACTTCAATCTATATTCCGGTTCTGCTGCCACAGGCACCCCTTGAACTACAGCTGTTGATTCAGCGGCCCGTCTCTCAGGCATAATCCCCATAACTCCAGAATTAGACGCCGCATACCAAGCCTCATTGGGGTCAATGAGGTCTGGCGTTTGCCTACTAAAAGTTGGAGCCCGTGTGATTGGAGTTGGGATGCTTGCTGTTCGAGGTGCAGCGGTCATAATAGGTCTTGGCGGTCTTGCGGCGACTGCTGAAACGGGTCGGCTAACAGGTGCAGGCCGTGCGATTGCTGTTGGTCGTGTGGTGCTTGCTGGCCTAGTAGTAGTGGTCGTCGTGGGTGGCTTGGTTGGCTGTTTTGTGGTGGTGTTTGCCTCAGTGGAGTCTGTCTGTGGTTGCAATCTCCTATCTACTTCAGCTAATGCCATTTGCTGCTGCATTAGAGCGAGTTCAGATTTGAGGGCATCTACTTCAGCAGAGCTGCTAGAATCCGCAACTTCAGGATTGAGATCCAGCGTTAGCTCTTGTGTCTCTGGTGTTGTCTCTTCTACTTCAGCAACTTGAGAATCTTTACCGCCAAGCATGAATAGACTGCCAAAGCCAAGCACGAAGAATAAAAAAGCAACTCCTACTCCGAGCCTTACATAGGGATTTCTAGCAAAATGAACCTTGTCCTTACTGAGTTCATCGACCTGCCCCACAAAGGCATCGACTTCTTGAACGGGAGTACTGTCTAAGGTTTGAAAATTGGTCCGATCTACTAGGCTTAAGTCTGTATCATCGGTTATCTGATCAGTACCGATATTGTTCATTGTGTTTTTAAATGCTCCTTAATGTGTTCTACTCAGTTAACGAAAGGTCTTTGATGTCAGTAATTTGTAGCCCTGATCGCTGAGAAGCGTTGAGTGCGATCGCCAGCTCACCAAACTTTTCTACGTCGTGAATTGTCTGAGGTTGAACCGGTCTGAGCGTTACTCTTTTGTTGAAAGGTATGCTTTTTACTTCACCTTGCTGAATGCGATAAACCTTCAAGTTACCGATGACATCAACGGTCCATTGGCCTGCCCATCGCCCTTTTTCGTCGTTGACTTCTACAGGTTCTTTGATGTAGTCGATTTTTAAAATGACTTCTTCTTTTCCTGTAAAAACATCAGGGGGTGTCATTTGCGCAAGTTTTTGTCTGAATTTATCGGCAAACTTAGCTTCTAACGATTCACTTGCGAGCCAAGCCGTTTGAGTGATAGCTCCCTGAGAATCATCTGTTTTTACCTTGATAGGCATTGCCTTTTTCCGGCTTGGGTTGAGCGCGGAGACCTCGGCAGAGCCAGCACCGTAGCTCGTCATTGTCATTAAGTAATAGAGAGTGTCGGCGGTAAACCCTTTGATGATCTCCGGGGAGCGATAACCAGGGCTTTCAAAGCCGATTTCTATTGTGTCACCAGAGGTTGTTTGAACTAACGTAGGGAAAGGCTTTCGAGTGATCTGCCGGGTGTACAGCAGATTTGAAAATGTCAAAAGCGTACTTAATCCAGATAATCCAACTGCAAGTATTACGAGTAAAAATAGCTTGCTTTTGTCTCCTATCTCTACTTTTGCTTTATTAAACTCATCTGTGCTGATTTTGCCGAGTCCTGTCATAAAACCTCTGAGTTAACTTCTTGGCGTTCCCATGCGAACAAGCCCTAGGGTAATTGCTGAAACCCCTGCCATAATTCCGTTTAAGATAGCGAGCCCTCCCCCGGCTGTCATGCCAAGCGCTAAGACAATGACTCCGAATGACATGATTAACAGATCTAGATTTGGATTTATAGAAGGTCCCCTTTCGTAAATCATGCTGACAATGATGGAGGTAGAAATATTCATGTTTATTTTGAATAACCCTAACGATAAAAACCCTACGGCCCAGCCTATGAGTGCACCTACGCCGCCTGGATAGAAGGAGAGTGCAAGTGGAATCGGTACAACGATGGCAGTAAAGAGCCAGGCTGTTTCAACAATATTGGCGGCGACATAAGTCATACCTGCTAGGATGCCTTGGCTTGCGAGCGAGCTGATGTTACTGCCAATGGGTAAGTATTTAAGGATTTTAGAAGCTGCTCCACTGGGTGATGTATTTGTAGCAATGGCGCTTTTGACAGTAGCTAGCGGTGATTCAATGATGTTAGTGGCAAGTTGCCTTAGGCTTGCTGTTAAAGAACTGTTGGAGCTGAGTGCAGCAAATTTTTTAATATCATCCTGAGCTGCCACATTCGCATTTTCTAGGCAGGTTTCTAGTGCTGCATTCGTAACGGTTGTGACACATTGCTCGCGGTACTCTTTTATCCTTTCAGCATCTTCTATATAGCCTGTTAATTCAGCTATTTTTTGCTCAAGTTTGTTACCGCTATTGGTGAGCGTAAGAACATTCTGATTTTGATAGTTGATTAGCGACCGTGCTGCTAATGTCAAATTTCTAGTGACGGTGGCCCCATTGCCGTATAGCACCATGACAAGCAGCACAATGCTAGCTAGCTGTTGCCATCCATCTTGTATGCCATTTCGATAAAGGCTTTTCATCGCAGCGATACCCCAGAGCACGATCGCAGGACCTGCAATGTACCGGCTAATGTTTAACATAGCCATAAACTCAGGGGATGGTGAGCCTATCTTTGCCAACCACATGTCATCCCATTGTTGTGCGGTGTATTTAGATATAGCGCCGCCGCATTGTAGAGCAATAGAATTATCTGAAAACACGCCGCTGACACACTCTTTGGCCAAGGTTACTTCCTGTGCGCTAGGTAATTGAGCCGCGAGGTCAAAGGTATGAAATGGCAGGGTAAGAAAATCGAGCATTATTGGCTAGCGGTAAACTCCAAACATTCGTAAGCCTTGAGCTGCTTCGGCTCTAACAGAAGCCTTTTCAGCCATCTCTTGCTGAGATTCACCTAACATTTGGTCATTCATGACCTGTAAGCTACGCCCATTAGAAAACACACCGTCTCTCATTTCAGAGTCAACCTGAAGCGCAAGGCTATCTAACTGACTGCTCAGCGCCCTTTGATTGTTGGCCTGTGCTGCTAACTCTGTAGACTGAGCCTGCATCAAATTTATGCCGCTCAGCGCTTCTTTTAAAGTGTCCTGAGTGCTTGTTTGCTCTCGAATGGTGGTATCCATTTCAACCGCAGCCGTCATCTGATCCGCAGCGGCTTTAGTAGACGCCTCAGCGGCCTTTGCTGACGTGCGACTAACTGTTTGTGCCGCCGTCATTCGGGCTTCTGTAATCGCTTGTCCCTTTTCGCTTAAGCCACGATTTGTTGTTGCTTCTGTCAAAAGCCTCTGAGCGGTATTGGCCGAGGCCAGCGCAGCGTTAACATTAGGTGCTGCAAGTACATTTGCTGAAATTGTTGTTTTGCTACCGTCATTTGGCAGTGAGCCTCCGAGCCCGTTCGGATTTGCAGGTGCCTTGGCATTAGCCAGTAGAACATCTAAGAGCCCTCCTGGATCGGGTAATCCCTGAGAGCCGATGACATTGCCCGGATTGCCGTGATTTGTTCCACTAGACAACCCAACATCCTTAAGCGTCTTGTTTAAAATATCTTGAAAGACACTCTCAACCGAAGCTCGCCCGGTTACGATATCGCTGATTTCACCAGGAATACCCAGCTCATCAGAGACCGTATCGAATACTGTATCGAAGATGTTTCCGTATTCGCCTTCTTCAGAGGCACAACGAGTATCGCCAAAATTCATAATGATGATGCCGCAAGGCGATGTTAGCTGTCCCCCGTCGCCACCAAGGATTTTCCCGAAAGTTCCCCCGAAAATATTGCCGAACAGTCCGCTGCCGCCCTGGCCAGTTTCAAAGACGGTTTCAAAATCATAAAAAGTGCCACTGCCACTGCCGCCGCCGAGAATATCTCCAATACTGGGCGTTCCTGGTAATAGGGAAGCTGATGCGCTTCCGGCTGCGAAAACGGTCAGACAAAAGGCAGACCGTAACAAGGTTTTCTTACTTTTTAGCCAACGCATACTCATTAAATGAATCCTCCTTAATTGAGGACGGCGATAAAGGTTTTGGACAAATGATTGCCCTGCCCTCTTGTGCTGCTGCGATAAACTCCTTAGCAAAAGCCTGAAGTGCCTCTACAGGGTCACAGTAGGCCGCTAAGAAGGCTTGTTTGGCAATCTCCTCCTTAGGATTGTTGGCGACTGCTGCGAGCAACAGAGGAGGCGCATAGCTACGTACAAAAGTGCGTGTCCCCCGATCTACTACAAGCCAACGGCTGTAAAGCTCGGCAACGTTTGGGTAAAAGCCTTTTGAGGTATTGACTGAAATGACTTCTTCAGGAATTTCAAGAATGCGGCAGTAGTTTTTTGCATCGGCCTCATCGACCCGGCCAATAATGCGAGTACTCATGTTGCCGAGAATTTCAGCGCCAAATCGTGATTTATCGATAGAGGCAGGCGTTTGTAGTGCCATCATTAGCCGGATTCCCGACTTTGCACCGTTGGCCGCAATCTTTGCAATTTGTTCCATCAGGGAATCAAACTTAGATAAAATGCTGGCCTCATCCATAAACAGAATAGAAACGGGCGCAGATAGCGTTCGTCGCATTGCCGCCGCTGCCGCTGAAGCCATTAAGATTGCTGCATCATCGTTGTTGCTAATTCCTTTAAAGGCAAACACCAGTAACTTTGCATCGTTCGGGATGGATGTTGGCTTGCTGAGCGATCGCCCTACGGTGGTTTCCATGAAAGACTGATAGCGCAGCCGAATTTCATTGATGAGAGTGACATGCTCAGTTGAGACTGTTTCCAGTAAGCGCTCTAACGTTTTTTGAGTGCACAGCTTGCTAAAATCGCGCAGCGTAGGAACATTAGCCCAGGCTGCGCTGTTTTTATCAGCGCCGATAGCAGCCCTAAACCGGCTATCAATTTCAGGGTCTTGATAGAACATGCTTAGGATGTTTCCTAAGATGGACTTGGCTACTCGTTTTTCGCGATCGCCATCACTGGCGTTAGGGCCAAACATGATGATCATTAGCAGATCTAGAACGTAATCCTTGACCTCTATTAATCGTCTTGCCTGTTCATCCGCGTCAAACTGTCGTAGATCTGGCAGCTCAAAAAAGTTATTGCTCTCTTCTGCGATATTGAGATAGGCCCCATGTTCTTCGGCAAGTTGGGTAATGGGCCCAAATGTTGAATCCCCATCCTCTTTGGGATAGTCAACAACAACCATGGGAATATCCGAGCACATTGCCAGCATCAGGATATAAGCGAATAGAACGGACTTGCCCCCACGAGTAGTCGCGAGAAATAGGATATGCCGATGAAAGTCCTTAATATCTAAATAGAACGGAACGCCTTCATCTTCACTGATAAATTCGAGTCCCTTTTCATTTGGGCTCATGACTCTAGCGATAGGTAAGAACGCAGGAATTGCACTCGCCTTGTAGGCCCTAGTCCGGTCGTAGGGTTTAAACAAGGGGCTGTGAAAGCTGAGTTGGGGAAAACACTGTAGCCACGTTAGCGCCGTATAATCCTGCTCGATCTCGAGCGAGGCCGGTAGAGGGAATCGGCTTTGCAATCGACGACAGGCCAATCCTAGCGCCTGTTGAGTGCTTTTTGAGACTAGAAAGCACAGGCTCATTTTGATCGGAACGTTGCCGTTATATAGGTCCGTAGAGGCTTGTTCGGCTTCACTCTGAAGAATTTGTGAGCGTGTACTAGGCAACCCTCTAGTAGCTGCTAAGCGCACAGAATCTTGAGCTTGTCTTTGAAGAAGCTCAACATTTTTTTCCGTTAGCATTGCTGAGGCTTTTGTGATGGTGAGAACTATCTTATAGTCGTCAAGCCCTTCCGCCTTTCTGTAGAGGTAAAGGAGTTGTTCAGTAGGATTTTCCCAGCCGCCGGGCTTGTTTCTTAAGGTGACAACACCTGTCAGTCGTTTCGTTCCATTTGGCTTGGTTTGATAAACAAAGTCACGAGCTGCCTTGGGCACGTTTTGCTGTTGTTCAAATAGCCATGAGGAGAGATGGATACCTTCACTCATGGTGTATTTCACCTCTTGACCGGTCCACTCAAGCACCTGTGGTAGCTCGCGCATGGGCGTATCGTTAAATTCTGCCCATTGCTCAGCCGCCAGTTCTTCAACCGACATTGGTATAGGTGTAAGGCGCATTTGAGCCAATACGTTTACCCAGTCTTCGTAAGTAGACTGGGCATTAGTAAACAGCTCTTGTACTTTTTCAGGTGATCCATGACTAACATCCCCTGTTAAGCCACCCCAAAATTTTGCAAGAACATCCGAAAACTTCCGGATAATGATTTCACCTTTATCTTTGATGTTGGAAGACTGATTTGACGTTGCTGTTACATACAGACGCAGAGACTTTCGCTTGTATTTAGAACGGGCCATTGAGACCCGTTCTTCAGAAGACATATTTACGAAGTATGGGCCGGGTGATGCTGCGCTTTTGACCATTTCCTTAAATAACGGAGTAGGCGCGCCCTTAACCAGCTCACGATATTGCTGAAGGCGAGTGTTATTGTCTGGAATAACAGACTGAATAACCGTTAGAGTCTCCCCGTCAGGCATGGCCTTTAAGCCAGATTCGATAAAATTCGCAACCGTTGCAAATTGCTGGTCTGAAATGGTTGGGTGAAAGCCTTCAAATTTGAATCCAAATTTGAACTGGAAGGTTGAGTGAGCGGCGAGTAACGCAGCACCTACGTTTCCTTTTATTGAGCTGAAGCGTACGTAGTCTTCAAGCTGAATATGGTTCTCAATGCTTTCCCTACTGCGTTTCTCTCCGGGAATACGAACGTTTTTTTCTTTGCTTCGTTGCTTCATTATTCCGTCTTGTCAGGGTGAACGGTACTGCTTTTACGTCGCTCCTAGTCCATTTTGGTGGTGTCCTAAATTTTGCGAGCAATCGCCATGATTCTTGCCCAAATAGGAAAAAATACGTGATCATAAATGCGACGATTGACAGCAATATCATGTAGCCAGGGAACTGCAAGATATAAGCGATGCTGCCTACGCTGGTGACAATAAACATTGCAGGAACAATGATGGCAGTAGGCAATGAAAATATGCGAGGACGCGAGTCTAACACCCGGCTAACCGTAATTCTTTCGCCAACTTTAGCCATCTGCCTCTATGTATAAACAGTTGTTACCAGCACTGTTATGAAGGCTATGAAGACTAAGCTGCCTCCCATTGTTGTCACCCATGGAAGCCAAGCTTCTGTACCTCTATTCATTGAAGCTAAAGCCATTGATCCTGTCCCAATTGGAATAGCTATTAAAATGAATTCGAGGAGTCCAAAAAATAAGCCAACAACATCCGCATTTGCAAATCCAGAAGCTGTAAGGTCGGTTTTTAGGGCATTACGCGCTGGGTCTAGCAATAGTGCATGAGCTGGAGCTGCAACTAGAATAACTGAAACACACGCTGTCATCAGAACGACCCACTTCAAAACGCGGGGTGAATTTCCTGTTTTCAACATGTGCTTAAAGCTGTTAAAAAATTTAGATCTCATAAAAACCTAGCGACAAAATAGAGAACAGTACTATCTTGTAGCTACGTAAATAGACATGCAATAAATTACTCTTTTTATTGGAGATGGTACGTACTATTACTAATATGATGCATACTTTTAAGGGGAGGTTGCGCACTGACCTAAAAAAAGTGCGCAACCTTTTTTACAAACGTTAATATTTGGGCAGGATAGCTGCCTGTGCATTTGCCGAGTAACAGAAAACCTCAAACATTACCTAAAGGTATTGTGTTAATGAAAGCACCTACATCTAGACAATCAGGGATTATGGATCGGCTAAATTGTGCTGATATAGAAGAAAGTCCGATTACAAAGTTTTCAACCGGCAAAATGTCTATAACGTTTTATGATTCAGCATTAGAGCTACTTTTTCGTCAATACGTTGCAAAGCATGACACCTCCAATGTCGCTTTTATGAATGCGCTAGTCGAATTAGCTTTCGATGTGGATCCAGCCTTCAGTGATGATGTATTAGAAAATATGAGGGAAGTTGTTGCCTTTATAGGCTTACTCGACTGGAATGAACTAAAAAAGATAAGAGAGCAGTTGCAAAGCGACCCTCTAACGCGTAGCGCTACTCTGAAAGATGTAGCGCATGGAATGAATCAAAAAGGCATAGAGTGTCATAACAGTAGCTTTTCTTCGTAGTGTGCCGCTGTTAACGCTCTTTCTCCATACTCTTTTTCAACGAAGAGACTTTGGCTATCTGATCCCATCGTTGTCGGAGGCGTTTCAGCGTTGTATGCTTTTTAGTTTCTTTTGAGGGCCTTGTTGAGAGACAAGCGTACTGTTTTTGTGCTGTACTTGCATCTGAGCCAACTGCTTCGATTATTTCTGCTCGTCGTCTGCTAAAAGTCCTGATTATCGTTTTTGGTACAGAGGCGATCTCCCAGAAGCCTTTCCCAACAGATCTTATCTGATGCCCTATCTTTGTAAGAATCTCAGCCAACCTATCTCTATAAAATTTTCCCCATTCTTTTATTTTCTGGAAAATTTTACGTGCATAAAAGCTGCGCCATTTGTTTTGGTGTTTTGTCACATTGATAATGATGCAGTGTGTATGTAATTGGGGATCATTATGCCTGTTTAGTGTGTGCTCAAACGCAGCGGCCACTAAGTTGCCTGTGGTGATGAATTGGACTTTCCCGCTTACCATCTTTCGTGTTTGGGTTTCCTTTTCTATTGCTTTAAGTGTTTGAGAGACTGCTTCTCTGTGTGCCCTCAATACTGAATCGTCTCCTTTCCAAACAGCTATTAAAGAGACTGATTTTGGCGCTGATAGCGTTAGGTCGTAGCCATCTACTCTCGAAATTAGTCGCCTTTGATACAGTCGTTCTCCCTGTGGCGTTGTTCCGTTAATAACTTGCTTAAACAATTCGGAATCCACTTGCCCTGCTAGGCCCAAATCTTTTGCGCCTAGTCCTAACCAAACGGAGTGAGCTTGTCCAGGATTGTCTGCGGTGTAGTAATGTGCCGCATGTCCTGCTGATGACTTACTAATAGTTAGCATTCTTCAATGGTAATGGTGTGGCAATTTACTGACCGTAGCATGACCATATCTTGGGTGTATACTTTCGGCTTTAACCTGCGCATTAATCGCTATACAACAATTCTGTTATAACGCTATGCTTGTTCTATTGTTACGCTGTGACTACTATACGAAAATGATACGGTTGGTGCACAGTAACGCTACGATGATGCGGTGATTGTTACATGACTATGCTCTATGTCTAAAACTAAAAAGATCGACATAACGCCCAGAAGCGATCGCACTGATAAGGCTAAGATAAAAGAATTGCTGCCAGAGATTGATGAACAGATTAGAAAGGGATACTATCTCCCTGCTATCTATGCATCTCTAAAAGAAAAGCAGCTCATCAAAAAAAGTGAGGCTAACTTCAAGCGTCAATACTATGCGCTTAAGAAAGAACAGTCTGATAGTTCTACCTCAGAGTCTGATGATGTTGTTAACGATGAATCTGAACCTGTTGCTGAGAGTGGATCGATTATTTCTGGTTTTGATCCAGACGAGCAAGAAAGGCTAGCAAACATTGTATTTGAAAAAAATAAGGCAAGAAAAGCATGAGTACCATTCATTTAATCTCTAGCAGGCAAGGCAATGTTGGCAAGACTTTGTTTGCTTCTATGATTTATTTTCTTGGATTTGCTGCTGGTGGCGACCCTCAATTAGTCGATGCCGATGATCAAAAGCAAACACTGTCTAGTCTTCACGATGGGATAAGCCGAATAACGCTATCTGACGATCCAGCTTTAGAGAGTCAGCCCGATAAAATCTGGTATCTTTCGGAAGAAACAAAAAAAGACATAATTGTTGATCTGGCTGGGCAAACTGATATTTATATCAATGATTGGCTTCAAAAGAGGGGTGTCCTCCAAACGGCGAAGCAAACGAAAACAAGAATTATAAAGTGGTGGTTATCTGATCTTGAGCCCGGTTCACTCGCAGAGATAGCACGATTATCTAAAGCCTATAGCCCTAATGAGATTACCCATGTGCTTGTCAAGAGCTATTATCGTGCTAGACCTGAGTTATGGGACAGTGCTCTTGCGTCCACCCCGGATTTAGAAGATGCTCTGTTATCAGACCTAAAGGTAATAGAGTTTCCTCGACTGTTCGGGCAATTAGCTGATGATTTTCGAAAGAGAGGACTGAGCTTTAAAGACATTGTTTTAGACGAAAAGTATGAAAAAGTAGATATGCTTAATCGTGCTACGGTTCTTGCTTGGATCGAGAAATGTAGATCTGAAATTGAGCAGGTTTATAAATTTACGAAATTCTCTGAGCCATCTTCTAAAAAGGTGAATAAGAAAAGAACGTCCGCAGAAAAAACGACAGCGACTTCTAAAAAGGGAACTGCGGCAACCTCTGAAAAGAAGGCTGCAACGGCCTCTTAATTCTGGATACTGCTTTTTTCTGGCAGTAGAACAAAATAGGTTTCTGACATTAAGCGAGCGCTCTTGTAGTGATCGCTTTTTATTTTTAAATTCTTACTGAATTTTAGATTGAGAATAGCTATGCGATGACAGCTAGCAGTTAGATCTCTGAAAAGCTTCTATTTGGCGATCTGATTTTTGAGATCAATAAGCTATTCCTATATATAGCAGGGTGTATAAAGTGGGGTGTTTTGCTATAATATAGACATGGGAAAGGGACATCCGAAAGCCCCGGACAAGAATAGAGTCACCAAGCTCAGACCTCTTGCATCACACGGGTAAGTAGACTCCCTTCCCTGGCTATTGAATGATTTTTGACTAATAACTTTTTGCTTTGCACCGTCTAAAGCTTAGGCATTGAGTTCTGATTAACTTTTAAAGAGGATTGTTGTTGTGGCTGTATCAAAGGACAAAAAAGACAAATACAAGTTAGTAATGCAAGAGCTGCTAACTATATTAGAATCAGGCGCTAAACCGTGGTCTCGTGGTTGGGCTCAGACTCCCTATTGCAATGCATTCTCCGGGCATAGATACACAGGAATAAATCCTGTTTTAGCGGAAATTAGTCTTATGGCGCGAGGCTATAAGTCAACGCTGTTTGTTGGCTTTAAGCAAGCGAAAGATATGGGCCTCAGGATGAAAAAAGGTAGTAAGGCGACACAATTACGTTTAGGTGGTCGGGGTACAAATAAGAAGGTTGATCCGGATACTGGTGAAACTGTGAAAACGTTTTACGGTTTCAGGTCGTGGATCAATGTTTTCAATATTGACTGTTTTACTGATGAGAATGCAAAGGTGAAGATTCCTGATTTAATTGAGCGATATCAGGGTAAGCCTAGTGATGAACCGCGTATTGCAGAAGCTGAATTACTTATCAAGGCTCAGAAAGCGAAAATTGTTGTAGGTGGTAACCGTGCTTGTTATTCACCGAATCTAGATCAGATTCACATGCCGCCATATGAGAGCTTTTCTAGCCCAGAATCATATTACGCTACCTTGATTCACGAACTCTCTCACAGGACAGGACACAAGAGCCGATTGAATCGCGATTTGCTTGGCAATGACAGTTCTAAGGAATATGCATTTGAGGAATTGATCGCTGATATGTCTGCTGCTTTTGTTTGCAGTGTGCTTAATATTGACTCCTGTTTAGAAAACCATGCTAGTTATTTGGCTAGTTGGATGAGTTTAATATCTGATGATAAGAAAGCGTTTTTTCGTGCTTACAAGCTGACTCAATCCGCTGCTGATCTCCTGTTAGAAAATGCTGGAATAAACGCTGATCTGGTTGTTACTGATTGAGGTTTTATTGCCTGCGAAGGCGATCGCCCCTGGAACGTATTTTCTTTGTTTAACGCTCTAGTTGATTCATGGTTTCTGGCTCTTACTTTTCTTCTCCAATCTGGTTATCTGGCTTTCTAACCTCATAAGGAAGATTTGCATGAAATGAGGCGTATAAAGTGGGGTGTTTAAGCTATAATAGAGGCATAGGAAAGGGACATCCGAAAGCCCCGGACAAGGCGCGAGACTTTGCACTCAGATCCTTGCATCACACGGGTGAGTAGACTCCCTTTCCTCGTTCTAAATTTTGCATTTACGCTAAAAACCCAGCACTCTGCACCGTCTAAAGCTCGAGAGCTGGGTTCTGATTAACCCTAAAACTTAGGATCAATACCATGCTACCAAGAAAACGATTCTCTATTGCTGCTATCAGCGCTATTGTTGCCCTTCTGTCCTATGCACCATCGGCGCAGGCAGGATCAACGCTACATGAATATCCCAACGGTGCCATCCTAGAGCTTAGCTGTACTAGAACTGTGGGCCAGTCATTGGCTTTGGTAGTGCTAACGCCTCAAGATGGTGGCACTGTGCGCCGTGTCTCTACGGTATTTACAGCGGGTGCCGCTATTCGTAGTCCTCTTATCGAGAGAGATATTCAAGTGGACGAGCCAGCTAGGGCCGGACACATTTTTTTTGGCTCGCCTATTACGGTCTCGGTGACTGGTTCTTTCTCTGGATTTTCACTCAGTGGAAATCCGACTCAGTATCCTATCCCGGCGGGCTTTTCTACGCCCTGTGAGCCGCCAATCTAGCCATAACATCAGCGCTGCTTAGCAGCGGCCACACTCCCTAAGTATTATTCTTAGGGAGTGTTCATTAGAATAAAGAGTACGTATGAGGTGAACTCCATGCTTATGGTCCCGACATCTAATAATGAAGCCTTTTCTGCTGTTGAGTTTTGTCAAGGTGAATTTGTTGATTTCCCTGTCTGGGTTTTGAAGCAGTGCGGCTTAAAAATTGCCCCGTTTAATTCTCATGGGTTAGGTTTTGAGCGGTTAAGGGCTTTAGGTATCGACTCGGCTGCTTGGGAGCTGTGGTTTAGAAAAATCCTCATCTCTCAACACATGGGTTTTCAAATCCAACATTATGGAATTGCTCCGTTAGTCACCCGGCGGCGTAATGAAACTAATGCAGATCCCTTTGTTTATGATGGCTGTACGGCTGTAGAGGCTTCTTTAGAAACTGAATCGCCAGGAATGCTTGAGAAGTACTATGAGACTATCGGTGCACTATCTGAGCTGTCTCCCAGCATTGAGCTAAGTCTGCTTTCATCTGTTAATGATCCTGTCTCACTTTGGCCAGGGAATTCACATGCTTCTGATGAGTTAGCGGCGTTGTGGAATCGCTATAGAGCTAGGCCCTATTATCGCGTTCACCATGCCTCTGATCTGCGTAGGTTGCTAGTTAGAGACAGTGTACTTTGTGAAGAGATTAATGCAGTAGTGAAAACTCAGCTGGGTCCTAAAAATAGATTCTTAATGATTCATTTTGTGAATTATCCGAAGCCTATTTTTACAGTGAGGGCCTCTTCCATTGTGATCGGTCTTGATGCAGACAAACCCTTTTCTATAGATGAATTCAAATCTGTTTTAAGGAGTTCCATTGCGGGGTTTGTTTCTGAATCGTCTGTGATCGCTATTTAAGGGTCCGCTATGTGCGATCGCTTATATGTCTTTTTCTGGATACCGGTGCCAGCCGTCTTGCATGTAGATAGACGGCTCGAACGGCTAGGCAATCCCTTCCCAGTTAGGGTGTGACTGCGCTCTCCTGCTTGCTGTATCTCAAGGGGCTAGGGAATATTCGGTGGTGACCGTAGCAGGTGAGTACTCGCCAGGGGGGTTGCTCGCTCCGGAGCGAGCAGTACAGTTGTAGGGTGCGATCGCCCCGTAACCCGCTTTTTGTTACTGCTGCCAATACCTGAATTGTATTTATCAGAAAAGTTGTATTACCCGTAAACTAGAAGGCTGATATCTTTCTTGTAGTGTTTCCCCTGTGAGCGAGCGTCCGTAGGGAAAAAGCTGTTTTGTTTTATAGAACTTGAGCCACTACCATTACTAGGCCCACATTCAAATCGTTGAATAAGTTATCTTGCTGCTGGACTTAGAGTATAAGTGCTGAGTCCAGAAAAATTGTAGTTGTTCGGTTATTCTCAGGGTTGCTTCCAAACGCTAATCAGCTTGTTAGACCATTCTGATTGTTTAAGGATGAATTGACTAGAATGGCTGATATGCCGGATTTCGCTGCTTTCCCAAAGTGTCCCAAAGTGTTCTGTATTGCTGATAGCAGTGATATTAATGACACCGGTGGAGCGATCGCGCATCTTTCGCCATAGAGCGATCGCTCCCAAAACCAAAAAACCAGTAAACCAAATTTATAGATAATTGGTTTTTATATTAATAGAGCTTGCCTTATTCGCTTCTGGTGAGCATTTCCCTTTACCGAATGTCTTTAACTTCAGTAGAGCGATCGCCCCACCCCCGGTATCCGTCGTCATTGTGCGATCGCTCCTGACTGCGATTGATCTTATATAGTTAGGTATTCCCTGCTATATCGAGTTTTTGAGTATGTCTAGGCCAGGAGGCAACCCAGATATTGCAGATTAGGGTTTTGAGCAAAAACATAGCTGGTCAGAGCCCTGTACGAAAGTAAAAAACTCTGAAGATGCCACCATTGATGGCGCAGGCGTTGAGCGATGGACTTTTACCCGATTGGCAAGAGATTTGCCGCCAAGCGATCGCCTGTCGCCTTCCGGCTGACAAAGCAAAAGAGCTGAACTGGCCGCAGCAGATTCGTAAGGAGAAGGATTAAATGAGTGAGCTGACGGGTACGCGTGAGTTGGCGATAGCTCTCTTCCTCTTCAGCTAGAATGCGAATTCCTTTTAATCTGTTAGATTCTAGGAGAGATGCCAATTTAGCGGCATCTCGTTTATCCGTCTTCACTCGGTCGTTGACCAGAAACAATGGGATACAAGCCCCGTCCTTCTAGGACGGCTTTTTCGAGTCGTAGTCTTTCCGTGTCATTTGCGCCCGCCTCATGCATGGATGGCACAATAGTTCTATGAAAGCGCGATACCAATACAGACTCTACCCTAATGAACAACAACGCCGAGACCTAGCTAAGGTGTTCGGTTGTTGTCGGGTTGTCTGGAATGATTCATTGGCGTTAGTTCAAGCTGTGCCTGATGGTGAAAAGTGGCCGAGCAATGCCGAATTGCAAAAGCGATGCATCACCCAGGCAAAGCGCACTGTAGAACGTGCGTGGCTATCAGAGGTTAGCAATATTCCATTGCAGCAATCGATTGCAGATTTGGGTGTTGCTTTCAAAAATTGGTTCGCCGCGCTCAAAGGCAAGAGCCGCTCTCGATTCCCTCGATTCAAGAGCCGTCATGGGAAGCAGTCTGCTCGATTTCGCAAAGGTGGTTTCTCTCTCAAGGGCAATAAGTTGTTCTTAGCTAAGCTTGGGCTGTTCAAGGTGAAATGGTCACGTCCGTTGCCTGCTGAGCCAAGCTCTGTAACGGTGATTAAAAACAAAGCAGGCCAATATCATGTCAGCTTTGTTGTGGAGGTTCAAGCTAAAAGCGTTGAACCAGTGCGTGAGTCTATCGGCTTGGACTTGGGCATCAAGACGTTTGCCTTCCCTAGCGTGGGTGAACCGATTGAATCGCCCGATTACAGTCGTTTAGACCGTCGTATACGGCGATTGCAAAAGCGACTAGCCAGACAACAAAAGGGTTCTAACCGCAGAGCTGTCACTCAGCAAAAAATAGCCAAGCTACACCTGAAGATACGCAACATCCGCAAGGACTTTCTGCATAAACAATCGACAAGACTGATTAGAGAAAACCAATCCATCAGTCTTGAAGATCTGAATGTGTCAGGAATGGTGCATAATCGGCGTTTAGCACGGGCTATTTCACAGCAAGGATGGCGTGAATTCAGGACCATGCTAGAGAGCAAGGCCGCTCAGTACATCAACCGTCGTGTGTCTATTGTGAATCGATGGGAACCAACCTCTCAGACTTGCTCTTGCTGTGGTTTTCGGTGGGGCAAACTGTCTCTTTCTGTGCGGTCGGTGCGCTGTATCTCATGTGGCATTCAGCACGATAGGGATCAAAATGCTGCCAAAAATATAGAACAGTCGGGCAGGCGCATGTCCGACTCAAAAGGAGCGTCGAGGGCGCATAAGCCTGCTGTTTCAGTAGCAATGCCCGTTGAAGCGCTCAGCCAACCGTGTGGTGTACAGCTGAGTCTGTGCATCTAGCCGGGGAATCCTCGCGCCTTCAGGCCGAGGAGCATGTCAACGCGAGTACTTTATGTCGAGTGCCCCGCCATTTTAGCTAGCCTGTTGCTCTAACCTGTCTATCCTTCTCCCGTTGCCGATGATGGCAGCTAGCTGAGTGCGGGAAGCTTCAGCAAGGGCTGTAACCTGCTGGGCATTGGCTTCTATCTGAGCAGCATTGCGGTCCTGTTTAACAGAGAGCTGTGCGATGTCGCTAGCGTTCTTAGCGACGAGCTGGCGTGTTTCTTCTAGCCTGGTGTCGAACTGCGCGATCGCTTCAGCGTTTTGTGCGATCGCTTCAGCGTTTTGTGCGATTTGCTGGGCGTTGGTCTCTTGCTGCTCGACTACGCGGTCCAGCCGTGAATCTATCTGTGTAATGGCTTCAGCGTGTCTATCTGCGAGTTCAATCAGCTGGGCAACACTGCGCTGATTTTCTAATGCCTGCTGAGCATTGGGCCGGATGAACCCAGACACTAGAACATCAACCGATGAGGTGAGCAGCTGTACGGTTTGGGTTAAAGCCGCGATCGTTTCAGCGTTTTGCTCTGGTGTCGTCATGTCCGTTAGTTGATAGGTGAACTGGGAGATCAGGTGAACGCAGACTACTAAATTGTAACTTACGACTTATCAAGGCCTAGTCAGTTTCTACGATTCTTGTCATAGCAGGATTTAGTGTTTGCTACTAATCGGCCTGTATCTGCGATCTCTAAGTTGAAGAAGCAAGGGCTGTTGTAAGCCCAGAGCATTGCCTTGACTCCAGTTTACCTAAAATAGGACGCAAGTACTACATCTGACCTGGCGTTCAAGGCATGAGCGAACAACCTGCTGACTACCTCCAAGGCGTCGTTGAAGGGATGGTTCAGTTCGAGGTGACACTTTAGTGCGATCAGCGCGTCTAAAACTGGGTCGTCATTTTGCCCTACGATCGCCCTCATGAGTCCAGCTGTTTCTGTCGCTGCCACCCTGCCACCTGCTACTCGTAAAGAAATTGGTATTCAGGCGATTGCACGAACAATCCCGATCACTCACTTGGCAAACAATTATCAGGTGAGCCGGAAGTTTATCTACCAGCAAAGCGACAAGGCACAGCAAGCGCTGGATGAATCCTTTGCGCCGTCACAAGGTGATGACGATGTTCTGTTCCATCTACCGGTGACCAAGAACTGGCTTTATCAGCTGATTCTGGGACTTGTGTTGATTTGCCACAGCTCCTATCGAGGAGTCGTGGAATTGTTTCGTGATCTTTTCGATATGCCGATCAGCATCAGCACTGTCCACAATCGACTTCAGGAAACCGCTGAGCAAGCGGCTGAGATCAATCAAAACCAAGACCTATCGAGCATTAACGTCGGCTTACAGGATGAGATTTATCAGGCTGATAAGCCTGTGCTGGTGGGCGTTGATGCGGCTTCGACGTATTGTTACCTATTGAAGTCGGTTGCTCACCGGGATGAAGACACCTGGGGCTGTCATCTGCTGGATGTGATGGGGCAGGGCTTCGCCCCGGATTATACGATTGCTGATGGCGGGAGTGGTCTTCGGGCGGGTCAGAAAGCGGCCATGCCAGAAGTTCCCTGTCACGGTGACGTGTTTCATATTCAGCAGCAGTTTGAGCAAGTGGTCAATGGTCTGATTCGTCGCGTGCAAGGCGGGCCAACACGGCTACTGAAACAGGCTCAGCAAATGGCCAACACTAGCCTGAAAGATATTGTGGCGAAGAAACTGCTCAGTCAACAGGTGCTGGCTGAACAACGAGAGCAGGCGCTCATCTCTCTGGCTCGGGATATCAAAACGCTTTTGAGCTGGTTCTCCCACGATGTCTTGGCCCTGGCTGGGCCACCGCTCGCAGTACGCCAGGAACTCTTTGACTTTATTGTCAGTGAACTGAAACAGCGAGAAGATGAACGTTATCCTGCGATCCGCAAGCTGAGGAAAGCACTGCTCAATCAGCGCGATCAGCTGCTGGCGTTTGCTGGTGTTCTCGATCAGAAACTGTCGGATATTGCGAGAGACTTGAAACTTCCGCTACAGGCTGTACGAGATGTCTGCCTACTGCATCGGAAACACAAGACCTCTGATGCTTACTGGGTACGGTGGAATCAGTTACACAGTAAGCTATCAGGCAAGTTCCATGACGTGATGCAAGCGGTGGGCAAAGCGCTCGAAGAAACGCCGAGAGCGAGCTCGATGGTGGAAAACCTCAACTCACGCTTACGCAATTACTTTTTCCTGCGGCGTAGCCTCGGTGATGACTATCTGAATCTCTTGCGATTCTTCTTAAATCACCGGCAGTTTATGCGGTCGCTGAAGCCAGAACGGGTGGGCAAAAGTCCGAAGGAATTGCTGACTGGAAAGCCACATCCACATTGGCTAGAGCTGCTGGGTTTCAATCGGTTTCACAGAGCTTAAAACCTAAGGCAATTCAGTGTTCCGGGCCGTCTAAATGACGGTCTACTTTGTGCTGCAAGTGTTACCTAAAACTGGCCGGTTTTGAACCAAGCCGCTGGATCGCGCCAGTCGCTCTACAAAGCACCTAATCGAGCTGGCTGAAGACTTGAAGAAACGAGGCGTTGAGCTGAAGAGTATGAAGGAGCAAATTGATACTTCGACCGCGATGGGAAAATTCTTTTTTCGGATGACGGCCTCAATTGCTGAGTTGGAGCGCGATATTATTCGTGAGCGTACCTTAGCAGGACTGGCGGCAGCAAGAGCCAGAGGGCGCAAAGGTGGCAGAAAGAAGAGCATTACTGAGGGGCAGAAGCTAGAGGCAAAGCGTCTGGCCGAGGCAGGCAAGCTAAGTATCACAGTCATTTGCGAAAAGGTAGGCATTAGCCGCGCTAGTTATTACCGCCTTGTTGCTCCAAAGTCAGCTTCTAAGTGACTATCATAGAGAGTACTGTTCAAGGATCATCCACCCAGCTATATAACAATGTAACTCATCAGGAAAATGAAAGATTTCGAAATCCTTTTCCTGCAACGGTTCTAGGTATATCCGTAGCTCCCTACCGACACACCCTTACTGGTTTAGCTTCAATCTTTAAATTCTTCTCTAAGCCATCTAGTTATTTTGAGTTCATCCCATGTAACTTCTACGAAGTGCTCTCCATAGTAAGATGTACCTAATCGATATGGATTAGGATATCTAAATGTCATCTGTTTTAAAGACTGTTTCTTTGAGTAACTAAGAAGACTATATAACCTTCTCGTCATCATCAGCTGGGTCTCTAGATTTCTCTTTAAAGATGAAACTTTTCTCTTCTTTTTTCTTTTTGCTCTTCTTAGAAGAAAGATAGCGCTCATGGAAACAATCCATCCTGCAATAACCATAAAATCAATGATTTGCAACCCTTCTGGCCTCTCCATGAAATATTGAAGTATTTCAGTTTTGACGTCTTCTGGTATCTCGGGCGAGTTGGCTAGTGCAGAAGCAAAAGGAGAAAAAAGAGTATGAATTATTAAGCTCTTATCTCCAGTAAACGCCTGTACTTCAGTGTCACCGAATATTGCAAATGGCCCTAGAAAACCAATGATTACAACCATCCATAAGAAGAAAACATTGAAATAGTAATCTAAGTCAAATTTTTCCTTAGTGTGCTTATATCTGTTGAAAAGTTCCGCTGAGCTTTCTATATAGGTCGAAATAATTTCGACTTGGTCATCTTCTATACGATCCCAATTATCAATAAAAAATTCATAGTCATCGATTCGCTTCTCAATATTTCCGTCTGAGAACAGAATCAGTTGTGTATTCTTTATCAGGTTCCCAGCTACCTGATGAATAGAACCGCCTTCGCCGTGCTGGTATATCAATGGTCTATCCTACTCATTTTGTGTAGAGGAGGGGGCAGCCTCTTGCGATGCAGGAATTTGATTGTTTTCGTTTTTCCCAATCGAAGAAAACCAGGTAATCCCTGCTAATGCAAGGACTATAATCAAGAATATCCCTACGAAGACATTAGCGTTGATCGTTGTCGTCTTATTTTCGGTATGATCTCCAGCAGTTTGCTGAATCTTACCCCTGCCCTCGGCCACCTGACTAATACGACCTTTATCCTTTGACATAGTTAATCCTCAAACCGGCTGAAAACTGAGAAACAGAGTAGCTACTTGCGCTCAAAGTTATTATATCAATCCAATTTGCTCATCCTCGTTCTAAACCAGCGAAGACGTTTGCGCTAGGCCCAGCAGAGCAGTCGCATACCCCACCAGTTTTTAGGTCGTTTTAGTGGTGCTTAGCCCGGATCAAGCGAAAAGGGGCACGGTAATCAAGAGCCAGTAAGTGGTAGAAAGAAACTTTGCTTAAACTGGTATCGGTTATTGAGCAGAGCTTAAGAGCATCAACCTGCTGTGACGAGGCGTTGTTTCACTGTGCGATGATGAGACTGATGGTCAGGCAACTGAATTAATTTGATATCGGCTACTACTTTTCATTTAGCCTCTCAGTAGGTCATCCATTACAGTTAATGGCTTATATTTCCTTGAAATCATAAATTTTCCAGGCATTGCCATCTTGCCTGAACTCATATTCAAGGCGTTTGTTAGTAATAGGCTTCGATTGCCCTTTATCTTCTAGATTATCTCTGTGATAAAGCTTGCTATCCTCGTTGACTACTACTACTAGCTTTAATGAGTTTCCTTTATCGCAGAAAGATTCTAGATTTCTAAGCTCAAAGCTTTCGTATTCGTATCGCTTTTGATACCTCTTCAGCTCTCTCATATTGGTTAGAGCATCTTCGTATAGCGGCCCTTCAGAATGCGTGAATTGTCTTACGAGTTCTTCTTTATAAGGAGGCCCAAAGATTTCACTTTTGGCGATTAGATAATCTATAACTAATCTGATAGCCTTTGTTCGAGTTAGCGGGATGTTTGAACTGTAACTAGAAGAACTTATCGAATCGTCTGAAACTATAGTTAGAGGTAGTGTTAGACGCCGACCCTCTCTCGTATCTTCTAGTTCTCTTGCTGTTGACGTTAAGTTAGATGGTGAAGTAGATATTAGCTCTCCAGATGCTCCAGGTGCTCCGGGTGTTCCAGACTCTCCGGGTGCTCCAGGTGCTCCAGATGCTCCAGGTGCTCCAGGTGCTCCAGGTGCTCCAGACTCTCCGGGTGCTCCAGGTGCTCCAGGTGCTCCGGGTGCTCCAGGTGCTCCGGGTGCTCCGGGTGCTCCAGACTCTCCGGGTGCTCCAGATGCTCCAGGTTGCCCAAGTCGTTCTAGGATGCTGTTGTTAAAAGTATTGATGGTGATATCTATAGTTGTTTTGACTCCTACAGCTAGCAAGAGAGGTAAAGAAATAAGAACCAACGCAGTTATAAAATTTCCTGCTTCTATATTCATGTGGATTGTCTTAACGTAATCTCTGCCGACCTGGATTAGGTCTCTTCCTGCTTTACCGGTCTGTCTAATCATGGGAGCTAACTCCTTCTAGATTCAAGAGATATAGATTTATAAAATAGTTCGTAAACTAGCTAGAGATAATTAAGGTGGCAAATTCAACTATCGGCATTATTTTTATCGAAGATTAGTTTGAAATGACTGCTCTGATTGAGTTTTAGACTACAATGAGCCTCCGACTAAAATCAGCAAAAAATGTGCCAGTTACTTTAATGCTGTTTGTTAAGTAGCGATCATCACTCTGAATGAGCAAGCTTTTTGACACGCAAACCAGGATCTTGTATCTATCAGCACTTTATGATGAGAGATAAGTACAGAGAAAGATAACCAAACTTACAATCGGCACAAACGGAAAACTTCAAAGTAGAGAAAACTAAAAGAAAAACTAGGCCCGTGTGTAGAGTTAGAAAAACTCTGGCTTCTAAGCATATAGTCCTTTCATAGCAACATTTCATCCTGAGTACTTATGCTCGGTCTTTATAAACTACAAGTGGAAGAATTGTCTGGAAGCAGGGTCTACTTAAGATAGGACGATGTGCTCGCAACGTCGCAGTACCCGTGATGAGTAAGCCCTCACTTTGCTCCCGCCTGCCAACTCCTCTGTTTGTATTTATATGCTCCTTTCGGTGATGTCGTAATGAAATTAGAAGGTTACGACATCACCGAAAGAATCTGTGAAACTTCATTCCTGTCCACAAACGAGACACCAGCGAGTGCCTACGGAAATCGAGGGCAAGCTGCCAGAAACCTACGCTTATGAGTTGCTTTTGCTGTGTGTAACCGCAGGTTTCTGCTTGGCCTCGCCTGTCGTAAGATAATCGATGATTTATACGACAAAGACAACCTATGGATTTAGAGCTTGCAGAAGTCCTTGAGCTGCTTGGGATAGTCGAACACTACATTCAAACGATAGGTGACATTGCCGCGCCGAAGACCGTCGTTGAAGTCGTCCCACACAGCAAATCAGGAAAACGCTATGCGCGAAAACGTACTCCGGTAGATGGCAAAAACACGTTTGAGGGCTGTGGACTAGAAGGCAGCGAGCAGCATCAAGCTGCGATCGCATCTGTGCAGCGGCGACGTTTACTAGAGAAAGCGCAAGACCTAATCGCACAGGTAGAAGAGTGGCGAGAGTCGGAAGATTGGCAAGGACTCAAACGTACAACTCCAGCACCTGCTAAAGCGCCTGCTCCAGTTGAAAAAGCTGAGTCACCACCGCCCGTGCCGTCCGCAGAGGCTAATCTCATTAGCTTCGGTTTCAAAGGCGGCAAAGGGCGCAACGATAGATAACCGAGTCGTTCATGCCATCCCTGGAGCGCCGCCTCATCCATTCGGTATATGGTACACGCCCGCATTGTGTGGAGCCGAACCAGCCTGGTTCAAAATTGGCTGATTTTAGGTAACACTTTGGCTCTTCAGGAGTTGCCGTGGCTCGCACTAGATGTAGCGTCTAAGGAAATCCAAAGAGCAGAAAGCCCTTTGTGTCCAGCGTGAGGCGTTGGAAGAGTTGGTCTAAATTGAAGATGCCATAGCATCGCCGTTTCAGAACCTTTACCTTGTTATTAAAGCCTTCGACAAAGCCGCTGGTGAGTCGTTCGATAAAATAGTTAGTGATGATATCGAGCCGCGCTTCAACGGTCACAAGAAACGAGTCGAAGGCAGTTATCTCACTTTTGCGGACTCGTTTACACCAAGCTCGAATCGCGCATTTAGCACCCGGCTTGGTGTAAGCCTTTGCGAAGATCTGCGTTAGCTCCTCGCGGAAGGTGTAAGCCTGCTGGAGTTTGGGTGAGTGCTCGAACAGTCGCTCTAGCACCGCCCGTTCTTTTTCCTTGAGGTCTTCAGGCAATTTTCGGAAAGGCCACATCGCCCCTTGTATAGACGCATAGTCTGCCTGAGATAGGGTCTTTTTTAGGCGTCTAACTTCCTGCTGACGTACCGTATCAGCACAGTCACGATATGCCTTCGCGACGTGAAAGCGGTCAATGACAATTTTGGCCCAAGGTAATTGTTCTTGGGCTGCGCCGATAAAGCCTTTGTACATGTCACTACAGACACGCTGAATAGTTGTCTTAATCCGCGTCGGAATAGTGGCAAAGAAGTCGGATACCGTTTGTTTCTGACGGTCAGCCAGAACTGCGAGCACTTCTACCCCCGTCGCCAGCGGTGTCGTCACGAGAACGACATAGTCTCGATGGCCGCGCTTGAGCGCAATTTCATCTATCCCGATAGTCTCTAGACGCTCAAACCCATCCCAATTGACTTGCTTGGCTAACCAACGGTCAAGCACCCCTATGACAATGCCAGCTTTGATGTTTAGCTTTTTTGCAACATCGACAACGGTCGAATTTATCATTAGTCGCAGCAGCCAACGCTCATAGGGTTTGGTGTTGGGACTACGGGGCTCATGCCAGTCTAATTGTTGGGTCGTGGTCGGCTTACCCTCACAGACTTTACAGCGATAACGCTTTGGCCGCAGCTCAATAAAAACAGGCACTTCGAACAACGGTAAGTGTCGCAGACGCAGGGCACTGTCAAAGCCATGGAATTGGTCTATGTGACGCCCACATTGATGGCACTTTGTGCCTTTAAGCGTGCTCTCCAGATGGATTAGCCAGTCTCCTTGAGTCGTTTTAGCGACCGCTTGCACTCGGACATCAGGCAGATCTAGCGGAATCTCAATCGAGTTATCCATAGCGCGTCCCTCGGGAGGATAGGATTCAGGCTAATTCTCCCACATCCTTCAGGGGCAGCACACCGCTAGATGTAGGGGAGCTACACGGGAATTTCTAAAGAGCCAACACTTTGACTCGTGGGTAGATCATTCAGATGCTGACCTATTCGAAATCTAAGGCTTTGATGGCTGGTTTAAAGTGTGATCCTCACCTGAACCATACCCAAAGAGATAGAGTTATTTACGTTTGTGATGCAAATCAAAACTGGATTTCATTTCGATTGATTTCCACGCCACCATTAGAGAACAGCTAAAAGCCGTTTTGGAGTACAAAATCCTCTTTATATGCAACACAGTTGACAAAAAGCAAATAAAACTACATAGTATTTGTCAACCGAGGTAAACTCGGCCATCAATATTCAAGCTGCCGAAAGTTGGCAGATAGCTCATGAGTTTACTGGATTCGTCTATTTCAGGCGCTGCGATATCAAACCTTCTAAATATCTATACGGAATCGATTCCTGAAGACTTTGATAGAGCCTTGGTTCATTTGCATAGAGGCGTTCTAGCCGACCTAAATGCTGCTGTAAACAGTGGCGATATGGTGAGAGAGTTTGCGGCAGGGGCAATAGGTGGTGATTACAGCAGGAACTTTCTTGAGGATGCGATTCGTAAACTGGCGTACAAACATGGTTTGAATGCAGCGATATTCAAATCTGGGGGAGGAAGCCATCACGTAAAGATTCTGACTGATAGCGCAGTCGTCACAATTCACACTCTTGGAGATAAAGACAACAACCTATCTAGAATTACGGAATATAAGAAAGCGTTTTCAAGAAGCAATCCTAGCTATAGTTTAGGTCCGAAAGGCAAGCAGCCTGGTGCTTCTATTAATGAGCAAGGAACCTTCTTGATCAATACTGAAACAGACAGTCCGCTGATCCTTCCGCCTAACGTCTACCGAGATCCAAGGGTGTATTTCACCATTTGCTTGCCTAGAATTTTTCATCAAAGGAACGACATGCTGCTAATCGTTCCGGACAGTATCTACTCCAGCTCGATCATCGAATTCGACTATAGAGAAATTAGAAACGCAGGTGCATCAGATATGCAAGTTACTTTATATACTGAAAACACTGTTGCGCCTACGGAGATTTCTTTAAAAAGGGAGCAAGGCAAGAAGAAAGAAAACACGATAGTTCCAAAGGAAGTGGAGCTAGATAAGGATAAGAAGAAAGACGGCACAGACAAGGAAAAAGGATAGGGGTATGTCAATAGGAACGCCAGGTTTTTTGCCTTACAAATTATCAAAAGCGCGTCGGCTGAGACGAAAAAATATGACCGCTCTGGCAAAAGATATTGGCATGTCTAGAGCTTCTATCTCTGCCTACGAGAAAGGGAAAAAGACGCCTAGTCCTGAGACTATGGGAGATATATGCCAAGCATTAGACATGCCTCTTCAGTTCTTTCTGTCTAGATCTATCGACCAGTCTGATTCTAGTGGCCCAATTTTTTATAGATCTTACGCTTCTGCAACTAAGATTGCGCGGGAATCAGCAAACGAAAAGCACAAAATAATTAGCGAGATAGTTGACTATCTAGAGAAGTTTATTGACTTCCCAATAAACAATATTCCAGACTTCAACGTTCCTTCCGATCCGTGTGTTTTGACCGACAAGGACATTATAAGAATTTCTCAAAAGACAAGGAAGTACTGGGGGCTAACTCTTGGGCCTATCAGCGATGTAGTGTGCTTGCTTGAAAATAACGGAATAGTAGTAGGAAAATTCCCTTTTGAATGTGAGAAGATAGATGCTTTCTCTCAACGGCTGAACAATCAATTCCAAATTATTATCGGCTCAGACAAGAGTTCTTCAGTAAGGCAAAGGTTTGATGCTGCTCACGAACTAGGCCACATCATACTGCATAAAAATGTTCCTAAAGATCTGCTGAAAGATAAGGGCATTCACATGCTGATTGAGAAACAAGCAGACCTTTTCAGCTCTGAATTCTTATTTCCACAAGAAGCTTTTGAATCCGAAGCAAAGAGGTTTACTTTAAGTGAGTTTACTCGGCTTAAAATGAAGTGGAAGATCTCAATCGGAGCGCAGATATTTAAGACTTCGAGAATGGACTTTGCGACTAATGACTTGATCAAACCTCTCTGGCGTTCTTATAGCAGAAGAGGTTGGAGAAAGAACGAGCCTTGTGATGGTGAACTGGTCTGTGAGGAGCCAAGGCTCATTAAAGATGGGCTTCAGCTGGTGTTGGAGTCAAAGACTCAAAAGCCGTCTGACATATTCGATCAGTTCGGCATGAATTTCTCAGACTTAGAAGAAATACTAGGACTCGATTCTGGATATTTCTCCAGCTTTAGCGAATATCAGCCTGCCGTGCGGCTAAAGCCAAGGTTCGCTAAAGAAAGTACTGAGCAACTGTGCGATGCTGAGCCGACAAAAGAGTCCAACGTCATCAGCTTTCTTGATGCATTTGCGCAAAGAAAGCAGGAATGAACCTAAAAGCGCGGGCGATTCATGTCGCCCGCGCTTCCAAGTGGGTCGCGTGTTGGTCACCAGTCGGGCTTCCTATCCTGGGCTGCGAAGTCCGCTGCCCAGGCAATCTGATTTTTACATTAGCAATGTACAAGTATGTAATTTATGAGCTTAGACAAAAATTCGGTCGTGCCTCAATAAAACGTGGGATAGGTGGCAATATCGTGCCAAACCCAAGGTCTACTGGCCAATCCAGCTCGCTGAGCCGCACTATCCTTGGTTCGACTATGTTGCCA
>JBCBPY010000036.1:0-58850 GCA_039820525.1 Cyanobacteria bacterium J06634_5
GCTGGCTGTGTTTGATGAGACCACGAATGACCAGATTCCTGCAGAAGACGCCCTTGAAGGGATTGAGCCATTTAGCCTGGCGCTTCAACCACTCGAAGGCTACACGATTGACGCAGCGGCTGCGTCTGTAGACTTCACCATTGCTGACAACCCAGACTCCGTAGTGATTCCGGATATGGGTGGCGAAGAAGGCGAAGGCGAAGGTGAAGGTGAGGTGCCAGTGGTTGCCGTTGACACCGATGATCGAGATGTTATCAACGACACCTTAGAGACAGCGGTAGACACCGGCCTCAGTGCGGACAACAGCACCGTTACCATTGACGGCAGCATTGCCATTCGCTGGCGCAACCCAGACGAGCAAAAAGCTGACAACACTGAGGACGTTGACCTTTATTCCTTTGCGCTAGCGGCGGGCGAGTCGGTGTCGATTGACGCAGATTCTGTTCCCTTTGAACTCGGCGGCGTCACTCAGGTGACTGCGCCTACCCTGCGCGTCTTTGATGCAGCGGGTAATGAGCTAGCGATGGGAGCGAGTGACCTAACAGGTGGCACGGTCAGCGACCCAGAGACGTTGACCTTCACCGCAACTGAGGCAGGCACCTACTATGTGGGCGTCTCTCAGTACCTGAACGACAACTATGACCCGATGGTCAATGCCAGCGGCGATGGCGTTCAGCTACCTGAGGCAGGCATTAGCCCAGGCGAATACCAGCTGGCGCTAACGCTAACCAGCGATGGCGTACCTTCCACTGCGCCTGTTGTCGGTTTCACCATCGATCCGACTGTACGCTCAGAAGAAGATGCCGAGTTGGGTGTGGACTTCAACTTTGCAGTAGACGGTAAGATTCCCGAAGGCGGGCTTTCTATCGTGGTTCAGGGCAATCTCACTATTCTCGATCAGGCAGACGGTGCCGTTGATATTGGCTTTATCAATGCGCAATTAGGCGATCTCATTAGCGCAGAAGACGGCACGTTTGAGGTGATTCTTACAGACAATACCGGCACGATTACGGTGCCTATTCTCAACGATGTTATTCAAGAGGTCGATACTGACTTTGCGTTCTCGATTCTTGAAGATGATGGCACGCTAGGCTCTAACTACACGGTAGATGCTGCGACAAGTACGGCGAGCGTTACGCTAGTCGATGGTCAAGGTGGACCGGGTGTCGGGCCGACGGTGGGTATTTCTGTCGATAACGGTGAGCTGACTGAGGGCGATCGCTTTAGCGTGAACTTCACGGTAGACGGTGAGATTCCGGCTGAGGGCCTAACGGTGAGAGTGAACAGCGATACGTTGCGATCGCTCGGAGAATTCGACATCTTTGATGCCGAAGGCAACCCGGCTGTTGAGTTCAGCGGTATTGCAGGCTTCCCAGTCGTCGGCGATGCCACGGGCAGCAGCTTCTTAGTCACGCTGACTGAGCCCAATGCTTCGTTAACGCTCTCTGTATTTGACGATGGCCCGAACGAAGGCCTCGAAAACATAGAGTTCTCACTCATCGACGGTGAGATCTACGAGATCGATCCGACTGCCAGCAGCTTCTCATTGAGCATCAATGACTTTGAATCGAATGGCACTATCGAAAGTGACACCATAGTCGGTGACGATGGTGATAACAGCATCAACGGACTGGGCGGCAGCGACATTATCGCGGGCGGCCTGGCTAATGACATCATCCTTGGTGGCGATGGCAACGATGTGCTGCGCGGCGATTTGGACTCTCGCAATCCGCAGGACGGCGACGCGGGCGGTAACGACATTATCTTTGGGGGTGATGGCGATGACCGTATCGGTGGCAAAGCTGGTAATGACATCCTCAGCGGCGACGCGGGCGATGACATGATTTGGGGTGATGACGGCGACGACATCATCATGGGCGTGACCGGTAACGACACCTTGGTTGGCGACAACGGCTCTGCGGGTAGCGGTAGCGATTTGTTCGTCTTCGGTAACGGCGACGGAACAGACACTATCGTGGACTTTGAAGTCGGCACCGACCGGATTGGTTTGGTAGAAGGTGAACTCACCTTTGCTGACCTGACGCTAACTCAGGACGGTAGCAATACCTTACTGGGCATAGTGAGCAGCGGTGAAACTCTCGCGGTTCTAAATGGCGTGCAGGCGTCGGCGCTGACAGAGAGCAGCTTTGAGATGGTTGCTGATGTCTCGAATCCAGAGGAGGCATTGGCTCTGATTTAAACGCTACAAACTTAGCCGCTATGCAGTTTCTTACGGCGGCTAAGTTTTTCTTCTTGCGCTATAAAGGTAGCGCCCTAATCCGATTACTCCACTCTTCTGCTTCACTCGCCATCCAAATGAGTACTAAGTCATCTACAACAGCTCGAATTGCCATTGACCGTGGAACAACGATGACGCCAGCATTAGATTTGTTAACAATGCGATTCGCAAAATGCGTGGGCCTAGTGAAATTCAGGTACGCACGATTCAGTAAATTTCTTCACGCTGCTCTACAGACTCATTTGTTATGACCTACGCCCAAGTCTCCATAGAACAGAGCCTCATCAAAATTTCGCCATTTGACCAGCTCTCATTAGGCACTTTAGAACAGCTGGCAAATAACTGCCAAGTGCTTCGATATCGTGTCGGCCAGCCGATCCTACGGCGTGAGTCTATGCCTCACCAGCTGGTGGTGATTTTAGAAGGAAAGGGACGACTGCTAGGCTACGACCCCTATAAAAACACCCCTTTGACCCTGGCGTTGTTGCAGCCAGGGGCTGTTCTAGGACTGGCCGGGCTAGTGAGAGGCGTGCCCTGTGAAAGCGCGATCGCCTCTTCAGAAATGACTGTGATCGCCATTCCCACAGAAAGCGTCCGTCAGCTAATGGACAACAATGACCGGTTTGCCACCGCGATTATCCAGCGCTGCTACTTGGCCGAGATTTTTGATCTAATTAGTCAATACTTCAAAACGCAAGCGCGCAATGTGCCTGATCTGGTCGGTACGGCACGCAAGATTTTCACGGGTGCACTCCCCGCAGATATTAGCCCTGGCCAACTCTCAATGGCTAACGTTCACCCCACCCAACTGTGGTTTGTTAGTTCGAACAACATAGACACTCATCCGGCAGGCACTTGGCTGTTGCCAGAAATGCTAGATGGTCGCATTCGCACCCAGCAGCCTACGCGGCTAGTCGGCATTGATATGCGACAGCTGGCTACTCAAGCTCAAGGCCAAACAAACGGCCAAACAAACGGCCAAGCCAATGAGCAAGCCAGCGATTCACCTAATGGAGACGCTGCACTCAGCCGCCTGCAACGCCCACCAACAAACTTTGCCGAGCGTCAGACCGCAGGTGAGATTCCCTACGCACCCGATCTTAGCTATGACAACAACCTGATTGAAGCAGGCTCTGAGCGGGCTGAGGCAATTAAGTATCCGGTCATGCGCGGCAAAGGAGAGGTCGGGTCGTCTTTGGCCTGCTTTGCGATGGTCGCCAAACACTTAGGCATGCCCTTTAAGCGGGACGTGGTAAAACGGGTGCTCGCTAATCAGCATGAACGGCTGGGCCATCTGTCGCTGACGGCCTGTGGCGCAGTCGCAGATCTCGTCGGCCTGAAGCCGCAGCTGGCAAAGGTTCCGGCCAGTGCGATTGCCCGCCTGCCAAGGCTCACACTGGTTAAATGGATGGACGGCTTTGCCATCATCTATGAGACTTCTGAGCGCGAGTACACCCTAGGTGTTCCGGCCAAAAACAAAATTCTTCGTCTTCCCCCCGATGCGTTTGAGAGTGTTTGGGGCCCCGAAGGTGAAATTTTGCTGCTGGAGGCCACCGACCAAACCCCCCAGCAAACGTTTGGCCTCAGCTGGTTTACGCCCTCGCTGAAAAAATATAAAGGCGTCCTCTCTACCGTTCTGATTGCCTCTTTGTTTGTTCAAATTTTTGGCCTAGCCAATCCGCTGATGGTCCAGGTCATCATCGATAAGGTGATTCAGCAAAACAGCGAAGAAACCCTGCAAGTGCTCGGTATCTTTCTGGTGGTGGTGGCGATTTTTGAAGCGCTGCTCACCAGCTTACGCACCTATCTGTTTGTCGATACCACCAACAGAATCGACATGTCCCTAGGGGCCGAAATTATTGACCACCTGCTACGCTTACCGCTGCGCTACTTTGACCGCCGTCCGGTGGGTGAGCTTTCTAGCCGAGTAAATGAACTAGAAAGAATTCGTCAATTTCTTACAGGGACAGCGCTGACGGTGGTGCTGGATGCGCTGTTCTCAGTGATTTACATCCTGGTGATGTTCATTTACTCGCCTAAGCTCACCTTTGTTGCGCTGGCGACGATTCCGGCTTTTATGATTCTCACCTTCTTTGTTTCACCGATTGTGCGCCGTCAGCTGCGGGCTAAGGCAGAGCGCAATGCGGAAACTCAGTCTTTCCTAGTAGAAGCACTCTCCGGGATTCAGACGGTGAAAGCTCAGAACATGGAACTAAAAACCCGCTGGAAGTGGCAGGAAAAGTACGCCCGCTACGTCAGCGATGGCTTTAAGACCGTACTCACCTCAACCACGGCGGGCTCTGCAAGTGGTTTTTTGAACAAGCTCTCGGGCTTGCTCGTGCTGTGGGTGGGTGCTTCTCTGGTGCTTAGCGGTGACCTCACCCTGGGTGGACTAATCGCCTTTAGAATTATCTCTGGCTACGTCACTCAGCCGCTGCTGCGCCTCACCCAGCTATGGCAAAACTTCCAAGAAACTGCACTATCTCTGGAGCGTTTGAGCGATATTATCGACCATCCGCAGGAGCAAGCTGAGGAAGACCGCGCCCAAATTCCTATGCCCGAGATTGCCGGTAGCGTGAAGATCGAAGATCTCTCTTTTCGCTTTAATCCAACGGGACCGCTACAGCTAATCAATGTAAACCTAGCGTTCTATGCGGGCGAGTTTGTTGGCATTGTAGGGCAAAGTGGTTCGGGTAAAAGTACCCTAATGAAGCTGCTGCCCCGCCTATATAAGGCAGAGTCAGGGCGAATCTTAATTGACAACTACGATATTAGTAAGGTGGAGCTATATTCCTTGCGGCAGCAAGTGGGGATTGTCCCCCAAGATAGCCTGTTGTTTGAAGGCAGCATTCAGGACAATATTGCGCTGACGAATCCTCAGGCCGATACGGATAGTATTGTTGAAGCGGCGAAGATTGCCGGGGCCCATGACTTTATTATGGCACTGCCCAACGGCTACAACTCGCGAGTGGGTGAGCGGGGCTCGTCACTTTCCGGGGGGCAGCGTCAGCGAATTGCGATCGCCCGCACGATTCTCCAAAATCCTCGGCTGCTCATTTTGGACGAGGCTACCAGCGCCCTGGACTACGACACCGAAGCCCAGGTTTGCTACAACCTCAAACAGTGGGCCGAGGGGCGTACGGTTTTCTTCATTACGCATCGCCTAAGTACCATTCGTCAGGCCGACCGAATTTTGGTGATGGAAAAGGGCTCGGTTGTAGAGCTGGGGACACATGCAGAACTTATGGCGCTTAAAGGCCGCTACTACTGCCTATCTGAGCAGAAAGGAGAATAACAATGACGAATGCTTCTACCAGAGCCAACGCAGCCAGTAATGGCCAAATTGTTCTCAATGGCAATGGCTCCTCTGGAAACAACACATCAGCCAATAACAACGGTGGGAACGGCAACGGTGGCGGTGGGAACGGCAGCGGCGGCAACGCTCCCGAATTCGACAATTATGTGCCACCCTCTTTTGATAAGCCGGTTATTCTCAGGCAGTCTCCTGTGTGGACCAAGCTGATTGTGTGGGCAATTATGGGCGTGACGTCCATGTCGGTGCTGTGGGCTTGCTTGGCAAAAGTGGATGAGTCGATTGGCGTACAGGGCAAGCTGGAGCCGGAAGGGATTGTGCAGCTGGTACAGGCCCCTTCCGGCGGTGTAGTCGATGAAATTTTGGTTCAAGAAGGTGAAAAGGTTGAGAAAGGCCAGGTTGTTGCCACTTTAGATGAAACGTCTACCGAAGCGCAGCTGACGTCTAACGAGGACATTACCGCTAAGCTACAGGCTGAAAATGATTATTACCGCACCCTTAGGGCTGGCTCGGCAGCGGCGATCGCACCCGAGGGCGTCTCTTCAGATTTAGTGCAGCGATCGCGTGACCTGGCCGAACTCAAAGCCAACAACCAGCTGTACCGCGCCCAAATTGACGGCGACAGCGCTGGACTGAGTGCCGATCAGTTAGAGAGACTCAATACCTCTACCGCTCGGCTGGACTCACAGCAGCGCATTAACGCTCTGCAAACCGAGCAGCTTAAAGAACAGCTCAGTCAAACCCAGATACAGCTTGCAAATGCCGAGAGTGATTTGGCGACTAACCAAGAGATTCTCAGCCGCTTTAAGCGACTCTTTGAAGAAGGTGCTGTTGCCGAACTCTCCTATTTAGAGCAGGAGCAGGAAGTGAGCAACAAACAAGCAGAAGTCAATACCCTCAACCAGGAAGACGAGCGGCTCTCCTTTCAAATTACCCAGGCCGATCAGGAGCTAACCCGAACAGATTTTGAGTATCGCGAAACCCTGCAAAATCGGATTGCGACCAACGATCAGCGCATTGCCGATATTGAAACCCAGCTCAATCAGCGCATTCTTGAAAACGACCGGCAGCTGAGTGAACTTACCAGTCAGCGTGCCCAGCTACAGCAGAGCATGAGATATCAGGCGCTAACGGCTCCAGTAGACGGCACCGTGTTCAACCTCAAAGCAAATCGTCCGGGCTACGTGGTGAACTCTACCGAACCGATGATGGAGATTGTGCCCGAAGATGCCTTAATTGCACGAATTTTTATCCCCAGTAAAGACATTGGCTTTGTCAAGCTCAATCAGCAAGTAGACATTCGCATTGATGCGTTTCCCTACAGCGAGTACAGCGATATTGAAGGCACGCTCACACGCATTGGCACCGACGCGCTCCCGCCCGATCAAACCTATCCGTTTTTCCGCTTCCCGGCAGAAGTCGTGTTAGAAAAACAGGCCTTTCCAGTCTCTGATGAGGTGGATATTGATTTGCGCTCGGGCATGTCGCTCAGTGCTAACATTCGGCTGCGTAAGCGCCGTGTCGTCACGTTTTTCACTGACTTGTTTGTCAATAAGGTTGATTCTGTTACATCTGGGAACTAGGCCAAAGACAGATTTGACGCTTAATTAAAATTGATTCTTTGTGGAAAATTTATCCATGACTTTACCTGAGTGCGTTAGGAGTTTCCTGGGCAAGACCTTAGATAATAATCGCCCGCCCGAAGTCCCTGGGACTGCCACTGCGTTGCTACAGCTGGTGGAAAAAGGGAAACTCACCCTAGAAGATAAATGGCGGCAATGCCTTGTGGGGTGTATCCAGCAAGGCGAGACCTTGGCCATTTTGAACAATCTTCAGGCATCTGCGTTAACTGAGCGCAGCTTTGAAAGAGTTGCTGACGTGTCTCATTGGGATGATGTGATCGCGTTCATATAAGTTTTCTCACTCAGTCACCGTTGTTTTGCAACGGTGACTGAGTGTTTGATACGGCATTCCTTGGTTTTCTGTTTTCCGACAAGTTCAATTACAAGATTAAGCGTTAAAAATGGTTCAAATAAGCTTATCCACCTCAACCACCTTCGAAGGTAACCAAAATGCTCTCGTTGAAGATCAGGGCACAACACTGACGGTTCGTTTTGATTTAGATGAGCCTGCACCTAGCAGTGGGTTACGGGTTTTTCTCGACAGTGAACTACCACAAATTCTCAATCGTCTCGATTTTGCTGGTGTTGTTCAAAACCGTACGTTTGAAAATATTCAGCTACTTCCTTTGCCCCAAAGGACTAACGATCGCTCTGGCCTAGCCATTACCATTGCGCCGGGTGCAGACTTTGCTACCTTTTCTATTGATGTTGATAACGCCGATGAGTTCGATCCACCGCAGCTGCCTTTCGATGGTTTGGTAGAAGCAGAATTTTCGCTGCTGAGAGCCGATCAGATACCGGCTGAACACCAGGATGAAATCTCCGACATTAGCGACTATACCGTTGACTCCAATGCAGTGATTAGCACAGTGCTGTTTGCAGATACTGTAGACCAGTTACCCGGTGGTGCGCCTGAGCCGCCCACTCAAGAAACGCCTGAGCCGCCCACTCAAGAAACGCCTGAGCCGCCCACTCAAGAAACACCTGAGCCGCCCACTCAAGAAACACCTGAGCCGCCCACTCAAGAAACGCTGCTGCCTGATCGCGTTGTCAATGCCCTTGAAGCGGCTCTAGACAACAACCTTCCGTCAGAAGTGCCCGGTGCTGCAGTTGCTATTTTGACTCCTGAAGGCGAATGGTTTGGTGCAAGCGGCCTATCAGACATCGAAAATGACGTGCCCTTGCAGCCAAACGACCGCTTTGAAGCAGGCAGCATTACCAAAACCTTTGTTGCCACCACAATATTACAGCTCGTAGAAGAAAACGCGCTTTCTTTAGACGATACGCTCACCACATGGCTGCCCACTGAGCTAACTGATCTAGTGCCTAATGCTAGCGCGATTACGGTTGAGCAGATTTTGAACCACACCAGCGGCATCGCTGACTATGTGGACCCTCTGACGAACCAAGCGCTGAGTAATCCTGCTCTCTTTTTGAATGAGTGGACAACTGATCAGCTCGTGGGTTTTCTTGACGGTGTAGAGCCTTTCTTCGATCCCGGTACAGACTGGCGCTATTCCAACACAAACTATATTTTGGCGGGAGAAGTTATTGAAGCCGTTACTGGCAATAGCTATGGAGCAGAGATACGCGATCGCATCATCGAGCCCCTCAACCTAGAAAATACCTTCGTCTTTGGAGAAGAAGAGATTCCCGGTGGCTATATCAACAGCTACTGGGACTTCGATGACGACGGCAACCTCGACAATCTCAACGTTGTTGATTTGTCATGGACAGGCGCTGCGGGTTCGGTAATTTCCAATGCAGAAGACTTAGCTGACTTCTTTGACGGCTTACTGGTAGATGGCGCCCTGCTAGAAGCCGAAACGCTCGAAGAAATGCTCGATACCATACCCGTTAATTCTCCCAACTACGATGAGTATGGGTTGGGCATTGGCACCCTAGAATCGCGTAATCGCTTTTGGTATGTACACCGGGGTCAAACCCTCGGCTTCCGCTCCAACCTGTGGTATTCCCCTCTCGAAGAGATCACCTATGTAGAGCTGCTCAACGGTCGCTCCAGCAGTAACCTAGTCAGCGACTTACTGCCCACCTATCGGCGCACCATCCAACCCCCCACCCCAGATCTAATCACCTACGAGTTCGAATGGACGGGGCAAATTGCAGAATTCAGCGTGGAAGGAAACTTTACCTATGACGCTAGCGCTCCGATTGAAGATGGCATTGTTCGCGAAGAGAATCTGACTGACTTTGATATTGCCTTCTTCGATCCGTCGGGCAATTTGCTGCAAACCTACGAAGACAATCACCTCACCTTTGATGCGTTTAACTTCGCCTTTGATACTGAAACCAAACAGGTATTAACAGACGGTCTCTTTGACGGACCAGAGGGGATTAACGTCGGTGAGAAAACAGCGGTCGGAGAAGGCTTTACAGGCCTCAACCTGTGGAGCAAGTCCAAAGAAACCTCCTCTTCGCTGATTCATTTAGACGATTGGTCCCGTGCGCTGGGTTTCCCGGTAGGCTACAGCACCCACGAAGATATTTCTTTTTTAACCAAAACAACGGCTGAGCTAATTGAAACGGGTAAGGTCGGTGAAACCTATCTGGACGATATTCAAGATACGCTGGGCGAACTCGGTAGCCCAATTGTGGTTTCCCCACCTGAAAACGATGCGGGCAGCTTTGTTGCTACCGCAGGAACCACCAGCCTCTTCCTAGACTTCTCCCTATTTGAATCCGCTGGCCTCACCATCCAAGATGCCACGCCGACGGCCACGCCATTTTCTAATCAATTCCAGCTTGGCTTTGAGATTGACAATAGTGACTTTACCTTCCAAGGCCGTCCGTTCACGCCTAAAAGCGGCACCCTAGAACACATCGGAGATATCCGCTTCCTAGTCGGTGGCGACGTTGATCTGACCATTGGTGACTTTTCTGTTGGCTTTGATGAAAACCGCGTTAGTGACACTGCTAGCGGCTTTTTTGTGGCCGATACGCTAGAAGACGGTTTAGGGATTGATATTCTCTTTGACGTGAGCGCTCCCGACCGACTGCTGGTGAAAAGTGAGGCGTTGACCCTTGCCGATGCCGACCTACTGCTAGCCCCTGAGCTGGCCGAGATTTTAGGGCTCAATGATGCCGTCGGTACTGATGTGGGTGATGTTCGCATCGACGCAGACCTCGCAGCCTCGACGGTACCACCGACGACGCCACCGACAACGCCACCAACGGACGGCTCCCCCAATGAGATTTCTGGCTCTGACGCTGACGATTTGCTCATAGGCACGAATAGCCCAGATATTATTGAGGCTTTTGGTGGTGACGATACGGTTGCAGGTAGTAGGGGCGATGATCAGATTTTGGGCGGTGACGGTGATGATGTGTTGCGCGGTGATGGCAACAGCACTCAGGCGGGTGTAGGGGGCAATGACATTATTTTTGGCGGCAGCGGCAATGATCGCGTTGGCGGCAAAGCCGGTAACGACATCCTCAGTGGTGATGCGGGCGATGACTTTATTTGGGGTGGCGATGGCGACGACATCATCATGGGTGTCACGGGCAATGACACGCTGGTGGGCGATAACTTCGCCAGCGGCAGCGGCAGCGATTTGTTTGTGTTTGGTAGCGGTGACGGTACCGATACCGTCCTCGACTTTGAGGTAGGGATTGACCGAATTGGCATTGTTACAGGCGAATTTACCTTCGCAGAGGTGACCCTCACACAGGATGGGACAAATATGTTGCTAGGGATTTCTTCCACCGGCGAAACCCTGGCGATATTGAACAATGTTCAGGCATCGGCTTTGGGTGAAAGTGACTTTGTTACTGTGCCCGATGTGTCTAATCCTGATGAAGCCTTAGCGCTGATTTAAAACGCTTAGCCCGTTTACGCTCAGTGGTTTGGACTGTAAGGCCGCTGAGAGCCGATCAGCGCTTGCTAATTTTCTCTTTAGGAGACAACACGATCATGGTCCAAGTTAGCCTGTCTGCCACTGCTGGTTCTGATAATCTTAATCGTTTAATAGAGGATGAGGGCACTGTTGCTAGCCTTACGTTTAGCCTAGATGAATCGCCGCCGGCGTCGGGACTCACCCTTGGGCTGGACAGTCCTGAGCTGTCGGAATTTGATGTTGCTCAGATTCAAATTACGGGGGGAGAATTTGCTCCCAGCAAGACGGTTGAAACTCAGTTAGAGGGTGTTTTGGCCAGCAGGCTGTCTACAGCGGTGCCGGGCGGGGCGATCGCAACATCTTCTCCTTTAGGCAATTGGTCTGGCGCGGCGGGTCTGGCCAATATTGAAACCGATACGCCCGTAAGTCCTGACGACCGATTTGAAGTGGGGAGCGTCACTAAAACATTTACCGCAACCACACTGCTTAAGCTGGTCGAAGCGGGCACTGTAACGCTAGGCGATCGCCTCACCGATTGGTTACCTGACTCGGTAACCGACAATGTCCCTAACGCTAGCGACATTACCCTACGGCAGCTGCTAAATCACACCAGTGGCGTGCCAGAATATGACTCTATTTTATTAGAACAGGGGATGTCTAATCCCCTAGTGTTTTTGCAAGACTGGCAGCCTAGCGCAATTGTTGGCCTCATTGCCGACTCAGCGCCCTTTTTTGCGCCGGGAGAAGGGTGGCAGTATGCCAACACGAACTTTGTTCTAGCTGGCATGGTCATTGAAGCGGCTACGGGCAACAGTTTAGCCAATGAAATACAGTCTAAAATCATCGACCCTTTAGGATTAAACAACACCTTTTTCTCTACGACAAAAGAAATGGTCCCCGGTGGATACATCAACGGCTATCTAGATTTTGATAACAGCGGCACTTTAGATGATGTGTCCATCGCCAATCTCTCCTGGACCTGGGCAGCAGGGGCAATTGTTTCCAATGCCGACGACCTAACCCAGTATGCGCGATCGCTTTACGCAGGCGATTTACTCTCTGACGAAACTCGGGCCGACATGTTTACCTTGGTGGATACGGGTCGAGGCTATGAGTATGGTCTCGGCATGATGAGCTTTGACACCCCTGAGCTGGGACGGATTGTCGGTCATCGGGGGGGTAGTTTGGGCTTTAATGCCAACATGTGGTATTCCCCAGAAGACGACTTTACCTATGTAGAATTGTTGAACGGGCGCACTGAAGAAGCCTTAGCTACCGATACGATTCCAGCGTTTAGAAATGGCCCCATTGTTGATATAGGCAATACCAGTGACTACGATCAGTTTAAGGTAACCCTGACTGACCAGACGGCCCAAGTTCTCCTCCCGGTGGCTAATGATGGCATATCCGAAGGCGAAGAAATAGTCACCTTTGCCCTTGAGGCAAGTGCCGACTACACCATTGCTCCCAGCGGTCAAACTACTGCGTTAACCATCGTTGATACGACTGTTGATACTGACCCGGATAGTCCTCCTGGGCCAAATGTGCCCGTTATCGGGACTGGTGAGAGCGAAACTATTGTGGGTGACGATGCTGAAAATACCATTGACAGTAAAGCGGGCGATGACACGATTGCCGGTGGTCTTGGCAGTGACCTTATCTTGGGTGATGCCGGTGATGATGTGTTGCGGGGTGACTTGAATGAACGCGCGCCTCAAGATGAGATTGTCGGCGGCAACGACATCATCTTCGGTGGCGAAGGCAATGACCGCATTGGCGGCAAAGCAGGCAACGATATCCTTAGTGGCGACGCAGGCGACGACTTCATTTGGGGCGACGACGGCAACGACATCATCATGGGCGGCACGGGTAACGACACGCTGGTGGGTGACAACAGCTCTGATGGCAGCGGTAGTGATTTGTTTGTCTTCGGTAATGGCGACGGTACAGATACCATCGTTGACTTTGAGGTGGGCACAGACCGCATTGGTCTGGTGGCAGGCGAGCTGACGTTTGCTGATTTGACCTTCACTCAAGATGGGGTAAATGCATTGCTCGGGGTGTCTGAAAGCAGTGAGGTTCTGGCAATTTTGAACAATGTTCAAGCCTCGGCCTTAGATGCGAGCAGCTTCGAGACGGTTGCTGATGTTTCCACTTTGGAGGAAGCTATGGCACTGATTTAAACCTGATTCACGTCCAATCCTGAAGCCGTTTACACAACGCCTTAAACTCGCTATGTTTCAGCTTGAAGAAGCCACTATTGCTGAGATTAGTCAAGCCTTTGAGTCTGGACTTTTAACGTCTGAGCAGCTGGTACAGCTCTATTTAGATAGAATTGCAACCTACGATCAGCAAGGACCAGCGCTTAATGCCATTATCACGCTGAATCCCGAGGCTTTAGAGACTGCGATCGCCCTCGACCAAGAGCGTCAGCAGCAAGGCCCCAGAGGCCCCCTCCACGGCATTCCCGTCTTACTCAAAGACAATATTGACACCGCCGATCTGCCCACGTCAGCAGGCGCGTTTGTATTAGAAGATTTGTTGCCACCTGACGATGCCTATGTTGTGCAAGAACTGCGGGACGCAGGCGCAATTATTCTAGGTAAAACGAATCTGGATGAGTTTGCTCGCAACGTTCAAGGTGTGAGTGCACTGGGCGGGCAAACGCTAAACCCCTACGACTTTACACGTGCGCCAGGGGGATCTAGCGGGGGTACAGCGGTTGCGATTACGGCTAATTTCGCCGTTCTGGGGCTAGGAACAGAAACCGGGGTTTCCATTCGCAATCCTGCTGCCAACAACAGTCTGGTAGGAATCGCACCCACCGCCGGACTGGTAAGCCGCGATGGCACCGTGCCGATTTCTTTTACGCTTGATCGGGTTGGCCCGATTGCTCGGACAGTGGAAGATGCGGCGATCGCCCTCGATGTGATTGCCGGGTTTGATGAAAGTGACCCGATTACCGCTGATAGTGTGGGCAATATTCCAGCAGCAGGCTATACCAGTCTTCTGAGCGATCAGGCTCTAGAAGGCGCACGGATTGGCATCTTTCGTGATTTATTTCGCACAGGTAATAACCACGCAGAATCTGTTGCCATCATCGAACAAGCCATTGATGACCTAGTCGCAGAAGGGGCCGTGATTGTTGATGATGTCAGCTTAGGGATTGATTTGTTTAGCGTCCTTGATGATGCTCGTGTCAATCTTTTTGAGACAGCGTTTGCTGTTAATAACTATCTCGACAGTCTGGGTCCCAACGCGCCGGTTCAAAATTTACAAGACATTCTTAACGACGGCAGACTGCTGCCCCGCACAAGTCTTATCTTCTCGCTGTCGCAAGGGTTGAGTGAATTTGAGAATAATCCAGACTATCTGGAGCGCCTATCGCAGCGAGAATTTTTGCAGGACGCCACTGTTAATCTCCTGGAATCGCTAAATCTAGACGCGCTGGTGTACCCCATGAAGACCTTGCCAGCGCCTTTGCTTGGCGAGCTATCCCCAGAATCTGACAATCCTTTTACCTCTATTACTGGATTGCCAGGGATTGTTGTCCCCGCAGGTGTTACCTCAGCTGGACTACCCATTGGCCTGGAATTTTCCGGTGAGCCTTTTGATGAGGCATTGCTGCTTAGCTTTGCCTACGACTACGAGCAAGCTACCCAACATCGTATTGCCCCCGCTAGCGTACCGTTCTCTTCACCCACCACAGAAACTATGCAAGTTAGCCTATCTACCTCAACAACTTTCGATGGTGACCTCAATGCACTGGTAGAAACCCAGGGTACGGCCATCACCTTTCGCTTTGATTTAGACGAGCCTGCCCCAGCGGGTGGCGTTACCTTATTTGTGGATGCAGACGTTGAGCAAATGCTCAATCGGCTAGATCTGCCTGCGTTTGCCTTTAACCCCGTCACCGAAAATATTGACTTTGGCAGTATTTTTCCCAATCGCGATAGTTCGGGGTTTGTCGCCACTATTGATGAAGGCGCTACCTTTGGTACGGCAACGCTGAACATTTTCAATAATTCTGAACCAGAGACTTTTCTACCTGCCACCTTTGACGGGCTAGTAGAAGCCACCTTTTCACTGCTAACAGAAGAACAGGTGGATCGCGATGTAGAAGGGCCACTGCCTACCCTCAGCGATTACACTATCGATGCCGCAACAGCTACCAGCGTTGTGTTGTTTGCCGACGATGCCAGCCAGCTACCTGGCACGCCGCCGCCTTCCGGCCCCACAATGCCTCAGGTCAGCCTGTTCACTGGCCCTAACTACCTGATTGAGGATGAAGGTACCGTTAGCGCTCACGCTTTTAATGTGACTGGCGGCGTGATTCCTGAGGACGGCCTGATTGTCTCTGTAGATGCGCCTAACCTAGGCGAGTTTGACCTAGCAGGCAGTTCTGTTGAAGGTGGCGAGATTGTGGCGGTTCGTGAGGGCGGCTTTGAACTGCGGATGACGGAGTACACCACGCTGGTGAACCTGCCTGTTGCCGATGATGGTGAGGCTGAAACAGGAGAAACCGCGAGCTTTAACCTGGCCGCAGGTGATGGATACGAGATTGTTACTGACTACAGTGGCGGCAGCTTTAACTTGGTGGATACCCGTTTGGATATTCCCCGGGGTGTGATTAATGAGCCTAATAATGCGATCGCCTCAGCCACTGAGACTCAGCTCAGCTCTGAAAACCCCACATTTTTCGGCACGGATGCCGTCTACTTTGACATTGGCAACCGCTACCTCAATGAAGATGGTACCTACACCTACATCGACTACAGCGAAGATGTCGATGTGTACAAGGTCGATCTCACGGCTGGAGAGACCATCACCATTGAAACCTTCGACTTTGATACTAACGTAGACGAATTTGGCGTTGGCTTTGCCATTAATGCTCTGGTCTACGACGCTGAAGGCAACCAGCTTCAAGACTATCTCAACACTGGATTTGATCCGGCAGCGGCTCCCGATAAGCTATTTGGCGGCATTGGCCCATTTGATGTCAATGAAACCGACAGCTACGACGAATTTACCGCGCCAGCAGATGGCGCTTACTTTATTGCCGTCGGTGACGATGGCCAAGTGCAAAACTTCTGGGATGAGGTCGCCCCCTTCTACAATCCAAACGACCCCGGCTCTGGCAACGGCAACCGAGCTATCTTTGGTGACTACAGCATCGAAATTAACCTCATCACCGACGACAATCCTCGTAAAACGGGCACGCCCACACCGCCAGTGAGCAATCCTGGTGTCACCAATCCACCCACGCTCTCTTTAAGCGCAAATCCTACCACTACCGACGGGGATGGCAACTTCACCAGTGCAGTAGTAGAGCATGTAGATGTGGGCGGCATCTCCAGCACGACCTTTACTATTCAGGCTGAGGGTGAATTGCCAGAAGGCGGCCTCGAATTTGTCCTTAATAGCGATACCAACCTGTTTGACTATGTTTCCTACCTAGGTCAAAGTGCTTTGCCTAGCACCATTGGCGGTCAGTCCCTGGGCGCTTACTACAACGCAGAAGGCATTCCCACTGGCATTCGCCTGCTGATCGACGAACCCTTGATGACCGTTACCTATGAAACAGCCAATAATCAGCCCTGGTTCCCCGACTTCTATGGCAATATCGTGGATCGCTATGAGCCACTAGAAACCGATGGCCCCGAGGATGTTAACTTCTTCCTGCAGCCAGGCGAGGGATACACCGTTTCGGCTGAGGCGGGTTCAACAGATGTCACCTATTACGATTCTGTTGCTGATGTACCGCCGCCTACGGTGGGCGGCGATACGGTGCCTACCGTGGGCATCACCACCAGCGAATCTACCTTAATTGAAACAGAACAGACTGAAACCACCATCACCTTGAACCTTTCAGAAGCGCCTCCGCCAGAAGGGTTGACCCTCTTTGTGGATAGTGAGGATGACACCACTGTAGGCAGTCCGCTCAGCCAGTTTGCTGTGCTAGAAGCAGAAGTAACGGGCGGGAATTTCCCGATTCCCAATGCAGATTCTTCTGGGTTCTTCTTTACCGTAACCGAACAAACGGCCTCCATTACCCTGTCTGTATTTGATGAGCTAACGGTTCCCAATATCGATCCGCTGACGGTTCAAGAAGGGGTGGTGGGGCTTAACTTTGCGCTTCAGCCCTTGGCTGGTTACACCATTGATCCAGAGGCCAGTGATATTAAATTCACAATCGCCGACAATCTCGATTCTGGGATTCAGGTCAGCCTGACCGGCGAGCCAGAAGCATTGATTGAATCAGAGGGCACCATCAGCGTTCACACCTTTAGTTTGAGTACGCCGCCACCCGCAGAGGGGCTCACCGTTAGCGTGAATGCTTCGGCATTAAGTGAGTTTGATTTGGATGCTATTGATGTTGCAGGGGGGACCATTGCCGCTGTTCGCGATGATGGTTTTGACCTGACCATTACCGAACAAACTACCACTATTAGCCTGCCTGTGCTTGATGATGGCGTGGCGGAAGGGAGTGAAACCGCAAGCTTTGCCCTGGCCGCCAGCGATAACTATGAGCTCAACGCTGCCTTTAATGAGGCCACCTTTACCCTGGCAGACACCCTAGATCAGGCCACTGTTTCGGAAGAGAGTGAGCTAACTGGCGATGAAATTAGCAACAGCACGATTCCTGAAGCTAACGCCCTCAGCCTCAGTGTCGATAATCCGTCCGTATCGATTAGCGGCCTAATTGGAGAAAGCTTTAGTGACCTGCCGGAAGATGTTGATTTCTTCTCTTTTAATTTAGAGGCCGGGCAAACGGTCGGACTGGATATTGATACTGAAGAAATCTTGCCCAACACAATTAACTTCAGACAGGTGGTGTATCCTGCCCTGGCAGAGATTCTGCAAAAGCCCGATACCGAACTGCGGCTATTTGACGCAGATGGCAACGAACTGGCGACGAATCGTGATGGCGCAGCCCCAGGAGAAGACTTCTCTCGCGATCCCTATTTGGAGTTCACTGCCGAAGCCGCAGGCACTTACTACGTGGGCGTAAGCCAGCTGGGCAACCGCAACTATGATCCTTTTGTCTCTAGGACCGGCAGCGGCTGGACTTTCCCTGAAGTTGGTATAAATAACGGCTTTTATGACCTGACAGCAACCCTCACTGAAGGCGACATTCAGCCCCCCGATAATACTGCAACCCCTGGTGACGACACCCTAGTGGGCACCGATAGCATTGACACTATTGCAGGCGAGCTTGGTAATGACATCATTACCGGTGGCGCTGGTGGCGATATTCTGCGGGGTGATCTAAACTCTCGTTCTCCTCAAGATGATACAGCTGGCGGTAACGACATTATCTTTGGCGGCGAAGGCAATGACCGTATCGGCGGCAAAGCTGGCAACGACATCCTCAGCGGCGATGCGGGCGATGACTTCATCTGGGGCGACGATGGTGACGACATCATTATGGGGGTTACGGGTAACGATACCCTCGTTGGCGACAACTTCTCCGACGGCAGCGGTAGCGATCTGTTTGTCTTTGGCAATGGTGACGGTACCGATACGATTCTTGATTTTGAAGTCGGCACTGATCGGATTGGTTTAGTGGACGGTGAACTCGCCTTTGAAGATCTGACCATGACTCAGGATGGACGCAACGCAACATTGAGCGTTACAGGCAGTAGTGAGGTAATTGCCATCTTGCAAAATGTTCAGGCGTCAGCGCTCACGGGAGATAGTTTTGAAGTTGTAGCGGATGTGTCGAATCCGGAGGAGGCGCTAGCTATTATTTAGAGACTTATCTACAAATCTCTGAGCAGATTTGGTGGTGATCGCATCTGTTTTTCTGTGATGTGATCGTCACCATAAAGTTGTTATATATAAGTATTCAAGTAAATAAATGGACACTAACGGATTTGAGGAATTTGCATCATCAGAAGCCTTAACAGACTATCTCGTTGCCCAAGCGCTAGAGCAGTATGCTGACTTGTTTGGCCGATCTACAGAGATTGTACCGCCATCGGAACCCGAACCAGAACCCGAGCCAGAACCAGAACCAGAACCCGGTGGAGATACCAACAATCAAGTTGATGGAGTGGATGAAGCCGATTTGGTTGAAACCGATGGTGAATTCATTTATCAGGTAAATGGACAAACGCTGACAGTTGTAGACGCGTCTGATCCTGGCAATTTGGATATTGTCTCTCAAGCGGCCATTCCTGCACCTTGGTTACTTAACAATGCTATTGATTCATCGACGGGTGCGCCGCTGCCCGTAGAGCCTGATTTTCCCATTGGGGGACCAACAGGTGGCTGGAGCAACATTGATGGCATTTTTCTTCAAGGTGAGCGCCTCACCGTTATCTCTAGCGGATTTGTCCCCAGCGATGAGTCAATCGCTCTGCCTTTACCAGAGCCAGAGCCTTTACCAGAACCAGAGCCAGAACCAGAGCCTGGCGCTGGACCAGAACCAGAACCTCAGCCAGAACCAGAGCCTTTCTTTGACAGCTATTATTTTGAGCCGGGTCAATCTCAGGTGCAGGTGACCATACTAGATGTCTCAAATCCAACTGATATTGACGTTTTAGAAAGCTCTGTTGTTGAAGGCAATCTAGTGTCTTCTCGGGCCATCGGCGATCAGGTATTTGTAGTGACCAGCAGTGAGCTTCAGCTGCCCGTCCCATTGATTACAGAAGACGGCAGTTACGAAACAGAAGCCGCCTACCTCGCACGAGTTCAAGACCAGCTGCTGGATTTGGTCTTACCTAATATCGAAGTTCGCGCTCAGCCTGGAGAGCCTATCTCAGAAGGTCTGTTGGCAGATCCAACCACCATTTACACACCCTTTACCGAAAGCACCGAGAGCTATTTCCAACAGTTAACCACCGTATCTACCTTTGATGTAGGCGATCGCAACTTGGGCACTGACAATTCAGTCGGTGTGATTACAGAATCAATTGATGAGATTTTCAGCTCGGTTGACAATTTGTATTTGCTGCGGCGAGATTACTCGGAGTTTAGCCTTAATACGGATATCTTCAAGATATCGCTTGAAGACTCTGAACTGTTGGCGACAGGGCAAGTCCCTGGAACCTTCGACAATCAGTTTTCAGCCGATGAGTATGAAGGCTTCTTCCGTATCAGTACCACAACCGATGAGTTTACTGAAAACTCTCTCAACAATATTTACGTCCTAGAGCAAAATGGCCAAAAACTGGAAACGGCTGGCAGTGTTGAAGGGTTAGCGCCCGGAGAGCGGATTTTTTCTACCCGCTTTCAAGACGACTACGGCTTCGTGGTCACATTTCGTCAGGTCGATCCTTTGTTTACTTTGGACTTAAGCGATCCGCGATCGCCTCAAGTCGCCGGAGAACTCAAGCTCCCTGGATTCTCAGAGTATCTTCAAGTTATCGACCAAGGCGACCAGACGCTGCTGATTGGCATTGGCTTAGACGCAGACCCAGAAACAGGCTTTGCCGAGAACCTAAAAGTCTCACTTTTTGATGTCACCGACTTGGAAAATCCAACTGAAATTAACAGCTTTATTTTTGAGGGGGACTATGCCAGCTCTGAGGCCCTTTGGGACCACAGAGCGGTGAGATACATCCCTAGCCAAAAGCTGCTCGCTATTCCCACTCAGGTTTATAGCGAAGAGACGTTTACTGAAGATTTTGCCCTAACCGTCTTTGAAATTGACGGTCAAACAGGGATTGATCGCATTGGCCAGATTAACCAAAACGGAGCCTGGATCAATCGCAGTCTAGGCATCCAGGGCGATTTGTTTGCCGTTTCAGGGGAGCAAATATCGGCCCATTCAGTGCCAGATCTCTCTTTGCTGAGCGCTGCTGAGTGGACGGTAGATGAAGACCCTAACCGCTTTTTTACCTGGGATGAGACAAGTAGTAATTCGCCTGAAGATATCTCGGGAACGGAGACCGCAGATACGCTCATAGGGGATGAGCGAAACAGCAATATTATCGCTTTGGATGGTAACGATACGGTTGCAGGCGGACTCGGCGATGACATCATTCAGGGTGGCAACGGTGACGATGTGCTCCGGGGTGACTTGAATGCTCGTGCGCCTCAAGATGGTGAGGCGGGTGGTGACGACATTATCTTCGGTGGCGCGGGCAATGACCGCATTGGCGGCAAGGCTGGTAATGACATCCTCAGCGGCGGCGCAGGCGATGACCTTATCTGGGGGGACGACGGCGACGATATCATCATGGGCGTCACTGGCGACGACACCCTCGTGGGCGACAACTTCTCTGACGGCAGCGGCAGCGATTTGTTTGTGTTTGGCAGCGGCGACGGCACTGATACCATTCTTGACTTTGAGGTGGGTATTGACCGCATCGGCCTAGTCGAAGGTGAATTGAGCGAAGTGGATGTTGCGCTCATTGACGATGGCGCGAACACAATCCTGGGCGTCATCAGTACAGGCGAAACCCTAGCCATTCTCAACGGCGTACAGAGCAGCTCGCTAGACGGCGCGGACATCTTCACCACCGTCCCCGAAGTATCTAATCCTGAGAAGGCACTCGCGATCGCCTAAACAAGCCAACCCGCAACAAATTTGAACCATCGCTTCAGCAGTCGCCCTCTCTCCAGAGGTGCGGCTGTTTTTGTAGGTTAAAAGGTTGCCGACGCTGACTGCCACACACCGCTTAGAATTAGAAAGCACATATGCGATTGCACTCATGCCCAAATGGTTCAACACCGCTGGCCCATGCAAGGCCGATATCCACTACATGCTGCCGCCCCTAGAACGGCTGCCTAATTTGGAGCGGCTAATCGCCCAGCAGGGGTACTTTGTCCTCCACGCGCCTCGGCAAACGGGTAAAACCACGGCCATGCTGGCGCTGGCACAACAGCTTACCGCCAGCAAACAATACACAGCGGTCATGTTCTCTGTTGAAGTCGGTGCTGCCTTTCCGCACGATTTAGCGGGAGCAGAACAGGCTATCTTACAATCCTGGCGCTCTCAGGCTCAGAATCGTTTGCCCGCCGATTTGCAGCCGCCTCACTGGCCTGAGGTAAAACCGGGGCAAGGCATACAGTCGGCCCTACAAAGCTGGGCGAGGGCTACCCCTCAGCCGCTAGTGGTCTTAATTGATGAAATCGACATTTTGCAGGACGAGGTGCTGATTTCGGTATTGCGGCAGCTACGAACGGGATACCCAGATCGCCCGCAAGGATTTCCCCAATCGCTAGCTCTGATTGGCGTGCGCGACGTAAAAGATTACAAAGTAGCGTCTGGGGGGAGCAACCGTCTCAATACTGCCAGTCCGTTCAATATAAAAATCAAGTCACTGACGCTGCGGAACTTTACTCAAGGTGAAATTCAATCTCTGTATGAACAGCACACCGCCGACACTGGACAAATCTTCGTGCCAGCTGCTACACAACGGGTATTTGACCTGACTCAGGGACAACCTTGGCTGGTCAATGCCTTGGCAAAGGAAATTGTGGAAGAGATTGTTCCCGACCCGACTCACGCGATCGCCGCCCAGCAGGTTGAGCGAGCAAAGGAAATCTTGATTCAGCGTCAGGACACCCACATCGATAGCCTAGCTAGCATCTTGCGAGAAGAACGGGTACGAGCTGTGATTGAACCGCTGCTAGCTGGACAGGAATTAGGAGCCGTACCTAATGATGACCGTCAATTTCTAGTGGATCTGGGTCTAGTTGTTCGCCATCCGGCGGGTGGGCTCATGCCAGCTAATCCCATTTATCGCGAAGTGCTACCCAGAGTGTTAGCTAGCGGCTCACAGGATAGTTTGCCAGTTATTCAGCCTACTTGGTTGACAGCTGAGGGCAGGCTTGATTCAGAGCAGCTTTTACAAGCCTTCCTGCGCTTTTGGCGGCAGCACGGACAGCCGCTGCTGAAAAGTGCGCCTTATCACGAGATTGCGCCTCATTTGGTGCTGATGGCGTTTCTGCATCGGGTGGTGAACGGTGGTGGCACCCTAGAGCGCGAGTATGCGATTGGCTCTGACCGCATGGATCTGTGTTTGCGCTATGGCGAGGTAACGCTGGGGATGGAGCTGAAGGTGTGGCGGCAGGGGCGGCCTGACCCAATTAAGGCGGGGTTAGAACAGATTGAGCGCTACTTGGCAGGGCTGGGGTTAGAAACAGGGTGGCTGGTGATTTTTGACCAGCGTCCGGGGTTGCCACCGATTGGGGAGCGCACCAAAACAGAGCTTGCTAAGACCGCAACCGGGCGCGCGATTACAGTTATTCGGGGATAGCGACTCTGTTGTTTTCTTTGGACTTGTTAAGCGATAGTACTGGTATAGGGAGCGTTACGATACCGAAGCAGGGATGGTATTAGGTATGAGTGTCTTTGGGGTAGTCACAGACGATGCTAGCGCTGTAGATTTTATAGAGCATAGCTTATCGTCTACTACTCAATATCTAACCACTGTTATGACGATTAAGCTGACCGGAGATGAATTTTGGGAACAGTTCCAAGAGGCTGAGGAAGAGCAGCTACAGAGGGACCCTTCAGATAAATTAGATATCACTTATAAGTTTGACACTCGACTCTCGCAAGGGTGGAAGCGAGAGATTGACTTAAGAGAAGGGCTCTCCATATATATTGATCACCATCATCCTCATGAGCGCTTTTCAGTAAACTTTTACGAGATGGAGTATAAAAATATTGTCTTTTGGTTCGTAATCTCAGGACATGGACAGGAGAACTTTGCTTTTAGGTCCGGCGAAACTCTGTTCCCGGTTGTTACTGGAAAGTATTACCTAATGGGTAATGGACTGCGACCCCAAATTAATGCGAATTATCTAGGTGCGAAACCCTATTCTTTCGTTGGTGTCTATATTCTTCCCTCAGCGCTTTGTTCTTTTATTTCTTCTCTAGAAAAAGCGCTACCTGAAAATCTTCAACATTTGATTGGCTGCTCAACTAAAGAAACTTATATGCGCTGTGGGGAGACACAGCCGATGATGACCAAAGTACTACAGCAAATTTTGAATTGCCCTTATCGGGGTATTGTGAAGCGAACCTATTTAGAGAGCAAATCAATTGAGCTTGTGGCGTTGGTGTTAGATCACGAGATCACTCTTAGGCAAGGCAAAAACAGACATACATTCCTCAAGCCTGAACAGTTAGACAAGGTTCGCTATGCCAAGGAAATTTTGCTACGCGACCTCAGCAATCCGCCGTCTCTAGAATCACTAACTCAGAGAACTGGTCTAAATGACTTTGCCCTTAGGCAGGGCTTTCGGCAGGTATTTGGAACAACCGTGTTCGGTCAACTTCAAGCGCACCGTCTAGAAGTCGCCAAACAGCTATTGGCCGAACAGGATATTAGTGTTACCGAGGTTGCCCATCGTGTGGGCTATGCCAGTTTGCCGTCTTTTACAAAGGCATTTAAGCGCAAGTTTGGCATTACTCCAAAGGCACATCAAAAAGCATGCAGATAGGTAAACAGAATCTTAAGAATAGAGTACTCTCGGTTTGGGATAAAAAATAATCGGTTTGGGATAAAAACAAGTCCCAAAAATTCCGTAAAGTTACTGAGAATCTATCCTATTAGTAATTGAGCAATTTGCCGGGTTATTAAGGCCCCATTGCATTGCTATAGGAGCAAAAAGCTTTACGGAGTTTCGTGATAATGCCTCAAGTGAGTCTGTCTACTTCCACCAACTTTGATGGTGACCTGAACGCGCTGGTCGAAGACCAAGGCACAGCCCTGACCATTCGCTTTGATTTGGACGAGCCTGCGCCGGAAGGTGGGCTGAGAGTGTATGTCGATAGCGATATGGAGCAGATTATCAATCGACTCGACCTACCAGGGTTTGCCTTCAACCCCGCGCTAGAAAATATTGACTTCGCTAGCTTTGTCACCAACCTGGATAACTCCGGCTTTGCCCTCACTATTGACGAAGGGGCTACTTTTGGAACATTCACTATCAATGTGTTCAACAACCCGGAGCCTGATACGTTTTTGCCTGATACGTTTGATGGGCGGGTAGAAGCAGCACTGTCGCTGCGGACGCAGGACGAGGTTGATGCAGAAGACCAAGGCGATATCAGTGATATTAGCGAGTACACCATCAACCCAAGCGAGGCTAGCAGTACGGTGATTTTTGCTGATGACGCTAGCCAGCTAATAGATACGCCAGAGCCACCAATGCCGCCTAGTACGCCTGACGGACTACAGGTGAGCCTATTCACTGGACCGGACTACTTGATTGAAGATGAGGGAACGGTCAGCGCTCATGCGTTTCTGGCGACGAATGGGATAATTCCTGAAGGAGGCTTAGTTGTTTCAGTCGATGCGCCAAATCTGAGTGAGTTTGACTTGGCAGGTGTTTCGGTAGAAGGGGGCGAGATTGCAGCGGTACGTGAGGGTGGGTTTGACCTGCGGATGACGGAGTATACCACCCTGGTGAATCTGCCGATTGCGGATGATGGAGAATCAGAAGCAGGAGAAACGGCTAGCTTCAGCTTGGCTGTGGGAAATGGGTATGAGATTATTTCCGACTACAGTAGTGGTACCTTCAATTTAGTGGATACGGCTTCAGATGTTCCGCAAGGCAAAATTAGTGAACCTAATGACGTTATTCCTGAAGCAGTTGATACTCAGATTAGCCTTGAGAATCCTTCCTTTTCTGGCAGCACGTCCATCTATTTTGATATCGGTAACCGTTATCTTAACGAGGATGGTACTTACCAATATGTCGATTACAGCGAGGAAGTTGACGTTTATAAAGTGGAATTGCAGGAAGGAGATACAGTTGCTGTTGAAACCTTTGACTTCGATACAAACCCTGATCCTTACAGTTCATTTGGCGTGGGTCTTTTTCTGATCAACCAAATATATGACGCCGAAGGAAATCAGCTTCGAGATTATGGCACTGGGGGATTTGATGCTCTGGCTGCACCAGATAAACTGTTTGGTGGGACTGGTCCTTTTGATGAAAATGAAACGGACACTTACCTGGAGTTCACTGCCCCTGAAGATGGTAGCTACTACATCGCTTTCGGTGTTGATGCTCAAATTTTAAACTTTTCGGATTCTAACACTCCATATTACGATCCTCTCACGCCTGGATCAGGTCAAGGTGGTGGAGCGTCTTTCGGCAACTACGATATCGAGATTGATTTGCTAACAGAGGACAATCCTCGCAAAACAGGCACACCAACGCCACCTGTCAGCAACCCCGACGTTACAAACCCGCCGACCCTGTCCCTAAGCGCTAATCCTAACACTACAGATGCTGATGGCAATTTTATTAATGCAGTTGTGGAAAGAGTTGAAGAGGGCGGACGTTCAAGCGTCACCTTCACGATTGAAGCCGAAGGAGAAATTCCAGAGGGAGGCGTTGAATTTGTTCTTAATAGTGATGCGAACTTATTTGATTATGTTTCGTATCTGAGTCAAAGTGATCTTCCTAGTACGATTGGGGGACAGTCATTAGGCGCTTTTTATAATCAAGAGGGTATTCCAACGGGTATTCGTTTACTCATAGAAGAGCCAACGATGACCGTCAATTACGAAACTGCTAACTTTTCAGCTTTCTATCTACCGAATTGGGGAAATGTTATCGATGCTTTTGAGCCTTTAGAGACTGATGGAGCAGAGGAAGTTACTTTCTTTCTACAGTCAGGAGAGGGCTATGAAGTGTCCCAAAATTCAGGAACAGCAGAGGTTACCTACTACGATTCTGTCGCTGATGTTCCCCCGCCCACCAGCGGGAGCGAAACTGTTCCTGAAGTGGGCGTGACTATTAGCGCGACAGAGCTAATCGAGACCGAAGGTACCGAAACTACGCTTACCTTTACCCTGTCAGAGCCACCTCCAGCAGGAGGCACACTCATATATTTAGATAGCCAACAAGAGCCAGCAGTGGGTAGTATTCTCAGTCAATTTGATGTTTTAGACGCTGAAATTACAGGAGGTAATTTCCCCGTTCCTAATGGTGATGCCTCTGGCTTTTTCTTCACAGTTCTTGAACAGACTGCTACTATCACATTTTCGGTTTTTGATGAGCTGACAGTTCCCACCGTCGATCCCTTCGCCGTTCAAGAGGGGATTCTTGCTATCGACTTTGCTCTCCAATCTCAAGCGGGTTACACTATCGACCCCGAAGCTAGTGGAGTAAGTCTCACTATTGCTGACAATCCAGAATCACAGCTTCAGGTACTGTTGACTGGCTCTACTGAGGATGAAGAAGAAAGCAACACCTTGATTGAATCGGAAAATACAGTTAGCGTTCACACTTTTAGTCTTGGTGCTCCCCCACCCGCAGAAGGATTAGTAGTTAGGGTCAGTGCGCCTTCTCTAAGTGACTTTGACGTAGAAGCGATCGAGACAGTAGGTGGCAGTATCTCCGAGCTGCGCTCCGATGGCTTTGACTTTACTATCACCGAGCAGGAAGCAACTATTAGATTGCCTATTCTTGATGATGGAGTGAGTGAAGGTAGTGAGACTGCCGTTTTCACCCTGGAACCTGGCGAAAACTATGAAACTAACCAACAGTTGGTTGAAGCAACTTTTATTCTGGCTGACGCTTTGAACGATGTAAGTGTGCCTGAAGAGAGCGAAGGCAACGACACCATAGCTGAGGCCAACGCCTTGGGCTTGAGTTCTGATACTTCCCTTATCTCTGTTAATGCGTCAGTTGCAACCGAAAACGGTCTTGATCCGTCCGAAGATGTTGATTTTTTCTCGTTTAATTTAGAAGAAGGGCAAACCGTTAGTCTAAACATCGACACGGATGAACCAGCACCTGCGGCTAATCCTTTTACAGTATTTCCTGCGCTGGAGGCAGTGCTTCAGACAACTGATACGGAACTACGACTGTTTGACGCGGAGGGTAATGAGCTAGCTGCAAACAGCGATGGTGCTGCTCTCGGTGAGGCATTTTCTCGTGACCCCTATCTGGAGTACACTGCTGAAACGACAGGGACTTACTACGTGGGCGTAAGTCAACTAGGCAATCGCAACTACGACCCTAACGTTGCCCGTAGCGGTAGCGGCTGGACCTTCCCAGAAGTCGGTGTCTTTTTCGGGCCTTACGAACTCACCGCCACGCTCACCGAAGGCGACATCCAACCCCCCAAAGTCACCGTCACCCCCGGCGACGACACCCTCACTGGCACTGCCAACTCCGACACCCTCTTCGGCGACCTTGGCGACGACATCATCACTGGCGGCGACGGCGACGACATCCTACGTGGTGACCTCAACGACCGCTCTCCTCAAGACGGTGAACCCGGCGGTAATGACATTATCTTCGGCGGCAACGGCAATGACCGCATTGGCGGCAAATCCGGCAACGACATTCTCAGCGGCGACGCAGGTGATGACTTCATCTGGGGTGATGACGGCGACGATATCATCATGGGCGTCACAGGCAACGACATTCTTGTTGGCGACAACTTCTCCAACGGTAGCGGCAGCGACCTATTCGTATTCGGTAACGACGATGGGACGGATACGATTCTTGACTTTGAAGTGGGTATAGATCGCATTGGCCTAGTCGAAGGCGAACTCACCTTTGCTGACCTAACAATTACTCAGGATGGCAGCAATACATTATTAGGCGTCACAAGCAGTGGTGAAACCTTAGCAGTGCTTAACGATGTACAAGCCTCTAGCCTGACAGAGAGCAGTTTTACTGTAGTTGCAGATGTCTCTAATCCAGAGGAAGCCATGGCGCTGATCTAGACACGCTCGCTATGGAGTAGGCGCAACTCCTTAACTTGCGTCAGACAGACTAACTTGAACCTTTGTCGGCAATCTTGGAGCGTTTCGAGGTTGCTGACACTTTCTTTGTTTAATCAAAACAAACAGGGCGTGTAGACTTGCGGCACAGTACACTCACAGTGTCGTTGCTCACGTTCATACTTGCGTAAGTTTACAGTTCTCTGGCTGGGCTATCTGATTGCTGAATTAGGCGATCGCATGGCTTGGTTTGCCATCACCCTTTGGGTCTGGGATCAAACTGGCCTCGCTACCGCGCTGACGCTAACGGGCTTTTTTTACCAGCTCCCTCGCATATTCACCGCTCTGTTTGCGGGCATTCTGGTGGACCGCACCAGCCGCAAACGCTTAATGCTGCTGAGCAAACTGGTAGCGGCCCTTTGCACCTTGGCGCTGTTAGGGCTTTACCTAGCAGGACAGCTAGCCATTTGGCACCTGTACGTGACCATTCTCATCAACGGGGGCTTTAGCCGCTTTGGCTCTATTTCTTACCGTGCCTCCATCAAAATGCTGGTGCGGCCTGACCAGTATGTCCGCGCTAACAGCATGGATACCGCAATGGGTTACGCCTCCAGCATTGTCGCGCCGCCTTTGGCAGGGCTGCTCTACCCCATCATTGGGCTGGGTAGCCTCTGGTACATTGAGCTAGCAACTGCAGCGGTTTGTCTCACCGTCATTACCCTGCTCCAGATTCCGCAGCCACCCCCAGAGGAGGCGATTCCCGTAGAGAAAACGTCCAGCCGCATCGCCACGGTGTGGCAAGAGGTGAGCTTTGGCTATCGATATTTGCTCGGTTCGCCACAGTTGCGATCGCTCCTTTTAGTCACCACTCTATTCCATGCCACGCTGCGGCTCAGCGATGTCATTTATGACCCGTTTATTCTCGCCCGCACCGACGGTAGCTCAGAGGCGCTGGCAGCGGTGTCTTCTATGGCCGGGATTGGCGGCGTCACCAGTGCGATACTCATCAGCTTTTGGGGTGGCCCGAAGCGGCGGGTCAGTGGCATGTTGACCGGGTTTATGGGGGCAGGATTGGCAAAAATTGTCTTTGGTTTGGGGCAGAGCCTGTCGGTATGGCTGCCTTCACAGTTTTTCTCGTCCATGAGCTTTCCGTTGATTTTAGGATCGGAGATGTCGTTGTGGTCCCTGGCGACGCCAGCAGCAGTTCAGGGGAGGGTCTTTGCCTCGCACATTTTGACTTACGACTTGGTCAGCGTGCCCATCACATTTATGGCTGGTCCGCTAAGCGATAAAGTCTTTGAACCGGCGATGCAGTCTTCAGCAGCGATGCAGGCGGTGTTTGGCCCTATCGTAGGCATAGGCCCAGGGGCGGGGATGGCGCTGCTATTTTCCGGCAGTGCGATGATCTGCTTTTTGGTGGGGGTGTTGAGCTGGCGGCTGCCAGCACTGCGCGGATTGGAAAAAACAGAGCGCCAGCAACCTATTACCCATCACCTATGAGGTTATTAGTGGAAGCTCTTAGTGGTTAAGTTTTTCAGCGATTCCCCCGTTTGATAGCCAGGGTCAGTCCGTCTGCGATCGCCACCATACTTACATCGACACGCTGATCCCGATGAATCTTTTGATTTAGCGATCGAATGGCAACGGTCGCTTCGTCTTGAGATTCTGGATCAATCACACGGCCAAACCAGAGGGTGTTATCGACCGCCACTAGCCCACCATCGCGCAGGAGCTGTAGCGCCTTTTCGTAGTAGTGATCGTAGTTGGCTTTGTCGGCGTCAATAAAGATAAAGTCAAAGGTTCTTGCTTGCCCGTCGGCTAGCAGCTGGTCGAGGGTTTCAGTGGCAGGGGCGAGCCGCAGGTCTATCTTTGTATCCATGCCTGCTTTTTTCCAGTAGCGACGGGCAATGTCGGTCGCTTCTTCATCCACGTCGCAGGTGATGACGGTGCCGTCGTCGGGCAGGGCAGAGGCCAACCAGAGAGTGCTGTAGCCGGTGAAGGTGCCAATTTCTAACACGTTGCGCGCACCGATGAGTTGAAGCAAAAGGGCCATGAACTGCCCCTGATCTGGTGCAATCTGCATGTCCCAATCGGGATGTTCAGCAGTTTCTTGCCGAAGCTGGTGAAAGACCTCAGGTTCCCGCAGGCTGACAGAGAGGAGGTAGTCGTAGAGGGTGGTTTGGGTGGCTTCGGGGGTGGTGCTGAGGGTGAGGGCTTTGTGGGGCATCTTGTAAAATCAAGGGGAGTGCCGCAATGATAGGGCTGGATTTGCAAAATTTGCAAATCTTCGGTTGATTTTTGAGGTGCTCTGTTACCCGTTACTTGTTAACGCTCTTCAATGACTCTAGGCAGAGGAAAGCTAAAACATTGAGTTTTCGTTTACTCTCTTTCCAATGGATACTCTATGGATACACGTAAAATGGTTGATGCGTTTATCATTCAGCGAAAGTCATTGAAGAGCGTTAAATAGGTAGGCGTTATTAAATTGCAAATAGACGTCGGTTGCGGTTGAAAACCGCAACCGAATGCCCGCAATAGTTACGCTATTGCTAACTCATCCTACAAAAGATTCAACCCACCTATTTACCTGACTAATCGCCATGACTATCAAAGTGACGATGGACGAGTTTGATAGCCAATTTCAGGAAGCCGATGAAGAGGAACTACAGTGGGACGCTTCTGATGAGTTAGATCTTACCTACAAATTTGATGCCTGCTTTTCTCGTGGATGGAGTCGACGAATTCAGTTGAGAGAAGGCATCAAGCTATCAATCGATCGCCACCAACCCGTTGGCCGCCTGATCTTAAACGAGCCTGAGCACGAAGGTCATTTCATCACCTGTATTTTTACGCTTTCAGGCAGAGGACTGTTAATAGTTCCTTCTACCCTTAGTGAAATTTTATTTCCGCGTACTGCTGGAAAGTATCTATTAAACAGTAACGGCCTGTGTCCTCATGGCATTGTTGACGAGTCAGATATAGAACCCTATTGCCACCTTTTCATTAGAGTTCGTCCATCAATACTCCGTTCTTTTGTCCCATCTCCAGAAGGAGAACTACCTATAAATCTTCAGCATTTAATCAAAACTCCAAGCCAGGAACAGTACATTCGGTCTGGAGATATTAACTCAATGATGACTAACGTCCTGCAACAGATTTTAAATTGTCCTTATAAGGGTTTAGTTAAGCGGGCTTATTTGGAAAGCAAAGTTATAGAGTTGATAGCACTGGTGCTAGATCATGAGATCGCCATTCAGCAGGGAGAAGTTAAACAAGGCGCTCTCAAGCCCGAGCAGCTAGAACGGGTTCACTATGCCAAAGAAATCTTGCTGCGCGACTTAAGCAATCCGCCTTCGCTAGAAGCATTGGCCCGTCAAGCAGGTCTAAATGATTTTCTGCTCAAGAAAGGGTTTCGTCAGGCATTTGGTACAACGGTGTTTGGTGAACTGCGATCGCATCGTCTAAAGCTGGCTCAGCAACTGCTAGCAGAGCAAGATTACACAGTTGCCGAAGTCGCTCATCAGATAGGTTACGCTAGCGTCGGAGCCTTTGCCAAAGCCTTTCACAAACGGTTTGGTTTGGGGCCTAAGGCGTACCAAAAATCGCGCCAGAAATAATCCGTTTGGGATCGAAAATAATCCGTCTGGGATCGAAAAAGAAATTTCAAACTCCGTATGATTGCTGAGAACTTATCTCATTAGTGATGCCAACGAGGCTCGACTAAAGGGACGAGGAGCGAAGCTGCACAGCTCAAACTTCAAAACGTATTCGGTGAAGTAAAACTCCTGATCTAATTTCTGACTGTGGGCTTAGTTTTGCTCAGTCGCTGCTTATCAGGGGATGTGCCGGAGACGGAGGAGGTATATCTGTCACGCTCGATCAGGGAGTAGATGTCCCTTCTATTGACATCGATTTGCATCACTGCAGGATTACCACCCATACGGAGTTTCAATAATGGTAAAAGTTAGCCTGTCTACTACCACTACCTTTGACGGCGACCTCAACGCGCTGGTTGAAGATTTAGGCACTGCCCTGACTATCCGCTTTGATCTAGATGAGCCAGCGCCCGAAGGCGGGCTAAAGGTCTATATCGATAGTGAAGTTGAGCAAATTTTGAATCGGCTAGATTTGCCGGATGCGATCTCTAACCCGCAGGTCGAAAACCTTAACCTGTTGGCCACCCAAACCAACTTCGATAACTCGGGGCTGGCGGTTGAGATCACCGAAGGTGCTACCTTTGCCACAGTGACGCTGAATGTGTTTGACAATACTGAACCCGATACCTTTTCACCTGAGACCTTTGATGGTCGGGTGGATGCCGTATTTTCTCTAGTCATGGCTGACCAAATCGCCGCAGAAGACCAGGGCAGCATTACTGGTGTCGGCGACTACACCATTGACCCGGCTGCGGCCAGCAGTACGGTGATCTTTGCGGATGATGCTAGCCAGCTGACGGATACGCCAGAACCGCCAGAGCCACCGACGCCGCCCAATCCACATATATCTGACGGACTACAGGTGAGCCTGTTTACCGGGCCAGGCTACCTGGTTGAAGAGGAGGGAACAGTCAGCGCCCATGCGTTTTTGGCAACGAACGGGGTGATTCCTGAAGGTGGATTAGTCGTCTCAGTCGATGCGCCCAACCTAAGCGAGTTTGACCTGGCAGTCATCTCGGTCGAGGGTGGCGAGATTGAAGCAGTGCGCGACGGCGGGTTTGATCTGCGGATGACGGAGTACACCACCCTGGTAAACCTGCCCATTGCGGATGATGGAGAAGCTGAAGCTGGGGAAACGGCTACCTTTAGTTTGGCTGCGGGAGAGGGTTATGAAATTGTTGAGGAGTACAGTAGCAATACTTTTAACCTGGTGGATGCGGAGGCGGATATTCCGCGAGGCGTAATCAGCGAACCTAACAACACTATTCCAACAGCAGTTGATACTCAAATCAGCACTGAGAATCCCTCATTCTCTGGTAGTACAACTGTCTATTTTGGTATTGGGAACCGTTACCTTAACCCAAATGGCACCTACCAATATATCGACTACAGCGAGGATGCCGATCTTTACGAAGTGGAATTGAGTGCCGGTAATACGATTACCGTTGAAACTTTTGATAACGTAGCCAATCCCAACAGCTTTGGTGATGGTCTCTCGCTGGCTATGACCATATTTGATACCGAAGGAAATCGGCTTATAGATTATGGCGTTGGCGGCTTTGAACGTGTTCCCGCTGCGCCAGATAAGCTGTTTGGCGGTGTCGGACCTTTCGATGAAAATGAAACGGATAGATACTTAGAGTTTACTGCCCCTGAAGACGGTACTTATTATGTAGCCGTTGGTTCTTACAATAATGTGGAAACCTTCTTAATAGAAGCTGAGGACACACCGCCACCGGTCTTTGATCCTTTTACACCAGGTTCGGGCAATGGTAATCGAACTTGGTTTGGAAATTACGATATCGAGATAGATTTGCTGACAGAGGATAATCCGCGCGCGGTTGGAACACCAACTCCTCCTGTGAGTAATCCCAACGTTACCAATCCGCCTACTCTTTCCCTGACTGCTAACCCTACCACTGTAGATAGTGCGGGAAATTTCACCAGGGCAGTAGTGGAATATGTAGAACTTGGTGGAATTTCTAGTGTTAATTTTACGATTGAGTCTGAGGGCGAAATTCCTGAAGAGGGAATTGAATTTGTCCTCAACAGTAACGTCAATCTATTTGACTATGTTTCGCTAATAGGTCAGAGCAGTCTTCCCAGCACAATCGGTGGTCAATCTCTGGGTGCTTTTTACGACGAAAACGGTATTCCTACAGGAATTCGCCTCTTAATTGAGGAACCTCTAATGACCCTTAACTACCAAGCAGCCAATCCTGTATCCTTCGTTCCAAGATTTCAAGGAAATGTATTTGAGGTATTTGAACCTCTAGAAACGGATGGAGCGGAGGATGTCACTTTCTTCCTACAGCCAGGGGAAGGCTATGAAATTGCTCCCAATGAGGGTACAACAGAAGTTACTTACTACGACTCCTTAGAAGATGTCCCCGCATCTATTGGCGGCAGCGACATGGTTCCTGAAGTAGGCGTAACCGTCAGCGAAACAGAGCTAATTGAGTCAGAAAGAACTGAAACCACCCTAACCTTTACGCTATCCGAGCCACCACCCGCAGAAGGTACAACTATATTTATAGATAGCGAGGACGATACTGTTGTCGGCAGTGTTCTTGGTCAGTTTGATGTTCTTGAAGCTGAGATTAGCGGGGGCGATTTTCCAGTTCCAAATGGTGATTCCTCTGGATTCTTTTTCAATATCACCGAGCAGACAGCTACGATTACCCTCTCAGTCTTTGATGAACTAAGCGTCGGTTTAGATCTGCCTCCAGAGAATTTTCAAGAAGGCATTATCGCTCTCACCTTTGCTCTACAACCACAGGAGGGCTATACGATTGACGAGTCTGCCAGTGAAATTAACTTTACCATTGCCGATATTCCCGATTCACAAATTCAAGTGAGCTTGACGGGTTCTATCAAGGCAGATGACGAAGAGGCAGATGAGGACAACGCTGTTTTGATTGAGGCAGAAGGCACGGTTAGCGTTCATACCTTTAGTCTTAGTGCGCCCCCACCAGAAGAGGGCTTAACTTTGAGCGTTAGTGCGCCTTCTTTAGATGATTTTGACTTAGACGCGATTGAAGTGCAAGGTGGCATCATTGCCGAGGTACGAGACGATGGTTTTGACCTGACAATCACCGAACGGGAAGCAACTATTAGCCTACCCGTTCTCGAAGATGATACCAACGAAGGCAGTGAAATCGCTACTTTTACCTTAGAGCCGAGTGATACCTACGAAATCAACGCAGCAGCAACTGAAGCGACTTTTGCTGTAGTCGAAACCTTAGATCAGCTTGCGGTGTCCGAAGAAGTCGAAGGCAACAGTACCTTACTCGAAGCCAATACTTTGGGTTTGAGTTTTGATAGTCCTTCTGTCTCCATCAGTGGAGCAATTAATGAAAGCTTTGTCGATTTACCTGAAGACGTTGATTTCTACTCCTTCAATCTAGAAGCTGGTCAAAGCGTCAGCCTAGACATTGACACAGAAGAAGTTTCGTTTCTGGAGATTGATTTCAGACCTACGGTATACCCTGCTTTGCTAGAAATGCTGCAAAAGCCTGACACCGAACTGCGCTTGTTCGACGCAGACGGTAATGAGCTGGCTACTAATAACGACGGTGCAGCCCCCGGTGCAGCGTTTTCCCGCGACCCGTATTTAGAGTTTACTGCTGATTCAGCAGGCACCTATTATGTGGGTGTTAGTCAACTAGGTAACCGCAACTACGATCCCTTTGTCGAGAGAAGCGGTAGCGGTTGGACGTTCCCAGAGGTCGGTGTACATGTCGGTCCCTACGAACTCACTGCCACCCTCACCGAAGGCGATATTCAACCGCCTTCAGGCACTCCCACCCCAGGAAACGACATGCTCACTGGCACCGCCAACAGCGACACCCTCTTCGGTGACCTCGGTGATGACATCATCTCCGGTGGTAACGGCGACGACATCCTCCGTGGCGACCTCAACACCCGTTCCCCTCAAGACAACATCATGGGCGGCGACGACATCATCTTTGGCAGTGACGGCAACGACCGCATCGGCGGCAAGTCCGGTAATGACATCCTCAGCGGCGATGCAGGCGACGACTTCATCTGGGGCGACGACGGCGACGACATCATCATGGGCGTCACGGGCAACGACACCCTCGTCGGCGACAACTTCTCCAACGGCAGCGGCAGCGACTTGTTCGTCTTCGGCAACGGCGATGGAACAGATACTATCCTCGACTTTGAAGTCGGTACAGATCGCATCGGCCTCGTCGAAGGTGAACTGTTGTTTGCTGACCTGACATTGACGCAGGACGGCAACAACACACTACTGGGTGTTGCGAGTACTAGCGAAACACTCGCTATCCTGAACAATGTTCAGGCTTCGGCATTGAGCGAAAGCAGCTTTGAGACGGTTGCTGATGTGTCGAATGTAGAAGAGGCACTTGCAATTGTATAGGTAATAGACAATAGACAAACTTGAACCATAGATCCGGCTCGCTCCTTTTCACAAAAGAACAGCCGGATTTTCTTATTTACACTTTTTACAGTGGTAAATACAGCACAATGCCTTCCCATTCTTCCTGTTTGCTACAATCTACCAACAGCAGCAACTCGTCAATTGCTCTCCGAATGGACATTTGATCGTTGATCACAAACATTCCCTGCATTGGCTTTTCTCTGACTAAACGCTCATATGCAAAGTCTGGCATTGTCGCCCGGTCATGAGTCAGTAGGATACGGTCATGCTCCGCAGCCCAGACCAAGATTGCTGGATCGTCCACTTCTTGAAGGCCAACGTCTTGAACCCGCACTAGATCAAGGTTAGGCTGACGAAGTCGCAAACCTCGAACAATATCACCGTTGAAATTCTCGTCGCTCAGCAAACTCAGCATACTGGTTACTCAGATCTTTGCCGAGATAACAGGCGCGAGCGGATAAGGCTTGTATCGGGCTGATGAGCAACCAAGCGCCGCCTTACAGACTTAGCCTGCTGCGCTCTTTTTGCCAAATAAGCTTCGACAGTGTCTTCGTGCCGGAGGTAATAGCCCACCGTGTTGTAAACATCGGATAGGGACAAGGTGTCGTATCGGTTGACAATGGATTCGGGGGAGGCTCCGTCTTGAAAGGCTCTAATCACAATCTCTAGCAGGACGTTTGAGTTGCCCACTCGCACTGCACCTGTTTCTTCCTCACGAAGTGGAGGAGATTCTCGCTCTAGGACAAGACTCATCGACTGAACCCTCACTTACCATCTACAGCCTAATCGTAGCTTAAGATTTGCAGCACGATATAGTGGTGCTGGCGCGTAGAGAGGCGATCGCATCCCTTCCAAACTTGCAAATGTTGCAAATTGACAGACAAGTTGACAGGCACTGTACCATCGTAGGGCTGTTACCTGTCGTCACTTGAGAAGCTTTACACTCCTATGGCTGAGCCGTCTAGTCGCTGCTATCGGCGATCGCATGACAGATTTTGCCATCACGCTTTGGGTCTGGAACCTCACTGGTTCAGCGACAGCCCTGGCACTAACCGGCTTTTTTTATGAGCTGCCGCGTGTTGTGGCGTCTTTGTCTTCGGGGATTTTGATCGACCGTGCTGGCTGCAAGTCCCTGATGATGCTGAGTAGAATCGCTACGGCGAGTTCGACGCTGGTGATGCTGATACTGCATTTGAGTGGGCATCTCGCTATTTGGCACCTGTATGCGTTGGCCTTTGCCAGGAGCGGATTTGAGAAGTGTGGCTGGATTGCTTACCAGTCATCTGTTGCGCTGCTAGTCGCGCCGCCAAACTACACGCGGGCGAACAGCATGGAGTCGGCGACTGGCTATGGTGCCGGTATCATCGCGCCTGCGGCGGCTGGAATGCTGTATCCCATCGTGGGATTAGACGGGATTTTGCCTATCAATCTGGTGGCTTTGTTCATTGCGATCGCCGTTTTAGCAGCGCTGCACATCCCACGACCTGAAGCCGCCCCCGCCGCCCCTGCCCATAAAGCGCTCAAAGCCCCAAACGCAGACGGAAAAGTCGGGAAAGATATCGCTGCTAACCTCTGGACGCTGTGGGCAGATATTACCTTTGGCATTCGCTATGTTTGGCGCTCGCAGCGTCTCAGAACGCTGCTCATTGTCACGGTCTCATTTTGGTCGGTTCATGGGTTGAGCGGCACGGTCTACGACCCGATGATTCTATCTCGTACGGATAGCAGCTCGGGTGCGTTGGGTGCGATCGCGACAGCCTCGGGATTCGGTGGGATTTTAGGCGCGATCGCCCTCACTATCTGGGGCGGGTTCAGGCAAAATCACAAAGGACTGCTGCTGGGCTTTATAGGGGCAGGGCTTGCCAAAATAGGATTCGGCTTAGGGCAGGGGCTACCGGTTTGGATACCGGCGCAGTTTTGCTCATCGCTCAACTTTCCAATGCTAGGAGCATCAGAAACTGCCCTTTGGATGGCGGCAACACCCCTTAACCTGCAAGGGCGAGTCTTTGCAGCACGGGCAGTGGTGGATGATGTTTTGGATATGGCTGTGGTGCTCTTAGGTGGGGTATTAGGCGATGCACTAGAGGCATGGTTTCAAGAACAGTCTGTTGAGTCTGCGGTGCAGCCATCCAGTTTGTGGCAATCTTTGTTGGTGTCTATTTTTGGAACGGGAGCAGGAGCAGGATATGCGCTGTTTTATGTGGGATGTGCGATCGCTATGCTGCTAGTCGGCATTATCGGATTTAGAATGCCTCGGCTTCGTCTACTTAAAAAAACAGAAAAAGGTGAGTCGTGAACCTGATTATTTCATGAGTGATTACTTTCTTTCTGAGATTTGATAAGCCTTCGGACTGACACCAAACTTACGCTTAAAGGCCGCAGTAAAAGAGGTAGGGCTGCTATAACCCACTACCCGTGCTACAGAAGTAACCGTCATTTTCTGCTCTAGCAGTAGCTGCTGTGCTTTTTCTAGACGGCGATCGCGCAAATAGCCAAAGACCGTCGTACCAAAAGCTGCTTTGAAGCCCCGTTTGAGGTTATAGTCACACATGCCGACTTGGCGAGCGAGCGCCATCAAAGAAGGTGGATGGCTCAAGTTTTTCAACAAAATCTCTTTGGCATAATAAACACGGTCTAGTTGGTCAGGCTGCAATAGCGCAGTTTTGAAGTCTTTTTGCTGAACGGCGGCTTCTTCTTCTAGCATCAGTGCCATTAGCTCAGTTGCTTTACCTTCTAGGTACATGCGCTTAGTTAGGCCCTTGTAGGGGCACTGAATGATTTGTTGCAACACCGTTTTCATCACGGGCTGCGTTTCTCCCAGTCTCATATAGCAAGCTGTATCATACCCCTTCACTAAATGTCCAAAAGCTTTAGGAAGTTCTCCTTCTGAATCGGCTACAAAGGAACTCAGCACTTCGGGCTGCATGCCAACCGTAACTTCAAGGAAAGATTCTCTATCTGAACAATCCTCAACACCTCCAGTCAGACCGCTGCCATACGTAACGTAACGCCCCGCACCCATGGAAAAGCAATTCTTTTTATGAGAGAAGCACTGAATACTCTGTTGCTCACCCGAAAGCATAAAGTGCCACTTCAACAGTCTTTTACTCTCGGGCATATCTATCAGAACTTGATCGTGGTTTTCTGACTCCTCAATAAGCAGGAATATTCCTCGTAGTTGAATACGTCGTTTCCACCCCGTTGCAATTTTTCCATTGTGTTTTAAGAGAACATCTTGCTTATCTGACTCATCGTAATATAGCTGTTCTTTGTCTGCTGCCTGAAACTGCTCTAAGTATTCTTTTTCAGTTATGGAGATAGTCATACTTCTCAGAAGGGTGTCATTGAATGTCAAGTCACAAACGAGTAGAAACAGACGAGCGTCTGTCAGACACGGTAATCCTGGTCGCTTCTTAGCAAAGATCTTAACTTGATTCTCTCCGAGACGGTGATTTTTCTCTTAGAGACGGTGTTCCGCCTTATGAAGCAACTGGCTCGTAGTATGGTTTGTTTGACTGTGTTATTGAGTTCCATTCCTAATAAAAAGCGATCACTATAAGGTTTTCTCAAAACCTTATAGTGATCGCTTGCAAAGAAGGTTTCTCACAGAGCTAGCTAGTGTTTGCTTATACATCTCAGCAGCATAGTTGTGACCTGATAAGCCCCAAAGAATCTAAAAATAGTAATAGAGACTACAAAGTAATGCCCCAAGTATCCCTTTCTACCTCGACTAACTTTGACGGCGACCTCAACGCCCTCGTCGAAGATCAGGGCACAGCCCTGACCGTCCGCTTTGATCTTGATGAACCTGCGCCCGAAGGTGGGCTGAAGGTGTATGTCGATAGCGAAGTAGAGCAAATCGTCAATCGATTAGATTTAGTTAGCTTCATTAGCAATCCCACCGTAGAAAATATCAATCCGAATCTGCTGGGTACTAATTTTGACAACTCCGGCTTCTTTCTCACTATCGACGGAGGCTCAACGACCGCTAGCTTCACCATTGATGTATTCGACAATCCTGAGCCGGATACGTTTTTGCCAGCAACTTTTGATGGCCTGGTAGAAGCAGCCCTTACGCTAACAACGGAGGTAGAACCACAAGACTTAGCTGATGTTGGCACGCTGGGCGACTACACAATTGACCCGAATGCAGCGAGCAGTACGGTGCTGTTTGCTGATGATGCCAGTCAGCTAACAGATACACCAGAGCCACCGACAGAGCCGCCCACACAACCCCCTACATCTGGTCTGCCGCTGGTAAGCTTGAATACGGGGCCGGACTTTTTGGTGGAAGAAGAGGGCACGGTATCGGCGCATGTATTCAACGTGACGAATGCGACGATTCCGGAAGAGGGCTTGTTGGTGTCGGTGAGTGCGCCGGGACTGGGTGAGTTTGACCTAGATGCCATCAACGTCTCGGAAGGCGGCGAGATTGTTGACGTTCGAGACGATGGGTTTGATATCCGGCTGACGGACTTTACAGTACTGGTGGATTTGCCCATTGCAGATGATGGAGAAACTGAGGGATTAGAAACGGCGAGCTTTAGTTTGGAATCGGGTGCTAGCTATGAGGTGAATTCGGACTTTAGCAGTGGTGAATTTACGCTGGTGGATACTGCGGATGAGCTTCCTGTTAACACGAGCAACCGCAACGACATTATTCCGCTAGCTAGAGACGTCGAACTTAGCCCTGACAATCCAGAAGTTACCATCAATGACACCCTTGGATTTAGTATCGGCAATCGCTATCAAAATACAGACGGTAGCTTCACTTACATCGATCAAAGTGAGGATGTAGATTTCTATAAATTCGATCTTCAAGCAGGCGATGTCATCGCGATTGACAATGACAGTTTGTTTAGAAACAATCCTGCCATCATTGATTTCCCAGAAGATGACCCCTTCGGCGGATATATGACTGTCAGGTTGTTTGATGATGAGGGCAATGAACTCGTCGCAAATGGTGCTGGACAAGCTCCAGGAGAAATTTTTGTCAGCTTCGACCAATACATTGAATTTAAAGCGCCTGCTGATGGCACTTACTATGCAGGAATTAGCCAATTTCGCAACGGCCTAACTCAAAGAATAGCCGCACCTGAATTTTTGAATGGACTAGCTTACGATCCTCTGATGCCTGGCACTGGAGATGGACAGTCATTTACCGATTATCCAGGCTCTGCTGAATATGAATTGAAGTTCACGCTTAATCCAGACAACCCCGTTCTCTTGGCCGAACAAAGAGATCGCAGCAATAACACACCGCCTGAAACCATTGATTTGGCACAGGGGAACGAACCGACTGTTTCCTTAAACTTCACTGCTGCGACCTATGCCGATTTTTTCGATCCAGCCGCTTTAGCTGGTGAAATCAATCGTGATGATGTTATTGGCGGTAGCTTGATAGAAGGATTTCCTCGGCAAGGCTCAATCTTAAATTTGGTGGTGACGGCGGAGGGCGAGATTCCTGAAGAAGGTCTCTTAGTCACTGTTAATAGCGATAGCTATCTTCGAGATTACTTCAGCGTTCGCACCCTAGCTAACCCGCCCTTTATTCCTGGCAATCAGTTTGTTGATATTGTTACCGATGACACGGGCAGAGAAACTGGGTTTCAGGTAAGGCTGTTTGAGCCAGTCGCTACCATTCCGTTAAATCTCAGAACGCCTCAAAGAGGAGAATTGGTAGAACCTGGCCCAAACGGTTTAGAACCGAGTCCTGAAACCGATGGGCCAGAAGAGGTTACATTTTTCCTAGAAGGGGGTGATGGTTATGGCGTATCGGCAACCGAAAACCAAGTAACACCAACTTTCTACGATAGCGTAGAACAAGCACCAGAACCTAGCGTCATTCCTGAAGTGAGTATATCGATTAGTGAAGATGTGCTAATCGAATCTGAAGGTACTCAAACGACTCTTAATTTTAGTTTAAGTGAAGCGCCGCCAGAAGAAGGCGTACTGATTCATGTCAAAAGCGACTCAGCAAGCATTCTGCCACAGTTTGAAGCGCTTGATGGTGAAGTGGCTGGAGGCGTTTATCCATCCGCGAACTTCGACTTTAGCGGTTTCTATTTCAAAGTAACAGAGCAAGAAGCGTCTATTACATTGCCTGTTTTTGAAGATCCGTTTGATGAAGGTCTACAAAGCTATAATTTTGCGTTGCAAGAAACGCCTCTGTATACAATCGATGAAGACGCTGGCGAAGTTAACTTCACCATTGCTGACAATCCAGATTCCGTTCTTCAAGTTAGCTTGAGTAGTGAAGAAGTTGTTGCAGTTGAGTCAGATAATACAGCAGGTTTACTTACGTTTAACCTCACTGCTAACCCACCCGCAGAGGGTGTTGAAGTAACAGTTAATGCCGACAACTTATCAGAATTCAATGCGTCTGCGTTTACGGTAACAGGAGGAGAGATTGTTGAAATTACCGATACAGGTTTCTCCTTAAATATTAGCGACGCTACAGCTACAGTCGAACTTCCTCCACTACCAGACAACGAAACAGAAGAAGTAGAAACAGCCACTTTCTCTCTGATTGAAAGCGAAGACTACCAAATCGATCCCGATGCTCCTGAAGCAGTAGTTACCCTGGTAGATATTCCCGAACAAGTTCCTTCACCTACCGAAGAATTTGCTGCTAACGACACGATTTCTGAAGCGCTCAATCTCAATCTCAATTCTTTTAATACTACGGCTACAGTTACTGCTGCTCTTGCAGATGATGAACCTGGTAATGATGCGCCTGTAGGTGAAAACGTAGACCCTACCGAAGACGTAGATTTTTACAGCTTTGACCTAGAAGCAGGAGATACTATCAAGCTAGACGTTGATTCAATTCCATTTGAAGTAACTCCTAGATATGGAAGTGTAGAGCAACGCCTAGACTCCGAACTGCGTTTGTTTGACGGCTCAGGTAACGAGTTAGCTAGGGTAAATAATGGAGCAGCACCCGACGAAGAGTTCAGTCGCGATCCCTATCTGGAGTTCACTGCTGAGTCCGCAGGGACTTACTACGTGGGTGTCAGTCAGCTTGGAAATCGTGATTACGATCCTTCTACTAATCCTAACGAAGAGACTGAAAGTGGTTGGTTTTTCCCAGAGATTGGCGTTTACTTCGGCGAATACGAACTCACGGCTACTCTCGACTCAGCCACCACGCCTCCTCCAACAGGCGATATCACTGGCACCGACACTGCCGACACCCTCCTCGGCGATGCCACCGGCAACACCATCAACGCCCTCGCTGGCGACGACACCGTTGCAGGCGGTCTCGGCAACGACATCATCACAGGCGGCGATGGCGATGACATCCTACGCGGCGATCGCAATGACCGCTCTCCTCAGGATGGTGAAGCAGGCGGCAATGACATTATCTTTGGTGGGGAAGGGAGCGATCGCATTGGCGGCAAATCCGGCAACGATATCCTCAGCGGCGACGCAGGCGATGACTTTATCTGGGGTGACGACGGTGACGACATCATCATGGGCGTCACGGGTAACGACATCCTCGTTGGCGATAACTTCTCGGGCGGCAGCGGCAGCGATATTTTTGTCTTTGGTAGTGGTGACGGCACCGACACTATCATGGACTTTGAAGTCGGCGTAGATCGCATTGGCCTGATTGAAGGCGAACTGAGTGAAGTAGATGTTGCCCTGATCGAAGATAACAACGACACTGTTTTGGGCCTCGTTGATACAGGCGAAACCCTAGCAATTCTTAGCGGCGTACAGGCCAGTTCGTTAGACGGTGTAGATCTTTTCACAACTGTATTAGACGTCTCAAACCCAGAAGCAGCGATGGCTTTGATTTAACTTGTGATATGCTCAGCTGCCGTAGATTTTTCTATGGCGGCTAAGCTTATTGCAGCTTTGAACAGCTGACGGTCAACATCGGCTGTTCAACATCGGCTGTTCAACAAGTGAGTGACGTATTCTACTCGATCGGCTCTAGCCTGTATCGTGTAAGCTTCCGTTTCTAGTGTGCGACGGGTGCCTGTGTAGCGCGTGTACAGGCGATAGGCTCCAGCATAGGGTGTTAAGCCCAGATTGAGCGGCATCGGAGTATCCGCTGTCCCACTACGCGCACCATTACAGAGCTGCGCCGCATGAACAGCTTCATGCACCAAAGTAGGAACAGCAATTTCCAAATCAAAAACAACAGGATTTACCCAAATAGTACGGGTTGAGACCTGTAGCAATCCATAGCTCCCTCGCTGCGGTGGGAGCGCTAATGTAATCGTAAAACCGTGATTTTCCAAGGTTTGTTGTAATTGAGAAAATTCAGGCGATTCAGATTGAGCAGCTGCCGGACGGGAAAGTAAAAATCCTGCACTCAATAGCAGTTGAAGGGCTAACCAAAGCCCACAGCTAAATGCACTTCGATTATTTGAGGCGTAGTTCACTAGGTTAACTGTCGTGCTCATTTAGTTTCTCCAGCAACATCACACTTGAAGCAATCAGTCTTAAACGATAAGTCTATAGCCTTTGTCATTTGGCTGAGGTACAGTTTTTCGGTTAAAGGCCTTACAAGGCAGCAGGCCAAATGACTAGCCTGTACCGGATGCATTCGGTACAGGCTATAACCGTTCCCTATTTTTGGGGTTTATTCGCTACAGAGACACCAAAGGGTCACCGCCCTCTGCTATTTTTTTATTCAAAATTGCAAACGTTTGCAATTCTATGAACCATTTTCGTTTACTATTGAGAGTGAATATTAATAAAAGCTTAGATTAGATAGCTGAGTAAGACGGAAGTTTTACGATATATATCTGAAGGCGAGCTTTTTATATGGCCTGTATAGGCATCGTACGGTTGTTTTATTGATCGCACATCAAAATTTCATATCAGGGTTGCAGAGAATATACTAATAATATTGAATATCAATAAAGGTTGACTATTAGCAGTGTGGCTGATTGTCATCACTTTTTGTACTCACTAATTTATACGCACTAAACAGCGTGTCCTTCTGGCGGTGCCTCTAGGCGGTTTCGTCACCCCAGCACCATTCAGAAGACTTCAAATGTGATCTTCTGCTTCTCATTCAACTTCCACACTCACTTCAGATTTTTTCAACAACCCTCTCAATTAGCCCCCAGCCCCACTCACGTATCCTCATGTTTCAAGTCACCCTTCCGGCGATCGCAGCCTCTAATCATAAATTCAATATTCTATTTGAAGGGCAAGACCCAGCCAAAGACAAGGCCACGGTTTTAAGCGCTCGATTTGCTCTAGATGAGTTGAGCTAGCTATTCCAAATGAGTCTGCCCCTAGGGTAGGCTCATTCTTTTTATGAATGCTGATAGCAGCGTTGATATTCAGCGAGTGCATGCCCAAAGGCTATGAACCTAGTCTTTGATTCTTTGTCTACATTTTTTGTTGTTCGTCCTTATGAAAATTTTCAGGATTGAGTGGTTTGATTCCTCCTAAGTATTCGGGGTGCCTATATAGGCGCTTTTAGTGCAGAAGATAACCAACCTCCATAAACATGGATTTTCTATTTAATTAGTGGGATAAGTCATCTCCCTTCTACCACGGTGAATAGATGAGCTAGTCACCGTTTGTCTTTTTTAATTATCCTTCAGGAATTTACGCCATGCTTTTAACGACTGTTGATTCAGCGACTCGACTAAGCGAGCCCGTTGGTCAAGTGACGACCTGCCAAACAACCCTCGTTATTCTGGACGCGGGTGTTGATAATCTGCCATCACTGAGGGCGGATTTGCCCGAAAATGCCAACACACTGGTTCTAGACGCCACAAGAGACGGCATTGAACAAATTACAGAAGCCTTAGCAACCTACAACAAGACAAACCAGCCAATTACCAGTCTTCATCTTGTTTCTCACGGTGAGCCAGGTTGCTTGCATTTAGGTAATGTCAAACTCAGCATTGCAACGCTTAGCTACTACGAAAGTCAGCTAAGAAAGTGGGCAAACGTCTTAAATGGCGCTGATTTGTTGCTCTACGGCTGTCAGGTAGGTGAAGGTGTTTTTGGCACATTCTTCCTGCAGCAGTTGCAACAGCTCACAGGCGCAAACATTGCCGCCTCTGATCAGCGAGTAGGCTTAGTTAATGGTAAGCCCAACTGGAAACTAGATACTCAACTGGGCACTGTTAAAACAGACGTCATTTTCTCTGAAGCACTCCAGCGGAGCTATGAGGGCAGCTTTGTCGAAGTGAGCTTTGATATCGAGCAGGATGTCGCGATTGAAACTGAAGGAACACTGGTTACATTTAGATTTACTCTCGACGAAGCGCCACCACCAGAAGGTACTGTAGTGGTCCTGAGCGCTAATGAGACTTCTTCGATTAATCGGTTTGATCCTGGCTTTGGTGGGTCAAACTTACAGCTCAATGGCATCGATCCTTTCTTACCTAACAACGACATATCTCCAGGCTTCATCTTTGATGCCTTTGCCTTAAATATCACGCAGCAGAATGCTTCGTTTTCTATTCCTTTATTTAACACTCCCAATGATGTGAGTGTAGACAATCCCAATACGAACCCCGCCATTGAAGATGCTGCGGATGTTGCAGAAGAGATTACTTGGAGCATTAGCACGATTGCGCCAGGGGATGCTGCTAATCTGGGGCTGGGGACACCTGGAACCGTTTCAGCGGGAGCCGGTAGCGATACGATTACCATCGCAGATAATCCAGATCAGCTATCTCCAAGCGTTCCGGAAGTGAGTATCACCTCCGATATTACTGAGCTGGTTGAAGATGAAGGTACGGTGGTAACTTTCACCATCTCTGCTAGCGAAGCGCCTCCAAGTGGCGGGATTAACATTACCCTTGACACGGCTAAAACACTTGGCCTAGCAGATTTTGATGTTTTCGCATCATCTTTCGCAGGAGATTTGGGTTTTGTAACGGCTCCTCCTGGAAATGAAAGTTTGGTTCTTAGGTTGAGTGGGCTGAGTGGCTCGGTCTCCGTGCCTATTTTTGACGACCAGGACAGAACCGAAGACGGTACGCAGAGCGATCCTAATGGACCTTTACGTAATGACGATATTGGTGAGGAACAAACAACCTTCACGATTCTTGAAGGCGATGGTTACACGGTGTCTCCCACTGCTGCTTCAATTACGCTAACGCTTAAAGACACGAACGTTGTCAACACAGCTCCTGTTGCCACCGATGACAGCTTCACGGTTGATGAGGATACGGTTCTCACCGGTGATGTGTCCGGTAATGACACCAATACCGAAGGTGATGCCAGCTATGCCCTAAATGCTGATGCCGCAAACGGTACGGTTGCATTGGCTGATGATGGCAGCTTCACCTACACGCCAGATGCAAACTTCAATGGCACCGACAGCTTCACCTATACGCTGAGCGATGCAGAATTCTCCAGCACGGCAACGGTGAACATCACTGTCGATGATGTGATTGACAACACGGCTCCTGTTGCCACCGATGACAGCTTTACCGTTAATGAGGATACGGTTCTCACGGGTGATGTATCTGGTAACGACACCGATACCGAAGGTGACGCTAGCTATGCCTTAGATGCTGATGCCGCCAACGGTACGGTTGCATTGACTGATGATGGCAGCTTCACCTACACGCCAGATGCAGACTTCAACGGCACCGATAGCTTTACCTATACGCTAAGCGATGCTGAATTCTCCAGCACCGCAACAGTGAACATTACTGTTGATGATGTTGTTGATAACATCGCTCCAGTGGCTGTAGGCGATAGCTTCAGCACAGATGAAGACACCCCTGTTAGCGGCGACGTTTCTACAAACGACAGCGACCCCAATGGTGATGCGCTCACTTACAGTGTCACGGGCGATGTGTCTAACGGAACCCTCAACTTCAATGCTGATGGCTCCTTCGACTACACGCCAAATGCAGACTTCAACGGTACTGATAGCTTCACTTATGAAGTGAGCGACGGTGAACTAACCTCGACAGCCACTGCTGAGATTGCGATCGCTCCAGTTGATGACATTCCAGTCGTGAGCTTTAGCACCACATCAGGAACGCTGAGCGAAGCAGCTGGTGATGAACTCGTATTGAACTTCTCTGTAGCTGGTGACATTCCCCCTGAAGGCATCACCGTCAACCTAGAAGGCGACACAGCCGAGATTCTGCAACAGTTCTTGGCACCCGATGGCGATGGCGCAGTCCAAACTCGCGTATCCGATGATGGCGTCAACGTCTTCTACCGCTTCGACACATCCTTTGGTCCTGGAGCAGGCATCGAAGGCGGTACGCTCGATGTGTTCTCCTTGGAAGATGGCGACCCAGCAGAAGGTAGCTCCGACCCAGATGCAGCAGGCACAGGGTTCTTAAGCAACTTTAGCTTCACCATCACTGAGGCAAATGCGAGCATTACGCTACCTGTGTCAGATGACTTGGTACAGGAAGAGGATAAAACCTTCACCTACACCCTTGCTGATGGCGCTGGTTACACAGTAGATGCGACGCAGAATTCAGGGACGTTCACCGTTACTGATGGTGTAGTGCCTGCAACCTCACCAACCGTTGGTGTTACCTCCAGTGAAACGACGCTCATCGAAGACGAGCAAACCAGAACCACGATTACCTTCACCACCGATGGCGACATCCCTGCTGAAGGTCTATTGGTTCAGTTAAAAGGCCCAGTAAGATCCATTGCTGAGTTTGATGTCAATGGCACCAACAACACCCAACCTCGCGATCCAGAGGGTGAGTTAGTCGTTACTGGTCCTGTTGTTACTGGCGGTAATATTGCAGGAACAGATGAAGTGGCCGGTTCTGTGTTCTTCAGAATCACAGAAGCGACATCTTCAATTGATGTTGCAGTGTTTGATGATGACATTGCAGAAGGGACTGAGAACTTCACCTTCAGCCTGGTTGATGGTGAAGCCTACGAAGTCGATGCTGCCAATAGTGGTTTTGATATCACCATTGAAGATGCGTCAACTGTTGTACCTGACCCAGTGGTGAGCTTTAGCACGACAGCAGGCACGCTAAGTGAAGCGGCTGGTGATGAGCTTGTATTGAGCTTCGCGGTGGATGGTGTAATTCCGCCCGTTGAACTGGATGCTGATGGCAACTATGTTTCTGGTGGCATCGCCGTCAACCTGGAAGGGGACATGGCGGAGATACTGCAACAGTTCTTGGCCCCCGATGGCGATGGCGCCGTTCAAACTCGTGTATCCGATGATGGCGTCAACGTCTTCTATCGCTTTGACACGTCCTTTGGCCCTGGTGCAGGACTCACCGGCGGCATCTTGGAAGTCTTCTCCCTGGAAGATGGCGACCCTGCGGAAGGAAGTTCTGACCCTGCGGCGGCTGGGACAGGTTTCTTGAGCAACTTTAGTTTCATCCTCACTGATGCCAATGCCAGCATCACCCTGCCAGTGTCTGATGACATTGTTCAAGAGGAAGACCAAACCTTCTCTTACACCCTTGTCGATGGCGCTGGTTACACCGTAGATACAGCGCAAAATTCGGGGACATTCACTGTCACCGATGGCGTTACACCTGCGACATCACCAACCGTTGGTGTTACCTCCAGTGAAACGACGCTCATCGAAGACGAGCAGACTAGAACCACGATTACCTTCACCACCGATGGCGACATCCCTGCTGAAGGTCTATTGGTTCAGCTGAAAGGCCCCGTAAGGTCCATTGCTGAGTTTGATGTCAATGGCACCAACAACACTCAACCTCGTGATCCAGAGGGTGAATTAGTCGTTACGGGTCCAGTGGTTACGGGCGGTAATATCGCGGGTACCGATGAAGTGGCTGGTTCGGTGTTCTTCAGAATCACAGAAGCAACATCTTCAATTGACGTCGCTGTCTTTGATGATGACATTGCAGAAGGCACTGAAAACTTCACCTTCAGCTTGGTCGATGGTGAAGCCTACGAAGTCGATGCGGCCAACAGTGGCTTTGATATCACCATTGAAGATGAATCTATTGTGGCCCCCGACCCAGTGGTAGGCGTCAGCATCTCTCCATCAGCAGTATCTGAGGAGGACGCTGACACAACTGTGACAACGACCTTCACCGTAGATGGCGAGATTCCAACGCCAGAATTTGACGCTGAAGGGAACCTTATTGGTGGTGGATTATCTGTCCTGTTCCAAGGTCCTTTGACAGGAGTCTTGGACGAAATCTCAGGAGATTTCGAATTTACGAACTTAGCTATCGGGCCATTCTTTGACTTGCAGCAAGGAATCTTCGAAATCATTCTGTTCGATAACAATGCAACCCTTGACCTGACCATTCTTAACGATGTTGTTCAGGAAGAGGATCAAGAATTCGCGTTTACTCTCGTCGAAAATAATGGGTCGATTAGTTCAACCTACGCTGTAGACCCTGACGCCAGCACGTCTGCTGTTACCGTAACTGATGGCAATGGCGGTCCTGGGGTTGGACCTACGGTTGGTCTCTCCTTTAGTAAGGCTGAGGTATCCGAAGGTGAAGAATTTACCGTTAACTTTAGCGTTGACGGCGAGATTCCAGCGGAAGGTCTGACCGTGTTGGTAGATAGCCCAACCCAAGGTGCGTTGGGTGAATTTAACATCTTCGATGCAAACGGAAATCCAGCCTTTACCACCACAGGTATTTCTGGAGTGCCAGAAGTGGGAGATATTGGTGGCAGTGGCTTCTTAGTGACGCTCACTGATCCGAATGCCAGCATTACCATTTTTACGTTTGATGATGGTCCGGGCGAAGGGGCAGAGTCTCTGACGTTTGACTTAGTTGATGGTGAGATCTACGAGGTTGACCCCAATGCGAGTAGTGCCACACTGATCATTAACGATGATGTTCCAACGACGCCAGTGGTGAGCTTCAGCACGACATCAGGCACGCTAAGCGAAGCGGCTGGTGATGAGCTGGTGTTGAGCTTCGCGGTGGATGGTGCAATTCCGCCCGTCGAACTGGATGCTGAGGGCAACTATGTTTCTGGAGGCATCGCCGTCAACCTGGAAGGGGATATGGCGGAGATACTGCAACAGTTCTTGGCCCCCGATGGCGATGGTGCCGTTCAAACTCGCGTATCCGATGATGGCGTCAACGTCTTCTATCGCTTCGACACCTCCTTTGGTCCTGGTGCAGGCATTGAGGGTGGCATTTTGGAAGTCTTCTCCCTGGAAGATGGCGACCCAGCTGAAGGCAGCTCCGACCCCGCAGCGGCTGGGACGGGTTTCTTGAGCAACTTTAGTTTCATCCTTACTGATGCCAATGCCAGCATTACGCTGCCAGTGTCTGATGACATTGTTCAAGAGGAAGACCAAACCTTCAGCTACACCCTTGTTGGCGGTGAGGGCTATGAGGTTGACCCAGCGGCAAACTCTGGTACGTTTACCGTCAGCGATGGCGTTACACCTGCCACCTCACCCACAGTTGGTGTGACCTCCAGTGAAACGACGCTGATTGAAGACGAGCAAACTAGAACCACGATTACCTTTACCACCGACGGTGACATTCCAGCCGAAGGTCTATTGGTTCAGCTGAAAGGCCCAGTAAGGTCCATTGCTGAGTTTGATGTGAATGGCACCAACAACACCCAACCTCGCGATCCAGAGGGCGAGTTAGTCGTCACGGGTCCTGTTGTGACTGGCGGAAATATCGCGGGTACCGATGAAGTAGCGGGCTCTGTATTCTTCAGAATCACGGAAGCGACCTCTTCAATTGATGTGGCTGTCTTTGACGATGACATTGCAGAAGGCACTGAGAACTTCACCTTCAGCTTGGTTGACGGTGAGGACTACGAAGTCGATGCGGCCAATGTTGGCTTTGATATCACCATTGAAGATGAGCCAATTGTGGTGCCCGACCCAGTCGTGAGCTTCACAACGTCTACAGATAGCCTGAATGAAGCAGAAGGCACGCCAATTACCTTCAACTTCAGCGTAGAAGGCGAGATTCCAGCAGATGGATTGGTTGTTCGTACGGCTGATAACTTCTTCCCGAATCCTCAGCTCGACTTCAACCTACTGGACTTCTCTGATCCAAATGCGATCGATGGCATTGAGTTCTTTGCCTTTGAGGAAATAGGCCCCGGCCAATTTGTGATTGATTGGAAGATCACGCAGCCAGAGGCTTTCATTAAAGTGGCCGTGTTTGACGACAACGTCGCAGAAGCTGATACCAGCTTTACAACAGGGCTGCTTCCTGGTGAAGGCTATACGCTCAATCCAGATGCAACCACAGCGACAGTGTCCGTTACGGATGGTGTAGATGGAACAGGTGGTCCTTCCGTCAGTCTTGTTGCTGATAAGACAGCGGTAAATGAGGGCGATTCTCTCACCTTGACCTTTAACGTAGCTGGCGACATTCCTGACGGTGGCTTGGAAGTGGTTGTCGATAGTGAAACGGCAGGTGCGCTGGGTGACTTTATCACCACCGATGAAGCGGGCAATCCTTTGCTAACCTTTACCGGACTATCTGCTGCGCCTGCGCCTAATGGCGATGCCAGTGGCTTTATTGTCAATATCACCGAAAGCACTGCCACCATCAGCCTGGATATCTTTGACGATGGTCCTGGTGAAGGGCCTGAAACCTTCGATTTCCAGATTTTAGATGGTGAAAACTACGATGTGGATGCACAAGCAGGCGGCTTTGCAGTGACGTTGAATGACGAACCTGTTTCAGGCCCTCCAGTTGTGAGCTTCAGCACGACATCAGGCACGCTGAGCGAAGCCGATGGCAGCGAACTCGTGCTGAACTTCAGCGTCGCTGGCGACATTCCACCTGAGGGCATCACCGTCAACCTAGAAGGGGATATGGCGGAGATACTGCAACAGTTCTTGGCTCCCGATGGGGATGGCGCAGTTCAAACTCGCGTTTCCGATGATGGCGTCAACGTCTTCTATCGCTTTGACACGTCCTTTGGCCCTGGTGCAGGAATCGAAGGCGGCACGCTCGATGTCTTCTCCCTGGAAGATGGCGACCCTGCTGAAGGAAGTTCTGACCCCGCAGCGGCCGGGACAGGGTTCTTGAGTAACTTTAGCTTCACCATCACCGAGGCGAATGCCAGCATCACCCTGCCGGTGTCTAATGACATTGTTCAAGAGGAAGACCAAACCTTCTCCTACACCCTGGTTGGCGGTGAGGATTACGAAGTTGACCCAGCGGCAAACTCCAGTACGTTTACCGTTACTGATGGCGTAGTACCTGCGACATCACCAACCGTTGGTGTGACCTCCAGTGAAACGACGCTAAGTGAAGACGACCAAACCAGAACAACCATTACCTTCACCACTGACGGCGATATCCCTGCTGAAGGTCTATTGGTTCAGTTAAAAGGTCCTGTAAGGTCCATCGCTGAGTTTGATGTCAATGGCACGAACAACACCCAACCTCGGGATCCAGAAGGTGCGCTAGTCGTGACGGGGCCTGTGGTCACTGGCGGTAATATCGCTGGGACTGATGAAGTGGCTGGTTCGGTGTTCTTCAGAATCACAGAAGCGACATCTTCAATTGATGTCGCAGTGTTTGATGATGACATTGCAGAAGGCACTGAGAACTTCACCTTCAGCTTGGTTGATGGTGAAGCCTACGAAGTCGATGCCGCCAACAGTGGTTTTGATATCACGATTGAAGATGAGTCGATTGCTGCTCCGACGCTTGATATTGGTTTGTACGATGCCCAAACCGATAGTTTGATCTCGACGTTGACAGAAGGGAGTGAACTGCTATTGAGTGATGTCCTCGGCAAGCAGCTCACCATTGGTGCCCTGGTGCCTGATGACAGTGCGCTCTCTGGCCAGGTTGAAAGTGCATTCCTAGATCTCAACAATGGTCAGGCGACTCGGACCGAGAATGTTGAACCTTATACGCTATTTGGCGACTTTAGAGGCAACTTCCTCGGCAAAAATGCGCTGTTCTCGGTAGGAGACAACAGTATTGACTTTGACCTCTATTCACGGAACCGCTTGCGCGGTGATTTGCTAGACACGGTCACTCGGAACTTCACCGTGGTTGATGATTTAGCCGATTTTCCCGATTTGACCATTGGTCTCTACGACTCCCGTACCGATACACTGATCAAAACTCTAGACCAGGGTACTGAGATCTTGGCCAGCGAGATCTTGGGTAAGCAGCTTACGATTGGGGCCTTTGTCCCTGACGACAGCCCATTCTCTGGTGCTGTGGAAAGTATGTTCCTTGATCTCAACGATGGTCAGGCGACTCGGACCGAGAATATTGAGCCCTATACGCTATTTGGCGACTTTAGCGGTAACTTCTTGGGAAGAGACTCTCTACTCAATGAAGGGGCTAACAGCATTGACTTTGACCTTTACTCTGGCAACCGTCTGAGCGGCAACTTACTCTCGTCAGTCACCCGTGACTTTACAGTCGTTGATGACTTGACGGGGCAAGATGATCTGGTCGTGGGTCTTTTCGATGCTGAAAATGACAGCTTGATTACGGTACTTGATGGCAATACTGAACTTCAAGCTAGCGACATTGCTGGCAAAGAACTCAGCATTGGCGCTTTTGTGCCAGAGGAAAGCCCATTCTTTAATCAGGCTGAGAGCATGTTCCTTGACCTCAATGATGGTCAAGCGACTCGCACTGAGAATATTGAACCCTACACCTTGTTTGGTGATTTTAGCGGCAATGTTCTTGGACAAAGTGCGCTTCTTCAAACGGGTGAAAACAACATCGAATTCGACATCTACTCACAGAATCGACTGCGGGGTGAATTGCTCGGCAGCGTAACTCGAACGATTACTGTCGTTGACGATGCTATTTAGATAGCAGTGGGTCAGCAGTGCTATTGACTAATGGCACTGCTCTAAATAGACGACAGGGGAAAGGCTGAGGTCTTTCCCCCTGTTCTTTAGGTAGTAAATAAGACTCTAAACTCAAACATCACTCTTCAGAGCTAAGTCAGCTTTTTTATGTCAACTATTGAGAAGTAGTCGCATTAAGTAGCTTGAAAAGCAGTACCATCAACGAAAGATTATTGGATTTAATTAGCGGTGCATTCGTCCTTAGTGACTTCTACCTTCACAGGGGTTCGTTTATCTGGAGGTGAATAGCCTCCATCATTATCGTTATTTTTGTTTGGAGATTTTCAACGGATGTCTTTTACACTGAAACAAGGCGCTTTACTGGGTTTAGCGTTGGGGTTAATGCTGCCTACTCGCGTTGAAGCCATTGAATTTAACTTTGACTGGACCGGGCAGGTTGCTGGGTTTGAAGTATCGGGCTCATTTGGATACGATGAAACTCAAAGCTATTTAGACGGCATTGTTAGAACCGACGATTTAGATTTTCTGAATATCTCTTTCTTGTCACCTGACGGCACACCGCTAAGAATGTATACAGATAACCATCTCGATCCGGGCGTCAACTTTAACTTTGATACCAGCAGCCAAGAGCTGCTTCAAATGGGAAGCTACAACGAGCCTGATGGTCTCAGCTTGGGTGGCATCAACTTTGACCGCGAAAGTGGGAATGATCCGAGTCTTGCTGAAGGTTTGACTTTCTGGTCAAAGCCGCCGCGCAGTAGTACGCCTCATTTGCATGTAGATGATTGGGCCGACGAATTTGGCTTTCCCATCGGCTTCTCTAGTCATGAGGACGTTGGTTTTCCCACCAGAACAACTCAGGAACTCGTCGATGATGGAAGAGTGGGAGAAGCCTACTTGCCGCCCAACGGTGAGCTGGCTACGCCGCTCAATGAAGCAGGGCAGTTTGCTCGCGTTACCCAAGCGACCGCTACTGTGCCCGAGCCTACTTCAATTCTTGGCTTGTTAGGGCTCGGGGGTGGTTTGATCGCTTCTAGCTTCAAACGTCGGCAAGATAGCGATAAATTTATGGCTCAAAAGTAAGCCTAGGATTGAGCACTGAACTAGGATGATGGTTCAAGTTAACTTAAGCCGTTAGCTTGAACCACAAATCCGGCTATGTTTCCTCAGTAGCTTGTTTTCGATCTGTTGATTTACAGTCTGTTGATTGACAGTCCGTTGATTTGCGGACTGTTGATTTACGTACTAATGAGCCATCTGGAAAAAGCGCTAACGTGAGCGAATCAATTTTTACCAAACGATGACTTGTTTCGCCCATGACTGTTTTAATTTGAACAGGTATAACGCCATTAGGAGGGAAAGCCCACCACTCTCCATCTTTACGAAAGGGATTACTATAGCCTTGAGTGTTGCACCAAGCTTGGCAAATGCCTTGAAGCGCCGCTGCGAGGTTATCGTATTGTGGAATGGTCATAAGCAATAAACCATGAGTTTAGAATCAATTGCCCTGATTGGTGTTCTTACCCTGCTTACAGTTGTTCTGGGGAGCGATCTTTTTATCCTGTTTATAGGTCGTCCTGTGATTGAGGTCGCTTATCTTGAAGCTGTCAACAGTCAGGCGCATTGGGCAATGAACTGGCGGTTGAGCTTAGTATTATTTTTTCTTTTTTTGGGTGCGATCACCCTAACCCTTACGCCTAATGCTCGCACAGAACGCTATCTTTTGAAAATTGGTTTGGGGAGTCTTTTGGTCTACCTCATCCTGTTTTTATATAGCGCGGTTCTTGTAAGCGATCCGCTTGCAGAATGGTACAAGACTTGGCGGCTGTTGCTGTGGCCACGCGCTGTGGCAGCGCTGGTTTCATTCTGGTCTTTTTTGCACTACGCCATGAATCCCAAAATATAATGGCAAATCTGCAAATGTTTGCAAATTTGCCTGCCACCCAGTTGCTGACGCGGAAGACCCACAGACGATGACACTGCTCACACACGAAGAATAACTGTTTGAGGTTACAAGCTCATGACAAAAATTCCAGTCAACCTTGGCCCAGTTCAAGAAACTCTGCTGATTTCATTGCTGGGTAGAGCCGTAGAGACTCAAAAAGGCAGCGGCTTAATCCGGGATAAAAAAGCAGTCGAGATTGTGGATGCTAGTGACTATGACTTTTCTAAATGGGGAAAGTCATAGTCACTAGCAGGGGCAATGCTGAGAACCAGACTATTCGATCAATACGTGCAATCTTTTTTGTCAGAGCATCCGACTGGAACTGTGATTGAAATTGGCTGCGGTCTAAACACTCGGTTTGAGCGCTTGGATAATGGCAAAGCTCGCTGGTTTGATTTAGATTTACCCGATTCTCTCGCATTGCGACGGCAGTTTTTCCAAGATCAGCCGCGTCGCACCATGCTCGCAGCGAGCGTGTTGGAAACAGACTGGATGGCCGCGATCGCGGCAACGGGTGGCCCCTGGTGCTTTATTTCGGAAGCAGTGATTATTTACCTAGCCCCTGCTCAAGCGAGGCAAGCGATTTCTCAAATTGCCAGTCGCTTTCCAGGTGCTTGGTTTTTAACCGACACCACTGCTCAAAAAATGGTCGATAGCCAGTCCACTCATGATGCCATGAAATACATGCCGCAAGATAGCTGGTTTCGCTGGGGCTGTGATGATCCCCACGAGATTGAGGACTGGGGCAATCTACGCCTTGTTCAATCCCGCACTTTTTTGGACGCAGGCCCCGAACTGATGAAATATGCACCCTGGCCCACGGCCTTGATCGCGCGGTGGGCACCTTGGCTTATTCGCGGCAAAGTCAATGGCTACCGCCTCAATCAATTTGTTGTAAACGCCTGATGCCTCACATGGCGAGTCGTGGCGAGATACTAGCAATGCGCGATAAATTGAAGTAACTTTTGTAGCATGGGCAACATTCCAAGAGACTCTAAATATTTCTTAATGGCTTCGTTATTGATAATTAGTCTCATCTGAGTTAGGTTTGACTCAGGACATCATTCATAGATAGGCAATAATATGGCTAGTCGATTGTTTGGCCCTGTGTTAGTAGTGCTGATAGTTTCTATATTCTGTTGGATGCTTTCTTCTGCGCCCTCTTTTGCAATAACGTCTCTAACTCTCTTTTAATCACATGTCAGAAATTTATAGCTTGATTGATTTAAGGCTGCTGTGGGTGCTATCGCCAATTACAACAGCGTTTGCTTGGGGACTGTTAATCTATACTGAACCTAGCCTTCGAGATAATCCCTGGCGATTCTAGGTTTATCCTTCGCAAAGTGCGGATGCATAGACAAAAAGTAACTACTCAGGCTTAATACTTCATGAAAGAAACGGTGGTGTCAGGCCAAACGACGATAGTGTTTGAACATCACTA
>JBCBPY010000037.1:0-58291 GCA_039820525.1 Cyanobacteria bacterium J06634_5
GGTTTAAGCCTTGTCACGAGGCTCCTTATCAATAATTATTCTCATTTGCAAGGGTACTTTTTAGACCCTAGTGAATTTAGGAGCCTAAGTAAACAATACGCATATCATCAGTTAATGTCGAGACATTATGCAGCTTCTTCATCTTTTTTGACAAAATATAGCGGCTTGAAAAACTCACTACTCAAACCGCTATACTCAGACCCCTATCTACACAAGGGTTCTATGCCGATGGCCTACTCAAGCTTCGCCACCAGTCGCAAAATCTCCCTCACAACACCACTCTTCCCTCGAAAGTTTAGCAGTTCCACATCCCCACTCAAAGCCCCTGATGCCTTCAACGAAAACACCGCCTGAGTCAAAGAATGGTTCATATACCCCGTTACAATCACAATCAAATCACAGTGCTCCAGCTTTCCTCTTAAAACTCGCTGCGTCAAACTTTGCTCCCACGTCGGCGGGACCTCTACCCACTGCGTTAGCCCATAGCAGTCCATTAGCTCCCGAATCACCTCCCGCCGCGTGGCATCATGCCCACCCACAATGCCTAACTTCACCGCTGATAGATCAGGTGCCAACTCATCATTATCGGCACCCGCTACCTCAAGCACTGGGCGCAAGGCAGCAATTTCCGCCTCACTGCACTGGGCAATGTACAGCAGTAACTCATCAACCTGCTGCTCTAGCTCCCATACCCGCAACTGCAAATCATCATACTCCCTAGCAAGTTCAGCATTCGTACGCTTCAGCTCATTGATTTCCCTATCGGCGTAATGCAACAGCTCATTCGTTTCCTTTCGCAACTGATTATAATCCGCCCGCAGCTTCGCTAGCCGCTGCACTAGCTGCTCGTTCACCCGCCGCTCATAGCCAGCCAGCCCTCGATACAAATCGCTCAGCGAGCGTCTAACGCTGCATAGAGATCCTCGCAGGCCTCGAACTCTAACTTTTCGTAATGGTTTCATCCGTATAGCCTCTAATCACCTAACTTCTGTTCAATAGTTCAAACTCTGCATTGGAAGAGAAAATAAGCTCTCCCTTCCAATGCTTACAGCAACTACGCCACCAGCCTCGCAACAATATCCGCCACCCGAATCAGCTCACGAATCTCCTTGAGAATGTCGCCGTACAGGTCACCATGGACTTTTGCGTCTTCCACCGATAAGTACCCACCTTCAGAGGCAAACCCGATCCACAGTTGCACCTTGGCCGCGAGTGCTTCAGCCGCTGCTAGCTGCTCCAGCAGCTGAAGGCGACTCTGCCGAGCATCCCAGGCCCATCCCAGCAATACACACACCTCTTCCGCCGCTTCAATCAGCTTTGCGACCAGTGGACTCTCCTCCTCAGTTAGTGGCGGCAACACCCGCACCAATCGCATTGCCTCATTAAACGCCAGCTCGTAGGCCAGCAGCTCTCCATAGCAATCAGGCCGATACACCCCCGCATACAAAACCGCAATTTTTTGTTGTGTTTTCTGCTTCTTATGCTGTTCCATTTCCCATTCTCCTCAAACGATAAAGGCCACATCATCCACTTCTCGCTCCGGCTGCATCCCCATCACACTCACCATCTTTCGATAGCGAGGTGACATCGGATAAAACCGCACCTGATCTTCGTCGTCGTCAATAAACTTCGCCAGTTTTTTGTTCAACATCTCCCGCTGATCCGGCGTCAGCACACACTCAAAAACAGACTTCTGCACCCGCAGGCCGTAACCCTCTAAAATGTGCGCCACCTTGGTGCGTCGGCGATCTAAAACAACGTCGTAACAAACCAAATAAAACACTATCGGCTCCTTTAAACGATGAAGTAGGAACGATGAATGATGAATGGCAGAGACAAGAGAGGTAATCCAATGAGTCAGCAGCAATCTTGCGCCTTTAAACTCATCATTCATCATTCATCACTCATACTTTTCTTCTACTTTTCTTCTACTTTTTCCAAACCATCGGCCTATACTCCTCCCGCTCCCCCGTAATACAAGCCACGTACTCCCACACCTGCAACTCAAAACAACGCCTGAGGCTCACCTTGTATCCCGTATGCGGATGCACCGTCTCCGATTGCAGCTTCTCTTCCCAATGCTTAAGGAATCGCCTCAATCCATCAGGATGCAAATACACCCCACCCCGCTCATCCGGTGGGGTAAAATCATCGGGCACGTAAATGTTGGAATTAATCAAATACGCCACCAGCGAATCCACCGCCTGCGCCCTAAACTCTTCAACCAGGTCGCACACCAGCGAAGGCCGATTCGCCCGAGGCGTATGCAAATTACCAAAGTGGGTATGGAGCCCTGCGGCTTCTGTCATCGCATGCACATTTTGAGAAAGCAGCGTGTACCCCAGACTCAGCAAGCTATTTGTCGGGTCAGTGGGCGGACGGCGAGTCCGCTTTTTAAACTGAAATGGCCCCTTTAGCAGCGACCCATAGGCCTGGAAATACAGCTTCGCACCTTGCCCCTCATAGCCCATCATCACCTCTACGGTTTCCGCCGTTGGCACCTTCTTCATCAGCATTGACATCTCTTTTAATGCCTTTGTGGCAACCGCCGTTTTCCGCCGCCGATTCAATCGCAACAGCACCTTCCGAGAGTTGTGCAGTTTCCCAACAATCACATTGCCAGCCTGCTGCCGAATAAACGCCTGATCTCGTGATTTATCCACCTGCGCCATCAGGTACTCCAGCTTTGCTTGGCCCGTCGTCTGCAACCGCCCAAAATACCGCCCCTTATTCGACAAGTACAAAATCGGAATCCGTCGCTGCAACGCCAACCGCGTCGCCCCAAACGACGTATTACAAGCGCCAAACAACACCACAAACGTCACACTATTAGCCGGAACGCTAATCCGCATCTCCCGCTCATGAAACACCTGAAACTGCCCATGCCGTACCCGCAAGTACGCACCCTGCTCCGTCACATATAGCGTCGTCATTCCATCCCTCCAATATTCATCAGTAGATCGTTTAATCTTGTTCTTTGGATCGCGCACAATGTCGCAAGCCTTCGGCGGCCCATACACCGGCTTCGCCACCTTCTTCTTTTTGGACGAGTGCACCACCCATTTGCGCTCCGGAGCAATTACCCTTTGTTGCTCAAAAGTGTGACCCAAAAACACAAACCCCTCATCCGGCCCCACAATCCGAGTCTTCTCCGGATTCAGCGTCAGGTAAATGTCCTCCAGCCAGTCGTGCATCATCGTCAGGAATCGATTCGCCTGAAGATAGCTGTGACACACCGCCACACAATCATCCCCATAGCGCACCAGCGGAATGCCCGCCTCCTGGCACAGCCGGTCGAACTCACTCAAGTACAAATTCGCCAGCGCCCCCGACAGAAGGCCCCCTTGAAATACACCTTTATTAGGCCGATAAAACTGCCCTTGCAGCACCATCCCTGCCTTCAGCTGCTGCTCAATCAGGCGCACCTGACCCGGCGCAATTTTCAGCCGCTCCAACTGCCCCAACAACACCCCCCAAGAGAGATTGTCAAAAAACTGTTGAATATCCGCCTTAATCACCCAAGTTGGCTGAGCCCCATACCGCGCCATCACCCGGTCCACCGCACCATAAATAGAGAGCCCTGGCCGGTAAGCAAAAGAAGCCTCACTAAACGCCCTCTCTAGCTTGGGGTAAATAGCTTGCAGCAAATACCGCTGAAGAATCCGGTCTTTCACCGTAGAGAGCCCAATCAAGCGCCTACCCACCACCTGGCCACCCTTCTTCTTCGATACATAAAATCCCTTCGCCGGGCTCGCACCATACGCCTCACGCCGCAGCTTTCGGTGCATTTGGGCAAGCTGTTCATTCGCGACCCCAGCAAATAGCTCCGTCGTAATCCCATCTACCCCCGCCGCCGGGCTCCCCCTCTGCACCAGTCCCCAGGCCGCATGAAGATGCTCTGCATAAACCTGCATGTGGTTGCCTCCTTGTGTAGCTTGTTTCGTTGACAAATTCATACTGCCAACCCTCTACCTGAGGTCGTACCTGAGCGCGCCCGAGTTCATACCTGAGTTTATGCCTGAGTTCGAGCCTGAGTTAGTACCTGAACTCGTATCACGCTAAAATGGAGCCACTGCGCAATCTCAACCATGCCTGTGAAAGTTGTTGCTTTTGACCCAGAAAATGAGGTGATTGTAAAATGAATAAGCTAGAAAACCACCGCCAAATTATAAAAAGCATCCTGAACGGCTATGCCCAAATCCAGCCTGCCTATGGCGAAATTTCCCGGCAAACCGTTTTTGATCAAGAACAGGGGCATTACCAGCTCATCAACACCGGTTGGGAAAACCGACGACGGGTATACGGATGCCTCATTCATCTCGATATCAAAGATGACGGTAAAATTTGGATTCAATACGATGGCACAGAAACAGGCATCGCCAATCAGCTTGTTGAGCAAGGCATTCCCAAAAACGAAATTGTGCTGGCCTACCAGTCAGACTATATGCGATCGCTATCTGACTTCGCCGTGAGCTAGCTGAGCTGCACCCCCACCTTTCTCACGCCCATACTCCCCTCAGCGACTTTGCTATACTCCTAAAAGCATCACGAAATCAAAAGACCTGGGACGAACCCATGACTTTCACCTCAACGCGCTACAAAACCTATGAGGACTATCTGAAGTCTGACCTTGGCCCAGATGGCAACTTTCGCTTGCTCAGTAACGGAGAGGTCATCGAATTGCCGCCGGAAGATAAAGAAAATGATTTCATTGCAACCGAATTAACTGAGCTGCTAAAGCGCATCCTGAAAAATAGACGCTTAGTCAGCACTGCCACTGAAATACAAGTTAACCCCGTTGGCGATAATCGAGTGAATCGAAAACCCGATTTGACGGTGCTTCTCCCAGAGCACATCGCCCTGATGAACGAGCTAAAGAAAAACGCAATTTTACTAGGGATGCCCGCCCCCTCACTGGTTGCCGAAATTGTCAGCCCAGGCTCCGGACGCACGCCCAATTACAAACGCGACTACGAATGGAAAAAACAACAGTACGAATGGTGGGAAATCCCTGAATACTGGATAATCGATCGCCACAGAGAGCAAGTTGTTGTATTCATCTTAATCGAGGGCATCTACGAAGAACATCTGTACAAAGGCCCTAATCGCATTGTCTCCCAGACCTTCCCAACCTTACAGCTATCAGCCGATAAACTCCTCTCCGGCGACATCATCTAAGCCCTTTGAAACCTCCCACTTCATCATACTCAGGGAGAAGGGCATAGCTCTAAATCATTCATCACTCATCACTCATTCTTCCAAAGTGTCTCGTTCCCTTCGCGTACATCCCGACCATAAAAGCGCCATTTCCGCCGCGCTAGAGCGCAACGGATTCCTTACCCAAGGCGACCTCGCCGCAAACCTATTCGTTGCCCTCTCCACAGTCAACAACTTTTGTCGCGGCATCAAAGTCTCAGTCGCAAAATTCGAGCAAATCTGCGAAGCCCTCGGCCTAGAACCCCGAGAACTCATTCTTCCTAAAGATACACAGACTACATCACAACCCGCTCAGCGAGCAGAACACTCGGCTCAGTCCCATTTTTTCGCCTATGATCCCTTCTGGGTAGGCCGTGCGGACCTTGTCCGCGATCTGACAACTCAGCTCAATAACACCTGCCGCCTCATGCTGATCACAGGCATTGCAGGCGTTGGCAAAACAGCTCTAGCAGAGCGACTATCCGTTGAACTAACAGAAAACTCAGCACACTTTAAACGCCACACCCTCAGAGAAAACTTCGACAACGAAGAACAACCCACCAACTTTGCCAGCGTCGCCGCCCGCCTGCTCGAAAAATGTGGCCAGCCCGTCTCTCCAGAAGACCGTGCCAATCCTCAGCAATTAGCCCGACAGCTGATCGCCCACTTACAAACAACGCCCACGCTTATCCTGATAGACTCCCTCGAAAAAATCTTGCAAGGCAACCCAGCGACAGGCCGCAGCGAATTTATTGATGAAGGATTTGTCAGTTTCTTCAAAGCCATCCTCGCCACAGATACCTTCCAAAGCCGCTTTATCCTCACCTCTCAAGAAGTCGCTGCACAAATTTTAGAAGTCGGCTCTCGCTACCTCAACTTCTGGCACCAGCAACCTATTCGCGGCCTTTCCGAAGCAGAGCAACAAAGCCTATTTGAAAAAACAGGCTTTACCCTCACAGACACCCTCACCCGTATCGGCAAAGCCTACGAAGGTCACCCGCTAGCCCTGCGCACTATCCTCGGTGAAATCGGTAGCCATCCCTTTTATGGAAACGCCCGCGCCTACTGGAAACGCTACGGCCAAGAAATCGAAGCCGTTGAAAAGGCCATTGAAGAAGCCGCCGCAGGCAACACAGTAGGAGCCGATGACAAATGGCAGCTCGACCGCTTCACCCGCGCCCTCCGCCGCAACGTACAGCAGCGCCTTGAGTACACTTTTGAAAGGCTTCAACAAGATGCCCGCTACGCTTACATCCTGCTATGCGAAAGCGCAGTCTATCGCTGCCCCGTCCCCGAAGACTGGTGGCTGAGCCATCTAGAAGACTGGACCGCTGCGACCCTCAGCCCACAGGAGAGTAAGGCGGTTCAAATAGCTGCTTTAGATGTGCTACGAGACAGATACCTCGTTGAAGAAATGACGGAAGAGACTGAACTGTTGCTCAAGCAACACAATCTCATCCGCAGCACATCCTTAGCCCACCTTGAAAATCTCCAGTTCACCTCGTAACATTAACAACGCTACCAGCAAAAACCCATCGTTGAAGCAGTTATCGACTGTGCTCACAGGCCGCTGAAGATTCTTTTTTTAGGCAGCTTAAATCTCTCTCCATCGCGAACTGAGCCTTTTTAGATAGCGACTCACCCTCAACACAAGAGCGTGCAACCTCCGCAATTCGCTTCACGTACTTCTCAGGTCGGCCTATTTCGCGAGCTGTCGTATGCCATTTCCACATCTTGGATAACAGCATCCTACTTTCAGTAGGTTGAGCGACGCCCATTAGCTGATCGTTCCAATCTTTTCCCACCTTTGGCCAAATTCGCCTTATTTCCAGGAGCCGTTCGGCTAGTCGCCAAGCCATCAGCTCACCCGGTTTATCTGCGTCAAAGGCGATCATCACCTTCCCCCCTTGCTGCGCCGCAGCCCTTAGTGCGTCTCCGGGCACCGCCCCCGCACCATCCACAGAAAGATAAATCGTCACGCCCGTTCCACGATGCGGCTTATCCAACAGTGCCAACGACATCGCATCAATTGGCGATTCTGTGAGCATCACCCGTGAAATTTGCCCGCGCCCCGTCCCTAGCCAAAACCAACCCCTATCTTTCACAGTCCCCGGAGCCATGCCACGAAAGGACTGCTGCTCACTCCAAGTGCCGCGCATACTGGCTCCAGTCACGGCCCCTCGTCGCCACGGCCCATCTGTCATACTGTGCCGAACAAACACCGCATTTTGAAAATCATCCGCATAGATCAAACCCTTCTCATGGAGCCGTTCAATCAGCACTTCCGGTAGCTTTCTATTTTCTACCAAATAGGTCTGTACTGCCGCCCATCGGCGATCATTGGCATTCGGCATCACCAAAGCCCGAGGTTCTTTAGGCTCTGTTTGTCTCGTAGGCGCTACAACAGGTCGGGAAAGGTCGCGGCCTGATAGCCACTCCACAGCCCCCTTGAAGTCACTCTCTCGAACATGCATAACCAAATCAATCGCGCCGCCACCGCCCTTGTCAGCCAGCCAGTCCATAAAGAGGCGATCGCTAACGCTAATGATATGGTTATCATCGCGCCATTTGTGTTTGTCATGGCGATCGCGCTCTAATCCCAATGCGATCGCCACCCCTTCTAAATCAGCCTCTCGCACCTCATCGGCAATCTCCTTCAACGAAGGTTCTGTAATTGGGTTAGGAATAGCTTTGGGAATAGCTGCCTGGGCCAGTGTCTGAGACGACTCATCCGCCTGTTGTTGCAACTGTTCCCGAGCAGCTTCTACAAATCCCTGCGCAACGATGTTCTTAGCAAAAATCTTGGCAAATGCTGGGTCATAGCCCCGTAGCTCTCCTCCCTGTAATGCATTGGGTACGGCTACTTCCTTAAATTTCAATCGGCCATTCTGTTGAAAGGTGAACACCATTTCCGTATCGATATAGGTGTCCCCGTTCTGGCTCAGATAGTGGGTAAAACAAAGGTCATCCCCTGGCCGTTCTATCACCAGTGGAATGTAAGGGTCATTGAGAATTTTGAAGTGAAAGTCCGAGTCTTTTAGAATCGTTTCCCACAGCCCTGCCTCCTGCAAAAAGCTGATAACTCCACCTTCGAGCGTCTTTTTAGTCTTGTCGGGTGCTCGCGCTAGCTGAATAGGTGGGCGAGCATTTCTAGGCGGTAATAGTGCCTGCGGTTCGCTCGGTTTCACCAATAAGGGCTCGGGCGGAGATTGACCTACGGCTTCACTTATTGGCGATAGGGAGGGGAGGGTAATACCCAGATAGTCACGGGCGATATCTTGAAACTCAAAGGCCGCTATTGTGTAGCTTCGCTGCTTCATCAGGACATCTAGAGCTGCGTCGAGTTGTGCTGAAGTCATGGGGACTCTCATGCGATCGCTCACCGAATAAAAGTCACCCTCCACCGCAGCCAATAATGCCTCATCCAGGTAATACTTCCCACCTACCCCCTTCGCCTTAGGCGTCTCTAATACAAACCCCTCATCCTTCGGCATCTTCCGAATCGTCAACAGCTCATCCAGCGTCTTCACCGCGCCCTGCCCATCCGTCAGCGTCGTGATGAATTCTCTGACTTGCCCAGGCTCAGACAGCACCACCGGCTCATTCTCCAGCGCCTTCTTCAGCTCAAACCCCTTCGGCATCATCAACCCCTGCCGGACCTTCCCCTGATCGTCCGTGTAGTTCACAAACTTCCCAGTGGGGTACTTTTCAAACGCCTTAATCAAATTCCCAGTAAAAATTTGACACTGTTCTCGCTGAACCGCTTGAGCCGTGTCAAACAGCTGATAAATACTCTCTCCTTCTAGCGTCTGTTCCGTAGGCCTTACCCTCAATGCACTCAGCCGATCAGTATTCACGTTAGAGATCGGAATCACCAGCTCCCGAGCAGGACCGGCAATCAGCACGCGCATCTTCCAACTATGTGGCGCAGTCGGATTCGCTGACTTCCGCTTTTTCTCAACGCTTTCCACCACACCATACAAATACTCACCTAACCGTTCTTGCGGCGACTGAATTTGCACCGATCGTCCAGGCACAAACTTCTCCAATGTAGTCATCACCTGATGCAGCTGCGTATCCAGCCGTTCCGTAAATTTCTCTCTGGCCTTGGCATCTCGTTTAGTCGCGATTGTGGCCACTCGATATTTCGATGTCTCCACTTTCAGCTCAGCTACAACAGCCGCCCGCTGCTGCTGGGCAATTGTGAGCGTTTCATTGTGGTTGTACGCCTCAAATATGGGCGGCAGCTTTAGCCTTTGTCGTACCGAATCCATCACCTGCAACTGCGTCATGGGCTTCGCTAACACCTTGGCATCCACCACTTCCAAATGCACCGCACCCGTAAACTCATTCAACCGGGTTGTCTGACCACTCACGGCCTGCGTGCCTGCAACCTGTTCATTGACACTTTCCGCCGCACTCACCACTTCCACACGGGCAATTGTCTTTGCCTCCAGGTCCAGCTGCCCCGCTTCTAGGGTGCTATCCCCCATCGCCTGTGCCCGCTGCACCCGCTCCTGGTAGTCTGATTCAATCAGGCTGTAAACTGTTTCTTGCTCTGCAATCGGCAATAACGGAATGCGTCCCGTCACCTTTCTGACCAGGGCAATATCGGCATCACTATCGCTGACTTGTGCCAATGGGAAATCTAGCTGAGCATTCAGGTCTGGATCGTCTTTCAGCAAATCGCTAACGACCTGCTCACCATATTCATTCATAAAGTCAACGACATTTTGCAGCGAAATATCAGAGTCTCTAGCGGTAGTTGTGTTGGCATTGAGGCTTGCCATCTTCCGACACAGCAAAGCCCCAGGCCGCTTTTCAGCCGGGATATCACCGATGAGCAGGGTGTAGCGTGGCCGCACAACTTGCCCGGTACGGTGTACCCGTCCCAGCATTTGCATAAACACATTAATATCGCGTTCTGCTTGGGCCACGATCATATGCCTGGACCGTTGGTCAGCAAACTTTTCAGAGGCATGAAGCGATATGCCGGTAGAACCAGAGCAATTCAACAGAATCACATCTGCTCTACCAGCATTAAATTCAGCCACCGCATTGATCTTCCCCTTAGCAGTTGTGTCCTGGGGTGGGCGTACCTTGTAAGTAGCCGAGCCATCTGCACGATAGGCCAGCCCGACTTTGCGTCCCGTCACCTCTGCCACTCGATAACCGGCCCTCTCCAACTGTTGTTCGATGTAGTCAATTGGGCTAATCGGAATGCTGTAAAAGTTACCTTCTTGAATGCACTCAAGTGCATCTTCATAGGCACTGATGCCCCCCGCGCCCAGCTCATCATCCGTAAGGCGATGGCGTGTCGTTTGGGCGCGATAGTCTCGAATCAGCACATCCCGAGAACGGTCGAGATAGCGCTCCAGCAAATCTCCAAAAGATAAACTTACGTCATCCCCGTGGTTGAGGTCATTAGCCTCTGCATAGGCTTTGATAAAACTGCCCATTGTGTTGGCCACAGCAATCACAGGCTTTTCACCCTGCTCCAGGGATGCGATCGCCGCCTGAACCGTGGCATCTGCCTTTTGCGCCAACAGGCCCTGTTCAATACAGTTGTGCATTAGCGACGTAAAATTCGTACTCTTCGCACCCACATCTCCAACCGCAGTATCGGTGCCAAAGGCTTTAGCTTGTGCCTTTATCTCTTCCTTGATGATTTTTACAGCTTCTTGCTTGGCCCTATCAAAATCTCGAATAGACCGCATAGCGGCAGAAAACTGATCAGCGACTTCTTTATCAACAGAAACCGTTTGGGCTTCAAAGCTGATACCTTCATAAGAACGCTCACGCCGCAGCATATGGCTGGCAGCCACCAGCTTACTCGCGACAATCTGTTGTAGCGGTACGCCACCGCGCAACAGAATATTTTCCAGCGAGGCCATACTCTGCACACCCTGCCGCAGATCAGTGCGTCTGGCGTACAAGTCCATTACATCGGGACGTTTCGCGTAGGTCGCTGACGAATAGAAAACACCTTGCGAGCAATCAATCAGCTCACGAACGAACTCAGCACGGTCAGGAGGGCCGTTTTCTTTCCAGCCATTCTTGCTGCCGCCTGCCTGATGGGCTTCGTCGAGAATGAGGACGGCCTTGGGTGCGATCACCCTCAAAAAATCCCGTCTCAATGGCTCTTTCTTCTTCACCGTTTGCAGCTGGCTATAGGTGGTAAATACCGCACCGTAGCCGCCTAATTGCTCTGTCCGCATCACCTCCATCATCGCCTTCTTCTGCTTTGTAGAATTCGACGTGGTGAGCATTCCACCATCCGCAAGCGGAATTTCTACATTGCTGTCGGTGATAAAAGGAGAGAAGTTTCGCAGGCCGATGTCATGAACGTCGCGCATTATATCGGCGTAGAGCGGCTTATCTTTGGTGATGAAGATCGCAATTTTGTCAGTCTGCTGAGCATAGCGAATGATGCTGGCACAAATGCGACCTTTGCCAATGCCGGTCTGGTCGCCAGTGATGAAGCCTGAACCCCGCTCAATATTGCTGATAGCCAGAGCGGCGGCATCGACTTGCTCGGCACTGAAGTAACGATGTAGCTCTGAGGTAGAGGCGTAGCCTAGCTTTGCCCGTAAATATTCATCAATGTTGCCATGCTGACGCTCAAAGCGTTCTAGTGCCAGCTGGGCAGCATTGGCCATGTTAAAAGGAATCAGCGTTTCAGACGATGGGCCTTGGCTCTTGGGACTGTAGGGAACTTGCCTGGGCTGAAGTGAATCGTCTTTTGTTTCTTCCACTTTCTCCGCTGTTGTTAGGCGATCAGTGTCATTAGCCATTCTTCTAGGGTGGTCTCGTTGTGAACGTCCATCCAGTCGGAATAGTCCGAGCTGTTCGGGCTGATTGGGGTCATTGGGAACGTCACCCCGTAGTGACTCATCCGTTCTTGAAATCGCCAGTTGTCGTGGATGAGGAGATTGCTCCACACTTGTCGCCAAGTGCCCGTGTCTAGGGTGAGCATCACTAGCGGCGTTGATTGTATGTTGTCTAATTGATTGAGCGCATGGGTTAACAGTTTTTGGGTTTCTGCTACTGAAGTCTCTTCTACCCAGGACTGAATGAGTCCGTCTACTCGGGTCTGCACTAGCTCCAGGTAGGTTCTCTCGTCCAGACTGGATAGCGCCTGTGGTGCTCGCACGATAAAGAGGCTGGACATTACCTTGGGTTTCCAGAGCGTTTGGAAGTTGGGATATTGCTGGTTGAAGAAGGGGGAGATTAGCGTTGGGGTAGTCGATGTTGAGGCGGTTGATCGGTCCATTGGGCAATGTCTCCTTGAGTGAATAATAGGACTCGTAGATGGGGGGAACTTGAGCCGCTGGTAGGGGTATTTGAGATCGCCCTCTTCCAGCGATGACGATGAGGTCTATAGGGAATCCCGCACCCTGTTTTTTGTACAGCGCACCTGAGAGTGAAAGATGTTGAGTGACGTTGTAGTGACCGTGTAAAAGGTGGTAAAAGGCGCGAGTTTCACGGCGATTGTAGCGCTCTGAACTCGCGTTTGCCTCGTGGCCACGTTTGCCACCCAGGATCAGCACAGCCATCCCGTCATCCTTCATCACCTCCAAGGCTTTAAAGGAGATTACCTGATCAATCTGACTGGTCCAGGTGTCATAGATTGGGAAACGACGAGTGCGCCCCTGCTCATTCTTAATCGTGCCAAAAGGCGGATTACAGATGACGATATCGATTGGGATATCAGGGCTGTAAATCAGAGCATTTTTCTGCGTGAGCTGGCAGTAACCTCTGGTTTTGAGTTCGGCAGCGCGATCTGGATTGAGTTCATTGGCGATCGCATTCCTCGGATTAGCCGCAATTAACAAAGCCCCATTGCCCGCAGTGGGTTCATACACCGTTTTCTCTGGCGTAACCCCTGCTAGCACAGACGCCAAATAGGCAATCGGCATCGGCGTGCTGTAAGCCTGCTGCTGAATGGATGTAGATGACCTCACACCCAGTCTGGGCTGACGTTGAAGTAGATCTAAAAGTTTGTCATAGACTTCGTGGGTTGTTTGACTCGATTGGATAGTAGCGATCGCAACTCGGACAATTGCAGCTTCGACGGCTTCATCAATCTGCTTGGCTAAAGCCGATCCGGGCGTGACAGGTGTCCCTAAATGCTGAGCAGCAAACTGACGAGCTTCTACGATGCGAGCAAAATTTCCTCCTGATGCAAAGTGTTCAGAAAATTCTGAAATTAAAGGTGTACTCATCTAAGCGCCTCAAAAATTGAGTATTAGAAGAGAACTACCGACTTGCAGTTAGAAAATTAGAGCTTTTCTCGTTCCCGAGCAATCAAGTCATCAATGATATGCGTACTTCTGCCTTCTTGTTGATCAATATCTTTTACGATGAGATATTTTTCAATGGCAGCAGCTGGTTGATTCAGTGCAGCAAGAGAAGCACCTTGACCTAGATAAACGTCGCTATCGTTAGGGACTAGCTGTTCAGCTTGGTTGTAGTCTGCAAGGGCTTTTTCATACTCACCCGTCTCTTCATAAAGCTCGCCACGACGCAGAAACTCTTCAGCATTTTCAGGTGTGGGATAGAGTTCTTGGGGATCAAACGTTCCTTGATTTGCACCAATAATGGCAATAATCGTTAAAACGATGAGCGAGCTAGGCACAATGATGAAAAAGCGCATAATTCTCTCCTTAGTCCATTTCTATTGCACTGGTTTTCTTGAAACCATTATTCTCAGGCGTCACTTGGCTACTGGCAGACTGACTTTGACGAGCCGCTATCGTCTGCATTTTAGTCGCCAAGCGTTCAAAGTGAGCGAAGTCTTGTCCCCCTAATTTAGAAGACACTTCGCCATTGTGTCGTTCAAAGACAGTGCCACGACCGTCTTGCTTATCGGTAATGCGTAGGGCATCCCCTTCCCCAATCTCCAGCTTGAACTGTCCATTTTCCCGATTCCAGGTGTGGGCCTGGGCGAAGTTAGTCAAAAACTGCCGAATCGTTTGCTCAACCTTCTGCGTTTTGGCAGCGTAGGCCGCTTCCACATCCAGACTGCCTTGAGGCATTGCAGTGGCATCCAGCTGATTTTCAAGGAGATTTTGACGCTGACGGTGAGTGAGGCGATCGCTAACAGAGAGCACCGTCATTTTTCGCCCAAATCCTAAGACTTTAGAAGTTTTGAACTTCATAAGCTCGCCCACCGCATCTTTCAATACATAGAGGTTTTGACCTCTGCGTTTAATACTACAACCTCTGACATGATACGAGTGCTCACCGGTACGTTCATATCCCCGTTGAAAGAGTCGATGGACGGCATGGGCTAATCTTTGATTTTGCAGCGCAGTGTGCTGAGTTGAAAGCCAGTTCGTGCCCTGCTGAAGACGATTTGAGAACCGTTGACTCATTTGCTGTCGCCAGTCTTGTACTGTTGCCTGTAACAGTTGACGGGTTAGGCTCGCGGGCAGAGTTTGGGTTGCTTGATCAAGAACTGCGATCGCAGACTGCTTCTTGGTTTCTACGCCAACGTTATTAGGCTCCTGAATAGTCCTATCTTCTCCGGGCACAGCTTCTTGAAGGAATGGCTCTGTTGACGGGGCCGGTTCAGCTTGAGAACCGTTCAAGTTTTGAACGGGAAGGGCCTCATTCACCACTGGTTTGGGGAAATCATTAAGCACAGGCTTTGGAAAGCGCTCAGGCACTTGAATGGCACTGAGGGTTGCCCAGTCTTGCTCTGTGACGTGATTATCTATCAGCTCACCGCTGTGAGCAGTTATGACTAATCGCTCACCTTGCCTAACGGTAATGTCTTGGCCATTCTTTTGAATTTGATAGCCGTGGATCGAAACCTCGTCGTAAATACTGGTTGGCTGTCTCAGAGGATTGAGTAAGTGCTGCGCGATCAGCAGGAGTTGACCGCCTCTATCAACAGTTTCACCGTTGGCAGGGAGGGCTGCACTGACCACAGGATTTGGGTCTTTTGGTGGAAAGACATCTACGATAGACTCGGGGGATGATTCTAACGTGTCTCCTTGGGTTTGCTGGTCTTTTTGTTCCACCTGAAAGTAAATTTCGTTGGCGGTGATGGTGCCATCCCGCTCTTCTCTAAAGAGCAAAACATCCCCATGAAAAATCTCAATAGCAGGTATTTTTCGGGCGTATTTTTCTGGGTCAAACCCTGATGAAACAGGTTGCTGTAGGGCTTCGGCAATCACCTTGAGGGTGTTGACATCTAGCTCATGGCGAAACGGCCCATCGGCAAGCTGGCCATACACAAGCCGTCTGCCCATTTTGATCCGTAGGGCATCGCTAGATTGGCCATTACCGTTAGAGCCTAGTTGGAGTACACCTGGGATTCGCTGGGCTATTTGGGCGATCGCATTAAGCAACTGCGCTTCATCTTCTTGAATTGCTTGAGCCTCTGTGGGGCTAATCGTAAAGGGCATGGTAAAACTCTCCCTAATTCAATAGGTCTTGTAAAGCATGGACTTGGGCCATTCCTTCTATCCGATTGATAATGATCTCGCCATCGATCTGAAAAAGCGCGATTTCATCATCAAATCGGTACTCAATAAATGAGGGTTTGTAGTCTTTGTGGCACTCCCGCAGGCGAGTAATAACACCATCCACTGTGCGGATATAGGGCACATCATCAAAGAGTATCTCAATCACTTTGGGCATGTAGCCAGGCGGCAGTGGGGGAAGCAGCCGGTCTGCGGCTAAGCTTTGTAGGATGGTGGGTTCTTTGTTGAGTGCGTGGATGGCCTTTTGAGATAGGCCCCACATTGCTGGGTCTAAACGCTTTGAATCTACGGTTTTGGTAGGCATATACCCAACCTCCTTCTATCAAAATATGCTTTAGCGGAAAACGTCATCAAACTCATCTTCGGTAATATCAACATCAGCATCTGAAAAGGGACTCTCCTGATTTGAAACGTTATTCATAGGAAGCGGAAACAGTCTTTCCGCCATTTCTTTACGCACTGCGTTCTCTTTGTCTAGGTCAATCAAAGTGCGCTGGTTAGCGGCCCGCTGATTCAAACTTTCTCTTAAGCTGCTGTGCCAAAGTTCTTCACTACGCGCCTGAGTTTTATCTTCGCGCTGAGATATTTTCACCTTCAGTCTGAGGGGGACAGAGGCTTCGCCACCGCCTCGGTAAGCAGGATTGATAAAGACACATTCGCCTTGATCCAGCTTCAGAATTTGGTCAGGGGTGAGCAACGGCACCTTTTGAAAATGCTCAGCGCGACTGCTGCTGCCATGTCTGCCATGGGTACGGGAGCGGGTATGGTATCTCACTTCCCTTTCTCCGAGATAGCTAGAAAACTCTTGGGCGGTTTCTCGGTCCTTCGGGTTAAAAAACACTTTGGTGCCGCAGGCTGCGAATAACGCTTTCGACAGATCGCGCCCATAGATATGCTGAAGCTGAGCAAAGTTTTGATAGCCCAGCAGCGCTACAAAGCCATTGGAGCGGAATTCATTGATCCACTTGGGCAAGTCGGGTAGATACAGTGTGGGCAGCTCATCTAAGGCAATGACTAGGGGTTCTTTTCGAGCCTTGGCAAAGTTACGAGAGATGATCAAATGGAGGACTGCGGCCAGCAGAGGGCTTACCGCATCTCTTTTTTGGATATCTGCCTGTAGAAAGAGAACGCGCTTACTTGTGATATCTAACGGCACTGAAGTTTTTCCACAAAAGCTATTCACCAAGGATTTTCCAGTGAATGACTTCAGCGTCCGCTGAGCCGTCGCGACAATACCTGCAATTTGTTTCTCGGCCCCTTCAGAAGACAGAATCTGGTTCAAGCTCTCCATCGTCCAAATTGGAATCCAGCCAGACTCTCCTGCAACTCGCAGCCTGGAGGGGAGTTCAGACAGGCTCAAAATCTTGCCTGCCATGAGCAAGTCTGGATAGGGCGTAAGCTTGGCGAGCAGCATGACGGCTTCAACTAGGGTGGTGCCCGCGCTGCTAAAAAAGTCGTTTTCTTTATAGCCACTGTCGCGCTGAGCGTTTTTCTGTAGAACGTGGGCCAGTTGAGAGGCCATGAGAGAATCTGTTTCATCTGTCAGAAAGTCCAATAAGTTACAAACGCTAGTGTAGGGCTGACCAGGCGCGAAAATGTCTACTTGGTAGCCTTGAGCTGCTGCCCAAGCGGCATGGGTTTCGAGCTGGCTGCCTTTGAAGTCGTAGATGACGAGGGGGAAGCCTTGGGCGATCGCAGATCTTATTGCCGGGTCAATAATGCTGTAGGTCTTCCCCGAATCAGGCGCACCGGCAATCACCAAGCTTTGTTGAGCCTGTGGAATATCCACATTGCCTGCTTTGAGGGAGACCTTGGCTGTGCGCCGCTGCTTGCGCTGTTTTTTAGCCGTGAGTCTGGCTTGCATTCGCTCGGCCTGTCCGGCAAATCGCCCGGTTGAGAGTTTGCCTTTACGGCCAGCGCCTAATAGCCATGAACCGCCCAATAAAATCCCGCCGCCAAGCAGCAACTGACCCATGCCAGCTTCAGTAAACGCGGTGACGATTTCCTGAAAGGTATTGGAGTAGGTTTGTAGCAGGATGAGCTTATCCATCTTTTTCAGTCGGTAGATACTGTGTTTCAACAACCTCGTACTGCTCAGTGTTTAAGACCATCCGCAGCCGCATGAGCTGATCGCCTTCAAGCTGATGGATAATCAGTTCTGGCATATTGTTTTGCAGCCTGTCGCTAGTTTCAATGAGTGGGATATCTGGCGGTAGGTGTGGATCGAGATAGAGACTAAGAACGTTTTGAAATTCCTCATCCGTTGGGACATAACCGAAAAATGCGCAGCCTAAGGCTCCACAAAGCGGATTATCTTGGGTAGACAAATTAGCCGTACGCGAGTCGATAAGGTAGAGCGCTTTTCGCTGTCCCGGTTGCCAAGGACGCATCATTTTCATCTGGTCTAGCTGAGTCTCGAACCCGGAGGTCAAATTGTCTGCGGCTATTTGCATCATGAGTCCGGGTGGGGCAACATCAGCTGCTGGTTGCCATGGGCTATTCTCAGGGCGGGGCCACACTTGGTAAACACCAATGATGAGCGGTAGTAAGATCGCGACACTGCTTGCTACGATTCCTGCTTTGAATTTCATTGCTCAGCCTCCCCTTCCCACTCAGCGCGATCGCTCTCAATCAACTGTTCAGCAATGGCAGAAGGTACTCCCGCAGCTTCTAAAACAGAGACATCGACCGCACCACCACCACCCGCTAAAACCGTCCAAACATTATCAACAAGAGAAAGGACAGTTTGTCCGCCAGCTTCTCCCCAAGCCCAGGTGGCTATGGCATACCCTTCATGCACGACTGTTCTGCTGATGCTAGGTGACTGTGGTAAATTCTCTCTGCCTTGACGAAGATGTTCGAGAGTCGCCTGATTCACGGCCTCGACTTCTGGAGAAATCACCTGCTCGTCTGAAGTGCTTTGCGCTAACACAGTTGTCGGGAGAACAGTAGGATACGCACTATTAGGCACCGAGATCGCTTTAGCAATATTCGCCCCAATAACAATCAGTGTGCAGGTCGTGAGTGTGAGCAGTAATAGATGTTTGAGTTTCATCGTGAATAGTTCTCCAAAATAAGTGAAATGAACTTGCAAGCTGTTGAATGGATAAAGCAGTTACTGTTTTATTCGATAAACACGGCTATTTCCTCCACCATAAAAACCGTTAAAGTTGACGTCTGAATCCCAGACAAATCGGGCGCGACTAGAAGAATTTGATCGGACCTGAGTGCAGCCTTCATTCAGGCAAAGACCAATATGCGCTTGACTGCCTTCAATCACGATGTCGCCCGCCTGCGCCTCAGAAGGAGAAACCTGCGTACCTCGGCCATTTTGTAAGTCAGCTTCTACCGAAGGCACATAGTTGGTATTGGCTCCTAATGGCTGAACGCCTGCATCGGCAAGAACTCGATTAATAGCCCAGGCACAGGCCAGATTTCCACCGTCTGGCCCCATGGAAGTATCAAACCCGCCCATATTGCCCATAGACTGATAAATGCTCTGATTGGTCGTCCCGGCAGGAGCCGCTTTCCCTAAAGTGTTAGCTTCGCAGCGTTTGCCCACCCCAGCGGTGGCCGCCCTGTCATATTGCTGAGCCAGCTCTTCGCCATAGGTTTTGAGTGTGAGCCGACCATGGATATCAGAAGCGCCGCCATCAATCGGAGCACTAGGGCCACCAAAGTGAATTTGACCCACTCGCTCAACCAGCCGCTTGCCTGAAAAACCTTCCTGTTGAGCCTGCTGAATATTTCGCCCTTGATCTGCTTTGAAAATACTGTCCTGAGCTTCAGCGGGGAAAGCGTGTTCTATTTCAGCCTGACTGATGACTGCGCCAGAATCTAGCTTGGAGAGAAGCGCGACACCGCCCGATTGTTGACGGAGAGAATCGCGCACATCCGGGCGATAGCTCATATACTGATAGCGTCCTAAGCCACGTCCACAGTTGCCATTTCCATCACAGACGTAACTACCCACCGATCCGTAGTTCCCTTCAATGCTAGAAAACGCCGCTGCTAATGCGGAAAAATCAACATCACCAGGGCCGTCACCACAGAGCCCACCGCCACTGATAAAGCTACCGCTACCGGGTAAAGCACTCACGGGAATTCCCATATCTCGTGCCTTTTCCACCACATTTGTTGGGATAGATTGAGCTTGGCTAGTCCCCCCGAACCCATCCAATAGGCCAACGAGCATAAAGCTCTTTTCTTGATAGTTCAGAAACGGAACTGGGCCAAGGAAATAGGGCGTACAGCCTAAATCTGGAATGCCCCTGTGGCAGACTCGAAAAAACAACGCGGTGCTAACCGTGCCGCTACTTTCATCAATATCCCAGACAGCAACTTTAAAAACATCACCAAAGGGGTGTCTGCCAGTGGGTTCTTTACCGCCATTCACCACCTTCAGAACGCCTTCTCCACCTTCCACTTCTTGATACCGACCCGATATCCACTGTTTGCCGTGAAACTCGGGTGAAGCGGTAAGTTCGGCATGGGCGCAATCTTTTTGGCAGGCTACCGTAAAGCCTGCTTGCTTACTACCTGAAATAGTGTTGTTACGGTCTTGTTCAGCTGGCCCATAGGCGACATCTACCATGCCTAAAATGCCGACAGCGCCAACCGGGCTAGGCATCTGCGATAAGGGAATATCTCCCAACCCCGGCACTCCAGAAATGTTGCTATTCCCCCAATCTTTCAGGTTCTGAAGGGGAATATTTTCCAACCCTGGAATATCTGTAATGGCGAAGCTAGCCAGCTGATCGCCTAACTGAGCCAGTTTCAATTGTCCTAATTCAGGCCGCTCTGTCAGCACATCACCAATAGAACCAGACAACAGACTCCTAGCAGTCGATGGGTTTTCAGAAAAGAGTTTCGCAATTGGAGAAACCTGCTGAACAGGAAGGTTACTGAGTCCAGGAATGGCCGTGACCAAGTCATCAATAGTTTGCCAATTGGCCAGCTCTAAATTACTCAGTGCAACCTGCTGAAGATCGAGTTGGGTGAGGCCCGCAATGATGTGCAGGTTAAATATTTGCGGATATAGGCTGGTTTTAAAGTCGCCTAGTTTTAGGTAGGTATCGGCGGTTTGGCCTGCTTGCCATGTACGAGAGAGGTCGTACCCCAGTGCTTGGGAGGCTTCTGCCGGAGCGGAAAATTCACCAGCAGAACTCACTGGCGGTAGAGTGCGAAAGGTGATTTTTGACCAGTCTGGTATCCGCGCATACTGGCCATCCCATTCAATTGCTGTCGTTGGGATAGGCGGCTCAGGCGCGATGCTGGCAAAGGCGGTATCTGGCATGAACAGGACAAGAAAACCCACCAGCAAACAAAGAAGTATTTGAATAAATCGGCCTAGCGCTGCTTGTTGGTTTGGTTGTATTAACATCGCCAACGCTCCTTTAGATGGCTACATTTGTGTTGGGTTGTCCTATTTCTGCGAGTCGCAATACAAGTTCTTGAGAGATACCGGCTTGATGAGCAGCCTCTTGAGCAGGAAGGCCTTCTCTCATTAGTGAGAGAAAGGTTTGAGCCCGAGTCCAGAGGGACGAGTCTCTATCAATGAGCCCTTTGACAAGAGATTCGTTTAACCCTTGTTCAATTGCCTCTAAGCCTTCTGTCCTTGTCATTTGGGAAATGACGGGAGAGGCTGCTGGAGCCACGGATGGAGCTTCTCGTTCAGGCTGGATATCTAGAACCGAGTAGCTGGGCGTGCCTGTTTCTGGAAAGGTCAGACGAAATGAATACAACTCTCCATCGGTGAGCACCGTCAGACTGGTCACATCGGTTGTCGGTAAGCCTGGAAAGTTAATCGGGTTGATTCGGCGTAAATGAATGACACTGGCCGCGCAGCCTTCTGCCTCAGCAGCAGCGCATCTAGAATCGTCAAAGTCTAGGGTTGTTTGCGAAGGATCGTCCAGCCAAGCCCGTTGGATGGTTTCACCGGTTGGACGGAAATTTAAAGTGATGCCTTGACCTCGATAGAGTGGCACCGTTGTTTGGTTATTTTGCTCAACTGTGTGGGTAGTTTGGGCAATGCTGGGTGGGACGATCGCGAAAATGGACAAAAAGAGCCCACCTAATATCAGTGGTTTCATGACAGTCTCCTTGTGATGTGATTGGGTCGATAGTGCTACAGACCTGAGGGCATCTGCATTGACTGATTGATAAAAACTTGGATATCGCTACCAGCTGGCAGATAAGGCGTCCTGGGTTGCTGCTCTAACCGTTCGATGGCGCGTTGATTGCGTTCGCTAATGGAATCCAGAATCGCAGCGGAGCCCCCTTCTAAAGCGCCTGCGAGGATGTTAGGTGCCGGGTTCGATTCTGTGATGACGGTGGTGCCATCTCCTGTTTGAACCCGTGAATCGGAGCGGGTGTACAGTTCCCCTACACGTTGAATGGCCCCGAGGAAGAACTGTCCGGTATCCATAGAGGCGATCGCGCCGCCACGGTCTCCATAGCTTTCTGCAATGAGCGGATTACCCCCGTCACCACGAATCAGCAAAGTATGACTGGGCAACACAAGCTCACGCTGGAATCCGTCTTCCTCCCAAATCGCTTGGGTCGCTGACATCTGTACCAGTCCATCTTCTGAAGTGCGATCCACTTGCACAACCAGCAGGCTACTTTCCGGGATAGCGACTTGCCCAGTATTGTCCATCAGAGGCTCAGCCAAAACAACTAAGAATCGGTCTTCTACCCCTTCGTTATCGAACACAACAGGGGTGGCTAGCTGTCCAGCCGCATGTCCCCCAGCAATCAATGACTGCGTGTAGACTGGCTCGGGGAAAGTCTGCTCTCCTAAAATGCGAGACTCCTCTTCTACGAGAATAGATGGGATTTCTACGTCATCAGATTCATCTGTCACAGCGCGATCCGGGACTTCCATCGTGGGTGGTTTCTCCGGATTTACTTTCTGGGTGTCTTCCAATGAAGTATTCGTCGCACTGTCTGCTCTGAAAACGGCTGATGTGTAGGTGGGAGGGATCGCAGAGGTAGACGAAAAATAAGCAGTGGGTACCGCCCCCGTTGCAAGCGGCTCGTTTCCTAAACCATCAAACGTTCTGCCCACCATCAAATCTTGGTCCGACGAGTTCTCTGTTGTGAGAACACCTCCATAGCTGCCTAATTGTGCCAACTGTCGCCATTGTTCAAAGGGGTCGATCTCTACCAAAGAATCTGTTGCCAAAGGCTGAGCTACTGGTGTCGCGCGATTGACAACAGAAGGACTGGCCTGAATGGGCGGAGGGGGCGGTGTTTGGCGTACAGAAGGGGACACTGAGCGAGTACTTGCGGGCATAGCCTGTGGCACAGGTGGTGGTGATTTGGGTTGTTCGCCTATAGCTGTTGCCGGAGCAGTTCGTGGTGTTTGTTTTACATAGGCTTGATCATCCAGAGCCATTTGAGATTTCAGCGTGGAAATTTCTTGTTCCGCCTCCTGTAAAGCAGTGGTCTCACCCTCTTCTGTAGGTGAAAGTTCATTGGTTTCTGAGGGAGTAGAAGCAATCGTTGATTGTTGTTGAGTACCCCGATTACCAACGAAGAAAAAGCCTGCTGCGCCGAAAACAGGCACCAGTGCAGTCGCAATCAGTGCAAGCTTCGGAAAAGGCAGTTTCCAAATGGGTCGTTCGGAACCAATTTCTACGTCGGCAAACGTATCCTGGCTGACCAGAGGCTGACGAAGATCAGGTGCCCCGGTCATTTGACGTAGCGTTGCCTCGTCAGTTTCTGGAGCGTGTTGAGTTTGTTGAGAGTCACTACTCACGGGACAACTCCTCCGAATGAATGGGGCGAATTTCTTCAATTTGCAAACCGCTTTCCAGCGACTGGTAGATCACCTTTTGCTGTGGCGTTGCCTGATTTTTGAGAGGATTTTGGGGTGGCTCTACGGCTCTGAGGTAGAATCTGCGATTGAAAGGGATGGTTGTGCCAGCAGGGTTAGAGGGCTCAAAGATAATGCGAGTGGCCATCAAATTGACTTGCCAGCGACCTTCATCGAGTGCTTGCGGTGGCGAGATTTGCTGGGGCACTAGCACGGCTGAAATCTCGCCACCGAATACCCCTTCCGGAATGATGTCATTGCTGAGCTGCTTGAGAAATTCATCTCGAAAGTCGGGTGCAATGAGAAAAGATGCGGCCCAGGTAGAGGCCGGAACTTTCTTCCCACCCGCGACATCAATGCCTTCCTCGGTTGCCTTGGCCTGATTTCCAGGAAGTGTGCCCCAGGTGAAGGTCATGGTGGCCCAATCGGACACAACGCGGCGAATGACTTCTGGTTCTCGGTAGGTATAGTCTGCTGAACGTACTGTAAAGGCTTTGCCATCAACTTGCTGAACCAGGGTCGGGGGCTGTTGATTGGAAACTTTAGCGAGAGAAAATGCTAGCCAGAAAAATGCGATGGCCAGAGTAATTACCCCCAGTGACAAGCCAGCGAAAGCCAACGGTAGGATGTCGCTGGAATCGACTTTGGGTAGCTTTCGTTTACGGATGAGATGAGAGAGTTGCATGATGGTTTGAGGGGTGGGTTTATCTGGGCATTGGGAGTACTGAGGTGCCGACAGAAATAATGCGTGTGACACCACCCGAGACGCCTCGGAAAACGGCCATACCTGCACCGCCTGCGATCGCCAGCGCCAAAATGGGAGCCAGTACGCCGATGAGAAGCAAAAAACCAAAGTCACTCTGGCTTTGAGCCTCAGCGGTCACCAGAACAGTTGCGGCCAAGCCAATAATGATGTTGTAGGAAAATTTGGCCATGCCAAGGCTAAAGAACCCTGTAAGCCAAGCCCATAGCGGTCGGGCTTGCAGTGGAATGGCCGAGCCTGCTACGGCAATAGGCCCAATCAAACCCGTGAGCAACATGGCCAGTTCTAAAAGCGAACTGAAAGCCCACTGCCATCCTTTGAGAAAGTTCTGTGCTAGGGCTTGATTGGTGGTTTGGATTGCTGTTTCCAGCAAAACATCAACCAGAGGATTGATACTGCTATTGGGTGATTCTCGGTAGTCTTGTTCTACTTTGTCGGTAATCGCTTGTACCCTGGCCCAGAGTCGCTGAACACCCGGAGACCAAAAGCCCGTATCTTTGTATTCATCCTGCAATCGCCTTTCGGTACGCTCACCTGCTTCGATAAGGCAGGCAATTTGAGCCTGTCCTTCTTTTGCTTCGCAGTCGGCGTACTCTCTTTGAATGAGATCTTTTGCCTGTTGCGAAACCACAACATCATTCAGCGCTTCAATCATAGAGACATCGCCGACCTGAATCTCTAGAACCGTTTTGGTTTGGTCGTTGATGACATTACGAATACCCAGCGTGATAGCCCCAAGCATAGTGCCGTTGTTGTAAAGCAGGGTGGCAATGACCAAAATCCAAATGACATGGGGCAATGCGGGAAAAATACCGCGCTCAATGGCGTCTTTTACCCAACCCACGGCAAAGAAGATAAAGGTGCCGACCAAAATGATGGCAGCGAATTGATTGATGCCAAGGTATAAGCCATTAGGCGAGGTAAAAATATCAGTCCAGCGGGTATCCCAAGCCTCCTGAATTGACTCTATCTGTTTGATGCTGTCTTTTATCAGGCTGGTGCTGCCGCCTACCTGCGCTAGGAAAGAAGAGACTGAGTAAGCTAAAAACATGGTGTCACTCCTCTTTCGTTTGGCTAGTCCCTAGTAGCCCAGGAATATAGATAGGCGCTTGGCTAGCCCCAGTGATGCTGGCCTGCCGCTCTAAACGATTGCGCCGATTGGCTTCGTCGATGCCTTCACTGGCATTAGCCGCCAGCTGTGCTTGAATGCCCTGGAGTTGTTGGAGCTGAAGCAAGGTGGCGTGATTGTCGGCGGAGAGTTGGGTTTGGTTCGTGAGGAGGGATGCGATCGCCGCATCAATTTCCGCCGACTGTTTCATCACATCCTGAGTCACCCCCAGGCCCTGTGCTTCCTCAGCCATTTGTTGGACCTGAATCGCCCCTGCCTGCGAACTCTCGATAAGTCCGGCTGTGCGCTCAGCTTCTTCGTACAACCATGTTTTGCCCTGTTCTCCGAGCACAGGCGCTGCGATCGCCCTAGCCGATTCCTGATCGTACAGATTCGCCAAATCACGCTGTTGCACTACAGGACTGTGATTGAGCATCCCCGGACCTTTAGAGGGCTTAGTCGTGCGCAGTTCGTATGGATCAGGCAGTTCTCCATTTTCAGACTTTATATCGCCCCAGTTATCACCTAAAGCAACATCCATAATGGTTTCAAAAATGGGATCGGCCTTTCCTAGCTGACCGAGCATGTAATCCAAGGGGTTGGAGTACTGGTCTAAAACCCACTGTTGCCAATTCCCACCCATGTCGTTTGGCATGATAGAGCCGGTCGCTGCACCGACACCCAGCAAGGGAATAAGGGTGCTCACTCCAATCAGTAAGGCTTTCCACCGTCTTGATTTTCTACTGGTTTTACGAACAGGTGATTTCGTCATAGTGACCTCTTTCATTGTTGTAATTTTTGAGGTGTTATCCAACACGGTTATACGCTTCTTGCCCCGGCATCGGGGTCGGGGGCCACTGGCGATTCAACAGGGCTAATCGTGTCCATCGAACGACCTGCCCTGACGGCTTCCACATAGGCCTTGGCAAAGGCTGAATAGCCCGCGAACTTATTGGAATGCTGAGCGAGAACTCGCTGTCTGGCCCGCTGTTCTTTTTGGTTGTTCGCCACAGCAGCCAGTAGCTCAGGCGATGGATGATGAGAACAGGCTGTGAGCCGAGCATCGGCATCGACCATCCAGTGAGAGCACACCCGTGATGCGTCAATACGGAAGGATTCGTCGGTATTGGGTAACAGCAGCTTGGGGTCATAGCCGAACAGTCGCTCATAGGAAGGCAGCGCATTGGCTTGGATGGCACCGATGAAGCGAGTGTTCAAGTTTTGGAGAATCTGAGAACCTGCCACCGAGTTGGCAATGGTGTCCGGATCTTGGCCAATAATCAGCGGACGAATACCCGACTTTGCACCATTGGCACAGACTTGACCGATGATTTGAGCGATGCCGCTGTACTTGAACAGAATGGGGCTCTCATCAATAGCCAGCAAGGAGTCGGTGACTTCCAGGGCACGGCGAAAGGCCATGGACTGAGCAGAAAGCGCAAGAACTGCGGCTTCAATGTTGTCGCCGACATTCCGCAGGGCGAAAATTGTGAGCTGGGCATCGGTGCGGATGCTGGAGGGTTGGGAGATGGCTCGGCCTACGCGGCTAGTCAGCCAGCCGCGCAATTCTAAAAGAATGGTGGCGATCGCATCTGTCACCAAATCCGAATCCAACCGCAAATCCAGGGCTTCTACCACATCGACAAAATCTACCAGTGTCGGCATCTGCTGCCATTCGGCACTGCCAAAACCCTGCTCTAAAGCGGCGTCGTAACGCGCTACAATCTCCGTGTCATCAAAGAATGCAGCCAGTGCCTGCCACAAGACTGTATGCACCCGTTTTCCCATGGCGTTTTCAGTGTCAGCGCCCATCACCATAGTGTCGAGCGCCTTTACCAAGAACTCTTTGTAGTCGTCTAATCGCTCGGATTGTTCTTTTTCGGATAGATGCCGAAGATCAGGGATTTGAAAGAGATTGTTGGTCTCTGAACCGACGTCGAAGTAAGCACCCTGATCGCCAAAGAATTTCACCAAATCGGTGTAGGTAGTCGTGCCATCGGGCTTAGGGTAGTCCAGGGAAATGACATTCATGCCGTTTGCGATCGCCCACACAAATATCTCAGCGGCCAGCACCGATTTACCACCCCGCGTTTCTGCAAAAATGCCGATCCCTCGGTGTTTGGTCGCAAAGTCGATATACACCGGCATATTGCCCGCATGCGTAATCAGCTCAATCCCTCGGCTATCAATTTGCCTTGGGCAGGCGATCGGCATCAGCCCTGGCGCTTCATTGGTGAGATATAGCTGCTTACGGCCATCGCCCAACAACCAGTCTTTCACAATAGGCAATGACCTGAGCCAGAGTGACCAAGCCACCTCCGTTTCTCGGATGAATGCTCCTTGGTGAAAGGTGTTCGTCAGCTTTTGACAGGCCTCTGACAGACTCTCAGGACTTTCCCGATGAATCAGCGCAATGACGCTCACCCAGATAGGCAAAGCCCCTTGATAAATCTGTTCTTGAGCTGCCACACCTTGCTTCATCCGCATCTGCGAGGCGACGTCTACGTTTTTCAGCAGGTTGGCGCGGAAAGTTGCTGTGAGGTTTTGCTTGGTGAGCCGTTGCAACGTGATGCGCGTCATGGTGCGATCCGCTGTTGCTAGCTCGCAGACAAATTCGCAGTTAGGAAATTGCGAGAGTGCCTGCCAAAGAAAATACAGCTGATGCTCAGGCGACATAAAACCCATGGGCTTGGACTCTAAGACCACAGCACCGACAAACTGGTCTTTGACCTTGACCCATTGGCGATCTGCTTTGGGGTGAGAAGGGCGTCCATTTTCACCTCGGATTAGGACCGAAGCGGCGTGGAGTTCCTCATTGATTTGCTCGGTGAAAAAAAGCCCATTGGGCGTTTCTGACAAGGTGAGGCACTGGGGAATGGGGCGAGGCTGAGCATGATTGAACTGTGACTCCAGGTAGGCCCAGAGTTGGTCAGCATCCATGGGCACAGCCTGCAAACCCATACGAGAGTTTAGCTGTTGTTCCCAATGCAGGTAACCATCCGTGAAAGCGGCGTTCAACAACTGGCTATATTCTTGTTTCTCTTTTTGATCTTTGCTTCCCTTGAAAGTGTCGTACTTATCCACAAACCAGGCCAGCACCTTTTCAGTGTGGTCAGCGTGAGTGCTTTTGCCGGATTCAATGGTGTAGCTAGCAAACAGATACATCTGCTTGGGTTGGCGCAAGCTTTGGGTGGTCATCTCGCGGATGGCTCGCTGCTGGGCCATCAACAAGAACTTGGATTCCAGGTCTGCATTGTTCCTGATGAGGGCTTCTAGCGCCTGCTGCCTGGAGATATCTTCAGCGAAAGACCGTAGATGAATGCGCAACCGATCTCCAGGGCGGAAACCTTTGAGACCTTCTTCTAAATGGCCCAATACGGTTTCGGCTTGGCCTTGGGCAAGCCGGGTATGGATACCGACAGGACGAAAGCCGAAGACTAAGGTGACCTGGCTGCGTTTTTTCAACAAATATGCGCCGACATCGCGCCCTCGGAGGGCGAGTCTACAAATGCATTCGAGATGAGACTCATCTTCAAACGGCTTGAAGGCGTAACGCTGAGTCCCGAGACGTTGTTTGGGCATGAGTCTGCTCGCCTCCATGAGTTGAGCTAAGATATGGCTGAGTAGGGTTCTAAATCACGGCAGATCTAAATCACGGCAGACAAGGGTGGTAGCACACGTAGCCTCGACTCCAGTTGGGGACGCTCACTAGCTTGTTGGTGAACTGCCAGGTTTTTTCTCCAACGACGACCCACCAAGTACAGGTCAACCAGGCGGTTAACAAAAGGAATAAGGCAAAGCCGAGATTGAGTAAAACCTGAGTGAGGCAGTAGCTGCCAACCAAAATGATGATTGAAGGACCTAATAAGCTAGTCGGAATAGGGCCTAACGTTGGTTGAGCGCCGAGACTTTGGTTAACGACACAAAATAGGCTGCGCTGAGTTGTTTCCGCCATGGTTTACGTGCCTCCTGTTGCACCACCAAAGAACAGTTTACTCATGCCTTCTACGACCACGACGGCGGCAACAACAATAAAGGCATTCTGCATAAGGGGTTGCCACTGTTCGCCTCGTTGGGCTTGGTATACCGCGAACAGGATGAAGCCGACAGAGGTCACCCAAATGACGATGCGCAACACACCGAATAGAAAGGAAATAATGGTTTGGTCAATGTTGGTGCCAAAGATGGTTTTGACTTGGCTTTCTACAGTTTTGAACAGTTGAGCTGAGACCGGATCTGCATGGCTAACGATACCGCAGAACAGCAACACGCCCAGGACTACACCCATTAGCTTCCAGTTAAAGAAACGGAAAAACCTAGAAGGGAGACTGTGCGAAAAGCGAACAGGCAACAAAACCAATAGCGCTGTCAGCCAAGTTTGAATAGGGCTGAACGGAATTAAACGACGAGACGAAGGATGGACGCGAGAAGGCGTCCTCCGTGAATGATTCATAGTTCTACTCTCGTGAAGTGATTGATGAGAAGTTGACTAAAAGCGAGTTAACAGGAGAAGCAATAGGACTGAGCTAATTGCTTCGCGGCGACGTGACTCAGAAACTTTGAGTAATACTTTTAATTTACTTAGTACTACTTGAAAGTATGTTCTAACCCAATAGATATCAGGCGTCCTCTTATCTTTTCTTAATAAGTTTGCGGGAGTCCAGGAAACTATAAAGTTGCTAATGCATGATTGTGGAAGAATTCAAGTTTTTTTGACAAGCTGATACAAGTAGTACTTAAAGGCTATAAATTTGTAATTTAGAATACTTTTGATAAAATATATATACATAACAGATTCCATAAAGGAATCTTGTATGACCTATCAAAATTAATGGATGAAAGGCTAGGATGACAGCAGTTTGCTTGGCCCTTTGCGATGTCTGATTCTGGTACGAATACCCCGCGAAAGCCTAAAGGCGGTGAGGCTTCTAACGGTGGCTGCCGCCCTACTTTTTATATGAGTACGGAGCTGTTGGCGGCGATTGATGCGCAGTGTGCTCAGGATGGGGGGAAGAAGCGATCGCCCTTTTTAGCAGAACTCATGGAGCTTTTGCTTATCAGTCCTATGGGTGAGCAACTGCGGACCAATGCAAAAAAGAATCGGCGGAGCTTGGCCCATGAATTAGAGGCAAGTTTGGTGCTGTTTAATGAGCACATTCCCACGGCTGAGATTGCGGAGCTGGCAGAGGCGAGCCAGCGGAATGCAGATCAGATGCTAGTGCGGTTGGTGCTGCTAGGGCTCAGAGTCTATAAAAATTCTTTGGCTCGCATGGAAGCAGAGATTCAGGAAGGCAATGACTTGGTATAAGTAGCAACTGTTAATCAAGTATTTTTACGGAGTTTCCGGATACTGAATTGCGGTGCCGCAGAGTGTACTGTCGGTGTCCCACTTTTAGGGTGGTTACTGCATCCTTAGTAAGGTTATTCGCCCTTTCCTGAAAGTGTGGGCTGATCAGCGGATAACGCTGTTTATAGCGATTATTGAGGGTTTACGTTGTCCGCGTCTGGTTAAGCGGTTCCCTTCGTCACTACCGCAACCGGCAACTTTTTATTTTAAGGGGCATGAACCGTTACAGGACAAAGCGCTACATCGCGATTTGCTGGTCGGAGGCGGTGCGATTAGCCAAGCTGGATGGCACACCCATACGAAATATCCGCTGTGATTCGAATGTGGCATTGTTGCATCGGACGGATTGGTGGGCCTATTGGTCGGATGAGCGGGTGACGACGGCGATCGCCCTTCCAGATACCTTGCAGCCCAAAACCTTATCCCAAGATGCCGCAGATCTCATCTTTGACGTATGGGCCAGTGGCCTATCAGCACCCCACTGTGGATGGGATTTGCTCACTCAAGTAGAGCGAATCTTGTCTTGTGAAAGAGACTGTTGTCAGAAAGTTGCTAGGGGGTTCTCTTGTCAAGAGAAGTTGACATTGGAGCTGAGCACAGGAAGGGGGGCAATTCTCTATCGCTGTTCCCGCTTCAGTGATTGCGAATACCACTGTGATTTCCTTTCACCGTAACCGACTCGTATCCTCTGACTTCGCTACAAGGACTACGATCTTTCGCTTGGTTATGGGGTTCACTTCAAGGGATAGAACTCAGGGCTGGCTCGTCTACACAAAAGAGTACAACCCTAAACAGTCAAATTACATTCTCTAAAGAATAACGTTGGCTCCATTTGCGAAAAACAACTATCGACCAATCGATAGAGTTGTCTGCTTTAGCAGGCTGCCCCTGTTCAAGCATTTGGGTAGCAATACGAGCGATCGCCTCTTGACTCTCTAAATTACCGACATGAGCGAAGTATTCCTGAGGCGTGTTCGTGCGGGCTATGGACTCAAGACATATACAAGTACTGGTCTAAGAAGAACCTGATGCCTCGGAATGATCCGAACTACCAGGAACAGTTGACGACTCTGGGACAAAGTCTCCTTGCTCTTTAGCTCGTCTTACAGAATTTTCGAGCAGATATGCAATGAGGTTAGACAGCGATCGCCCTTGCTGTTTAGACCATTCCTCCAAGTCTTTGGCTACCGCATCTGGTACGGATGCAAAAACTTTCTTAGCCATCGGATTACTCATTGATTCAACGCCTCCAATATTAACTGTCGTTGGCCATATCTTAAATTATGCTACTCATGGTTGCAAATATACAACCATGAGCTACTATTTGTTTATGGACGATTCTTCGCTCACAGAGCACCCCACCAAACCCCTTTTTGCCTTAGTCGGTTACTCGACCTCGCAAGCTTTCATTTGCCCACTACTCACTTCAAGTAAGCAGGTGCATCATGTCTAATCGCCGATCTAAAAACACCTTTAGTGGCATCAGGTGTTCGTCAATTCCCACCCTGATCGCCTTCGGTTGTATTCCTATCGCTGGCATTAGCTGGGCCGCATTCAAAGGCCATTTACCACAACGCCAGCAGTCAGCATCAAAGTCGCTTGAGCTATCCACGCGAGCCATCGTCACAGAGCCAACAACCTCAGCCATAGTGCTCAAGCAGCCGCAGTCACGCTAACCGGCTTTACCTAAACATTTCTGACAACTAAATACTCCCAAAAGGTTGAAGGGCTGGGAATTAGATGCTCCATGGTGGCCGCTCTCCCTGCGAAAAATGCATTCAAAGCTAACAGCCAGCGGCCACGTGCCGCTCCAAAGTAACCAACCTCAAAACCAACACTCACAACAACACCGCAACCAAGACCTTCGTCATCACTGACATCACCACTCACAAAATCTGAATCAGACCTGAGTCTTGGACTCGCAAGACTTACAACCCTATTCACACAACAGGAGTGCCTCATTATGGCCAAAAAACAAATTGCCAAACTCATCCAGCAAGAAGTCACGCGGCCCGATGAAACGAGTGCCGCAATTGTTAAAACCCAAAACACACCGCTCGCTGAACTCCAACTCTCTGCCCAGGGCCTCTTTGATGAGTCCAACGCTATTTGGGAAGAATTCATCGCCTTCGACCAAGAGCATCAGCTCACCCAACGGGTCGGGGCTCAGCTCTGGCGGCTGACAAAAGCGGTTGGCAAACCTGCCCTTGTCCTATCCCTCAAAGGGTTCCAAACCGCTGTCGTCACCATTGCCAATCCTGATAATCGCGCGGCCCTGACTGAACGCTTTCGTCGTTTTAAGGCACAAAACACTGCCGATACCTCTACTGCCGACGCCTCTTTAGACCTTTCTGAAGAGTAATTTTTTTGCGCCCTTTCACAGCTCACCCCACCTCACCCCGCCCCCTGGGTGTCCTCCCACCCTAGGTGAATGACAACCCAGGGGTCAGCGCCCACCTCACGGTGTGCTGCGCTTGCCTACTCGGTCACCGTTCAGTACATGGAAACCCCTCGGTCAAGCTCCGTAAATCAATGGTTTCAGCGCCACAGCCACAGCCGCCACCCCCGACAATCACCATCTTGGCTAAAGAGTGCCGGGGTGAGATCAGTCTCAGGCAATTGGCCAAAGTGCTAGAGGCAGATGTCGCCAATGTGCGAAAGGCGAAAAAGTGGCTGATCGAAAATCGTCACGAATCCTTCCAAGGCTACGAACCGGATAAACCACTTAATCCAGAACAAGCCGAGACCATCATCCGTTTTCGCAGCCATACCACCCAAGGGATTAAGGGAGATGAGCTGATTAAAAAGATGTTTCCCAATACCCAGGCTAAGTATCGAAAGAAAGAGGCCCTCCGAGATCTCTTTGAACAGCACAATCTTTCTCCGAGCCTAGCCGCAATATTAACCCATTCAATTTTGGAGATATTCCACCGATGAGATTCAACAAACTTGCCAAAGAATTAGAGTTTTCTGTCGGCGAACTGGCTGACAAAGTGAGCAGCCTCATTCCAAACGCCAATGCAGGCACAGACGTGAGCGCTGCGCAGAAAGAACAGATTATCGCGCTGCTTAACCAAACCAATGACACTGAGGTTTCAGACCTTTTCCTTGCAGGCAGCGCAGATCCCATATTGGCCATTCTGCTGGAGAGAATAGAACAAGAGCAACAGCTCGAAACGCCTGAGCAAATTGTCGATGAGATGATTGCCCGTTATCTGGAGAACCCGGAAGACATGCCCAGCGATGCAGACTACAAGGAAGCCATCATCACCTATGTCGCCCTGGTAAAAAAGCGACACAGCCGCAGACAGCAGCAGTCCTCCAAGCTGCGATCGCTCTTAAGAAAGCACGCGCACGCGCACTCACAAACGGAGCCCTTAGCGCTAGAGACCTTCTACGCAGACGTGTCCGCGACAGACGCGCCCAACGACAAGCTCAATGGCAGCAAGCGATCGCCCAAGCTCGCCGCCGCTGGAACTTAGTCCATAGGCAGCGGGCCAAGGCCCAGTTCTGCTTAGCGCTAGCCATTAGCGCCACCACCCATTCGCTTTCGCCTTACGGGAGTGCATTACCCATGTCAACAGAAACCACCCCACCCACTCAACGCTCAACCAAGCCTGCCCGCAACTGGCTGCACTACGCCGCCTACTTCCTCTGCACTGGGAGCCTGGTGTTCATCGCCCAAAATGGTGAACCCAGGCAGATAGAAGACGCTGTGATGGCAGGCGCGATCGCTTGTGGCGCTGCGGTCAGTCGCGACTGGTATAAAGCCCGCCTAGCTCCCAACCTGGCCCATGACTCTACTGCTGCCATTCAGCTCTTTAATGAAATGCTCCACGCGGGTAGAGCCCAGGCGAACACCAACGCCGCGCACTTAAAGCGAGTGGAATTCCTCCAGACCGATTTAGTCGAGGCGATGACGGCGCTCAACAATACCCTGCGCCAAAGCCCAGAAGAGATTGAACAGGCCCTGAGCGCCACGTCGCCATTTCCCTTAGCGGGCTTGCCGGTCATTCAAATGCCAAAGCCAGTGCCTGCACAGCCTCCACCTGATGTGGCCACAAACGGCGGGACACACATTCCTGACAGCACCACCGTGCAACAAAGCATCCAGGCCGCTCGCCCCGGCTTTGACGCCTAAGTTCTCCTCGCTTGCATACGTCCTATGGGCCTCAAAATCACAATCGAAGTCGATGGCCAAACCGAGCAGCAGCTCGCGCCAGTGCTGAACCAGTGGGTCGTTCGGGGGAGCGCGCCCTTGCACCACGAAAACCCCGTCGGGCAAATTCAGCAGTTGATGGCCGAGAACACGCACCTGAAAGCGCAGCTGAATCATCGTCAAAACCGACTGATAGCTGCGCCTGATCCCCGAGCCCTTGCCCCTGCCAGTGAGCCCTCCCAGCCGGTAAAGATGGCTGCCGTTCAGCCGCCGTTGCCCCGCCAGTATTACCCTCTTTACCGGTACGTCGCTCGTCGCTGGCTAAGCAGGCAGGTCGCCACGCTGGTCAGAGGTGCCCTCGGCCAATGGCGACTGTTGGTTGTCCTGCTGATCGCCGCTGGAACGGTCGGAACGGTTGCCCTTGCCCCACAGGTGGCCGAGTGGCTCTGGCCACCACCAGAGTACGCGGGTGAAAGCGAGGGCGGGCCGGGCGCGGTGGCTGGGACAAAACCACCGCCAGAAAAGGTCCCCAAAGAAGCCTCCAAAGAGGCCCCGACTGAGCCCCTTGGCCCAGCGAGCAAAGCGGGCAGTAAGCCCCCGCCCCCGCCTGCATTCCAATAAGTCCCCACCCTGCCTCGGAGATGTCCGATGACCTACGACAGTAAAACCTATGGCAACTCGCCATTCGGGAACAGTGGAACCCCAAGTACAAGCACACCTGAACCACTCAGCGATCAAGGAGAACCGGCTAACCCTGCTGCTGAGGCCGCCCTCCCCGAGCTGCCCGCAGACATAGCTCCAGCGCTGAAGGTCAAACAGCGCGGGCTGCCTAGGTTCTACTTGCCCCACGGACGGCTCACCGGGCTGAACCTGATAGGAGAAGCCGCTGGGTGGCTGATGGCTTGGGGAACGGTGGGCTTTTTCAGGAGCTATATTCCCGCCCCTGTGCTCACGATTTTCGACCAGGGTTTTACCCCCTGGGGGATGGCTGCCGTTACCTTGGTGAGCGTCTTCCTGATTGGCCAGGTACTAGAGCGCTATCACCGCAAGATGGCGACCCTGCGGCAGTTGGCCACCACTGCGATTGAATATGGCAAGCCGCACCACCAGGCGGATGTGCAGGCTGAAGTCGATGACTTGCTGCGCCAAGCCGAGGCCCATACCGATGCGATTAACCGATGGTTGGTGAGCTGGCTAACGGCCTTGGGCTGTTTGTTCATCATTGGCTCGTTTTACTGATTGTCTACTTTTCCACCATGGGCATTAGGCAGATGCACTCTACTTCCCTTCAACCCGAAACAACAGCAGATACCGGCGTCACAGACGTCGCGTTACAGGCCCGTATCCTGATTGAGTTAGCCATGGAGCAGGCTCAATTTAGCGATACCGACACAACCCTGATCGCGCGGCAACTCGCCGGGGAGCTCAAGAAGATTGAGGTGAGTCTTTCGGACGTGCGGCTGGCAGTTCTAGAGCTTTACCAGGGGGAACGTGAGGCGGCTGAAGCCTACCTAGATTTTCTGGCCCAATGCGGCTTCCCTGAGCAGGCTGAACCCATGGCCCATGGCGCTGAACCGTGTACCCTAACCGAGCAGCAGCAGGCAATTACTCAGGCCGACACGCGAAGCTACGGCCAGTTGCCTCAGCCGCTCAGTGAGGAACGGGGACAACATCACATTGTGCTTTACCCTGGCAATTTGGTTAGTGAGCTGGTGGCCAATAGCGCCTTTTCTGCACTGGTCTTTGGCGAGCGGCGTAGTGGCACCAGTGCCCTCCTCAGAGCGATCGCCTACGACCGGATTGAAAAATCTCCCCACACCCTGCTCGACATTCTCGATTTTCACAATGGCCAATGGGGCGGGCTCGAAGAGGTTCGCGGCGAAGATGGGAGCCAGATGGTGCACTTCTTCTCGATTACCCATCCAGCAGACATTGAGCCAGTGGGCAAAAAGCTCAGCGCGATCGCCAGTGAAGTCCAACGTCGCCAGCGGCAACAGCGCGCCCACACCTTAACCCCTCAGCCACAGCCCCCTTACCTTTTCCTCATTGAGGGCCTCAGTGAACTGCATGGAGCATTGCCTGGTTGGAGCGCCGACCGGCGCAGTAAAGATGAGATGCTCAGCCGCAGTGCCAGCCATCTGCGCTTTATCCTTTGCCACGGGCCTACGGTGGGCATTTCCTGTGTAGCCACCGCCCGAGACCACAGCCGCGCGCTCTGCGATGCGACTGCCCTGGGTGAAACCAAGCTGCTCTTTCTCGGACGAGTAAGCGCTGGGCGCAATGGGGGCTACCGGGCGATTGATCAGGCAATTGAGGATAAAGCCCTCTTGCCCTCCCCCCATGACCGCAGCCGATTTCGAGAGGTGATGTCTGCGATTAAGCCTTTGGCCTACCCCGTGGTCTTTACCGCCAACGGGGTACCTCGGCTGGGAAGACTGGGCAATTTCAGCAGCTACTTGAGTCAAGACCTGCTCGCCCACTATCAACACGCGCTGGAGGCAAGAGGCTAATGCGACGAAGAGACTTGCTAGCTTTGGTGCTCCTGAGCGCGGGCTCGACCATGTCGGCTAACGCTATCCGTCATCGCCATGCGCGGGAGTGGCTGGCTCTGCTTGACCGGCAGATTACCCCAGCGGCAGCCGCTGCGATCACCGCCAACAAGACCCAAGCTGGGGGGACTGGCAAACTGGGTAAAGGTGACATTTTCTGGTCGGTGATGTGGCCCTATATGCACACTGTAGGACAAGCCGAAGGCACCGTAGGCAACCCTTTTGGCATGAGTCCCTACCAGGTGATCTACACCTACGATCAGTTTGACGACTTTAGCGATCACCCCCGTCGGGCTCACCCGATCTTGGATAAGGACGGTCAGCCCACGGGTAAGGTGAGTGATGCGGCAGGGTGGCCCCAGTTCATCAGCACCACCTGGGACCAGATCGTGCGGGAAAATGACTTTTGGTATGACGGGCCAGCTTTTCAGCCCGCCAATCAGGACTTGGGTTTTCTCTACCTGCACCGCGATACCGGTGGCCATGCGGCCCTGATGGCCGGGGTGCAGGTGAATGCCCTCACCCAGCGGCTGACGGTGACTTACGACGCCTTCACCAAAGCGATCTCGTTGGATAGTCACCAGTGGGCCAGCTTGCCAGGGGCCAATATTGGCGCGGACACCGGGCAGCACACTCGCCCCCTGTGGTGGCTCTGGAGTAAATTTCAGTGGGCGCTCTGGGGCCAGATGGGCTATCGTCGCCGGATTGTTCATCCACTGGACACGCCGAAAAAGATGACCGCGCCTATGGGCTACCAGCGCTGGCGCAAGGCAACCCACTGGGGTCAGGATTTTGAGAGCACTGTGGGGAGCCCGATTGTCGCCCCAGAGGCGGGAGCGGTTACCCTCAGCGGCCATGAACCAAAGGGTGGCTACTATCTGAGCTTTCATCCAGCGGCACAGCCGGAGCTAGCGCTCATCTGTCGGCATTGCCAGCAGTCCAGTGTGGTGGCAGTCAATACCCCTGTCGAGGCAGGTGCGCTGATTGGCCGCACAGGCAACAGCGGTCGCTCAACGACTGGCCCTCATGCCCACATTGAGGTAACGGTCGATGGGCACCACATTGACCCGCATTACTATCTGGGGATGAGCCAATGGTTTTAATTAACAGGCCCCTGTATCTCGCCCTTTTTTCCCTCACCTTGGTCGCAGTGATTGCAGGCAGCGGCGCAGTGATGGCGCTCTCAGGCAAGGGTCACGATGTCATGGTCTTTGGCGCGGGGGTGGGGGTAGGGATGTCTTTAGTTTCGGCACTGAGTATGGAGCTTTGGCAACTCTCATGGCAGCGACTGGCGGGGATGCAGCAAGAGATTATTCGGGCGATCGCTGGGATGCTGCTTGGAGAAATTAACCCCCACTGGCTGCTAAAGCAGTACGGCGATCCGGAACGGGCGCTCCCGCCGCAACATGCCAGTGATAGTCACTTGGAGATTGAGTGTCGCCGATTGTTGGACAGGATGCATCAGCTTTTGGAGACAGCAGTAAGTGATTCGGGCCACTGCTATTACTGCGAAATGCACCTGGGTCATACAGACGAATGTCCAGTGCCAGCCGCGCAGCGGCTTTACGGGGAAGGAAAAGCCCGGCGAGTGCCCTGGCGAGAGTACAAAAAGACATTGCCCAAAGCGTCTCTTTGAACTGTTGTATTGGAGGAAGAATGATGGTTTCTGTTTTTCATCATGCTCAGCCCAGGGCAGGATTGCCCTACCTGAAGCCCTGCCAGCCTGCGTCTGGCATTGCGACTTTCCCTGTAGAGACACCAACAACCTCACGCGGACTGACACCACAGGGCGATCGCTTTGACTGCCCAGGAAAACTCTCCAAACGGCGGGGGCGATGGCTGGGATTGTTGTTTGGGATGACCCAGGCAGCGACGATAGGGCTGGGGCTTTGGATGGCTTCTCTGGATGCATTGGTGCCTTCGTCTACGCCAATCGTAACCATGCCCAAGGTCGGCGATGAATTGTGGCAATTCGTGGCTTCAGAAGACTTTGCTAAATTGCAGTTAGCCGCAAAAGAAAGTGCCCTAGACAAGGCGCTGGCCGCTGCTGAGCATGAGCGGTTGCAGGCCCAGCAACTGCGGCTGGACGCGGAAGCGCAGGCAACCAGATTAACAGACGAAGCGGCCCGACACGCTCGGGACACCACCAGGGCAGCGATGCGCCAAGCCGATTGGATTCATCTGGAGACAACCTACATCGGCGCAGAGCAAATCGTGTACGGCAATCCCGGCGATACCGTAACGCTGAAATTTGCCGCCCGAATTCAGTGCAAGGATGGTGGCTTTGGCGAGACTGCCGTTGCCAGCCCAGTGGATGCGCGGATTGAACCCCGCGAGGTGCGCAATTTAGGGGAGTGTCATCCGAGTCCACTGACGGCGGCAGGGGAGCCGGTTGGCGAAGTGGGGGAGTGGGGAGTGGCTTTTTTCAAGCTGGAGTGAGCACAAGACGGCAGTTCCTAGGGGAATAGCTTCTAGTGACTGCCCTCTTTGGAGAGCAGTTTTTGTAGACAGAAAAGGAGGCTTACCCACAGAACGGTTTCAATGTGAAGTGCGGCATGCCCGGACTGATGGAGGCGTTCGTCTAATTTCACCTGTTCAGCTCATCCGCGTGGAGGGGCTGATAGGGCGTGGTGCTTACTTTTTGTTCTTTTTCGTTTGTTCTTTTTTGGAGGACCTTGTTTATGAGGATTTTGATGGTTGATAACTTACCTGATGAGATTACCCAGCACTTGCAGTCGTTCCTACTGGAACGGCCTGGGTGGACACAGGAGCGGATCATTCGCAGTGCTCTGTCGTTGTTCTTGTTACAGAATGGGGTGCGCGACCAGGCGGTGAGCGAACTGTACTTGCAGGCGATGTTTCCAAGCAGAGTGCTTAAGCGAGGTGAATCATGAGTATCCGGCAGATATTACAGGTTTGGGAGCATGATTTTTCTCACCCGCATCAAGCCATCATGTTGGCCTTGGCGGATCATGCCCATGAAGATGGCACCGGGATGCGACCTTCAATTAATCGCATTGCTTGGAAGACAGGCTATTCGGTACGCTCTGTGCAAAATATTATGGCCCAGCTGCGGCAGCTCGGTGTGTTGGTGATTGCGGTGCCTGCCACGCACAACACGCCCAATGAGTACCGGTTCGAGTGGGCAGCAGCAAAAGCTAAGCTCTCTTTCGATCAGTTTGTGGGCCAGAAGAAGGGAGGCAAGGGGAGGGGTGCAAACTCTGCGCCCCCAGAAAATACGGCCAGCAGGGGTGCAGTTCCCGTGCAGGAGGGGTGCAATAGCGATGCAGGAGGGGTGCAGTTCCCGTGCGAGAGGGGTGTAGTAGCGGTGCAGGAGGGGTGCAGCCCGTTGCACCCTAACCGTAAAGAACCTTCTAGAAAACCGTCAAAAGAAACAAAAGAAGAAACCAAAAAAGCAGCGAAAGAAGATTGTTTTCATTTTGGGATTGTGGTGTATCAGCAGCAGCCCGATGAGATTGATTTTTCTGAGCTGTGGGCAACGAATCCGGGATTGGCGAAAACAAAGTTGCGGGCTGTTGCCCCCGGTCACAAGCGCCTTGATATGGTTGCCCATGGGCTGGGTCACTGGTGGGTTGGGCCTGGGCTCAATGACTTTGACGAACACTTGATTCAAGCTTGCCGAAATCGCAAGCGGAAGTGTCAGCAGCCTGATGGGGTCGGCGATGCCAAGACATTTATCAACAACATGCTGCGCAATGGTGACTGGGGCAATTTTGCTCTGCGTTGTGATGAAGCCCAGGCATTGAAAGCACGAGCGGCAAAGCAGGTGGATGTGCCCGTAGACAAGGAACAACACGGAGACCGAAGTCCGTTTGAGCGATCCGAGCTGGAGCGGCGGGACTCTGCGCTGGGGTTGGCACGGTTTAAGGTGGCACAGGGGGATGTTGAGGGAGCAAGGGTGCTCGCGCAGCAGGTTGGACTCACATGGGCAGAAGTCACTCTACCTGACAGTGCTTAACCAAACAGTTCCATCCTAGAAAAGGCAGAATGTTCTTTAACAGCAGCCCTAAGTCTTCATGAGAGCAACGCACTGTTTATCATGTTTTTAGCCTGTGTAATGAGATCGCTCCATCGCAGACTCTTCCTTCATCTGTGCTCTCAGTGCTAAGGGCGAAATCACTTCTCCATTTGGTCGCCAATCTCTTAGGCGCATCACAATATTGATGTCTCCAAGCCGTATCCAGGCTTGGTAATACACGTCTTCAGGACTGCGCTGGGCAATAATGTTTAATGCAGCTTCTTGTGCCTGCGAATCTGCTATCTCTTGTTTTACTAAACGCGGTAAAGCCTCATAGGCGACAGGAACAAAAGTCTGATGGCGATCAGTTTCATGGACATACCACCGCGCAAACTCAGAGGGAAATCTCATAATCAGCAAACGACGGGGTAAATAAAAGTTAAAGCCCCAGGCAGCTTCCAAATATGTTTCAACCTGTTTTGAAGTGGGTAGGTTGCCTGCTTTTTTCATTGCCAGCAAAGCCGTGGGTATGTCTGGATCATTCCAGGGAAGAATTTTTAGCTGGGGGGAGGCAATCCGATCCAGCCGGTAATTGTGCCAGGTGAAGTCTCCGGCAGGATCTTGGCCATAGGCACTGAGGTACTTGGCCCTGCGGGCGTAGTGGAGGCATACGGGGTATACAGTCATGGGCAGGGTCTTCCCCGACTTTCGCCAATAGTCGAAATGAATGACGCCCCCACCATCATTAGCATCCTGATGCCAAAGCTGTTCGATTTGTTCTTGCAGGGTATCTACCTGCTCTTGCCTCTCATCTGACAAGATGTAGTCTAAGTGAATAAAAATTCTTTTTTCGGGTTCTGTTGGATGTGTTGCCGGACCTTCTGTGAGCTGTTCCCAAAGGGATTGGATAATGATTTCTAGGTTCGGTTGAACAAAGGCAATTGATTCAAGCGATCTCAACATTTCCCACGTTTGAGCCACGGATAGCTGGCCTAGGGGGTAGCTGGAGGTTGCTGTTTGCTCTGGCGGTTTGGGCCAGTGTTGTGGAGCGAGCTGGCTAAAGCGCCCTTGCTTTTCGCGCTTTAGCCAGCCCAGCTCTGCAAGATAGGCTAAGTCAGCACGGATAGAACGATGGACGGTGGAAAAAGGACGTTGTTGTAAAAGATCGGTGAGCTGGTGGTGGTCCAGATCGGTCAACACAATCATCTTTTGTTGCCAGTGGGTGAGGGAATAGGGGAGGGGACTTTGCTCTAGCAGGGTGGTTAGTGACTGCTGACAAGAACAGGTAGCCCGGCAGGCTGCGCTGAGGGTTTGGGCCTTAGCATTGTCGCTGGTGCCGTGGGTATTAGCAAAGAGGCGATCGCGCACATCTCCATAGCGAAAAGGCTGAGGCAGAGAGTTGATCGCCTTGCCATATATCAGCTGCAACAAATGCCACAAACGCACGGCCCTTAAGCACCGATCGGCTAATCGACCCTTCGCGAGCCAATGTAAAACTTCAGGCGTGGGCGGATAGGTGAACATGCTCAGAGATGGCGCTTTAATAAACTGCGATTAGTTACGATCATTTTGCGGATCTAAATCATCTGGTCTAAATCATAGGTTGAAGCCCCCTCTTCCAGGCAATGTGCATAATGGAGAATGCACAATAGTTAATATCTTCCGGGAAGAACAACCGTGGCTGAGCCTGCTGTTGAGAGTGTTATTCACGCTGATATTCAGCTATCGCTAAGCCATCATGAAACGACTGAGGGATTAGCTTATCAGCAACTAACGGTTTCTCTGGCGAGCCGTGATCGCATCATTGTGCCGCAAGCGCTCTCAGGATTGCCTTTGCCCGATGGCATCGATCCGCGCAAGGGCATTGTTCTGTCGGGGCGCATGCCTATGTGGCTGTGTGCGTACCTTGTTCATGAATGCCATCCGACGCTATGGGTAGCTTGCTTTGATCCTCGACTGGGTGCTGTGGTGGTCAGTACCCACTGTAAGCATGTTCAGGTGGGGCAGGTGATTCCCTTGGAGGTGTTAAACCTAGCAATGCCTTCTATTCAACCTGGTAGGTTAGCGCCAGCGTTGCTAGTGGTGGGACCGCCAGATAGTGGGAAAAGTGTGCTGTCTCATCAGCTGTTTAGCTCGTTGGTAAAGGATTATCCTGAGGTGTATTTGCAACGGGCGCATTGGGATGGCGAAGGAAACTGGATTTTAGAGTTGCCTGAGGGGGCAACGGCTGAGGAAAGAGAAGACTTTAAGCGGGCGAATAAAGGTGGGTTGACTGAGGATTTTTTCTCTTATCAGGGGCAGGCAATAGAGACCCTGCGGCGGCAGAAGGCTTTAGTAATTGTGGATGCGGGGGGAATGGTGCAGCCGGAGAAGAAGTCAATTTTGGCAGCATGCACCCATTATGTGATTATTAGCTCGAAGCCGGAGGCGATTGAGCCTTGGCATGATTTTTGCTTGGGGGAGGGGGGATTAAATCCGGTGGCGGTGATTCATAGTACGTTGGATGCGCGTTGTGAGGTGTTACAGTGTGAGCCTTTTTTGGAGATATGTGCTGGGCCTTGGGTGCAGGGGGTAACCAAAGGATTACCGGATGTATTGAGGGAGCGGGTTGAGGCGGTGTTGCTACAGCCCTATAATTAATGCGGCAAGTAAATGTTTTTGCGTCATATTGTCAAAAAGTCTGAAGAAATGCTTTTAAGGCGGGTAATGGCTAGTTTTGGCTGCTATTGTCTAGCTAGGCTCCTAAATTCACTAGGGTCTGCGGAACCTTGAAAACCTGATTCTTTCGTCAACCCTAGAGAATCCATTGCTGTATAAGGGTTTGAGCCTTATAAAAAGGTTCCTTATAAGGAGTGATTCTCATTTGCAAGGGGTTTTTTAGACCCTAGCGAATCTAGGGGTCTGAAAGTTGCTGCCCGTGAGGCTTTCAGAAACCAAGGGTTCAAATTCCATTACCCCGCAAGGGGACGGAAACTCACGAGTCGCGTAGTTCGTCACAAGCGCAGTAGGGTTCAAATTCCATTACCCCGCAAGGGGACGGAAACCACCTAGCTTATCTACAGACTTGTAGAAGCAGGCGGTTCAAATTCCATTACCCCGCAAGGGGACGGAAACAGGCTTTAGCATCAGCAATGAGATCACGGAACAGGTTCAAATTCCATTACCCCGCAAGGGGACGGAAACACGCGCGCGCTCATGAGCCTTGCGGCCTTCCATGAGGGGTTCAAATTCCATTACCCCGCAAGGGGACGGAAACTCTTTATTCCCCATACAGCCGCCACAGAGACCAGGGTTCAAATTCCATTACCCCGCAAGGGGACGGAAACCCATTGCCGCCGCAATTTCCGACCACTTAAGGTAGGTTCAAATTCCATTACCCCGCAAGGGGACGGAAACAGTTTTCCGCCGCCGAGGACTAAGCGACTATCGCCTTGGTTCAAATTCCATTACCCCGTAAGGGGACGGAAACGCAACAATCAAGACGGAATCAGGAACTTTAAGCCCGTGAAAGTTCAAATTCCATTACCCCGCAAGGGGACGGAAACCACTGCTTATTGCAACCAGGAGTGATCTGGCTCAGGTGTTCAAATTCCATTACCCCGCAAGGGGACGGAAACCATTGTTGTAATGGTAGTCGTTTTTCGCTGCTGCGAGTTCAAATTCCATTACCCCGCAAGGGGACGGAAACCTTAAAACCGGACTGATGAGCGCGCAGCTTTTCGTTCAAATTCCATTACCCCGCAAGGGGACGGAAACATCAAGGAGCCAGCTTTAAATCGCAAATTAAATCGGTTCAAATTCCATTACCCCGCAAGGGGACGGAAACCTTACAGCGCCCAGTTAAGGACGCTGCTTGTGACATGTGTTCAAATTCCATTACCCCGCAAGGGGACGGAAACCAGAGTGAGAATCAACAAGGTCAATCAAGACCTGTTGGTTCAAATTCCATTACCCCGCAAGGGGACGGAAACGCTTATCCTTTGCAAGAAAGATTTGAATCTCTTTCGTTCAAATTCCATTACCCCGCAAGGGGACGGAAACCTGTTTCGATATTGATGTATCCTTCCTGTTCACCAAGGTTCAAATTCCATTACCCCGCAAGGGGACGGAAACCTGGCAATTTGGGGCGAAAATGGAATCGTTATAGCAGGTTCAAATTCCATTACCCCGCAAGGGGACGGAAACTGAACCAGACACTGTTAGCAACTTTGATTGCCTGTGAAGTTCAAATTCCATTACCCCGCAAGGGGACGGAAACCGGAACACGGCCAGCCTATTTGGATTCCACAAATTGGTTCAAATTCCATTACCCCGCAAGGGGACGGAAACTACGTGTCATCGCTTAGTTCAAAGTTCGTTTTACCATGTTCAAATTCCATTACCCCGCAAGGGGACGGAAACTTTTCAGATCTTCTAGCAAACCAGAAACATAGGATAAGTTCAAATTCCATTACCCCGCAAGGGGACGGAAACTGTGATCATAGCGGATCACGGGACCGGCATTCGCCGCGTTCAAATTCCATTACCCCGCAAGGGGACGGAAACAGTTATTTTGAAGCTCTGTGCGACCAATTTGCACTTGTTCAAATTCCATTACCCCGCAAGGGGACGGAAACCTCGCCAGAGGTAGCAGCACGATGGTTCGATTTACCAGTTCAAATTCCATTACCCCGCAAGGGGACGGAAATGCGAAGGTAGTGTCGTTAGTAACCTGCATACCATTGAGTTCAAATTCCATTACCCCGCAAGGGGACGGAAACTAGAGAGGTGCAGCCCCCTCTAGTTGATGGATGGATGCGTTCAAATTCCATTACCCCGCAAGGGGACGGAAACCAGGATCAACCGTAGTCCCCGTTGCCACATACTCAAGTTCAAATTCCATTACCCCGCAAGGGGACGGAAACTTGCATTTCTAACATCACGCTTTTGCGAGTCAGTTAGGTTCAAATTCCATTACCCCGTAAGGGGACGGAAACATCTGCCTCAATGTTTTCAACGCCGTTGCGATAGAAGTTCAAATTCCATTGCCCCGCAAGGGGACGGAAACCTCATTGAGTGTCTCTCCTTAAAGAAAAACGTGTGTTCAAATTCCATTACCCCGCAAGGGGACGGAAACCCTAAGGCGCTCTGGGCTAACAAGCCCAGGGCAACCATCGTTCAAATTCCATTACCCCGTAAGGGGACGGAAACGCGCAGTAGGCGGAAGAAAACAATCAAAGTGCCAGTTCAAATTCCATTACCCCGCAAGGGGACGGCAACCCTGGGCGGACGATTACCGCGGCACCTGCTGCTGCAGAGGTTCAAATTCCATTACCCCGTAAGGGGACGGCAACACCTTTACTGGCTCTTCGAGCCCCACAGCAGAAGTGTTCAAATTCCATTACCCCGCAAGGGGACGGCAACAGAAGAGAATGCAGAATGCAGAATTAAAGCAGCAAGAGTTTACCGATAGTTTCAGGAGAGCCTCTTGCCTCCCCCGTTCATCATTCATCATTCTCTTCCCCTTCATCACTCATCATTCATTGTTCTCTTCGGACGGCAACAGAAGAGAACGATGAATATTGAAATAACAACCTCTTGCGCTCCCACGTCATCATGATTGTCAAAAATAAGCGCTTTCACATAAAGGGGGCATTCAATGGTGTCTGTGATAACCGCTCAAATCAAGAAAAATTTATCAGATATTCATAGAGAAACGAAGTGTAACGCGCTACTAGCGAGCTAACCAAAGAAAAGATAAAACTAATAGCAGTATCATTAGTTTTACTGCACAATAGCAACTTGTATTTTAACTTCTATAAAAATATATTTTAAGAATCACTATCATTCCTTTCTTTACTCAGTGCTTCATGTCTATGCATAAGCGATACGCGATCGCCTCAAACTCCAACCCATAATACTGCCCAGGTAAGAATTTGAAGAGGGGGCTTCAAGTCCTCTGTTATGGTGTGTTCAAATTCATATATCCAAAAAATCAAATAACCTGCGCAAGCAGGGGCTGTGGCGATCAGTCAGGCATAACTGTTGCTTTTAACTGCCACAAGCTCCCTGTCGCCCGCTCATTAGTTATTATTTTTTCTACCCAATAGCCTCCTAGCTGAGATTACCGGTAATGCCCAACCCGTCAGATAATTTGTCATCAATTCAGATCGCGATCGCACAATGCCTAGCCTGGAAAGGTGATTCTAGCGTTAATGAAATAACTGAGTCTCTAAAACAGATTACTGATGTATTAGAAGCCCCGTTTGAAAAGCTGAAAACGCAAGCTCAGCTAGAAGAGTTTATTACCGAAAACAAGCAACAGCTATGGGATAGCAAAATAGGGCTAGTCTATGGTGGTGCCACAAAAATCAAGGGCTATGTCTTTGAGTCTGCCGACTTACAAGAAATTCGAGGAGCCTCAGCACTACTTGATCGCATTAACTTAATAGATTTACCCGCATTCTTTCAAGGAGAAAAATCTGAACGTTTTGAGCAATGTCAGTCCGCCCAAAGCTACTGCGAGCGTTTACGCGCTGAATGGCTCCAGAAAAATTTTCCGACTTTGGAAAATGCCCTTACACCAGAGATGCTTATCTATTCCACTGGAGGTAATATTCTGGCATTGTGTCCGTCAGAGCTGGTAAATGAGCTGACTAATGCTATTGAAAAACGCTACACCATCGAAACATTAACAGCTAATGCCTGTGCTGTAGGTGCCAAATTTAGTCCTCTAGAAATTTATCTAGGGTTACTCAAAGGTCCACAAAACAACCTTTGGCTGAATACAGTCGCAAACTACAAAGATAATCAACCTCTGCAAGCCTATTTTGGGTTTAAGGACAGTGACGCTGTTCAGGCTATTCAATCAGCCTTTATGCAGCGCAAGGGTTTTAGCGAACTCACGGGCAAATTAGCGAATCAGTTTAATCAACGACGCAGCGGTTATGAGCAGATACATGAATCGGATAACTCAAAAGAAGCTACAGCCCGCCCGAGTCGTCGATATCCCCCTATGTTTGAAACACATCCCTATTTAATGCGGGATGATAGCGATCAGCGGTCATTAGTATTGGATATGAAGCCAAGCTCAGTATTAGCCATGAATCCTGAGGAATTGGAAGATAAACTCACTCGTGAGGAAATTCTTCCAGATAATCCAAAATTTTCTGAGCCATCAGCCCGCAAACGTTGGATCGGTCAGGTGACTAAACGTGAAAACTCTCGGTGGCAGGCCTGGTATCGTAAGACAGATTTTATTGAGCATTGGAATCCGATTCAAGTTCTTGATGATGAATTAGAAGCATTAGGAATTCAATGCAACACAAGAGAAGAAAGGTTAAGAAGAGAAGACTTATTTCGAGTAGGACTTTCCAGTTGGGTCAATCGACTTGAGCAGTTCCTGTTTAAGAACGACATGATTGATATTTACGACCCACAACGAAGAATTTTTACTGATGAGCAACCAGAAAACGATGAACGACCCCACATAAACAAATATTATACGCGTGAAGCTCGTTCTTTAACAGAAATCGGTGCTGCGAGTAATGGCTACGTCGCCTACATCTACGCTGATGGAAACAACATGGGGGCTTATATCCGTGACGAAATCAAAACACCGGAACGTTACCAAGAGTTTAGTCAAGATATCTTTAATGCTACGCAAGACTCTGTCTATTGGGCGCTAGCACATCACATTCGTCCTTGTCTCTATACTCCAGATGCAAAGTCATCTCGTGATAATCCGGAACCAGTATGGATTCATCCATTTGAAATTATCGCAATCGGTGGCGATGACGTTCTCCTAATAGTGCCTGCGAATAAAGCTCTAGAAGTTGCTAAAACAATTGGTGAAAAATTTGAGGAAATTCTGGAGCAAACAGGACGATATAGTCCAAATCTAACTGAAGGTAACGATTCCACAGATTGCCATCGATTCAAGCCTGATAATGCTTTGCCATCTAAATGTCGCTTGAGTATTTCGAGTGGAGTTTTGATTACGGCTGAAAATACTCCGATTTACTACGCTGACAAACTTGTATCCCAGCTCCTTAAGTCTGCAAAGAAAAAGGCAAAAGACCTTCGCGACAACGGCTATTACGGTGGCACGGTCGATTTTTTAACCCTTAAAGCCGTCACCATGATTTCTTCAAATATTGATTCTTTCCGAAAAGAAGGGCTAACAGTGCGTTCCCCAGGCCGTAAGCAAGACTTGAAGCTATATGCTGCTCCCTACACTCTTCATGAACTGGGTGGCCTCATCGAAACTATTCAAGCTGTTAAAGAATCAGGCTTTCCAAAATCTCAGCTATATCAGATTCGAACCTTTCTTGAGCAAGGTAAGCGTACAGCTATTTTGAACTATCGTTACTTTAAAGTGCGTCTTCAGAAAAAGGATGATCGCACCTTGTTAAAACAAAAGTTTGAGGAAGCCTGGTGTAATGCTGAAACCAATAACGGCAACCTGGCCCCTTGGATGACTTTACAGCGTAGAGATGATTCTGATGATGGCAGGTCTAATAAAACTGAAAGCCCGGATAAAACTATCTACGAAACCCTGTGGCGAGAACTGGTAGAACTCTATGAATTTATCGAGGTTCCAGACGATAAGACAGAATCTCACGAGGAAACATCACAGTCACTTCGTGGCGAGGAGGTATCATCATGATTCAGCTCAGCGTTCTAAATCAGCCGTCTGCTCAAACCCATCAGGGTAACACCATTCCCCTGACTGCATTGATCGATACAGCTCTTTGTGTTGGTGCGGGTGGCTCATCTGGTTCCCAGGCCGATAAGCCTATCCTTAAAACGGCTGAGGGGCAGTTAGTGATACCCGCCTCTCAACTTAAGGGACGACTGCGCCACGAATGTGAAAAGCTATCACGGGGGTTAGGCTGGGCCACCTGTGAATCTCCAATCGCAGAAACAATGTGCCCTCAACGAGCAGGCTTCTCCACGAAAGATCCCCAGGATAACGACTATGAAAATAACTTTCATAGAGACGATGACTACCGAGTGCCTGGCGATGAACGATATCATTGTTTAATTTGCCAAATCTTTGGTAATCCCGCATTACCTGCAAAGCTTCAAATCAGTGATCTCATTTGTGTCGAACCACCAGAAAACATTCCCGAAGTTTTTCGTCCTGGTGTGACCATTAACCGCCGTCGTCGAACGGCTGAGGAAAAAAAGCTGTTCTTTTTAGAAACCTCACCTGCCAATACTCAGTTAGCATTTACTGGAACCATAACACTGGCTCCAAATATTCCTGCTTTTTCCAAAGTCTTGATCTTAGCAGGGCTCAAGCACATCCATGCCCTAGGGGGCAGTAAATCAACCGGGCTGGGCTGGCTCCATTGGCAATCACCGCTGTTTGATGCGACTGAGATTGATCAGAACGCCTGGGATGGACTGGATAAAGCAAAAGTAGACAAGAATGCTCAACAATCCACAGTGGCAGGAGGGCAATCATGAAACGTATTGAACTGACCATTACAGCACAAGCTCCTCTAGCCATTGGTCAGCGTAAACCTGGTGGTTCTGTTAGCGAGGCCATGGATTATATTCCGGGGACGGTGATCCGAGGTGCGATCGCAGGCAAAATTTTGCAGCAGGCCCGAGCTGCTGGACAAATTACGGCAGCGCAACCTGATTTAACCCAAACGGATAATGACTTCAGAAAATTATTTTTGGGTGATGTCGTTATTTTTCAGAATGCTTATCCTGCGATCGCTAAACTTGGAGACGATGAGTACCTGCTCAGTCCTTGCAATACCAAGGTTTTACCTGCAACAGCTCTGAGTTCTAAAACAGACAGTGGTTTCAAAAAAAGCCTTGATGATGAAAATCGTGGAGTGTTTGACTCTTTAATCGATAGCTTTTGCGCTAGGGAACATGGCCTTTTCTACGAGCCCAACAGTAAAGAGGGTGATCGAGTAGAGCCCTTTGGGGGATTTTATAGTTTCTATAGTGATGAGACTGAAAAACTGTTCACTCGATACGTTTCCCACTCCATTAGTAAACGACTGCTTACGCGGGTAGGTATCAATCGTAAACGCGCCACTGCTCAAGACGACATTCTCTACAGCCTTGAGGTGATGAATGAGTCGCAGGGTAAGGCCACAAAACACCCTACGGTTTATAAAAGTAACCTGCTGATTAAGGATGATACGTTGGCAGCAGAGTTATGTACCTTTATTAGCCAGAATTGCGATCGCTTTCGTCTGGGCGGCTCGGCTTCCCGTGGTCTAGGTAAAGTCAAACTAAATGCAGCGTTAGTAGATATTCCTGATCTAGAAGATGCTAAGCAAGCTGAAACGGTAATAGTGGAATGCAAGCAACGAGTCGAAGCATTTAATAAATGCTTGAAAGAGCGATGGGAGAAGTGGGGTCTTTTCGGCACGAGTGATTACCCAATTAAGGAAAAGACCCTTTTCTCTATTGGATTAGCCTCCGAAGCCATTTTGGTAGACAACTGGCGACGAACATTTGCACTTTCTACGGACCTGCTACTTCAGCTAACTGGCGTTACTAATAGCGACATCAAGCTAGAGATGGCCTATAGCAGCTACGGCTATCGCTCAGGCTGGAATGCGGCCTGGGGACTAGCCAAAAATGTAGAACTAGTTACCAAAATGGGGGGAGTATTTTTGTTTAGCGTTCCAACCGCTGAGGAAGCTAGCTGGTTTGAAAAGTTAGCCAAGTTGGAAGTGAACGGCATCGGTGAACGAACCAGTGAAGGATTTGGACAAATCTATATTTGTGACGAGTTTCATCAAGTATTTCGGGAGCAGCCAGTGTAACTATGACTATGACATCATCTAGTATCCAAGTTGAAGATCAACTTGCTTTACGCATTGAAAAAGAAGTTCGTCAGCAGATGGACAGCATTCTTGAAAATATTCATAAACTTTCAACAGAATACAAAATTGCTGACGAGAAAGAAAAATCTCCATTTCGCAATGTTTTAGCAGTTGCCGTAGAATCAAGCTCATCTCTAGAAATTATAAAAAACTATATTCGTTATCAAGTTGGCCGCAGCGGCGGGAGTCGTATCTGGTCATCACGAGGAGGGCCGGAACAGAAACTCTTTGCTCAAGAGCTAGTCAATGCACTAGATAATTTGTCTAAAGATGTTGGCCAAATTTTTAGCAGAATAAATGCTTCTCTTAGCAAGCTATCAAGTGAGGATTTATCAGAATCTCCTGAGCCCTCTTCTGAGTGTCAAACGCTTCTAACATATCTCGGAGATGAGAATAACCAAAAAGTCCTGAAAAGATCGCTACATTTGGAATTAGCTCAGCTCTATTTAGGGTATCTAGCTCGTGAGCATACAGCCCAAGTGGGTGAGAAAGAAGCTAATAAAGGAGCTAACAGTTCCTCATCTAAAAACAATCAGTCGGAGCAAAAACGCCAGTCTCCTCCAGGAAAGCCCAAGCTTTCCAAGAAGCAAGGCCGTAGGTAAAGCAATTTAGTTAACCGCACAACTACTCAGTTAAAATCCCAAAGCTGCTTATGTTTGACATATTCAAAAATCGATTGGAATTGGTCGGAACCCTAAAAACAGTAACAGCCCTGCGTGTGAGCAAAGGACGATCATTAGAACCTATTGGTGCTGATTTGCCAGTGGTAAAAGACGCTTTAGGCCGTCCTCTTATTCCTGGGTCAAGCTTTAAAGGGGCAATGCGATCTCGACTGGAGAGTTTTCTGCGAGGTATTGATCCATTGTTAGCTGCGAACCCAGCAATTGAAGAAGAATGGGCTATCCCATCTCAGGATGTTATACAAAACGGGCATCGTATTGACGGTATGACCCGCATCAAGAAGGCGCTTAACGATAAGCAAAACCTTGATGCCAGTCAGAAAGATAAACAGTTAACTGAGACGATTCTCAACAAAACAGATCTGGCATCCCTTATCTTTGGTTCTCCCTGGATGTCCAGTAAATTTCAGGTGCGGGATCTAACGGTATCACCCGAAAACTGGTTTGGACAGTACCAAGAACGTGACGGTGTGGCTATTGACCGTGATACAGAGACCGCAGCCGACGGAAAGCTGTATAGCTTTCAAGTTGTTCCGGCTGGGACACCGTTTGAGTTCCGGGCACTGGTAGAGAATGCAGAGGCTTGGGAACTGGGGCTCTTGATGATTGGACTACACCAGTTTGAAACGCAACAAATACCTATAGGTGGGGGTCGATCCCGTGGGTTAGGGGTAGTCGCCCTTGAAAAGCTGCAAGCGCGATGGATTGATGTCAGACAGGATACGGATAAAACTAAATCAGACCCCGATAAGATGAAAACCTATCTCAAACAACTTGTTGGAGTAGACGGTAACCAACTAACCGCCTTTGCCCCCATTGATGAGAGTCAGCGGAAAGCTTGGGTTCAGTCTTTAATTTCAGCTCTGCCTGATCAGAGTGCACGCATGGCTGCTACGAGGGTTGTGCTACCTATATCGTCTCAACAGGAATCGTGATCAGTCTTTGAGATGTACGTTCAATATTTTTCATTGCTAGTTGGACTTGATAATTTATGCACAAACGTTTTGTCAACCATTGCACTATTCAATTAACTCTCAAGCCTGATGGCCCGATTTTAATCAAGTCAGGGCGTGAAGGTGCTGATCCGACTAAACCAGACATGGAATTTGTGGATACGTACCATGACGGTCGTCGTTCAATTTATTTGCCTGGTAGTTCTCTAAAAGGGGCTATTCGTGCCCATGCTGAGCGAATCGTTCGCACAGTGGGCAGTGATCGTCGTCCTGACGAGCCTGAAAAACTTTGGGCAAGTGATCCATTGGATGATAGAGATAAAAAAAATAATCCCAACAATTATCTTGAAGAATGGAAGAAAGACGAAAAGAAGAAAGATGCTAAGGACAGGCATCCATTTCCAGGGGCAGAACTATATCGTCAATCTTGTTTCGCAACTCAGCTTTTTGGTAGTACATCTGTGGCCAGCCGTCTTCGAATTGAAGATGCCTATCCAAAACCAGGTAGTCTGAAGCTAGAGGAAAGAAACGGTGTAGCCATTGATAGAGTATTTGGATCTGTTGCAGTAGGTCCTTTCAATTATCAGGTATGTACTGCTGGAGAGTTTACAACTAAGATTCATCTAAAGAATTTCACACTTGCACAGCTTGGCCTCATTGGACTGGTGTTACGAGATTTAAATGACGGTTGGTTTGGGATTGGATTTGCTAAATCGCGTGGTTTAGGCACGGTATCCGTCACTTTGAAAAATGCAGTGGTGCAATATCCGGGATGTAAGCTAGATGATAAGGGTGGATTCTTGACCCTTAATGAGTCTAAGACCTGGTCTCAACCCACACTACTAGGGGCTGGGGAGTTCATTGGTGAAGACCATACAAACTATGGTTTTCAGCTAGACGAACAACCAGTTGAACCTAACGGTATGACCAAAATGGATTTGGGTTTAGGCGTACAGCTCTCCTTTGACAACGAAGAGGATATTAAACAAAAGCTCTTCACCACAGCAGTGAATGCATGGAAAACGCTTATTCCGGTAGGGAGGAGTGCATAATGGCTTGGGTAGGACATACGACAATCGACGATGCAGTCATGTCAACTTTTTTACAGGCTTGCCAAACTGATGACTCGCAATACTTTCTCCGTTGGCCCCACCGCGTGAGTGGATTTGTCGCTTCTTTGCCTAAAGAGGAGATTAGTCCAGAGGGGCAGTTATTTGATGGAGATCGCGAGCTACGCTGGCGACGGGTAGAGCAAGGGTATAGTGTCCTGTTACTGAGCGATATTGACACGCCCGATCCGAAAGAAACCTTTGACTATCAAAAGCATTCATTTCAAGCCATTGGCAATTTTTGGGACACTCAAACCTGGAATGCCCAAGTCTACCCTGACACCGAAACCCGTTTACCTACCCCAATTTCAACCAATGGGGTAGATATTAAGCAACGTCATTTCGTTGATCGGACTACAGCGACCGTTTACTTTACAGCGTTAGTTGTTGTTCCATCCTCAAGTAAGAAAAAGGAGGACTCATGACATATTCACGAGGTCGTCGTGGCTCATCGGATGAAATTTCCCCCAAACCCTATGAGTTAATTCCTTTTCCTAAAACGCCTCCTTTACTTACAAAACCGAATGGTCATCATCGGTATCGCGACGACCGACAGCACGGTAGCCTTTCCCTGATGCTAAATGTGCAGACGCCCTTGCATGTATCAACAGGGGTGATTGCCATGGGGTCTGATGTCGGGCAAACGGTTCCCCTGATTAAAACGATGACCGAGACCGATCAATCCTTGGTCATCCAGGGGAGTTCGTTAAAAGGATGCGTACGATCTATTTATGAAACGATTACCAATAGTACGTTGGCTGTGGTGACGCCTCGCTATCGTCGAGATATGCCCCGAGAACGGTTGCCCTGCAATCAAAAAGATAGACTTTGCCCCGCTAGTCGTATTTTCGGGGCTTTGGACTGGCAGGGGTTAGTCTCCTTTAATGATGCTCGATGCCAGCAAGGGGGATCTACCGTTGGTTTTATGCCATCGATGTATCGTCCACGAGTAGAGCGAAAGGGCTATTACAGGAACGGTCGAGTAGCGGGCAGGAAGTTTTATTACCATGCTCGTCGAGCGGTAGAAGGTAGCAAGGACAGGGGTGTACCGGTACAGCAGGCTGCTCGCACCTATCGGTTTACGACGACGATTCGCTTTATGAACTTACAGGATGCAGAACTGGGAGCCCTATTGATTGCCCTGGGTCAGGATCAAGACTATCCGTTTGCTCTCAAAATTGGTGGGGGCAAACCTATTGGTATGGGGACGATGACGGTTTCTATCGATAAGATTGAACGTATGGGAAATATGTGCGATCGCTACCAAAGTTACGAGACAGAATCAATACTAGTGTCCGAACCACAAGCCTTCATTAAAGGGATGGTGGCAGCCGCTCATACTCAGCTAATTGAGACGCCACAGCTACAGCAACTGGTAGAGATATTGCGTTACCCCACAGACCGAGATGCACCTTCAGGAATGTATTGATGACATGTATGCGAACGTTCGGGAGGAATGGTGATGTTAACAGATGTGATTGACCATGGGTTAACTGAATCTCAGTGGGATCTGGTCCATAAGGTAGCAACGGGATTAGTCATTGCGGATACGGATGCCAATGAGTTGCAGAAGGCAATTGCCTATTTGCGTAGTGTGGCACACCATAAAGATGCTGTAGAGAGGTTTTTTAAGTATTTGGCAACCTTGGTTAGTCGAGGGCAGCAGGTAGCCCATAGTAAACGCACCCAAGGCTACTATCGGAATTTGGATAAGGTCTGTAGTAAAAACCTCAAAGGGAAAGTATCCGAAGCTGAAAAACTGCTAGAGATTTTGAGTTGGGCAGTGCGGCTAATGAAGTATTACAAAAATGTTGGGCCGATTGGAGAGAAAGCCAGAGATAGGCCAGAACCCTCAGCATCTCAAGAGTCAGAACGACAACGTGAGATTCGAGAAGCAGCAGCAGCTGAAACATTTGCAGTTGGACAAGTTATAAAAGCCACTGTGACTGCAATTAAAGGAAATAAGGTTACTTACCTAATCCTAGGAACGATTAGGCTAACTCAGAAAGAGCCGAAAAAAGCGACGTTGTTAGAACAAGATCAAGTTGTTAATGTTCAGATTACCCAGCTTACTGACACTGGCGCACCTAAAAAGGTAAAGTATGTTGATTAATCACTTCGAACCTGCATAGAAAGAATTCTGTTAAAAGAGGACAAGTGAAATGAGGAAGGTAAAGCTTAAGAAGTTTCTAACTTCCCCAATTAAAGATCTATTTTCTTTAGATTCGGTCAGTACATTAACTGATACTGCATCAGAAGTATTTGAACTATCGGAGACGCTACAGAAACAAGATGTACAAGATATTCACACCTTATTAGAAAACTCAGCTTCGTTACTAGATTTCCTGACCACTCCAGAAGGTGAACTTGTTAAATCCCTCTTGCCTTTCACTAATATATCAACTGCACTCATCAAGTATTTTAAGAATAAAAATAAACCAAAGACCGCTATTGAATGTATTCTCTTAACCTGTATTCAAGCATATTCTAGAAGCCTGATAAAATTTTCAGGAGAATATGAACAACCACAGAAGAGAAGTAATAACAACATTAAAAAAGATAAGTTTCTTACAGAAGTCTTGGAATTAAAGATCGACCAAGAACTAGAGATTGATAAACGTGAAGCAGGCGAAACATTAAAGAAATTCCCAATATCTTATCTGGCAGACATTTTAAGAAAAATAACAGTTGAGCTACTAGAAAAAAAGGGGGTAAGCCCTCAAGATTCAAAACTTCTTGTAGAGAAAGCAATTTGGAATTCTCATAGATATATTACTGAATTTTGGTCAGAAATGCCTGATAACATTCGAGAATTCACTTCAGGCTCACTTTCTGATTGGCTCGAGGAATTAGATAGATACGCTGACTTAGACAAATACTTAGAAGATTTTTCTTCTGAAATCAATGAAAATGTTATATATGACGAGAAAGAGCCCCCTGTAACTCTTGAAAACATCTATGTCCCACTTACAATATCTGAAATTTTCATAGAAGGCCACGAAGACTTAGATTATCACAGTATTCATGAATGGACTAAGAAAAACCTATTTGACGGAAACAAGATCAAAAAAATATTTTTTATACAAAGTAAACCTGGAAGAGGTAAAACTGCTTTCCTAAAGATGTTTTTTGTCGAAATACTAAATGATATCTCGCCTATATTCACACCTGTATTTATTGAGCTAAATAGGATAGATGCAGTTGATTCTAATCTTAATAAAACACTTCAGAGTTGTGTGTCAGATTTCATTTTCTTTAGAAATAATGAAAAGTGGTTAGATGATTCTAATACAAG
>JBCBPY010000038.1:0-56350 GCA_039820525.1 Cyanobacteria bacterium J06634_5
CATCAGGTCGCCGGAGGCAAACAGGCTAATGGATAGCTCTAAGTCTTGATCAATACCCGCATCTGGAAAGCTGAGATAGTCGGGAGGTGACAAGCGCAGCTGCTCAGCAATATAAGCAACGCCATGTCCGGCAATAATCTGACCAATAGAGTCGCGTTGCAGACCAATGCATAGTGATCTTTTATGGCCCCCTGCACCTTTGCTGGCGCGTGGGTGTAAGGCTAATAACTTGGGTTGTGGTTCTAGCGCATCTTGCTCTAGCTGAAAGCTCCTGACTAAACTTTCTGCGAGCACTAATAGCTCACTGGAGTTAGGCACATGGATATAGATACCATAATCGCAAATGCCTTGAATGGGGCTTGCAACAATATCATGCTGCTGCCGAATGGAGGCAAGACAAAAACTCGGAAGAATGGTTTCCTGCCGGGTTTCTACTAGGGTGTCGATCAGCGTTTGGTAATGATCGACAATCAAAGCCTTATCTAATTGTTTTGAGTTAAATGACTGACTTCTAGACAGATCCCGATAGATCTCCTCTAATAAAACAACGTTTTCAAAGTCAACCTGCTCCAATCTCAGGGGCAAAGGCGTTGCTTCTTGCTTGTGGGTACTACTAAAGTCCACCAGGAATAGCTTGTGTGTTTGCAGTCGATTGCAGCAATGCTGGCTCTGGTAACCGGACGAATTTCTGATTAACAAGCCGAATCTACTGGGCTCTGACGTGGGAAACTGGTTTACATGGGTGACCTCTTGGCGAACTTTTTGTTCAGGAAAGCACAGCATAATCCGATAGAGATATTGCTTAAACCAAACGTCAAACAGCAGTGGTGTTGTTCCGATCATCAGCGGTTGGTTAGTTAAGTCAAAGGCCCCGTTGTGAAATTCACGCTGAAGTGTTTCCACATCTTCAAACACGCCATAGACCTTGGTAATCAGCCTTTCCCCTTTAATCGTTAGGCTGATTGAGCCAGGCGATCGCTTGAGCAATCGCGTGCCAAAGTAGCTTTCTAACTGTTTCACTTTTTTACTGATTAACCCCTGACTAAACCCTAGGGATTTAGCTGCTTTTGAGAAACTTTGACAGTCATGAACGGTTTTTAGGATCTTGAGATGATTGAGCGTAATATCTTCGAGTTGCATAGTGCTTAGCCTGATGACACCTGATGGAGCGCGGCACTCGTTGCCAAAAGGGGGTTGACCTAGCCTCTCAGACTTGTGAGCTCTGGCGTGGGGGCCTTGGGGTGCTCGACATGACTTGCCTTAAAGTTTTTAATGTCTTGAGCCATGCAATACAAAATAGCGATAGGACTGATCATGGCCAAAACGGGACCCAAATAAAGCAGTGAGGGGCTCGCGCCGTAGGCCCAAATGACTAGGGCCGCTAAGATACCTGCCAGCAACGCACCCCAGGCAGGGGCGGCATAGTAATTCCCCGTACTTTCCGTCTCTTCTTCTTCATAGCTATCGGCCGCTTCGTGTAAGACACTCAGCATTGCCTTGATGTATAAAACACTCACCACGATGCCTATAATCAGAAACAGGATAGTGATAGGAGATAGTGCTTGGCCCGGTGCTCCAGCGGTTTCAGCCGCCTGAGCGCCGGGATGAAAGGCCAATACAATGGCTGTTGCGATCGCGCCAAAAACAAAGTATTGACTTTTCCCTAAAAATGCTTTGAAGGCTTGCATGGTCGTTAGGTTCTCTCTTGTGAGTAGTGTTCTGTCGTTAGTAGCGTTCTGTCGTTAGTAGCGTTCTGTAATCTGTAGAAGTTTGTTCCATCTAGATAGTTGCACCTAGATATCTTTAATCTGTTTCAGCGAATCATAGTCAAACAAACGGGTATTCGAGAGGCTCATCACAATAGGGACAACCGTGCTGATGGCCAGGATAATCAAAGTTCCTGCTAATTCACCGGTGACCATGCGTAAGGGCATACCAATAGCGATCGCAGAAATAGTCCCCCAAATAAACCCGCCTGCTGTCATCTTTCGCCAGAAAATAGACAGCATCAGTGGCACCAGAATCGCGGTGCGAATGGCATAGGTGGTGAGCACAATGGTCACAAAGTCTACCCCTGAAATCACCACACCCAGGGCGATCGCTGCTGCAACCAGCATAGAAGCCCGAGTCAGGCCCAACAGTTTTTTCTCCTCAATGCGCGGAGAGATCGGCTTGATGACATCAATGGCCGCCAGAGAACTCAAAGAGGCCAGCGCACCATCCATTGTGGAATAACAAGCCGATAAAATAACAAATACGTAGGAGTAGACCAACCAGCTCGGTAAGCCAATGTGAGATATCACAAACGGGCCCACGGCTGCGGCGTCATTGTTCAAATTTGTGGCAAGATCAACATTCAGCGCAATCCCGACGAGGCCCAAAATACCCAGACAAATGGGAATGGGATAAAACCAAGCACCGGCCCACAGAAAGCTACGTCCGACTTCCTTAGACTTTAATCCCCAAACCACTTGCCAGAAAGACTGGCCTGCTAAGGTTGCCGTCAGCAAGCCCAAGGCCAGCGTAATCCCAAAGGCCGCTGGGACATCGGCGCGAGTGACAGATAACAACTCTGGGCCTTTATCGGCCACCGCTGTCCAAATCGACTCTGGTCCGCCAAAATGGCTCAATACAGCCATGAGGACAACGGAGGCAGGCACCGTAATGAACAAGGTGGTGAGCGTTGAGGTACACATAGAAGCCCAAAGACCACCCAACATGCTGTAGACCAATACGATGGCGATCGCAATGACGGCAACGGCTATTTGTGACATCCCGAACACCGTTGAAATAACCAACGATGTCCCCTTAAGATTGATAATAATTTCGATGAGAGAGCCAAAAATCAAACCAACCGTGACCACAGTCCGAGCCAGCTTGGCATTGGCAAATCTGGAGCTTACAAACTCTCCCATGGTGTATCCGTGGGGCATTTTCTCCCTGAGCTGCTTAGCGAAGGGAATAACGGCAATCACCGCTAAGCCATTGGGCACGGTAAACCACCACAAACCAGATAGCCCAAAGTTGTAAGTCATGGCGGCTGACATCATCACAGCCATCGCCCACGTCCAGACAGAAATGAGACCTGCGACACCAAACCCAAACCCTAACTTACGGCCTGCGATGATAAAGTCATGGGTGGTCTTAACCAGCTTCGTCTTGACGTAAAAGGCAACCCCTAGTGAGATTCCGCCTAGCAATAGCATCATAAAGACACCTTGAGCCGGAACCAACCCTGGGTTTGGCACTAATTCTAGGTCCAACATAATTTCTCCCGAACTTTCTTGTAGAAAGGGTTATAAAATCTTGGCGCTTATTTAATTAAAAGAAATACTGTGTAGCTGACTGTCTGCGTCTTATGAAATCAGCATATCAGTTGTCAACTGAGCCGCTGTGTAGAAAATTACACAATCGTAAATCAGCTATTCCATACTGGAATAATGTAGGTATTTTGAACAGATTGACCCTCCCCAGGATCCAGAGAAAATAAATGAAAATTGGCCAAAATCCCTGAGTTAACCAGTCTCAGAGAATGATGATTGGGGACTGCGCGCAGATCGGAAAATACTTAAAATATTGCGGAGCTAGGGCTCTTGTGCAAATGAAACACCGATCATACTGTCACGATTTATCAATGAGATTAAGGCTGATTCACGCCAATCATCAGTGCCTTCTGGTCTAAGAGGAATCACCAAATATCGAGTATCTGCTGTGCTATCCATCACCCGAACTTCAACATCCTCTGGAATAATTGTGCCAAACTCTTCTGCTAACACCCCACGAGGATCCACAACAACTCTGTTGCGATAGGCCGTGCTTTTGTACCAGGAAGGGGGATGATAGCCTAAAATTGCTCTCGGGTAGCAGGAGCAAAGCGTGCACACCACTACGTGATGAACGCCTGGCGTATTTTCAACAACCTGTAGCCGTTTAATCTCTACTGTATCGATATCCATCTCTCGGCAGGCTGCTTTGCCATTTGCTAGCAAACGCTGTTTAAAGTCAGGATCTATCCAGGCGCGAGCGACTAACCGTGCGCCTAACATCGGCGTTACTGAATCCTGCCGCTCAATTTCGCGTCTGATCTCAGCAGCGGTGAAAAAGCCTTTCTGCTCTAAAAGCATCTGGATTATTTGTGTTTTCTGTGTCCAGTAAGCCTCATTGTCATCAATGGGGGCATGACTGTGTCCGTGTGCGCCCAGATTCTCTGAATCGTTACTAGGCAGCGGGTGGTTAGCGTCGTGAAAATTGGTCATAGGAAAAAATACACACGCTGTCGAAAAGCAAATGGTCTACAAAAGGGCTTGTTCATTAGGCTGGCAATAGCCAGGGCTCGTAGATTTCTGCCCTAACTTTATCCTGAAGACTTGTTTGAGCGCTGCGTTGGCGCAGCTTTCCCGACGGAGAATCGCCCCAAACTTCTGCCATCTCAAACTCTACTAAATAAAGGGGGAGCCGAACAACCGTTGATTTCAGGTGAGCGACATCTTCTGGGTTCAGAAACATGCCTTGAAAGCTAACTATTTTTCCGATTTTGCCGAGCAAATAAGCCGGAACTCTGATGTGCCCCGGCTTTGTGTGGGGCATTACCTGGACTAAAGCTTCGAGGTTGTATTGAGGGGTTGGATAGGTATCCTCGTCAATATGAGGTGAGTAGTGGTTTGTTGTAAGGTCATTGCTTGACTCTGTTTCTTCAGAAATTTCATCAGGCGTTTGTTGCAGCTCTGCTCGGGTGATAAAGCCCATCTCACAGAACACTTCCTCAACGGCGAGTACTCGCCTTTCCCCATACTCAGGCAATCGGCCCTTTAAAAAATTAGGGATATCTGCTGAGAACTGTTGCCTGTCGAACAGGCCGTCTATTTCTTCAGCGGCGCGACGGATTGAATCCAAGCTGGGTAAATATCCCTTTGAGATCAGCAGATGATGAATACAGACAATTTGTTTTTCAAAAAAGCCAACGTCCTTTTCGGATTGTGGAAGTACTGAGCGGTCGTTCGCATCATGATGGATATGGCGATGGTATGCTTTCGGCGGAATTTCTGGCATGGGCTTGTAATATGAACAGAGACGTCTCAAAAATCAGGTAGCGCCTGCGGGCTACTGTGACACGGGCTACTGTGACAGCGGTGTCTTAAGAGAGTTCAGACTTGTCCAATACCAGCTCTTTTGAAATCATCTCTTTATCCAGCACCTCTTCGTCAACAAAAACATTAATAAATTTTTGATAGGAGTCCAGATCGGTCTCATCGAGATCGTCAAACCGCTTTAATAGAGGCTGAGCCACATAGGCCGCCTGCTCAGGCTCAAGGGCCGTAAATTCAGAGATAATGGGTCGCACACTGTCAAAATCTTCATTGGCAATTCTTGTCGCCTCGTCGATTACCTGCACCACTTTTTTCGCCACTTCAGGGCGATCGGTCAAAAACTTAGACGTCAGAACCGCAGCGCCAGAATAGAAGGGATCGGAGATGAACATTGAAACCGGATTGGTCATGGCGCGCTTCCCTTGCTCGGTGGCTTCTGCAATCGAACCTATGGGCTCTAGGGAAAGGGTCGCATCTACCGCGCCAGAAACTACAGAGGGTAAGTGCAGCCCAACGGCCATTTGTTCAATGGTGACGTTGCTACCCGGCTCTAGTCCGTTTTGTTTCAGCACATAGGAGAGAATCGTCTCCCACTGGATGCCAGGAATGGTGCCTACTTTTTTACCTTCAAGGTCTTTAAATGAAGTAATGGCTGAATCCGGTGTGACAATCAGTCCATCGTTAATCAAGCTACTCTTGATCCCCCCGCCCTGTAAGCCAAATACCTTGAACGTGCCCGGCGTTTTCGCCTCTGCGAGCACGGCAATGCCAGCGGCCGTGCCCGGCGGACCAAAATCGGCACGCTCCGAGACCAGCGAATCAATAATTTGATTAGGATTTTCAAACTTCACTGATTCAACTTCAATCCCAGCCTCCTCGAACAAACCTTGCTTGAGGGCAACGTAGTAGGCCGTTGTTTGCATAATCGGTAGCCATGAGGCCACTACCTTTTCTTTTTTGACAATCAACTCAGGACTGCCACCGCCTTCGGCTGAGGCATCGCTTGGCGTCGCAGAGGTGGCCGTATCTGACGGACTGCCACCGCAGGCGGTGACTGCACCAGCCCCCACCGTAAGCGCTCCATATTTAACAAATTTACGCCGACTCAAAGAGAACTGACTCATAAGACCTATTTTCCTTTCCAGTGGATGAATTTGTTTTCAGTTAATAAAAAGAGCTGATTTAGCCCATAGCCCATAATCCCTGTGGCAATGATGGACGCATACATTCCAGGCATATCAAAAACCTGTTGCGAGTCAATAATGCGTTGTCCTAACCCGTTTGTAGATCCAACAAACATCTCTGCCACAATAATGACCACTAGGGTCAGTGAGATCGCCGTGCGCAACCCGATGAAGGTTTGGGGTAGGGTTTCAAAAAAGATAACATCGATAAAAACCCGCCATTTCGGCACGCCCATCACCTTAGCTGCCATAATCCGCGTTTTACGGGTGTTCATTACCCCGTAGGCAACATTAAAAAAGATAACGAGTGCCCCCGCAAAGGCAGCCACCGCAACTTTGGAAAAGTCACCAATCCCAAATACCACTAGGAATAATGGAAACATAGCGGTTGCGGGCGTTGAGCGAAAAAAGTCGATTAAAAACTCAAAAGACTTATACAATCGCTCATTGGCACCCAATAAAATCCCAACGGGAACGCCTAATACAGCTGCAATAACAAAGGCATAAAGCGTACGATAAAGTGTTAGCCAAAAGTCGAATAAGAGATCGCCTCCCAAGACACCTGTCCAAAGTGCTAAAAACGTTGCTATCGGGCTAGGTAACAGCACCGGCTTGACGAGTTCTAAGGCTGTGACGATCCACCAGCTCAAAATAAAAATCAGCGTCCCTGTGTTCGCGGCTAAAAAGGGAGAAACCTTAGACCAAAAAGGATGCGTTTTGTGGAGAGGTTGCATGTTAGCTGGCCTCGCGACGAAACACGTCTAAGCTATGCGCTTTTGTTTTCACAAAGTCTGGATCTGAGAGGGTCTCTAGCGTACGGGGACGCTCGGCCTCAAAGACAACGCGCTCGGCCAATCGAGTCGGGCGTTTGGTCAATAGCAAAATGTGATCGGCCAAATAGACGGCTTCTTCTAGGTCATGGGAGATCATGACAATGGTGACGCCAGTGGCGGCAAATACAGCCTGGAGCTTGTCGCGAATAGCGAGCGTTGCTTCGTAGTCTAAGGCGGAAAAGGGTTCATCTAAAAAGAGAATATTGGGCCGAGTGGCCAGGGCTCTCATGATTGAAACCAGCTGTTGTTGTCCCCCTGAGAGTTCGTAAGGATAACGCGATAGATCAAATTGAACGTCAAACTGAGCGATTAGTTCTTCGACTCTTGTCTTTCGCTGTAGTCGGGATAATCCCGCGCTTAAGAGCGGATATTCGATGTTCTTGATCGCTTTAAGCCAAGGGAACAGGGCATCTCGATAATTTTGGAAAACATAGCCGATTTTGGCTTGCGATCGCGCCTTCCCACCAAAGCGTAGCTGACCGGCATCTATAGGCATTAGCCCAGCAATCATGTTAATCAGCGTTGACTTTCCACATCCATTGGGACCAAAAATGCAGGTGATTTTTCCGCTCGCAATTTCCAGATCAAAGTCCTTATACAGAACCTTGCCGCCCAAATACTTCGTCAAGCCAGTCACTGTAATATCTAAACCAGAAAACTCAGGCTGTGATTTTTGAAGATGACCTAAAGGATGATCCAAGTGCTGTGCTGACATCACCATATTAATTAAGCTCTAAGGCGCTGCGACAACGCTCTCAACTCTAGTTGACGCAATATGACAGGGGACAATGCGTTGGAATTATGCATCTGTTCTACACGCTTTCTTCCATACGCCTTCTTCTACACGCTTTCTAAAGCGATTCTCTTTGAAAGAGAGATTATTCAACGCACAGAACGTATCAGATTATTTTTATACTTCTGAAGGCTAACGTTCTTCTCAGGAACAAACAGTCAACTACAATACACTTCATTTACGAAAGGCGTTAAATCTGTTTAATGAATAAGAATTTCGCAAGCAAAGTGCCCTATGGCTGTACAAATCAGGAAAATTTTCAAAGAGTCTGACGATATCAGCTAGAGATGAATCATTACTTTTAGCCTAAAATAGGCTGGACTAAACCCATTTATAGCTAGATAACGATGGCAACAGTCCGAAATGGTTTGTCCGATGAAGACGTAAAAAACTACGAAATTGATCAGCTAGATCTCAAAATAATAGGGCTTTTACAGGGCAATGGTCGGATTGCCTACAGCGACATTGCACGGGCTATTGATGCGCCAGAAGCGACTATTCGCTACCGCGTTAAGCGATTGTTAGATGAAGAAATTATCAGCATTAGTGCTTTCATTAATACTGGCAAAGTCAAGCACGAAACCGTTGCTTATATTGAGCTTGATGTTGCGCCGAGTTTTCTTAACGCCCACCTTCAGGTGCTCGCCTCACAAGAAAACATTAGCTATATTGCGTCTGTCACTGGAGAGTTTAATATTATGCTGGAATATATTTACAGCAGCAACGACGATTTGTTGAACTTTATTAATTCGCTCAAGGATAATCCAGAAGTTAAGCGGCTTAATTCCAGAACAATTCTGAAAATTCACAAGGCTCAATATCCAGCAAGAGTTCAGCCTTGATTCCATAGTTTTTAGCAAACGCGATTCATGTTCGATTCGCGACAGTTAAGTGTAGGGATATCTTGAGATAATGAGCTATGATTCCTCGGAATTGAAGTCGGACACGCCCTGTGTTGGTCGAGTATGGCACCTATGAAGCAACTCTCTGTTCCCGAATTTTCCACCCCTTCGACTCATCATAGTCATCAACCTGATAGTCATCAGCCTGGAAATGATGGTCACACCCATACCCATGGCGCGATTGACCCTGCTATTGCGACCTCAGAGCGTGGGCTTTGGGCCGTGAAGGTGTCACTCGTCTGCCTTCTCATAACGGCGATCGCACAAGCAAGTGTATTCTGGCTGTCGGGTAGCGTCGCGCTCTTAGCTGATTTGATTCACAATGTGGGTGATGCCATGACCGCCTTACCGTTAGGTGTGGCATTTATTATGGGGCGGCGCAAACCAACAAAGCGATTTGCCTACGGATATGGACGACTCGAAGACATCGCAGGCGTAGCCGTTGTGGGTGTCATTTTGCTGAGTGCCCTGATTACGGCCTATGAGTCTATCAATCGCTTTTACCATCCTCAACCCATTCACCATCTAGGCGCATTGGCCATAGCGGCCATCATTGGCTTTATTGGCAATGAAACCGTCGCCATCTTTCGGATGCGAGTGGGACGCGAAATTAACAGCGCAGCCTTAGTTGCTGATGGACAGCACGCTTTGGCTGACGGCTTAGTGAGTTTGGCTGTGTTGGTCAGTGCAATCGGCGTTTGGGCAGGGTATGCCTGGGCTGATCCACTGGTTGGTTTGGTCATTACAGGTTTGTTGCTTAAGATTGTGTGGGAATCAGGACAAACCATCTTTACTCACTTACTCGATGGCGTGGACCCCGATCTTGTTGACACCCTTCGCCACGCGGCAGAGCATGTGACTGATGTGAAATCGGTGAAAACCATTCGGGCCAGGTGGTTAGGACATCGGCTTTATGCAGAACTGGATGTGGTTGTCGCTGAGAACTTTTCAGTGAAAGAAGGACAGGCGATCGCCGAAGCCGTTACCCTTCAGCTTCAGGAACATGTTCCTTATCTCGAAAACGCGATGGTTCGGATAATGTGCTGAAGACTATTTGATTACAAGTGTTTAATTACAAGTGCTTGATGACAACTGCTTGATTACAAACGCTTGACTACAAATGCGCTTTCAATGTCTCTTGAATCCAGGCTGCGTGTTCTGCACGGAAGTCATCACGGCTGATCAAAACATAGTCTTCCACCTCGAACAGTTCTTTCAAGTCTGTAGACTGTAGCTGCTCATACGGGTGCTGATGGGTTTGCCAAGCGGTTAATTCTGTTCGAGGCAAAAGGGCCACATCGAGCTGCTGTGTACTGATCAAACTGGCCAGCCTTAGTGAATTGCGGGCGCGGGTCACCATGGCTCTGGATTCAGGAATCTCGTCGGCGAGGGTGTGGGCGATCGCCTGTCCTAGATCGTAGGCCACGGTGTCGTCTCGATTAACCACGATAAACAGGTGCAGCTTTCGATACACCTTCCACTGGGGAAAGGGGGTATGGCCCAATGGGAATAGTGCGATCGCCCCCATACCCTTTAAACAATCGCGACGCTTCACCGAACGGCTACCTCTGTATTTCTTTGGGCGTTGCTCTGGGAAATGTTCTGGGAAATATTCTGAAAACTATTCTGGGAGACAGCTGACTCAGGAAAAATGGTCAACGGGATGATTGCAGACACCAGATAGTTGGGCACGTCTACGAGCTGCCCAATCCGTAAGTCTGCTGCCACGCTGGCCACCACATAGGCTTGCTCACGAGTCAATCCATGGTTGGCTACCAAATAATCCACCATATCGATCAGCGCATTTCGAGCGGCCAATGTCAGATCTTCCGACAGGTTACTCAGCGGCTCTAACACCTCACTGTTCAAATAGGTATGATAGGGCGGGATTTCACCCGCTTTTTTAATCGGAATTCCCGTCGTCGCATAAAACTTTTCGGGTGCCAGCGCTTTTAGCTGATCGCCGCCTTCAAACTGGGGGGCTTTGACCTGTGCGCCCAACCCTTCACGAATCTCGGTCGATACGGTAACCGTTGCACCCATCTCAATGGCAGTCCCCGAGACTTCTCCGTCGCCTTGGGCATAGTGCACGTCTCCAGCAAATAGCCCACAGCCATCTACAAAGCAGGGAAACAGAATCGTCGTGCCTACCTGCATCTGCTTCACGTCCATATTTCCACCATTTTCACGGGGGGGAATCGTCCGCACACAGCGATCTTTGTCAGTCCCTTCGGGGCCACACAAATCAGCAGGCAAAGCCCCAGTGGGAAGAGGGGTAAGCGAAATTCCGCCCACTTCTGCAAGTTCAGCCTCGCGGGTTAGAAAGATGTCTAGCTCAGCCTCGCCCGGCAGCACACCCATTGACCCAGAAAAAGGCGCAAAGGGAATCCTAACTTGTGGAATCTCTTCTGAAACCGCAGCGCTGCGATCGAGGCTCCAGTTTGCAATGTATGGATCGGGAAACAAATCACGCAAAAAACCAAATCCGGGCGCAATCACCGTATAGCCATAGGGATCAGGTTCGATATCTTCGAGCGTCACCGCGAGCACATCCCCCCGCTTAGCGCCTTCAATATAGATCGGCCCTGTCATGGGATGGACTAAAGCCAAATCAGCGGCAACCACATCTTCGGGCGTGGAGGCTGGACCAAATGCCCCATCAAAGGCATCGCGGGTGCCCAACACAATCTGTTGGCCTGGTTTAGCCATCGCCGCAGGTGGAATATCGGGATGGTAGCGGTTAAAGCAGGCTGAATCATCTACACAAAACTCACCCGTCCGCTCTACAACTAAGGGCTCGATCATTTGACTACGAACAGCCGTTGCACCGACAAGTACCACCAACAGGGTTAGGGCAAACCCTAACCAGAGCAGCTGCCAATTCTTTTTCATCACACCCGCTCCAATCCCCGCCGGGAATAACATTGATTTTTTGTTTAATATCTCTCTAATATCAGAGGAGAGAGCATACCTGTAGCTATCGTTGCTACAGTTTGTTACTCTATTTTTCTGAATGTCTCTTGGGTACTGGCATCCTTCTCGATCACACCTTCCAAATGGCGCTGTAGTTTTAAAAAGTCGGGATTGTAGCGATCGCGAAACCGATCGTCAGCAATATTCACGGTTTCAATAATTCGCCCTGGCTTATCCCCAATCACAATCAGCTGCTGCCCTAGCAATATGGCTTCTTCAACATTGTGAGTGACCAAAACCATCGTCGTTGCCGTCTCTTTCCAAATGGAGAAGAGAAATGCTTGCAGTCGTCGTCGCAACTGAATATCAAGAGCGGAAAAAGGCTCATCCAATAGCAGCACATCTGGCTGTACCGCAATGGATCTGGCGATAGACACCCGTTGCTTCATGCCTCCAGAAAGCTGATGAGGAAATAATTTTCTAGCAGAGAACAGACCCACCTGCTCTAATACATTGTGTACCTGAGCAGCATACTGGGCAGGCTTTTGGCCTTTCACCTTAAAGCCAAAACCAATATTCTTTTCAACCGTTAGCCAGGGATAAAGGGTATTTTCTTGAAACACCATGCCAATTCTGGGCGTAATCCCCTTCAGCGCTGCCCCATGAAAAAGAACCTTACCTGAGCTAGGCGCAATAAATCCGCCCAACAGCTTGAGCAAAGTAGATTTCCCCCCACCTGATTGGCCCAGGATAGTGACAAAATCACGTTGGATGATATCCAGGTTGACATCGGCCAAAACGGTAGAGGCTCGCTTGCCCTCATAGAAGCATTTGGAGAGTGCCTGACAGGTCAAAACAGACTTGCCAATAGCATTACCCATAACAATATCAGCGGCCATCGTCTAAACCTGCCACCAAAAAAATCTTCGCTGAATGAACAGTAGCAGCCTATCGACAGCAAACCCAGTGATGCCAATAATGCAAATGCCCAGCAGGATTAAATCACTGTTGAACAGGTTACGCCCTGTCATCACGACCGTGCCCAGACCATCCCGCAGGCCCGTCATCTCTGCGGCCAATACCGCCATCCAAGCTGCAATAAAATTGAGTCGCAGCAGGGTAAAGACCCCCGGCAGTACAGCGGGCACAATCACCCACCGCCATCGATTAAAGCTCCCGCCACCTAAGTTTTGAGCGGTCATCAACAGATTTTTGGGAATGCGCTTAATTTCAGCAACCGTCGCAATGGTAAGCGTAAAGAAAACCCCCATAAACACAATAAATATCGCCGTTAAATTGCTCACGCCAAAGACGACTAAGGCCAAAGGGACCCAGGCAATCGGTGCAATCGGCGCAATTAAACCCAATATCGGCAAGATAAACAGCTCAGACCACTTAGAGAGACTAATCAAAAGCCCGCATAAAATAGAGCCGATAAAGGCGATGGTCATGCCTGCCAAAACCCTGACTAAGGTGACGGCTACCGACTGATAAATGGTGGCGGACTGTGCGCCTAGACCAATTTTAAAGTCACTCTCTAGTAGAACCGGGAGAAATCGAGAGGGCGGTGGTAGAACCTGAGCGATGGGATTGCCTGGATTTTGGCCCATTCCTTCCCATAGTGCTACGAGCAAGCCACAAGAGAATAAGCCACACACAACGGGTAGCAGCGACTGCCGCCAAGTCTCTCTTCCCCGAGTGCCCTTTCCCATGCTACTGCTCTAATCCTTTTACAATCGTGGTGTCAAAAATATCCTTGGCCGGAACATCTGATTTAATGTACTGAAGATCCACCATTTTATCGACCACGGTTTGCACCGCGTCTAAATCAGGCGTAAAAGTCACTGGCGAAGGCTGCGTCGTAAATGCCGTCAGTAAGACGCCGTCCTCCACCCGATAATAGTTGCCTTCTGTTAACAGTTCAACGGCTTTTTCCGGCTCAGTGTTAATAATCTCAGCGGCGCATTGTAGCCCCTGAATATAAGCTTCAACAACTTCTGGACGTTCGTTGAGCGTTTTATCCAACACACTCACTACCGTGTTCGGTGTGGTCGGAGACCACACTTCAGCATTGTCGGTGAGTACGGTTGCCTCACCACTGGTTACAAACTGAGTGGTGTAGGGCTTAATGTGACTCAAAATGTCAACCTCTCCGACGCGAAAGGCATCGACCATGGCTAGCAAGTCATCGAAGTAAACCATCTCGAAGTCATCGGGTGATACACCCGCTTCCTCAAAAGCATCGACTAAAATAAGCTCCAGCGTGTCGCCTCGCAGGGTTGCGATTTTGAGTTTCGTATCAGCATTCTCTGACACAAAAGTGACTAAATCTGAAACAGATTCAACTCCATACTCATTGTTGATAATGACTTGCATAACCCCCCAGCCCCCGGCTGCGGCAACCGTTTTAATCGGCACGCCGCTATTCGCCGCAAAAAATGGCAGGGTAAAGGGATTTGTGCTGAAGTCGATTTGGCTTCCGGCTAACGCCGCATTGTTGTCCCCTGGGTTCGTAAACAGCACAGTTTCTACTGCCAGTCCTTTCTCTTCAAAGCAGCCTGACTCAACACCAACAAACAAAGGGGCCATATCTAGCGCGACCAGATGTCCTGCTTTAACTGGCGTAAGCGCCTGATCTGGGGCACTAGCGTCTGTGGTGGACAGCTCTGTTGCCTTATCTGTTGCCTCAGAAGAGGTCTCCGTGGCCTGAGGAGAGGCGCAGGAAACCCACAAAAAACTACTTACAGAAACAGCGATTATCTGCCTTAGCAACATGGGATATAGACCTCATGACAGTCGTTTTTTACTCAGTCACACCGACGATCGGAGCGTGAAACCCAATCTGCGAGAACCAGGCCGTGGGCACCGAACCGTGAAAACTAAAAAGAGTGAGCAAAAAGATTAATGCTTGCAACAGTAAGTGACTCACCCCGTATTTGTTGTAGTCAAAGACACAACTTTCGCAAGAAAATAACTTTTCAGCTTACCGAATGGGCAAGCGAAAGCCTCAGTTCTACGAATTCAGTAGGGATAGCATTACCGTTGCCCCATCCCTTCAGTGGCCTCATACAGCTGCAAGGAATGAGCTACCCAGCCTAATACACCCCCTTCAGATTGGATCATCTGTACCGTAGCAGTGTGATCTTTAGGCTCAAAAGCAGCGCAGCAATCCTCCAGCAGCAGGCAGTGGTAACCCAAATCATTGCCATGGCGATAGGTGGCCAGCACGCAGCATTGTGTTGTGACCCCGGCAATGAGTAAATGGGTAATGCCGTCAGCCTGTAGCGCTTGATCGAGTGAGGTATGAACAAAACAAGAGTGCGCTGGTTTATCTAGCTGCCATTCTTCTGGTAAGGGCTGTAGCTCTTCAACAATAGCTACGCCGGGTTCTCCTCTGACTAAAAAACGACCCATCTTACCGGCCTGACCGATCGGAGAGCCCGCATTGGCATAGCGCGTTTTTTTGCTGGAGGACACATCTGACAGATCCGCCTCGTGACTTTCTCGGGTAAAAATAGTCTTGACGCCTGCTTTCCTGGCCCAGGTTAGCAGGGTTTGAACAGCCGGGATAATGGCTCGAACCAAGGTCATATCAAGCCCCAGCTCACTTCCATTAAAGCCATCAGGATGGCAAAAGTCATTTTGCATATCAATGATGAGCAAGGCCGTTTTCTCTAAAGGTAATGGGAATGGATGAGTATATGTATTGACGGTAGTCATAAATTGACTGATCTCGACCGATCTTATGAGTGGGCTGCTTTGGGTGTTTTCTCTTACTTTCTGCACAGTCTGCAAATCTGAGCAGTCTGCAAATCTGAGCAGTCTGCAAATTAGTGTAATGCTGATAGAATATTTTTTAAGGTAGTATACTTTGTTGAACTAGCCTATGGCCTCTCACCACCACCGCCCCGAAGCTGAAATCGCACTTCGGGTGAAGGCAATTGAAGCACTTTTAATTGAAAAAGGGATTGTAGATGCGGTCACGCTCGATACGATTATTGAGACCTATGAGACAAAAGTAGGGCCTCATATTGGCGCGAGTATTGTTGCGAAGGCTTGGGTTGATGCGGCTTTTAAGCAGCGGTTGTTGGCGGATGGTTCTGGTGCGATCGCAGAGCTGGGCCTAACCGGTTTTTCTAGCGAACATATGGTGGTGGTTGAAAACACGCCACAAGTTCACAATCTCATTGTTTGCACGCTGTGCTCTTGCTATCCTTGGGCTATTTTAGGCCTGCCGCCCACTTGGTACAAATCATTCGCTTACCGCTCGCGTGCCGTGATTGAACCCCGCAGCGTGCTTAAAGAATTTGGCTTGGACATTGCCGAACAGATTGAAGTCCGCGTATGGGATAGCAACGCCGATATCCGCTATCTTGTTTTGCCTGAGCGGCCGGAAGGAACAGAAAACTTTTCAGAAGAAGCACTCGCAGCACTCGTCACCCGCAATGCCATGATTGGAACCGCTAAAGTTCAGCCGACACCTGCCGTTTTGGCCACTTGATTGGGCCGCTTAATGTCTTGGGCTCTTAATGTTTTGGCCACTTGATTGGGCCGCTTAATGTTGATCACTTGATTTAATCCTGGAGTTATCCCTATGAATGGTCCCCACGATATGGGCGGTATGCAAAGTATGGGGCCCATCCCTATTGAGGAAAACGAACCTGTTTTTCACAGTGACTGGGAAGCCAAGGTGTTTGCCATGAGCTTTGCCACCTTTGGTAACTTCTTTACCGTAGATGAAACGCGCCATGCTTCTGAACGAATGCCCCCAGGAGAGTATTTGAGTTCGAGCTACTACGAACGCTGGCTATATGCCTTAGAACTATTGATAGCCGAACATAATTTGTTGACGCCTGCAGAAATTGAAACCAAAATCGCCCAACTAACCCAAACGGATCCCTAAGTTGATTTTTCATGCTCTTTTTCACACTTTCTTGAGCCTTATATTTTCAAGACATTGCAGCTCAGCAACAGTCACCTTTATCCTCTAACTTTGCGCAGCGATGCCTATTGAGACCAGCAATCAATGTATGACACCCCTAGCCGCCAGAGCCATGCTTAGCGATGGCCTTAGCTGCCGGGTTGCTCGTGATATCCCGCCCCAGTTTCAAGTAGGTGACCGGGTAAAAGCTAAGGTAGTACATCCTAAAACCTATACTCGCCTGCCCCGCTATGCCAGAGGCAAGGTTGGAAAAGTGGTTAAAGACTACGGCGTTTTTGTTTTTCCAGATACTGTTGGCCAAAGGATCTCAACAAAACCACAGCATGTCTACAGTATTTGTTTCTCTGCCCAAGAGCTTTGGGGCATGGAGGCTTCAGTCAACGATTCGCTATATCTCGACTTATTTGACGACCACCTAGAAGCCCTTTAGATTCTCTCTTAAAAAAGCTCTTCTAGACAAGTTCCCGAAACGTTTTTTTAAATTATGATACCTTCGTCTCCAAAGCAATCAACTTCATTCTCGCCATTCGACAACAATAGCGATCCTGTTTTTGAATCACCTTGGGAAGCCAAAGTCTTTGCTATTGTCAATCAGCTAACATCCACACATCACTATAGTTGGTCAGAATGGACGGACCAGTTGGCCCATGAAATCTCAGCGGCTGAGCGAGATGCAGCAGACAACAGATCGTATTATGAGCGTTGGGTATCTGCGTGTGAAAAGCTGTTAATTGCCAAAGGATTATTAGACTCACAGGCTATAGATGAAAAAGTTGAAGTGCTTCTAGCTGAGCGTGAGACTGACCACACACACTAAAAGTGTAGTGGCCCCCAACAACTAGACAGCTACTTAAGCGCTGAATCACTCAAAAAATGATAGGAGTTATTCATGAGCAAAAAGCGCAAATAGTACAGTTCAGGGGACTGCTCGACTCTAAGGACTTAGAAGAAGGATTCTTCAGCACCTTTCTCATTGGTGACTATAGCTTCAATGAGCTTAGACCATCACGGCACGCCCCTCCAAAGAGCCGTTGCCTTTGGCAATGGCGTTTCCGCTCCAGGCAACTGTTTTGAAGAGTTTAGAACAGACCCTTCATCTATCAACAAGAACATAAAGCTCAGGAAGAGAATGGCTGAGCCTTCGTAAATTCAGGAACGGTTTACAAAGACCTTTTTTGTCTGACCTGAACCAAAAGCTGACTGCGCGACTTGCGCTTGGCACTGGTACTGACTTGGCATCGCTGCAAGGTAGGCTATATTGCGATGAAAGCCGCTAGGGACGGAAGTTGCAAAGACCTGAGCGATCCAAATCGAAGAGGTGACTAGCTGAGCGAAAAACAGTTACTCTATATCCCCAAAACATCCTCACTCAGAGAGATTCAAAACTTGCTTCATTTTAGTTTGCATTCGTATCCCAAAACGTACCCCAAACAGCCATAATTATGGAATATTTAGGAAGCTGGTGATCCGACTCGTAACGCCAAAGGCGTGGCAAAGCCAACGCGTAGCGTTTCCACAGGAAATACGGACGACCGGCTGATTACAAATCAGTTGTTATGTGTTGCTCAATCCTAATTATATCAATCGTTTTGAAGTTTTTTATTTTTTGAAATTTAGGCTGTACCCCAATCTGTACCCCAAAAACAAAGGTAAAAAGTCTACGCTACTCAGCTACTCTACCTTCTCAATATCTTGGTTGTCGAAAAACGGTTGACAGGCATGGTTTAGAGGCGATCGCAAAAACGGGTTTCCAGTGTCAGATGTCGTCTCCGTATACAGAAAAGTGTAAAATGTAGTTACGTTACTACATTTTATTTGGAGGTCGCTGTGCATAGTATTTCGAGTCGAGAGTTTAATCAAGATGTCAGTAAGGCCAAGCGGGCCACAGAACAAGGGCCTGTGTTTATCACAGATCGGGGAACACCTGCTCATGTGCTATTAACAGTGGAGGAGTACTACAGGCTGATAGGCAACACTCAAAGTGTGGCTGATTTGCTATCTATGCCGGTTATGAATGCCGACGAGGCTGAGATTGAATTCAATCCAATTCGGTCTACTCAGGTTGCTCAACGAGAGGTTGATCTATCCTAATGTTCTTACTGGACACGAATGTTGTTTCTGAACTGAGAAAAGTCGCCTCCAAGCGAGCCGATAAACAAGTCGCTGCGTGGGCATCGGCTACGCCAGGAAACCAGACTTTTCTATCAGTTATAATCGTCTTTGAACTGGAGCGAGGTGTCTTGCTAATGGAACGCCGAGATTCGGCACAAGGCAAGGTGCTCCGAGGGTGGCTCAATAACTATGTCCTGGTTAATTATGCTGGGCGCATTATTCCTCTCGGTGTTGACATTACCCAACGATGCGCCGCCCTTCACGTGCTCGATCCAAAGCCAGATTATGATGCAATGATTGCAGCAACAGCGCTAGATCATGGATTAACTGTTGTCACCCGAAATACAGAAGACTTTGAAGAGATGGGCGTAAAGCTACTTAACCCATGGTTGAAACACGTCTCAGATCCTCGCCCTCTGTAATATGCAGCTGGACGAGTCGCAGTAAGTAACTCTTGACACCCTGCTTGGGAAGCAGCGCGAAGACGAACTCACCCTAGCAGATAGTCCAGCACTGAAATTCTGAATGAAGCTTTACCGCCGTGGGTTGCTTCGTAAAGCCAAAGTCCTCAAAGTAGCCGTTGAGCGCGGCCTTGTTCCCCCGCTCAGTGGTGCATAAGCCGCTACATTTCCGCAGACCTTGCTCAGCCATTCAAGCATCAGCGCAAAACCGTTTCGGTTACGCTTGCAACGAGTTTAAGTCTGACGCAACAGAAGGCATAGACCTACTGGCAGGTGAGAGCGTAGCTCTGTTTAACCCACGCACCCAAAAATGGGCCGAACATTTTAGGTGGAGTAAGGATTCGTATAAGTCTCTCAACAGGCGAATTTATCGATAACGAATCGCTAAAACATGAGGGCAGTGCCAAACCAACTCAATGCGCCCAATAAACTGTTCTAGTCGTTTTAGGTGGCTGGCTGTGAAATAGGGTTTTCCGTTTATTATCTGAGGCTCAAGCTTTAAGGCAAACAGACAATCCCAAAGAACTTTCGAGGGAATGGGATAGCGCTCTGAAAGGGTCTCGAAGGCAATCAGCGCTTCTGGCGGAAAAGTCTTCTGGATGCCTAAAACTTTCTCTCTCATCGTCGTTAGAGAGCAATAGGATGATTCGAAACTATTTAGGATTGGTGTTTTGTTCATAATAGTTACCGCTTATCCAGTGACCTTAAGTATCGCCAACAGGCTTGGGCAATTGCCCCATCTTCCTGAGTATGGATCACTAACACCCGCACCGCCGACTCAGTCGTTGAAATATCTCGATCCATAGGCGATCTCTCGTTCTCCGCCAAATCCAGCTTTACCCCTAGAAATTCCATGCTCTCACAAGCAGCTGCCCGTATCTCAGCGGCATGTTCTCCAACCCCTGCGGTAAAAACAATGGCATCAACCCCGCCTAGGCTCATTAACATAGCGCCAAAACAAGACTTAAATCGATGCAAATACATGTCTTGGGCGAGCTGCGCTTGCAGATTACCTTGTGCGATCGCCACCCCAATCTCTCTCAAATCATGAGAGACCCCCGAAATTCCTTGCAATCCAGACGACTGATTCAATAGTTTGTCTAGCGCATCTATCGAATGCCCCTGACGCATCAGGTGAATCAAAATACCAGGGTCAACAGAGCCTGAGCGAGTTCCCATCATGAGCCCATCTAAGGGCGTAAACCCCATTGTGGTATCGATACTTTTGCCATTTTTTACCGCAGACAGCGAAGCCCCATTGCCCAAATGACAAACGATTAACCGCAGCTGATCTACAGGGCGATGGAGAATCTGTGCGGCCCGCTGTGTGCAGTATTGGTGGCTAATGCCATGAAACCCATAGCGGCGAATGCCCTGACTCACCCAGTCATAAGGCCCTGGATAAATCGCTGCGGCCTTGGGTATTTGACTGTGAAAAGCCGTATCAAATACCGCAACCTGGGGAACAGCATTACCTAACAGCTGCTCGATAAGCTCAATGCCTTCGAGGTTGGCAGGGTTGTGGTTGGGTGCCAGAGAACTCAGACGACCAATCGTGGCCTTGACATCAGGCGTGATCGGCACACTCGTTTGATAGGTCTGGCCGCCGTGCACGACACGGTGGCCTACCACGTCAATCTTGTCTAACGTTGAGAGAACTTTGGTAGATCCTTGATAAAGGCACGTCAATAAATATGAGAGCGTCTTTTTTCTCGTCGGTGAAGGCACCGTTTCGAGGTGTTTTTCACCCGTGGAGGTTGCTATCTTGAGTTTGGCAGTCTGTTCTTGTGGTAACCAGTCAATCTGAGCTTCCCATAAGGGATCTGATAGTTCAGGTAGATTGCATTGATCAGGGAGCAGTTCACAAGGGAGCGTGTCTTCGATGTTGTATAAACAGCTCTTTTGACTACTTGACCCGGCATTGAGTACTAAAATTTTCATCGACGGCTCAGTCCTTACAGAGGCACAAAAGGCTTCGGAGCAATGAGTGAGATCGCCCCAGAAGCCTCCTGTTGGAGAATGGGTGGGTTCCCCATAGCGCAGAAAGAGTAGAGAGTTGAGCTCATAGTTGTGGTTATAGGAGACTATTGGTTAGGGATTATGGCCAAGAAATTACGGGCAAGGAATTACGGAAAGCGAGGCCTAATAAGGCCACTTCCAGTTCACATGCTCCTTGGCATCGGTGCCATGCTCATGGGCATAGGCCACACAGTCTAGAATCCTATTTTTCATACGCTCTTTCACGTGACCCGCCGCCGAGCCCAGCTTTGGCACTCGGTCGATTACATCAATCACCAAGTTAAATCGATCGATTTGATTGTTGATGGCCAGCTCTAAAGGCGTGTTGATATTCCCTTTTTCTTTATAGCCTCGGACATGAATACGCTCCTGATTTGAACGGCGATACACCAGTTTGTGAATGAGCCAAGGGTAGCCATGAAAGTTGAAAATAATGGGCTTATCTGGGGTGAACAAAGAATCGAAGTCCCAGTCCGATAGGCCGTGGGGATGCTCTCCGGCTGACATCAGCTTAAACAAATCAACCACGTTAACAAATCTAACTTTGAGATGGGGAAACTCTTCTCTCAAAATGGCGGTTGCAGCGAGTGATTCTGCGGTGGGAATATCTCCACAGCAGGCCATGACAACATCAGGGGTATCAGGCTCGTTACCGCAGTGGTCATTACTGGCCCAGTCCCAAATGCCGATGCCCTTGGTGCAGTGCGCGATCGCCTCATCCATTGACAGATACTGTAAGTGCTTTTGCTTATCTGAAACAATCACATTAATGTAGTCTACGCTGCGAAAACAGTGGTCAGCAACTGAGAGCAAACAGTTTGCATCCGGAGGGAAGTAAGCCCGTACAACGTCAGGACTTTTGTTCGTGATGAGGTCTATATAGCCCGGATCTTGGTGGCTAAAGCCGTTGTGGTCTTGCCGCCATACCAGCGAAGAGAGCAGAATGTTGAGCGAGGAAACTGAGCGTCGCCAGGGCACATGGTTTTTACAGGTATCCAGCCACTTAGCGTGCTGGTTGAACATGGAATCTACGACATGGGCAAAGGCTTCGTAGGTGTGAAACAGCCCGTGTCGCCCACTGAGTAAGTAGCCTTCTAGCCAGCCTTGGAGGGTGTGCTCGCTGAGCATTTCCATGACTCGACCATCGCGCGAGAGTTCGCTGCCGTCTAAATCTTCGGGGTAAAAATCAGCCATCCAAACTTTTTTAGTGACGGCATAAACATCTTGCAATCGGTTGGAGGCAGTTTCATCTGGCCCCATCAGCCGGAAGTTGTCAGGATTATCTCGGAAGATATCCCGCATCAGAAAGCCCAACACTTTGGTATTTTCAAACTCTAGGGTGCCAGGTTGTTCAAACTCCAGGGCATAATCCTGAAAAGCAGGCATTTTTAGGGCGCGGCGCAATAGCCCGCCGTTGGCGTGGGGGTTGGCGCTCATGCGGCGGGAGCCCACCGGAGCCAATGCTTTGAGTTCAGGAATGAGCGTGCCATTTTCATCAAATAGCTCTTCGGGCCTGTAGCTACGCAACCAGTCACCTAAGCGGCTGAGGTGATCGGCGTTGTCATGCATCCCGCCCATAGGGACTTGGTGCGATCGCCAAAAGTCCTCTACCTTTTTGCCATCAACATCCTTTGGCCCGGTCCAGCCCTTGGGCGATCGCAGCACAATCATTGGCCAGCGAGGCCTTTCGATATTTCCCGTAATTCGGGCTTCTCGCTGCACCTCTTTAATTTTAATCACGCACGCCTCCATCACCGCCGCCATCTTCTGATGCATGTCAGCAGGGTCACTGCCTTCAACAAAGTAGGGCGTGTAGCCATAGCCTCGGAAAAGGTATTCCAGCTCTTCATGAGAGATGCGCGCCAAAATAGTCGGATTGGCGATTTTGTACCCATTCAGGTTCAAAACCGGCAGTACTGCCCCATCTCGGGCAGGATTAATAAACTTGTTAGAGTGCCACGCGGTGGCCAAGGGGCCTGTTTCTGCTTCACCATCACCCACCACCACACAGGTAATCAGATCAGGATTATCCAACACTGAGCCATAGGCGTGAGAAACGCTGTAGCCCAGCTCGCCACCCTCATGAATAGAACCGGGCGTTTCAGGCGTGACGTGACTACCAATATCACCCGGAAAAGAAAACTGCTTAAAGAACTTTTTCATGCCTTCAGCATCTTCGCTTTTGTCTGGATAAAGCTCAGAGTAGGTACCCTCTAGGTACACAGGCGCAAGCACGCCGGGCGCACCATGGCCCGGCCCTGCCATGAAAATCATGTCGAGATCGTACTTTTTGATCAGTCTGTTGCAGTGAATATAGGTAAAGCTCAACGCGGGCGAAGCCCCCCAGTGACCCAGCAGTCTGTGTTTCACATGCTCTTTTACCAGGGGGGCTTTGAGCAGGGGATTGTCTCGTAGATAGATCATGCCCACAGCGAGGTAGTGACAGGCACGCCAGTAGGCATCTGTCAGGCGTAGCTCGCTTTCACTGAGTGCTTGCGTTGAGACAGGAGGTGAGAGCTGAACAGGGGCTTGAACCATTGTTGGATTATTCCTTAAAAGGTGTTGTTGTCAGAAAAGAGGGTGTTGTCAGAATTAATGAGCCTTAAGCCCTTGCTTTAAAAAAATATCAACGGCCTGCTGAACTTGCGAAGGCGTTGGGGTTGGGGTCTCTTTGAGGGGATAGTCATAGCCCATGGCCTCCCACTTGTATTGACCCATTTGATGAAAAGGCAGCACCTCCACTTTTTCAACTGATTTCAAACTTTTAACAAATTTGGCAATCCCCACAATGTTGTCTACATCGTCGGTAAGCCCTGGGACTAACACAAAGCGAACCCACATAGGTTTGCCAAGGCTGCTGAGGTACCCAGCAAAGTGAAGGGTCGGTTCAATGGAGACACTGGTGAGGCGGTGGTAGGTGTGCGGATCAAACGATTTGATATCGAGTAGAACCAGATCGGTATGGTCTAAAACGGGCTGCGATCGCTTAAAGTCCGGAAACCCCGAAGTATCTAACGTCGTATGAATGCCCAGTAATTGACATCGCCGGAAAATCTCTCTGACAAACTCGGGCTGAAGCAAAGGCTCACCTCCCGAAATAGTCACCCCGCCGCCAGATGCTTGCATGTAAGTGCGATATCTCGCAATCTCTTCTATCAACTCGTCTACGGTAACGAGCTTGCCCCCTTTGAGATCTCGGGTATCCGGATTGTGACAGTACTGACAGCGCAGTAGGCACCCTTGGGTGAAAATCACAAACCGAATACCTGGACCATCTACAGTGCCGCAGGTTTCAACAGAGTGAATGCGACCTTGATTAAAATCGGTCATGGAAGGTCCGGTTGATCACATCGAGCTGTTGTTCGCGGGTGAGCTTGATGAAGTTCACGGCGTAGCCCGATACTCGAATGGTGAGTTGGGGATACTCTTCCGGGTGGTCCATCGCATCAAGCAACGTCTCTCGGTTGAGGACGTTGATGTTGATGTGGTGACCGGTGTTGTGGAAGTAGCCGTCGAGCAGTCCGACGAGGTTGTTGACCTGATCATCACTCTGCTTGCCCAGGGCTTGGGGCACAATCGAGAAGGTGAAAGAGATCCCGTCTTGGGCATCATCGTAGGGGAGTTTGGCAACTGATTCGCAGGCTGCGATCGCGCCTTTCGTATCCCGGCCATGCATGGGATTAGCCCCTGGGCCAAACGGTTCACCCGCCTTTCGACCATCTGGGGTACTGCCCGTCTTTTTACCATAAACAACATTAGACGTAATAGTCAAAATGGACTGAGTGGGCGTCGCGTTGCGATAGGTGGGGCACCGGCGGATTTTGTTCATAAAGCGACTCACCAAATCAGAAGTGAGCGAATCTACCCGGTCGTCATTGTTGCCGAATTTAGGATAGTCACCGTCAATCTCGTAGTCAACGGCAAGGCCTTCTTGATTACGCAACACGTTTACCGTGCTGTACTTAATCGCTGAGAGCGCATCGCCCACTACCGAGAGTCCCGCAATACCACAGGCCATCGTGCGGAACACTTCCCGGTCATGCAGCGCCATTTCTAAACGCTCGTAGCAGTACTTATCATGCATGAAGTGAATCACATTGAGCGTATTCACATACAGGTTTGAGAGCCAGTCCAACATAGGATCGAACTTAGCCATCACCTCGTCGTAGTCGAGCTGGTCAGCCGTGATCGGCTCTGTAACCGGTCCAACCTGATGGCCAGACTTCTCGTCTTTACCGCCATTGATGGCATACAACAATGCCTTGGCTAAGTTAACCCTGGCACCAAAGAACTGCATTTGCTTACCTATTCGCATAGCCGAGACACAGCAGGCAATGCCGTAGTCATCGCCATAGAGTGGGCGCATCAGGTCATCGTTTTCGTACTGGATGGAGCTGGTGTCAATGGAGACGAGGGCGCAGAACTGTTTGAACGCCTTGGGTAGCTGCTCAGACCAAAGCACCGTAAGATTTGGCTCAGGCGCAGGGCCGAGATTGTACAGCGTTTGCAGGAAGCGAAAGCTGGACTTAGTGACCAGCGCTCGGCCATCTTCGCCCATGCCGCCAATGGCTTCGGTGACCCAAACCGGATCGCCAGAGAAGAGTTCGTTGTAGGCAGGCGCACGTAAGAATCGCACCATTCTTAACTTGCTCACCAGGTGATCGATTAGCTCCTGGGCTTCTGACTCGTTGAGAACGCCCCTACTTAAATCTCTCTCTATATAAATATCGAGGAAGGTAGACACCCGGCCGAAGGACATCGCTGCGCCATTCTGTTCTTTAATTGCGCCTAGGTAACCAAAGTAGGTCCACTGGATCGCCTCTTTGGCATTGGCAGCGGGCTGGCTAATATCTAGGCCGTAGGTGGCGGCCATTTCCTGGAGTTGTTTGAGGGCGCGAATTTGTTCGTTGATTTCTTCGCGATCGCGAATCACCGTCTCGGACATCGCCACCGTTTCGGTTTCGCTCAGCTGCGCTTTTTTATCCGCTACTAACCGCTCAATGCCGTAAAGGGCAACCCGTCGGTAGTCTCCAATAATTCGTCCTCTGCCGTAGGCATCGGGCAGTCCGGTGATAATCCCCGCATGTCGAGCCAGCCGCATTTCAGGGGTATAGGCATCAAACACCCCGTCGTTGTGGGTTTTACGATACTGGGTAAAAATCTCGTGGAGCGTAGGATCAATGCTGTAGCCATAGGCCTCTAGAGACTTTTCAACCACGCGAATCCCGCCTAGCGGCATGATCGAGCGCTTCAAAGGCTGGTCAGTTTGCAGGCCGACAATCTGTTCTAACCCTGCATCTACATAGCCTGCGGCATGGGCGGTAATGCCCGCCGGTACTTTGGTGTCTGCATCGAGAATGCCCCGCTCGCGCTCTTGCTTCATCAGCACTGAAATTTGTGCCCAAAGCTGTTGGGTTCGGGGCGTTGAGTCGGCGAGAAACGTGCGATCGCCCTCATACGGACGGTAGTTCTGTTGAATAAAATCGCGCACAGCAATTGTCTGGGTCCAATCGCCAGAGGCAAAGCCTTCCCAAGCATCTTTTGCGGATGCTTTTGGCATTGATACTGATGATCTTAAAGGGGTGGAAACCATAATACACCTACCTAAACTTATAGTGCGTGGTCGAAAAGAATGTGGTTAAAAAAGTCCGGTCAAAAAGTCCGGTTAACAAGCCTGGTCAAAGCGAATAATCAACAAATTTTTCAGCGGCGTCAGCGTCAGATTCTGTCACCTTAGCCATTTCCCGTAGCTGCTCCGAGAGGCCACCGACAACCAAAGGAGAGTCGCCTCGATAGGATTGCAACAACAGCTGCCGCAAGTCACTAATGAGCGGATAGCGAGGATTAGCCAGCGTGCACTGGTCGTCAAAAGCGTGGTCCGCAAGGCTATCTAGCTGGTCGTAAAATTCAGACTCAGGAATGGTCAGCACCGCCGACATCGCAGTGGGAATGCCCACCTGAGACTTGAGTTCCTCAACCGCACCAATCAACCGATTGACCTTTTCATCGTCTGTGGCACCGCCTAAGTGAAGATGGTCAGCCACCTGGGCGTAGCGCGACTTGGCATTGGGATACTTATACTGAGAAAAGGTTGCTTGCTTAAAGGGCGCGTCGGTGGCATTGTAGCGAATCACGTGAGAAATCATCAGCGCATTCGCCAGCCCGTGGGGAATGTGGAAAGTAGCCCCTAACTGGTGCGCCATCGAATGACAAATGCCTAAGAAACCGTTGGCAAAGGCCATGCCCGCAATGGTCGAGGCATAGTGCATTTTCTCTTTAGCCTCTGGGTCCTTGTTGCCAGCACTGTAGGACCGAGGCAAGTACTTAAAGATCAGCCCAATCGCTTCTAGGGCTAGCCCATTGGTAAAGTCAGATGCCATCACAGAAGCATAGGCTTCTAGGGCATGGGTGAGCGCATCGACGCCGCCAAAAGCAGCTAAAGTGGGCGGCAAGTTCAGCACCAAGTCCGAATCAACAATCGCCATAGTAGGCGTTAGGGCATAGTCAGCCAGTGGGTATTTAATGCCATTTTCACGATCTGTCACTACGGCAAACGGTGTGACTTCTGAGCCGGTCCCTGAGGTTGTTGGAATCGCCACCAAAATGGCCTCTTCACCCAGCGGCGGCAGCTCATACACCCGCTTGCGAATATCCATGAACCGCATCGCCAGTCCGTCAAATGCAATATCAGGATGCTCGTACATCAGCCACATAATTTTGGCTGCGTCCATGGGCGAGCCGCCCCCAATGGCAATAATCACATCCGGGTTAAACTGCTGCATGAGTGCTAACCCCTTATGCACCGTATCCAAAGAGGGATCCGGCTCTACATCATAAAAGATTTGGCTCTTCACCCCGATAGCGTCTAAAGTCTCTTCGACGACGCTGGTCATCCCCAAGTCATACAGGGGCTTGTCAGTCACAATAAAGGCACGCTGGCGATCGCTCAGCTCACCGAGGGCGACCGGCAGTGAGCCCGGCTTAAAGTAAACTTTTGGCGGCACGCGGAACCACAGCATATTCTCTCGGCGTTCGGCCACCGTTTTAACATTGAGTAAGTGGCGAGGCTCTACATTTGCGCTGAGTGAATTTCCACCCCAGCTACCACAGCCCAACGTCAAAGACGGATCGAGCCTAAAGTTATACAGATCGCCAATGGCCCCCTGAGAAGCCGGTGTATTAATCAACACACGACTGGTTTCCACCAGGGATTCAAACTGTTGAATATGATCTACATTATCGGGTTTGGTATACAGCACTGCCGTATGGCCTCGCCCTGCAAAGGTCACGAGCTTTTGCACTTTGTCCAAACCATCCGCAAAATCTGCGGCCCGATACATCGCCAAAATAGGCGTGAGCTTTTCATAGGACAAGGGCTCTGCTGGGCCAATCTCTTCGACTTCGGCAATCAGAACTCGGGTATTTTTGGGTACGGAAATTCCTACCATTTCGGCGAGCTTAGCTACTGGCTGACCGACAATATCCGGATTCAAACGACCGTTGAGCAAGATTTTGTCGGCTAGCCGCTGCTGCTCTTCTGAGGTGGTGAAATAAGCACCCCGAGTGGAGAATTCTTCCTTAACCGTGTCATAAACATCGCTTTCAACAATGACAGACTGTTCGCTAGCGCAAATCATGCCATTATCAAACGTCTTGCTGAGCAAAATAGAGGAAACGGCTGTTTTAAGATCGGCGCTGCTGTCAATCAGTGCGGGGGTATTACCTGCCCCGACGCCCAGGGAAGGATGTCCAGAAGAATAGGCAGCCTTTACCATACTAGGCCCTCCCGTCGCCAAAACCAAACTCACGGACGAATGACTCATCAGCGCTTGGGAGAGTTCAATCGAGGGCTGATCGATCCAGCCGATAATAGAGGGCGGTGCGCCTGCGTTTACAGCGGCTTCCAATACCGTGCGAGCCGCTGCAATGGTGCAGAGTTTGGCTCTGGGATGTGGCGACAGAATAATCGCATTGCGTGTTTTGAGGGCGATCAATGCTTTAAAGACTGCGGTTGATGTGGGGTTTGTGACGGGTACAATGCCTGCCAAAATGCCCATCGGCTCGGCAATTTTTTGAATACCAAAGGTGGGATCAGCTTCAATAATTCCGCAGGTTTTTTCGTGCTTGTACTTGTTGTAAATAATCTCAGAGGCAAAGTGATTTTTAATAACTTTGTCTTCAACAACACCCATGCCGGTTTCTAATACCGCTTGTTTAGCCAGCGGCAGTCTAGCGGTATTAGCCGCTAAGGCAGCCATCTTGAAAATATGATCGACCTGCTCCTGCGAGTAGGTAGCGTATTGGGACTGGGCGGCCTTAACTGAGTTAACTAGGGATTCTAAGGCTTCAAGGGAGTTTGTTTTTGGATGCTCGGTCATATCAGTGCTCTCTGCATTTGCAACACGTTTTGCAACTTATTTACACGATCAATTCAGACCTAATTTTCTTAAAGTCAATATTCAGGCTGCGCTGCTTTCCCAGTTTTTCTGACTGCTGTTCTTTCTGAGTAGCGACACATACAACCTTAGTCGCTACTCAAAAGAATCAAAATCCATTTATTAATTCTGAGGATAGAGACTTATCAATCTCTACAAGATTTTTCGACAGCGTGACCGTACATAACATCACAAGCATCTCTTCTAGCCATAAACCCCTAGCTGTATAAAGAGGGTTCTCGAAGTTGCCCATAGATGATATAAAGGCTGCTCTTAAGTAATTCGACTAGCTTTTATGACCGGCACATATGACTGTCATAAAAGCTAGTGAATTTGTTTTTCTATGTGCCTAGAATAATGCACTCTAGAGAATTTGGATCTTAATGTCATCAAAAATGAATTTTAAATTTGTCTTTCACACCAGAGTATTCTCAGAATTCTAAAATCCCCCTAGCCTAGCGTTATTAAAACAGCTCTCAAATTGTCTTTATCAAGCATAGAGAAGCTTTATCGCCATGCTGTGTTTGGTTTAAATTAATTGAGTGCCAACTAAAAATATTTTAGAAATGCTCATGTAGAACACATCAATTAAGAGAGATTTGGTCTACAACAAAATCAAAAATCGTACAAAGAGATTTTGACAAGAGCCTTTGCCCTACCAAGAACGAACCCGTATGACATCTGTACTTCAGCTTCAGTCCGATCCGGCTCATGATGTCCTTCGCACTCGCCGTCAGCCGCTAGATGTGTTCTTTAATCCTCAAACAGTGGCGCTAATCGGTGCTACGGATAAGCTCACGAGCGTTGGCCGTCGTTTGCTCTGGAATCTTATTCAAAATCCATTTGGGGGAACGGTGTATCCGGTCAATCCTAAACGACCCAGTGTCTTAGGTATCAAAGCTTACAAGCAGCTACGCGATGTGCCCGAACAGGTGGATTTAGCGATTATTGCAACGCCTGCGGCAACTGTCCCTCAGGTGCTGCGGGATTGTGTCAGTGCGGGGGTAAAAGGGGCCATTGTGGTTTCTGCTGGGTTTAAGGAAGCAGGACCAGTGGGGATCGCGTTAGAAGAAGAGATCTTAACCTTGTTAAGATCCTCCAACTTGCGCGTGATTGGGCCAAATTGTCTGGGGGTGATGAATCCCCATGCGGGGTTTAATGGGACGTTTGCCAGTGCGATCGCCCATCCCGGAAACGTTGGCTTTATCAGCCAGAGCGGCGCACTCTGTACCTCCATACTGGATTGGAGCTTTAGGGAGAATGTTGGCTTTAGTGCCTTTGTCTCAATTGGCTCCATGTTAGATGTCGGCTGGGGAGATCTCATTAACTACCTGGGCGACGATCCTAAAACCGACAGCATCGTCATCTACATGGAGTCCATCGGCAATGCCCGCGCATTTTTGTCAGCGGCTCGCGAAGTCGCCTTTACCAAACCCATTATTGTGATTAAAGCCGGACGCACCGAGGCAGCAGCAGCAGCGGCGGCCTCACACACCGGGGCGTTAACCGGCAGCGACGAAGTGTTAGATGCAGCCTTTCGGCGCTGTGGTGTATTGCGTGTCGATGGTATTGACGAGTTGTTCAATCTCTCTCAGATTTTGGCCAAACAGCCTCGGCCTAAGGGCAACCGCCTCACCATTCTCACGAATGCGGGTGGCCCTGGGGTCTTAGCGACAGATACCTTGATCCGCAACGGTGGCAGGCTCGCTGAGCTTTCGCCCGAAACGCTGAGTGCACTCGATGCCTGTATGCCTGCGCAGTGGAGCCGCCACAATCCCATTGATATCTTGGGAGATGCCACCCCTGAGCGCTATCAGCAGGCCTCAGAGATTGTTGCGAAAGATCCCAACAGTGATGGCTTGCTGGTGATTTTGACCCCTCAGGCCATGACCGACCCGCTCCATACTGCCAAAAATATTCAGGCGATGCGCCCGATAGATGGTGGCCCCATGCTGGCCAGCTGGATGGGACAAGAGACCGTTCAACCCGGTGAAGATTTGCTCAATCAGGCGGGCATTTTCACCTTACCCTATCCGGATACTGCGGCTAAAGTCTTCACGCAAATGTGGCGGTATTCTCGCAATTTGCATAGCCTGTACGAAACCCCTGCTTTTGCCGAAGAAGTCGCTCAAGCAGACGTCGCCAAAACGCTGATTGACCGAGTCCGGAAAGAGAATCGAACCCTGATGACTGAGCTGGAATCGCAGAGGGTGCTCTCTGCCTATGGGATTCCGACGGTGGTGAGCCAAACGGCAACAACGGCGGCAGCAGCGGTGACCTGCGCTCAAACCATAGGCTATCCGGTGGTGCTGAAGCTGTGGTCACAGACCATTACCCACAAAACAGATGTGGGCGGGGTGTATCTCAATTTAGCCGACGAGCAGGCCGTGCGTGGGGCTTTTGAAAGCATTCAAACGGCGGTGGCGGCAGTGAGTAGCGACCCAGCTGCTTTTTTGGGGGTGACGGTGCAGCCGATGGTGCCAGCAGAGGGGTATGAGCTAATTTTGGGCAGCAGCGTGGATCCTCAGTTTGGTCCGGTGTTGTTGTTTGGCCTGGGGGGTGAGCTGGTTGAGGTCTTTCAAGACCGAGCCTTGGGGCTACCGCCATTAAACACGACGCTGGCTCGGCGGATGATGGAGCGCACTCAAATTTATCAGGCACTCAAAGGCGTTCGGGGGCGAGAATCAGTCAATTTGGCCGAGCTTGAAAAACTGTTGGTAAGATTCAGTCGGTTGGTGATTGAACAACCTTGGATTAAGGAGATAGATATTAATCCGCTGCGGGTGAGTCCTAATGATCCTGAGAACAGTGATCCTGAGAACAGTGATCCTGAGACCATTAGCCCTGAGAACAGATCTCGGCACAGGGCCATTGCCTTAGATGCCCGTATTATCCTACACCCAGCCACACTTTCCATAGAAGACTTGCCCAAACCCGCTATTCGCCCCTATCCCCATCAGTACGAGACTACGTGGACGCTTAAAAATGGAGAGTCTGTACTCATTCGCCCGATTGAGCCGGAAGATGAGCCCTTGATTGTTGACTTTCATCAGGCACTCTCAGATGAAAGCGTTTATCTGCGGTATTCCCACTTGTTTAAGCTCAGCCGGCGAACGGCCCACGAGCGCCTCACGCGCATTTGTTTTATTGATTACGACCATGAAATTGCCCTGGTGGTAGAAGCTGGCAAGGGGGATGAACGGTCGATTTTAGGGGTGGGACGGCTCAGCCAGTTTCCCGGCACGCAAACCGTTGAACTCTCGATGCTGGTGGGCGATCGCTATCAGCACCAGGGCATTGGCAACCAGCTCATGCAGATGCTCATTACCGTCGCCCAACAGGAAAAGATCAGTCAGATTGTGGCCGAGATTTTAGCGGAGAATATGGCGATGCAGGCACTTTGCCGTAAGTATGGGTTCGTCATTGAGTCTCATACGCTTGGCGATATGGTGAAAGCCACCCTCCACTTATCCTCATGAGGGCTGCTGACATGAAAATCATCGTTCAACATGGCACCGTTCAACCAGGCAATAGTTTTCCGTTAGGGGCCACGCCACGGGATGGCGGCGTCAACTTTTGTCTCTATGCCAAGGGGGCGATCGCCGTCGAGCTACTGTTGTTTGACACGCCCGAAGCCCCTCAACCCTACACCGCAATTTGGCTAGACCCTGAGAAAAATAATACCTTCCAATACTGGCACGCCTTTGTAGAAGAGCTGAGCCCCGGGCAAGTTTATGCCTATCGAGTAGACGGCCCTCATGATCCCGACAATGGCCTGCGGTTTAATCGCAACAAGGTGTTGATAGACCCCTATGCGCGTTTGGTAGTGGGGTGGCCAAACTATGATCGCCAAGCCGCGAGCACACCTTTCGATAACTGTGAGCAGGCCCTCAGAAGTGTGGTGGTCGATCCGCTGCCATACGACTGGCAGAGCGATCGCCATCCCAAAACACCCTATGCAGAGACCGTAATTTATGAGCTGCATGTGGGGGGCTTTACCCAACATCCTAATTCCGGGTTGCCAGAAAAAGAGAGAGGAACCTATGCCGGGTTGGTCAAGAAAATTCCCTATTTGAAATCTCTCGGCATCACTGCCGTTGAGCTGATGCCCATACAACAGTTTGACGCAAGCGATGCCCCGGCTGGCCGAGTTAACTATTGGGGCTATAGCTCAGTTGCTTTTTTTGCGCCGCACTGGGCCTATAGCGCTTGTAAAGAGGGTTTGGGGCCGGTGGACGAGTTTCGAGATATGGTCAAAGCCTTTCATAAAGAAGGCCTTGAGGTGATTTTGGACGTGGTGTTTAATCACACGGCGGAGGGTAATCATGAGGGACCGACGCTGTCGTTTCGGGGTCTGAGTAACGAATCGTACTACAGTCTTGAAAACAACCAAGCCTATTACAAGAACTACAGCGGCTGCGGCAACACACTTAAAACCAGCACGATTACGGGCTATCTGATTTTAGATTGTCTGCGCTACTGGGTAGAAGAAATGCATATAGATGGTTTTCGGTTTGATTTAGCCTCAGTGCTCTCGCGTGGCGTCACGGGGGAACCTGAAAACATTCCGCCGATTTTATGGATGATCAATACCGATCCGGCCCTGGCAGGCACCAAAATTATTGCCGAAGCATGGGACGCGGCAGGGCTTTATCAGGTGGGTCAGTTTGCGGGGGAGCGGTTTGCCGAGTGGAATGGCCCTTATCGGGACGAGGTGCGGCGCTTTATTCGAAGCGATCGCGCCCTTACCGGTGCCATTGCCCACCGCATTATGGGTAGCCCCGATCTCTACCCCCATCTCAACCGAGGGCCTAACTACAGCATCCATTTTTTCACTTGCCACGATGGCTTTACGCTACATGACCTGGTGAGCTACAACCACAAGCACAATGAAGCCAATGGTGAAAATAGCCGCGATGGGGCCAATGATAACTGGAGTTGGAACTGTGGGGTAGAAGGTCCGACAGATGACCCGCGCGTAAAGGCGCTGCGGCGAAGACAGGCCAAGAACCTGTTTGTGCTGTGGGCGATGTCTCAGGGGACGCCGATGATGCTGATGGGGGATGAAGTGTTGCGATCGCAGCACGGCAATAACAACGCCTACTGTCAGAACAACGAACTCAGCTGGTTTGACTGGCAGGGGCTTTCTGCCCAAAAAGAGTTTCTCAGCTTTGTTCAGCAGTTGATTGCCCTCATCCAAAGTCTAAACGTATTCAAACACGATGAGCCTCTGATTGTAACGGCCCAGCCCATTATAGAACCGGCCATTACCTGGCATGGCGTCAACTTAGGTCAACCCGATTGGAGTGAGGACTCTCGTGCGCTAGCATTTACGCTGAGCTACCGACAGTATGGCGAGCTGCTGCACGTCATCTTCAATGCTTTTTGGGATCCCCTCATCTTTGATCTACCGCCGCTGGCCAGAGGGCAATATTGGCAACGCATTGTTGACACCGCGCTAGAGGCCCCTAGAGACTTTTGCCAGCGGGAGAATGCACCCATCGTCAAACAGTCTTTTTATCAGGTAAAGGCGCGCACTGCTGTCATTCTCATGGCGAATAGTTGGTAACAACTGTCAGTAACAACTGTTAGTAACTCAGACCACAGACAATTTTGACTATTCAAAACAAATCAAGGAGACTCAACCATGACTAAAGTAAGAGTAGGCATCAACGGATTCGGAAGAATTGGCAGCTTAGTGCTGCGCGGCGGCATTGATTATCCAGAGATTGAATTTGTCGGGATCAATGATTTGGCCCCTGCCAGTCAACTGGCTTATTTGCTGAAATTCGATTCGACCCACGGTAGATTCCCTGGAACCGTTGAGGCAAAAGACGAGAGTATTATCGTTAACGGTCAGCCCATAAAATGCATGTCTGTTCGAGATCCGGCGGCGTTACCGTGGGCGGCGTTAGCTGTAGACTATGTGCTCGAAGCCACGGGACTCTTTACCACTTACGACGGCGCAATTAAGCATATTAAAGCCGGGGCCAAGCGGGTGATTATTTCTGCCCCCAGTAAAACGCCAGACCAGGTATCAACCTTGGTGATGGGCGTTAACCACCAGACCTTTGACCCGGCCAAAGATCAGGTGGTTTCAAATGCCAGCTGCACCACGAATTGTTTGGCCCCGGTTGCCAAGGTTTTAGATAAACAGTTTGGCATTGCAGAGGGACTAATGACGACCATCCACGCCACGACGGGCACTCAGCCGACGATTGACGGCCTGAGTAAAAAAGACTTTCGCGGCGGACGGGCGGCCTCACAAAACATTATTCCTGCCTCAACCGGGGCAGCAAAAGCGGTTGCGCTGGTGCTGCCCAAGCTAAAAGGCAAGCTCACGGGGATGGCGATGCGCATTCCCACCCAAGATGTTTCGGCAGTTGATCTCACCTTTAAAACTGCACGGCCCACGAGCTATGCCGATATTTGTGAGGCGATGAAAACTGCTGCTGAGGGAGAATTGAAGGGTGTTTTGGGCTATACCGATGAGCCAGTTGTGTCCTCGGATTTTGTTGGTGACGCCCACTCCAGCATTTTTGATGAGGGCGCTGGCATAGAGCTAAACCCCAGCTTTTTTAAAATTGTGTCCTGGTATGACAACGAGTGGGGCTACTCTATGCGGATGATCGACCTGATTTTGTCGATGGCGCGCAAAGAAGGACTTTTAAGCTAAGCCATTCGCTCTTTTATTGGTGCTGTTCTCATGCCTTCTCTCCAGTCTCCTATCCAGTCTCCCCCAGCGACTTCTCGGCTACCCACTGTGCGATCGCCGCTATCGGGCCATCGCACCAAAATTGTGGCCACCATTGGCCCGGCTAGCCGTTCTCCCGAGAGGATCAAACAGTTAATACAGGCGGGAATGAATGTCGCTCGGCTCAACTTCTCTCACGGGAGCTATGACGACCATGCCGCACAAATTCGACAGTTGAGAACGGTCTCTGCTGAGTTAGAAATGCCCCTGACCCTGCTGCAAGACTTGCAGGGACCTAAAATTCGTGTAGGCACACTGCCCCCAGAGGGCATCGAGTTACACCCAGGGGCAGCAGTTACGTTGGTACCCATCAAGCAAACACCAGAAGCGCAAGGACCAGAAGCGAAAGCACCAGAAGCGCAAGGACCAGAAGCGCAAGGACCAGAAGAGATCAGTTCAAAGCAAATTAGCATTGACTATCCTTGTCTGGCAGAAGAGGCCGAAGTCGGGACGCCCATTCTGTTGGATGACGGTTTGTTAGAGCTGTGCGTAGAGGAGGTAATGGGCACTGCGGTTCGCGCTCGGGTGGTGATTGGAGGCACCTTGAAGAGCCGTAAGGGCGTTAACTTGCCGACGCTCACCCTGCAAATGCCCTCTATGACAGATAAAGATAAGCAAGATCTTGATTTTGGCATCCAACAGGGCATTGATATTGTCTCATTGAGTTTTGTTCGTAGACCTGAAGATATCCAGTTGTTAAAGTCTCTTTTGGTAGAAAAGGGCGTCAATCTTCCAGTGCTCGCTAAATTAGAAAAGCCCCAGGCGATTGAAAACTTAGAAGCGATTGTCGATGAGTGCAACGCCATTATGGTGGCGCGAGGTGATTTGGGCGTAGAAATGAGCCCTGAAAAAGTGCCCCTGATTCAAAAGAGAATTATTCGGCTGTGCAATCGCAAAGGCATTCCGGTGATTACCGCCACGCAAATGCTCGAAAGTATGACCCACAGTCCTAGACCCACTCGGGCAGAAGCGAGCGATGTCGCTAACGCCATTATCGACGGCACAGATGCGGTAATGCTCTCTGGCGAGTCAGCCGTGGGAGACTATCCGGTAGAAGCGGTAAAAATGCTTGCTCGAATTGCCGCCGACGTAGAACCCGAGATAGAGTACGCGAACTTTCCGCCGTCTACGATTGATGACCCCCATGCCATTAGCGAAGCGCTCAATGCCATTGACCAAGTGCTCGACTTGCGGTGCATCGTCACCTTTACCGAAACCGGTCATACCGCCAGACTCGCCGCCGCCGAACGCCCAAAAGCCGCTGTTGTCGCGCTGACAGAAAATCCGAAGGTATACCACCAGCTCAACTTAGTGTGGGGCATTCGTCCTGTGTTGCTAGAGCAACTAGAAGGCTCGTTAGAGGTACTGTTTCAGCAGATGGAAACCTGCTTAATTGAGAAAAACTTTGCCCTGCCCGGAGACAAGGTGTTGTTGTTAGGTGGTTTGCCAATTAAGGTGGCAGGCTCAACTAATTTTTTAAAAATTCATACGATTGGGTGAGCCTGTTAGAATTGCCGACCCGTGAGCTATGCCCAAAACTCAGTTTGAGTGCATAATGCCTGTCCCTCCCCTCTGAAATACCCATCCCCCCAAGCAACAATACTCGTCCCCTAGCCCCAACAAATATTGAATCTCCAGTCCCATCAAGGTTTCAGCCGTTGAGTACAGGGTTAATAATTCTAGTAAGTCCCGATGAGGGTGGGCGATCGCACCTCAAAAGCTGCGCCTGCTATAACCATAAGAACGCACCTGAACGAAAATTAGTTCCTTTGCGTTACTTATATCGCGCACAGGAGAACTGCTATGTATGGGAGTACTCAAGAGAGCCCGCCTGTAAACACCATTCCTCAACTCAAAGAAGAAATAGAGAGTCTAAAATCTCGATCCACAACCTCTTTTGAAGTTCCTATAAATCAGATTATTCCGCTACAGCTACCAGAGAACATAAAGCAGCCAAGGCTTTATTTTGATGCCCATAAAATGGAGCTACTCAAAGATTCTATCCATAAGCACGGCGTGCTTGAGCCCGTGCTGCTTAGACCCTCCTACAATAACCTGCCTTCTCCACAGAATCTCTTCGAGCTAGTCAGCGGCGAAAGGCGATGGCGCTGCTGTCAGTCACTTCAAATGAGCAGCATACCGGGCATTGTTCGCCCAATGTCAGATTCAACGGCGTTAGAAGCTGCGATTATCGCTCACCTCCTCAGTGAAGAGATTTCTTTAATAGAGCAAACTGAAAGCATTTTGAGCCTGCTGTCACTGAGGTTAAGCCTGCCTTCGGAGGAGCTGAGGGGGTTGCTGTATCAAGTAAAGAACTCACAAGGTCGAAAAACGCTTAATGCCAGAGCGTCTAGCCATCAGCAGATTCAAATCATCAGCGAGATTTTAAGTGAGTTTGGGATGAAGTTATCGAGCTTTGTGGCGAACCGTTTGCCTTTGCTCAACTTAGCACCGCCTATTTTATCCTCGGTGAGAGCAGGTAGGCTCTCGCCAACCAATGCAGTGTTAGTAAATCGCCAGCCTCAGGAATTTCACGCACCTTTGATTGCTCAGGCAGAAGGAAAAACCAAAGGTGAGCTAACCAGCTTAATCAAGGCTACAGTCTCGTCAGACAAACAGCCCGACAGGGCTCCTGGCAGATCCGAAGAAATGACGTTAGCGAAGGAGAAAAAGGTACAGAAAGGGAGAGAACTTGCTGACCAGATTGCTAACCGGCTTAAGTTGGTTAGCCAGAAGACAGAACGGCTCAATCATCCTGACGTTTTAAATCGACTGGCGAAGATAGATTCATTGCTACAAGAGATTGAATCGTTGCGCAAGTAGGGAACCGCTAGTAAGTCGCGTATCGCCGTAGGGGCACAGCATGCTGTGCCCCTACGGCGATTGTTGTTGTGTAACCGGTATATATATTTGAGCGCATATCCCTTAATGCACGACCAGACTGTTCTAGGCATTTTCATCTGAGCGTTTTCACAGGTGCTGGGTTCCAACCCATTCGTAGCCTGCTAAATCTTGCACATTGCAACAGGTGCAGTGGGCACATTTTGAAGGAGGTGGCAAAGCGCGAATGCGGCCCTTACGGCTGAGCTTGCTGAGCATGGGCCGGAGCGTGTTGCTATCGGTATGAAACCGCAAAGACAAATCCGTGATAGAAACAGTGCCACGGGCCGAAATATAGGCTTGAATGTCGCAAATCATAGGCTATCTTTAAAGGCTCCGCTAGATAACAGCTCAGATGAGCGCTGCTTTCGCCGTTTGATTAAAGGGGCAAACTGTAGAAGTGCAAAGGTCACCCCTAGCGCGATCGCTAGGCTGACTATCCACATAGCTGAGCTGATAGGATGCTGCCGAAAGGTCACAGATTGGTAGTAGAGCACAGCACTCCAGTAAGCTAGCCCCGTTGTCCATAGGCCCACAAAGGCCGTCCAGCCTGCGTTTGTTTCGCGGTACACAGCGCCCATTGCCGCTGCGCAGGGAAAGTACATGAGGACAAACAACAAGTAGGCAAAGGCACCTGCTTGGCCATCAAAGCGCAGAGACATTTGGCCAAACGTGGTGAAGGCGACGGCCTGCTCGGTAGCCGCATCCTCGAGGCTCGTAATCTCTCCGACCGAAAGCCCTAACGGATCTAAAAGCTGGTTAGAAAGAGCAGCCAGGTTTGCCGGAATGGTGGAAAAAGCTTCGCCTAAATTGTCAAAAAAGTCGAAGTCTTCTGCTTGTAGGTCAACGCCAGCGGCGATCGCCTCACTTTCGCCCAGCTGCGTGTAAAGAGAATCGAGCGTGCCCACAACCGCTTCCTTGGCAAATACGCCGGTAAAAAGGCCCACTGTGGCAGGCCAATTGTCTTGGCGTAGGCCCATTGGGGCAAATGCTGGCGTCATTGATTGGCTCAGCGAACTCAAGATGGAATTGTTTCTGTTCTCATTGCCAAAAGAGCCATCGGTACCGATAGAGTTCAGCAAGCTCAGCACCATAACCATCACAACAATGACTCGACCGGCACGAATGACAAAGTCTTTCAGCCGCTCCCAGGTGCGGATAAAGATGCCCTTGAGCGTGGGCAGGTGATAGGTCGGTAGCTCCATCACAAAGGGCTCAGCGTCTCCTTTAAGCAGGGTGTATTTCATCATTAGGCCAGTGAGCACCGCCATGCCCATACCAATCATATAAAGCGAGAACACGACATTTTGTCCGGCGGTGGGGAAAAAGGCAGCGGCAAAAAGCGCGTAGACCGGCAACCGTGCCCCACAGGACATGAAAGGGTTCATTAAGATAGTGAGAATGCGATCGCGCCGACTCTCTAAGGTGCGAGTGGCCATAATCGCCGGAACATTACACCCAAAGCCCACCAGCATCGGTACAAAAGACTTCCCTGGCAGGCCTACAAATCGCATAAAGCGATCCATTACGAAGGCGGCGCGGGCCATGTAGCCACTGTCTTCTAAAAACGCCATAAAAAAGAACAAGCAGCCAATGACCGGAATGAATGTCGCTACGGTTTGAATGCCGCTGCCCAAGCCATCGGCCAACAATACCTGAATCCACTCAGGCGCGCTAACGGCGGCCAATACCTGACCCAAGCCCTCAACAAAAATAGTGCCAAAAAAGATATCAAAAAAGTCAATAAAGGCGCTGCCCACATTAATCACAAACATAAACAACAGATACATCACACCCAGGAAAATCGGAATCCCCAGCCAGCGGTTCAGCACGATGCGATCAATTTTGTCTGACGTGGTGAGGCTAACTTCACGAGGGCGAACGGCCACTGCCTGAGCCAGCCGATGCGCATAGCTGTAGCGGCTGTCGGCAACTGCAATATCAATATCTTCACCGAGCAGTTTGTGAATCCGTTGGCGCTGTTCGAGTACTTGACGAAGCAGTACTGGGGTGGGGCTTAGCAGCGGCGTGCTCTCATATTCCAACAGTTTTAGAGCGGCCCAGCGATCGAGCGCGGTCGATTGAATTGCGGTAGGTTGGGTCGCGGTGGGTTGGGTCGCGGTGGGTTGAATTGCAGTGGACTTAAGCATTGAAACAGCAGGCGTCGTCAGCACGCTCAAGGCATCTTCTAGCACGGTGGGATAAACCACCTGAGCTGTGGCCGGTTGAGGCGATAGAAGAAACTCATAGAGAACGTCTTTGAGCTGACTGACCCCACTTGCGCGTGAGGCAATCATCGGGACCACCGTGCAGCCCAGCCGATCCGACAGGCGATCGCACTGAATGTAGGTTCCTTGTTCTTCAGCAACATCTATCATATTGAGCACCACCACCAGTGGTAGCCCCATCTCTAAAATCTGGCTAGTGAGATAGAGATTACGCTCTAGGTTGGCAGCATCCAAAATATTGACAACAGCCTGAGCCTCTCTTGAAACTAAATAGTCACGGGCAATGACTTCATCAACCGAGCCATTATGGTCCTCTGCATCGAGAGCATAGATTCCCGGCAAATCGACCACCGTCACGGTTTGAGGGCCGTGTTTAGCGTCGTGCCGATAGCGGCCTTCTTTTCGGTCTACGGTAACTCCTGGCCAGTTGCCGACCCGCTGATTTGCACCTGTTAGCGCATTGAAGAGGGTTGTTTTACCACAGTTGGGGTTGCCCACTAGGGCAATGATTTTCTCAGTCATGGCGCACCTCCTCAGGCGCTATTTCTGGCGCTATTTCTGGCGCTGTTTCAGTCTCTATCTCAACCCGCAAAGCAGCCGCTTCGCCCTTCCGTAAGCTCAGTTTAAATCCGCGCAGCTCAATTTCTACCGGGTCTCCCATCGGCGCTTGCCGGGTAAGGGTAAAGGGCGTTCCAGGCGTCAGCCCCATCGACAATAGCTTGGCGCGGTAAGCCCGACTCCCTTTCTCGTAACCCACAATACGACCGGACTGATTTACCGCCAGCTCGCCCAGGTGTAGCGTGGTTGCTTCTGACAGTGGCCTCACCATCACCTGTTGGGCCAGGTTACCCCCTAGCCCCAGGCGACAGCCATCACGAGCGACAATGACAGCGCCATCGTCTGCGCGACTAATCAAGGTGAGACATTGAGACCGCACAATGCCCATGTCAGTGAGATGGCGGAGGGTGCGTTGATTGCCTTGGACGCTGATGACTTGGATGCGATCGCCCACCGGCGTCATTGCCAGAGAAAGCTGCCTTGAAGAGGGGTCACTAACATCATCGCTCACCACCTTAGCCACCTTAAAAAGAGACTTATTAAGATTCACTCTCGTCTCCACAGTCTTGCCTCCATGTGAGTTCGGCATAGCATGTTGCCAAGAAAGAACAGGCGTCAGCACAAAAAGATTTCTGACTGAGCAGAATTGCTAAACGCTTACTTTGGTTTTACAACATAACTATTGATAATGAATGCCGCTTAATAAAGTTTAAAAAGGTGTGAAAGTAGGGTTTTAACACAAACCATCCTGACTATGGAGAGAGTAAAAATGATAATAAATATCATTAAACCAGGGCAGAACTCTCACTATTTCTGAATATCCAACACCTCTCGCAACCGTACCTGGTCATCACCTTTGACGGTAAAGCGGCCTTTCTCAATATCTCGAATCCAACTTTGACTTTTGCCTAATCTTTCGGCAAGAGCACGCTGACTCAACTTTTGCTGCTGACGGGCCGCATTAATATCTTTACCCGAGAGCTTTTGTCTCTCCTTCGAAACCGCCCAGTGTTTAGACTTTTGGCGACGCTTTTTAGGGGGGCGCCGTCGAACGTTCCCCTGCCATTCATCTGAGAGCTCAAACCCTGAAATGCGGGCATTGAACAGGCGCTGCCATTTATCTCTGGGGGCATTAGCGGTGAGTCCGTTGGTTCGGTTAGCATCTTCGGCCCAAAAATCAAGCGCATCGTCTACGTCATCAGGAATCTCGGTGACCTTAAACCACAGCGGCTGAATATCGGCAGGGTACGTAACGGGATCGAACAGGGGCTTGAGTCCGTAGCAATAGAGTGTTTCGAGATCGCTCTCAAAGGATTTAATCAAGCGCTTGTGGGCACCCCGTACCGTCCTCGCCTTCTGCACTCGTTCTTCTCCATAGGCAAGGCGCAGGAGTGTACTAACCTTCATGCGCTGGTCGCCCCCCAGCCTAAGCTTGAACAAGTTCCACAACAAGAGTCGAACAGCACCCTCATGTTGTTGCCAGTTGTTCATCACTTCTTTGATCAGCGATTGGGGTAGGACACCGTATTGATAAAAAGCTGTTTGAGCGCGGTAGTCATGTTTGTTGAGAAAGTGCTTAGCCCACTGCCCCGCTTGAATGGTAAAGCTAAGGCCAATAAGATGTTGCGCGCCTTGAGCGCCATCATCGAAGTAGTATTGCGTGTCGAGTAGCTGCCAAATAGGATGCTCACCTAAGCTGAACGCCTTGACCTTTCCCTGCTGAGGCCAGTCGAGAGAAACGAGGATTTGACAAGACTGGTAGACCAAATTCTTGATCAACGTCAGTTTTTCTAGCTTACTGAGGTCTTTGCGTTTATCAAGCCCTAAGTATTTTTCAATGTGCTGGTCATTGAGTACAAAAGATTTTTGCCAAGGATAATCGATGGTCATCGCATAGGCTGCAAAGATGAGATGAACGCAGGTGGCGCGAATATCAAAAGTTGCGATCGCCTCAAGCGCTTCATCAGTTGCCATCGACATTGGCTCATCGGCTTCAGGATCTGCGGCTAAGCGAAACCGCATTTCGCCCCGATTGCGATTCACCGCCCGCTGATAACAAAGGTGGCCGTCAGCATCAGGCTGCCACGGCAAAGCTTCTCGCTGAGCCAAAATATTGCAAGCTTCCCACATCACCATACAAGAGGCAAAAGGTGTGGTTTTTTGATTGATAAAAATGTGGGGAATCGCAACCGGCAGCAAGGTGCTTTTGCAACGCCCTTTTTTGGGCTGTAAGGGCACTAATGCATCCACCTCACAAGCTTGAACGCACAAGGGAACTGCCAACCCTGGGCAACCATCGCATAGGGTTGGATCAATCCAGTAGCCGTCTTTCTCCTCTCCACCTTTTTCATCCATGGGCTTAATTGCGCCATGGGGGCATTGAGGCTGACAAATATCACAAGCAATACAGTTATCCTTGACAGTGTAAGCCATGGGGAAAATGACCCGCTCATCAACAGAGCCGGTTTAGTAGTGTTCTCTTTAGTGTTCTCTCGTTTTGTTTTTAAGGCTTTCTAAGGTCTCATTCGTTAGCGTTTTCTGTTATGTAATCTCTTTTAGAAACTCTACTCATCACCCATCTGTCCTAAGGGCGTTGAAAGACAATAAAGTACCGCTAGCCCTCACCCCAAACCCTCTCTCAAACTTGGGAGAGGGGCTCTAGGCTCTGGTTCCCCTTCTCCGCCAAATTTGGGAGAAGGGGCTAGGGGATGAGGGCTGCCGGGATGTTATTTTCACGCTGTTCCCTAAGTTGATAATTAGCAACTTGCTAATTATCATTTGGCTAGTGAAGAATTAAGCTTCTGAAGCAAGCCTTAGCGCTGAGACTCTTTAAAAAATGAATTGCAGATACTTTTAGAGACGATTAAATGCTAAAGCAAATGCAAAGTGATGCTTCGAAAATGTCAGGAACCAATCAAAAAGAGTTGTGGATGACGGCTCAATTGCCGCCTTCTGTTGTCTGTCTTCTGCTCTCTATTTATAGTTGTCTATGCATTTTTAATGACGTATTAAACATAACAATTCAACATTGTTCATTCTATGCTGCCTGATACAGTTTTATACTTTCTTTATTAATACTTTTAAGCACTCTTGAAAGAGCTTTTGTAGAGGCCTTATATACTGAATGTATAACAACTCACTATGAGTCATAAAAGGCAGTCATAAAAGGCAGCCATAAAAGGGTGATCGTTCATAATTTAGAATTCTAGAATTCTAAATTATGAACGCTAAATCATGAACCTATGAACAGGTTCATGCGAGTGTCAAACATTGACCCTTTTAGAGTTGTTGCCCTCGGCCAATTAACATTCTGAGGCATCGCCTGTGAGCAAAGATTGGATAATTGTAGAAGACGGTCAGTGCCAGCCGTGCATCACGCCCCGAGAGTGGGATTTACTGGCGTCACCCTATCGTTTTTATCGCTTTTTGACCGACATAGAAGATGCGCTAAAAGCAACCACAACACCCCATGAGTGTGACTGTTTGCCAGCGCTGCGGCGGTTAGTTCGCAAGCTGGTTATTAACTCCTATTGGTTGCGTTCTTTGGCAGAAAAGGCTGTGCTATTACAATGCCCTACCCCCAATCTGTCTTCTTTTCAGCCAGCTTCCTCAACCTCTGTAGGGTCATCAGAAACGACCCTGCTAAACCTCTACGATGAAACAGGCTTTCCATTAACCGTGCAAATAGAAACTCACCTTCCTGGCGCGGTATCTCCTATCCACAGCCACGGGGCATGGGGAATTGTCGCAGTGCTTCAAGGGCAAGAGAAAAATTCACTATGGAAACGACAGCCTGAACCTTTGTTACCCGATAACATCAGCTGTGTCGGAGAAAAGGTTTTTGAATATGGGGATATTATTAGCTTTATGCCGACAGCCATTCACAACATTGAATCAATCGGGACAGAACCGCTGGTGACCTTTAACCTGTATGGAGAGACAAACCGTAAGCAGCGGTTTGTCTTTAATGCGATCGCTCACCAAGCCAAACACTACTAATAAATGCCAAATACTACTAAATAAAAGTTCCATTACATAAAAACTCAATCTCATTAGGAGATTTATGCATGACAATAATCCCTTTTTGAAATTGTCTTATGAGTTCGCTTTAGAAAAGTTGGGTGATGACTTTTACGATGCTGTTCAACCGGCTGATTTTCCCAATTATCTACTTCGTTTTCGCAATGATAATTTACTGTTTTTACTAGGCTTAGTGCCAGAGAGAGTAAGCGACCATCACTTCATAGAAGCTTTTGGGAAATTCAGAAAGTGCCCTGCTAATCGACCGTTCAGCCAGTCTTCCAGCCAGTCTTCCAGCCAGTCTTTCAGCCATTTGTCTCAAACGAACCCAAATAAACAAACAGGACTGGCTTTACGCTATCACGGTTATCAGTTTGGCCAGTACAATCCTTACCTAGGAGACGGGCGTGGCTTTCTCTATGGCCAGGTGCGCAGTGTGACCAATACGCTAATGGATTTGGGGACTAAAGGCTCGGGTACAACCCCTTACTCACAGGGGCGCGACGGACGAATGACCTTGCTGGGCGGCATCCGAGAAGTGTTGGCTGCTGAAGCGTTGCACCAATTAGGCATCCCCACCGCTCGGACACTCAGCTTGGTAGAAACCGGTGAACAGCTAGAAAGGGCAGATGAACCAGGCCCAGTCCGGTCAGCCGTGATGGCTCGCCTGAACCAATCGCTCATTCGTTTTGGGACTTTTGAACGGCTGGAATATTTTGATCGCCCAGATCTCATTCGCAAGCTGCTTGACTATGCGATCGCCCACTACTACAGCCATCTTTGGCCTTTCCCTGACAGAGATATTCAATTTTACGCCGAGCTGGTGCAGCGAACGGCCCACTTAGTCGCCCAGTGGATGGCCGCAGGTTTTTGCCATGGCGTCTTAAATACCGACAATATGTCCATTGTTGGCGAAGGCTTTGACTACGGGCCCTATGCCTTTATTGAAACCTATAGCCCTTGTTTTACAGCAGCGTCGTTTGATCGCGAGGGACGTTACAGCTATCGCAACCAGCCTAGCGTTTGCCGCTGGAATCTAGAGCGGTTGCAACACCCTCTAGCGCTCGTCATCCCAAAAGCAGACATGGAAGATGTGTTGGTCTCTTTTACGGCCATTTACGACCAAGCCTACTATCAAGCCATGATACAGAAGCTAGGATTTCAACACCTTCCAGCTCAAGACGCTGACGCCTTGATTCAGCTGACACTAGAGCTGTTGCTAATCACCCAAATCGGGTATCACCAGTTTTTCAAAACATTAAAACAACAGTTTTTCCCGCAGTGGCGAGAAGATCTCACGCTAATCTTTGCCGATGTGAGTGTCTTCAGTTCTCTTCAGCGGAAAAGTGTATCCAGCAGCGATTTGGATAGGGCGCTCAAGCCGTGGAAAGGTCTCTATCACCGACTGTTGCGTCAGCAGCCAGCCGCTGAGATGGCGGCTATGGCCCAACGGTTAAAGCAATATAATCCAGAAACAACGCTTTTGCAGCCTGCAGTTAGAGCCCTTTGGCAGGCGATTGAGCAGACCGATAACTGGCAGCCTTTTTCCCAGACGATCGCCAATTTAGAAGCAAACGCTTTAACCTCTTTTATTTAATCTCTTCTATTTAGCTTTAGAGCCTGCCGCAGCAGTGCCTGATCTTTAGCGTTAATGCTAAATCGCTCCTTCTCAACATCGCGAACCCAGCTTTGGCTTTTACCCAAACGAGCGGCTAAGGCACGCTGGCTAACCTTGTTTTGCTGGCGCGCTGTTTTGATCGCATCACCAGAGAGCGGACGAGAAGGCTTGATCGTGGTAGCGCGAGACGGGTAAGAAGGGCGATTAATCGCAGCGCGATTAATCGCTTGTTGCCAGTCCTCTGAGAGTTCAAACCCCAACAGGCGCGCATTGAGCAGCCTTTTCCATTTGTCTCGGGGGGCATTGTCTGTGATTGAGCGGTTGGCTTCGTTAGCCCAAAAGCCCAGCGCCTCGTCAGCATCATCTGGAATGGCACAGGCTTTAGCCCACAGAGGCTGAATGTCTAATGGGTAGGTGTTGGGATCAAAAATAGGTTTTAAACCGTGATGATAGATCGCTGCTAAATCACCTTCAAACGTTTTGAGTAGTCGCTTATGCGCTCCACGTACGGTAATCGCCTCTGAGAGGCGAGCTTCGCCATAGGCAACGCGCAGCAGTGTGCGCACCGTCAAGCGATGGTCGCCGCCTAGTCGCAGCTTAAACAATAGCCAAAGCAAAAGTCGGATAGCGCCTTCATGCTGTTGCCAGCTGCTCATGACCGATGTAATCAGGGCATGGGGAAGCTTACCATACTGAAAATAGGCTGTTTGTCGATGATGGTCTTGTCTGTTGAGAAAGTGCTTGGTCCATTGCCCAGGTCGTAGGGTGAAGCTCAGGCCAATCAGATGCTGGTAGCCTTGAGCATCTTTTTCAAAATAGTATTGTGTGTGTCGTAAGTGCCAAATCGGCTGTTCATTTAGGGTGAATGCTGGAATCTTTCCCTGACGGGGCCAATCGAGCGATATCAACAATCGACAACATTGATAAACGAGATCTTTAATTAACGTGAGTTTCTGGAGCTTAGTGAGATCCTTGCGCTTGTCGAGACCTAAATATTTTTCGATGTGCTGGTCGTTTAGCTCAAAAGCGTCTTCCCAGGGACGCTTAAGCGAAACAGCATAAGCGGCAAAAATAAGGTGGACGCAGGCAGCGCGAATATCGAACTGAGCGATCGCCCTGCTGGCATCCTCTGCTGGCAGGGGTAAAAGCGTGTTTGCCTCAGGGTCTGCGGCTAAACGAAACCGAATTTCGCCCCGACCGTGGCTGACAGCGCGACGGTAACAAAACATGCCGGTAGAATCACGTTGCCAGGGCAACAATTGCCGCTGAGATAACACCGTACAGCCTTCCCAAATCACCATTGCAGAAGCAAACGGTGTTGTTTTACCATTGATAAAAATGCTGGGAATCGCAGGTGGAAGGAGCGTACTTTTGCAGCGACCTTTTTTTGCCTGAAGTGGCCTTAAGTTTTTCCTGGAATGACAGACTGCCACGCACCGAGGCATATCTACATCTGAGCAGCTGTTGCAAAGGGTCGGATCAATCCAGTAGCCTTCCCGTTCATCGGCAGGCTTAATAGCACCGTTCAGGCATTCGGGCTGACAGCGATCACAGTCATGGCAACCGTCTTTAATGGCGTAAACCATGGGTCAATATTCCGCTTACTCATCGACTTAGCCAGTGAAGAATGCTCTACTTGATGAATTACCAAAATTCGATTGATAAAGGTCGGCTGGTAAACCCACGTCGGATGCTAATGCACAGACCGATTAACAAGACCGATTAACACACCGCTTACTCGTAAAACTCTGTGTTTATTAAGGACCGGTATAACAATCTAGCAACAGGTATTCTATGTCACAGGATACGGTTTAATATTTTCTTTATTATTTTATTCAGGGTTTCTTGAAATTTAGAGACGGGCCTGCAATCTTCGACTCAGGTGGCAGTGTCCAGTGAGGCCAGCATGCCTGTCTCTCTGATGTGACCGATGCTGATATGACCGATGCTGATGTGACCGATGCTGATCTCGCAGAGTTGTCAGATCGGATAGCTCAAGTGGTTGCGATGGCGCGATCAGGCGGTGGCACTTGAGGTGGCATTTGAAACGGTGCGTTGCAGTCTGCGCATATATTCAAATAGCTGCCAGCAGTAGTTTTCGGGAAGTTTGCAGGTAATGGCCCCTCGCATGACCGTTTTAAAGTACCAGTCATTGGGTGGACTCTCTTTCCTCGTTTTGTTGACCACGACATAGGTTCTGACCTGAATGTAGGGCCGCCCCTTACTATAAACGGTGATTCGCTCGTGGCGATAGCCGCCCTCCTGCACGCCTTCACGCTGATCGAGGCGATCGCTGAGCCTTGCAGGCAGCTGGTAAAGGACACCTTGCACCTCACTGTTTGGCGCAGGCGCAATATCCAGTGCGCCACACTGTCGCTGGGGAGAGTAGTAGTTAAAGCCCAGTCGGTAGCCTTTTAAGGTGGCTGTTCCGAGGATGTAGGGATGGGTGTTTTCTCCCAGCGATCGCTTTAAATCAACCGGGCACATGCAGGAACCGTAGGCAAAATAGTGAAAGTAGGGTTCAAGGGGCAACATGGCTAAACAACGGCTAAACGCTGAGAGAGAACTGACTTAATGTGCAGTATTCTGCAGAAAGTGTTTTTTGATCAAGGCAGGAACGTCTTTCGGACTGAGCCCATCATAGCGATGCTTCCCTGGCATAATCACCAGACCGGGAGCCTTAGAACAACGCTTTTGACACCCCGTATATTGAATGTCAACGCGATCTTCTAAGTGCTGCTCTCGCAGGGTTCTCTCTAACATTGCGACCAGCTGCCTGCCACCTCGTTTTTTACAGCCAGACTTATGACAAACCATGATTTTGTCTTTTTTGCGCACACGTTGAGGCTCGGTAGCCTGCTGGGTTTGTCGAGTATCGGTAAAGAGACAGTAAGCCTTGAGCTGAATCACACCTGCCGAAAAATTGAGCTGACTACGACCAATACAGCGCACGCGATCGCCCAGCTGCAACGTATGGCGTCGCACGGCATCTTTCACGGCACATTGCAGCTTTTTAGGTAGCGCGATCGCCATCTTTTCTTGGTCAACCTCTAAGGCAATCGCGGTCACCTTTTCAGGCGGTTCGCCGAGCAGCCCCAAAAAGAGTCCTTCCACATTAAACATCCAAGGGATCAGCGGCTCGCGCTCTAATTCACCATCCGAGGTGATGTCCGATACAATTTCGGGCAAGGTTTCTAAGAGAGAATTTGAGTGTGCACTCGACTGAGTTTTGGCCTGGGTTTTAGCCTGAGTTTTGGCCTGAGTTTTGGCCTGGGTTTTAGACTGAGTTTTAGACATAATTAGGCTCTCCTAAAGTTGACAAAACGCTAATTTAACCGTCTAGCCCTCACCGTTTGTGGGGTTCTAATGGGATCGCCTAGACCAGCAATCAAAAGATCCCAGCCGTTGGCCAACGTCAGAATTTGAGCATCGTCAGCGTCGGTTTGTTTAACCACTTCCTGCTCTAAATCTTTTTTAGCAACATAAACCATCAGCTTTCCGGCGCGGTCAGTGTGCAGCATAACTTTCATAGTCAGTTCCTTTGTAATCAGTTTCTTTGTAATCAGTTCCTTTTTAATGGGCTTTTCTAGGGGCTTTTCTAGGGGCTTTCGGTCGCCAGCTCAAGCAGTTCATCTACCGTCAGGCTTCGTTTGAGCTGGGTGGCGCGATCACGCACAGTGTTCAGCACTAACCGGCCATCAGCGGCAGTTAGCCTCACCCCATGGGCTTGCAAAACCTGATCCAACAAATGGCGACCAGAATGTTTGCCGACCGCCAACCGCCGCTGCCAGCCAACTTCTTCAGGGGCAAAGGGTTCGTAGGTGCTAGGATTTGCAAGCACCCCATGGGCATGAATGCCAGATTCATGGGTAAAGGCATTGGTGCCCACAATGGCTTTCCAAGGGGGGACCGGACAGTTCACAGCTTTGGCCACTGAGCGAGAGAGTTCTCGAAAGTGTTGAGTTTGAATACCCACCTTAAGGCTGTAGATTTGCTTGAGCGCCATCACCACTTCTTCTAAAGCAGCATTTCCGGCCCGCTCTCCGAGTCCATTAACGGTCGTATTAATTGAGGTAGCGCCTGCTCGAACACCGGCTAATGCATTGGCCGTCGCTAGCCCTAAGTCATTATGCGTGTGCATTTCTACCGGGATATCTAAGGCAGCAACCAGCTTGTTGACTTTTTCAAAGGTTGTAAACGGATCGAGAATACCCACCGTGTCACAAAATCGAAAGCGAAACGCGCCCCACTCTTGAGCAAATTGGGCGGCATCGATTAAAAACGACTCATCGGCACGCGAGCTATCTTCGCCGCCGACACTGACCTCCAAGCCATGATCAAGGGCAAAATTTATACAGTCTCGCAGCTGCTGTAGCATGGCGTGCCAGCGACCGTTAAATTTAATCTGAATTTGCATATCGGACACAGGGATAGAAATGTGTATCCGCTTCAGGCCGCAGTGAATAGAGGCTTGAATATCAGAGATAACTGCACGGTTCCACCCTAAAATGGCGGCATTGAGATCCAGATCGGTAATGGCTCGGATGGATAGGGCTTCCTCTTGTCCCATGGCAGGAATCCCAACTTCGAGTTCTGGCACGCCAATCGTATCGAGAAATTTGGCGATCGCGACTTTCTCTTCTAATCCAAAGGCAACGCCCGCAGCCTGTTCGCCATCTCGCAAGGTTGTATCGTTAATGCATATATTTTCAAACATTGAGAAGGCTCCTGATCGAGGGCGTCACAATAGAACAGTAGTCGCTGACCTTGCGTTTACCCCAAGGGCAGCGACTACAACAGCCAGAGTCATCACTTCAAAAAGGCAAAGGTGAGACTGTCCTCACTCAAGAAGTGATCTAGATGAAAGGCCCGATCTTCAGTGGCCAGCAGAATTTGTTCATAGAGGTAGCGAGTGGCTCTATCGCCGACGCTTTCTGCCTGCGTAGCCAAACGGCGCAACAGCGAAATCACAGACTGTTCAGCAGCCAAATCATTCTCAATCATTTGCCGACAAACATAGGCACCCTCTGGCTCCATATCAAAGCAGCACAGCTCTGAGAGCGTCGCAAAAGACCCCGCAGGAATGCCGCCCAGTCCATTGAGCCGTTCAGCAATGTCGTGGGCGTGGCCTTGAGTGGTGCCATAGCTCTCTTGAAAAAACTCGTGAACAGAATAGAATTCCGCACCTTCGGTGACGAAATGTTGTTTTTGGTACTGTAAATAAAGGCCTTGAAAGCTGGCATAGGCGAGATTCAGTCCTTCACACACGGGAATTGAAATGTCTCTTTCGAAGCCAACAGGGTTAGGCCCCACATCACCAAAGGCGCGAACAAGGCTTTCAATAGATTGAACAGTTTGAGCAGTCATAAGGGGACTCCAATTACTTTTCTTAGGTTGCTTGGGCAGATGAAACACTAGCAGGTTAAAACAGATATTCTGAATGACCGGTTTAGAATGGACACTCTAAAGCAAACGAACTTTTCAGGGAACAAAACTTTCAGGAGATGGTCGCAGGGACACTCTGGGTTTCCCAACAGCGCTCTAACCAGTCCACACTCACCTGACGAGGGAGCGTAAATCGCCTGACAACACTGTTCACTAACAACAGCGCAACAGCATGATCAACATTCACTCGCAAAGTGCCATCGGTAGGGCAAGTGCAGGGAATGTTAAGGTCTTGCAGGCGATGGTTAATCGACCAGCGATCAACCCGAGCGACACTGACAACCTGACCCAGCGTAGGGGTCCGAGACGTAGACTTATCCATAGGATTGATACTCCATAATGGGATGGGGAAAAGTGGGATGGGGAAAAGTGGGGTGGGGGAAATGGGCTGGTGAGGATAAACAGGGGCTATCTTTTAGCGTGTTTTTTTGAAGCGTATGAGCTTTAAGCGTGTGAAGCTGGTTTTCTAGCTGCTCAATGCGATTCAGTAATCGTTGTAGTGTGGCAGCTTCAATATCAGGCAGGTGGCCGTGTTCTAGGGGTGCGTCTGCGGTGTTGCATTCACAGACATTGCGGCTAGGCACCCCTACAGCAGTACAGTTAATTGGGACATTATTCAAAACGACAGAACCTGCGCCAATCCGGGCACAATCGCCGATGTGGATGTTGCCTAAAACCTTGGCCCCTGCGCCGACCACGACCTGAGCACCGAGCGTGGGGTGACGCTTGCCAGTCTCTTTCCCGGTGCCCCCTAAGGTGACGCCCTGATAGATCAGGGTATGATCTCCGACAATTGCGGTTTCACCAATCACAACACCCATACCATGATCGATAAAAACGCCTGCGCCTAAGTGAGCACCCGGATGAATTTCGATACCGGTAAAGCAGCGCGCCAGGTGAGAAATGAAGCGAGGGAAAAACGGCACTTGGCGTGTGTGCAGCCAGTGGGCTAGGCGGTGTGCGGAGATCGCATGGAGTCCAGGGTAGCAGCACAGCACTTCTAACCCACTGCGTGCGGCAGGATCGCGCTCAAAAATAATGGCAAAATCTTCCCAGAGAGGAGTCTGCTGCGCCTGCAAAAAAAGCTGAGAGAAAAGCTGAAAGGAAAGCTGAGGATAGCGCGGAGAAAATCTCTTGAGGATATTTTGAAAAGAGAGTAGCATGGCACGCGGTGGGTCTTTGTTTTGTTGTTTATAGCAACCGCGTTTTTCAGGGAGCGATCGCTATAGCCCAATCCAGATTTACTAAAACCATTAGCCCTGTACTCAAAGCGTAAAACGCGCCATACACCAGGCACTCAAAAAAAAGAAAGGTCAAGGAACGAGTATTTCAGCCTGTAGGGGCACGTATTTCTCAAAGCAGGGACAGGTATTCTGCACTCACAGAAGAAGCCTTAACCTATAGCGTTTAGAAGGGTATTCAACAGTATTTAAAACAAAGTGATTGAGTGTACTCAAATCAGGCTTTCCTAAGCGCTCGCCCACAACCCTGCCAAACAAATATGGACAAATATGGACTAAGCTACGCGTCGAATCGCTGTGGTGTGCGATCGCGCCTAAGCAAAACGCTTGCCACCACAATGCCGACAACCGCCAGCAAAGCCATCGGATAAAACGCATAGGTATAGGAGCCAAACCAGTCTCGAATTTGGCCAGTGACGAGTGTCCCGGTTAGCGCGCCAACGCCATAGGCACTAAAGACAATGCCGTAGTTTTGGGCGTAATGATCAGGATTGAAAAAGCGGAGTGTTGTCGTGGGTACGATCGCCAGCCACCCACCCAAGCAAAACCAAAACAAACAAAAAGAAAATAGATAGGTTGCAACATCTCCCGCTTGCGCCTGTGCCATCAGCAGGCAGGCAATCAAAATAAGAGAATAGGTACTAATGGCAATGTAGTGCGGTTTGAAGCGATCGCTCAGCCAGCCAAAAAGAGGACGGCTGAGGCCATTAAACAAGGCAAACAGAGAAACGCTGTTGGCCGCCAGCCCTGGCTTAATTTGAATAATCTCTTCACCGACAGGGCTTGAAATCCCAATAGCGCTGAGCCCAATCAGGGTGCCGACTGCGTAGCAAATCCACAGACCGTAAAACGAGCGGCTGGTGAGGAGCCGCTTAGGGTACGTGCGAGCGATTGTCGCCTGAGCCGTGTGAGACAGCGCTTTTTTGGGGTGCCAGTTGTCAGGGGGGAACTTGAGGGTGAAGGCGATCGCAGGAATCACTAGCCCAAAAACAATCCCCAAAATCCGTAGCGTCGGCCTAGCACCATAAGTGGCGATCAAACCGTTGGCCAAAGGCGCTGTGATTAAAGGCGATAGACCAAAGCCCACAATCGTCAGGCCGACCGCGAGCCCTTTTTTATCCGGAAACCAGCGCGCCACGACCGCCATGGGAACACCGTAGGAAATACCGACCCCCGTCCCTGCAATCACACCATAGGTCAGCGTCATCAGGGAAATATTGCTGGCATAGCTAGAGAGCACATAGCCCAATCCAACCACGAGGCCACCGACAGCAGCCACTTTTCGCGGGCCTATTCGCGCAATATAAAACCCTGCAACCGTCACAAACACCGCATAAAACAACAGGGCTATTGTGTAAGGCAGCAGGCTCTCTGTTGCACCTATATTGAATTCATTTTCCAAAGGTGTTCTAAAAATACTCCAAGAATAAACGCTGCCTGTGCAAAGCAAAACGCTCATGCCGAGCAACACTAATAACCATCTTCCTTGTTCTGCGGGTAGTCCCAATACTTGTAGATCGCCAGACATCGTGAACCATCACATAGGACAACATTGCAAAACATCTATGGTAATAAAGAGAGTGAACTTGCAAACCATCGCTGTCTCAAGCTTTTTCTATGGTGCTTATTGATAATCACCATCGTGCCCTCAACATTCTTTTTCATGAACAGCTTCAGTTGAACAGCGCCATTTAAACAGAGCCAGTTAAACAGCATCAGTAAGAGGCTTTAACCAGAAGATTTTTACATTATTTAACGCAAAAAAGTAGATCCTGTCACCTTATAAATCTCATACTGTTACCAACGATACAGACATCCAACAACAACTCATTAGTTCACCCTTCTATTATGTATCCAATGTGGCAAAAGAGATGAAATTGAGTACTCAAAGAAACTCTCTTTCGAATGAGTAAAATAGCGCACAC
>JBCBPY010000039.1:0-56127 GCA_039820525.1 Cyanobacteria bacterium J06634_5
GCTTAATTGCATCGATAAGGGCGAAACTTTTGGGAATAGTCATTTGAATTATTCTCAAGAGCTATTTTGCTCTTAGCGTTAGCCCTGGTTACCTCTTCGAAAGTTGAGTGTGACCGGGGCTTTTTGCTTGGGCTCTATTTGACAATGAAATGGATGGCATACTAGAAGAAATGCATGAGGCGTTAGTTAATTAGCAATAGGCGGGAGTGCCTTATGGACACGATGATTGAGACAATCGTAATTAAGCTGAGGCGGTTATCGGGGGCCAAATTACAGCTCATCTTGGAGTTCGTGAATTTTTTGGACTGGCAGGAAATGCATGCTGTGCCATCTGCTGGCAAAGTATCTGTGGCGTCCTCATTACCAAAGATGACTGAGCATGAGCGTCAGGTTGACTGGAAGGATTTTATCAATGAGTGTTCGGGGGCATTTCCTGATTTCCCAACGGTGGAAGAGATTAGAGCGGATACAGGTGAAGACGCTGAACGAGAACAGTTTTGATATACGTTCTGGATACAAATATTGCGATCTACTTATTTAAGGGAATGGGCCGGGTAGCTGAGCGAATAAATGCACTATCGCCTAGAGAGATTGCAATCCCAACGGTCGTTTTATTTGAGCTGTATGTCGGTATTGCTAAGTCGAAGAATCCTGCAACGCGCACACGCTTGGTTGAAGGGTTAGCAGCTCGATCGATTGTTTTACCATTTGATCAGAAGGCCGCTAGCTGTGCAGCGACGGTTCGTGCTCAACTAGAGAAGCAGGGACAACCTATTGGGCCAATGGATGTGCTGATTGCGGGGACCGCGATCGCAAATAAGACCACGCTAGTGACGCATAATACACGCGAGTTTTCTAAAGTGAATGGCTTGGTGATGGAAGATTGGTTTTAGAGAAAAAGCAAAGACGTATCGATCAGGCTCCACGCAACCGTAACTAGCTTTAACCCATAGTAAATAAACAGTCACCGCAATAGGTCGATCAATCAGCTCGTTATGAGTACAAGCAATTTAGCGACTCAAAGCTCAAGCTTTCTTAGCATTATTGGGCTTAGCAAAAAGCCAAGTACAGTCAGTTTGGGCAGTCAGTTTAGATACTTTGACCAAAGATCCGACTTAAAACTGAACTGACCTTACTTACGAAAAGGACCCACCCAGATAGCGGCACCAGTCACCAGTGGAATCAGGGCAAAAATACCGCCAAAAATAAGGGGATAGGCTTTGGCGGCAGGAATCGTGAGCAGCGTGCCTATAGCCAACCCGCAGTAAAGGAGGGCCGCAAAGGGAACCCCGCAGATGAGGATAATCATTAAGCGGTCGTTAGACTCTATAGGGGCCATAGGCGTTGAGGTGAGTACCGCGACAAGCAGCAAAAGACGGGCAGTTAAAATAGACCCCGTATGGAATAGCTAGCTCTGGCAGTGTAGCTGATACAGACCGGTAAAAAGTGGTTAGTATAAACCCACGTTAACCACTTTTTTCGCGAGCACTACCGTCCTTTTTTCCAACGGTTTTTTGCCAATGTTTTTAGGCTTCTGCCTAGCTGGTTAACACGCTGTTGTTTAGTATTCTCTCGTTTGGCTCAAAAATCTTCTTCAAAAAAATCTGTCAAGAAACCTCAAAAAGGTTCGAAAAGAGTTTCTAAAAGCAACACTGGCTATGACGACATTGGACCCATTGTGTTGACCATGTTGATGTTCATCGGCGTGGCGTGGATGCTGCACCAGTGGTCGATGTCTCCGCAGGCGCTAGAACTGATGGGCGCAACAGACTATGTGGCCTCGCCACTGCCGCTCAAAATGCAGGGCGGTGACCCTTACGTGCGCGCGCTCATGCGAACCATCTCAGCAGCAGAGTCGAATACGAAAGATCCGTATCGGCTGCTGTACGGTGGTGCGCGCGTTAAAGATTTGAGCGAACATCCAGACGAGTGCGTTCGCATTGTTAACGGGCCCAATAAGGACGACTGCACGACAGCCGCCGGACGCTACCAGTTTTTGACAACGACGTGGGAAAAGCAGGCTCGGCTGTATCACCCAGAGCGGCCCGCGTGGTACGAGGTGTGGGAGCGGCCTAGCTTTGAGCCGGTGTATCAGGACGTGGTGGTGCACGACTGGTTGGCCGATCCGACGGCGTGGGGCGCAGATATTTCTGGGCAGCTGCGTGAGGGTGAGGTGAATGCGGTGCTAGCGATGCTCTCTGGGACTTGGACAAGCTTAGGCTATGGAATTGAGACGAACAGCATGTCGGCGCTGTTGCCTCGAATTTATGAGGATATGCTGGCTGAAGAATTGGCGATCGCACCCAATCCCGGAACGCCAGAATAACGCCAGAATAACGCCAGAGTAATGCGTTACCCCAGCATTTACCCCGTAAGTCCTCCTATGCGCCCTAAGGCAGACAAAAAGTGGACCAGTTATCGATACACTAAAGAACTAGCCTCCAAAGTGCCTAACATTAACGGTCGTCATGAGGCATTGTCCGGGTTTTATGCTTGAGGGGTTAGGGGTAAGGCTATGTCTATATTTCGCACGGTGATCCTAGAAGCGCACGATGGCTCTCGGTGGCGATCGCTCTCTCAGCTTCCGACCTGCGAAGACGCTAAATTCAACCAGTACTTACTGTGGGAAAACCCAAGCCTATCGCCACTGCCCAAAAAGGCGGGTGATTTTCCGCCGCTGCCTGAGAACTGTAGTGGCCGAGTCGGCGATCGCCTAAAAGGTGTGGCGTACTACGTCACCACCTGCTTAGACCTACCAGGCTTTAGGGCTGGCGTAAAACACGCTGCGCGTCAGTATAAGGAACACAGCACGCAGGTGATGACAGAAATGAAAGGCGCGATCGCCATGGCCGAGGTCTTAGCCGATGGCAACATTCCCGTACGATTCATCATTTTGCTAGATCATTAAATGCGATTGCGCCCAGGCTGCCATTGAGTCAAGTTCGCCGACTAATGCGGGCCTGCAGGGAAAGGCACAACTATCAAGAAAATAAGACCCTAACCAAAAGTGCTTTCTGAATTTGTCAAGGCCCCGAGGTGAGTACTTTTCAAGATCAGCGCGTCAGCTTAAACTGAACTCACGCTGTTAGGTGCACAGCGGTATAACTGAACGCGCGCCCATCGTCACGATGTTCTAGAAGTTCTCATAAGTCCGTGTGAGTAACACCTATGCGATTAGACATCAAAAGCCTTAACCTAGGCTCGGATTCAGCTGAGCGGGATATCGATGTTGGCCTGGCAGAATATTTTTATCAAAATGCGACCTACAATCGCTTTTTGAACGGGCGAAAAACTATTTTGGTGGGCAATCGCGGTGCTGGGAAAAGCGCGATTTTTAAGTACATTGCCACCACAGAGCGGCGAAAAGGCAACCTGGTATTAGAGCTATCGCCTGAAGAGTATTCCTACGAACTGCTCTCGGAGTATCTGCGTAGCGAAAAAGAGGGCTCCTGGGGCAAGCAAAGTGCGTATTCTATCGCGTGGCAGTACTTGCTTTACAACCTTATTTTTAAGCGGATCGCCGAAAACAAGCGCGGGCTACTGCTGGGCGCACAAAAGAATATTTATAACTACGTGCGCAGCAGCGGCATGATTAGTGAAAACAGCTCGATTGGGATTTTGGTTAACTACCTTAAGCGCATTGAACGGGTCAAGCTAGAGTCTCATGAGGGTACGCTGCGATCTAGAGAGTTGCAGGCGCTTTATGATTTAGAAGAGATTAAGGTGCTGTTGCCTAGCCTAAAAAATGTGTTGGCGAATACTCGCATTACGGTTCTCATTGATGAATTAGACAAAGGGTGGGATAACTCAGAAGATGCCAAATACTTTATTGCAGGGCTTTTTCAGGCAACACAGAAGATAAATTTGCTCAATCCGAATCTGAGGATTTATGTCTCTATTCGGCAAGAGCTGTTCGACAACATTCCACAGATTTATGAGGATGCGCAAAAGATTAGAGAAGATGTAGAGGTGATTCGCTGGGGGGCTAATGAACTGCTAGAGCTGATTGCCAGACGGATTGGGCACTCTTTTCCAGAAACTCAAAAGCTGACAGCGCTGAAGCGATGGAAAGCTGTTTTTGTCTCTAAGCTACCGTCTTCAGAACTGGATTCTTTGGAATACATTATTGATAGAACACAGCTCAGGCCGCGCGAACTGCTTCAGTTTTGCAAGCTGTGTGTGGAATGTATTGACTATTCTTTGGCGAGTAAGCGAATAGATGAATGCGCGATCGCCGCTGCCGAAGAATCCTACTCCGAACAAAAAACCCGAGATCTTGCCTCTGAGTACCGCTTTCAATATCCTCATTTGCTAGATGTGTTTGAAGTCTTTCGGGGCAAGCGGCCTTACTTTTCAAAAGAAGATTTGGACTATCTTCTCCTTTCGGTAGTGTGCGGAGAGATAGACGCTGAACGGGCCGCTGGCTGGATACTGGATATGGACTATCTAGAACTCAAGCAAATTCTGTGGAAGATCGGCTTTTTGAAAGTGCTCAATCCAAGAGAGGCTGAAGGCGTCAGCCGCCGCAGTAGTAGTCACAGTCGCAGTAGTCATAACAGTAGTAGTCATAACAGTAGCCACAACCGCACGCTTAACAGCTCGCTCATGGTGAAAGGTGCCTACTTAGGCCATTACGAGCTACCGACGGTGAATTTGGAGAATATCGCCAAGTTTAGGATTCACCCAGCCTGTACTAAGTTTTTACATCTTCAGGATTAGGGGTTTACGAATGGCTGGTTTTCCAAGACTGCCTGCAAGCAGCATTTACAGGCTTGAAAAGTGCGTCCAGGCCGTGCCGACCTGGCTGGTTGCGATCGCCTCTATCCTAAGCCTCTCTATTGCAGTTGTGCTGATTCAAAAGCAAGAGCCCCTAACCGGCAGCTATGTATTGAGACTGCTGCTGGGTGATGCTGAAGCGATCGCACTGGTGGTTGCTGTGATTTTATACGTTAAGGGCGCACCCGATAGAAAAGCCCAAAAGCACTACGAAGCCTGGCGCGTGATCGATACTGCCGCCGCGGCCAAGGTCAACACCAGCTATGCCCGGTACCAGGCCCTGCAAGATCTTCACCGTGACGGCGTGTCCTTACAGTGGCTCGAAGCCCCCAATGCGAACCTATCGAACATTGAGCTACCGATGGCCAACCTCAGCGCCTGCAATTTACAGGGGGCCAACCTAGAAAATGCCAACCTGCGCGGCGCTAATTTGCGCGGAGCCAACCTGTGCGGGGCCAATCTTAACCAGGCAGACTTGGTTGGCAGTGACCTATCGCAGGCGAATCTACAGGCGGCAAATTTGCGCGGGACAGCGCTGTGGAAAGCGAATCTTTGGGAAACCAATTTTGCCCATGCAGAGCTTCGCTGGGCAGATATCCATCAAGACCAGCTGAGCGGTTCTAAACTCAAGCAAACCATTTTGCCGGACGGTTCCCTATGCGATTCGCCTAAATAGATCTGCGCGATTCAGAACTGTGCGATTCAGCTTTCTGCGATTGAGATCTCTACGATTCGCTTAAGTAGAGGCACTTAAAGTCGATATAATGTGCGGGACTTTGATTTTCTATGCTCGCAGGGTGATGTCCATTACTTAAAGCACAATTGCCGACAAGGCTTGGCTTTAAAGCAACGGACGTCAGCGCATCTCAAGGTCTCGTTTTCGCGCATAGGCAATTAGAACAATATCTTTGATGACTCCCTCTATGACTGTATCCACAATTCTTCCACGCCCTGCGGCTAGTCAACAGGCCATGCGCCTAGGAAAAAAAGCCAGCACGCAGCTCTCTGGTCATGCTCTTGACGGCGTTCTTGTTGTTATTGACCCCGGTGTTGCTGATTCCCAAGAGCTAGCCGCAGGCGTTTTACCGGGTGTCCAAGCAATCGTACTGGACCCACAGCAAAGTGCAACAGATCAAATCACCGCCAAAATTAAGACGCTCTCTACACCACTGGCCAGCTTACACCTCGTCGCCCACGGATCTCCGGGTGCCCTGCACTTTACCAACGGAGAGCTAAGCCTTAGCACCTTAGCCCAGCACACAGATGCGATTAAGACCTGGTTTGCCCAAACAACTGAAGCGCCAGAACTATTACTGTACGGCTGTAACCTCGCTAGCAAAGAGGCTGGAGAAGAATTTCTCAGCAAACTGCAACAGCTGACTCAAGCGACCGTAAGGGCTTCGAAAAGCCGGGTCGGTAGCGAAACGCAGCAGGGCAGCTGGGCGCTAGCTTCTGTTCAAACCAGTTGCGGGCTCCATCAACAAACGCAGGCTGCACCTCAAGCGTTTCAAGCAGCTTGCCTTGCCGCGTATTCAAGCACTTTTCTCATAGGCGATATTAACGTTACTGAAGTACGCGGTCTCTCTGAAGATGGCAACTATGTGACGGGCGATGCGGTCGACATTGTGGTTAGATTCAGCGCCACGGTAAACGTCAACGGAACGCCTCAGCTCAAGCTAGAGACCGGAGCGATTGACCGTGCGGCGAACTACATCAGTGGTACAGGCACCAACGCGCTGACCTTTCGATACGTGGTGAAAGCAGGCGATCGCACCGATGATCTTGACTATTTGAGTGCGACGGCTCTATTACTGAGCAACGGTAGCACCATCACCAGCAATGTTCCGGTCGATTTAACCTTACCTGCGCCCTTAAGCAATGGCGCGTTGAGCGCGCGATCAGCCATTGTGATTAACGGCCCGAGCAGTGGAGGGGCAATCACGCCGCCTGACACAACACCGCCTGACACAACACCGCCTGACACAACACCGCCGACAGCAACCGCAAAGCTAGTGCCAGAAAGCAACAACCTGATCAAGGTTGACAGCGGGAGTGCGACCCAACTTAAGGCCACGATTACGGCGCAAAGTAACAGCGAAGTGGGTGAGATTATTGCGATCGCAACCGATGATGCCTCAGGCACCATTGACGGGAATGCCCCTGGCAGTGCCGGCTACCTAGCAGCAGCATTAGAAAAAGCCACGACTGTATTTTCTGTCTTAGAAGCGGGTGAATTCTCAGACCTAGGCGTTGAGCGCGTGCTAGACACTATTGGTAGTGATTTTTTTCAATTCGCAGCCATTCAAGGCGGCACGTTAGGCGACATTTTAGCCGGTGGTAGCGGCACGGTTGCCTTTGCCACCGCCGCTGCCAATAGCAACAATCAAGCGGTTATTGTTCCAATCCAGCTAGACGAGAGCACCCTACAGCTAGACTTCCAGCCGGTTGGAAGCAGTGACTTTGGCAACGTTTCGCTCCAGCTATCGCTAGGGGATGCTGCGCGCGCAGTCGGTGCCTCGCAACAGGGCAAAGCTGCCGACAGTGAAATTCTTGACTTTACCGGATTCACAGGCACCGTTGAAGCCACTATTGAAGTGCTTCGAGAAGCCGCTTTCAACAACACAGTGGGCTTCTATCAAATTGAGGATACTAGCGGAAGCGTCAGAGATCCGCTTACCGGCAATCTGTTGGCACCGGGCGATGCGGGCTATCAGGCAGCGGCTTTGGCCAACCGCGTTGAGCTAAGCCTCAGCGGCAGTAATGGGAGCAGCACCAGCTACAGCGCACAGTTAAATGCGGGTAATTTACTCTCTACTTTCCTCGTAGTTGACGGAAGTGTTGAGGCCCTCATAGACGCTAACGGTGCAAATGATCCAACCGTTTACTTCAATTACTTAGGCGCTAACAGCGATGGGAAAGATCATGTACGCCTCTTAGGCGACAATGTCTTTGGCTACGAGGATCTTGCTGGCGGCGGGGACTCAGACTTCAACGACGTCATTGTCAAAATGTCTTTCACACCGAACAATAACGTAACCTAAGCCACAAGCAGCGCTTTTTTGCCCGAAAAAGCGCTGCGTTTACCGACAGGTCAGAAGATAAGGTAGAAACCCATGAACAGCAGCGATGAAAGTTAAGCCCTTGGCCCTTACGGACACAGCAATCAAACACACAGCTATCAAAACAGCCATTAAACATATCGCCATAACACCTCGCTGGCTAATGCTTTCACTGCTGTGCATACTGCCAGTGACCAGCTGCATTGGGTTTGCCTCGTCCGCTCTCGCGACAAGGTCACAAGTTGTCAGCTATTCAGTCAATAAGTCCGGTGTAAACAGCTACAGAGACAGTCTCAACAAATTGCGTTCTACAGCGCAGGCACCAATACTAGAGCATCGCGAGACAGCACTGACGAATAAAAGTTCGACAACCAAAGGCCAAAACAACACCCTTAACAATGAGTCTGTTGCACCCAGTTCTAATAGAAACAGCACCCATAAAAACAGCACTGTAAAAAAGAGAATTTTAGTTCAACAAAAAGTAGAAAATCGACTTGAGCAGACAAAAGCGGTTGTCGCCCCCAAACCCGCCGAAGATTCAACTGCACTGGTTCAAAAGCTTCCTTTTATGCGAAACGATCCCTTTGCGTTGATAGAAGCAACCAGACAAAACAGCGTTGACCAGCTGCATGCAGGTCAGGTTACCGCGCAAGCGGGCGAGTTCGGTACGCCAGCCTTCCCAAAGTCTCTTTCAGTCAACAATGCGCTATCCATACAGCAACTCAAAACCGACGTTAGCCAGCTACCGGTTCGCCTAAAAAGTACGGTTGCCGATGCCAAAACGCGACTACCCGCCATCGTCGAGGGCAATTACTACAAGGCCGGTCAGGCAAAAGTAGGTCAGGTCAGAACAGATTTTCAGAACAAGCTGAATACGGCAGTGTCTTCTCCTGTCAACAGCATGCGCGATCGCATCAAAACCCTACAACAAACCATCAAAGAAAAGATCAGCACTCTTCTCCAGCAGATCGGACAGTCTGCCAGCAGCACCGCCAAGAAACTTCAACAGCCGTAGGCGACTCGCTGAAGAACGGTGCTTTTTCTGTTGTTTGCCACTCTTTTAGTTATCGGGTGATCGCAGCTCCAAACGAGGCGGAATCCCGTTTTCATCGACCTCAGGGGCGCCATTACCACCCTCCAAAAGCGGAGAAGGCGCAGGAGGCCTGCGAGACTCTTCTATACGTTGCAAAGTCGCCTGCCAGTTTTGAATTCGCAACTGCGCAGGCTCGTAGGCTTCAGTGCCCGAGGGAATCTTTTGGGCCAGGGAAATGGCCGTTTCTACATTGCGATTAGAGACTGACTCGGCCTGCCTTAGCAACGCCCAGCTCCACTGGCCAATTTGAGTATCGGCGCTTGCGCGGCTGTCGCTTCGGCTCGGCACCCGCTGAGCCGTGCTGATCGCACTAACGAGGGCAGCCGCATCGCCGCGTCTGCTAGCCGTCGCCGCTTCAGCTAAAAGCCTGCGACCGTCTTGATTCGCCTGCCAGCTGGCGATATCCTCTTGGGCTGCGCCGTAGAGCGAGCGACCTTCACCAATCCGCCTCGCGATCGCGATCGCACCCGGAACATCCCCGGCTCTAGCCCTGGCCCTGGCCTGGTCCAGCACAGGCTGATCTTCAATCCGCTGGATCCGCTCGGTCCAGTTTGAGATCCGTTCGTCCGCCTCTTGCCCCAGCGTTCGCCCCGAAGAAACTTTTCGCGCTTCTTGAATCGCCGCTCGCAAATTATCAGGTGTGCCCACCGCAGCTAGGCGATCGGCCCGCTCTAAAATGGGCCTGTCTTGAACGGTTTCAACCTGCGATCGCCACCCGTTGATTTCATCAGTGGCCTCATCCCACTGAGGCGTATTACGTGAAACCTTCCCAGCTACAGCAATCGCCGCCGTCAAATCAGCCGTACTGCCTCTACTGGCTCTTTCTCGCGCTTGGTTTAGAAGCGCTACGTTTTGCAATTCACCTTGCCACTGAGCAATCAGCTGCTGACCTCTGGCATAGCGGGGCCTGTCTCTACCCAGCGTTTTCATCCGGTTAATTGCATTTTCTAAGCCCGCAGACGTATTGGTCCACGCCTGCTGGTAAGCCGTCACGAAGACCTGAAAGTCTGCCAGTTCTCGATCGAGCCCCGTGTCGCGGGGGATCGCATTGAGCAGGGCCTGCGCGTCAGAGAGCTGCCGGGCGGCTAAAAACTCTTCGCCGCGCTCCAGCATTTGCTGGGCGATGTCTTTACGTTTGCCTTGGGCCTCTGCGTAAAAAACACTCTCTTCTTTAATCTCTTTTAAGCGCTTGAGCGCTTCAACGTAGCCTTTTACCGTGCCCTGCTTAGCAAAGCCCAATGCCTTAGACATGGTGCCGCTATCTTCTCTGGCCGAGGCAATGAGCTTGGTTAACTCGTTGTACTTCACCGTCGACCAAAACGTGTTCTCTACATCTAATAAGGCCACAGATAGGCTAAACGCCTGTTGGAAGTTCTTCTCTTTGAGTTTTTCGACAGCGACATTAAAGCCGTCTTCGCCCTCTTGCCAAATCTTTTGCCAGCGGGCAATGCGCTCTTCAACCACTTTGGCCGCAGCGGTTCTTTGAGGAATTTTTTTGGCGGTTGAAATCGCCACGTCTATTTCACCCTCTTCAAAAGAGCGTTCGGCCAAATCTAGCACCTGGTTGGCCCAGTTCTCAATGCGATCGTCGATGATATCGCTGCGCAAAGGGTGATCTTCTGGAAGCTTATCGACCAGTGCGATCGCCGATAGCAAATTCGCAACATCGCCCTCAGCCGCGTAGGTTTCGGCACACTGAAGCCGCAAAGAGGCTGACGCCGTTGGCCAAAAAATCGCCCGACAGTTCGGAATGCTCGGCATCCGAAACAGACTCACCATCGCCGTGGCTCCTGCGGTGCCCAGCACGCCAAAAATAATCAGCACAATGAACGGCCAGCTTCTCAACCAGCGCAGCCCCAGCAAGGAAGCAGGCACTGAGCCAAACCAACGACGGCCCACCTCTCTATCGTCTACGAGAGGGTTAGCAACGTTTGGGTCCACCGCACTGGCATAGGTGGCGTAGGGGCCGCTGCCCTTTTGCAGACGGGAGCGGCCTTGCGATCGCCCAGAAGCAGCCGGGCCCAATTTTCGCCCGAGTGTCCCTAAGCCAAACTTTTTAGAGCCTGTTGTTTTAGCCGGACCTGGTTTGGCCGTACTCTTTTTGGCTGTATTTCTTTTAGCCGTATTTCCTTTGGCCGTATTTCTTTTGGCTGTATTTCTTTTGGCCGCACCCGGCGGATTGCCCCCTGACAGCGGGGGAGTGAGGCGAGCCGTTTGATGACGCTCAATCGGATATTGAGCCGGAAAGCTACCCCCTGAGCTACCCGAAAAACTCTCTGAAAATTCTGAAAAAGGATCGTTCGACTTCACCGGCCCGTTGGGAGGTCTGCCAGAAGAAGAGGAAGGACCAGAGGGCTTAAGAGGTTTGGGTACGGGAGGCTTGGGGACAGGACGTTTAGGGACAGAACGTTTGGGTACAGAAGGATCTGAAGACGCATCGTAATCATCGTTGTATTTCGATGCCATAACTGCCCTAAATCACGCTGAAAACGCTGCAAAGACGCTGGCTGCGAGAGGCAAGCACACTTGAGCCCCCACAAACCTTATCCCTAATAATAACAATTGATAGATGCTAGCAGAATATTACAGCAGTTTGCGAAGCGAATGGCAAGCCTCGTGCGCTGGCCCCGTTTTTCCCAAGCGAAGACGCTAAGTGATTTTGAGAACCTGCACCCTATCACCCGCTGGAATATGGGTGGTGCCTTGGGGGACAATGCCTAGACCCGTCGTGTTAGCGAGGTTCACAAGGTTGCCCGAGCTATGAGACCCTGGCGCACGGCCAAAGGTATAGCCGGATTCGCGGCTGGCGAGCTGGCCCCAAAGGTAGGTTTCTCGCCGACCGCCTGCGCGCAAGTCTGTAGTGGCAGTAGCCCACACAAAGTCTGGTGTCCAGGGACCTTGCTGGCCAGAAAGCTTGGCGATCGCAGGGGCAACAAACCGCCAAAACCCAACCATCGCAGAAGCCGGATTCCCTGGCAGGCCAAAGTAAAGTCGGTTCGCAAGAGCAGGTTCTGCATTACCAGAGGAACTGCCAGACGCACTCTCTGATACGCCCTGAGATTCCAACACGTCCTGAGATCCTATCGAGCCCGGTACAGTGGCCACCGTTAAAGGCTTACCCGGCTTTACCGCAACCGCGCGAATGTGCAGCGTGGCTCCCAGCTCAGCGAGGACATCATCCACATAGTCGTAGTCACCCACCGAGACCCCACCAGACGAAAGCACCATATCTGCCTGAGACAGGGCCTGGGCGATCGCATTTTTTACCGCTGCCCGATCGTCAGCCACAATACCCATGGGTATTGGCACCGCCCCCGTCTGTGCAACCAGGGCACAGAGGGCGTACTGATTAGAGTCCACAATTTGCCCAGGCCCCAAAGGCTGCTCCGGGCTCACCAGCTCGCTGCCCGTAGACAATATAGCCACACGAGGGCGGCGGTACACCTGCACCGTAGGACACTGAGCAGCCGCAAGTAAGGCCACCTCAGCCGGAGCGATCGCCCGGCCCACGGGCAGCAGCTCATCCCCTGCCTTGGAAAAACTCCCCTGCTGGCGCACAAAGTTTTGGGGCTCCGGCACGTTCAAAATCGTCACGGTTCCGGGCTGAGCCGCCCCCGACGGAGAAACCCCTGGCTGAGAACGCTCAGTATTCTCCTGCATGACCACCGTATCGGCCCCATTGGGCATCATGGCACCAGTGAGGATGCGGGCGCTTTGCCCCGACATCACCGTTTTAGCAGGGCGGTGGCCCGCAGGAATCTCTTCAATGACCTGGAGCGTAACAGGAACCTGCTGCACGTCCTCAGCCCGTACCGCATAGCCATCCATCGCTGAATTATCCCAATGGGGAAAATCGAGGGCGCTGGTCACAGGCTGGGCCAGCACACGGCCCAAACAGCTGCCAACCTCGCTAATCGCCACCGTTTCTGTAGCGGCTATCGGCGCGACCAACGTAAAGATTAACCGCTCAGCATCATGGGCAGAGAACATAAGGGAGAAAATGATAAAACGAACAGTATTATCTTCCCTTTTTCCGATAGCGGCGTAGCATCGATGTAAGCATAAGTATGTAGATCTTTAAGAAAGCACCGTCAATCGTCCGAAAAGTCAGTCAGGCATCTGAAATCACCCGCTGACATCACCCGCTAAATTCACTCAGGCGTTACTGAAAAGCTCACGGGTTGCCCCATCCGAACGAGCCATTTTTTGATCGCCCTCTTTGCTTGATCGCCCTCTTTTACTTGATCGCCCTAACTATCGCTGGACATATGCAAACTGCTAATCGCCAAACTACGTCACCCTTTAGCAACAGCCCCAATGCCGAAAACGGACGCACTGAAAATGGATACCCCGAGCCCCCGAGTCTGGCGGATACGCTGCGGTGGCGACGACAGCAGCTCGCTCAAATCATCGATTTTCCGGTCTTGCTATGGTCTGGAACGCCCAAGCCACGAAACTTTGCCGCCAACGTTTATCCGTATCGAGCCAGCAGCCACTTTTTGTATTTCGCAGGCGTTTCTTTAGAAAATGCCGCCATCCGTCTTGAAAACGGTCGGCTGACCCTATTTATGGACAACACCACCGTCGATGATGCGCTGTGGCATGGTCCTTTACCCAGCCGAGACGTGATTGCCGAGCAAATTGGGGCCACTGATGCCCATCCGCTCAGTGAGCTGGCCCAGCTAGCGCCTGGAACGGCCACCTTGGGCGATCGCGACGAAACAGTCAGAGCCTTAGAGCGGGCCATGCTCAAGCGCAGCATTGTCCTGCCCCGGCACCGCACCCAGGGCAACCAGGATTTAGAACGCGCCATTGTGCAGCTGCGTCTAATTCAAGATGAGGGATCGGTTGCGGGCATTCGGCAGGCCATTGCCGTTTCGGTACGCGCCCACAAAGCTGGCATGGGGGCCACCCCAACCGCCCACACCGAAGCCCAGGTCAGAGCGGTGATGGAAGCGGTGATCATGGCGCAAGATATGAGCTGCGCCTACGGCAGCATTGTGACGATTGCGGGCGAAATTTTGCACAACCATCGCTACCGCAATCCCATCGCGCCCGGTGACCTGCTGCTCGCAGATGTTGGCGCAGAAACCTCAGACGGCTGGGCCTCAGACATTACCCGAACGTGGCCAGTCAGTGGCAAATTTTCCGCCACACAGCGCGACATTTATGACGTTGTGCTGGCCGCTCACGACTTTTGTATTGAAAAAGCCAAACCCGGCGTTGAGTACGCAGACATTCATATGATTGCCTGCCAAATCCTGGCCTCTGGCCTAGTCGAGCTGGGCATTCTCAAAGGCAAGCCAGAGGATTTGGTCGCCCAAGACGCTCATGCGCTGTTTTTCCCTCATGGCGTGGGCCATCTGATGGGGCTAGATGTGCACGATATGGAAGATTTGGGCGATTTGTCGGGCTATGCAGACGGGCGTCAGCGCAGCGATCGCTTTGGCCTTGCGTTCCTCCGGCTCAATCGCCCGCTAGCAGAAGGCATGGCCGTCACCATTGAGCCAGGGTTTTATCAGGTGCCTGCGATCTTAAACAATGGCATGATGCGCGATCGCTACGCCCACATGGTGAACTGGGAGCGCCTGCGCCAGTTTGATGACGTGCGCGGCATTCGCATTGAGGACGATATTTTGATCACCGCGCAAGGTAACGAAGTCCTCAGCCAGGATTTGCCCACCGCAGCGCAGGATATCGAGGCCCTAGTACAGGGTGGCATCGCGATACAAAAAGGTAGAACCACCGCTTAAAGCAACGCGTCAATCAGTCGATTAAAAGACGGTTTATCACGCTTTTAATCGACCGAGCAAACAAGGCCGCAAACAAGAAGGCTACTGCTTGAAAGGGTCATACTCGGCGAGCAGTCGCTCTAGCTTGGCCTCGTCAATTCGGCTCATCATCGTTTTAGACTCTTCAATATCGCGAATCGTCTTCGATAAGCTGGCCGTGGAGGCCACCGAAAACAACACCCCCATGCCCATGTAGCCCTTGAGCCAGTTGTCACCGGGCATGTAAAACACGCCGATAATCGTCGCGGAAATCGAGATAATAAAGGACACGTAGGTTTGCGCAATCCAGGCACTGGAATGGGTCACGTTAGCGGCAGCTTTTTTAGCAGTCATAGCGAAAATCTCCAACAGAATGTGTGAGCCCAAACCAGCCATGGCAACCGGTAGGTTTGAGCGAGTTATTTCAGTGTGCGAGCACCGGTTGTGAGGTCGCAATGAGCAGCTCCCACTGGGCACAACTGGCACAAATCAAAGCTAACTGCCTGGAGAGTATGCGTAGATAAAAGAAGCACCCTGAAGCAGGGTGAAGCACTCGGGCTAAAAAGCGATGGATACAGAACAGCTCAATCGTTGGTTTCCCCAAAAGCAACAGCAGCAAATCGCGCAACAGCTAAGCCAGCGGGTGGGCCTAACGCGCACGCGAGCGGACTACTTTGTCAGGCTGTGGGTGTATTTGCTCTTTAAGCAACAACAAGAACAGCAAAAAGAACAGCCCAAAAAACAACAGAAAGCGCAGACAATCTCCGACCTAGCCCTACCGCCACTCGAAGCGCTCACACCACTCTCTTCAGCGGTCAGCTGTAGCCACAGTGAAGCCGCGCGGCTATTTTACGACGGGAAAGATCAGGGCAGCGACAGGGCCGCTGGCATGATGCTAGACAAGCTCGCCGCCCTCGGGCTTATTACCAAACACTTCGATGGCAACACCACCCGTATCGATATCGCACTCAGCCCTGACACGTTATATCAAAGTCCAGAAACCGCGATCGCAGCCAGCACAGCACTTCAGCTAGACGATTTCGACCCACGCTGCGACGCGGTTCCGGTGGCAAACCTCCTGGCGATTAACTACGGCTGGATGAACCGCACCCTAGAGATTGTTCCACACCGGATTACTCGCCTGCTTCGTCGCTGGGCAGGGCAATACACGACCGGCATGCGCGTGTTGCGCCGGACTGACAATCTCAATCCGGTAGGCTTTTATTTGATGTACCCAACCGATGCGGCCTCAGAAGTCGCGTTCTCTAGCTCACCCAATAAGGGGCTACACCTGGCTAGCCTGAACCCGATCGATCCGTTTACGATGGCAACCCCCGGCGATCTTGACTGCACCGCTGTTTTTATCCGTAGCTGGATGATCGACCCGCTTTACCTGGAGCTATATCGCGTTTTGTTTTTACAAGATGTACAGCTCACCCTGACAAAAATGCAGCAGGATTTTCCCAACCTGTGCGATTTGCACACGCTGATTATTCACCCCAGCTATGAGGCCTTGGCACAGGCATTAGGCTTTCAAAAAATGGGGCTGCAAACCAACCGCGACACCCAGCTTTACTGGATGTATCAGGCGCTAGATCGATACTTGGCCCTTGATATCTCCGCTATTTTTTAAGGCTCACCACTAAGCAATGGACGGCTAGTGAGCGTTTTTGTCTTTTCTGAGGGCCGCTATGTCTGAGGGCCGCTATGTCTGAGGGCCGCTGTGTCTGAGGGCCTATATGGAGGTTAGCGGGCTCTTTCAGGTGATTTCACGGGATTTAGACATATCAAATTTGGTCATTTTGAGGGAATTCTAAAGGCATCTCTATATCCTGAAAGCCCTGTTTTTCCGCTATGGCAACTATTGCGATCGCACCGTCTCTGCCTCAGATTTCTGGCTACACCGTTACCGAAGAACTCTACAAAGGCGATCGCACTGCCGTATACCGGGGGACCCCTCAGCCCAGCAGCCACCTAAATCACGAATCCGTCATCATCAAGGTCCTCAGGCAAACCAACCCTAGCTTTAGCACCCTGGTGCAATTTCGCAATCAATACAGCATCACCAAAGATCTCTCCATTCCAGGCGTGATTAAACCCATTAGCCTAGAGTCCTGGCAAAATGGATACACCTTAGTGAGCGAAGATTTTGGCGGCATCTCCCTACATCAATATGCCAAACAGCAAGCACTCAAAAGCCCCCCATCCTCCCCAGAAAAGCTCACACTCTCGCTTACAGACACCCTATCAATTGCCCATCAGCTGGCAGGCATCCTTCATGAGCTAGCGCAGCATCACATCGTCCACAAAGACATCAAGCCCGCCAACATTTTGATCGAGCCGGAGAGTAAACGCATCCAGCTGATTGATTTCTCGATTGCCTCTCTTTTACCCAAAGAAACCCAGGCGCTGCAAAATCCCAGCGGATTAGAAGGCACCCTTGCCTACCTCGCACCGGAGCAAACCGGACGGATGAATCGGGGCATCGACTACCGCACTGACTTTTACACCCTGGGGGTCACGCTCTATGAGCTACTCACCGGCACGCTTCCCTTCCAATCGGACGATCCGTTGGAGCTGGTTCACTGTCACATTGCCAAAACCCCCATAGCCCCCCATCAGCTCAACCCGGCCATTCCGCCCACGGTCTCGGCAATGGTGCTAAAGCTGATGGCCAAAAACGCTGAAAATCGCTATCAAAGCGCCCTCGGGCTCCAGTACGACTTGGGCAAATGCCTCAGTCAGTGGCAGCAAGTCAAAGAAGTGGTTGCGTTTGACTTAGGAGAAAGAGACTTAAGCGATCGCTTTGTCATCAGTGAAAAGCTCTACGGTCGCAATACCGAAGTGCAAGCACTGCTCAACGCCTTCGATAGAATTGCCTCCAAGGCGCACCACTCAGCCGCTTACCGCCTAGGGCCCAGTCGCTTAGGGCCCAATAAACAGCCGCTGAGTCAGCCAAAGCCCAGCCAGCATTGCCCCAGTGAAATGATGCTAGTCGCTGGCTTTTCAGGCGTCGGCAAAACAGCCATCATCAACGAAATTCATAAACCAATCACGCGTCAGCAAGGCTACTTTATTAAAGGTAAGTTCGATCAGCTGAACCGCAACCGACCGCTATCGGCTTTCTTGCAGGCTCTGCAAGATCTGATTAACCAGCTGCTGTCAGAATCGGATACTCAGCTCGCTCACTGGCGCGAGAAAATTTTGGCAGCGGTCGGCGAGGAAGGCCAAATTCTTATTGAGGTGCTCCCTGACCTAGAAACCATCATTGGTCAGCAGCCCAGCGTTGAAGCACTCTCGGGCAGCGCTGCACAGCATCAGTTCAACCAGCTGCTCCAAAAATTCATTGCTGTTTTTACCGGGCCGCAGCGCCCCCTGGTCATTTTTATTGATGACCTACAGTGGGCCGACACGGCCTCATTAGAGATCATCACTAAGCTCTTAAGTGAGCAAGCATATCTGTTGTTGTTGGGGGCGTATCGAGATAATGAAGTCTCTGCAGCACACCCGCTGATGCTGACCATAGCGGCGTTAAAACAAGCCAAAGCAGCTGTCAAAACCCTGACGCTTTCGCCGTTAACACCGGACGATACCAATCAGCTCATTGCCGATACCCTGCATTGCTCTGCCGAACGCGCAATGCCACTGACAGACTCTATTTTAAGAAAAACCCAGGGCAATCCCTTCTTCACCACGCAATTTTTAAAGTCACTCCACGAAGACGGATACATCCGGTTTAATCAGCAGGCTCGCTATTGGGAATGCGACATCACCCAGGTCAACGCCCTGGCCTGCACTGACGATGTCGTGGAGTTTATGGCGCAACAACTCCAAAAAATGCCCGCCCAAACGCAGCATAGTCTTCAGTTAGCGGCCTGCATTGGTAATCGTTTTGACTTAGAGACCCTAGCGGTTGCTGCCGACCAATCCTATACAGAGACCGCAGAAGCCCTGTGGCAGGGCTTACAGGAAGGACTCATCATCCCTCAAAGCGAGGTGTACAAGTTTTACTTAGCCGATAGCGTAAACGCGCGCTCACGTAATGCCTTGGAAGGCAATACCTCAGAAGAGAATTCCTCAGCGGAAAAAGAGATAGAAGAAAGAGACTCATTAGCCCCTGACGACAGTCCCGAAAAAATCACCTACACCTTCCTCCACGACCGTGTGCAGCAAGCAGCCTACACGCTTATTTCTAAAGAACAAAAGCAAGCCACCCACCTCAAAATCGGGCAGCGACTGCTGGACCATTCATCCGAATCGGCCCGTGAAGAAAATCTGTTTGAAATTGTCAACCACCTCAATATAGGCACTGCCCTGATCACAGAACCCACGCAGCGCAGCGGGTTAAGCCAGCTGAATCTGAGAGCCGGACAAAAGGCAAAAGCCTCTACGGCGTATTCAACCGCGATTGAATATTTGCGAATGGGGATTTCGCTCCTCAAGCCAGACTGCTGGCAAAGCCAGTACCTGCTGGCACTTTCGCTACATGAAGCCGCCGCCGAAGCCGCCCTACTGTGTGGTGAGTTAGCGCAAATGGAACAGTGGGCCGACGTCGTGTTAACCGAGTCTACCGCGCCCAGCGATCGCGTCAAAATCTGGGAAATTCAAATTCAGGCTCGCGCGTCTTGCAACCAATTTTTAGACGCGATCGCGATCGCTCGTGATGCCCTCAGGTACTTCGACGTTCAGCTGCCCGCAGAACCCCCTAGCCCTGAGAGTATTCAACAGGTCTTTGGCGAAACCATAGCGCTCCTGAGCGATCGAGGCTTCGATGGGCAAACAAACAACGGCGACAATATTGCCAACCTGGCAAACTTACCCACCATGAGCGAGGCCAATCAGCTGGCCATCATCCAGCTCACATCGGCCATCGTCCCAGCGGCCTTTTTAGGCATGCCAGCGTTGTATCCGCTGCTGATTCTGATTCAAATACAAACCACAGTTACCCATGGGAATTCACCGCAGGCCCCCTATAGCTATGCCTCCTATGGTCTCCTGCTTAATGTCGCCCTCAACGACATTAAAACCGCCGAAAAGTTTGGACAGCTTGCACTAGAACTCAGCCTGACGCTGCCGTCTAAAGAGATAAAAGCGAAGGCCTACTTTGTTGTCGCTGCGATGATAAAACACCATACTCACGCCCTTAAAGAAGCCCTGGAAGTTTTACTGCAAGGCTACCGAATGGCATTAGAAAGCGGCAACTTAGAGTATGCAGGCTATACCGTTTTTCACATTTGTCATATCACCTATCTCATGGGCAACGAGCTGTTGACGCTCGAACAAAGCATCAGCGCCTACGGCCAAGTTTTAAGCAAATTTCAGCAGCTCGCCACACTCAACTACTGCAAAATGTGTGAGCAAGCTGTTCTTAACTTACGCTTGCCCTCGGCGTTACCCAACCCCAAAACACCAGCAGAAGATAGCCTGCCAGAAGGTAGCCCGCCAGAAGATGGTGCTACAGAGAGTAACTCTACAGGAGATAAAGCCACAGAAGATAAAGCCACAGAAGATAAAGCCACAGAAAACACCTCAGCCGAGAAAACACACCCCGGAGAACTCATCGGCGAAGCTTTCAACGAAACCACAGCGCTGCCCAAACTCCTGGAAGCCAACGACGTCACAGGGCTCTTCATCCTGTATGTTCACAAGCTAATTCTCAGCTACCTGTTTGAAGAAACCGCTTGTGCAACAGCCAGTGCACAACAGGCAAAGCGCTACGCAGCCGGGGGCGGTGGATTTGCGATGACCCCGGTATTTTACTTCTACGAGGCGCTCACACTCTTGCGACAGGGGGAAGGCTCGCCAGAGGAGCGGCTCAAACAGCTAGAGCACGTTGCTGATAATCAAGCAAAGCTAAAACACTGGGCTGACCATGCGCCAATGAACTATCTACATAAGTTTGAGCTAGTAGAGGCCGAACGGTACCGGGTGGCGGGCAATACAGCCGAAGCTCTAGAGTATTATGAGCGGGCTATCACGGGTGCCAAGGAACATGGCTACCGACAAGAAGCGGCCCTTGCCAATGAACTGGCCGCTCGGTTTTGCATGGGATGGGGCAAAGAAAAAGTCGCCGCAGGCTACTTGCAGGAAGCCTACTATGGGTACGCTCGCTGGGGCGCACAGGCCAAAGTACAACAGCTAGAACAACACTATTCACACTTGCTCACAGCCCTGAGCGCATCGACTAGCCCCCTTACCCTCACCGAACAAATCACGCTAAACCCCGCCACTACAATAGGCTCTTTGACAACAAACACCCTGAGAAACAGCACACTGAGAAATAATACCCTGAGAAACAGCACCCTGAGAAGCAGCACACTCCAAAACAACACCTCTAAAACACTCGGCACACACACGCCTGTCACTGCGCGCACACATCTGAGCACCCAAGCAACCACCAGCAAAAACATATGGTTGGATTTTTCCGCCATTATGAAAGCGGCCCAAGCCATTTCCCAAGAAATTGAGCTAGAAGGGCTGCTAGCAACTTTAATGCAAATTGTTCTGGCCAATGCTGGCGCGCAGGTCGGATATTTTATTTTGCGCCAGGCGGGAGAGTGGGCCATTGTTGCTGAAGCGAATCCTCAGCAAACCAAGGCCACCGAGATTCTCTTAGAACAGACCAGCCAGCTGCCTAAAAGTGTGGTGTATTCAGTGGCCAGAACGCAAAAAGCAGCGGTGTTTGAAAATTTGAGCAGCGCAAGCCAGTACGAGAGCGATCGCTACATTGGGACCTATAAGCCTAAGTCTGCACTGTGTATGCCGATTAGCCGTCAGGGCCAGCTGGCGGGCATTTTATATTTGGAAAACAATTTGATTGAGGGGGCCTTTACTAGCGATCGCATCGAAACCCTCCAAATCCTCACCAGCCAAGCGGCGATCTCTATCGAAAACGCCCGCCTATATGAACAAACCGAGCGCTACTCTCAAAGCTTGGAAGTAGAAGTTAGCAAGAAAACCAAAGACCTCAACCAAAAGGTAGACGATCTCGAAAAGACCTTAAAAAAGCTCAAGGAGACCCAGGCCCAGCTGATTCAAACCGAGAAAATGTCGTCCTTAGGGCAGCTGGTAGCCGGGGTCGCCCATGAGATTAACAATCCGATCAACTTTATCCACACCAATATCAAGCATTTGGGTAACTACAATGCAGATTTACTCTCTCTTGTTGATGCCTACGCCGAAGGCCAGTCTCAGCCACCTGAAGCCGTCAAAAATCTCTTAGAAGACATTGACTTAGATTTTGTTAAAGAAGACTCACAGCAGCTGGTGCAGTCTGTTAAAAATGGCAGCGATCGCATCAAACAAATTGTGCTCTCACTGCGAAATTTCTCTCGCCTCGATGAATCTGAAATCAAGCAGGTCGATATTCACGAAGGCATTGAAAGCACCCTCGCGATTCTGCAACATCGCCTCAAGGCAACCCCACTACGTCCCCAAATTCTGGTTGAGCGAGCCTATGAGGAGCTGCCCTCTGTAGAATGCCATCCTGGTCAACTCAATCAGGTCCTGATAAACATCCTCAACAACGCAGTTGATGCCCTCTCAGAGCGCTCGGCTCTAGCCCGCAATGCACCTGACACTGACGAAAAAACTATTCACATTGCCACCAAAGCCATCGCAGAAGAGGCGATCGCCATTCACATTAGCGACAATGGCATCGGGATTGATGAAGAAACGCGATCGCGCATTTTCGATCCTTTTTTCACCACCAAAGCCATCGGTCAAGGCCCTGGCCTCGGCCTCACCACCAGCTATCAAATCATCACCGAAAAACACGGCGGCAAACTCTACTGCCACTCTACCCCGGGCAAAGGCACAGAAATGATTATCGAACTCCCGCTCACGATTCAAAAATCAGCAGGCTAGCCGGTTTCTCACCGCTCACCTTTACCGCTCACCTCTGGGGTAAAACATCCTGCACAATTTCCAGCGTTTTCCACGCTGGCGTCGGCGCTGTGCGGCCTGCCTTTGGCAAATACTCGGAGTCCTCTAGCTTTTGATAACGATGAATATACCGCGGACAGTTAATAAACAAGTTCCGCACAGTAACCCGAATTATATAGTTAGCATCCACGTACTCAGCCAGCAGGGGATCTTGAGTATCCACCGTCGCCGTACCGTGCATCCGCAGCCGGCGCGGATTTTCAAAGTCAATGAACAACAACCCAACATTGTTATTAGCCGCAATATTACCAGAGGTCAAAAACATGCCATTGCCGTCATAGCCAGGATAAGCAAGGGTTTGATCATCCACAATGCGAATAAAACCAACCGCACCGCCTTTGTAAGACACCGTAGGTCGCCCCTCGGCATCCACGGTACTAATAAAAAACATATCTCGCGTTTCAATCAGCTGACGATCCTCATCTGTAAAGCGATCGTGCACAATCACCTCGTTTACCCGGTCCGCTAGCCGGCGAGAATCGAACTGATCTTGCAAGTCCCGATTCCCTTCGTAGTAGAGGTTGTTCATATCTGCCATATCACTTTTTTCCTGCGGTAAAATATCCTAAGCCATAGACCAAAAAGCCATAGACCAAAGCTCATTCGGGCGCTGAATGCAGTGCTGTATTCAGCGCCCGAGTGAGCGCCGGAGTGAAGCCTAAGCAGGCACCGCTTCCAACACGCCCACCAGCCCTGGCGTTAGCACCGTGCGCTGCACCTTAAAGCCAGCTTGTGCAAGCAGCTGCGTATACTCAGCCTCGGTACGCTCTCTGCCACCCGAAAAAATAGATAGCATCGTCACATCCAACAACTTGCCAAAGTGAGGTGTATCTCCCGGCGGAATCAACATTTCAACGACCAGCAACCGGCCCGCATCCGGCATCGCCTGACGAATGTTGTTCAAAATTTTCAGGCAGTCCTGATCGCTCCAGTCATGCAAAATATGAGAGAGCATGTAAGCGTCCTTGCCCGCCGGAATCTCCTCAAAAAAGCTGCCACCGACCGTCTCGCAGCGGTCTAAAACGTTACCCGCCGCGAGTAAGTCATCCGCGCCAGCGACAACGCCTGGTAGGTCAAAAACAACGCCCGTCAGCGTTGAGTAGCGCTTCAAAATCTCGGTCATTAGCACCCCATGGCCACCGGCGACATCCACTAGACTAGACAGCGCCGAGAAGTCATAGCTGTCTAAAATAGCCATATGAATGCTAGAGGCCCAGCCGGTCATCGCATCGTCAAAAATCTCACCAGAAGCCGGGGCAACCTCGGTCAAATACTCAAAGGTGTCTTGCACCCGATACTGGCGCTGCATGGCAGAACGCCCTGTTTTCACCGTTTCTAGCAAATCGCCAAAGCAGTTCCACTGCCACTCATCACTAATGGTCAACGCGAGCGATCGCAGCGACCCTGGCATATCACTGCGTAAATAGTTCGCCGTCGGCGTCAGCGCAAACCGACGCGGCAACACCTCTGCAAAAATGCCATTGCCAGCAAGCGCCCTCATCACCCGATACAGATAGTCCTCGTTACACCCGGCCTGCTGAGCCAGCCCATCGACCCCTTTATCACCCTCTACTAGCCGATCGGCGATTTGCAAAGACGCCACCACGTAAATAGACTGAGTCACCCACATGCCGGTGATCATTTGCAGAAGATTAATCGCCTCATTGCCGGGAGGCGCTTCAGTCGCAGCGCTAGCAGCAGGCGCACTGGCAGGCGCACTGGCAGCAGGCGAATTGGTCACAGCGTTAGGGTTTTCAGTCAGGGTTGCCGACTCGGCAGTGACGGCAGTTTGAACGGGTGCATAGTCAATCGAGCTATCTAACATTGATCAAAACTCTCCTAATTAGAGGAATACGTCTATCGAGTAAAACGGCCAAACAAAGCAACCAGACCTTAAGCAGACTGTTGAGCCAAACGAGGCTCTTGCAAGACGGGCAGGGCAAGCTCAGGCACAACCGAAAGCTGCCTCAAGTTTTGATGCGCTGGCGTCTTTAGGCAGTAGCGGTGCAAAGAGTCAGAAAATTCGGCAAAAAGGGCAAATACTTCGTCCACCAGTTCAACCGCACTTTGCTGAAAATCCTCTGGCACAACCACATTTTCCACTTTGTGCTCAGCCTCATCTGAGTGAATGGTGTGGTTGGCATCAATCGCAAAATGGTGCTGACCAAAGTACTTATATTCTCGCTGCGAAGAGGTTTGCAGCTCCTCAGCAATCTGAGCAGTGAGGTCTAAAAAGATATCGGCAGTCGCTTCTATCGCTTCTATCACGACCAGCTTTTGAATCGGCTCAGCCTGGAAGGTGAGCTGATAGAGCCGATAGGTCGTCCAGCGAGAAAAACTATTCTCCTGGCTCCATAAAAACTTGAGCGCATCACTTAAGCTCAGTGCGTAGTCCACGTTCAATTTTTCAAGGTCTTCTAAAAACCACACCCAGTGAGAATCATCCTCATAGGTGTGTTGATTAATCATCGATTGAATCGGATCGGTCGTGGGCTCTACCCGAAAGGCATGCTTGTTGAGCTCACCAAATCCCATCACAAAAAAAGAGAAACAGGGGGCAAAGGCAAGGCGCTGCTGTGGGGGAAGGGTGCGATCGCGCAAAAAATCAAAAAACGGAAGCTCAGCATAGCGAGCCTTTTTCTGTTCTATATAAGCCAAAATCTCTTTCATGCAGAAGCACCCTTATTAAAAAAATTATTCAGATCAGACAATAAACAGGCAGATAAGAAAAGCAACAACGCCAACACGAACAACAACACAACCCGCCAAAGCGGGCCTGCCTTTATCCAGCGCACGACAAAGTCCACACCAGCGCGTTGGCACCAGCAATCACCCTCAACAGGCACTGCAAAATAGCACTACTAGCGAGCGCCAACTACAAGCCCTAAGAGGCTCGCAGCATCATTAGTCATAATTGTTGTCGCCTTGAAATGTGGCTCTAACTACCTATTCAAATAACAGTCACAGCAGCAATCCCTACCAGAGACAATCAGCTGCCGCTCGATTAAACGACGCCGCAAAGAACATTCTTTGTCGGCCAACGAAATTTTTCAGGTTTTTCAAACGTAGGCGCGAAAACAAAAACATTTCTGTATTATTTTGCAACCGTACAATTACAGTATAAACCTTAAACAAAAATAAAGTACCGCAAAATAGCCGTTGTATTTATACACAGAACATGCGTATAAATACTTACCCGACAAATCTTACTTTTTGAGTCATCAGCTTACAAAGTCGCCCTGTGATGGACAAAAGACACTACACGACTCAAAGTCGCGGACTCAAGGTATCCAGGCCATCCAGGCCGCCTAAGGGGGCAGGATCAAGCGAAGTCTATATAAATACCAGCTGACAATCGTCGTTGAAGCAAAATGAAAAGATAAATCGCACTATATGCTCGAAAATCTATTCAAAAATCGGTAGAGCCTGTCCCAGATTTTTCGCATAGCTTCCATACTTACCTCACACGCTGCCTGCTCATACCATGCAACTACCGTGCAACATCAACATCAACATCGGTCATCCGAAAGGAAAAACCGCACAGTCAACCCATTTTTATCCCGCAAAAAATAACTTTTCTTAAAAGGGCAGCACTCCCTTAAAAGTTGTTCTTTGCGAGAGTTACCCCTTACTGTTGTATCCCTCGCTTATCGTTGAGCAAAAATATCAGCTCCAATCTTCGCCTTTTTTAATCCAGGTCGGCGTAAAAACAGTTTCTGTTTTGTGCAGCTCTCGGGTTTTCGCAAAGAGTTCATCTTCCGTCAGCCCCCAGTTGGCTAACGCCTTATCCAAATCACTTTGGATATCTCGCGCCCCTTGAAACCCGTCATAGCGAATACGCAGCCTTGCCAGCTCAGCCATGTTTGTTTTGTCAGCCGCGCCTGCCAAAATCGTATTTAGCGTATCGCGATCTTTCTTGTATTGAGGATGAAGATAGTCTTTGTTGAGTGGAGTATCTGCCATAAAAAGTTTGCGGGTAAATGAGCAGTGTTCTAAAAAAAATTATCAATGAGATCCGGAACAAGTCCCGTTACGCGATCTGTTACAACATCGGTTACGACACCCGTTACGACAAAAGAGCAGCCGCATGATGTCGAATATGATCGCCCATAAATGAGGCAATAAAATAGTAGCTGTGATCGTATCCGGCCTGCATTCGCAGCGTCAGCGGCTGACTGGCCTCCTTGCACGCCGTTGAAAACACTTCCGGCAGCAGCTGCCCATCGCTTAAAAATGAGTCTGCCTCACCTTGATCAATCAAAATGGTGACGGCGCGATCGCCCGCTTTCACTAGCTCAGTCGCATCATAGGCCGCCCACTGTTGGGTGTCTGAGCCCAAGTAGCCGGTAAAAGCTTTTTGCCCCCACGCGCATTGCGAAGGCGCGGCAATTGGAGCAAACGCTGAGATCGAAGCGTATTTGTCTGGATTTTTCAGCCCGCAAATCAGTGCGCCATGTCCGCCCATAGAATGTCCAAAAATTCCAGCGCGATCGCTCACCGAAAACGCACTGCGAATCAGACCCGGCAGCTCATCAGTCACATAGTCATACATGTGATAGTGCTTTGCCCAAGGCGATTGGGTCGCATTCACATAAAAGCCCGCACCCGAACCAAAGTCCCAATTCTCATCCTCACCGGGTAACCCTACGCCCCGTGGGCTGGTATCTGGGGCAACCAGCATCAGGCCCTGTTCAGCGGCGTACTGCTGCGCGCCCGCTTTTTCAATAAAGTTCTTTTCAGTGCAGGTCAGGCCGGAGAGGTAATACAGCACTGGCACCGGCCCCTCATCTGCCTGGGGCGGCACGTACACGGCCACGTTCATGTCACAGTCGCAAGCCTCTGAACGATGCGTGTAAAACCGGGTTGTTCCACCAAAGCTTTTAGCGCGCGAGTTCTCTTTTAAATCCATGCTTTACCTTTCGAGCTGTTCATCTGTGGCGCTGTCTATCTGAAAAATTGTCTACCTTGGAAGCTTCAATCGTATAGAACAACACTGCGAATAGACTCGCCGCGATGCATCAAATCAAAGGCATCGTTAATGTTCTCTAGCGGCATGGTGTGGGTAATCAAATCATCAATATTAATTTTGCCGTCCATGTACCAGTCCACAATTTTGGGCACATCGGTGCGGCCTCTGGCCCCACCAAAGGCACTGCCTTTCCACACACGTCCGGTCACCAGCTGAAAAGGACGCGTGCTGATTTCAGCACCGGCTTCAGCCACGCCAATAATGGTGCACACGCCCCAGCCTTTGTGGCAGCACTCCAGGGCCTGACGCATCACGTTGACATTGCCGATACATTCAAAGGAGTAGTCTGCGCCGCCGCCAGTTAGCTCTACGAGATGACCGACCAAATCACCGTCGATCTCTTGGGGATTTACGAAGTGGGTCATGCCAAATTTTTCTGCGATCGCTCGCTTCTCCGGATTAAGATCCACCCCCACAATTTTGTCAGCGCCCACCATCTTCGCGCCCTGAATCACATTCAGCCCAATCCCCCCTAGGCCAAACACCACCACATTCGCGCCCGCTTCCACCTTGGCCGTAAAGATCACCGCCCCAATCCCAGTAGTCACCCCGCAGCCGATGTAGCAAACCTTGTCAAAGGGGGCATCCGAGCGAATTTTCGCCAGCGAAATCTCCGGCAGCACCGTATAGTTCGCAAACGTGGAGGTCCCCATGTAGTGATACAACGGCTTGCTATCCAGCGAAAATCGGCTCGTGCCATCTGGCATCAGCCCCTTCCCCTGCGTCGCCCGCACCGCCTGACACAAATTCGTCTTTTGGCTCAAGCAGTAAGCACACTCACGGCACTCCGCCGTATACAAAGGAATCACATGGTCACCCGGCTTTAGGCTCTTTACCCCCGGCCCCACTTCCTGCACAATGCCCGCCCCCTCATGGCCCAATATGGAAGGAAAAATACCTTCAGAATCTTTGCCGGATAGGGTGTACGCGTCGGTATGGCAAACCCCTGTCGCCTTAATTTCGACCAGTACTTCACCCGCCCGTGGCCCCTCTAGCTGAACCGTCTCAATACTCAGCGGCTTACCGGCTTCAAAGGCAACAGCAGCTTTCACATCCATAAGGGCTATCCATCCATGTCCAACTTTGAGCTTATTATCAGGCAGAAACAGCCTGAGCGCGATGCCACTGAGATATAAGTTAAATGAACTGTGCCAATGACAACTTTGGACAACCCTTCTCCGTCACACGCAACCCTCATCTATCAGCCCAAAAGATCTGAACAAGCCTGCGCCAATATCAGTAGCACAGAGGCTTTTACCCTCATAGGCAAAGTCACGGTATCGCCACATCAAGTACTTCAAGTAATCTTGTTATGGAGTGGTCAGTTGCAAATTTCGGCCTGCGATTTCACTAGCCCAAAGGCATCGCGGATAGATTGAACAAAACCACAAACCGCATCTTCCCATGACGTGCCAAAGCTATGACCGGAGCTACGACCAGAGCCATGACCAACCCGCCCACCCAAACCGCTTCTTCTCCGCTTGCCAAACTCAAGCGTCTTTCAAAAAAGATGTCTGTGGGCTTAATCGGGGCTCTGGCCGTATTAACCCAAGCTGAGGCCGCGTCAGCCGGAATATGCCGCGCTGAACTTCCCAGTAAAGTAGACTCTATCGTCAACGGCTACACCCTGCGCGGCGCTAACGTCGGCATCCTCATTGAAGACGCCAACCCGGACACCCGCACCCTGTACGCCCGCCGCGCCCAGGAAAAGTTTGTCCCCGCCTCTAATGTCAAGCTGCTCACCACGGCCGCAGCCCTTCACAACCTCGGCCCCAACTACAGCATTCGCACCTCTGTCTTCGGTCAGCCAAACGCCCCCGAGCAAGACCTCTTCGTCGTGGGTCGGGGCGACCCCACTTTCACCAGCTATCAAGTTAACCTGCTAGCCGGACAGCTCAAGCAACAGGGCATCCGCCGCGTCAACAGCCTCACCGCCGTTGACAACTACTTCACCGGCCCTGCCGCCAACCCCTTCTGGGACGAAGAAGACTACCGCGCAGGCTACGGCGCACCCGCCAGCAGTCTCATTCTCAACCGCAATGAACTCGGCTTCACGCTCATTCCCACCCGCGTAGGCTCGCCCCTTCGCGTCGTGTGGGATCGGCCCGAGTTCGTTCGCGGCTGGCGCATCGAAAACAACTCCCGCACCGTGGGCGGTAACGGCAACGAATTTATCGACGCCGGTCAAAAACCCGGCCAGCAAATCATGGACGTTCGCGGCGCGCTGATCGCCGGGTCCGCCTCTGAAAACACCTCTATTGCTGTCCTCGACCCGGCGACCTACTTTGCTGGTCAGTTCCAACAAAGCCTAAACGCTTATGGCCTCACGACAGCCCGCGCCCAGGCCAGCACTGCCACACCCCCCGAAGGATTAGTTGAACTGGCCGCCATTCAGTCCCCACCCCTGAGTGCTTTTATTGACCCCACCAACCTCTACAGCGTCAACATTTACGCTGAGGCCATGCTCAAAACCCTGGGTCGCAACGTCAGCCCCACCAGCCAAAACACTTACCAGGCCGGTGCAGACGCGGTCAGCAAAGTCCTCACCGATCTCGGTATCGCCCAAAACAGCGTCGATATCGTAGATGGCTCCGGCCTCTCTCGACAAAACTTCGCCACCCCTGAAGCCTTCGTCGATACACTCCAGGCCATGGCCAAAACCGAAAACGCCACCATCTACCGCAACTCTCTGGCCGTCGCAGGCCGCAGCGGCACTTTGCGCAATCGAATGAAAGGCACCAACGCGGAAGGTCGCTTCCAAGGTAAAACCGGAACGCTCAGCGACACCTACACCCTCAGCGGCTATCTCAATCCGCCCAATCATCCGCCCCTGGCGCTCAGCATTTTGGTGAACGACACCAACGCCCGCAGCCGCGATGTTCGCAGCCTGATTGACCAAATTGTGGCGCACGCGTCTAACCTAGATGACTGCGACTAGGCATGCTGAGTATGGAGCGCAATCGTCATCTTTAGCGCTTCATCTCTAGCTAGATTCAAGCCCCACGTAGGCCCTCGATAGATCCATTCGAGACAAATTATCTTCGTGGATGAGCACTTGTAAGTAGCCAGCATCGCCAAACCACAGATCTACAGAACCGTTAGACTTCACGGTCAGTAAATTGCACCAGCGCTGGGCACCACTCATGTCCAGCGTTTTTCGTTGCTCATAGTTATACAGCCATTCAGCCTTCACTTCGCGCACCACATAGGCATCTGGCCGAGGATCATGCCCAATACCAGCCGCATGGCCCAAGAGCTTGGCGATACAGTCCTTTGAAAACACTCTGGTCATATCGTCTAGCACTACTTCGTCAATACTGAGGCGATCGCACAGCGCATAAAAATCATCTGTCGCCCAGCGTGGCAAATCAGGCATTAACTCAAATGACAACGTATGCGGGACCAAATTCTCATACCAATCAGTAACCATCTCCGCTGAGTCAGGCTGAGGGAAAAGCTGCAAAGGTTCAGCACCATCCCAAAAGAGAATTTGCTCAGCGGCATCTTCACCTTCACTGACAAAAAGGTAGAGCATTCCCTTTTGCGGAAACGGGCTCTCTGGGAAATGAGGCAGCTGCGCAAAATTAATCTGCAAAATAAAGCAAAGCGCCGCATCTGAACGTTTACTTCTGGGCCAACCCATAGATGGCGGGAGGTCTGGCACACCACCAATCCGGCTTTGCCCAATCTCACCTTGGCCTGACTGACCTAAGCGACAAAAGATAGAAGGTCTCACACTACCCAGAATTTCCGTTTGATGTTGCGATAGCCCATGCTGACGAATTAGCGCTATCAATGGATCTGTATTCATATGTGCTGGAGAAATTAGATGAAATTGACACTGAAAGACTACAGTGACAACAGCAACTTTCCTGACAAGCTGCGATAATCATCTTATGGAAAGTAGGTTTTGAGCCATGGTACAGACGCCCATAAGAACCCTCACCTTAGAAGATTTTTTGCAACAGCCGGAAACTAAGCCTGCCAACGAATATATCGATGGCCAAATTATTCAAAAGCCAATGCCAAAAACAGCTCACAGCGGAATACAGGCAGGCTTAATCAAAGTAATCGATCCAGCACTGAATCCTGACAACGTTGGCCGCGCTTTTCCAGAGCTACGCTGTACGTTTGATAATCGTTCAATTGTGCCGGACTTAGTTGTGTTACCAGGCGCTAAAATTCCTCGCGATGAGAAAGGGAAACTCTCTGATGAACTTTTTGCAGCGCCAAACTGGATGATTGAGATTCTGTCACCGGGACAGAGTCAAACAAAAGTTGTCAAGAAGATCATGCATGCATTGGCGCATGGGACACAACTGGGATGGCTGATTGATCCTGCGGAGGAATGCGTCTTTGGCTATACGCCTGATTTACGAACTGTGCTGTATGAAGACTCTGATCAACCCTTGCCAGTACCAAACTTTGCTAAAGACTTTCAGCTGACGGTTGGCGAATTAGTCGCATGGCTATACGAGTGACGGACGTGTCGTTACAAATGCTGAAGTAATCAAGAATGCAGGGTAATCAAAAACTACCGCAGTGGCCCCACAGGGCCTACACTTGCAGCCAGCCAAACAAAGTGCCAACCGTTAGCTCAAATGAGCTAAGCAAATCAGGCATCGGCAAAAAATCCTCTGTTGCTTCCAAAATTGAGATGGCCTGAGCGGGGCGAAAAACCAATACCGTTCTTTCCTGTGGATCAATTAGCCAACCCAGCTCACTACCGTGAGCCAAACAATGAGAGATTTTCTTGATGATTTTTGTCTGGCTCTGCTGTGGCGACAAAATTTCAACCGCTAGGTCAGGAGCAACTTCTACAATATCTGAGATGTCTCCATCTTGGTCACGCGGAATACGAGTGCTCCGCAGCACCACAACATCTGGAACAAGCGCCGCACCGCCAAAGCTACACCGCAGTTCTGTAAAGGCCAGACCGGTGCCTTCCTCTTCAAGAAAATCATTCAGCACGTTAGGTAGTTTCGTTTGTAGCCGACTATGCTTTCCTTTCGGCATTGGCTTTTGCGTAATTCTTCCATCTATAAACTCGCTAGCAGGTTTGGTTTCAGGAAGTTCCAGAAACGCTGCCAGGGTCATTGGTTTGGTGGGTGTTTGTACCATTTAAGGCACCTGAAAGCGGCTGAATTGATCATATATCACTGCTGATTATCCTGCTCGTGACCATGTCGCAAGCTGATTAGCCCGCGCCACCGCGTCAATCGTCAGCATTGGGTCTAGCGCTTTTGCTCGCTCAAATTTCTCAATGGCCTCATCCACGGCCCCCTTACGCGCCAGCGCACTGCCCTGCGCGATCACAAATGCCGCAGACTGCTGCCGTGTCCACACCTACTCACACACCTCACAAGCCTGACGCGCCGTCTCACCTTGTGATAAGGTCAGCGCTGGGTGGTGCATTAGCATATTGCAGCAGTAGCGTAGCTCATCTTCCCAGAAGCCTACGAGCCACAGCCGCAGCGTATTATCACTACTGCCCGAGATAATGCGATCTCCTTCGGGGCTAAAGGCCACTGAACAGACCGAACCGCTGTGGCCTTCAAACGGTGCTCCAGCCGCGTTGCCCTCCAAGTCCCACAGCCGTAGCGTTTTGTCACGGCTGCCCGAAACAATGCGATCGCCCTCGGGGCTAAAGGCCACCGAAAAAACCTCACCGCTATGACCTTCAAACGGCAATCCAATCGCATTACCCTCCAAGTCCCACAGTCGAAGCGTATTGTCACGGCTGCCCGAAACAATACGGTCTCCCTGCGGGCTGAACGCCACCGACAAAACCCAGTCACTATGGCCTTCAAACGGCAATCCAATCGCATTGCCATCCAAGTCCCACAGCCGTAGCGTATTGTCACGGCTACCCGAAACAATACGGTCTCCCTGCGGACTAAATGCTACCGTCCAAACCGAGCTGCTGTGACCTTCAAACGGCGAGCCAATCTCGTTGTTTTCTAGGTTCCATAAACTCAGCGTCCTATCAGAAGTTGAAATTATGCCATCTCCCTGCGGGCTAAACGCCACCGCCCAAACCGAGTCGCTGTGGCCGTCGAACGACAATCCAATTGCTTTGCTTTCTAGGTTCCACAGCCGTATTGTGTCATCACGGCTAACCGAAACAATACGGTCTCCCTGCGGGCTGAACGCCACCGACAATACCAATTCGCTATGACCTTCGAACGGCAATCCAACCATCTTGCATTCCAGATCCCACAGCCGTAACGTAGCGTCCATACCACCTGACACAATGTAATCTCCCTGCGGGCTAAACGCCACCGCCCAAACCGAGTCGCTGTGACCGTCGAACGGGGCGAGCCAACCGCGTTCCCTTCTAGGTCCCATAGAAGCATTCCGTCATTGCTCCCCGACACAATGCAGTCGCCCTGTGGGCTAAACGCCACTGACTGCACAAAGCCACTGTGACCCTTAAACGGCGAGCCAACCGCGTGGCCTTCCAAATTCCACAGCCGTAGCGTCCTGTCAGCGCTCCCCGACACAATGCAATCTCCTTGCGGGCTAAACGCCACCGCCTCAACAGAACCGCTATGGCCTTCAAATGGTAAGCCAATCGCGTTCCTCTCTAAGTCCCACAGCCGAAGCGTCCTGTCAGCGCTCCCCGACACAATACAATCGCCCTGTGGGCTAAACGCCACTGCCTTAACAGAACCGCTATGGCCTTCAAATGGTGGTCCAATCGCATTGCCTTCTAGATCCCAAAGCTGCAGCGTGGTGTCACCATTGCCTGAGACAATACGATCGCCTTGCGGACTAAACGCCACCGAAGTCGAACCAATATATCCTTCTAGCCTCAAACACTCACGAATCCTAGAGCAAGCAAAATGCAAAGCGTCCTGCGCCGGAACAACCACCTCTCCTTGAAATATTTGCTGGCTCTTTCCTATTAGCGCGACCGCCGATAACGTAGACTCTACCGTTTGCGCTGGATTGTTCAACAAAGTGTCATGCACTCTGAGCGACTCCGCCTGCATATCAGCATTCGCTAAAGCACGCTGCAACATCACAACCGTCTCTTTCTCTTTTCGGTCACTGTCCACAAAATATTTCATCAGCGCAGGCCGACTCTCTGCCAGCCGTTTGCTCAACGCTTCCCACTGCTCTCGGACCTCCGCTAACAGTCCGCCTTTTAGCAAATACTCATTTTCGTCCTTCTCATCTGTCTCTTTTACGCTTTTCCACGATTCATACTCATCCCCCATCCGCTGCTCCAGCCGCCGCAAATCTCTATCCTCTTGCCGCCACGCCGCAAACCGCACCCACCCATCCAACAACGCCTCATGCGCCAAATCAACATAGTCACCATCCCCCACCAGCAACCGCCCAGCCACCAATGCCTGAATCACATCCGCAATCACCTGCCGCGTCTGCCGCTGCTGTTCGTTGGGCGACGCCTCCGGCCCACCCATCGCCAACAACAACTCTTTGGGCTGCCGCTGCCGCGTATCCTTCTCCCCCACCCCAACCCGCACCAACCGCAAACAAACCCGCTTCGCCCAAGGCTTATCCACCTCACGCAAACTGTTGTACACCGTCTCCGCCCGCTCATTCAGAGCCCTTTTAGCCCACCCATCGCCCGGTAAGCCGCCGCCGTCAGCTTCTTCGCCTGCGTATCTCGCTTTTCCCACAGCTCCGTTAGCGCAAACTCCAACAACGGCAAACAATTATCTTCCGCCGCCACATCCGCCAATAACAACTCCAACAACCCCTCCCCAAAGGCATACCCCCGCTTCTGCGCAGGCTTCAAAATCGCATCCCGCAAATGAGTCCCTCGCAGCGGCCCTAGCCACACCACATCCTGATCAATCACCGCCGCCGGATACCCCACCGCCAACCACTCATTCACAAAATCCGACCGCATTGTCACCACCACCGCCAGCCGAGCGTCCGCCCGCTCCCGCACCGTCAGTAACTCACCCACAAACCGCTGCTGCTCCGCCCTCTCACACAGCGTAAACACCTCCTCAAACTGATCCACCAGCAACAGAACGCGATCCGCCCCCGGCAGCTGCTGCACCATCGCCCCTACCCCCAACGTCTCCAGCATGCGCAGAAAGTCTCTTTTCTCGCCCGCCGCCACCCCATTCGCCGACAAAAACTCTCTTATCTTCATCTTCAAAATCGCCAGCGGCGATGAATCCGGCTTCATCGTCACCACCTGCCAGCCCTGCGACACCAGCCGCGTCACCAACCCCGCCCGCACCACCGAAGACTTCCCACTACCCGAAGGCCCCAGCACCGGCACAAAATTTGAGCGCGTCAGCTTCTGCAACAGCCGCCCCACATCCGCATCCCGCCCAAAGAAAAACCTAGCCGTCTCCGGCGTAAACGCATTCAACCCCTGATACGGACACTCCTCACTCACCGCATCGACTGCTGGCACAGCCCGCCGATAATCCACCACCACAAAATCACTGCCATAGTTCAGCGAAATCGGCTCCTGCCCTTTTCCCTTCAATAGCTTTCGCACCGCAACATGCGCTTCGGCCACCGTCACCGAGCCCGCTTCTTTATTTTCTAACGCCTGCAACAAAGCCCCCGTATACGCGCTATACGGCTCCCCCTCATTCTCATAGGCAAACTCATACCCCCGACACGCCGTACTCAAAAAATACCGGCGCTCCCCAAAGCAACTCAGCCCCTTCCCCATCAAAGCCTGCTCAATAAATCGCTCGCTATGGCAGCAGTCCAAAAACACAGCCAAACCCGCCACATCCGACTCAGCAATCAACCCATTCAGCAGCTGAAAATCAATCGACTTCTCAACCGTCCAAAACTCACCATTCGGCTTCAGCACACAATCACACGTCGCCAAATGTCCCTGCCGCGAAAATCGATTCGGCCCAGCCGTAAACCCATGCCCCGAAAAATAAATCAACACCTCCGACTTAGCGCCCTGCTTCAGCAGCACATACTCCAACCGCTCATATATCCGCTTATAAGACGCCTGCTTATCTTGCAGCAAATGAATGTCATCAAAATCACCATGCGCGGCCAGCAAGTCATACACACATTGCGCATCAGCCTTCGCCCTCTTTAAATTTTGGAGCCTCGGATCTGTATACTGACCTACACCCACCACCAAGGCATATCGACTCATAGCAACGCAACATCTCAGGTATCGCCCCTACATTAACCAACAAGCCGCCTTGATAGGAAGCACTCCCCAGCAAACTTCAACTTTTAACTCACCGTAAATCCGCAAAGAAACTTCAAAGGGCCACGGCCCCAGTACTCAATTCTTTATGAGCGATCGCAACAAACCACTCATTTGGCTAAAAGGCGAAGTCAAAACACCACCCTTCAGCCAGGCCGCTAGAATTGAAGCAGGGTATTTGATCAGGAAGTTGCAGCAAGGCGAAATACTGGGAATGCCACACTCAAGACCTATGCCCAGCATCGGAGCAAGTTGCCACGAGCTTCGCATCAGAGACCAAGCGCAAAACTGGCGAATTATCTATCGCATTGATCCAGACGCCATCATCATCCTTGAAGTCTTCAGCAAAAAATCGCAAACGACACCCAAAAGCACTATTGATATCTGCCAGAAACGATTGAGCAAATACGATAGAGATCGCCAGGAGTAACCCCATGGATCAACAAAGCAAAACCAAACTAGAAGCCAAAGGCTGGCAAGTCGGGACCGCTGCTGACTTCCTAAATCTCACAGCCGAAGACCTACTCATCATCGAAATCAAACTGGCACTATCGCGTCGTTTAGAAGAACGTCAGCAAAAAACAGCCTCGATGCCCGTTCCAGGAGAGAGCACTCCTGAAGAAGCGAACACCCAACTAACGGCTGATGCTCCCCTAACCTCCATAGATCAGCTCATCCGCGAAATGATCGCTACCGGCGCATCGCCCCAAGAAATCGGGCAGCTAATCGCTGGCATTGAGAGGGCAGTCGCCTAGCCATTCATGTTCCAAACCACCCGCCGCCGCCTCGCCCTTTGGTACACCAGTGTTACGGCAATTCTTCTTCTGCTTTTTGCCAGTGGCGTCTACACCTACGTCCGTAGCACGCTTGTCGAACGCGTAGATGACACCCTCAACCATGTGATCGAAGTCGTTGAGCGATCGCTGATCATCGAACCCACCCCTGACGTCAGCAGAATGCTCACCGCCACAGGCATCACCCAGCCCGAGCTACACGTCAACATCGAAGCCAGCTTCCGCAACAACGAAGAAGCCAGCGAAGACGATCGCATCGATCTTGAATGGTTCACCCCAGACGGCAACCTCGCCTGGACCACCTTCGCCCGCCCTCACAATATTCCGCTTCATGTAAACCCTAAAGGAGAAACCATCATCCCTGCCGATGGCCTCACCCTGAGACAAATTACCCAGCGCGTCCACTCAGGCTCGCAGCTACTCGGCTACATCCGAGTGAGCCATCCCTGGTTCGAAGTCTCCAAGCCTAGCCGCCAGCTCATTATTGACTTGGCCCTGGGCATTAGCGTCATGCTCACCATCGTTGCCAGCATTGGCTGGTTCCTCTCTGGCCTTGCCATGCGGCCCGTGCGCGACTCCTACCAACAGCTCAAGCAGTTCACCGCCGACGCCTCTCACGAGCTGCGCAATCCCATCGCCGTCATTCAAACCAACGTTCAGGTGGCCCTCGCCGATCCGGATGAACAGTTTCAGCGCAGCCAGCTTGAAGTGGTCGAACGCCTCACCCGCAGGCTCGGCAGGCTCGTTGACGATCTGTTGTTTTTGGCCAGACAAGAAAGCGGCCTAGTCCCAATGCGTAGGGAAGTCACCAATCTGGCCGAGTTACTCAAAGACGTCACCGAAGAACAACAGGCGATCGCACAAGAAAAAGCCCTCAAGCTCATCTACCACTCAGACCACACCCAACTCCCCATCCAAGGCGATCCCGATCAGCTCACCCGCCTGTTTACCAATCTCATCGCCAACGCCATTCGCTACACCACCGCCGGTAGCATCACCGTCAACCTGGCTCACACCGCCAACCAAATCACCATTACTATCCAAGATACTGGGATCGGCATTCCAGAAAAAGATCTCACGCGAATTTTTGATCGCTTTTACCGGGTTGATCCTGCCCGCAGCCGCAGTGCCGGTGGCTCAGGGCTCGGACTTGCGATCGCAAAAATCATTACCGAAAACCACCAGGGCCAGCTCACCCTCACCAGCTGTGCCGACAAGCCCAATACAGGCACCCTAGCCACTATCACGCTCCCCACCAAAACCACCCTTACCAAAAGCAGCCCCTCACGAAACGATCCCACGAAAACCAGCCAAACAAAAGCGCCCGGTCGTAACACGACTCAGACGCTTCCAAAGCTATAAAGCTGATACACAAAGAAGCAAACGCAAGCGCTTTCGCCGCCTCTACTGAACAGGCACCAAACTCACATTAGGTCCAAAAGTCTTTTCTTCCGGCATCCCCAACTCGCCCATGGGCTCCGCCTTAGACCGGTTGTAAGAATACATCACGCCGCCCGCATTACCCACACGCACCGTAATCGACTTATCCGCATCCCAAGAGCGGGTCTCGCCCTGCTCCAAAATCGCCTCAAACTCGGTCGAGCCGTCGGCAATCACCCGCACCCAAGACTGACCAGTCAACACCAAATTCACTTCAACCGGCTTAGACTGGGGCTTAGGCTTTTCTGCAACCGGTGCTTCCGGTTTCGCCGCAGCCGTCTGCTTAGGCATTAGCTGTTCAATTGCCTGGGGGTCTAAAATCGGCTGAGCCGTCATATCTGGCGCGTTACGCTGTAGCAGACCGGAAAGCGCACTCACCGCGCCCATAATTAGCAGCACATACGCGCCGTACAAATGCAGCGGACGCAGCTGAGCCGCCGGAGAATCTTTCCAAGAAGAGCGGGGGGGCTGCACCACCGGACGCGTAAAAAATTGACTTGCCAACGACTCGCCATCTAAGCCCAGCGCATTGCCATACCGACGCAGCAGCGCACGCACATAAATCGGTTCGGGCAGATCAGCCATATGACCATCTTCTAGGGCCGAAAGCAGCGCTTGACGAATCAACGTACGCTTTTCAATCGACTCTAAAGACAGACCACGCTGTACGCGCGCCTGTTTGAGCATATTTCCTAAAGAATAAAGCTGCTCCTGCTGTAGCTGCTGGGCGGTAGGTTCTTTTGTGCGAGCTTTTTGCTTCATTGTGTTCGGCGATGGCGGTCAGCAAAGATGGTCGGTAGGCAGTTAAAACAAAAACAGGGGCGATGTTCAAACAAGTCAGGATTTCGAAGTAACCTGAAAAACTTATAAAAGCATCCTTATCACAGCATCTCAGTCAAAATAAGCGCGAAATGGCTGATCGTAGAATAAAATCAACGGTTTAGGATTGAAATCAGCATCGACACTGGCTCATCGATACTGGCTCATCAGCACTCTCTACAGATGTGAGCAACTATATTTTCCAGTCTATTACGTGACAGTTTTAGGCTGTGAGCGCATTGTGTCAGTTCTGCGGGGCAGTTCTGCAGAGGCAAACCACAATCTTTAACCGGAAAAATCAGTCGAGGGTCGCTTCAGCTGAGTGACCTCTGCATTCGTAAGTAAACGATAGCGGCCTCGGGGCAACTTTCCCAGCGATAATGAGCCAATTTGTGTTCTGTGCAAGGCTGTCACAGGGTGACCCAAACTCTCAGCAACACGGCGAATCTGTCGATTTCGCCCCTCTCTCAAGGTCACGCTCAAAAGCGTTTTGTTGTTAGCTAGTCGCCTTAGCACAGAGACCTCGGCGGGTAAGGTTTTGCGCCCCTCTAGCATCACGCCTGAACGCCAATGGCGTAAAACCGTCTGAGTGGGAGCGCCAACAACCTTAACCTCATACACCTTGGGCATTTGGTGGCGAGGATGTGTCAGCTGGTAGGTGAACTGACCATCGTTCGTCATCAAAAGTGCCCCTGTCGAACTGGCGTCTAAGCGACCAACTGGATGCAAACCCTTACGGGCAGACTCATCAATTAGCGCTAAAACCGTCTTGCGCCCCTGAGGGTCCTGACAAGTTGAAACAACGCCTTTAGGCTTATGGAGTAAGTAGTAAGCACAAGGGGGCGGTGCGCTAAGCTCTACACCGTCCACACAGATACAGTCCACATTGGCATCTGCTTGCTGACCGAGTTGAGCAACCTTGCCGTTAACGGTAACCCTACCACTGGCAATCAGCTTTTCAGACTGACGGCGGGAAGCAATTCCTCGTTGAGAGAGGAGTTTTTGAAGCCTTTCGGTCATAAAAGATACGACGCTGTAGTCACCCACTTAAGCGTACTTAATTTAAGCGTACTTGTGAGTGTAGTCAGCCATACGTTTACCTTGTGTGGAGGCAACAGAGCAATTACGCGATCCGACTGTGTGAGCCAATAACTGTATGAGTCAACAGCGGAGGGTTCTATTTAGCGCTTGTTCGACTGGCGCTTGTTTGCTCTACTTGTTCGCGCTATGAATACATACCCATTCAAGCAGTTATCTCCGGAGATCCACAAGGGGGTAACTCCACCGAATAGGCAAGATTTCATACAACCATTATCTAAAAACAAACGGTAAATACCGACAACACGGCGATAAGCCTGTCGAGAGAGCTTTTCCGTAGTTCTCGTCTCCGTTGATCCCCGTAATCATAGGCGATCGCGCCATCACACTCTCTTCAAAAAATCTGCTCCAAGGTGCTCCTTAGGCAACCGTTTCCACCAGCCGTCCGCTGGGCAACCACACACGTAGCCAGCCACCCCCGGTTTCAGGATCGTTGTTGGCATCAACGCGTCCCTCATGAGACATCACGATTTGTTTGACAATCGCTAGCCCCAACCCCGTTCCACTACCAGAAATTTCAGCAATTTCAGCCGATTTCAAGCGAGATTGGCCGCCTTCACCGCGTGCCTCAACACCGTCAACAACAAAGTTGTCCGATTTTTCTTCCCGACTACGGGCCGGATCAGCACGATAAAACCGATCAAAGACATAGGGCAAATCCTTCTCAGCAAGCCCCACGCCTGAGTCAAACACTTCAATCAAAATCCCAGGTCGAAGGCCAGCAGCTCCCGCCACACCCACAGGCGCAGAGGCCGTGTCAGAATTTATACTCGATTGAGTTTTCAAATGGTTACGATGCGTATCCTCAGGCGTATTCTGAGCCTCTAACCCAATCGATGTACTCAGGCGAACCCGAACACACTCACCAGCGGGCGAGTACTTCACGGCATTGCTCATCAGGTTAAAAAATACTCGGTGCATCAAGCTAACGTTGACCTGGGCAATCAGTTGGGAGGGCCCTTCATAAATCAAGTCAACGTGTTTTAGCCCTGCTAAAGGCTCCAGGCTTTGCCACGCGGCCTGAACCAGGCTCACCAAATCGGCATCTTCACCGGGCTCGCTTTGGCTGGCCTTCTGACGCTGCTCAAGATTACTCATATTGAGCACGTCATCGACCAACCGGCTCAGACGAATCACTTCATCCAATAGCCGATCGACCCAAAGCGTTAAATCGGGCGCAACCCGCGATTGCAGGGTTTCTGCCACTAGGCGAATGGAGGTGAGTGGCGTTTTTAACTCATGTGCAACATCTGAAATCCAGCGATCGCGCTGCTGAGCGAGCATCACGGCCTCCTGTCGATTCGCCAGGAAAACGCCGACGTGCCCACGGCCTATCGGAAGACCATGGCCCTGCAAAGGATAGGCGGGCCGCTCTAAATAATTGGAGGGATCGGTAGAAATAGAGTTAAACGTCCAGCAAGATTCACAGATTTCTTGACGCTTACGGGTGCGATCAACCAGCTGGTCTAACTCATAAGAGCGCACAACCGCAAGCAGTAAGGGCGGCTGAGCATAGTCGCCTTGGTCAATATCTAAATACTCTTGAGCCCTATGGTTACACCACAGCAACCGATTTTCTTCATCCACTTCAAGGTAGCCGACGGGTGCATTTTGCAGCACTTGGCGAAAATCTTGGAGTTGCTCACTCAGCGTTGCGGCCTGAGCCTGACGAGTCGCGATCGCGCTAGCAAGCTGCGTGTCATAGCCCAAATCAGGCAGCGGTTGCCTGTCTTCTACACGTGAAAACAATCGTCTGAGCTTTTCACTATCTCGCCTGCGCCCAACGATTAGTAGTATCAACCCAACCGCCAGTCCGACGATAAATTCCAGCATCTGTATTTTGCGCTCCCACAGTTCATTCGTCGGCCTTGGCCTAACACCCAACAAGCTCACTGGTGACCGCACCTGTCGTCGCCCGTGCTCATCATACAGCAATCAAAAAAGGAGTGCGTTCTCTCGAGAACACACCCCTTCTTTGGGTCATTAACCTACCGAACAAGTCGGTAAGTCACGATTGACTATGACTAGGTCACAGTCGGCTAAGTCACAGTTAGCTAAGTTGACTAAGTCACAGTTGACTGAGTCACAATTGGCTATCGAACAACAGCGCCACGGTACTTCAGAACATCGTTGGACTTACGGGCAGCCACGTTCACCGCACGGCGCATATGGTAAACAGCACCGCGGTATTGACCGACTTCCTGACTTTCAGATACTTCAACAGCAGGGCTTGAAGTATTGTACTTAACGCCACGATAAGAGAGTTGCATGGTATTCGCCTCAAAGAATTTGGTTTATAGGGTTTAAGAGGCGCGTTCCTTCGGAACTACGGCTAGCCGTTTGGCTAAGCTTATTATTCCTACTTCCGTCTTTTACTAAAGTCAGCAGCGAGTAGTTGAATGTCAACGCAGCTGTCCTAGAAAAGATGAACGGGTTGCTTTTCTGTATCTATTGTTACCGTTTTACCTCAAAAGTGCAATGAGTATAAAAACTTACTTGTCATCATATGGTGACATTTCGGGTTGTGACACGGCTGATCATTCGGCCTCATTCGGCCTGTAGACCTTCCACACCCAAAGCAGCCTGCAATGCGGAAACAGGGGCTTGGTAAAAGTATTGACGGCGAAAATGCTCTTCCTGTAAGGCGGCTAAAAAATAACTCAGCGTACTCTCCGCTCGATCATCTTTAAGCGTATTTTGAGGCTCGTATTGAATACGAATGTCTATTGCTGAGTGTTTGACAATAAAACCCGCATGAGACAAAGCTTCTAGGCCCAGCATCAGTGTGCGATCGCACACACCCAAAACCGCTCCTAACCGTTCTCGGGTCACTGCCTGCTGCTTACGACTAACAAACTTAGCCAAGCCCAGCAGCCTCGTCCATTTTTCTATCGGGTCAACTGCAACTGGCGAGGCATAGGCCAGCGCTAGTGATTTGTGGTCTCGGCTAGCCTGATGTTGCCATAGCAGCAGCTCCTGCCACTGGGTAGGGCATTCGCTCAGCAATAACTCAGGCGATAAGCTATCCGCTGAGGTGCCGGCTAAAGCGGTTGCCGAATCAAGTCGATAATCAAGCAGCCAGTCATCTGCTGTAGAGGCTTGAGCAGCATCACGAGTCGAAGGCGCGATCGCAGGCCGTATTGCAATCAAGCGAATCTCATACTGCTTTGAATAGCTATTAAAGTCCAGCTCCGCCACCACATCCCAGCGCCCTGGCGGCAAGTCATCCTTATAGTGGCCCCACCAAAGCCCAGGAAATCCTCGCTGGGGTTGACTCTCATCGCACAGGTTAAAGCTCGCTTTGATATAGCCCACCTTAGAACCCGTGCGATCCTTCAGCTTTTGATGCCACACATCTTCAAACCAACAGTTTGAGATCAGCAGCTTAGGCACCGGATTCCCCATCCCGCACGGCTCTAAAAGCTTCAGCTCCTTAAAAAGGTCTCGGCCCAAGTCAGCCACCGTTACGGTCAAATCCGTCTTAACCGTTGGCTGGCTCACTCGCCCGCCCATTTTCTGTCGATATTGCTGATTGATCGCCGCTGTAAACATCGGTAAATCGTCCAGCCACAGGCTTAAGCCCGCTGCAAAAGGATGTCCACCAAAGCCTTTTAAAAGATGAGCCTGCGAGTTCACCAAGTCATACAGATCAATCTGATTCACCGAGCGGGCCGAGCCACGGGCCAGCATTTTTTTGGTGACGGACTCAGCCGCCTGACTATTTGCCAAGTCACGCTCAGCTGAGGGTCGCTCGGCAATTTCCGCCGTCATCTCCGCCGTCAGCAGAATCGTAGGCTTACCATATTGCTGCGCGACCTGACCGGCCACCAGCCCCAGCACACCAACGGGCCACTGCGGGTCGCACAGCACAATCACTCCCATCGTCGATAAATCTCGCGTGTCTAGCTGGCGGTTCACCTGCTGGAGCACATCGTTTTGCAGCGCCTTACGCCTCGCATTCGCCAACTCAGCCTTTTCAGCCAGCGCTTGGCAGCGCTCGGCATCACGGCTAGTGAGCAGCTCTACGCAAAAGCTCGCATCGCCGTAGATTCGGCTCACAGCATTAATTCGAGGACCAATGCCGAAGGAAATATCGGTGGGGCGATCGCCTGCTCGTTTACACAGCTGTAGTAACCGGGCCACCCCCGGTCGCAAGGGCTGATCTGTTTTGAGGTGGGTTTGCAGCTGCGCAATGCCCACCTGCGCCAAATACCGACAGTCGCCCGTCAGCTCGACCAAGTCGGCAATCAGACCAATCGCCACCAAATCAACCAGCTCGTGCAGGGCGCGCGTGGGCACATCGGGCAGCGTTTCATACAGCGCCTCAATGAGTTTGTAAGCCACCGCAACGCCCGAAAGGGAGGTCATCGGATGTTCAGGGGGAAGCGATCGCGGATTGATAATCGCCACGACCTTTGGCCGCTCCGTCGGCAGCGTGTGATGGTCAGTCACAATCACATCCATGCCCAGGGCCTGAGCCTGTTCAATTTCCGTGGGGTTCGTACTGCCCGTATCGCAGGTAACAATCAGCGTTACCCCTTCATCGGCCAGCTGATGAATCCCCCGCGTCGACAAACCATGAGATTCTTTGAGTCGGTTGGGAATAAAATAAATGAGCTGATCCGGCTTAGGAAAAAACTGCCGCAGACCGTCCCACAGCACTGCAGTTGAGGTCACGCCATCGGCATCAAAATCGCCCCAGATAGCGATTTTCTCAGCCTGTGCCCTGGCCAACACCAGCCGCTCTACCGCTAGCGTCATCTCCTCGCCAAACCCAAATGGACTCGCTGGTTCGTAGTCTGCGGCCCGTAAAAATCCTTTCAGCGAGTCGGCTGACCTTAGCCCCCTCGCCCACAGTAGCTGAGCCCCCCACTTAGGCGTAGGCAATTTGGAAAGGTGCTCAACCGTTTTCACCCAGCTCTCAGGGGGCACCTTTATAGAGGCACTCTGCCAGTCTGAACTTTGTCGATCTGGGTTCTGCCGATTGGATAGAGGGCGAGATGACGACTCTTGAGGCATAGGCAAGCGCTAGAAAGCGAAGTTAGCAGACCGTTTTAACAGGCCCTTTTAGCAGGCCCTTTTGAAAAGACCGTTTGGCAGGCCGTTTCAAAAGGCCATTTCGACAGGCTGTTTCAGCGGGCCGTTTGCCCCTAAGCTAGCACCAAACCAAAGAGCAAAACCAAACTGCTCAATCCCTCAGATACAATAGGCCAAACTCCCATATCTCACCCGCAGAAATAGGGTTATTTCTGCCCCCGTTTATTTAAGAGGAAAGCATCGGCCATGAAGCTAGGTGACTGGATCAGTCTGCTGTGTCTGGTAGCGGCAGGCTACATTTTATGGGCTATTAGACCGCTGTTGCTGCTTTCTTTTACAGCAGTGGTCATTGCGATCGCGCTCAACAGTCTCACCCGTCGCATCCAAGATTTCAACATTCCGCGCCGCTTTGCGATTCCCATTGCGCTGTTTATTTCCGTTCTCATTTCAGCGCTGTTTATTTTGGGCATCGTGCCACCCTTTGTCGATCAGTTCAGGCTACTCATTGAGCTGCTCATCAGCTTTGCGCAAACCCTGCCCGATCGCATTATCCAGCTCCAAACGCTCCTCCCCGAGCGGATCCGCCTACCCGAACTCAACGAGTTTCTGGCGTGGCTCAGCTCCCCAGACTCACCCGTACTCGACGTTTTTAGCAACTTCTTCTCTGTCTTTAACTCCTCGCTAAAAATCTTCAACTCCTCGCTAAAAGTTGTCATTCAAACGCTATTCGTCACCATTTTGGCCCTGATGATGCTAAGCAACCCACGGGCTTACCTCGATGGCGTCCTGTTGCTTTTCCCGTCGTTTTATCGGCAGCGCGCTCGCGAAATCTTTGGCAAGTGCGAGCTGGCACTCGGCAACTGGCTCGGTGGCATCATTATCAGCTCGCTCTTTATCTTTTTGTTGAGCTTCATCGGCCTGATCATCTTAGGGGTCGATTTAGCCTTTGCCCATGCGCTACTCGCCGGCATTCTCAACTTTATTCCTAACCTGGGGCCCACGCTCAGCATGGTCTTTCCCGTGGTAGTTGCCCTGCTGTCTGATGAACCGTGGAAGGCGATCGCAGTCATTATTTTCTACATCATCATTCAGCAAATCGAATCCTATTGGGTCACGCCCACCATCATGGCCCACCAAGTCTCACTGCTCCCCGCCTTCACGCTGGTCGCCCAAATCTTCTTTGCCAGCATCTTCGGCTTCCTCGGCCTCCTGCTGGCCCTTCCTTTAACGGTTGTTGCCAAAACCTGGCTCCAAGAGCTGCTCATTAAAGACGTGCTCAACCATTGGAAAATCGCACCCAATAACCGCTTCCAGTTCGCCTTAGAACCGACCGGAGCCGTCGCCCTACCGCTCAGCGACAAACCCAATCTTCCAACGAACGGCAACCCTACACCAGCCAAACCTACCCCGCCGTCTCCTACGCCAGAAACCGGGCATCCTAAGTAGGTCAACCGAACCCGTTGCACCCATGCCTTCTGTCAGCCCGTCTGCACACACCGCATCTACGCACAGCCCATCTACACACAGCACATTTACCCGTAGCCTTCACCACTTGCAAACGCTGCTGATGTCGTTCCATCCCATCATTGTGATCGAAACGGTGGAAGAGGAACGGGTCCAAGCCCTGCTTGACCAAGCTACACACGAGCTGCAAATTATGGGCTTCGACTGGAGCGTGGCGCAGGGTATGGGGCGATTGCAGGGCAGCAACAACCCTTGGAATGACGAGTTCAGCCCACCGGGCGCCAATCGCCCTCAGGTGATTGAACAAACCGCCGACCCGCTGGATCTTCTACGTCACATTCACAATCTATCCACACGCGGCGTTTACTGGCTCAAGGATTTTGACCGGCACTTAGAAGAGGCCGTGATTGCGCGGCAGTTTCGCGAAGTGACTCACGCTTTCAGCTACAACCAATCCGCCGTTATCCTCACCGGAGAGCAGGTGTCTCTTCCTAAGGAAATCGCCCACGAGGCCGTCTATTTCGACCTGCCGCTACCGGGCCCCGCCGAACTCAAAAAAGCCATTGACGCGGCCATCCGCTCGTTTCGCGGTCGGGTTCAGGTCGAGCTGTCCACTCAAGAGGCTCAGCATCTGGTTAAAGCGGTTCAGGGGATGACCCTCAAACAAACCAAAAAGGTCATCGCCTACGCCGCCCTCGCGGATCGTAAGCTCGACGCCAGCGACATTGGCCGTGTGCTAGAGCGCAAAACCCAGGTCATCCGCGAAACCGGACTGCTCGACTACATCCCCCCAGAAAAAAACACCGCGCAGCTAGGCGGGTTCAAAAACCTTAGCCAGTGGCTGAACCGCGCTCGCACGGGCTACAGCGATCAGGCCAAAAGCTACGGCCTCACGCCACCCAAAGGCATTTTGATCGTCGGTATTCAAGGCTGTGGCAAATCTTTAGCGGCCAAAACGATCGCCCGCCAGTGGCAAATGCCCTTGCTCAAGCTCGACACTGGCAAGCTGTACGACAAGTACGTGGGGTCTTCAGAAAAGAATTTTCGGCAGGCCGTCGGCCTCGCCGAAAAGCTCTCGCCCGCGATCTTATGGGTCGATGAAATCGAAAAAAGCATGGGCCAAAGCGGCAGCGATACGGATGGCGGACTCAGCCAGCGGCTGTTTGGTTCTTTTCTCACTTGGCTTCAGGAAAAGTCAGAAGAAGTCTTCGTGGTCGCAACAGCCAATGACATCTCGGCGCTGCCCCCAGAGCTGTTACGGAAGGGCCGCTTTGATGAAATCTTTTTTGTAGATTTGCCCGATGCGCAAGAGCGCGCCACCATTTTTCAAATTCACATGGCCCGGCACCATCAAGCGCCAAAAGCGTTCGATCTGCCGCTTTTGGTCGCGGCCAGCGATGGCTTCAGCGGGGCAGAAATTGAGCAGGCGATTGTCACGTCGCTGTACCATGCCCTCTACGAAAAGTGCCCGGTTAATACGGCGCTCATTGAGCACACCATTAAGGCAACAGTGCCTTTATCCGTATCGCGCCGGGAAGATTTGCAGCGGCTTAGAGCGATCGCACAGGACCGCTTTGTCAGTGTGAAATAGCTCAGGCGAGAGCAGTCGTTCAAGCAGTCGCTCAAGCAGTCGTTTAGAGGCCATCGTTACAGGCCATTAGTCAGAGGTCATTAGTCAGAGACCGTAAGAATCGTCAGTTTTTGTGTGCTTTTAGTGATCGCAATCGAAATAAAGCATTAGAATCAAAGGCTTTATTACAGTGATCGCACTGATAGATCGCGCCTAGGCCCCAAACCATGACCCCTCTCTCTTCTGTTAAGCAGCCGTCACCAACGGTGCTGGTGCTGCTCGCCATCGTGTCCGTGCAGTTTGGATCTGCGATCGCCAAATCTCTTTTCACCGAACTGGGTATGTGGGGCGTCGTGTCCCTACGGGTGAGCTTTTCCGCCATGATGCTTTTCACCCTGTGGCGGCTGAGGTGGCACAGCAAAATTCGGCAAAACCTCAAAGCCATCATCACCTTTGGCCTAGTGTTTGCCCTAATGAATTCGTTTTTTTACGCTGCCATTGCCCGCATTCCGCTTGGGATTGCGATCGCCTTAGAATTTTCTGGGCCGCTGGGCCTCTCCATCCTCAAATCTCAGCGCAGGCTAGATAGCGTTTGGGCCATCCTGGCGGGCGTCGGTGTGATTCTACTCACCCCCCTAAGCGGCGCGACTGTCGATCCTTGGGGAATCACCCTAGCACTCCTAGCAGGCATCTGCTGGGCGCTATATATTCTCCTCGCCGCTCAGGTTGGGCAAAAGCTACCCGGCATTGAAGGGCTCGCCTGGGCCTTAGCCATCAGCACGGTCCTACTGTTACCTATCGGCATTGCCACCGCCGGGTCGGCCCTGCTCAATCCCAGGCTTTTGGCCATGGGCGCAGGCGTTGCGATGCTCTCAACCGCCATTCCCTACTCATGCGAAATGATGGCCTTGCGGCGGCTTCCCGTCAAAGTGTTTGGCATTATGCTCAGCCTGGAACCCATGGCCGGCGTAGTTGCTGGCTTTTTTATTTTGGGAGAAACGCTGTCAGTGCGATCGCTCATTGCCTGCCTATTGGTCTCCATCGCCGCCGCCGGTTCCGCTAAGTTCCAGGCACCTGCACCGTCCTAACATCCAAACCCTTGGCCCTCACCCACTCACAAGCACCTTATGGAAACAATTGATTAAACCCGCACTCCGAAACATCAACTACAGCTTGTTAGACCCAGCTGGGTAACCTACGAAAGCAACTCGCAAAAGCTGCCGCGTCGTTCACGCCTTCTACCCACACGCTTTCAACCTGCGCCATGTCCCTGACCGCCTTATCATCCCTCCCCATGCCTGCCGAGGCATTTAGCGACCTTTTCCCACTCTTCAAAGCCGCTAACCCAGAAACACTCAAAATTTTGCATGAGGGCTCCACCTTCAACGAATGCCCCGCAGGCCGCACCGTTCTCATGGAAGACTCCTGGGGTAACGCGGTATACCTGATCGCATCCGGCTGGGCAAAAGTGCGCGTCCAATCAGGCGATGGCTACGTTACCTTAGTCATCCTTGGGAAAGGCGAATATTTTGGTGAGATGGCGGTCCTCAACGAGTCTCCACGCTCCACAGACGTCGCCGCCCTCTCCCGAGTAGAACTCGTCAGCATCCCCGCCCAGCTCTTCATCAAAACGCTCTTTAACGATCCTCAGCTCCACCACCGCATGCTACAAAGCATGGTGCAGCGACTAAAGCACACCCAAAAGCGCTTTCAGCTGCGAAACAAAGCGCCCGGCATCAAAATGGTGTACACCCTGGTAGACATCGCCGAAGCCTACGGAGAACAAAAAGGCGACCTCTACGAAATTTTCAATATCCCCGCCAAAGATCTCGCCGAAGTCGCCGATGTCAAAGTCGAGGAAGTTCCTAAAATTCTACAAAAGCTAGCCTCGCGAAACTGGCTAACTATCGACACCGAAAAAGACATCATTCGCCTCACCGATATGAAAAGTCTCCGGCATCTTTCCAAAATGGGCTAGTGTTCTGCTAGGCATAGGCCACACACTTCTTTAATTTTTGTAGGGTACTTTGCCGTTTTCACCCAAGCACTTCTTACAGTGAGATGGCATCAACTGTGTGATTTGGCCCTAAAGGGGCCGGCTAAGAGGTGAAAGCTTGAGAATGAACATCCAACCGCCCCCAATCTCTCCACGCCAAATGAACTTGCTTCGGGTTGTGCTTTCTATGGCCTGGGCCGACGACAACTTAGAGCAAAAAGAAGTGGACACCATGCTCACCCGATTCAGTCAGCTATTTGCCACCGATCCTGAGCAGCAAGTCTACCTACAGCAGCAGCTGCAAGAATATTTTGTTCAAGACATTCCGCTAGAAGAGGCCGTCGCCAAACTCACCACCGACGACGAGAAAGAAGTCGTCCTTCGGCTCTCTTACGAAGTCATCAATGCCAGCGCCCGCACGCCTGACGAGGCCTTGGTCAATCAGGCAGAAAGCGAGGCGTACAACCAGCTAGTCAGCCTACTAAACCTGCCCGACTCTGTTGTCAGCCAAGCTGAACAAACCGCAACTGCCGCGCTCAACCAAGGTGGCAAAAACATCATAGACATGCTCGCATTCCAACTCCGAGAGCACCTGTCCAGGTAATCACTCACTCACACCTCGCCTTTCCGCACGACCACCCGTGACAGGATTCACAAAAAAGTCTGTTGAAAGGAAAAGGACTGTAGCGCTCTAATGGCTACAGTCCTTTTTACTGATCTTTTTATCTGCTGTTTTTGGTCTATGGGGTCTTGCCCACTGCACACCCAACGCAAAACGCTACTTCGCGCTCATCTCCAGCATCCGCACAATCGGTGCTAGGGCGTCATCTTGAATCTCAGCAGGGAGGGTAATCTCAGGCGTTTTATTCTTCATCGCCCAATACAGCTTCTCTAACGTATTCAGACGCATGTAGGGGCACTCATTGCAGGCACAGTTTGCCTCAGGGGGCGCAGGAATAAAGTGCTTCTTAGGGACCTGCTTTTCCATCTGGTGAATAATTCCCGGCTCGGTCGCAACGATAAAGCGATCACTCTGGCTCACCTCTACATAGTTCAGCAGCGCTGTCGTCGAACCAATGAAGCTCGCATGCCTTAGCAACCCTTGCTCACACTCCGGGTGCGCAATAATCTCCGCGTCTGGATGCTCCATCTTCAGCTGCAACATCTTCTTTTCAGAAAATGTCTCGTGCACAATGCAGCTACCTTGCCAAAGCACCATGTCTCGCCCGGTTTGCTCCATCACATACCGGCCCAGGTTGCGATCCGGCGCAAAAATAATCTTTTGCTCTGCTGGGAGCTGATTGACTAACTTCACCGCATTAGAGCTGGTGCAAATGAGGTCACTCATCGCCTTAATCTCAGCGGTGCAGTTGATGTAGGAAATCACAATATGGTCAGGATGCGCTGCCTTAAACGCACCAAATTCATCGGGTGGGCAGCTATCTGCCAGCGAACAGCCCGCTTCCAAATCCGGCAAAAGCACCAACTTATTGGGATTCAGAATTTTGGCAGTTTCTGCCATAAAGTGAACCCCAGCAAACACAATTACATCGGCTTCTGTGGTCGCCGCCTTCTGCGAAAGGCCCAAAGAATCACCGATGTAATCAGCAATGTCTTGGATGTCAGGCTCCTGATAGTAATGGGCTAAAACGACCGCGTTCAGCTCCTTTTTAAGCTGTTCAATCGCACCAAACAAATCTTTTGGCAGCGCCGCATCAGCAGCCGTTCTAGGGGTGGGCGAGCTAGCAGTGGCAAACACAAACTTTCCTCTCTTCTATTAAATATTGATTTGAACTACCAATTACTGGATTTTAATTATAGTCAAATTCACCAAAAGTGTACAGAGCATAGCCTCGACAATCCTTCACAGCAACTAAGACTGCATCAAAAGCTTTCTACGTTTGACGTCTTCGAACTCGAAAGACTGTCCGAAGTATCGTTAAGCCAAAGGAGAGGGATTACCAGAACTCAGGAGAGGGAGCGCCACAGATAGCCAGCTACCAGGGGCATCATCAGATAGCTGATTCACAGGCTTCTTACCCCCAGGTGACATTACAAGCCCCGCCCAATGTACTGATTGATGATCCTGCCGATAGGTTTGAGATAATGCGTTGAGATCGTCAGTGCGATCGCTCACGCCAACGACTTGCAGCACCTCGCCTTCAGGTAGCTGATTCTGATAGGCCGCCACCAGCGCCTGGATAGCCGGAACAATACCCGCACCCGCGCCCACCAGTTCAGAAAAGCGGCCTTCTTCAGGCGATCGCAACACGACCCCAAAGCCCATTTCCTCAGCGGCCTGCATTAGGGTGTCGGCCTCCACCGCCTTAGGCGTCATAAAAGGCTCACTAAACTCGCGCGCCTTGGCTTGATGAGCCACCTCTTCGGAAATCTTCGCAAACCGCTTCAGCTGATCCACCGTAAAATCTCCAAAGCCCTTGAGCGGATGAGAAATGACATTGGCAATCACCCGCAACCCGGCGCGCGCTTGCACATAAGGACAGCCCAAAATCTCTACATAATAGTCACCGTCTTTTTCACCCAAGGCCGGATCAAAAGGGTTGTGGCTCACAGGCGTAAAAATGCCGCTGCCACTTTCCGTGATAAAAGGCGCTGTTAAGCCCAGCTGCTCTCGAATCGGCTCAACTTCAGCGCGATCGCGATCGGTAAACACAATCACCGGAATATCGCGAGCCTGCAACTGCGCAATTTCCTGCGTCAACGCCTCACGCTCGGCATCAAAGCCGCTCAGCAAGCCGTCTAAAGCTATGAAAATAATTTGATTCGTCATAGTAGCCCCCACGACAACACCTGTACCAAAACCGTTACCAACACCTTAGTAAGACCCATACCTTGTAAAACAGTAGAACCCTTTGACCACTCTGGGCACCCGGCTCAGCACCACCAAAACACAAATTAACGGTTTCCCGCCGCCAAAGCGCTAACCTGGAAAGGCTGTTACGTTATCCACCGGTCACCAAGTGTATTTTCCGTGCCAAAATCCATCATCAAAATAGCGGTCATTGGCGATATCCATGACCTATGGGACTTAGAAGACAACGCCGCGCTCAAACATCTCAACGTTGACTTAGCTTTGTTCGTTGGAGACTATGGCAACGAAGCAGTTGAGGTGGTTCGTAGGATTGCCGCTGTTGAAGTCCCCAAAGCCGCTGTAATGGGCAACCACGATGCCTACTACTCAGCCAGCAAAAAAGGCATCAACAACTGCCCCTATGACCGCACCCAAGAAGACTGGGTGCAGCTACAGATGGATCTGCTGGGCGAAGCTCATGTGGGATTTGGCAAACGAGAATTTCCTGAGCTGGGCCTCACCATCGTGGGCGGTAGGCCCTTCAGCTGGGGCGGCTCCAAGTGGCGCTACCGCAAGTTTTACCGTGACAGATTTGATGTCAGAAGCTTTGACGAATCCTTTGACCTAATTCTCTCAGCCGCAGATGAAGCAGACCATAATACGCTGATTTTTTTGGGGCACGTGGGCCCCTACGGCCTAGGCGAACAACCAGAAGACCCCTGTGGTAGAGACTGGGGCAAACGTGGTGGCGACTATGGCGATCCAGATTTTGCCAATGCGATCGCCCTCACGCAACAGTCCGGCAAGCGCGTGCCCCTAGTCGCCTTTGGCCACATGCACCACACCCTCAAAAACAATTCTCAGCAGCAGCGCACCCGTGTCGTCACAGGCCTCACCGGGACTGTCTACTTCAATGCGGCCAATGTTCCCCGAATTGAAGAAACCGACGCAGGCACCCGACGCAGCTTTTCTCTGGTGACCCTAAATCAAGGGAAAGTTGAAGCGATCGCACTGATTTGGCTCAATTCATCCTTTGAACAAATCTCCCAAGAAGTTCTGTACATAGCTCCCCCAAATTCACCGACAGAGTATCCATCAGCACAGCAGTAGACGTCATTGGACAAATCAGGCTACTATAGCCAAGCCTGTTGAGCAGTGAGTTTTTTTTGCGCTCAGCATCACCTTGGAGAGGTGGCAGAGTGGTCGAATGCGCTCGACTTGAAATCGAGTGTGCCGAAAGGTACCGTGGGTTCGAATCCCACCCTCTCCGTTGCCCCTAATTCCCCACCTAAAGACTCTATGCAAACGATTCTATGCAAACCATAGAGTCTTTATGGGAATAACGTCGCAGTTTTTGAACGTCGTTCCGTAGAATGTAAAACTAGAAACGAAATAGAAACAAGCGCGGGCTAAATACATAGTGAAAATATCTGTCTATCACACGCCTGAGGAAGTCCCTACAGGCAGCCTGCCAGACTGTGCGATCGCCATCGATGTTCTGCGAGCGACCACGACCATGGCCGCAGCGTTCAACGCGGGCGCAGAAGCGATTCAGGTCTTTAGCGATCTCGATGAGCTCCTCAAAGTCAGCGAAGCCTGGCCGGTTGAAGCCCGTATCCGGGCAGGCGAACGTGGCGGCAAACGCGTCGATGGCTTTGATCTGGGCAACTCTCCATTAGATCATTCACCCGAGCGAACTCAGGGCAAACGGCTCTTCATGAGCACCACCAACGGCACTCGCTGCCTACAACGAATCCAAAAAGCACCCTCAGTCCTCACCGCAGCGCTGACCACCCGAAAGGCTACTGTCAACTACCTACTAGAACACTCCCCTGAGACAGTCTGGCTCGTCGGCTCTGGTTGGGAAGGCGAATACTCCCTAGAGGATACCGTTTGTGCCGGTGCCATTATTCAAGGCATCATAGACAAAGCGGAACTCAGCTACGCAGACCTGATCGGCAATGATGCAGCGCTAGCATCAGTCAGCCTATATAAACAGTGGCAAACAGAGCTCAAAGAGCTGTTACACCAAGCCAGCCACGGCCAGCGTCTACTGCGCAATAACAACACCGTCGATACAGACTATTGCGCGCAGCTAGATATCCTCAACGTCGTTCCCATACAACAAAGTCCCGGCGTTCTTGTATGGAAAGCACCCGCTTAGCTGCTGAGTCAGACACCTCCGGCAAAGCCGGTGGCTTGATGAGTGTGACCGCCTCAAAGGCGGATGCCCTACCGAAAGTCTCT